>CAVXYA010000006.1:0-137911 GCA_963765955.1 uncultured Acidimicrobiia bacterium
CGCCCTGCGCAGCGGTGACACCGAGCGGGCGCTGCTACGCCTGCGTCGGACCGGACACCTGACAGTTCTCGACAACGCCGAGCACCTTCGGGACCGGATGGCGGATGACTGGCTGCTCGAAGGGCGCGACGGCAAGTCGGGTAGTGATGCTCGCTCTTCATCGCAGCGACGTGGCCGACCTCAACCGTCGGGCCCGGGCCAGGCTGCGAGCTACCGGGGTCCTCGGCGAGGCGGTCCTGAGCATCGACGAGCACGACTTCGCCGTCGGGGACCGGGTGGTCGCCCTTCGGAACCACAGGCGAATCGGACTGCTCAACGGCACGCAGGCAACGGTGCGTGCACGCGCCGGCCGGGACCTCGTCGTCGAGACTGACGAGGAAGCGAAGGTGCAGGTGCCACTGAGCTACCTCCTCGACGGCCACGTCGCCCACGCCTACGCCCTGACCGTCCCCAAGAGCCAGGGCTTGACGTGCGACGTGGCCCTGGTGCTCGGCGACGACACCCTCCACGCCGAGGCCGGCTACACCGCCATGACGCGCGGCCGGCTCCGCAACCACCTCTACGCCGTTGCTGCTGAGGGCCCCGACGACCCGCTCTCCCGTGTCCGGCGGGCGCTGGCGCAGAGCACGGCGAAGACGATGGCCCATGAGGTCGCCGGACGGGCCTGTGAGCGGCGCCGACCGCCGGGAACCCGAGAGGGTGGTTCTTCTCACCCGCGATCCGGTGCCGGAGCTGAGCCCCGCGCTGGCCCGGGTTCTCCTACGCATCCTCCGCCGCGCCATCGAAGCGAGGGCCGAGCAGGAGAACCGCTGCGGCGATCCTCCCGAAGCCCTAGCCTCGTAGCCGATGCGGTTCGCCTTCTACGGCCGGGTCAGTACCGAGGACCAGCAGGACCCCGCGTCGTCCCGCAACTGGCAGCTCGCCCGCTCCCGCCAGGTCATCGCGGCGGCGGGTGGTGAGATCGTCGAGGAGTTCTTCGACATCGGCCAGTCGAGGTCGTTGCCGTGGAAGCGCCGGCCGGAGGCAGCCCGTCTCCTGGACACGTTCAAGGACCCCGCCCGAGGCTTCAACTCGGTGGTGATCGGCGAGCCTCAGCGAGCCTTCTACGGCCACCAGTTCGGCCTGACGTTCCCGGTGTTCGTCCACTACGGCGTCGGGCTCTGGGTCCCCGAGGTCGGCGGCGCCGTCGATCCCGGATCCGAGGCGCACGACCTCGTGATGAGTCTTTACGGCGGTATGAGCAAGGGCGAGCGCATGCGGATCAAGACCAGGGTGCGCACGGCGATGGCCGCCCAAGCCGCCATCGAGGGCCGGTTCCTCGGCGGTCGGCCGCCCTACGGGTACGCCCTCGCCGACGCCGGGCCTCACCCGAACCCGGGCAAGGCACTCGACGGCAAGTGCCTCCACTGCCTCGTGCCGGACCCCGACGCCGCCCCGATCGTGCAACGGATCTTCGCCGAGTTCATCGGTGGCGCCGGTCTGCATCGGATCGCGACCGACCTGACTCGGGACGGCGTCCCCTCGCCCTCGGCGCATGACCCCGAGCGCAACCCACACCGAGCAACATCCGGTGGGGCCTGGGCCAAGACGGCGGTGCGGGCGATCCTGGCCAACCCTCGCTACACCGGTCATCAGGTCTGGAACCGCCAGCGCCGCGACGAGGTGCTGATCGACATCGAGGACGTGGGCCTCGGGCACGAGACGAAGATGCGCTGGAACAACCACGCCGAGTGGGTCTGGTCCGAGCGACCTGTCCACGAGGCGCTCATCCCCATGGAGACGTTCGAGGCCGTCCAGACGATGTTCGGCCGCACCCGGCAGTCGGCTCGCCGGACACCGGCCGAGGGCCGCCACTACGTGCTCGCCGGCATGATGCGATGCGGGCTGTGCGGGCGTCGGATGCAGGGCCAGTGGAACCACGGGCGCCCGTACTACCGCTGCAAGTTCCCCGACGACTACGGCATCGACGCCCAGAATCACCCGAAGTCGGTGTACGTGCAGGAAGGAGCGGTCGTCCCCGGCCTGGACGGCTGGCTCGCCGGGCTGTTCGACGACGAGCACCTGGACCACACCTGCGAGGTCCTGGCCGGCGCCGCCGAGCCCGACCCCGACTACGAGGCCCGCCAGACCGAGCTGGAAGCCAAGATCCGAGACTGCGATCGGCGGCTGTCCCGGTACCGGGAGGCGCTGGAGCACGTCGAAGGCGAGGTCGTGCCCATCGTCGGGTGGATCGCCGAGGTTCAGCGAGAGCGGAAGCACCTCGAAGCCCAGCTCGGACGCAACGTTCCCGGCGGCAAACTGACGAAGGCCCAGGTCAAGGCGCTGGTCGGCGCCCTGCGAGACATCGTCGGGGTCCTCGCCGACGCCGACCCGGCGGACAAGGCCGAGCTGTACGCCGAGCTGGGCGTGAGCCTCACCTACCACGCCGACGGGCTAGTAGCCGTGGAGGCCCTGCCCCGTGGGGTTGACGTACGTGTCGGAGAGGGGACTTGAACCCCTACGCCCTATGCGGGCACCAGGCCCTCAACCTGGCGCGTCTGCCTATTCCGCCACTCCGACGTGGTGATCGAGCCTACCCCCCCACCTGGACCTTGGTGGCGTCGAATGTTCCCAGGCCCGACATCACCAGGCCGGTCACCCGCCCGCTCACCAGGGAGTGGAAGGCGAACTGGGCCAGGGGGATGACGGGGAGCTGCTCCAGCACCAGCTTCTCCGCCTGCTGGTAGTTCGCCGTGCGCTTGGCTTCGTCGGATTCGGCCCGTCCCGCGTCCAGCAGGCCGTCGACCGGATCGGACGAGAAGCCGGTGACGTTGTCGGCCAGGCCCGCTCCGGAACAGCGGCGTGAGGAAGGCGTCGGCCGTGGGGTAGGGGCCGATCCAGCCCAGGCGGAAGATCTCCTGGCCGCCGCTGACCGCGAACTTCAGGTAGTCGGCGAACGGATGCGACCGCAGGACCACCGGGATGCCGGCCGCCAGCAGGTTGGCCTGCATGGCCTCGGCCACTGCCTTCTGGGTGCCGGTGTCGTCGAAGTCGATAGCGACCTCGGGCACGCCCTGGCCGCCGAACACCTCCGCCACCAGCGCCTTTGCCCGCTCCGGGTCGAATCCGCACCTGTCCCCGCACGCCCCCGGCTGGTACCCGGGGACGCCATCGGGAACCAGCCCGTCGAGGCGCTGGGCGGCGGCCCCGTAGATCGCCCGCACGATGGCGTCCCGGTCGATGGCCCGCACGATGGCCTCCCGGAAGCGGACGTCGGCGAACTTGGCGCTCTTCAGGTTGAACCCGTAGAAGAGCTGTCCCATGTAGGGCCGGAAGGCGGTACGCCCCTGGCGCTCGACGACCTGCTCGACCCGGTCGGAGGGCACCGCCGTCCAGTCCAGGCGTCCGTCGAGGAAGGCGTCGTAGGAGGCGGTGGCGTCGGCCAGCACCTCCAGGTCGACCCCCCGCAAGGCCACGTTCACACCGGGTGCCGGCACCAGCTGGATGAGGCCCTCGCTGCGGCCCCGGATCATGAAGGGCCCGCTGCCCACCGGCTCCTCGGCGAAGCTGGGGGCGGGCGCCTCTACCGCCTCCCGGGGGACGATGCCGAACGCGGGGTTACCCAGGATGGCGGGCAGGGCCGCCTGGGACTGGTCCAGCACTATCGACACCACCCCCTCCGACGGCGTGGTGACGCCGGACAGCTCCTCGGCCCGGCCCTCGATGTTGAACGCCTTGAACCCGGCGATGGCGTCGAGCTGGGCCGCCGCCGGCGACGAGCTGCCCTTGCGGGCGATGCGCTCGAGGGAGTACTTGACGTCGCCCGAGTTCAGCCCCGCGTCCGTTGGCGAACTTGGCGTCGGGGCGGATGGTGAACTCCCACCGGGTCTGGTCGGGGCTCGACGTCCAGCTGGCGGCGGTGGCGGGCACGACGGCGGACGTGGCCGCGTCGTAGGTGGTGAGGCCGTCGAAGAGCTGCTCGGCCACCAGCAGCTCGGAGGGTGACCGGGCCTGGGCCGGGTCGAGGGACTGGGGCCGCTCGATACCCACCCGCAGGATGCCCGCCGGCAGCGACGTCGCCGGCCGGCCCTCGGAGGACGGATCGTCGCTCGAGCAGGCGCCGGCCACGAGGGCCAGGACGGGAACGAGCGCCACCAACGGCCGCACCAGACGCCGAACGGAATGCCGGCCACGCCTGACCCGGAGCATCGTCACCACCGTCCTGTCGGCACGGGACCGGGCTCGGCTTGAGTCCCGGCGGAGCGGCGGAGCAGCGGATGCCCTCCTATTGGAGCCGGATGGCCAGGATGACGGTGGTGAAGGCGAACATCACGGCCGCCGTCACCGTGATCCGGTCGAGGTTGCGCTCGACGACCGTGGAGCCGGCGGCGGCCGAGCCGCCCGCCCCGCCGAACATGTCGGACAGCCCACCGCCCCGTCCGCTGTGAAGGAGGACGAGCAGGATCAGGGCCAGCGACACGACCACGTGGATGAGGACGACCCAAGTCGTCATGTGGAGCACGGCGGTAGATCCTACCCCTCGAGGCGGTACTGGACGATGCGGGCGAACTCGTCGGGATCGAGGCTGGCCCCTCCTACCAGGGCCCCGTCGATGTCGGGTTGGGCCATGAGCTCGGCGTTGTTGGACGCCTTCACCGAGCCGCCGTACTGGATGCGCAGGGCGTCGGCCACGGCGTCGTCGAACAGGGCCCGCACCGTCGACCGGATGAGGCCGCACGTGGCCTGGGCGTCCGCCGGGGTGGCGGTGCGACCGGTGCCGATGGCCCAGATGGGCTCGTAGGCCACAACCATGGCCGCCACCTCGGCCGGCGGGCGGCCGGTGAGGGCGGCCTTGACCTGGCCCGTCACCTTGGCGTCGGTGGAGCCCGCCTCCCGCTCCTCGAGGGTCTCCCCCACGCACACGATGGGCGTCATCCCGTGGGCGACGACCGCCTCCATCTTCTTGCGCACGACCTCGTCGGTCTCGCCGAAGACCTCCCGCCTCTCCGAGTGCCCGACGATGACGTAGGCGCAGTTGAGCTTCTGCAGCATGCCGGGGGACACCTCCCCCGTGAACGCCCCCTTCTCCTCCCAGTGGCAGTTCTGGGCCCCCAGCGCCATCGGGATGCGATCGGTGTCGAGCAGCAGCTGGACGGTGCGCAGGGCGGTGAACGGCGGGTGCACGGAGACGTCGACCGCGTCGTAGTCCTGGGTGCCGAGCTGGTAGGAGAGCTTCTGCACCACCTGGATCGCCTCCAGGTGGGTGAGGTTCATCTTCCAGTTGCCGGAGATCAGGGGCTTACGAGGCATTTGAGGCCTTCCTCAGGGCGTCCAGGCCGGGGAGGTCGCCCTGCTCGATGAGCTCGAGCGACGCCCCGCCGCCGGTGGACACGTGGTCGACGCCGTCGTCGAGGCCGAACTTGGCCAGGGCGGCGGCGCTGTCACCACCGCCGACGATGGTGAAGCCGGGGGCGGACGCCACCGCCTTGGCCAGGGCGATGGTGCCCTCGGCGAAGCGGGGGTCCTCGAACAGGCCCATGGGACCGTTCCAGAAGAGGGTGCCGGCCGTCGACGCGATCTCGCAGAACTTGGCCGTCGCCTTGGGTCCGATGTCAAGGCCCTTCCAGCCGTCGGGAACGTCCGCGCCCACCACCTCGAGCTGGTCGTCGGGCCCGAGGGCGAGGACGTCCTCGGGCAGGACGAGCTTGTCGCCCCCCTGGGCCAGGAGGTCCTTGCAGGCGTCGACCCAGTCCGCCTGCTTGAGGGAGTCCCCCACCCCGTGGCCCTGGGCCAGGGCGAAGGTGAACGACATCGCCCCCCCGACCACGAGCGTGTCGACCTTGTCGAGGAGGGCCTTGATCACTCCCAGCTTGTCGCTGACCTTGGCCCCGCCGAGGATGGCCACGAACGGGCGGTCGGGATCGTCGAGCAGCCCGCCGAGGACTTCGACCTCCCGGGCCAGCAGGCGTCCGGCGGCGCTGGGCAGGCGGGTGGGGGGCCCGACGATCGAGGCGTGCGACCGGTGGGAGGCGCCGAAGGCGTCGTTGACGTAGAGGTCGAAGCCCTCCACCAGCCGGTCGACGAAGGCAGGGTCGTTGGCCTCCTCGCCCGGGTCGAAGCGGAGGTTCTCCATGAGCTCGACCCCCGGCGCCAGCTCGGCCAGCCGCTCCCGCACCGGCGCCACCGAGTACTTCTCGTCGGGCTTGCCCTTGGGCCGCCCGAAGTGGGTGCAGGCGACGACAGTGGCCCCCCGCTCCTGCAGCCACTCGATCGTGGGCAGGGCCGCCTTGATGCGCAGGTCGTCATCGATCTTCCCGTCCGTGACCGGAACATTGAAGTCGGCGCGCAGCAACACCCGCTTCCCCGAAACGTCAGGCAGATCCTCCAGCTGAGGAACATTCACGAGCGACTCACCTTATGGTCGAGGGGTTCCAGTGCCGGCGGCCACGACCGGCGCCGAAGGCGCCCCCCGTGGCTGCCGGCCAGACAAGCCTTCAGTGCGAGGGAGGCCGGCTCCGCCGGCCGACCGAGCTCCTTGCAACTCGCCGGAGGAAAGCGCAGCTTTCCGACGGCGAAACCTCAGTGGTTCGCGCCGACCCACGATGACAGCGAGGTCGGCCAGGCGGTTGGAGTAGCCCCACTCGTTGTCGTACCAGCCGAAGACCTTGACCAGGCTGCCCATGGCCATGGTCGAGCCGGGCTCGAAGGTGCACGACGCGGGCGAGCCGACGATGTCGGAGGAGACGATGGGGTCCTCCGAGTACACGATGACCTTGGAGAGGGGGCCCGACTCCGAGGCCGCCTTGAACGCCTCGTTGACCTCCTCGACGGTCACGTCCTTGTCGAGGATGGCGGTGAAGTCGGTGATGGAGCCGTCCTGCACCGGCACCCGGAGGGCGGTGCCGTCGAGGCGGCCCTTCATGGCCTCCAGCACCAGCGATGTGGCCCGGGCCGCACCCGTGGGGCTGGGGACGATGTTCTGGCCCGCGGCCCGCATACGGCGCAGGTCGCCCGACTTGTTGACCACGTCGAGCAGGGCCTGGTCGTTGGTGTAGGCGTGCACCGTGGTCATGAGCCCCTTCTGGATGCCGAAGGCGTCGTCGAGCACCTTCACCATGGGGACGAAGCAGTTCGTCGTGCACGAGGCGTTGGACACGACCTTGTGCTTGGACGGGTCGAACGTGTCGTCGTTGACGCCGACCACGAACGTGGCGTCGACGTTGGTGGCGGGGGCGGAGATGATCACCCGGGGCGCGCCGGCATCGATGTGGCCGCCGGCCTTGTTGCCGTCGGTGAAGAAGCCGGTGGACTCGACGACCACGTCGACCTCGGCCTCCTGCCACGGAAGGGCCTTGGGGTCGGTCTCGCTGAACACCTTCACCAGCCCGCCGCCGACGATCATGCCGTCGTCGGTGACCTCGACCGACTCGTTGAAGCGTCCGTGGGTCGAGTCGTACTTGAGCAGGTGGGCGTTCATCGTCGGCGAGGTGAGGTCGTTGATGGCCACAACTTCGATCTCGGTGCCACGAGCCCTACAGGCCCGGAAGAAGATCCGTCCGATGCGACCGAAACCGTTGATCCCAACCCGTACTGGCCGATTCTCCGGCATGCGAAGTGCCTCCTTGTGTGCCGTTGTCCCCCTATCCGACCAGATCAGAGAGTGCCGCCGCCAATAGGTGGGGATCGTGGGCCACTTCCCCGGGGCGCGCCACGGGCCGTTCGACCACCCCCACGGTCACTCCTCCGAGGGGCAGGGCACCCGGATGGCAGACCACCACGTCGACGTCGAGGCCATGGGCCCGCAGGGCGTCGACGTGGGCGGCGACGTCGTAACCATCGGTCTCGGGGGTCTGGGCCCGCAGGTTGCACACGTAGACCTTGCGCCCTCGGGCCGTGGCCAGCGCCTGGCGGATGGCGGGGACGGCCACCACCGCCAGGATGCTGGTGAACAGGGAACCCGGCCCGATCACGATCTGGTCGGCGGCGGCGAGGGCCTCCAGCGCCGCCGGCGTGGGCTCGGGGTCGGCCGGGACCAGCCAGACACCGGCGATGCGGCCGCTGTTGCTCACCGCCACCTGCCCCTCCACGTCGTCGGCACCTTCGCCGTCGGCGGCCCGCACCACCGCCTTCAAGACCACCGGCTCCCGCGTGGCGGGGATCACCCGTCCCACCGCCCCCAGCAGCCGGCCCGCCTCGGCCAGGGCCACCTCGAAGTCGCCGGTGGTGGCAGCCAGCCCCGCGATCATCAGGTTGCCGAGGGCGTGGCCCTCCAGCTCACCGGCCGTGAAGCGGTATTTGAAGGCGTCGACCCACAAGGAGTCGGCGTCGGCCAGGGCGACCAGGCACCGGCGCAGGTCCCCCGGCGGAGGGATGCCGAAGACCGACCGCAGGCGCCCGCTGGAGCCCCCGTCGTCGGCCACCGACACCACCGCCGACACCTCCGACGCATACCGGCGGATGGCTCGCAGGCTCGCCGACAGCCCGTGCCCGCCCCCCAGCGCGACGACCTTCGTCATGGCCCAGCCCCGGTGGCGGGGCTACTTCCCGAGGTCGCGGTGGGAGACCATCGGCCGGAAGCCTCGCGCCTCGAGCAGCTTGGCCAGCTCCTCGGCGATGTAGACCGACCGGTGGGTGCCGCCGGTGCAGCCGACGGCTATCGACAGGTACGACTTGCCCTCCTTGACGTAGGCCGGCAGGAGCAGGGAGAACAGGTCGTCGAGCTTGGCCAGGAACTCGGGCGTCTCCGGCTGGCCGGCCACGTAGTCGCGGACCGGCTGGTCGAGACCGGTCAGCGGACGGAGGGACTCGACCCAATGCGGGTTGGGCAGGAAGCGGCAGTCGAAGACGAGGTCGACGTCGAGCGGCAGCCCATGCTTGTAGCCGAACGACACCACGCTCGTCTGCATGGCGCTCTCGGCGTCGTTGCCGAAGAGCTCGAGCAGGCGGTCGCGGAGCTGGTGGACGTTGAGGTCGCTGGTGTCGACGACCACGTCGGCCTGGGACTTGACCGGGTCGAGCAGGGCCCGCTCCCGCTCGATGCCGTCGGTGACCCGCTCCGACTCGGCCAGCGGGTGGCGGCGGCGGGTGTTCTCGAAGCGGCGGACGAGGACCTCGTCGCTGGCCTCCAGGAACAGGACCCTGACCCGGCTGGACGTGGCCCGCAGGCTGTCGAGGGCGGCGCCGACCTCGTCGAGGTAGTGGCCGGTGCCCACGACCAGGGCCACCCGCTCCGCCGCGCCCGGGGCCTGGACCAGCTCCGCCACCTTGCCGATGAGGGCGGGCGGCAGGTTGTCGATCACGAACCACCCGAGGTCCTCGAAGGTGTCGGCCGCCTGCGACCGCCCCGCCCCCGACACCCCGGTGATGATCAGGAACTCGCTCATGGCCGCCCTCAGGCCAACTTGGCGACGGCGAAGATCAGCCCGGCCATGCCCATCATCGACCCAATGTTGGCGGCGACGAGCCGCGGCAGCTGGGCCCTGACCTCACCCCGCAGCTCGGCGAACTCGCCGCGCAGCTCGGCAATCTCACCGCGGAGCTGCGCCATCTCCCCCCGGATGGCGACGAGGTCGGACTGGCGGGCGACGTCGGCCCAGCCGACCGGTGGCAACAGCTCCATCAGCGGGCCGGCTGGTCCCTCGCCCAGGCTCTCCTCGAGAGCGACGAACAACTGGCGTCGGTCATGATCGGACTGCATTCCGGTTCCCCTGGATCGAACGGTGTGGGCGGGGGGAAGCGCACGAGCCCAGGATACCGGCCGCCTACGACAGGGGGAGCTTCTCGGCGCGGAGGAAGAGGAGTCGGGGGATGGTGGCTGCGTCGCGGTACTCCTGGGCTCGTTCCAAGAATCCGGGGGGCGGCGGTGGCTCCTCCATGCGGCGGATCACCAGGCCGGCGTCGGACAGGGCGTTGACGTAGCGCGACAGCGGGCGGTGGACGAAGGGCAGGAAGACGTCCTTCTCCACCTCCTCCAGGGTGGTGTCCTCCACCAGGTAGGGGCCGATGCGCCAGTACTGCTCCTCCAGGATGTGGTCGTCGATCCATCCCGATCCGGGGGCCTGGAGCAGGGGGTGGTTGAGGAAGTAGAGGAACCGCCCGCCCGGCCGGAGCACCCGTCCGACCTCGGCGATGGCCCCGTCGGCGTCGTCGATGTGCTCGAAGACGAGGCAGGCGACGACCGCGTCGAACGACTCCGAGGGGAACGGCAGAGCTGCCGCGGTCCCCCGGACGTAGGCCGGACCGCCGGCCCGCTGGCGGGCCACGTCGAGCTGAGCCGCGGGCGAAGTCGACCCCGACCACCCGGTGGACGCCCTCCACGCCGGCCGCCACCCGGGCGATCTGGCCCTCCCCCGTCCCCACGTCGAGCACGTCGACCGCCCCGGCCAGGTGGGCCGCCGCCATCGGGAGAATCTGCTCGGTGTACTCGGCGTCGGCCCCGTCGGTGAAGGCGTCCTGCCACCACCGGGCGTGCTCCTCCCACAGCGAACGGCCCGAAGGGCCGTCGCCGGTCACGACTCTCGCCGGGCGACCAGCCCGGCGTCCACGCCTTCGGGCGGACTGGGGGGCAGAGCCCCCCGAGAGTCCGTGGACCTTCTCGTACACGGCCCGGCCGACCGCGTCGGGCAGCCACGGCAGGGCCAGCAGCTCCTCCAACGACGCCTCCTTCACCGCCTTGATCCCCCCCAGCTCCTTGACCAGGCGCTTCCGGCGGGTCTCGCCCAGGCCCTTGATCCCGTCGAGGACGCTGGTGGTCATGCGCTTGCCCCGGAGCTCGCGGTGGTAGGTGATGGCGAACCGGTGGGCCTCGTCCCGCAGCCGCTGCAGCATGTAGAGGGCCTCCGACTGGCGGGGGATACGGATGGGATCGGCCTGGCCCGGCACGTAGACCTCCTCGAAACGCTTGGCCAGGCCCGCCACCGCGATCTCCTCCTCCAGACCGAGGGACTCGACCACCCTCTGGGCCACGTTGAGCTGTCCCCGACCCCCGTCGACGACCAGCAGGTTGGGCGGGTAGGCGAACTTGCGGGGCCGACCGGATCCGCCGCCGCCGCCCAACGACCGGTCCCGCTCGGCGATAAGGGCCGTGAGGCGGCGGGTGAGCACCTCCTCCATGGCCGCGAAGTCGTCGTTGCCCGCCACCTCCTTGATGCGGAACCGCCGGTAGTCGCTCTTCTTGGGCAGGCCGTCCTCCATCACCACCATCGACCCGACGTAGTCGGACCCCTGGATGTGGCTCATGTCGAAGCACTCGATGCGCAGGGGCGCGTCGGGCAGGTCCAGCGCGTCCTGGAGGGCGGTGAGGGCCCGGGCCCGAGCGTTGTGGTCGGACGCCCGCCGCAGCCGGTGGCGGACGAACTCCTCCTTGGCGTTCTGGGTGACGGTGGCCTGCAGGGCCCGCTTGTCGCCCCGCTGGGGCACCCGGATCGACACGTTCGAGCCCCGGACCTCGCACAGGAACTCCCGGTACACGTCGGCGTCGGCCGGCTCGTCGGGCACGAGCACCTGGTGGGGGATGGCCTCCGGCTCGGCCTCGGCGTAGAGGCCCTCGAGCACCCGGCCGACCAGCTCGCCGGGCGACACGTCCTCCACCAGGTCGAGGATGAAGCCCTTGCGCCCGACGACACGTCCCCGCCGCACGAAGAAGACCTGGACCGCCACCTCCAGCTCGTCGCCCGACATCCCGATGACGTCGAGGTCCTCGGGCCGTTCGGTGACGATGGTCTGCTTCTCGATGGCCTTGCGGACGCTGGCCAGCCGGTCGCGCAAGCGAGCCGCCCGCTCGTACTCCTGGGAGTCGGCCGCCTCCCGCATCTGGCGCTCGAGTTGGTGGACGACCGATTGGGTGTCGCCGTCGAGGAACTCGATGAGCTGGCCGACCAGCCGCTCGTACTCGACATGGTCGACCTCGCCCACGCACGGCCCCTTGCACTTCTCGATGTGGAAGAGCAGGCACGGGCGTCCGAGACGTTCGTGATGGCCGAACTTGTTGTCGCTGCAGGTGCGGATGGGGAAGGTGCGCAGGAGGAGGTCGAGCGTCTCCCGGATGGCGTAGGCGTGGCCGAAGGGCCCGAAGTAGCGGGTGTCCTTGCGCTTCTTGCCCCGCATGACCATGGCCCGGGGCCACTCGTCGCCCGTGGTGATGGCCAGGAACGGGTAGCTCTTGTCGTCGCGCAGGCGGATGTTGAATCGGGGCCGGTGCTGCTTGATGAGGCTGTACTCGAGCATGAGGGCCTCGACGTCGTTGCGGACCTGGATCCACTCCACCGACTGGGCCGCGGCCACCATCTGGGCGGTGCGGGGCGGCAGCGACGACGGATTCACGAAGTAGTTCGACAGGCGCGACCGGAGGGAATGGGCCTTGCCCACGTAGATCACCCGTCCGTCCTTGTCCTTGAACTGGTAGGACCCGGGCGCGTCGGGGATGGTGCCGGCCGGCGGACGCTGGAACATTCGCCGTCCATGATACCGATACGGAATTCGTTATCATGAACCCATGACGACGCGGGTGGCGGAGTGGGTGAACGGGGCCCGCCGGTCGGCGGGGCTGACGCAGCGCCAACTGGCCGAGCGCTCGGGCATTCCGCAGCCGACGATCGCCCGGATCGAGTCGCGGCAAGCAGATGCCCCGTGCGGACACGCTCGACAAGCTGCTCAAGGCCTGCGGCTGGGAGCTGGACATGGTCCTGCGTCGCGGCCAAGGCGAGGATCGCAGCCTGATCGGGCACTGGGTCTCCCTCTCTCCCATCGAAAGGGCCGAGGGTGGGGCCGCGTACGGACGGGCCCTGGCCACGATGCGCGCCGCTCGCCAGGCATCGTGACCCCCTCGGCCTTCGACCCGATCGAGATCCTGCGGGTGCTCACCGACGCCGACGTGAAGTTCATTGTCATCGGTGGCTACGCGGCCGAGCTCCTGGGAGCGCCCTTGATGACGATGGATCTCGATGTCTGCTACGAGCGATCGACCGAGAACATGGACCGTCTGGCCACCGCCCTTCGCCAGCTTGGCGCCAAGCTGCGGGTAGCCAAGGTCGATGAGGACCTTCCATTCCTCCTCGACGGCCGGACCCTTGCCGCCGGCGACTCCTTCACCTTCGTCACCAACCTGGGGAGTCTCGACGTCCTGGGCACACCTTCGGGCACCCAGGGGTACCGCGACCTGGCCAGCGCCGCGGTCGCCATTCCGGTCGCCGAGGACCTCTCTGTCCGTGTCGTCTCGCTGGCCGATCTCATGCGCATGAAGCGGGCCAGCGCCCGGCTCAAGGACAAGATGCACCTCGAGGTGCTCGCGGCCCTGCAAGAGATGCTGGAGCAGACTTCGCGGGAATGATTGGGCCGACGTAAGGTTGCATACAACGCCGGCCTGGTCTCCGGCGACATATCTCGGCTCCGAGGCCGACAACCCCGTGTGAGGCGACCAGGCTGTCTCCACCGGTCACTATCGGAGCCCTCATCGGAGGTCACCCATATGCTCCGCATCCAGGGGGCGCTACCCGACCGCTACACAGCGGCCAGCCAGGAAGAGCTGGCGGCGTGGATCGGCGAGGCCAAGGCCACGCTCGGCGAGCGCCTTCTCATCCTCGGCCACCACTACCAGCGCGACGAGGTCATGGCCTGGGCCGATGCCCGGGGCGACTCCTACGGCCTTTCCCGCCTGGCCGCCGACTCGCCCGCCGAGTTCATCGTGTTCTGCGGCGTCCACTTCATGGCCGAGTCGGCCGACATCCTCACCGGCGACCACCAGGCCGTCATCCTCCCCGACCTGAACGCCGGCTGCTCGATGGCCGACATGGCCGACATCGACTCCGTGGAGGTGGCCTGGGAGGAGCTGGCCGCGGTCACCGACATCGAGCGCATCCTGCCCATCACCTACATGAACTCGTCGGCCGCGCTCAAGGCGTTCGTGGGACGCAAGGGCGGGGCCGTGTGCACGTCCTCCAACGCCAAGGCAGTCGTGTCCTGGGCCCTGGAGCGGGCCGACAAGCTGCTGTTCTTCCCCGACCAGCACCTGGGCCGCAACACGGCCTTCCAACTGGGCTTCGGGCCGTCCGACATGCGGGTGTGGAACCCCAAGCGCGACCTGGGCGGCCTGCAGGAGGCCGACGTCAAGGAGGCGACGTTCCTCCTGTGGAAGGGGCACTGCTCGGTGCACCAACGCTTCACGGTCGCCCACGTGGCGGACTTCCGGGCGGCAAACCCCGACGGGATCGTGGTCGTGCATCCGGAGTGCTCCCGCGAGGTGGTCGAGGTCGCCGACCAGGTCGGCTCGACCGACTTCATCATCCGAGCGGTCGACGCCGCCCCGGCCGGGTCGGTGATCGCGGTCGGGACCGAGATCCACCTGGTGCAACGCCTGGCCAACGAGCACCCCGACCTCACCGTCGTCTCCCTCGACCCCCTGATCTGCCCGTGCTCGACCATGTTCCGCGTCGACGCCGCCCACCTGGCCTGGGTTCTCGAGAACCTGGTCGAGGGCACCGTGGTGAACCAGATCAAGGTCGATCCCGAAACTGCCGAAAACGCGAGGGTGGCGCTGCAGCGGATGCTCGAGATCGTCTGACGAGAGCACCGCTCGTGAACCCGTCGGCGCCCGGCGCGTCCAGGCATCGGCCCCGATGAGCAGCGCGGTGCAGAGCGCGGCCCGCCTGGCGGAGCGCATGGTCACCACCCGGGTCGGCACCCGGTTGGTCCTCGATCCTGTCCTCACCTGGGGTTGGCACCGGTACAGGACGACCGGCACGACACCGTCGGCGGCGTACCGGGCGATGCGGGCGTCGTTCCTGTCCCCCGAGACCTCGTTCGGTCGCGTGGAGGAACGGGCCGCCCACGAGGGACCGCTCCTCGGCTTCTCCCCGGAGCCCGCCGGCCTTACCGCCGGGATCCACGACGAGGTCCTCGCCACCCTGGTGCGGGACGGCTTCGCCGTGCTGCCGTCCCTTCTGTCCCCCGCCGCGTGCGACGACATCGAGCGCTTCGCCCGGGAGGCGGAGTGCACCCTGGTCGGGTCGGACGATCCCTCCCTGCCGGCGACGGCGACCTTCGATCCCGCAGCACCGCTGGCCCGGCGCTACGAGATCCCCGAGGAGGACCTGCTCGCCTGTCCGTCAGTGCAGGAACTGGTGGCCGACGAGTCGGTCCTCCGCCTGGCCCAGGACTACCTGGGCGCCGCTCCCGTCCAGGATCTGGTCGCCGGCTGGTGGTCGGCCCCCGGTGGGGGCTCGGCCTCGGCCGCGGCCCAGCTCTTCCACTTCGACCTCGACCGACCGCGCTTCCTCAAGCTCTTCGTCTACCTGACCGACGTCGATGCCGATACCGGTCCCCACGCCTTCGTGCGGGGCACCCACCGGGCCCTCCCGGCCGCGTTCAGGGCCGACCGGCGCTACAGCGACGAGGAGGTCGAGGCCCGGTTCCCCGACGACGTCGTCCGCATCCCCGGCCCGAGGGGCACGGTGTTCCTGGCCGACACGAGGGGGCTCCACAAGGGGGAGCCGGTCACCCGGGGCCATCGACTGGTGTTCCAACTCGAGCTGGCCTCGTCGCTGTTCGGGCAGACGTACACCCGGCCCGTCCTCCGACGGCCGATCCCCGCCCTGTCCGACGCGGTGCGGCGGTTCCCCTCGGTCTACCGCCGCTTCACCTTGGCCCCAGGCCGGGGCTGAGCGGGGTGCCGAATCCCAGCCTGGTGCGGCGGGAGAAGGGGCTGCTGCGCCACACCGTCCACCAGCTCCTCGTCGTCGACGTGATCCGATACTCGGTATCCCTGGCCCGCTACCTGTGGCTGACCCGGGTCCGACGGCGCCTGCGGACCCTCGACGGCCGACGGGCGGTGGCGAGCAGCACCGTCTTCCACAATCTCCGTGGGCTTCGCGACCTGGCGGTGAACCGGTCCCTGTTCCTCATACGGCCACTCTCGGTCCTCGAGTCGCTGCCGGTGGACGCCGACGTGCTCGTCGTCGGGCCCCGGACCGAGGGCGAGATCCTCGCCCTGATCGGTCACGGCTTCGAGCGCTCGCATATCCGGGCGCTCGACCTGATCACCTACTCGCCGTGGGTTGAGCTGGGCGATCTCCACGAGATGCCCTTTCCGGACGACTCCTTCGACGTGGTGATTCTCGGGTGGGTGCTGGCCTACAGCGACGACCGCGCCCGCGCCGCGGCCGAGGTCCTCCGAGTGCTGCGCCCGGGGGGAGTCGTGGCCATCGGGGTCGAGTGGAACGCCAAGACCGACGAGGAGATCGTGGCCGAAGCGGGCTATCTCCCCGGCTCGGACACCCGGATCGGGACCTGCGCCGAGATCCTCGCCCTGTTCGAGCCCTCAGTGGGCGACGTGCTCCTGTCCGAGGACGCGCCCACGACGGCGGCGCGGAACGTCGCCGCCCTCCGGGTCATCTTCACCGTGACCTCGCCATCCCACGCGGTTATCGATGGTTGACGCCCGACCCACGGTGACGGTGGTGATCCCTGTCCTGAACGAGGAGCGTCACATCGAACGCTGCCTCGACGCCCTTGATGCCCAGAGCTACCCGAACGTCGTCGAGGTGCTGGTCGTCGACGGAGGCTCCACCGACCGGACGTGCGACGTGGTCCGCCAACGGGGCGGACGCGCCCGGCTGCTATCCAACCCGCGACGGGTTCAGTCGGCGGCGCTCAACGTCGGCTTGGCCGAGGCGAGGGGCGACATCCTGGTGCGGGTGGACGGACACTGCGTCATCGCGCCGGACTACGTCGAGCGCTGCGTGTCGGCCCTCGAGGAGACGGGGGGGGCAATGGTCGGCGGCGCCATGACCCCGCAGGCCGACGGTTGGCTGCAGGAGGGCATCGCCGCGGCCATGACCTCCCCGCTCGGTGTGGGACCGGCGCGCTTCCATGTCGGGGGCCACGCCGCCTGGGTCGACACCGTGTACCTCGGCGCCTATCGAACGGGCGTGGCCCGAGAGGTCGGCGGCTACCGCGAGGACGTGGGAGTCAACGAGGACGCCGAATTCGCCATCCGCATGCGGCCGAGGGGGGGAATCTGGTTCGATCCGTCGATCCGGTCCACCTACACGCCGCGATCGAGCATCAGGGCGGTCGCCCGCCAATTCTTCCGTTACGGACGATCCCGCGCCGCGACCGTCCGCCGGCATCCGACGTCGTTGGCGCCCCGTCAGATGGCCGCCCCCCTTCTGCTGGTGGGACTGGCGAGCCCGTGGCGGGCCAAGGTCGCGGTCGGCTACGGGGGTCTCGTCCTCATCGCCGGCGCCCGGCAGCTCGCCACGCGGCCCCGGTCGGCTGCCGGGCTCACGCTCGCCCTTCCGGCCATGCACCTGCCGTGGGCGACCGGTTTCCTCCTGGGACTCGTGCAGGGCACCTACCGGTTGGGGTCGCCGGCCCCTTCCATGCCTCCCGTCGAGCCACCCGGGCCACGCCCTGAAGTAGCCTGACCACGGAAGGATGCCGAGGTAACGGTGGCCATCGACGCAACGCCGCGGTCGGTATCGGTCGTCCTGTCGACGAGGAACGACCGGCCCTTCATCCGTGACTGCATCGACTCGCTCCTCTCGCAGGACGTGCCCTTCGGTGAGCTCATCGTCCTCGACTGCGGTTCCACCGACGGGACGCCGGAGCTCGCCACGAGGGCGGCCGAGCACATCAGGGTGGTCCGCGACGTCGCTCCCGACGCAGTCGTCGACCTTGGCCGCATGCTTGCCCGAGGCGACGTCGTCTGCGTCGCCAACGGGCGGTCGCTCTTCGGCCGCAGCGCGATCCGGCAATGCCTCGACCAGGTCGGCTCCGGGGCCGGAACGGCGGGGGTGACGGCGCCGGCGGGCTTGGTCCCGGTAGGGACGACGAGCTTCGGGCGGGCCGTGGCGGCCGTCGCCCGCTGGCTGCCCACCGCCCCACCGGCCATGACCTGCTGGTCGGCCGGCGCCGAAGGAGAGCGACCGAGCGTTGGCTCGAAGCCGGCGGTCCGGTGCTGGGAGTACGTGCCGGCGACCCCGTCGGCGCTGGCCCGGGAGTGCTACCGAGCCGGTGCCACGAACCCGAGGCTCGACCACCGGATCGCGCTGCCGGCCATCCTCGTGGTGGGCTCGGCCCTGGCCGGGGGGCAAAGCCGGCGGTGGCGTCGGGTCGCCCTCCCCCTGGCCCATGCCCTCGGCTGCGCGGTGCTCGCGGTCCGCAGTGGGAAGGATCCGGGAGTTGCACCCCATCGCGCCTTCGGCGCCCTCGCGGTCGGCCACTGGGCGACCGGTGCCGGCTTCTGCCGCCGCTTGGTGGCCACGGTCCGACGGCGGAAGTGGTCGTGAGCGGCGGACGGCTCATCCTGCGGGTCGACGGCGGTCCCGGCATCGGCTGGGGCCACCTGGCCCGGTGCTTCGCGTTGGCCCAGGCGTGGATCGATGCCGGAGCGACGGCCACTGTCGCCTCGCGACTGGTGCCGCCGGAGTGGTCCGAGCAGTTCGACCGCGAGGGCATCGAGGTCCGGGACCCGGCCGCGGTGAACTTCTCCGACGCCGACTGGGTAGTCCTCGACGGGTACCACCTCACCGAGACCGACCGGCTGGCCGTCGAGGCAGGCGGGACGCCGGTGCTCGTGATCGACGATCAGGGACGTTCGGCCGCCGGGCGGGCCGACGTCATCCTCGACCAGAACCTGGATGCCAGCCCCGTCCCCTATTCCGCAGGGGGAGGGGCCCGACGGCTGCTCCTCGGGCCCCGGTACGCGCTCCTCCGCCGCGACTTTCGGCGGGCGCGAGTGGCCCCCCGCGCCCGACCGTCGGGGCGGCCCCGGCTGGTCGTCTCCCCTGGGGGCGCCCCCTCCGCGGGAACCGAGGCTGCCTTCGAGGCGATCCTGAGGCAGGAGGCGCTCGCCGGCTTGGAGATCGTCAGGCTGGGGGGGATCGACGGGGTTGCGTCGACGATGGCCGGGGCCAGCCTGGCCCTGGCCGCCTCCGGCGCCACCTGCTGGGAACTGTGCTGCCTGGGCGTTCCCGCGGTGCTGGTCGCCGTGGCCGACAACCAGGTGCCCCTCGCCCGGGCCTTGGCCGAGCGGGGCGTGGCGATCGACGCCGGGCGGGACGACATGATCGACCCCGGGCTCGTCGCCCGGACGCTGGCCGAGTTGGCCGCCGATCCATCGACGAGGGAGACGATGGCGCGCCGGGGCCAGGCCCTGGTCGACGGCCGGGGGGCCAAGCGGGTCGTGGCCTGCCTGCGCTCGGGGCTCCTCCACCTCCGGCCGGCAGTCCTCGACGACGCCGCTCTCCTGTGGGAGTGGGCCAACGACCCCGTCGTCCGTCAGGCCGCATTCACCACTGCCGCGATCGCCTGGGACGACCACGTCGCCTGGCTGACCCGGCAGCTTGACAACCCCGACGCATGGATCTACCTGGCGTCGAGCGCCGACGACAAGCCCGTCGGCGTCGTCCGTTTCCTGCGCCGGGAGACGGCCGCCGAGATCAGCGTGTCGGTGGCCCAGAACCGGCGGGGCGAGGGCTGGGGGCCGGCGATCGTCGATGCCGGCGTACGACGGCTGTTCGAGGACGTTCCCGCGGTCACCGCCGTCACGGCTCGGGTCAAGCCGGAGAACCAGGCGTCGCTGGCGTCGTTCGGTGACGCCGCCTTCCAGATGACCGGCGAAAGCGGCGACGGAGTCAGCCGGTGGGTGGCGCTGGTACGGCACCGTCGGGAGGAGGGATGACCACGTCCTCGATCTCCATCGACGGTCGGGAGGTCGGACCGGGGTGCCCGACCTACGTGATCGCCGAGCTGTCCGCCAACCATGGCGGAAGTCTGGAGCGGGCGATCGAGCTGGTCCATCTGGCGGCCGAGGCCGGCGCCGACGCGGTCAAGGTCCAGACCTACCGGCCGGACACCATGACGATCGACTCCGACCGGGAGCCCTTCCGGATCACGGGGGGCACGTTGTGGGACGGGCGCACGCTCTACGAGCTCTACGACGAGGCCATGACGCCGTGGGACTGGCATCCCGTGCTCCAGAGCGAGGCCGCCTCCGCCGGGATCCACTTCTTCTCATCGCCCTTCGACACAACCGCGGTCGACTTCCTCGTCGAGCTCGACGTCCCGGTCTTCAAGATCGCCTCGTTCGAGCTGGTCGATCACGAGCTCATCCGGTACACCGCCAGCCACGGTCGTCCGCTGATCATGTCGACCGGGATGGCCCGGACGGAGGAGATCGACGACGCGGTGGCCATCGCGTGGGAGGCGGGGGCGCCGGGCGTCGCCCTGCTGCGCTGCAACAGCGCGTATCCCGCACCGCCCTCGGAGATGGACCTGCGGACGATCGATGACATGGCCGCCCGTTGGCACGTCCCCGTCGGGCTTTCCGACCACACGCTGGGCGTCACCGCCGCCATCGTCGCGGTCAGCCTGGGCGCGACCGTGCTCGAGAAGCACCTCACGCTGAGCCGGGACGAGCCCGGACCGGATTCGGCCTTCTCCCTGGAACCCGCCGAGTTCGCCGGCCTCGTTCGAGCAGTCCGCGAGGCAGAGGCCGAGCTCGGGTCCGTGCGCTACGGGCCGTCGCCCCGCGAAAGGTCCAGCCTCGCCTTCCGTCGGTCGCTGTTCGTCGTCGCCGACGTCGCCGCCGGAGACACATTCAATCCCGCCAACGTCCGGTCCATTCGGCCGGGAGGCGGCCTGGCGCCGAAGTACCTGGGCGAGATCTTGGGCCGAAGGGCGAGCCGCCCGATTTCCCGGGGGACGCCACTCACGTGGGACCTCGTCGAAGATCGCCGTCGTGACCCCTCGTAGCGGTTGAGGTGGCAGTGTCCTTCAGCGGGTGAAGGCACGGATCAGCTCGCGGCGCTCGTCGCCGCGCAAGGAAAGCCAGCTGGCGAGCAGACCGGCGGCAACAAGGCCCCCTATGCCGCCGATGGCGAGCTGGATGGCTGGCGGCCAGGGGGTGAGGAGAGCGAGGCCCCCGATCGCGGCCGCGCCCGCGGCAGGTGGGAGCGCGGGCAACACGGATTCCCGAAGGAGGTCGCCCGGCCGAACCCCGAGGTCGGTCGCCAGGAGGCGCGCCAGCAACGGCACCAGGACGATGCTGCTCACGAGCGTCGCCACGAACGCCCCCGCCACGCCGAACTGGCGAACCAGCACCACGCTCGCGACAAGGTTGGTCACGACCGCGGCGATCGCGGGACGAACGATGCGAGCGGCTCGGCCCGTGCCCACGAGCACGTTCGTGCCGGATGCCGAGCGCGGCTTGGGTCGCCACGTAGAGCAAGGCGAGGCGCACCAGATCGGCCGCGTCGCCGTAGCCGGGACCTAGCCAGGTGACGATGATCGGCGCGGCAAGGGTGGACACCAACGCGCAGAGGGGCAGCGTGACGAGGCACGCGTACCTCGAGGCGCGCAGCACCAGTTGGCTGAGCCGCTCCGGGCCACCGAGGCCATGGAGCCACGCCGCCCCGGAGGCGACGGTGTAGCTCGCCGCGCCGAGCACGGCGGCGACGCCGTTCTGGACCTGGGTGGCGATCTCGACCAGGGCCACCGCAGTCGGCCCGAGCACCACACCGACCACCAGGCGGTCCATCGTGCGGTGGAGCACGCCGCTGACGTTCAACGACCACACCGACCGGCCGTAGCGAAGGAGCTGGCGAGCGACCGCACGATCGAATCGGAGCGGGATGTGGGACACCTGCCGGCGAAGGAGGATCACGGCGAACACGGCCCCCACCGCACTCGCGCTGGTCGCGGCGATGGCGACGCCTCGCAGCCCCCCGCCGAGCAGAGCGGTAGTCGCGGCCGCGCCCACCACGAGCGTCCTGCGGCAGGCATCGGCCAGGCGCGAGAGATCCACCCGCTGGAGGCCGTCGAGACACGCACCGGCGCCGCCTGCGATCAGCTCGAAGAAGGCTTGGCCGGCGAAGACCAGCACGGCGAACCGCGCTGCGTTCTCCAACGAGGCCGGAACGTTGAATGCGCCTGGAAAGACGGTCGGTCCGATCACGAGCCACAACGAGCGCGAACGAGGCTCCAATCGTCGAGCAGAGAAGAAGCGTCGTGGCGATTCCCCGGTCCCGGGCCTCGACGTCGTCCCGACTCGCATGATCGGCAATGTGGCGAGTTGCGGCCAAACCGACCCCGAGGTCGGCCAACGACAACCAGCCCGTGACCGCCGAGAACGATTGGAGCAGGGCCCACACACCGAAGGCCTCGATACCGAGCCCCCGGAGCAGGAACGGCACCGATGCCAGCGAGAGCACCATCGTCCACCCGTTCGCGGCCGCGGTGGCCGCGGTGTTGCGGAGCAGGCGACGGCGGAATGGGCCGGGTGGCGGCGTGGTCGGACCGACGGTCATCGGGGCCGGTCAGCGCCGGTCGGTTGTCCCGGCCGGCCGCGGGCCCACCTCGACCTCGTCCGGCCCGGATGCCTCGTCGACGAACGAGGCACCCTCGAGGATGCCGGCGCAAATTCGATCGAGGTCGGCGTTTTGGCCGGGCGCGAGGTCGGTCAGTTTCTCCGTCGTGATCCGAGCGAGACCGGGAAGGGGCTCGACGACGAACGGGGCGCGTATCGGCGCTCGGAAGAAGAAGAAGTGCGCGTACCTGCGGGCCTGGTCGACATCCGGTCGCATGCTCGCGGGGTCGTCGAGGATCCGATCGAGTGCGGCCCGGAAGTCTTCCGGCGACGTCACGTCGACCGTGAAGCCCTTTCCTCGGTAATGGGTCTCTCCCGGCGACGACGACCGGCTTGCCCGAGAGCGCCATCTCCAGGCCCGCCGTCGAGCTGTACACCAGGCCGACATCGGACGCGTCCATCAGCTCGTAGGAGCTCTGCAGGTCCTCGGAGCCCACCAGGATCACGTTCGGGGGCAGCGCGGGCCAGTGCTCCCGGATGTAGACGCCGAGGGAGTCACGGGTGATCTTCCCGGGGAGACGCAGCTCGGAAGGATGGACCCGGATCACGAGGCGATCGTCCGGACGCCGGGCGAACAGCTCGATGGCGGCGGCGATCCACGCCCGGATGTCGGGGAAGGCCAGGTCGCGCCCGATGACCGCGGTGTCCCAGGTGAGGTTGGTGAACAGCGTCGCCATCCGTCCCGAGTGGGCGTCGACACCCTCCTGGCGGAACTGCCAGAACTGGTCGAACGCCTTGCCGTGCCGGCGCTGGTCGAGGTACTCGGTGATCTGTCGCTCCTCCGACTCCGTCAGCGGACGATCGGCGCGGGCCCACTCGTCGCTGAGGTCGTAGAGGCCGGCCGGCGCGCCCCGGTGGAAGACCAGCGTCTCCTTCAGGAACGCCCGCTCGTAGGTGACCACGTCGATGCCTCGTTGCCGGCAGAGCGACCAGGCGATCGACTCGAAGAGGAACAGGCCGTTGCAGAGCAGGACGACGTCGGGCTCGACCCGGTCAAGAGCGGCCGCGACGCCGCGCACGATGCGCCGCGCCGATCGGAGGAAGGCCCGGCCCATCTGACCGGCCAGCGGATCCTCGTCGATGTCGGCCGAGCAGAGGAACCACCTCAGCGGGATCTCGACCAGCGCGCCCAGGGGTTGCCCCTCCGCCGTCACCGTGCCGAGGTCGGCCCGGGAGATCTCGTCGAGCTCCGGCCACGGAAGCGGATCGTCGTGCTCCCAGCCGTCACGGATAGCCGACCGCGGGAACCCGTGGGCGTCGACCGACTTCTCCACGTAGCGGGTGCACGTCCGGCAGGGCATGGGCGGTGACTCGTAGGTGTTCGCCCGGTCGCACACCTCCAGGCCCCCGCCACAGGTGAGGAACTCGACGCCGGCGCCCCGCAGGCGCAGGGCCTGGGCGATGACGCCCTCGTACTGCACGTGGGCGGCCCAGTCCCTCGGGGTCAGGATGAGGACCTTCTTGCCGGTCCCCGACCCTTCTGGGTCCCCTTCCGCCGCCCCGTGGCCGGCCGCCAGCTTCCGGGCCGACCGCTGTTCGGGCGCCTGGGCGACTTGGCGGAGCGCCAGCTCGACGCCCTTCCGGCCGTAGACCCCGACGCTCTCTGCTCTCGGGAGCGGCACCTACGCCGTCACTCGCACGGCGCGGCGCCGTCCCGCCCGCCTGGGAGACTTCCGGGCATGAACCAGGACACCCCGGTGCCGGAGGCCACCCGGCTCGAACGGCTGTGGAGCGGCGACTTCGGCGACGACTACGTCGAACGCAACACGGACTTCGCCGTCCGCCAGGGCTTCTGGCGGGAGCTCCTGGCCACGAACCCGTGCCGCCGGGTCCTCGAAGTCGGGTGCAACATCGGGGGCAACCTGCAGTGGATAGCCCAGACGCTTCCCCCGCAGGACGTCTACGGCGTCGATGTCAACCTGAAGGCGCTCCGGCAGCTCCGCCAGACGGTGCCTGACACCAACGCGGTGTGGAGCGCAGGACGGGAGCTTCCCTTCCGCGACGGGTGGTTCGACCTCGTGTTCACGTTCGGCGTCCTCATCCATCAGCCCGATGACACCCTTCCTCTGCTGATGGCCGAGATCGTGCGCACGTCGCGAAGGTACGTGCTTTGCGGCGAATACTTCGCGGAGACGCCGGTGGAAGTGCCCTACAGGGGCCAGCAGGGGGCGCTCTTCAAGCGCGACTACGGCGGGATCTACCAACGGCTGTTCCCGGAGCTCCGACTGCTCAAGCAGGGCTTCCTCGGCGTCGATGAAGGATGGGACGACATCACCTGGTGGCTCTTCGGACGGACGTCATGACTGCAGCCAGCCGCCCCCCGTCGGGTGGCTACCTTGATCTTCGCGACCTGGGCACCGACAGGAAGGGCGCGTCGTGATCCGGTACTGCGTCCGGTGTGTCATGCCGGAGACGAAACCCGACATCCTGTTCGACGACACGGGCGTCTGCAGTGCGTGCCGGCACTTCGCGACCCGGGGCTCGGTCGACTGGACCGCCCGCCGGACAGAGCTGTTGGAGGTCCTGGAGCCGTACCGGTCGAAGGACGGAAGCAACTACGACTGCATCGTCCCCACCAGCGGCGGCAAGGACAGCACCTACCAGACCTACCGGATGCTCGAGCTCGGCATGAACCCGCTGTGCGTCACGGCCACCACCGACAAGCTGTCCGAGGTCGGCCGGCGGAACATCGAGAACATCAAGCGGCTCGGCGTCGACTACATCGAGGTCTCGATGAACCCGGTCGTCCGGCGACGGATCAACCGGTTCGCCCTCCGCGAGGTGGGCGACATCTCCTGGCCCGAGCACGTGACGATCTTCACCGTCCCCGTGCGGATCGCCACCCAGCTCGGCGTCCGCCTCATCGTGTGGGGTGAGAACTCCCAGCACGAGTACGGGGGACCGGCGGCGGCGGCGGAGGGCAGCGTCCTCAACCGGCGCTGGCTGGAGGAGTTCGGCGGACTGCTCGGGCTCCGGGTCAGCGACCTGATCGGGCAGGAGGGCATCGAGGCCCGGAACCTGATCCAGTACACCTACCCGTCCGACGAGGACCTGGCCCGCACCGGCGTCACCGGGATCTTCCTCGGCTACTACATCCCGTGGGACGGGCTCATGAACGCCTTCATCAGCTCCGGGCTGGGGTTCGAGTCGCTCCCCCACACCGTCGAGGGTTCGGTCGCCAACTACGAGAACCTCGACAACGTGCAGACCGGCATCCACGACTACTTCAAGTACCTGAAGTACGGGTTCGGACGAGCCACCGACATCGCCTGCATGCAGATCCGGCGGGGTCGGCTCTCCCGCGAGGACGCCCTGGCCCTCGTGCGCCGCCACGACGGTCGCTTCCCGGCGACCTACCTCGGCTACCCCATCGAGGAGGTCCTCGACGAGATCGGCGTGTCCCTCGGTGAGTTCCACGCCATCTGCGACCGATTCACGAACACCAAGATCTTCGGCCACGACCGGAAGGGAGAGGTGGTCCGCCGGGAGGACGGGAGCCCCGAGAAGACGAACGACGACAACGAGCCCGGATGAACGAGCGGGCCGGGATGAACGGCGGTCGATGAGCAACCGGGTGGCGGTCGTCGACTCCGGCCTGTGCAACCTCGACTCGGTGCGCCGGGCCATCGAGGTGTGCGGCGGCGAGGCCGTCCTCGTCGACAACGGAGGCGACCTGAGCTTCATCGATCGGATCGTCTTCCCCGGGGTGGGCGCCTTCACCGAGGCCATGCGCAACCTGCGCGACCGGGGCCTCGACGACGCCATGACGGAGCAGGTGCTCGACCGGGGCATCCCGTTCCTCGGCATCTGCCTGGGCATGCAGCTCCTGGCCACCGACGGCCACGAGGGGGGACGCACCAAGGGGCTGGGGTGGATCGACGGCGAGGTGACCCGCCTGGTGCCCGACCGCGACAACGTGCGCATCCCCCACATGGGCTGGAACGAGGTCCACCACGACGGGCTCATGCTCTTCGACGGCATCCCCGGCGGCACCGACTTCTACTTCGTGCACAGCTACCACCTGGTGTGCGACCGGCCCGAGCAGGTGGCCGCGACCACGCCCTACTGCGGGGGCTTCACGTCGGTCGTGCAGCGGGACCTGATCTTCGGCGTCCAGTTCCACCCCGAGAAGAGCCAGAAGCACGGGCTGCAGCTCCTCCGGAACTTCCTGGCGATCTGAGCCGGGCCCCCGCCGCCGTCCCGAATGCTCAAGGTCCGCATCGTCCCCACCCTGCTCTACCGTGACTTCGGGCTGGTCAAGGGCACCCGGTTCGACTCCCGGCGGGCGGTGGGAAGCCCGATCCAGGCCATCAAGGTGTACAACCTGCGGGGCGTCGACGAGCTGGTGTTCCTCGACGTGATGGCGACGCTGCGGGGGACGGGGCCCGACTTCGACCTGGTCGACGAGCTGGCCGACGAGTGCTTCATGCCCCTGGCCGTCGGCGGCGGCGTGAGGACCTTGGACGACGTCCGCCGCCTGCTGCAGGTGGGGGCGGACAAGGTGTCCCTCAACACCGCCGCCGTCGAGAACCCGGACCTGGTCCGGGCGGCCGCCGAGCACTTCGGCTCCCAGAGCGTGGTCGCCTCCATCGACGTGAAACGGGAGGCGGACGGGACGCCGAGGGTGTGGATCCGCTCGGGGACGGTGCCGACCGGTCGCGACCCGGCCGAGCTGGCCCAGGAGATGGAGCGGGTGGGGGCGGGCGAGATCCTGCTGACGTCGATCGACCGCGACGGCACCATGGAGGGCTACGACCTCGACGTCGTCCGCCGGGTCAGCCGGGCCGTCACCATCCCGGTGATCGCGTCGGGCGGGGCCGGCAGCTACCAGGACATGGGTCGGGCCCTGCTGGAAGGGGAGGCATCGGCGGTGGCGGCCGCCGCCATCTTCCACTTCACCCAGCAGACCCCGGCCGAGGCCAAGGCCTACCTCAAGACGCTGGGGCTGCCGGTCCGGCTGTGACCCACGGGTCCGGGTCCCACCGGCGGACCTGGAAGTCGGTCTGCAGGTAGCGGCGCAGGGCGTCGAGCACCACCGGCGCCCGTCCCCGGCAGGCCCGCCCGCCGAGGCGGCCCACGCCGTCCTCCACCGTGAGCTGGACCCACCCGAGAACGCCGCCGTCCTGGACGACGAGCCAGGTGCGGGTGGCGCCGTGCACGTCGTCACCGGCGGGCAGCACCGGGTCACCGGTGCCCAGCCGCTCCGTCCCGGCGTCGTCGGTCATCCCGGCGATGACCTGGTTGTCGGCCGGCAGCGCGGGGACCAGCTCGGGCGATCCCTCCCCACCGGCGGGTGGGGGGGTGTCGACGGCCAGCATGTCGTGCCACGTCGCCCGCACGGGGTCGTCGAGGGCGGCGACGATGGCCCTGACCCGGTCGAGGTCGGCCGCGGTGTCGACCGTCCAGCGCCGCCCGGCGAGCCGCTCGGGGGTGCGCAGGGCGGCCAGGCGGTACCGCTCCGGCCGGCGGTAGACGAAGGGCATCACATGCTCCCGCTCGGGGCCGTCGTCGGCCTCGTCCCCGGCCTCCCGGAGGGCGGCGGCGGTGACGACCTCGACGTCGAGGCCCACGGGGAAGGTCCGCAGCAGGCCGTTGGACACGTAGTCGGCGCCGGTAGCGGCGTGGAGCCCGATGGCGGCCTCGATGACGGCGGGATCGGAGAGCGGGCAGTCGGCGGTGACCCGGACCACGACGTCGGCGGGGAAGGCGTCGAGGGCCCGGACGAAGCGCTGGAGGACGTCGGACTCGGAGCCGCGGACGACGGCCACCCCGCAGGCCCGGGCCACGTCGGCGACGGCGTCGTCCTGGGGGAGCTCGCTGGTGGCGACCACCAGGTTGTCGACCCGGAGGCGGGCCAGGCGGTCGAGGAGGAAGCCCAGCATGGGCCGGCCGTGGACGTCGGCCAGCACCTTGCCCGGGAGCCGGGTCGAGCCGGTGCGGGCCTGCACCACGCAGGTGACGGTCACAGCAGGGCGACGAGCGTGTCGACCACCCGGTCCTGATCGGCCTCGGTGAGGTCGGGGTACATGGGCAGCGACATCAGGCCCGAGTAGGCGGCCTCCGTGTGCGGGAACTGGTCGGGGCCGACCCCGGGGGCGGCGTAGGCCGGGTGGCGGTACACGGGCACATAGTGCGTCTGGACGCCGATCCCCGCCGCCCGCAGCGCCTCGAACACCCGGCGCCGGTCCGGCACCTGCACCGCGAACAGGTGGTAGGCGTGGGTGGAGCCGTCCGCCGCCCGGGGCGGGAGCACGAGCGGGGCGCCCTCCAGCAGCCGGTGGTAGCGGTCGGCCAGCGCCTGCCGGCGGCCGACGAAGCGGCCGAGCTTGCCCAGCTGGCTGGTGCCCAGGGCGGCCTGGATGTCGGTCATCCGGTAGTTGTAGCCAAGGGTCTCGATCTCGGAGTACCAGGGCCCGTGCTCAGGGCGGGGCACCATGCCGTGGTTCCGGAACGTCCGCAGCCGGGCGGCGAGGGCGGCGTCGTTGGTCGTCACCGCGCCCCCCTCGCCCGAGGTCACGACCTTGACCGGGTGGAAGGAGAAGACGCACAGGTCGGAGCGGGCGCAGTTGCCGACGGGCCCGTCCGGCGTGAGCGCTCCCAGGGCGTGGGCCGCGTCCTCGATCACCACCCTCGGGCGCCGGGGGAGGGTGCCCAGGTCGGCGGGCAGGCCGGCGTAGTGCACGACGACGACCCCGTCGGCCTCGGCCGGGACGGCCCCCAGGTCCATGTTGAGCGTGGCCGGGTCGATGTCGACGAACGACACCGAACCGCCGACGTACCGGACGCAGTTGGCGCTGGCCGCGAACGTCAACGGGGAGGTGACGACCAGGTCGCCCGGCCCGAGGCCGGAGGCGGCCGCCGCCGCATGGAGGGCGGCGGTGCCGCTCGAGAACGCCACCGCGTGGCCGGCCTCGACTCGAGCGGCCAGCGTGTCCTCGAACTCGGCGATGTGGGGGCCCTGCGTCAGCCAGTCGCCCTTCAGCACGGCCACGACAGCGGCGATGTCGTCGTCGTCGATCGACTGGCGACCGTAGGGGATCACGACAGGATGCGGGCGAGCTCTTCCGTGCCGAGCCAGCGGTCGTTGACGTCGCTGGAGAAGACGAACCCGTCCTCCAGCGGCTTCCCGTCGGTCCACCGGGGCTGCTCCGCCCACCAGGGGTGCTCGGGGAGCACGACGTAGACGTCGCCGGCGTCGATCGTGTGCCGGCTCTCGTCCGCCGTGACCAGCACCTCGTGCAGCTTCTCACCGGGACGGATGCCGATGATCTCCCGGGGAGTCCCCGGGGCCATGGCCTCGGCCAGGTCGACCACCCGCATGGACGGGATCTTGGGGATGAAGATCTCGCCGCCGGTCATGTGGGTCAGGGCGTAGAGGACCAGGTCGACGGCCTGGGGCAGGGTGATCCAGAACCGGGTCATGCGCTCGTCGGTGATGGTCAGCTTGCCCGTCCGGAGCTGCTCCCGGAACAGGGGGACGACCGATCCCCGGGACCCGACCACGTTCCCGTACCGGACGCAGGAGAGCTGGGTATGCGACTGGGCCGCGTAGGCGTTGCCCTGGACGACGATCTTCTCGGCGCAAAGCTTGGTCGCGCCGTACAGGTTGACCGGGTTCACCGCCTTGTCGGTGGACAGGGCCACGACCTTCCTGACGCCGGTGTCGATGGCGGCGTCGACCACGTGCTGGGCGCCGAGGACGTTGGTGCGCACGGCCTCGAAGGGGTTGTACTCGCAGGCCGGGACCTGCTTGAGGGCCGCCGCATGGACGAGGACGTCGGCTCCCTGGGCGGCGCGCGACATACGCGACCGGTCCCGCACGTCGCCGATCAGATACCGCAGCTGCCGGTCGCCGAAGCGGTCGCGCATCTCCGACTGCTTGAGCTCGTCGCGGGAGTAGACGCGGATGACCACGTCGTCCCAGCGACTGGTGACGGCGGACACGAAGGCGTTGCCGAAGGAGCCGGTGCCCCCGGTGAGGAGGATCGTCTGGCCCGAGAGGTCGATGCTCGGAGCGTCCCCCATCAGTGGGTCGGCGGGCCGGTGAGGTGACGTGAGGGCATGAGCCAGAGTCTCCCAGGTGCGGTGAGCTTCATCGCCCACCGCGGCCGAGCACGCTCCGCAGCGTCCGGCCGGTGATGCGCAGGTCGAGGCCCAGGCTCTGGTGGCGCAGGTAGTAGAACTCGTACTGCAGCTTCTCCAGGGCGTCGCCTTCGCTGGCCCCGTAGGGGTACTTCACCTGGGCCCAACCGGTGAGGCCGGGGCGGACCAGGTGGCGCAGGCGGTAGAAGGGGATCTTGCTCCCCAGCTCCTCGACGTAGTGGGGCTGCTCGGGACGGGGCCCGACCAGCGACAGGTCGCCCTTGAGGATGTTCACCACCTGCGGAAGCTCGTCCAGGTGGGTCCGCCGCAGGAGGGCGCCGAACGGCGTGATCCGGGGGTCGCGCTCGGTGGTCCACCCGGTGCCGGTCCCGGCGTCGGCGGGGGTCATGGTCCGGAACTTCAGGATCTCGAACTCCCGGCCGCCCTTGCCCACCCTCGTCTGGCGGTAGAGGAGCGGCCCGCGGTTACCGAGCTGGTTGGCCAGCCAGACGGCGGGGGCGATCGCCACCAGGACGACCAGGCCCCCGGCCGCGGCCAGGGCGTCGATGATGCGCTTCATCCGCCCGTACCGGGCCCGGTGGAGCTCGCCGATGTCGAACAGGAGCGAGACCCGCTCCAGCTCCGACAGCGGCAGCTTGCCCAGCCACTGGTCGTAGAACAGCGAGAGCGTCCTGATCCGGATCCCGGCCTCGTGCAGCTCGGCCGCCTGGGCCACGATCGAGTCGTCGTTCTGGGCCGCCCGGTCGAGCACCAGGGCGGTGGCCCGGGACGACCTCACGGCCTCGATCACCGGGTAGTGGCCGGGCCGACCGGTGGCCTCCTGGGGCGACAGGACGGAGACCAGCACCGCCGGCCGTTCGGGGTGCCCGTCCAGCTCGTCGCCCAGGTGCACACCCTCGTCGAGGGTCGCCACCGCCACCACCCGGTCGCGCTGCCCGTCACGGGCGGCGCCGGCCTGGGCCAGGGCGGACAGCACGAGGAAGTAGGGGACCAGGATGGCGGACGTCCCCAGCACCACGAACCGGGGCAGCAGGGGGGCGCCCACGACGAGCTGGAGGACCGAGATGGCCAGGGCCGCCACCATTGTCGAGCTCAGGGCCCCGAGGAACGACGACCGGCGGGTCCGGGGCAGGTCGGGGAGACCGGCCCCGTAGGCGGCGGCGCAGAGCAGGCCCATGTAGGCCAGCGACCAGGCGAAGCGGAAGGAGGCGGTGTAGTCGTAGGAGTGGGCCGTGGCGTGGGCCTTGCTGAGGCCGAGGACGACGAGGACCGTCCCCGCGACCAGCAGCGGACGGACCAGACGGCGCATGGTGTACATATCGGCCGGTTGCCCGTCCCGGTTGAGCCTTCCGGTCGAGCCCGGGGTTATCGGCAACCTCGGCCCCGCAGTTGAGGCGGGTAGCATCGGCGCTCGTGCTCGGGGAAGGGCGGCGGGCCGTCGCCGCCTGGGCGCTCGCCGGTACCGCCACCACCTTCGTCCTCCTCCTGATCGACGTGCGGGTGAGCGAGCAGGGGATCGTGCGGCCCATCCGGGCCGGGGCCCGGGGCCCGGCGGCGGAGGTGATCCAGCGCGATTTCCCGACCGCCGACCTCTACGACGACGTCGGCCTGGACGGGCAGCAGTTCTACGCCATCGCCCGTGACCCCTGGCACCCGGACGAGGTCGCGGCGTCCCTCGACAACGCCCGCTACCGCTACCGACGGCCCCTGCTGGCCGTGTTGGCCTGGGTGCTGCATCCCTCGGGCGGGGGATCCGGGCTGGTGATCGCCCTCGTGGTCGTCAACGTGGTGGGGCTGTTCGTCGGAGGCGTCGCCCTGGGCGCCCTCTCCCTGCGCCTGCGGGGGCCGCCCCGGGTGGCCGCCCTGTACCCGCTGCTGCCGGGTGCGCTGTGGTCGATCTTCAACGGGGTCGCCGACGGCCTCGCCGTCACCTTGTCGCTGCTCACCATCGTCCTCTTCCTCGACGGACGGACCCGGTGGGCGTGCTGCGCCGCCGTCGCCGCGGTGCTGACCCGGGAGACGGCGATCCTGGTGCCCCTGGCGCTCGTGCTGGCCACCCGCCGGCGGTCCGACGTTCCGCTCCTCGTGGCGCCGGCGGCCGCTCTCGGGCTCCTGTTCCTGGCCGTGGGTGTGGCCGTCCCCGCCGGTGGACTGCCGCACGAGGGGCTGGTCCTCCCCTTCACCGGGCTGGTCGACGCCGTCCGGCACCGGTGGCTCCACGGCGACGAGCTCATCGGGATGGCGGCCACCCTGTCCGCCTTCGCCGTCGGCGGCTACGTCCTGGCCCGCGGGCGGGGTCCGGTGGAGCTGCGGTGGGTGATCGGCCTGCAGATGGGCTTCCTCACCGTCTGCAGCGGCGCCGTCCTCGGGGACGACTTCGGCGGTACCCGCTCCACGCTCATGCTGCTGGCCCTGGCCGTCGTCATCCTGGTGAGCTCGGCCCACTCACATTCGTCGCCGGCCCGGTAGCCGGGAAGGCCTACCTCGCCCGGGCCCGGGCCAGCACGGGAGCCAGGAACTGGCCGGTGTAGCTGTCGGAGGTCTTGGCCACCGCCTCCGGCGGCCCTTCCACGATGACCATGCCGCCGCCGTCGCCCCCCTCGGGGCCCAGGTCGATGACCCAGTCGGCGCTCTTGACGACGTCGAGGTTGTGCTCGATGACCAGGACGGTGTTGCCCTGGTCGACCAGGCGGGACAGCACGCCCAGCAGGCGGCGGATGTCCTCCATGTGGAGGCCGGTGGTGGGCTCGTCGAGGATGTAGATGGTGTGGCCCGTGCCCCGCTTGGACAGCTCGCTGGCCAGCTTCACCCGCTGGGCCTCGCCGCCCGACAGCGTCGGTGCCGGCTGGCCCAGGCGCACGTAGCCCAGCCCCACGTCGTGCAGGGTGCGCAGGTGGCGGGCGATGTTGGGCTGGTTGGTGAAGAACTCGGCCCCCTCCTCGATCGACATGTCGAGGACCTCGGCCACGTTCTTGCCCTTGAAGGCGATGTCGAGGGTGTCGCGGTTGTAGCGGGCCCCCTTGCACACCTCGCACGGCACGTACACGTCGGGCAGGAAGTGCATCTCGATCTTGATGGTGCCGTCGCCGGCGCACGCCTCGCACCGGCCGCCCTTGACGTTGAAGGAGAACCGTCCCGGGAGGTAGCCCCGCACCCGGGCCTCGGCCGTCTGGCTGAACAGCTTGCGCACGTGGTCCCAGACCCCGGTGTAGGTGGCCGGGTTGGACCTCGGCGTGCGGCCGATGGGCGACTGGTCGATGTTGATGACCTTGTCGAGGTACTCGAACCCCTCGATCGTGCGATGGCGGCCGGGGACCACCTTCGACCGGTAGATCCGCTGCATCAGGGCCCGGTAGAGGATGTCGTTGACCAGGGTCGACTTGCCCGACCCGGACACGCCGGTGACGGCCACGAAGCAGCCCAGCGGGATCTCGACGTCGATGTTGCGCAGGTTGTGCTCCCGGGCCCCCCGCACCACGACCCACTCGGCGCCCGGCTCCCGGCGCATGGCCGGCACCGGGATCGACCGCACCCCGGCCAGGTACTGGCCGGTGATCGACCGCTCGGTGGCGATGAGGTCGGCGAACGTCCCCGACACCACCACCTCCCCGCCGTGCTCGCCCGCCCCCGGCCCGATGTCGACCACGTGGTCGGCGATGCGGATGGTGTCCTCGTCGTGCTCGACCACGATCACCGTGTTGCCGATGTCTCGTAGGCGGATGAGGGTGTCGATGAGCTTGCGGTTGTCGCGCTGGTGGAGCCCGATGGACGGCTCGTCGAGCACGTACAGGACCCCGACCAGCCCACTTCCGATCTGGCTGGCCAGCCGGATGCGCTGGGCCTCGCCCCCGGCCAGGGTGCCCGCGGACCGGTTGAGCGAGAGGTAGTCGAGGCCGACGTCGAGCAGGAACTGCATGCGGGCGTTGACCTCCCGCACCACCCGCTCGGCGATCATCCGGTCACGGGTCGACAGGGTGCTCTCGAGCGAGGACAGGTAGGTCGCGGCCTTGGTGATGGACAGCTCGCACACCTGGTGGATGTTGAGCTCGCCGACGGTGACGCCCAGTGACTCGGGCTTGAGCCGGGCCCCGCCGCAGGTGGCGCACGGAACCTCCCGCATGTAGCCCTCGATCTGCTCCCGCATGTAGTCGGACTCGGCCTCCGAGTGGCGGCGCTGGAGGTAGGGCACCGCCCCCTCGTACTGGGTGTTGTAGGACCGGGTGCGGCCGTAGCGGTTGCGGTACTGCACGTGGAGCTGCTTGGCCCCCGACCCGTAGAGCAGGACCGTCTGCTGCTCGGGGGTGAGCTTCTTGAACGGGGTGGTCACCCGGAAGCCGTAGGTCTCGGCCACCGCCGTCACCACCCGGTGGAAATACTCGCCCCGGGCACCGGCCCACGGGGCGATGGCGCCCTCGTCGATGGTGAGGTCGGGGTTGGGCACCACCAGGTCGGGGTCGACCTCGTAGCGGGTGCCCAGGCCGTCGCACTTGGGGCAGGCCCCGTAGGGGGAGTTGAAGGAGAAGTTCCGAGGGGCGAGCTCGTCGAATGACGTCCCGTCGTTGGGACAGGCCAGGTGCTGGCTGAAGGTGAGGATCTCGTTCTCGGTCTCTTTGTCCTTGGCGACGATCTCGACCTCGGCCACGCCCTCGGCCAGGCGCAGGGCCGTCTCCAGGGAGTCGGTCAGTCGGCGCTCGATACCGTCTCGCAGGACCAGCCGGTCGACCACGACCTCGATGGTGTGCATCTCGTAGCGGGCCAGGCGTCCGGCCTCGGTGCCTTCGCCGCCGCCGGCGAGGGTCGACAGCTCGATGAGTTCGCCGTCGATCCTCGCCCGGGCGTAGCCCTGCCCGGCCAGGTCGGCCAGCAGCCCCTCGTACTCCCCCTTGCGCCCCCGCACGACGGGGGCCAGCACCTGGAACCGCGTGCCCTCGGGCAGTTGGAGCACCCGGTCGACGATCTGCTGGGGGGTCTGGCGCTCCACCACCGCCCCGCACCTCGGGCAGTGGGGCACGCCGATGCGGGCGTAGAGCAGGCGCAGGTAGTCGTAGACCTCGGTGATCGTGCCCACGGTCGACCGGGGGTTTCGGGACGCCGACTTCTGGTCGATGGAGATGGCCGGCGACAGGCCCTCGATGAAGTCGACGTCGGGCTTGTCCATCTGCCCCAGGAACTGGCGGGCGTAGGCCGACAGCGATTCGACGTACCGGCGCTGACCCTCGGCGTAGATGGTGTCGAAGGCGAGCGACGACTTGCCCGAACCGGAGAGCCCGGTGAACACGACGAGCTTGTCGCGGGGCAGGTCGAGGGAGACGTTCTTGAGGTTGTGCTCCTTCGCACCCCGAATCACAAGCCTGTCAGACACTCGTTCGAGGGTACCGCCTGAGCTGGCTTAGGCGGGCGGATCCGTCGAACTCGCGTTCGCCTGGGAGACGTAGGTGGTGACCCGGAGATCGAGGTCGGAGAAGAGGCGCACGGTGTCGGACGTCGTCGGGACGAAGCCGGCGACGGTGGGCGGGGCCGACGGGGCTCGCGGGTCCGGCGCCACGTCGACCAGGGCGAAGGTCTCGTAGCCGGCCTGCCGCACGACGCCCGCGGCCCGATCGAGCGTGCTTGCGTCGGGGGCCACCAGCCACTTGTGGTCGCCGTAGAAGCCGCCGCCGTCGCGGGGCAGGTGCTCGATGCGGGAGACGAGCACCGGTTCGGGGCGGGCGTTCAGGGCGACGGTGGCCCGGGCCATGTCGTGGGACCGCACCGACAGCCAGGTGAGGCCGAAGGCGGTGACCACCGCGGCCAGCCCCACGGCCCCCACCTGGGCCGCCCGGGGCAGGCGGGTCGCCACCGCCACCGTGCCCACGATGGTGAGGAGCGCCCCGCTGATCAGCAGGTACCGCCCTCCCCACTGGGCGGTCATGCCCCCCAGGTACTGGAAGGCCCACACCAAAGGAAGGGCCGCCACGCCGATGGCCAGGACGAGCGGAGACCAATGGTCGCGGCCCCTCCACCCCAGGGCGAGGCCGACGGCGGCGATGGGTGCGGCGGCGAAGAACCCGGGAACGAAGTCGGGCCCGGCCGCCAGTCGAAGGGCGTACAAGACGACCGCGCCCGCGCCGGCCGCAACGCCCGCCCGGCGCGTCGACGGGCGGGCCAGGCCGGCGGCGGCGATCATCACCAGCCCGAGCACGGCCACCCCCTCGACGAGGGCCCGGTCCTCGTCGTTGGACCGGAGGCTGACGGTGGTCAGCAGGCCCTGGCGCACCCTCGCCGACGCCTCCGACCCCCCCAGGCGGGCAGTGTCGGCGGCCCGCTCGGAGCGGATTGTCGTCCCGACGGTGGCCCGCTCGAGGGCGGAATTGGCCAGGAGGGGGAGCACCGCGCCGGCGACGACGGCCACCGCCAGGGCCACCGCGGGGACGATGCGCCGGCCCCGGACGACGATGGCTACCCCGGCCACGGTCAACGCCACCGCCCCATAGACGAGGGCCTCGGTGCGCAGGGTGGCTGCGGCGCCGAGCAGCAGGCCGGCGGCCACACCCGCCTTCCACCCGGCCCGACCGTCGGCCGCGTCGAGCAGGAACACGACGGCCCACAGGACGAGGGCAACGCCGAGCGAGTGTTCCCAGAAGTCGAGGGCGTAGACGGCGAGGGGGGACAGGAGGCCGACGGTCCAGAAGGCGAGGGCGCCGCTGTGGCCGGGTCCGCCGATGCGCCGGGCCAGGGCCCGGGCGGCGAGGGCGGCCAGGATCGACCCGATCATGGGGACGAGCAGGGCCAGGCGGTAGCCGCCCAGCCGGTAGAGGGGGTAGGCGGCGTACAGGGCGGGGACGGTGGTGGCGTTGACCCACTTGCCGGCCAGGGGGACGGTGAAGACGAGGGGGTGGAGGTCGCCCTCGGGGTCCCATCGCTCGGCCCAGTAGCCGACGTCGGGATCGAGTCCGCCGTGGCCTTCCATCGCCCGGAGGGTGGCGACCTTGCCGCCGGTGTCCGATCCCAGGTAGCCGCCGGGGTCATTGAGGAACGACAGCCCGACGTAGATGGCGAGGAGGGCGACGACAGGCGGCGGCCAGGCGGGTCCAGTTGGCTCGGGCTTGGCGGCCGTTGTTGACGTTCCGCGTCGGCGTCGGGCCTTCGGCGGCCGTTGCCGGCGTCGGGCCTTCGGGCGGACGCGGCCCGATCGGCCGGATCGGTCGAGGTGGAGGGTGCCGGCGGGTCAGCCACCGCCGACGACCAGCACCTGCCAGCCGCTGCCGTCGGCCGCACCCGACGCCCGCTCGACGAGGAGGCCGTCGAGACGGGGGAGGTCGGTGGCCAGGTCCCGGGTGACGAAGGTGAACCGCCCGACGCGGCCGGCCAGCGCGGCGAGGTCGGCGGGGGTCGTGAGGAGCCAGCGCTGGCTGTCGAACGTCGACCACGCCAGGCGGGGCATCGACGGCGCGGTGGTGATGACCACCGGCGCCCTGGTGCCTGCCGAAGCGGGGGGCGCGGCCTGGGCGACCGAGTCGACCAGCCGGCCGGTGAACCGGTGGATATGGGTGATGCTGCCGACGGCCATAGCGGTGAGGCTGAGGAGGCACACGACCAGCCCGATGGTCGCCCGCCGGGCCATGGCGGGGACCAAGCGCCGCCGGTGGTGGTCGAGACCCAGGAGCAGGACGGGAACGGCCACCGGGATCACCAGGGCGAAGTAGCGCCCGCCCCACTCACCCGAACCGCCGGTGGAGTACTGGGTGGCCAGCACGCCCAGGGTGAACACGGCCGCGCTGACAGCAGCCAGGCGGGCCCCGACGGGGCGGAGCGCGTCCCGGGTGACGAGGACCAGCCCCGCGACCACCAGCGGGAAGGCGACCAGCAGGCCGGGGACCACGTTGCCGGGGTCGGCGAGGGTGGCAGTGACTGCGGCCGCGGCGGCCACGGCCGTCACCACCAGGAGGCGGCGCCCCTCGTCGGGCCGGCGGCGGACGGTCCAAGCGCCGTACCCCACTGCTCCCACCATGACCAGCAGGGCCAGGCCGACGAGGGGCCGCCCGGAATAGGTAGGCGTCAGCCAGGTGAGGACGAACCCGTCGATCCGGTCGCGGAGGAAGCTTCCTCCGGCCGTAGTCGCAACGCCGTCGGCGACCGGAGTCGCCCGGCCCCCTATCAGGCGGCTCGTCCAGACGCCTTCGCCCACGTGGGCCACGGCCGCGACTACCACCGATCCGACGGCCACGGTGAGGGCCGGCAGGCGGGGACGGGCCCGGACCGCGACCACGGCGGCGGCAACGCCCAGGCCCACAGCCAGGAACACGGCCTCGTTGCGAAGCAGGACGGCGGCCGCGATGCACGGAGGAACGGCGACCGCCGCGATCAGCGTCGACCGGCGCTCGACGGCCACGACCGCAGCCAGCACGGCCGCCCCTGCGGCGGCGGCGCCGAGGGTGTGGGCGATGACCAGGTAGCCGTCGAGGAGGAGGGGGCTGAACAAGCCGACGGCCCAGAGCGCGGGCCGGGCCAGGGACGGTCCGCCGATCCGGCGGGCGAGGGCGGCGGCCACCCCGGCCGCGGCCAGGGTGCCGGCCAGTGAGAGGGCGACCATGGCCGCCGTCCCGCCCAGTCCTTCGGCGGCGGCCAGGAGCAGTGCGTAGAGGGGATGCTTGGCGAACGGGGCGTTGCCGTCGCGCCCCTGCTCGGAGAGCTCGAGCGGGTAGTGACGGCCCTCGGGGTCGGCCTCGGGGAACGGATGCTCGACGATCCATCCCCCGCCCTCGGCCAGCGAACGGGCCTGGATGATCGCCGCCCCCTCGTCGGCCGAGAACGAGGCGCCCGTGCCGATGAGGGGCACCAACGCGATCAGGATCACGGCCAAGGCGGCCAGGTGGGCTCGCAGGGGGGCCTGCCAGGCGACCTGCCACCAGGCGGCGGCCCTTTCCCGACCGGGCGGGGGTGGTGGCGTCGGGGGACGGCTGTCGACGACGGTCATCCGTGAAGGTATCGACCGCCGCACGGCCCGGCCTGAGCCCGGCCTGCCCGAATCCGCCGACGGATCCGCCGACTGGGGCTCACGCGGGGGCCGGCTTGAGCCCCTGCTCCATCTCCTTCAGCTCCCGCTTGAGGTCGTGGACCTCGTCCCGCAGGCGGGCCGCGTACTCGAACCGGAGGTCGGCGGCCGCCTCCTTCATCTCCTCCTCGAGGGTCTGGATGAGGCGGGCCAGCTCGTCGCGGGGCAGCTCGGCGAAATCGGACCGGATGCGGTCGCGCTTGCGCGAGCGGCGGTCCTTGCCCGGGGCGGGCGACTTGCCGTCGCCCTCCGGACGCAGGGTGGCGAGGATGTCGGTGACCGCCTTGCGGATCGTCTGGGGGTCGATGCCGTGCTCGATGTTGTAGGCCTGCTGCACGCCCCGGCGGCGGTTGGTCTCGGAGATGGCCCGCTGCATGGAGTCGGTGACCTTGTCGGCGTACATCACCACCTGCCCGTCGACGTTGCGGGCGGCCCGGCCGATGGTCTGGATGAGCGACGTCTCGCTGCGGAGGAAGCCCTCCTTGTCGGCGTCGAGGATGCACACCAGGCTGACCTCGGGCAGGTCGAGGCCCTCCCGCAGCAGGTTGATGCCGACCAGGACGTCGAACTCGCCCAGCCGCAGGTCGCGCAGGATCTCGATGCGCTGCACGGTGTCGACGTTGCTGTGCAGGTACCGCACCCGCACGCCCAGCTCGAGCAGGTAGTCGGTGAGGTCCTCCGCCATCTTCTTGGTGAGGGTGGTGACGAGGATCCGGTCGCCCTTCTCCGTCCTGGTCTTGATCAGGTCCATGAGGTCGTCGATCTGGCCCTTGGTGGGCTTGACCACCACCTCGGGGTCGACCAGGCCGGTGGGCCGCACGACCTGCTCCACCACCTGGGTGGACTGGGCCAGCTCGTAGGCGGAGGGCGTGGCCGACAGGAAGACGCACTGGTTGACCCGGTCGTACCACTCGTCGAAGCGCAGGGGACGGTTGTCGGCCGCCGACGGGAGGCGGAAGCCGTGGTCGACGAGGGTCTCCTTGCGGGAGCGGTCGCCCTGGTACTGGCCGTGGAGCTGGGGGACGGTGACGTGCGACTCGTCGACCACCAGGAGGAAGTCCTTGGGGAAGAAGTCGAGCAGGGTGCTCGGGGCCTCGCCCGGCGCCCGGCCGTCGATGTGGCGGGAGTAGTTCTCGATGCCGTTGCAGAAGCCGACCTCCTGCATCATCTCCAGGTCGTACTGGGTGCGCATGCGCAGGCGCTGGGCCTCGAGCAGCTTGCCCTCGTTCTCGAACCACTTCAGCCGATGCTGGAGCTCCTCCTCGATCTGGACGATCGCCCGCCGCATGCGCTGCTCGCCGGCCACGTAGTGGGTGGCGGGGAAGATCTCCAGCTCCTTGATGTCGGCGATGAGCTCGCCGGTGAGGGGGTCGACCCGGCTGATGCGCTCGACCTCGTCGCCGAACAGCTCGATGCGCACGCCCATCTCGTCGTAGGCGGGGAAGACCTCGATGGTGTCGCCCCGCACCCGGAACTTGCCCCGGACGAAGTTGACGTCGTTGCGCTCGTACTGCATGTCGACCAGGCGGCCGAGGATGGCTCGCTGGGGGTGCTCCTCCCCCGGCTGGAGCCGCAGGACCTGCTTGCTGTACTCCTCGGGCGACCCCAGGCCGTAGATGCACGACACGCTGGCGACCACGATCACGTCTCTTCTGGCGAGCAGTCCGGACGTGGCGCTGTGCCGGAGGCGGTCGATCTCGTCGTTGATCGACGAGTCCTTCTCGATGTACGTGTCGCTCGAGGGGATGTAGGCCTCGGGCTGGTAGTAGTCGTAGTAGGAGACGAAGTACTCGACCCGGTTGTCGGGGAAGAACTCCTTGAACTCGTTGGCCAGCTGGGCCGCCAGCGACTTGTTCGGCGCGATGACGAGCGTCGGCTTCTGGACCTTCTCGATGGTCCAGGCGATGGTGGCCGACTTGCCGCTGCCGGTGATGCCGAGGAGCGTCTGGAACCGGTCGCCCCGCTCGATGCCGCGGGCCAGGCCCTCGATCGCCTTGGGCTGGTCGCCCGCCGGCTCGAAGTCGCTCACAACCCTGAAGGGAGGCATCGCCACCAGGGTACGACGAGCCTGAGACAACGAACTCCGAACCGGTGACGGTGCGGGGTGTCCTGGCGCCTCCCAACGTCACCAGTTCCCCGACCCACGCGAACTGGTGACGGCGCGGGGCGTCCTGGCGCCTCCGAACGTCACCAGTTGCCTGGGGGCTTGCGCGCCTGCGACCATACAACATGGATCGAAAACTCATGGAACTGGCGGAAAGGCAGTACAGCCTGTTCACACGTGAGCAGGCCGTTGCCATTGGCTTCACGGCGGATGCGATCAAGCACCGTCTGCGAACCGGTCAGTGGGAGGTGATCGCCGTCGGCGTCTACCGCCTTCCCGGATCGACGCGGGCCTGGGAGCAGCGTGTCCTCGGGCTCGTGTTCGCAGCGGGACCGGCGGCGGCAGCGTCGCACCGCTCGGCGGCGGCGCTCCTCGGCATCCCCGGGTTCGAGCGGCGCGGCCTCGTCGAGGTGACCACACCGCGCCCCCGGCGGCACCGCCAAGAGGGCGAAATAGTCCACCGCTGGCGGCCCTTTCCCTCTCACCACCTGACCGTTGTCGAGGGCATTGCGACCACCCGCGTGGCCCGTACCCTTTGCGACCTCGCTGGCGTGCTCCACCCGGGCAAGACCGAGCGGGCACTCGACAACTGCCTGGCGATGGGAATCACGACCCCAGGGACTCTCGAGGCGACCTTCCTCGACCTTGCCAGTCGAGGCCGGAAGGGAACAGCGGTGATGCGACGGTTGCTCGCCGAGCGTTCAGAGGGCTACGTTCCGCCGGCGAGCGAGCTGGAAGCCAGGTTCCGTGACCTTGTCGGCGACGCCGGCCTCCCCCAGCCCGTCCGCCAGTTCAACGCCGGCGACGACGACGACTGGCTCGCACGAGTCGATGTGGCCTACCCGCCAATCCGCATCTTGATCGAGCTCGACAGCCGCCGCCATCACTCCTCGAAGCTCGATCGGGACGCCGACGAAGCCCGTGACCGCAAGCTCCGGCGCGCTGGGTGGCAGGTGCTGCGTTTTACCTGGGACGACCTCGTTGAAAGGCCCGACTGGGTGGTGGCGGAACTCCGCCGCGTGCTCAGCTTGGCGGCCGCTGCCTGACCAACTGGTGCCACTTCGGGGCGCCCTGGCGCTCAAGAACGTCACCGGTTCGCAGGCGGTGTCCCAACCGGTGACACTTCGGGGCGCCCTGGTGCCCCGCAACGTCACCAGTTCATTCGAGGAGGGACTCAATCCACGCCCAGGTGTCGTCCACCTGGGCGGACAGCTCCTCCAGCGTGCCTTCGTTGTGGATGACGACGTCGGCGGCGGCGGTGCGTTGCTCCCGGGACGCCTGGCTGGCCATGCGCCGGCGCACGTCGACCTCCTCCATCCCTCGGTGCTCGACCAGGCGGCGGACGGCGACCTCCTCGGGGCAGTCCACGACGACAACGCCGGCCACGTCGTAGGCCCCGCCCGTCTCCACCAGGAGGGGCACGGCCAGGATCACGACGTCGGTGTCCCGGGCCCGCAGCTCCTCCAGCCGACGGCCGACCTCCTCCCGCACCGCAGGGTGGACGATGGCGTTGAGGTCGGCCAACGCCGCCGGATCGGAGAACACCACCCCGGCCAAGGCCTGACGGTCAACCGCCAGCTCGGGGCCGAATCGTTCGACCAGGGCGTCGTGAGCGGGACCGCCGGGAGCCACCACCTGGCGGGCCACCAGGTCGGTGTCGACGACGACCGCTCCCCGCTCGGCCAGCATCGCCGACACCGTGGACTTTCCGGAGCCGATTCCCCCCGTGAGACCGACCACGAGCATCGCGGGGCGACCGTATCATCGGCCTCATCCGCATCGACTCCCGCCGTAACCGAGTGGACGCCCGGCTGTTCTCGAACGACCCCGAGGACCGCCTCGATGCGGCGCGGGCCCAGGGCCGGCGGTCGACCAAGGCCTTGGCCGACCGGGTGGGCGACTGGCCGGCGAACGCCCCCGGCAGCCTCAACGCCTGGCTCCTCCTCGTCACCACCAAGTCGCCGGCCTGGCGCGACCCCATGATCCAATGGAAGGACCACCCGCTGTGCCTCGGGGCCCCCAACCAGGGCTTCTACTACCCCGACCCCATGGGCTTCTGGATCGAGATCCGCAAGTGGGCGGTCGAGCTGTTCCGGCTCCGGCAGCCGCGGTGGTCGGCCACCGAGGCGCTCGCCCTCACCACCCTCCTACCGTCCGCCGGCGAGCCCGAGCGGGTGGAACGGGCGGTGGGGGCCTTCGAGCCGCGGGTGGTCCTCTTCCTCGACGAGCCGTCGTGGGCCGCGTCCCTCGGGCTCTTCGACGTGGGCGCCCTGGTGCCCCACTACATCACCGACCCCCACCGGCCGAAGCAGGCCTACGAGGGCTTCTGGGCGTCGCGGAGCGACGGCCTCGTCGTCGGCAAGTCGCCCCAGCACCCGGCCACCCACAACCTCTACCGGGCCGATGACATCGTCGGCTACCTGCGGTCGGCCCCTATCCCCCGCCCCCCTCCGGACGGCCACTGAGCGAGAACGTGAACTGCACCGACAGCCGCTCGGCCACCAAGGGCCGGAGGAGGCGCACGATCACGTCCTGATGGGCCGGATGGCGGGCGTAGACCGCGTAGGCATCGGCGTCGTCGAAGTCGGCCACCACCGCGAAGTCGCCGTTGGCCGAGATCCCCAGGCCGGCGTCGGGCCCGAACCGGTAGGCCCGGATCTCGGGGATGACCGCCGGCAGCCGGGCCAGGGCCGTTGCGAAGGCGTCGATGTCGGAGGCCGAGGTGCCCTCGGCCCACCGGAACACGGCCACGTGACGGAGCACGGCGAACCGTACCCCGCCCTGCCCGCGCCGGTCCTACTTGATCAGGGTCGGCGTCCCGCAGTCGACGGAGAGCGTCCTGACGTCGGCCCCACCGACCGACAGCCCCAGGCTGTCGAAGAGGGGCTTGAGGATCAGGTTGTCGATGCTGTTGGTGACGGTGGTGAGCTGGCCCAGCAGCGTGCCCAGTCCGATGTTGAGCCCGAGCAGGTTGAGCTGGCCGGTGAGGAGGGTGGCCAGGCCCAGCCCGTTGGCGGCCGTCGACTGGATGGCGGTCGGGTAGGCGGGCCCGTCGAAGTTCAGCGGCGGGGTGGTCGTGCCCCCGGCGATGGGCTGATAGGCGTTGAGCAGGGGCGGGACCGGCACGGTGAGGCCGAGCAGCTTGATCGTGGCCGTGGCCGCGGCCCTCGCTTCGGCACCCACGGTGTCGACCAGGATGGAGTTGTGCTTGAAGGCGGGCGGGGGAGGCGTGCCGCACGAGACGTCGACCAGCGACCCGGTGGCCTTGGCCGCCGACACGTCGATCGGCAGGTTGAGCGCGATGCAGGAGGCCAGGAGCCCGGTGCAGGTGCCGATGGTGATGCTGGTCGTCAGCTCCACCCGCATCTGCGCCGTCTGGGCCCAGGTGGCCCACCCCTGGGGCCCGCTGGGGTCGGCCCGCACCGGCCCGATGGCGATCCTCGGGGCTTCGATGAGGTGCAGCTTGGCCGTCGACGTCGTCAAGCCGGGGATGGTCGCGGTCAGGTTCGGGACGGTGATGAGGTTGACGCCGTTGGCGATCTGGGCCGCCTGCCCGGCGCTGGTGATCAGGTCGAACACGTTCATCTGGGCGCTCGCCGCCGCCGGGGAGGACGGGGCGTCGACCTTGAGGAAGTCGCCCATGTCGACGTGGAGGTCGGAGGGGATCTTGGTGGCGAAGTTGCCCAAGGCAGTTGCCGCCGCGATCGACGCCGCGTCGCCCTTGTTGTTGAGGGCGTCGACGCTCGCCTCGGCCAGATCCCTGACGCTCACCGTGCCGGTGGCCAGCTCGTCGGGGGTGCCCAGGGCGGGATTGGCCGCCACCAGGTCCTCCAGGGACACGCTGCCCGCAGCCAGGCCCTGGTAGCCGAGGGCGGTCAGGTTGATGGCGGGTGTCGTGCCGAGGAGGGCGCTGAAGATCTGGTTGTAGAGACCGGCGTCGGTGGTGTTGATGGTCGCCAGCTTCGAGCCGAGCGAGAAGGCGGCCTCCTCCTGGAGGGTCGCCACCGCCTTGCGGGTCACGCTGGAGGCGCCGGCCACGAACGGGAACAGGTCCTTGTGGGGCGAGGTCACCGTCACCTCGACGTCTTCCCCGGCCGGGTTGGGGGTGAAGACCCGGTTGACGAGGTCACCTCGGACGGCGTTGACGCTGTTGGGGGCCCCCGGCGCGAACTTGTTCCGGAGGGCGCTGGCGTCGGCCCGGGGGTCGACGGCGGTGAGGTCTCGGACCGCGTCCAGGGCGGCCAGGTCGGCCACCTTCTGGTTGCGGCGGGCCTCCTGGGCGGTGAAGCCGAGGTCGATGGCCATGGCCGAGAAGATCATGGCCAGGACCACGCCGACGGTGGAGAGCACCAGGATGGCGCCTCGCTCGTCGGGACGGCGACGGAACGGCTGGCGCAGCCTGCGTCCGCTCATGAGATCTGCACCGTCGCCTCAGACGTGATCTGCTCGACGGGAACGAGGCCCAGGCCGGGGGCGGCAGGGATGATGGGCCGGTCGTCCCAGGGATAGACGATCTTCACCGTGATGCACTGGTGGGCGGTGTCCAGGGGGCACGGGCCCGGGAGGGCCACCGTCACGTCGCTGGCGGAGTAGTTGCTACCCAGCCACGACAGGCGCTCCTGCACGGTGGTCACGGCCTTGGCCTGGGCGGTGGCCCCGCTGAGGCCGACGGCGGACCGGGCCCCTTCGGCGGCGGCGTTGGTGACGCCCTGCTTGAGGGCCAGCATCATCCCGAACCACACCAGCCCGTACAGGACGAACACGAAGAGTCCGACGACGAGGGCGAACTCGACGAGCGCCGCCCCCGACTCGTCTCCGCGACGAAAACGCAGTCGGGAACGCGCTTTCGGCGCGGAAACACGGCTGTCACTCACGGTCGGCTCCTCATCCCCATTGGCTGGGTGCACTGGCTGGGCCCTATCGGTCGGTACGGGTGAGGTATCGGTAGGAAACCGCCGGGGCTTGAGGGGCCGTTACGGAAATCCGGCTACAGATCCACGCGAGGCCGGCCGACAACTACGTGGGCGGTACGTGTGACGCCCCACAGACAACCCCGACCAGGAGCCGAAATCTCAATGGCTAAGCGCTCAAACGTGATTGTTACCCTCGGCCTCGCCGTCTTCATCGTCGGCGCGATGGCCACCTTCCTTATTCTCCGCGACAGCGGTGAGGAAAACCCTGCGGTGGGCTCCGGCAGAGTCGCCGTGCTGGTGGCCGCCAAGCCCATCCCTGCCGGTACCAGCGGTGCCGACGCCGCCAACGGCGGCCTGGTGAAGAGCAAGGTCGTGGCTGACTCCGTCAAGCCGGCCAACGCCCTCACCGACCCGACCCAGCTCGCCGGCCGCTCGGCCAGCCTGGGCGTGCCCGAAGGCCAGATCATCACCTCCGACCAGTTCCAGCAGACCCAGACCCGGATCGGCACCCTCAAGATCCCCGAGGGCAAGACCGCTCTCGCCCTCGAGCTGGGCAACGTCCCCGGTGTCGCCGGCTTCGCCGGTGCCGGTGACCGGATCAACGTCTACGCCGTGGTCAAGTCCGTCGCCCGACGCCGGCGGCGCCTCGAGCGTGAAGCTGATCATGCAGAACACCGAGGTCCTCAACGTCAACGGCACGACCCTCGCCGCCGTCCAGGGCCAGCCCGGCGGTACCGGCCTGGTGTACCTGCTGGCCGTCAACCCCATCGAGGCCGAGCGCCTCGTGTACCTGGCCAGCTTCGAGGACCTCTACTTCTCCCTCGTGAGCAAGGACCAGCCGGCGATCGGTGAGACGCCCGGCTCGAGCAACCTCGACGCCCTGAAGGCGCTGTAGGGGAACCCGTGCGAAACCCGAAGATCCTCGTAGTCGAAAAGGACGCGGACCTGGCCGACCAGGTCCGCGGGGTGGCCGGAGACCTCCGACCGCGCCCCGAGGTGGTGCCCTGCGACCGGCTGGCCATCGTGAACGAGGTGATCGCCAGCAGCGGTCCGTTCGACGTGATGATCGCCGGGCCCAGCCTGGGAACCAAGGCCAGCCTCACCCGGATCCAGTCGCTGCACGACGAGTCGCCGGCCATGAGCCTGTTGCTCGCCTTCGACAAGCGACCCGACGCCGCCCTCCGCGACATCGTCCGCACCGGGGCGCTGGACCTGCTCCAGCTCCCGGTGTCGGACCGGATGCTGCACGACGCCATCGAGCGTGCCGTGTCGGTCAGCCGGCCCCGGATGAGCAGCGCGCCGGCGACGGTCATCGCCCCGGGGCATGCCAAGCAGGGGACGGTCTTCACCGTGGCCTCCGCCACCGGCGGCTGCGGCAAGACCTTCTACGCCACCAACCTGGCCTACTTCCTCCACCAGCACACCGGCAAGCGCACATGCATCATCGACCTCGACCTGCAGTTCGGCGAGGTCTCCACCGCCCTGCGCCTGCGGCCACGCTTCACGATCTCCGACGCCCTGTCCCGTGAGGAGCAGGACCAGTCGGACCTCGAGGCCCACATCCAGGAGTACGTGGTCGCCCACGACAGCGGCGTCTACGTCCTCGCCGCCCCCAAGGACCCGTCCGACGCCGACCGCATCCACCCGACCGACGTCAGCCGGGTGATCGAGGCGGCCCGGGCCAAGTTCGACTACGTGGTGGTCGACACGCCGGCGGCGCTCACCGAGATCGTGCTGGCCGCCTTCGACCTGTCCGACCAGCTCTACATCATGGCCACCATGGACCTGCCCAGCGTCCGCAACATGGGCGTGTTCCTGAACACCCTCGACAAGCTGAAGATCCCGGCGGACAACGTCAAGCTCATCCTCAACAAGGCCGAGCGCGACGTCGGCATCGACGTCGACCAGATCACCAAGCTGTTCTCCCAGGGCTTCGCGTCGGTGCTCCCGTACGCCCGAGAGGTCAGCAAGTCGGTCAACGTCGGGACCCCGATCCTGGCCTTCAACCCCGCCTCCGAGGTCAGCCGCCGGCTGGCCGCGGGGCTGGCCCCGCTGCTCCCAGAAGGCATGCAGTCATCGGTACCCGGGTTCACCGAGCCGGGTTCGGGCCGCAAGGCCGGCCTGTTCGCCCGCATCTTCCACCTGTCTCCTCAAACCGGCTCTTAAGGGAGGACCGTGAAACTCTCAGACAAGCTCGCAGCCCTGGAGGACCAGGAGCGGGCGTCAACCGCATCCCGGACGTCCGTGACGTCGGGCGAAGCTGCCCGCCGCCGGGTCGCCCGGCCGGCCGACGGCGCCGCGTCGACGGTCGCCCGCCGAACCGGGTCCACGTCCGCCGCCAGCTGGCACGCATCCAAGAAGAAGGTCCGGGAGCTGGTCCTGGCCGAGGTTGCGCCCAAGGTCCACGGGCTCTCCCCCGAAGGCCTGACCAACGAGGTCAAGGCCGCCCTCGACCGCATCATCCAGCGGGAGGACGTCAAGATCTCCCCCCGGGAGCGGCGCACCTTCCTCCAGGAGATGATCCAGGACACCCTCGGCTACGGGCCCCTCGACCCGCTGCTGCAGGACCCGTCCATCACCGAGGTCATGTGCAACAACTACGACGACATCTGGGTGGAGCGCGACGGCAAGCTGCACCACACCGGTGCCGCCTTCGGTGACGAGCACCAGTACCGGCACGTGATCGAGAAGATCGTCTCGGCCGTCGGCCGTCGCATCGACGAGTCGTCGCCCATGGTCGACGCCCGGCTGCCCGACGGCTCCCGGGTCAACGCCATCCTGCCGCCGCTGGCCATCCACGGCCCGATCATGACGATCAGGAAGTTCGCCGCCGACCCCTACACGGTCAAGGACCTCATCAACTTCGGCACCTTCACCCTCGACCTCTCGGTCGTGATGGAGGCCTGCGTCCGAGGCAAGCTGAACATCCTGGTCAGCGGCGGTACCGGCACCGGGAAGACGACCAACCTCAACGTCCTGTCGTCGTTCATCCCCGAGGGCGAGCGCATCGTCACCATCGAGGACGCAGCCGAGCTCCAGCTGCAGCAGCCCCACATCCTGAGCCTCGAGTCCCGGCCGCCCAACGCCGAAGGCGCCGGCGAGGTCAAGATCCGAGACCTCGTCCGCAACGCCCTGCGTATGCGGCCCGACCGCATCATCGTCGGTGAGGTCCGGGGCGCCGAGTCCCTCGACATGCTCCAGGCCATGAACACCGGCCACGAGGGCTCCATGACCACGGTCCACTCCAACGGCCCCCGTGACGCCCTGAGCCGCATCGAGACCATGGTGCTGATGGCGGGCTACGACCTTCCGGTCAAGGCCATCCGGGAGCAGATCACGTCCGCCCTGAACATCATCATGCACCTCGACCGCCTGTCCGACGGCCGCCGCGTCGTCACGTCGGTCACCGAGCTCCAGGGCATGGAGGGCGAGACGATCCTGCTCCAGGAGATCTTCAAGTTCCGCCAGTTCTCCCGGGGCGAGAACGGTCGCATCAACGGTGAGCTGGTGGCCACCGGCCTCCGGCCCAAGTTCCTCGACAAGCTGGCCGAGAAGGGCATCGAGGTCCCGGCCAAGGCCTTCCGGGCTCCGGCCCCCGCGGCTGCGGCCCAGGGCTCGCCCTCCCGGGGGCGCAACGCCCGGGTCCCGTCCCTGTCCACCCTCGCCCGAGCGGAGCGTGCCCAATGACCACGATCATCGCCGTCTTCGCAGTCGGCGTCGGCCTCGCTCTGGTCGTCGCCGGCATGCTCGCCCGGGTCCGCGACCGCGACCGCAAGCTGGCCGAGATCCTCGACCTGCCCTACGGCGAACGCGACGTGCGGGTGGAGGGGGTCAGTGAGAACCTCAGCCCCCTGGTCGAGGGCACCGTCCAGGCCGCGGGCCGGATGGTCACCCAGTTCGACACCAAGGGTGCCCTGGCCGCGTCGCTGGAGCGGGCCCGCGTCCCGTTCCGTCCCGGTGAGTTCGTCCTGGTCACGGTGGCCGGCAGCCTGGCCCTGGCCGCGCTGCTGATGGCGCTGTCGTCGACCTGGTTCTTCGGACTCCTCGGCATCCTCCTGGGGCCGCTGGTCGCCTCGGTGCTCGTGAGGCGCCGGATCGCCAAGCGCCGCAAGGCCTTCGAGGCGGCCCTGCCCGACGCCCTCGCCCTCATCGCCTCGTCGCTGTCGGCCGGGCACACGTTCCTCCGGGCCATCCAGATGATGTGCGAGGAGGCGCCGCCGCCGCTGTCGGAGGAGTTCTCCCGCCTGGTTTCGGAGACCCGGCTGGGCGACCCGGTGGTGGAAGCGCTCGACCGCATGGCCAAGCGCCTCCAGATCCGGGACCTCGACTGGGTGGTGCAGGCGATCCGCATCCAGCAGACGGTGGGTGGCCGGCTGGCCGACCTCCTCCACACGCTGGCCGACTTCATCCGGGCCCGTGAAGAGGTTCGCCGCGAGGTTGCGGTGCTCACCGCCGAAGGCCGCATCTCGGCCTGGGTCCTGACCGCGATGGCTCCCTTCATGCTCTTCGCCATCAACTTCGTCAGCCCCGACTACATGAAGCCGATGTACAGCGGTGTCGGGCTGATCGTGCTCCTGGGCACGGCCTGCATGGTCGCCATGGGTTCCTTCATCATCTTCCGCATGACCAAGATCGAGGTATAGCCATGGAACTGACTTTCCTCCTTCCCTTGTTCCTCGCCGTGGCGGGGGCAACCGCGGTGGCCGTGGGCCTCACCCGGGCCAAGCCGGCCGGTGACGTGGGGCAGTACCTGCAGGACCTCGACGAGAACGTCACGTTCACCGACGAGTTCGAGCGGAAGCTGCAGGACCCCTTCATCGTGCGGGTGGTGCGCCCCCTGGGCGCAGGCATCGCCGGCTCGGTCGGGCGGCTCACGCCCCGCAACTACCTGGACCAGACCCACCGCAAGCTCCTGCTCGCCGGCCTCTCGGGGACGATGCGGGCCGAGGAGTTCGTGGTCGGGCAGCTGGCCGCGACCGCGGCCTGCACCCTCGGGGCCCTGATCTACGTCGGCGTGGGTGAGCCGTCGGGCCGGGTCGCCCTCCTGGTGCTGATCATGCTCCCCCTGATCGGACTGCTCCTGCCCGCCTCGTGGTTGGCTCGCAAGCTGCGGGAGCGGCAGGGGGCGATCCTGAAGGACCTTCCCGACACCCTCGACCTGCTCGCCATCTCGGTGGAGGCGGGCATGGGCTTCGAGGGCGCCATCGCCATCGTCTGCCAGCACTTCAACTCCCCGCTGGCCGAGGAGTTCGCCCGCACCCTCCACGAGATGGAGCTGGGCCTGCCCCGGCGGGACGCGTTCCAGAACCTCAAGCGGCGGACCGAGGTTCCCGAGCTGTCCAACCTGGTCCTGGCCCTCCTCCAGGCCGACGCCCTCGGCATCCCGATCGGCCGGGTCCTCAAGACCCAGGCCGGCGAGATGCGGATGAAGCGCCGTCAGTGGGCCCGGGAGAAGGCAGCCAAGCTCCCGGTCAAGATGCTCTTCCCACTGGTGCTGTTCGTCTTCCCGGCGATCATGATCGTGATCCTCGGTCCCGCCGCCTCGGGAATCTCCCAGGCCTTCAAGTAACCCGGACTGCGATGCTGCCGCGCGCCGCTCTCCCCCTGACAGCGGACCGGGAGCCAGTCGCATCCACATCAGGCGCATCCGGAGCAGGCGCATCCGGAGCCCAGGCAATCGGGCGTACCGGGCACCAGCCGTCGTTCGCGACGCTGGTGCCCGGAGTCCGCTGGGGCATCCTCGCCCTCAGCGCCTTCGTCGCCGCCGTCCGGGGACCCCTGACGGAGTCGGTCGTGGTGTGGGCCGGGGTCCTCGTGGCCCACGCCGCCTGGCGGGGCCGTCACCCGGTGGAGGGCGATGACGCCAGCGGACGGAGGGACGGCGCCGGGCACGGGCTCTCGTCCAAGGCGGCGGCCGAGACGAGCTCGTCGATCCTCCCCCTGGCGATCATGGTCGAGCTGTTCCTCACCGTCCTCGCCGTCGACAGCACCGGCTACTGGGACTCCCCCTTCGCCTTCTGCCTGCTGGCGGTGGTGGTCGCCGCCGGGCTGGCCCGGGGCTTCGGCCTCGGGCTGCGGGTGGCAGGGGTGGCGATCGTCGCGGTGGCCATCCCCGCCCACCTGGCCCTGGGCGACTACGGGATCGAGAGCCTCGGCGTCAGCGGCCAGTGGGGCATCGAGCTGGTGCTGGTCGCCATCCTCGCCGGCTACGCCCGCCGCCTGTTCGGCGAGGCCGAGCAGCGTCACTCGCAGGCCCTCGACCGGGTCTCGCAGCTGGCCGAGGCCAACGACCTGCTGGTCTCCCTCCACCGGGTGGCCCAGAGCCTGCCCGCCTCCCTGAACCTCGACCAGGTGGCGGCGTCCACCATCGAGCGCCTGCGCAGCCTCATCGACTGCGACGTCACCGCCCTCCTCCTGCGCGACGACGTGACCGGCCGCTGGGTGGTGGCCGCCAGCGAGGGGGCGGTGGCCTCCCGCCCCTTGGCCGACGACACCCTCCCCACCCCCCTGCGGGCGGCGACCAGCAGCAGCGTCGCCTCGCTGGTGGTCAGCCTCGCCCCCGGCGAGGGCTTCGGGCCGACGCTGGTCTCGCGATCCGGGCTCTACGCCCCGCTGCGGGCCCGCGGCGCGCTGGTCGGCCTGGTTGCCCTGGAGCACCACGAGGCCGGGCGCTACGGCCGCCGTGAGCTTCAACTGCTCGACGGCTTCATCGACTCCGCCGCCCTGGCCATCGACAACGCCCGTTGGTTCGGCCGGTTGCGGGGCATGGGGGCGGACGAGGAACGCACCCGCATCGCCCGGGACATGCACGACCGCATCGGCCAGTCCCTGGCCTACGTCGCCTTCGAGCTCGACCGCCTGACCGGCCAGGCCGAGGAGCCGTTCAAGTCCTCGCTCCACGGGCTGCGCACCGAGGTGCGGGGCGCGCTCGGCGAGGTGCGGGACACCCTCTCCGACCTGCGGGCGGAGGTCTCCGACCAGCATGGGCTGGTCGACACCCTCGAGTCCTATCTCGAGCGGGTGGCCGCCCGCTGCGACGTCGTCGTCGACTTCCGCCACGAGAGCACGGCCCGCCTGCCCCTGGCCCAGGAGCGCGAGCTGTGGCGGATCGCCCAGGAGGCGATCACCAACGTCGAGCGCCACGCCCAGGCGACCCATCTCCGGGTCCGGTGGCGGTGTGACGGCCGTTCGGCCCAGCTGACCGTGGCCGACGACGGCCGCGGCTTCGCCGTGGGCGCGCCTCGCCGGTCGGACTCCTTCGGCCTCACCGGCATGCAGGAGCGGGCCGGCGCCATCAGCGCCACCCTCCTCGTGGAATCGGAGCCCTACGTCGGCACCCTGGTCGAGTGCAACGTCGACGCTCCCTCGCCCAGCCAATCCAGCCCCAACAGAACCGGATCCGATCAGGTCGAGGCCGGTACCACCCAGGCCGGCCCCCGCGCCGGCTCCCCACCTCTCCAGAAAGCCGCCTCATGATCCGACTGCTGCTCGCCGATGACCACCGCATGCTCCGCGAGGGCCTGCGCCGCTCGCTGGAGGACCACGGCTTCGAGGTGGTGGGCGAGGCCGCCAATGGTCAGGAGGCCTACCAGATGGCCACCGAACTCGCCCCCGATGTCGTGCTCATGGACGTCACCATGCCCGTCCTCGACGGCGTGGAGGCGACCCGCCTCATCCACGGCGCGGTGCCAGGCACCGCGGTCGTGATGCTCACCATGCACGCCGACGGCGACGTGATGGCCCGTGCGCTGCAAGCGGGGGCGGTGGGGTACCTGGTGAAGGACTGCGCCATCGACGAGGTGGTCAGCACCGTCCGCCTGGCGGCCCAGGATGACGGGGTGCTCTCCGCCGGGCTGGCGTCGTCGATGCTGGCCGAGATGCAGCGGGGCAACGGCGGCCGGGAGTCCAACGGGAGCTCGGCGACGGTCCCCGTGATCAGCGCCCGCGAGGAGGAGGTCCTGCAGCTCTTCGCCGACGGCCTTTCACTGCCCGAAGTGGCGGCCCAGCTCTTCATCAGTGTGAAGACGGTGAAGAACCACCTGGCGTCGATCTACGCCAAGCTCGACGCCCGCGACCGCACCCAGGCCGTCCTCCGGGCGGTGCGCATGGGCATCATCCGCCTGTCGCCCTCCGAGCCGTAGCGCCACCGGGCACACTGGGTTACTGGGTCACTGGGTTACTGGGTCACTGGGTTACTGGGCCGCAGCGCCGGGCCAGGGCCCGGATCCGAATTTGGACCGAATGGCTCATCCAGTTCCGCGCCCGAATTTCCGATGCTCTCGTTGCACAGGTGCCCCGGTCGGGCAGGACGAAGGAGCGAGTTCCACGGCTCGCTCCTTCGTCGCGTACTGGATCTCGGGTCGTCTGCACTGGCTGTGGATATTTAAGGCTTTGGGCCGAACAACTCATACAGAGGGGTCACTTCGAGGCCGATACATCTCTTGTAACCCAGAAAGCCCCGGGACGGGGGCATACCAGAACGGGAGATTTCACCATGGACATCGTTGCCTACTGGCAGAAGAACTGCGCCCCCTACCTTCGGGCCGTGTTCGGCCGCAGCGAGCGGGGAGCGGCTCTGGTCGAGTACGCACTGCTGCTGGCCCTCATCGCCGTCGTCTGCATCGTGGCCCTGACCACCCTGGGCGGCCAGGCCAAGTCGAAGTTCTCCACCGTCGGACAGTCGATCGCCGCCGCCGGCACCTGAGCCCGGAGGCTTCGAAGTTCGAAAACTGACTTCCCGACCACCCCCCCGGTCGGATGTAGGACAAGGAGCGAGCCACCCGGCTCGCTCCTTGTTCGCGTCCGGGGAGGGTTCGCAGCACGCCAAATCAAAGAATCAACAAAGTCACAATAGGTCGAACGCCCCATTCAGAGGGGCAACTTGGGGGCCGATACATCTCTTGTAACCAGAAAGCCCCGGGACGGGGGCATACCAGAACGGGAGAATAGAAAATGGACATCGTTGCCTACTGGCAGAAGAACTGCGCCCCCTACCTTCGGGCCGTGTTCGGCCGCAGCGAGCGGGGAGCGGCTCTGGTCGAGTACGCACTGCTGCTGGCCCTCATCGCCGTCGTCTGCATCGTGGCCCTGACCACCCTGGGCGGCCAGGCCAAGTCGAAGTTCTCCACCGTCGGACAGTCGATCGCCGCCGCCGGCACCTGAGCCCGGAGGCTTCGAAGTTCGAAAACCGACTTCCCGACCACCCCCCGGTCGGATGTAGGACAAGGAGCGAGCCACCCGGCTCGCTCCTTGTTCGCGTCCGGGGGCCGCGCCCGCCCCCGAAGAGCCGGCCGCTGGCCCCTCAGCCCACACCTCGTGAATAAGCCGATCAACCCATTTAGGAAATGCGACTACCGCCGATAGATGATTTACAACCAAAGCACCCCGGGCTGGGGGCAAATAAGAACGGAGTACACATGGACGTTGTCGCCTACTGGCAGAAGAACTGCGCCCCTTACCTGCGCGCCCGGTTCGGCAGCCGCAGCGAGCGGGGAGCGGCTCTCGTCGAGTACGCCCTCCTGCTGGCGCTCATCGCAGTGGTCTGCATCGTGGCCCTGACCGCCCTCGGTACCGAGGCGAAGTCGAAGTTCTCCAGCGTCGGCAACTCGATCGCAGGCGCCGGGGCCTGAACCTTGGGGCGGCCCCGACCACGCCCGGTCGCCGGTTGAGGAAGGAGCGAGGGCAACGAGCCTCGCTCCTTCTTCGCGTCGGGGCGCCGACCCAGGCCGGCGAGTTGTCCAAGATTTGAGAAATAGGCCGAACGACCTATACAGGCAGGCTCGAAGGGGTCGACACCTAGAGGACAAGTCATTTTCCTGCACCATGCGTGCCCCGAGCCCAAAGGACAACCGTGGACCTCATCGCTTACTGGCAGAAGAACTGCGCCCCCTACCTGCGTGCCGTCTTCGGCCGCCGCAGCGAGCGGGGAGCGGCTCTGGTGGAGTACGCCCTCCTGCTGGCCCTGATCGCCGTCGTGTGCATCGTGGCCCTCACCACCCTCGGCGGACAGGCCAAGTCGAAGTTCTCCACCGTCGGCGCCTCGATCGCAAAAGCCGGCACCTGAGCCGGGCGGCCTGCCCTGACGACGCCCCGTGGCCGTCACGAAGAAGGAGCGAGACCACCTCGCTCCTTCTTCGCGCGGGGCGCCGCCCGGGCGCCGCGAGTTGTCAAAGATTTGAGAAATAGGTCGAACGACCTATACAGGCGGACGAGAACGCGCCGATATCTAGAGCACAAGTCGAGTTCCTGCACCCGTGCGTGCCCGAGCCCAAGAAGGACAACCGTGGACCTCATCGCTTACTGGCAGAAGAACTGCGCCCCCTACCTGCGAGCCGTGTTCGGCCGCCGCAGCGAACGTGGAGCCGCGCTGGTGGAGTACGCCCTGCTCCTGGCCCTGATCGCTGTCGTGTGCATCGTGGCCCTGACCACCCTCGGAGGCCAGGCCAAGTCGAAGTTCTCCACCGTCGGCGACTCGATCGCCGCCGCCGGGAAGTAACGCCTGCCGCAACAAAGTCCTGACCCCCCCGGTCAGCGCAGGAGGAGCGGGCCTTCGGGCTCGCTCCTCTTGCCTTTCTGGCATCCCTCTCCGGGCCGCCTTTCCTGGCTCCCCTTCGGCGGCTGGAGGCCCATGATCCCGCCACGGGTAGGGGGGCTGATGCGTCGGGTATGGGAGAGGCCATGGGCATCCGAGACCCAGCGGGCCTCAGGCCCGCCCCCACCCCGGCACCGACGTCCGGCACCACCCTCGGAGGCGGCCGGTGAAGATCGGCATGGAGATCTGCCTGCCCCGAGACGCGCTCACCCTGCCCGTCGTGCGCCACATCGCCATGTGCGCGCTCAGTGAGCTGGGAGTCGCCCCCGCCGCCGTCGACGACGTCGCCCTCGCCCTCACCGAGGCCTGCACCAACGTGGTGAAGCATTCCGGCGTCGACGACGAGTACGAGGTGCACCTGGTGGTCACCGACAACGTCTGCGAGATCAGCGTGCTCGACGCAGGACGAGGGTTCGACTCGTCGACGATGGTCAACGAGATGGCGCCCGGCTCGGCCGAGCAGGGCCGGGGGTTGGCGCTGCTGTCGGCGCTGGTGGACGGGGTGCGCTTCGAGTCCCGGCCCGAAGCGGGCACCGTCGTGCATCTGGTCAAGGAGCTCGAGATCGTCGGCGACGGTCCCCTCCGGCACTTCATCGGCCGGGCCGGCGATGGGCGGGCCGCCCCCTGAGCTTTCTCAGCGCTTGGGCAACCACTCCAGGAACACGAGGGTGGCGTCGTCCTCCAGCTCCCCACCCCGGTGCTGGCGGAGCCGGGCCGCCAGACGGCGCAGGGTCTCCGAGGGCAGGACTCCGGCGCCGATGTACTGCTCGACCTCGGAGATGAGGCGCTCGAGCCCGAACTGCTCGCCCGACGTGGGACGGGCCTCCACCGCGCCGTCGGAGTAGAACAGCACCCGGTCGCCGGGCTGGAGCCGGCAGTGCCCGATCTCGGAGATGGCGATCCCCAGCCCGAAGGGGAAACACGGCTCGCAGGCCAGCTCCCCGACCACCTTGGCCCCCCGTAGCAGCAGGGGCGGGGGGTGGCCGGCGTTGATCCAGCGCAGGTCGCCAGTGGCGACGTCGAGGCGGGCCAGGTGGCCGGTGACGAAGCTCTCGCCCTGGAACTGCTCGGCGACCGCGTCGTCGATGTGCTCGGCGATCACCGGCAGGTCGAGGTTGCGCCGCCTCCCGTAGCGGAACGCACCGAGAGCGAGCGTGCTGGCCAGGGTCGAGTTCACCCCGTGGCCCATGGCGTCCATGATGGCGAAGCCGAGCACGTCGCCATTGAGCGAGTAGTCGAAGGCGTCGCCGGCCACGAAGTAGGCGGGCTCCAGCAGTCCGGCGATGGCCAGGTCGGGGGACGAGAACGAGAGGGGCGGAAGCAGGTCCCACTGCATCTCGGCGGCCAGGTTCATCGGCCGCCGCCGGCGTCGGAGCTCGATGAGGTCGGTGTAGCGGCCGGCGGTGTGGGTGAGGTGCCCGACCAGCAGGCCCAGGTCGTCGCACAGTGCGAGCAGCTCGTCGTCGATCTCCGGAAACCCCAGCTCGAGGATCCCGATGCGCTCCGCCCGCTCCCGTACCGGCGCCCACACCCGCCAGCCCTCGGCCGTCTCGGCCGAGAGCACATGCTGAGTCTGGAACGATCGGCCGGCCATGGTGCCCTCGATGTTCACGCCCTTCGGTCGCTCGACGAGCAGGTCGCTGGCCAGGGCGACGGGCTGGAGCGTCTCCTGCTCGTAGTCCACGACGTAGAGCACGAGGTGGTTGCCGCCGGCGTCGTGCAGGGCATTGGCGACATCGGCCGCCAGCAGGTCGGGCGGGGTCAGCGCCGCCCGCCGCAACAGGTCACCGATGATGGCGGCCCGGTTCACCGGTGAAGTCTACGGGGAGGTCGGACGCTCATTCGCCGGGGGCCGGATCACAGCTTGCGGAGCACGACCCAGTCGCCCTTGGCGTAGACCTCCAGCCACTGCCCGCTGGACTTGAGCAGCGACGTGAGCGGGAGCTCGCGGTCCCAGAGCACGACGTCGATGCGGCGGGTCTCGAGGATCGCCTGCCACTGCGGGTAGCCGTTGAGCAGCCGCCGGTAGTCGCGGGACAGCGCCAAGGGGTACATGTCGTACCGGTCGTCGATGAACACCTTGACCCGCCGGCCGAAGCGCAACTCGAAGTAGTTCCCCACGAAGTCCAGATGGGCCACCCGATGGTCGGGGGTCAGCAGTCCGATGTCCTCCATGAAGGTGGTGGCCTCCACCGGGTACCCCGTGCCGCCGATGGGATCGGTGGTCTTGATCGACAGTCCGAAGACGACGAAGGCGGCGACGATAGCGACCGCGAACACCCGGTTGACCCGCTGCCGGCTGGGCGGCGGGGGCGGCAGGGGTGGCAGCGAGTCGGGCCGCTTGAGCACCCGCCCGAGCACCGGCGCCAGCACCACCGCCGCCATCGGCAGGTTGCGCATGGCCAGCAGGCCGGCGGCCACAAACGCCACCACCGGGACGACGTCGCGCCAGTTCAGCCGGGCCCGGACCAGAAGGAGCATCGCCAGCACCAGGAAGATGAGGGCGGGCGGGTTCTGGAAGTTGGGCGACATCCACTCGACGATCCGCTCGAACGCCTCCCGCTTGTCGCCCAGGGTGAAGGGAAAGGCCAGCAGCTTGGCCCCCAGGGGATTGATCACGGCCACGACCAGGCCGACGACGAACCCGCCCACGTAGCGCACGGCGTCGCGCGGCCACGCCCGCCAGTCGAAGGCCTCCCCTACCGCCCGTGCGCCCAGCCAGGCCAGGCCGAGAGGGAACGACCCGTGGCTGTTGACCCACAGCCACACCACGGGGACCAGCAGCCAATACGACTTCCGGCGCTCGACGATGGTGATGGTGAGCGCCATGCAGATCGCCCCGAAGAGCAGGGGGCGGGGTGACCAGAAGGGAAAGCTGAGGCCGACGACGATGAGACCGCCGAAGGCGGTGCGGAGCGGCGACCCCGCCTTCACCAGGCGCATGACCAGCCAGACGAGCAGGCAGAGGAGCAGGGCCTGCTCGAGGACAACCAGCCGGAACCCGCCCAGGCGGTGGGCCCACCCGTAGGTCCACTCCGGCAGCCAGCTCTGGACGACCCATTCCCGACCCGAGGCGGTGAAGGAGTAGGTGTCCATCCGGGGGATGCCCGCGCCCCGCACCATGTCGATCCCGGTGCGGAGGTGGGTGAACATCGAGTTGTCGCCGATCGGGCGGACCCCGACACGGAAGCCGAAGAGGACGAAGGTGGCGATGAACAGGGACTCGAGCCCGGGCGAACGCAGCCGACCCAACCGGAGGCGCCCCGAGAGAGCGACCGGAAGGAAGGCGGCCGGTGGCGCGCACGTCTGTGGGGGTTCGGCCCTCGCTCAATGTCCTCCTCCGGGCTGCCCCGGATTCCAGTGGAGCTTTCGTTCGTTAGGAGGCGGGGGAGTCGGTGGCGGCGGGGGGCGCGGGATCGGAGGCGGGGGGAGCGACGTGCTCCGCGCCACCTACCTCGACCACGTAGTCGGCCCAGGCCGCCTGGGCCTCGGTCTCGGGCGTGAAGTCGACGGCCGCGTACTCGCCGATGTAGTTGCCCTCGGCGTCGTAGGCGTGCTCGCCGAACGCCTCCTGGTACTCGGCGGCGACCACGCCACCCTCCGCCGCCTGCTTGATCGACAGGCTGATGCGGCGGCGCTGGAGGTCGAGGTCGATGATCTTGACCCACAGCTCCTCACCCGGGGTGACGACCTGCTCGGGCAGGTCGACGTGGTGGGCGGCCATCTCGGAGATGTGGACCAGGCCCTCGATACCCTCCCCCACCTGCAGGAACGCGCCGAAGGGCACCAGCTTGGTGACCCGGCCGTAGACCAGCTCGCCGACCCGGTGGTTGTTGGCGAACTCCTGCCACGGGTCCTGCTGGGTGGCCTTGAGCGACAGGCTGATGCGCTCCCGCTCGAGGTCGACCTCGAGCACCTGGACCTCGATCTCGTCGCCCACGGCCACGACCGAGGCCGGGTGGTCGACGTGCTTCCAGGACAGCTCGGAGACGTGGACCAGCCCGTCCATGCCGCCCAGGTCGACGAAGGCGCCGAAGTTGACGACCGACGACACGACGCCCTTGCGGACCTCGCCCGGCTTGAGGTTGTCGAGGAATTCCTCGCGCTGCTCCTTCTGCGTCTCCTCCAGCCACGCCCGCCGGCTCAGCACCACGTTGTTGCGGTGCTTGTCGAGCTCGATGATCTTGGCCTCGAGGGTGCGACCGACGTAGGGCAGCAGGTCGCGGACCCGGCGCAGCTCGACGAGGGAGGCGGGCAGGAAGCCCCGCAGGCCGATGTCGAGGATCAAGCCACCCTTGACCACCTCGATGACGGGGCCGGTGACCACGCCGTTCTGCTCCTTGATGCGCTCGATCGTGCCCCAGGCCCGCTCGTACTGGGCCCGCTTCTTGGACAGGATCAGGCGGCCTTCCTTGTCCTCCTTCTGGAGGACGAGGGCTTCGATCTCCTCGCCGAGGGAGACGATCTCGCCGGGGTCGACGTCGTGGCGGATGGACAGCTCACGGGCCGGGATGACGCCCTCCGACTTGTAGCCGATGTCGAGCAGGACCTCGTCCTTGTCGACCTTGACGACCGTGCCGGTGACGATGTCACCGTCCTCGAACTCGACGATGGTGCCGGCGATGGCGTCCTCGAACGAGATGCCCTCGTCGTCGCCGACGATCTGTCGGAAGACGTACTCACCTCCCTCGTCTGGGGCAACGTCGGTGCCATTCGGAGAGGTGGTGGTCGCGGAGGCGGGGGTCAGGTCGGACATGGGTCGGGATGGGCCTTTGTCGGGGAGTTGGTCGAGGGCGCCGAGGCGTCACCGGGCGCGGCACGTCCCGGTCCACTCATCGTAGCCCTCGTCGCGGCGAATGGCGTCGGGGACCTAGGTTCCCGGGCATGGAAGGGGCCCCGGCCACGTCGCTGCGCCGGCCGCCCGCCGGAAGCGCGTTGCTGCTGGTGGTGGGCGTGCTGGGGACATCGACGGCCGCGCCCCTCATCAAGGCCACCGTCGCCCCGTCGCTGGCCATCGCCTTCTGGCGGATGGCGATGGCGTCGGGCGCGGTGGTGCCGTTCGCCGCCCTCCGACGGTCGGAGCCGCCCATGTCTCGGCAGAACCGGTGGCTGTCGGTGGCGGCCGGGGTTCTGCTGGCCGGACACTTCGGGTGCTTCATCCCCGCCGTCTCGCTGACGACGGTGGCTTCGGCCGTCGCCCTGGTGGCCATGCAACCGGCGTGGGCGGCGTTGATCCTGCATGTTCGGGGCGAGCGCATGGCGGGGCAGGCGTGGCTGGGCGTGGGGCTGGCGATCGGGGGCGCGCTGCTGCTGTCGGGGGTCGACGTGACGGTGAGCGGCCGGGCGCTGGCGGGCGACGTGCTGGCCCTCGTGGGCGGCGCCCTCGCTGCGTCGTACCGGGTGGTGGGGGCCGACGTGCGGCGGACGGTGTCCACCACCGCCTACACCGCGGTCTGCTACCCGGTGGCGGCGGTGGTGCTGCTCGTCGTCTGCGTGGCGTCGGGGCAGCGGTTGGGCGGCTACGCCGGGTCGACGTGGTGGCGTCTCGTGGCGCTGGCCCTGTTGGCCCAGATCCTCGGCCACTCGGTGTTCAACCTCGTGCTCAAGACGGTGAGCCCGACCATCGTGTCGGTCGCCCTGCTCTTCGAGATCGTCGGCGCCGCCGTCCTGGCTGCCATCTTCCTGGGCCAGGACCCTCCCGCAGCTGCCATCCCCGCCGCCGCCGTCATCGCCCTGGGCACGTTCCTCGTCATCCGGGCGAGCGAGACCGCCCCCGCCGTCAGCGGTGCGCCACCGGGGGACTGAGCCGGCGATCACGATGCCTCCAACGGACGAAATGGCCGGCGACGGGCCTGGTCAGCGATCCGCCCCAACTGTCGAGCAGTGGAGATCGGCACCCGGACCACCTCCGTCCAGGTGAAGCGCCCACACAGCCACCCGGTCATGGCGACGATGGCGGTCTCCCGGCGGGCGTCGTAGACGGGCTGTCCCAGGTGATGCTGGCCGTCGAGCTCGAGGAACAGGCCGATGTCGGGCCAGGACTGGTCGAGGAAGTAGGGCCCCACGGGTAGCTGACGCACGGCCGGTGGCAGGCCGGGGACGGTCCGGGCCAGCTGGACCATCAGGGTTTCCAGGAGGCTGCCAGTGGGGGCCGCCCCCGGTGGGCGCAACTCGAGCACCCGCCGCATTCGAGTGGTGCCCGGGACACGTGCTCGGCCCAACGCAGGCAGTGAGCGTTCCAGGTCAGTCACCGACAGAAGCCGCTTGCGCAAGGCCGATTCGAGGGCCTGCTCCCACCGGAGGTCGTCGAGGTCGGCGGCGAGGTCGATCATCGTCTGCAGCCCGTCCGTGCAAGGGACGCCGCCGATCGGCAGGAGACGATCGTCGGGCAAGATGCGTCGGCGGATGGGGCGGCCGTCGAGTGTGACGCCATCGAGCCCCAGCAGCACCCCTGCCAGGCCACCAGCGGCCACGCCATCCTTGGCCAACACCTCGGCCCGGGCGTGATCGAGCGCGGTCGGCTCGTCCGGACCATCGGCATACACACCCTTGCGGACCCGTCGCCAGCGTCCGCTCCCTTCTCCCCAGCGCAATGCCTTCGGCGTGAGCCCGGTGGCCATCGCCTGGCTGGAGGTGAACAGCCGTCGCATCCCGATCCTCCGCGTTTGCCGCACGCATAGCGCCCCTGAATCGCCCGAATCGGCTCGGGTAGGGGCGCTACGGACGCACGAAACCGTGAGGGGGAAGCTCAGGGGGAGGCGGTGAGAAATTTAGCCTTTGGCGGAGGCCCAGGTGTCGCCCCAGGCCAGGTTGACCTCGAGGGGGACGCTCAGCTCGCAAGCCCCGCGCATGGCTTCGAGGGTGACGGCGGAGACCTCGTCCTCCTCGCCCGGGGGGACCTCGAGGATGACCTCGTCGTGGACTTGGAGCACGAGTCGAGCGGACAGGCCGTGGTCCTCGAGGGCCCGGTCGAGGCGGACGAGGGCGACCTTGAAGATGTCGGCCGCCAGGCCCTGGATGCCGGCGTTCATCGCTTGCCGCTCGCCCGCCTGGCGCAGCCGGTAGTTCTGCGACTGCAGCTCGGGGATCTGGCGGCGGCGGCCGAACAGGGTCTCGGTGTAGCCCCGGTCCCGGGCCTCGACCACGGTCTGCTCCATGTAGGCCCGCACGCTGGGGAAGGCCTCGAAGTACGCCCCCAGGATGAGGGCCGCCTCCTCGGTGGGGATCCCCAGGCGCTGGCCCAGCCCGAACGATTCCATGCCGTAGGCCAGCCCGTAGGAGACCATCTTGGCCTTCGACCGCTGCGCCGTGGTGACTGCCCCCGGGTCGACCGCGAACAGGCGGGCGGCGGTGGCCTGGTGGATGTCCTGGCCGGTGGCGAAGGCCTCGATCAGGCCCGGGTCCTGGGCCAGGTGGGCGATGACCCGCAGCTCGATCTGGTTGTAGTCGGCGACGAGGAACCGGCACCCCTCGGCCGGGATGAACGCCTGGCGGATGCGCCGGCCCTCCTCCGTGCGGATGGGGATGTTGTGCAGGTTGGGCCGGTCGGAGCTGAGGCGGCCGGTGCGGGCCACCGTCTGGTTGAAGGTGGCGTGGATGCGGCCGTCGGGACCGACCTCGGCCAGCAGGCTCTCCCCGTACGTCGACCGGAGCTTCTCGACCTCGCGGTAGCGGAGGAGCGGCTCGATGATGGGATGCAGTCCCCGCAGCTTCTCCAGGGACGCGGCGTCGGTGGAGAATCCGGTCTTGGTCTTCTTCTGCGGCTGCAGCCCCAACTGGTCGAAGAGCACCCTCCGCAGCTGCAGCGTGGAGTTGACCAGGAAGCGCTCTCCGGCGAGCTCCTGGATCTCCTCCTCCAACCGGGCGCCCTCGGCCACCAGGCCGTCGTAGATGCCGCGCAGCAGGTCGATGTCGACCCGAACCCCCGCCGCCTCCATCCGGGCCAGCACCCGCACCAGGGGCCGCTCGACGTCGTCGTAGAGCCGGCGCAGGCCCCGGGCGTCGAGGGAGTGGGCCAGGGCGGGAACGAGCAGGCCGACGGCGACCGCCCGGCGACCGGCTTCCTCGGCCGGGTCGATGGCGGTGCCGGACAGGTCGAGCTGGCCCGCCGGGGGGGCGTCGGGCGAGCGGACCTCGATACCCAGGAAGCGGGCGGCCAGGTCGTCGAGGAGGTACTGCGACTCGGCCGGGTCGATGAGGTAGGCGGCGATGGCGGTGTCGATGTCGAGACCCCGCAGGTCGAGCTCGAGGCCCCGGAGCAGGACTTTGGCGTTGTGGGCCCGGAAGGGCACGGCCGCCAGGACGTCCCGCACCGCCGGATCCTCGAGCAGGTCGCCCGGGATCCAGGTGGCGTTTCCGTCGCTTCCATCGGCCGCCACCGCGATGCCCTCGGGCCGGCTCCGGCCCTCGGCGCCGTCCCAGAAGGCGGCGAGGCCGACCGGCCCGGGAGCCCGGAGGGCGGCGACCGCCTCGGCCACCGTGCCCGCCCGGCCGACCGCGACCTCCAAGGGCTGCCGCTCGGCCTGGGCGGTGGCGGCGGCCGCGGCCGCGGCCTCGGCCGTGCCGATGGCCTCGAGCAGGCGGGGGTGGAGGGTGGTGAACTCGAGGAAGTTGAACAGCTCCCGCACCGCCGGACCGTCGAAGGCACCCATCCGCAGGTCGCTGAGGTCGACACCGAGGGGGACGTCGCGCACCAGGGGCGTGGCGGTGGCGTTGCGGCGCACGACGGGCTCGTGGGCGGCCAGGTTCTCCCTGAGCTTGGGCGTGCACTTGTCGATGTTGGCGAACACGCCGTCGAGGTCGCCGTAGGTGTTGAGCAGCTTGGCCGCCGTCTTCTCCCCCACCCCGGGTACGCCCGGGAGGTTGTCGGACGGGTCCCCGCGGAGGGCGGCGTACTGGGGGTACATGACCGGCGTGACCCCGGTGCGCTCGAGGATGCCGGCCTCGTCGTAGAGGACGTAGTCGCTCACGCCCCGGCGGTTGTAGAGGACCTTGACGTGGGGGTCCTCGACCAGCTGGTAGGCGTCGCGGTCGCCGGTGACCACGATCACGTCGTCGCCCCGGTCGCGGGCCTGGGTGGCGAGGGTGGCGATGACGTCGTCGGCCTCGAAGCCGGCGATCTCCACGATCGGGATCTTCAGGGTCTCGGCCACCTGGCGGACGAGGCCCATCTGCTGGCGGAGGATGTCGGGGGCGGCGGCCCGGCCCGCCTTGTAGTCGTCGACCAGGTCGTGGCGGAAGGTGCGCTCGGGGCGGTCGAAGGCGACCGCGATGCCGTCGGGCTTGTGGTCCTTGAGCAGGTTGATCAGCATCGACGTGAACCCGTAGACCGCGTTGGTGACCTGCCCCGAGGCCGTCGCCAGGTCGGTGGGCAGGGCAAAGAAGGCCCGATAGGCCATCGAGTTGCCGTCGAGGAGCAGGATCTTGGCGATCTCCGGATGCTACGGCCGCCCCGAGCGTTCCGTGTCGGGTGGACGGTGCGCGCCATGGGTACGTCCTCGTCATGACCGACACCCTCCGTGACACCACCGCCCGCGTCGCCCAGGAGGCGACGGACACGGTTCGGGAGGAGGTCGAGGCCTACCGGGGCGAGTCCGAGCTGCCGGTGGAGTCGTTCGCCGGTCTTATGGCGGCCTACGCCGCGTTCGTGGCCGCGGGGGCGGTGGCCGTCCGAGGGCGGCGGCTCCCCGACCGGCCCGCGTGGTCCGATGTGGCCCTGGTGGCGGTGGCCACCCACCGCCTGAGCCGGCTCATCACCAAGTCCCCCGTGGCCAGCCCGTTGCGGGCCCCGTTCGCCCGCTACGAGGGCGTGAGTGGATCGGCCGAGCTGAAGGAGGGGGTGCGGGGGACGGGCGCCCGCAAGGCGATCGGGGAGCTGGTGACGTGCCCGTTCTGCATCAGCCAGTGGCTGGCCACCGGGTTCACCTTCGGCCTGGTCCTCGCCCCCCGCGGCACCCGGATGGCGGCCGCGGTGCTCACGTCGGTGACGGCGGCCGACTTCCTGCAGTTCGCCCGGTGCGCGGCCGAGCAGCACACCTGACCACCAGACCCCCGGTTCCGACAATGGGGTGAGTACGATGGCCGCCCATGGGCGACGGCTTCCACCCCCCGCTCGAGGAGTACCTGGAAGCGATCTGGGAGCTCGAGGAGGAGGGGGTCCAGGTGATCCAGGCCCGCCTCGCCGAGCACCTCGGCCACTCGGCACCGTCGGTCTCGGAGATGGTTCGCCGCCTGCGCACCGACGGCTACGTGGCCCTTGACGGCCGGTCGCTCAGCCTCACCGACAAGGGACGGGTGCGGGCGGTGAGCGTCGTCCGCAAGCACCGCCTGGCCGAGCGCCTCCTCACCGACGTGATCGGGATCCCCTGGCACAAGACCCACGAGGAGGCGTGCCGGTGGGAGCACGTGATCTCCGACGAGGTCGAGGAGCGCCTGGTCGAGCTGCTGGGCAACCCCGCCACCTGCCCCCACGGCAACCCCATCCCCGGGTCCGGGGCGCCGGTGCGCCAGCTGTCGGCCCTGGCGGACTCCCAGCCCGGCGACCGCATTCGGCTGGAGCGGGTCACCGAGCAGGTGGAGATCGACATGGACGCCCTCATGTACCTCGACGACCACGGCTTCGTCCCTGGCACCGGCGCCGAGGTGACGTCGAAGGCGCCCGACGGCACGCTGACCCTGACGCTCGACGAAGGCAGTATCGCCCTCGGCCCCGGCCTGGCCAGCCAGCTCTTCGTGGCCAAGGCATAACCCCATGAGGCTCGGCATGGTCGGGCTGGGGCGGATGGGGTGGGGCATGACGAGCCGGCTGCGCCAGAAGGGCCACGAGGTGGTGGGCTTCGACTTCTTCCCCGACCGGCGCGACGTGGCCTCGGTGGCCGAGCTGGTGGCGGCCCTCGACGCGCCCCGGGCGGTGTGGGTGATGGTGCCGGCCGGCGATCCCACGGAGACGACCGTCGTCGGGCTGGCCGAGCTCCTCGCGCCGGGCGACCTGGTGATCGACGGCGGCAACTCCAACTTCCACGATTCGATGCGCCGGGGACAGCTGCTGGCCGAGCGGGGCATCTTCTTCATCGACGCCGGCGTCAGCGGAGGCATCTGGGGTCTCAAGGAAGGCTTCTGCCTCATGGTCGGCGGCGAGGCGGAGAAGGTGGCGACCATGCAGCCGATCTTCGACGCCCTCGCCCCCGAGGGCGGCTTCGTCCACTGCGGGCCGGTGGGGGCCGGCCACTTCACCAAGATGGTCCACAACGGGATCGAGTACGGGATGATGCAGGCCTACGCCGAGGGCTTCGAGCTGCTCGGCGCCAGCGAGCTCAGCATCAACACCACCGCCGTGGTCGACGCCTGGGGCCACGGCAGCGTCATCCGCAGCTGGCTGCTCGAGTTGCTCTCGCTGGGGCTGGCCGACGATCCCGCCCTCGAGAAGGTGCGGGGCTACGTCGAGGACTCGGGCGAGGGTCGGTGGACGGTGCAGGAGGCGGTGCGCCTGGGCGTGCCGGCCAACGTCCTGTCGGCATCCCTGTTCGCCCGGTTCACGTCCCGCCAGGACGATTCCCCGGCCATGAAGGTGCTGGCCCTGCTCCGCCACGGCTTCGGAGGCCACGCGGTCAAAGAGGCCGGCGCCTCCCCCGACTGAGCCCGGGCCGATGCCGATGAGTTCCGCGCCCGGCGGGAGTCGTACTGGCATGCTCACCAACAGCAAGGCATTCAGCGGGTTCGCGGTCGACGACCTGGACCAGGCCCGTCGGTTCTACGGCGAGACGCTCGGCATCGAGACCTCGGACGGCCCGGAGGCGGCGCTGCTCACCCTCCACCTCGCCGGGGGCCGCGACACCATCGTCTACGAGAAGCCGGACTTCGTCCCGGCTACCTACACCGTCCTCAACTTCCCGGTCGACGACGTGGGCCAGGCGGTCGACGAGCTGACGGCACGGGGCGTGCGCTTCGAGGTCTACGAGGGCTTCGGTCAGGACGACAAGGGCGTGATGCGGGGGCAGGGCCCGGACATCGCCTGGTTCAAGGACCCTGCCGGCAACATCCTCAGCGTGCTGAAGGTGCCCTGAGCGGTGACCTGAGCCGGGCGCCGCCATCGACTGACGGCCGTCAGGGGCCCACTGGCCGCTGGCGGCGCAGGACGAGGAACCCTACGACGAGGGCGATCGCCAGCCCGACGAGGGCTCCGATGCCGGCGAAGGCGAAGAACGGCCCGATGGATGGCTCCTTCAAGCGGAACGCCTGGATGTTCGACACCCCACCCTCATCGCCGACGCTGCCCTCCCCCCCGACGGCGACCGAGGCCAGGATCCCGGCCCGTTCGTCGAACCGGATGAAGGACGGCCCGACCCCGGCGTCCTCACCGACCCGCCAGCCCTCGCTCATCGCCTGCCGGTGGAAGGCGGCGACCCGGTCCTCGAGCGGGCCGCCGCCTTCGACGTCGATCGCGACTGCGTAGGAAGCGGTAGCGAACCAGGCTCCGGTGCCTTCGTACGCGTTCAGCCTCTCCGACGTGACCGTGTAGCCAGGGGGCGCCAACGAGTGGGCTGCGGCCCGGACGTCGGCTTTGGTCGGGTGCGTACCGTGGATCACCTGTGTACCCACTGATGCACCGAGAAACGTCGCCAGGCCCACCAGGACGATGCCGACGACGACAGTCCAGACCTTCGCCAGGGACCGCCGGTCCGCCGGCTGGTACAGCTCAGGCACGATGGTCCGGGGTCAGGACGACTGAGGCGGGACCAGCTCGCCGTCGATGATCTGTTGAGCCACGACGCGCATCTTCGCCCGCTGGCGCATGGCGGTCTGCTGGATGAACGAGAACGCCTCGCCCTCGGGCAGCTTGTGGCGGTCCATGAGCAGGCCCTTGGCCCGGTCGACCAGGCGACGGGTGACGAGCTGGTCCTCCAGGCTGTGGACCTCGTCCTCCAGGGCCCGCAGCTCCTTGAAGCGGGCGATGGCCACCTCGATGGCCGGGATCAGCTCGCTCTTCTGGAAGGGCTTGACCAGATAGCCGACGGCGCCGGCGGCGGTGGCCTTCTCCACCAGGTCGCGCTGGCTGAAGGCGGTGAGGATGAGCACCGCCGCCCGGCGGGCGGAGACGATCTCCTTGGCCGCGGCGATCCCGTCCATGCCCGGCATCTTGATGTCGAGGATGGCCAGGTCGGGGCTGAGCTCCTTGACCAGGGCGACCGCCTCGTCGCCCCTGCCGACCGCGCCCACGACCTCGTAGCCCTCCTCCTCGAGGGTCTCCTGGAGATCGAGGCGGATCAGGGCCTCGTCCTCGGCGATAACGATGCGCGTCGCCACTAGTCGAGCTCGCGGGCCAGGCGGTCGAGCAGCTCGTCCTGGGACTCCTGGAGCATGCGCACCTCGGCCTCGAGCTCGGCCTTGTGGCGGGCCATGGCGTCGGCGTGACGCTGCGCCTCCCGGTGCTCCTGCTCCGCGAGGGGCGTTTCCGACACCAGCGCCCGCAGACGGGTGTCGTCGGCCGCGTCGGCCAGCGACCGCAGCTGCTCGTCGGCCACCTGGATCTCGGTCCGCAACCGCTTCAGCCGCTCGGCCGATTCGGACAGTCTGCGCTCGACGAGCCACTTGGACATTGGAGGGCGGAGTCTACCGTCGTGCCCCAGAGGACCGGCTGGAACTTCCACCGAAGCGGGCTCGTCCATCCTTGTGACAGAGGAATGAGGAGGGCTGGTATGAGACGGGTCAGCATCGGTGAGAACCGGGGTCGGTGGGTGGTGCTGGGCATCCTGGCGCTGGTCGTGGCCGGTGCCCTGGTGGCGGCGGTCGGCGGTCGGACCTCGGACGACGACGCCATCAAGCAGTCGTCCGGCTCCGACGCCAGCCTCGACGGAGGCGCCGGGTTCGCAGGGGTGCCCGGGATCTCGGATTCGGACACGGCCACGAGGAGCGCCGCCCCCGAGATCGCCACCGGCGACGCCGACCTCAAGCAGATCGGACCGGTCCCGCCCACGACCCCGGGCGCCACCCCCGTGCCCGGATCACCCAAGATCGTCCGCACCGGCGAGCTGCGGGTGAACGTGGGCAAGAACGGCTTCGACGTCGCCTTCGACCGGGTGGCATCCATCGCATCCGCCCACGGCGGCTTCGTGGCCAGCTCCTCCACCTCTTCGATCGACAAGGCCCGCTCCGGTGACCTCACCGTCCGGGTGCCGTCCGACCGGTTCGACGCCGCCCGCCGCGACCTGGCCGCCCTGGGCAAGGTCGAGTACCAGGCCCTGCGGGGGGAGGACGTGAGCGGCCAGCTGGTCGACTACGACGCCCGCCTCAAGAGCCTGGCCGCCCAGGAGGAGGCCCTCCGGGGCCTACTCGGCCGGGCCACCGCGGTGGGCGAGGTGCTGCAGGTCCAGACCTCCCTGTTCGACGTGCGCCAGCAGGTCGAGCAGCTCACCGCCCAGAAGCAGAACCTGGAGCAGGCGGCGTCGCTGTCCACCCTCCAGGTGACCGTCTTCGAGCCCGGCGCCGGCTTCGAGCCCCGGCCCGTCGAGGACGACAAGGGGCTGGCCCATGCCTTCGAGCGGGCGGTCGACGGAGCGGTCGCCGTCGTCGGCGGGATGATCGTGGTCGTCGGGTGGTCGGTGCCGATCGTCGCCCTCGGCCTCGTCATCTGGGGGGTGAGCAGGCTGTTCCGCCGGCGCCCGCCGCGGTCCACGCCGACGGGGGCGCCGCCGGCTGCGGCTCCGGCTCCGGCACCGACTCCGGCGCCGGCTCCCTCCTCCACTGCGGGGCCGTAGGTACGGTAGGGGCCGATGGGAGACGGGCCGCTGCGGATCGCCGGGCTCGCTTCCCACAACGGCACCAACCTCCGCCACATCGACGCCGCCTGCCGGGTCGGCACCCTCGACGCCGAGCTGGTCGTGCTCCTCAGCAACAACGGCGACGCCAGCATCATCGACTACGCCCGGGAGCACGGCATCGCCTGGCGCCACCTGAGCGGGCGCACCCACCCCGATCCCGACGAGCTCGACCGGGCCGTCGCCGACACCCTGTCCGACTATGGCGCCGACCTGGTCTTCCTGTCCGGGTACATGCGGCGGCTCGGCCCGAGGACGGTCGCCGCCTTCCGCAACCGCATCCTCAACATCCACCCCGCCCTCCTGCCCGCCTACGGCGGGGTCGGGATGTACGGCGACCGGGTGTACGAGGCGGTGCTGGCCGCGGGCGAGAAGGAGACGGGCCCGAGCGTGCACCTGGTCGACGAGGAGTACGACCACGGGCCGGTCGTCCTCCAGTACCGGGTGCCGGTGGAGCCCGACGACACCCTCGAGACACTGCGCGACCGGGTCCGGGCCTGCGAGCCCCGCCTGTCGCTCGACGTCGTGAGACTGGTGGCCGAGGGGCGGGTCGACCTCGACGCCGTCGCCCGGGGCGAGCTGCTCGACGCCTGATCATCCGACTCGGGTAACCCGACGGTTAATCCGACTGGGTAGGCCGAGGGCCGCCCGTACCATCGGAGCGTGCGCCGCCTCTTCCTCCTGGCGGGCATCTGGGGCTGGTCGTACCTGTTCATCAAGGTGGCGGGCGGCGGGATGCCGCCTACCGCAGTCACCTTCGCCCGGGTGGGACTGGGGATGGTCGTGCTCCTCGTCGTGATGCGGGCCCGGGGCCTGCACCTGCCGGCCGGTCGGGACGCGTGGCGCCACTTCGCGGTGGTCGGACTGAGCGGCAGCGTCGTCCCCTTCACCCTCCTGGCCTGGGGCGAGCAGCACATCGAGTCCGCCCTCACCGCGGTTCTCAACGCGGCCACGCCGCTGTTCGCGGCCCTGCTGGTCGCCGTCTTCCTCGGCCAGCGACTGCGCCGCAGCCAGTGCGTGGGACTGGCCCTCGGCTTCGTCGGGGTGGGCGTGGCGGCTGGACTGGGTGTGTCCGATCTCAGCGGTTCGTCGCTGGCCGGGGAGGCGGCCGCCGTCGCCGCCGGGGCCTGCTACGCCGTCGCCATCACCTACTCCAAACGCCACCTCAGCGACCTGTCGCCGCTGGTCGCCGCCGCCGGCCAGCTGGTGACCGCCACCCTGCTGACGTTGCCCTTCGCTGTCGTCTCGACCGCCCGGGAAGGCATCGATCTCACCTCCCACCGCCTGTTGGCCGTCGTCCTCCTCGGCGTCCTGGGGACGGGGCTGGCCTACGTCCTGCTCTACCGGGTGATCGCCGACCTGGGGCCGACCATGGCCTCGGCCGTGACCTACCTTGTCCCGGTCATGGCCGTCACCGTCGGGGTCCTGTTCCTGCACGAGCCCTTCCACCTGCGCCTGCTGGCCGGTGGGGCGCTGATCGTCGGCGGCATCGTCCTCCTCAACGGCCAGGGCGTGCGACCTCGGGAACGGGCCGAGGCCGTTCCCCATTGACCACCGGCGGGTTCACGGCTGACCCCGAGGCCTGGGGCATTCAGGAGCGTTACCAGGACGCGAGCGGCGAGTGGCAGGGCAGCCCCCGGGAGACGATCGACGCCATCCTGCGCACCATGGGCGCATCGGCCGACCGGCCCCGTCCCGACGGCGGGCGCCCGGTGCTCTTCGCCCACCCCGGCGAGGAGGTGGCGGTCGGGCGCCCGTCCCTCCTTCACACCGAGGATGGAGGCGAGGTCCGGGTCGACCGCGCCCTGCCCCCCGACCTGCCCCTCGGCTATCACGCCCTCACCGCCCTCGACGACGGGTCGCGGACGACGGTCGTCGTCAGCCCCGGCCGCTGCCCGTCCCCGAGCGGCGCCCCCATGTGGGGCTGGGCGGTGCAGCTCTACGCCACCCGATCGTCGATGAGTTGGGGCATGGGCGACCTCGGCGACCTCCGCCGTCTGGCGGGATGGTCGGCGGACGCGCTGGGTGCCGGCCTCGTCCTGGTCAACCCCCTGCACGCGGCCCTGCCCGGCTTCCCGCAGTCGTCCAGCCCCTACTTCCCGAGCAGCCGGCGGTTCCGCAACCCTCTCTACCTGCGGGTGGAGGACGTGCCGGGGGCGTCGAATCTGGCGGGCGGGCGCCTCGAGGAGCTCGCCGCGGCCGGCCAGGCCCTCAACCGGGAGCGGCGCATCGACCGGGACGCGGTGTGGCATCTCAAGCTCGAGGCCCTCGAGCAGCTGTGGGCCGTGTTCCCCGGCGACCCCGCCTTCGACAGGTGGCGGGAGGGGGAGTCCGACTCGCTGGAGGCCTACGCCACCTTCTGCGCCCTGGTCGAGGAGCACGGCCAGGACTGGCGAGGGTGGCCCGATGGCCTCCGTCACCCCGATGCGCCCGAGGTGACGGCCTACGGGCGGGAGCACCAGCACCGGGTGCGGTTCCACCAGTGGCTGCAGTGGCTGCTCGACCTCCAGCTGGCGGCGGCGTCGACCGCCGGCGTCGACGTCATGCACGACCTGGCCGTGGGGGTCGACCCAGGCGGCGCCGACGCCTGGCTGTGGCAGGACGTCTTCGCCCTCGACATGGCCGTCGGCGCCCCGCCCGACGAGTTCAACACCCGGGGCCAGGACTGGGGGCTGCCGCCGTTCGACCCCTGGCGGCTGCAGGCGGCCGGCTACGGGCCGTTCGTGGAGACCATCCGGGCCGCCCTCCGCCACGCGGGCGGGCTGCGGCTCGACCACGTCATGGGACTGTTCCGGCTGTTCTGGATCCCCCGGGGGGAGTCCGCCCGGCATGGGGCCTACGTGCGCTACCCGGCCCGGGAGCTGCTCGACATCGTCGCCCTCGAGTGCCACCGGGCCGGCGCCTACGTCGTGGGCGAGGACCTCGGCACCGTCGAAGCCGGTCGTGCGGGAGGAGATGGCGGCCCGCGACATCCTCTCCTACCGGCTGCTGCTGTTCGAGGACCGGCCGCCGGCCGAGTACCCCCAGCGGGCCATGGCCGCCGTCACCACTCACGACCTGCCCACCGTGGCCGGGCTGTGGACGGGCTCCGACCTCGACGACCAGCGCCGCCTCGGGATGGAGCCCAACGAGAAGTCCACCGAGGCCATGTGCGTGCGCCTGCAGGACATCGCCGGCGTGGCACCTGGCGCGCCGCCCGACGAGGCCGTCGCCGGCATGTACACCGCGTTGGGCGCGGCGCCGTGCCTGATCCTGGCCGCCGCCCTCGAGGACACACTGTCCGTGGCCGAGCGTCCCAACATGCCCGGCACCATCGACGAGTGGCCCAACTGGTCGATCGCCCTTCCCATGCCCCTGGAGGAGCTCATGGAGGATCCGAGGCCGCGGGTGATCGCCCGGGCGCTTTCCCGTGACGATCGGGGCGGGGGGCGGTCGTGATCGAGGGACTGCGGCTGTGGCTGGCGGGGACGAACGCGTGGATCGTCGCCCCGTCCGACCGGGGCGGCGAGTGCGTGCTCGTCGACGCCCCGCCCGAGCCTCGGGTGATCCTCCATCGGCTGAGGGAAAAGGGCCTCAAGCTGGTGGCGTTGCTGACGACGCACGGGCATGTCGACCACATCGGCGGCATCGGCGAGGTGGTGGCCCACGCCCACGACGGGATGGTGACGCCGGCCCTGGGGGGTCGGCGGGGGGAGGCGGGGGCGTCGGAGGCGTCGGCGTCGGAGGCGGCGGCGGCCGGCTTGATCCCCGTGCACCTCCACCACGCCGACCACCACATGCTGTTCGATCCGGTCGGTAGCGGCGGCACCCTCGCCCAGATGCTCGACATGGAGTCGCTGCGCCTGCCCCCGCCCGAGATCGTGTTCGGCCTCGACGACGGCCAAAAGGTGTCGGGGGCGGGCATGACGTTCACCGCCCTCCACACGCCCGGCCACACCCAAGGGTCGGTGTGCTTCCTGCTCGATATGGAGGGCGAGGCGCCCATGCTATTCAGCGGCGACCACCTCTTCGCCGGCTCCATCGGCCGCACCGACCTCCCCGGCGGGTCCTACGAGCAGCTCATGGTGTCGATGGCCGAGAAAATCCTCCCCCTCGCCGACGACGTGGTCGTCTATCCCGGCCATGGAGGGACGACCACCGTCGGAAAGGAGCGGCGAACGAACCCCTTCCTTTTGCGTGAATTCGGCGAGAGTGGGGACGTGGTCGGCAGCGACTGAGAAGGGGGGGCGTCGAGGCGACGGGGTGACGGGGAGGCGGAGGGAGGCGGGGGCCGGGGCCTTGGAGGCGGCCGAGAGCGGCACGGGTGGGGCCGGCGGGGAGCGGCAGCGGCGTCGGGGGCGGCGGCGGCGTCGTCGGGAGCGGCAGCGGCGGCGGGAGGGCGGGGGCAGCGGGCGGGGGCGCGGCGGCGGCGTCGGGAGCGGCAGCGGCGTCGGGGCGCGGCGGCGGCGGGAGGGCGGGGGCGGCGGCGTCGGGGGCGCGGCGGCGGGGGCGGCGGAGGCGGCGGTGGCGGCGGCGGCGGTGGGGGCGGCGGCAGCGGCGGCGGTGGGGGCGGCGGCAGCGGCGGCGGTGGGGGCGGCGGGCAGCGGCGGCGGTGGGGGCGGCGGGCAGCGGCGGCGGTGGGGGCGGCGGGCAGCGGCGGCGGTGGGGGCGGCGGGCAGCGGCGGCGGTGGGGGCGGCGGTGGGGGCGGCGGCAGCGCGCGGCGAAGCGGCGGCGGTGGGGGCGGCGTCGAGCGGCAGCGGCGTCGGGAGCGGCGCGGCGGGGCGGTGGGGGCGGCGGCAGTGGTGGGGGCAGCCGCCGCGGCGCGGCGGGGCGGAGACGGCAGCGGAGCGACATTGGGGCCGAGACTGTTCGTGGCATCGAGTGCCGCTCCGGTGAAGGCGGCCGAACTGGTCCAGCCAGTTCGGCGTCCCATCCGACCCCTGGGCAAAGAGGCAGCGATTTGCTTCTTGGCGGCCATCGATTTCGCATAGGGACGAGCACCCGAGGGCGAGCAGGAAGGCACTGGAAATCCCCTATATTTACCTTAAGATGCTTGCGTCATTGATCGAACACGTGTACGCTTAGGACGTGCTGGAGGATCTGGCGACGGCGATCGAGAGGCTGGACATCCCGGTCGATCGGGATGCGTTGGTTCGGGTGTTGGCCTTGCGTGACCAGCTCGATGCCCGCATCGCCGAGGTGGCCGGGGCCTTCGATGCGCACGAGCTGTGGGACATCGACGGGGCCACGTCGATGACGGCGTGGTTGCGGTCGATGGCGTCGATGACCGACCGCTCGGCCAAGCGGCTGAGCGTGCTGGCTCAGAGAATGCGTCAATTGCCGGTCTGCGCCGCCGCCTATGGCGACGGGTCGCTGTCCGGTGGGCAGGTGGAGGCGATCCTGGCCCAGGTCGACGATTCGACGGTGGCGCTGTTCGCCGAGCAGGAGGCCGACGTGGTGCCCTACCTGGTGCCGCTGACCGTGGCCGGTACATCTCGGGCCATGGCCAGCTGGAAGGCCCGGGCCACCGAGCCGCCGGAGCCGGCCGAGCCCGAGCGCTCGCTTTACCTGTCCCAGACCCTGGACGACCGCTACGTCCTCGACGGGTCCTTCGACGCCGAGGGCGGGGCGGTGGTGGCCACCGCCCTGCGCCTGGCCACCACCGACGATGCCGACGACACCCGCACGCCGGCGACCAAAAGGGCCGATGCCCTGGTCGATGTGTGCCGGTTCTTCCTCGACCACCAGCACTCGAGGGCCGGGGGCAGGCATCGCCCGCACCTGAACGTGGTCGTCGACATCGACGCCCTGGCCGAAGGGGCCGGCGGCCGGGTCATCGGGGGTCCCGCCCTCGACGGGGACAGCGTGTCAAGACTCCTGTGCGACTGCTCCCTGCACCGGGTGCTGATGGCGGGACGCTCGGCCATCCTCGACTACGGCACGTCGACCAGAACCATCCCCGCTCCCCTGTGGAGCGCCCTGGTCATCCGCGACGAGCGCTGTCGCTTCCCGGGCTGTGACCGGCCCTTCGACCTGGTGTGAGGGCCACCACGTGCGCTGGGTCACCCACGGCGGAGCCACCGACCTCGACAACCTGGTGCTGGTCTGCACCCGCCACCACCACCGGCTCCACCAACCCGGATGGCAGGCCAAGCTCCTGCCCGATGCCACCTTCGAGGTCACCCAACCCGACGGCATCGTGCGCTGCACGTCACCACCGAGGGCCGATCCGGCTTGGGGGTGATGGGGGACGACCTGCGGATCGGCGCGGGGTCGGCACACGGACAGCCGCGCCGCGCCAACGCAACCCTGACCACCGGCGGCGCTTGTCTGCCACGAAACGACAGCGCCGTCAGCACCGGGCCCGACAAGCCCCGCGGCCGCCCGGAACCGCCGGCCCTGCCGGTTCCGGCTCGGAGGGGTCGCCCCGGATGGGCGAGGACGCAGGATCCGCTGGGCTCGGCGCCTCCCCCACGGCCGATCACAGCACCCAGTGGTGGTCCCGGTACCAGTCGATGGTCTCGGCGATGCTGGTCGACAGGTCGGTGCGGGTGAACTCGAATCCGGTGCCCAGGAGGGCGTCGACCGAGAGGCGGTTGTTGCGGTTGGCCTTGCGCAAGAACCGGAAGCGTTCCTTGCTGAGAAGAATGGAAGGCTTCATGCCCGCCTCCACCATCCGGCCGTGGGCCTCCGACCGGGCTTCGTGCGACAGGCCGGCGTCGGGGTCGTCGACCAGCTCGATCGGCAGTCCGAAGGCGTCGGCGACCATGCCCGCCACGTCGTGGCTGGAGGGATAGTGGGGCAACACCACGTTGAATGCCCGGCCGACGGCGTCGTCGGCGGTGGCCAGATGGATCGACGCCGCGACGACGTCGTCCACGTGGACGAGGCGCTGCTCGATGGGCTGGTCGTGCACCACGATCCGGTCGAGGCCGACGTAGCGCTCGATGGCCACGTCGAGGATGGCGCTGGCCAGCAGCTTGATGTTGCCCGGGCCGAACACGGTGACCGGCCGCAGCACCACCGTCGACCAGCCGGCGGCGGCGTACTCCTCGACCACCCGCTCCGCCCCCTCCTTGGCCTTCCCGTAGCCCCGGCTCGGGTGGCGCTCCACGTCCTCGGGCACGGGCGACGGCAGCTCCACCTCCTCGCCGTACACCGACGTCGAGCTCATGTGGACGAACCGCTCGATGGGCCACCCCTTTGTCGCCTGCAGGATGCGGCGGGTGCCGACCACGTTGGTCTTCTCCATCTCGTCCTGGTCCGACAGCGAGCTCGACGCCCCCGCCAGGTGAAAGACATGGGTCACGCTCTCCATGAGCCCGGAGAAAACCCACGGATCGTCCTTGACGAGGTTGACCGAGGTGTAGTCGACGCCGTCCGGAAGGGGTGGCGGCTCCCGGCGCCGACCCGTGGCCAGCACGTCCCACCCGGCGTTGACCAGCCCGGGGATCAGATGGGAGGCGATGTAGCCGGTCGCGCCAGTCACCAGTGCCCGTCGCTGCGTTCCTCCTGTGGCGGCCATGGCCGTAGGATCGCACCCATGGACGTGTCGGTGTGGTTCAACCCGGCCTGCAGCAACTGTCGGACCACCCAGGGCATCCTCGCCGAGCGGGGGGTCGAGGCCGAATTGTTCGAGTATTTGCAGCAACGCCCTTCCCGTGCCGAGATCGAACGGGTGATGGGCCTGCTGGGCACCGACGACCCTCGGGACATCATCCGGGCCAAGGAGCCGGTCTACCGCGAGCTGGGCCTGGCCGACGCCACCCGCGACCAGGTCCTCGACGCCATGGCCGAGCACTCCGTGCTGATCGAGCGTCCAATAGTGATTCGGGGAGACCGGGCCGTGGTAGCCCGTCCTCCGGACCGGGTCCTCGAGCTCCTCGACGAGCCGGACCCGAGCGACCCGAAAGGTGACGCCGACGAGTAGCGACCTCCGGGGACGGGTAGGCCACGCTCGGTGAGAAACACCACGCCGACGCTCATCGCCGGCCGCTACGAGGTCGGTGAGCTGTTGGGCCGGGGAGGGATGGCGGAGGTGTACGCCGGCATCGACCGCCGGCTCTCGCGGCCCGTTGCCATCAAGCTCCTCCAGGAGTCGATGGCCGCCCGGGAGGACGTGCGGGTCCGCTTCGAGGCCGAAGCCCGGGCTGCGGCCGCCATCAGTCAGCCCCATGCGGTGGCCGTCTACGACTCCGGCGAGCACGAGGGCGTTCCCTTCATCGTCATGGAGCGCCTGCCGGGCGACACCCTCGCCGACCGCATCGCCGTCGGGCCGGTGCTGAGCGCGGCCGAGGCCCGGGCCTACGGTCGCCAGGTGCTGGGGGCCCTCGAGGCAGCCCACGGGGTGGGGATGGTGCACCGGGACGTCAAGCCGGGGAACATCCTGCTCACCCGGGAGGGCCAGGCCAAGATCGCCGACTTCGGCATCGCCAAGAGCCTCGACGTGAGCGCCGACCTCACCGGCACCGGCCAGCTGATCGGCACGCCCGCCTACCTCGCCCCGGAGCAGCTGGGCGGCGATCCGGCGTCGGCGGTCACCGACATCTACGCCCTCGGCGTCGTCCTCTACGAGGCCCTCACCGGACGCAAGCCCTTCGGGGGGGACAGCGCCATGACCACCGCCCGGGCCGTGGTCCAGGGCGACCACGAGCCGTTGGCCTCGGTGCGCCCGGACCTCGACCACGATCTGGTACGGGCTGTCGAGCGGGCGCTGGAGCCGGACCCCGCGGCCCGCTTCCAGTCCGCCACCGCCATGAGCGTCGCCCTCGCCCCGCCGGCCGTGGCCACGGTCGTGCCCACCGGCATCGGTGGGATGGCCGGCGGGCCCGACGGCACCCAGGTGCTCGACGCGGCCGAGATCGCCGCCCAGACGATGCCCGCAACCGCCGCCTCCGGCGTGGCCGCCGACACGACCCACGTGGACGCGCCCTCTGCCGCCTCCGGTCTGGGCGCCTCCGGTCTGGGCGCCTCCGATGTGGGCCCCTCCGATGTGGGCGCCTCCGATGTGGGCGCCTCCGGTGTGGGCGCATCCGATGTGGGCGCCTCCCTCCGGCCGGCACCGGCGGCACCCCGGCCTCCGCCGTCCTCGCCCGAGCCACCGCTGGCCGCCCGGCGGCAGCCGTCCCGGAACGTGCGCATCGGGCTCGTCGCCCTGGTCGGGCTGGTCGTGCTGTTCCTGCTCTTCCAGGTGCTCCGCCCCGACGGCGACACGGCGGTCACCGAGGCCGGCGCCCCGACGGCCTCGTCCACGGTCGCCCCGACCACGGTCGCCCCGACCACGGTGCCCCCGACCACGGCCGCCCCGTCGGCCGCCGCGTCATTGGCGGCCGAGCTGCGCACCGGGGCATCCCGCCTGGGCCCGGGCGACGGAGTGGCCGCCCCCGGCCTGGCCGTCCGCATGAAGGTCGTCGCCGACCAGGTCGAGCGGGGCGACCCCGCGGCGACCACCACCGCCACCGCCCTCATCATCGACGTCGCCATCTGGCGCCAGGCGGGCCAGCTCGGCGACGCGGCCACGGTCACCGCCATCCAGGTCCTCCAGAAGGTGCAGGTGGCCGCCATCGGCGGGTCGGCCCCGGCCATCGCCGCCACCGGGCCGGCCGACGTCGTCCCCGACGGCGACCAGCCGAAGGGCAAGGACAAGGACGACAAGGGCAACGGCCGCGACAACGACGACTGACAAGCCGCTACCGCCGGCGGCCCCGCCCTGCTTCTACTTCTCCTTGCGCACCAGCCAGCGGAAGCGCTTGGCCCCCTCGAAGGCGGCTTCGCCGGCGAGCTGGCCGATCCCGGTCGACAGCGTCGGGTAGACGTGGATGAGGCTGGCCACCTGCGACAGCTTGAGTCCCTCGTTGATGGCCAGGGCCAGCTCGTGGATCATCTCCCCGGCCGCCGGGGCCAGGATGTGGGCCCCCACCACCTTGCCCTTGGCCGTGACCACCACGATGGCGCCCTCGGTAGCGTTGTCGGCCCGGGCCCGGTCGGAGTGCGACAGGTCGAGTCGGTAGACCTCGACGTCGTCGCCGTGCTTCTTCTCGGCCTCGGCCACCGTCATGCCCGCATGGGCCAGCTCGGGGTCGGTGAACGTGCACCAGGGCACGAAGTCGGTGACCTTGCCCTTGCCCGGGTAGAAGGCGTCCCGAACCGCCCGCACCGCCTCGTAGCCGGCGGAGTGGGTGAAGAGGAACCGCCCGGCGACGTCGCCGGCGGCGTAGATCGAGGGCACCGCGGTGCGCATGCGCTCGTCGACCTCGATGCCGGTGCGCCCGACCTTGACCCCGACCTCCTCCAGCCCCAGCCCCTCCACATTGGGCCGGCGGCCGGTGGCCACCAGTAGCTCCTCGCCCTCCCAGCGCGACGGCACGCCGTTCTCGCTGCCGTAGACGATCTTGCGCTGCCCGGACACCGTCACCCGCTCCGTCTCCACGTTGAAGTGCAGGTCGACGCCCTCCGACCGCAGCTTGGCGACCAGGATGTCGACCAGGTCGGGCTCGTCGCGAGGCAGGATCCGGGGGCCCTTCTGCAGGACGGTGGTGGCGATCCCCAGGCGGACGAAGGCCTGCGACATCTCGGTGGCGATGGGCCCGGCCCCGATCATCACCATGCTCCGGGGCGCCTGCTCGAGGTCCCACAGGGTCTCGCTGGTGAGGAAGCCGGCCTCCTTGAGCCCCTCGATGGGCGGCACCACGGGCCGGCTGCCGGTGCAGATCAGCACGAACCGGGTCTCGAGCTCGCGGTCCGTACCGTCGGGCCCCTCGCCGAGGACTCGCACCGTGTTGGGCCCCACGATCCGGGCCCCGCCGCGGACGATCTCCACCCCCTCCGCCTCGAAGCGGCCAGGGTCGTCGTCGGTGGCGGCGATCTCCTGCTGGATGGCCCGGATCCGCTTCCACACCAGCGAGGTGTCGATGTCGGGGTCCACCGAGGGCAGGCCGTAGGTGTCGGCCACCTTCATGGTGTGGGCCGCCTTGGCCGACGCCAGCAGGGTCTTGCTGGGGACGCACCCCGTCCACAGGCAGTCGCCCCCGACCCGGCCCCGCTCGACCACCGCCACCCGCAGACCGATGGTGGCCGCGAACTCGGCCCCGACCATGCCCCCTGACCCCATCCCGATGATGACCAGGTCGTACCGCGCCATCGACGTGCCCCCTCGTGCTCCCCTGCGGCCCGACTGTATCCGGGCCCTCCTACGATCGGGGTGTGCCCGTCGACCCGCAATCCAGCATCGTCGACGTCGTCATGGGGCTGGCCGCGCTGGCCACGCTGGTGACCATCGTCCGGGCCCGGCGGACGTTCCTCGACCGGGATCTCTCCGCCGCCGACAAGCGCCTGGCGACCCAGGCGGCGGTGTTCCTGGTCCCGCCGATCGTGGTCCTGATCCACGAGCTGGGCCACGTGGGGGCGGTGGTCTCAGTCGGGGCCCGGGTCGTGAGCTTCCGGTACGGGTTCTTCGAGGGTGCGGTCGGGGTGGCCGGCGACCTGAGCCAGGTCCAGGCCTGGTGGGTGTCGCTCAGCGGCAACCTGGCCGGGGCTCTCACCGGTCTGGCCCTGGCCGGTGCCGGCATGGCCTGGGACCGGCTGCGGCCGGGGCCGCGCTACGTCCTCATCCTGGGGGGGACGCTCCAGGTGGGCTACGCCCTGATCGGCTACCCCCTGCTCTCGTTGTCGACCGACTGGGGGGACTGGGTCACGATCTACGACTTCGGGGCCACGCCGGGGCTGAGCTGGGCCACCGCGGTGGTCCACGCCGCCGTCCTCGCCGTCCTCTGGCGCTGGTGGCGGGGCACGGTGCGCCACACCCTCTTCGCCATCGCTTCGGGCGCAGGCGACAGGGTGGCCGCCCTGCGGGCGTCGGTTCGGGCCAACCCGGCGGACGAGGCCGGCTGGCTCGACCTGGCCCGCCTGTACGCCGGGTTTGGCGAGCTGGGCCTGGCCCGGTCCACCCTCGAGGAGGCGGCCGGGGCGGCGCCGACGGCCCGCGTCCACCTGGCCCGGGCCCGGGTGGCGATGATGGAGTCCAGGTGGTCGTCGGCGGTCATGGCGGCCGAGGCGGGGGTGAAGGCGGCCGGCCCCGACGACGTGGCCGTGGTCCAGCGGCTGTGGGCCAACCAGGGGCTGGCCCTGGCCTCGATGGAGCGCCCGACCCATGCCCTGGCCGCCTTCGACCGGTTGGGGCCACCGGTGGTCGACGACACCCGGGTCCGCTACGGGCGGGGACTGGCCCGCCTGGGGGCCGGTGACCAGGAGGGGGGGCGGGCCGACCTGGAGGCCGTGGTGCGGACCCTTCCCGAGGGCAACCTTCTCCGGGCGTGGGCCGCGGCCCGCCTCGACGGTGGCCTGCCGGACCCGCCCGACGACTCCGACCGCCCCAACTATCTCCGCCGGTCGAGCCCGCCCCCGGCGCCGATCGCCGGCATCTGAGCCTGCCCCAGCGCAACTGGTGACGCTTTCCGGCGCCGGGGCGCCTGGAAGCGTCACCGGTTCGCTCAGGCGGGGGGCGGGATGACGGGGAGCGCCTGGAGCAGGGGCTCGAGCTCGGCCCGGGTGGCGACGTTGTCGAAGCGGGCGGTGACGACGCCGTCGGCCCCCACCACGAAGACCCAGGGCTCGTTGAGGCCGCTGGACTGGTCGGGATAGATCCACTCGGCGGCAGCCCGGTTGATGACGGTGTTCTGGAAGTCGCGGAACACCTCGATGTGGACAAACGAGGCCCGGTCGCCGTAGGTGTGGGACAGCTCCTGGACCATGTCGGTGACGGGACCGCAGAAGCGGCTGGTGCAGTACACCGGCGTGGAAACCGCCACCACCACCGGCCGGCCGGCGTCGAGGGCCGCGGCCACGGTGGTGCCGTGAAGCTCGGGATCGGGGATCGGCTGGGTACCGTCGCTGCCGGCCCGGGAGTCGATGGCGGCCCGGGGCACGTCGGCGGGTGAGTCCATGGTGAGGTTCACCGACCGGCGGGCCGGATCGCCGGGGGCGGGCACCAGGTGGCGGTCGAGGACCTGGAAGGCGCCGGTGGCCCGCCGGGCCTCCGCCGTCGCCATCGACCCGAGCGGTCACCTCCACCTGCCAGAACCCGGCCCGATCGAACCCGGCCGACGCGGCGTAGACACCGCGGGCCTGGGAGCCGCTGAGCAGCTGGGGCCCGGATCCCTCGGGCGCCGGCGGCGTGCCCGGCACCGGGAGATAGCTGGCGGTGACGGGAGGACCGAACCCGGGCGACGAGATGGGCTCGTCCCGCGTGCCGAGATAGGCGAAGCGGAAGTCGACGGTGCCGAAGACCACCAGCCGCAGGTCGGGGGATTGCACACCCACGATGATCCGGGACGGGGGCCCGACGGCCAGGTCGAAGCTGGCGACGGTGGCCACCAGGCCCTCGGCGGCGGCCGACGTCGAGGTGCTGGAGGAGCCGGCAGTGCTGTCCCCGTCGGACGAGCAGGCGGCCAGCAGGAGGATGCCGGCCACCATCCAGGCCGCCGGCCGGCGGAACGAATGCATACGGCTCATTTGGCACAGGGCGGGATGGGAACCGCAAGTCGATCGAGGGCCAGCGCCGTCACCTCCACCAGCCGGCCGAGGTCGTCGGCCACCCGGTCCCCGCTGGCCAGGCCCGAGAAGTCGGCCTCCACCTTCTGCTTGGCCTCCAGCAGCCGCCCGGCGAGGGGCCGGTCGACGTCCTCCAGGGCCCGGGCGACGACGTGGAGCGTCTCGTGGGAACGGTCGAAGAACCGGGCCTCGGCCGCCCGGGGCCGCTCGGGTGCCTCCCCCCGGGCGGTGCACAGGTTCTCGAGGGCGTCGGTGAGCCGGCCCGCAGGCACCGGGTCACCGGCCACCACGATCGTCGAGCCGGTCGACTGGGGCGCCGGGTCATCGTCGGCTCCGTCGCATGCGACGGTGCCCAGCACGAGCGCCAGTCCCAGCCGCAGGAGGGGCCATCGCCACCCGGGGGTGGACACCCGGGCCCCCACCGCTACCGCCGGGTGGCAGTCAGGAGGCGGGTTCGGGCGGGGTCGCGGGATGGGCGACGTGGGCGAACAGCACCCGGTTGAGGATGACGAACTTGGCGACCCACAGCACCCCGAAAGCGGCCAGGGCGGCCGCGTTGACCAGGAGCTTCTGGCCCAGGGCGGACGACGTGAAGGTGGCCGCGTTGGTCTCCGCCCAGTCGACCGACCAGGTGGACAGGATGAGGCCCAGCAGGGCCATGCCCCAGAAGGGGACGATCTCCTTCATCAGGTGCGACCGGCCGCTCTTGCCCCACGCCCACGCCCGGTTGAGCTGGTAGGACGGTACGGCCGACACGCAGACGGCCACGATGTTGGAGGTGCGGGCCGACCACGCGAACTGGGCCAGGAACAGCACGACCTGGGCCACCGCGACCGAGACCACCGACACCAGGCTGTAGCGGACCAGCTTGCGTCCGCCAGGTGTGCGCGCCCGTTCAAGCAGGCTGCTGGGGGAGAGGAGCACCATGTCGATCCTATCGGCACTCGGAGGGCCCGGGTGGAGCGCCGTCCGGTAGTTCGATCGACCCGTTGGAGGGGGCCGGTTTGATAACGGGAGCGGATGTGGTGACACTCGATGGCTCCCTCTCGCCGCGGCAAAGGACCTTCCACCACGTCCCATCCCGAGATCCAAGCCGAACAGGCGGTCGTCGACCGCGCCTACACCCGACTGGAGGCCATGCGGGACGCGGCTCGCGCCGTGTCCGCCGACGTGATCGAAACGACGCCCGGAGGCACCCACCAGGCCCGCCTCGAGCGTGACGTGCGGGTGCAGGTCACCGAGCGACGCCTGGCGTCGCTCCAGGTGGGTGAGGCGGGCCTGGTGTTCGGGCGCACCGACGCCACCGACGGCGATCGTCGCTACATCGGCCGGGTGGCCATCTCCGACGAGGACAACGAGCCCCTGGTGGTCGACTGGCGGGCGCCGGCCGCGGAGCCGTTCTACCGGGCCACGCCGGGGGCGCCGATGGGGCTCGTGCGCCGCCGCCACTTCATCCTCCGGGGGCGGGTGGTCACCGGCCTCGACGACGAGCTGCTCACCGCCGAGCCCACCGGCGACGATCTGGTCCTGGTGGGCGAGGGGGCGCTGCTGGCCGCCCTCGAGCGGTCCCGCTCGGGACGCATGGCCGACATCGTGGCCACTATCCAGCGGGAGCAGGACGAGATCGTCCGGTCCCCCCTCCCCGGGATCGTCGTCGTGCAGGGCGGGCCGGGAACGGGCAAGACAGCCGTCGCCCTCCACCGGGCCGCCTACCTGCTCTACACCTTCCGGTTCCCCCTGGAACGGGCAGGGGTGCTGCTCATCGGACCCAGCCGCATCTTCCTGCGCTACATCGAGCAGGTGCTGCCCGCCCTCGGCGAGCACACCGTCAACCTGGCCACGCCGGCCGATCTGGTACCCACGCCCGTCACCGGCCAGGACGAGCCGGTGGCCGCTCGCCTCAAGGGCGACGCCCGCATGGCCCGGGTCCTGGCCCAGGCGGTGGGCGACCGCCAGCGCGCCCTCCCGGCGCCGATCACGGTCCTGTGGAAGGGCCAGCGGGTGCAGCTCACGGTGCGCGACTCCCGCCGCATCGTGGAGCAGGTCAAGCGCCGGCGGGGGACGCACAACGAGCGCCGGGCCCAGGTGGAGCGGCTGGTCGTGCGCCTCCTGATGGGCCAGCTCGAGCTGGAGGATGACAGCGCCGACGAGGCGGCCGACCGGGAGGACATCGCCCGGACGCTGCGAGCCGACCGGGAGGTCGTGACCGCCCTCGAGCGCATGTGGCCGGCGCTGACCCCGGAAGAACTCGTCCACGACCTGTGGGGGTGGCCGGCCCTCATCCGCCTGGCCGGACGAGGGGTGCTCGACGAGGGGGAGGTGGCCGTCCTCCACCGGCCCCGGTCGGAGCGGGTGGCCGACGTGGCCTGGACCGAGGCCGACCTGCCCCTCCTCGCCGAGGCCATGGAGCACCTCGGCCCCCCCGCCCGCCGCCGCCGGGCGGCGCCCGCCAACGGCGACGGCCCCGCCGGGTGGGAGCGGGAGAAGGTCGTGTCCGACCTGGGCGACCTCGACCCCCAGATGCGCCGCGACCTGCTACGTCACCTGGAGGACATCGACGCCCGGAACACCCCGGGCGACGGCGAGCGGATCGACCTGTGGGACCGGACGTTCGGCCACGTCGTCATCGACGAGGCTCAGGACCTGTCGCCGATGCAGCTGCGGATGATCGGCCGGCGGGTGCCCAGCGGGTCGATGACCATCGTGGGCGACCTGGGCCAGGCCAGCGGCTCGTGGGCCCCGCAGAGCTGGGACGACGTGGTGTCCCACCTGCCCTCGTCCGACCGGCGACCGACGCGGCGGGCCGAGCTCACCGTGAACTACCGCACCCCGTCGGAGGTCATGGACGTGGCCGCCCGGGTGCTGGCCGTCGTCGCCCCCGACCTCACCCCGTCCCGGTCGGTGCGGGAGGCGGGGACGGACCCGGTGTTCACCGCCGTCGATCCCACACTCGGCCGGGGCGGGCTCGAGGCTGCGGTCCTGGAGGCGGCGAGGGCGGAGCGGGCCGCCGTCCCCGACGGCAAGGTGGCGGTGCTCACCGCCCCGTCGATGGTCGAGGGGGTGCGAGCGGTGCTTTCGACGGCCGGGCTGGCGTCGGCCCGGAAGGGCCCCGAGCTGCTCGACGCCGACCTGGCCGTGCTGCCGGTGCAGCAGGCCAAGGGCCTCGAGTTCGACGCCGTGGTCGTCGTGGAGCCGGCCGCCATCGTCGACGAGCACCCGCACGGCGGGCGGGCCCTCTACCTGGCCCTCACCCGCACCACCCGCCGGCTCCGGGTGGTGTCCTCCCTGCCCCTTCCCGCCGGCCTGGCCGATGGAGAAGGGGCACCTCCGGTGCCATGATGACCCCCGTGCCCGAACGACCCTCGCCCGGACGACCCCAGCCCGACGCGGTGGTCACCGGCCACCTGCCGCCGGCCAGCTCGCCCGGTCACGTCACATGGGGTATCGAGCCGGTGGGACCCCTGCGGGGCGACGTCGAGATCTCGGGCTCGAAGAACGCCGTCACCAAGCTCATGGTGGCCGCCCTGCTGGCCCACACGCCCAGCGTCATCACCAACGCCCCCCGACTGGGCGACGTCGACATCACCGCCGGCATGCTGCGCTCCCTGGGGGCGGGCGTGGAGATCGACGGCGACAAGGTGACGGTCGATCCCGAGTCCACCACCGGCAGCCGCATCCCGGTGTCGTACACCGGGCTCAACCGAGTCCCCATCCTCATGGTCGGTCCCCTGCTGCACCGCATCGGCGAGGCGTTCGTCCCCCTCGTGGGCGGCGACCGCATCGGGTCCCGGCCGGTCGACTTCCACGTCCAGGCCCTGCGCCAGTTCGGGGCCGAGGTGGAGCTCACCGACGAGGGGCTGGAGGCCAAGGCCCTCCGCCTGCACGGCGCCCATTTCGCCCTCCCCTTCCCCAGCGTGGGCGCCACCGAGACGGTGCTGATGACCGCGGCCGTGGCCGAGGGCCGCACCATCCTCGACAACGCCGCCGTCGAGCCCGAGGTGGTGGAGCTGGCCCTGCTCCTGCAGCGCATGGGGGCCCGAATCGAGCTGCAGCCCGACCGCCGCTTCGTCATCGAGGGGGTCTCCCACCTGGAGGGCGCCACCCAGCGGCTCGGTGGCGACCGCATCGAGGCCTTCTCCTACCTGGTGGCGGGGCTGGCCACCGGTGGCAAGGTCCGCATCCGGGGCTGCGGCCAGGACCGGCTGGTGACGGCCATCTCCACCCTCCAGCGAATGGGGGCCCGGTTCGAGATCGACGACGACCACATCGCGGCCGAGGCCGACCAGCTGCGGCCGGCGGCGGTGCAGACCAGCCCCCACCCCGGGTTCATGACCGACTGGCAGCCGCCCCTGGTCGTGCTCTGCACCCGGGCCGCGGGCATGTCGGTGATCCACGAGACCGTGTTCGAGGACCGCCTGGGCTACGTCGACGCCCTGCGCTCCATGGACGCCGAGGTCGAGCTGTTCGAGCAGTGCCTGGTGGGCGAGTCGTGCCGGTTCCAGGAGAGCGGGTCGTACCACTCGGCCCTGGTGCGGGGGGGCGGCAGCCTCCGGGGGGCGGAGGTGGAGATGCCCGACATCCGGGGCGCCTTCGCCTACGTCATCGCCGCCGCCACCGCCGACGGCCCGTCGATCCTCCACGGGGTCCACCACCTGGAGCGGGGCTACGACCAGGCCCTGGCCAAGTTCTCCGACCTCGGCCTGCGCATCAACCCCTCCTGAGGGCCTTGCTCAGGCCAGGATCTCGACGGGGACGCCGATGGGGAGGATCTCGGCCAGACGGGTGATGCCCTCGTTGCTCATCCGGATGCACCCGTTGCTCACGTCGGACCCCAGCCCGGCGGGGTCGCTGGTGCCGTGGATGCCGAACTGGCCGTCGCCGCCGGCGAAGTCGTACAGCACCTCGGAGTAGCCCGACAGCCCGTAGGCGTAGGGGCCGTAGGCCGCCTTCTGTGACCGGAAGAGCTCGACCGTGTAGAACCGGCCGCCGGGCGTGGGGGTGTTGGCCACGCCGACGCCCACCGGTTCCTGGTGGAAGACCCCGTCCCCGTTGAAGACGGTCAGCCGGTGGGCGCCCAGCTCCACCACGATCCGGTAGTTGTGGCCGGCGACGGTGACGTCGGCGACGCGGATCCACCCGGTGGAGCCGTTGGGGCGCACCGGCAGCATGACGTTGAGCCAGTCGCCCCGCTGGCCGGTGACGAGGAACACCTGCTTGGCGCCCGACGGTCGTGGGTTCTCGAAGGCCCGCGAGGCGGGAGCGCCGCCGTCGGGCGAGTCGAAGACCTCGATCGAGGCCCCCTTGGCGGTGGCCACCAGGCTGCGGTGGCGCGGGATCGTGGTGGTCGACGGGAACGCCGGGGGAAGGCGCAGGGTCGTCGTCGGCCCGGGCGTGACCGGCACCGTCGGGGCCGCGGTCTCGACCGCTTGCCGGGCGGATCGTCGGTCGCCGGGCGCGGACCCGAGCGCGGCCATGCCCAGGCTCACGACGAGCAAGCCGAGCGTCATGGCCCACCGACGCATGTCCGGAGCGTACCGGCCGACCCCCGTCCGGCCGCGGTCGTCGCCTCGACCGCGCCGAAGGTGGCGCTATTCGGCGGCGCCGGGGGCCGGAGGACGGGGTGGCGTCTCGGGTTCGGGGAACTCGCCACCGCCCTCGGTCGTCTCGGCCGACCCGATGTTCTGCTGGGCGATGACGTAGGTGTTGCCGTCCTCGTCCTCCAGAGGGACGCTCGTCACCTGCTCGTCGGTCGGCTGGCTGGACTGGTTGGGTTCAGACGGGGTGGGTTCGGTTCCGGTGTCGCTCACGCCCGACCCGTCCCCTTCAGTGGCGTCCGTGAAACGGTCGGGGTGGGGTTCGGGTGGCGGTCGCCGTAGCTCCAGGTAGACGACCTTGGCCGACGCCACCACCGGGACGGCCAGCAAGGCACCCACCACGCCGCCGGCCGAGACCCCGATCAGGGCCGCGGTCATGGTGGCCGGGGGGGACAGCTTCACCGACCGGCCCACGATCAGGGGCCCGAGGATGTGGTTCTCGAACTGGAGGTAGAGGATGAAGAAGGCGGCGCAGATAAGGCCGGTGGTGATCCCTTGGGTCAGTCCCAGCAGGACGAACGGGATGCCGCCGGCCGCCCCTCCGATCTGGGGCACGAGGTCGAAGATGGCCACCCACAGGGCCAGCAACGGGGTCAGGGGCACGCCCAGGATGAGGCCGACGACCAGCACGCTCAGGCCGGCGATGCCCGCCACCAGCACCGATCCGGCCACGTAGCGGCCGACCGTCTCGTAGGCGAGCGAGCCGATGCGATCGGCCTGGGGCCGCCGAGCGAGTGGCACCATGCGCCGGAGGCCCCGGACCAGGCGCTCGCCGTCGAGCAGCAGGCTGATGGTGACGAGCAGGGTGAAGAAGGCGGCGAGGAAGCCGTCGGCGACCCGGACGGCCGCCTCCCCAAGGGGCGTGTCCTCCCCCTCGAGCCGCTCGGGAAGCTCCTCGATCCACCGACGGACCGAGTCGGCCGTGCCTGCCTTCTCGAGGTCGTCGCCCACGATCGGGAGCTGCTCGATCTGGCCCACCACCTCGTCGAGGTCGCCGCCCACCTGCCGGCCCTGGCGGATCGCAGGCGGCGCCAGCAGCGCGACCGCAGCCACCGCCAGCAGCACCAGCAGGGCCACCACCGAAGCCACCGCCGCCGGGCGGGACAGGCGGAGCCGGCGCTCGGCCGCGCTCACCAATGGCGTCAGGGCCAGGGCCAGCAGGCTGCCCACGGCCAGTACGGTCAGCGCTCGGGGCGCGGTGCGGATGAGGCTGGTCAGGGCCAGCAGGGCGACGAAGGCACCCAGCACCCAGGCCACCGACCGCCAGTCGAGGTCGACCTCGTGCACCGGGCCCCGCCAGCGGACGGGCCGCCGGGACCCGTCGCCCGGCTCGTCGCCGAGGCCGTCGCCCGACCGGTCGGCGTCGGTCGCGGCCGGGTCCGACTGCGCGAGAGTCGGAGGAAGGCCCGAGTCCGCCACCGTCGGTACTGTACCGACGTGGCGGTGCCGAGGGAGAGGCTGCGGATCAGCCCCCGGTCCGCGGTCCTGGCCGTCGCCATGCTCGGTGCCACCCTGGCCGGTCTGGCCGTGGCCGCCGCCTCCCGCCGGGTCATCGGCTGGATCCTCGTGGCCGCCACCTTCGCCGGCCTGCTCCATCCCGTCGTGTCGTGGCTCCAGCGGCGGATGCGCCGGGGCCTGGCCGTGCTGCTGGTGATGGTGGTCCTGGTCGGCACGGCCGGCGTGGTCATCTACGCCCTGGTCGATGACGTCCGGGCCGAGACCCGCCGCCTGCAGGAGGTGGCGCCGGAGCGGGCGGAGGAGATCGAGCGTTCGGACCGCTTCGGAAGCCTGGCCCGCGACCTCCGGCTGTCAGAGCGCACCCGTCGCTTCCTCGACGACCTTCCCGAACGGCTGCGGGGAGGGACGGCGGCCGACGCCATCCGGGCCGCCGCCACCCGGGGGGTGGCCTTCCTCGCCACCGCCGTGCTCACCATCTTCTTCCTGCAGCACGGGCCTCGGATCGCGGCTGCCGCCGTCCGCCAGCTCTCCGACCCCCACCGGCGGGAACGCCTGCGGACACTGGCACCGGTGGTCTACGCCCGAGCCTTCGGCTACGCCGCCAGCAGCCTCACCATGGCCGTCGCCGCCGGGCTCTTCGCCTTCGTCGCGGCCCGGGCTGCCGGAGTCCCCGGCCCGGCCGCCCTCGGCATCTGGGTCGGCCTCTGGGACCTGGTGCCGGTGGGGGGCGCCCTGGTGGGCGCCATTCCCATCGTGGGCCTGGCCGCGGTGAGCTCGGCGACGGATGCCACGTGGCTGGGGGCGCTCTTCGTCGCCTACCAGCTGGCCGAGAACTTCCTGGTCGAGCGGAGGGTGGAGGCCCAGACGGTGCACGTCGGGCCCTTCCTCACCCTGGCCGCGGGGCTGGTCGGCCTCGAGCTGGCGGGGGTGCCGGGCGCCCTCCTCTCGGTGCTGGCCGCCACCATCGCCATCGCTGCCGTCGACGAGGTCGCCCCCGCCTCCTGACGGCCGCCCCATGGGTGTGACCGGCGGCGGGTCGGGAAGGAACGGCCCATGAGCGACCAACAGGCCACCGGCACCAGCGACCCGACCTACAACGTGATCAGCGTGGTGTACCACGCCCTCCAGGGAGCGGAGACGATCGAGAAGTACCTCGACGACGAGGGCACCGACGACGAGCTGCGGACCTTCTTCCAGCAGGTCCAGCAGGGCTACCGGCGGGCGGCGGACATGGGCAAGCAGCTCCTCGTCCAGCGCATCGAGCACGAGCACTAGGACCTCAGGGCTGGGGTCGGGGCTCGGGCGGTGGCTCGGCGGCGGCCGCCGCCCGTTGCTCCAGCCACCGGCGGAGGCCGGCGGCGTTGGAGTGGACGCCGTTGAGCGTCTCCAGCCGGGCCTGGTCGTCGGCGCTGGCGCCGGCCACGTCGGGGGCGAAGGCGTCGGACAGGGCCTCGGCGACGTCTCGACCGTCCCGCCACGCCGCCTCCGCCACCTCGGCCCACCGCCGCAGCACCTCGGCCGCCTCGTCCAGGGTGTCGGCAGGGTCGCCCGGCACGAGGCCGTAGTGGGCCAGGGCCAGGGCCGACGGGCGGCGGGCGGCGAAGCGGCGCAGCGAGTCGAGGGCCAGGTCGAGGTCGAAGTCGGGAGGGGGGGTGGCGGGACGGAGCACCCCCACGTCGGGTAGGCGCACCCCGACAGCGTCGCCCACGAAGAGGATCCCGGTCTCCGAGTCGTGCAGGCCGAGGTGGTGCTTGGCGTGACCGGGTGAGTCGACCGCGGTCAGGCTGCGGGTGGGGCCCACCACCACCTGGTCGCCCTCGCCCAGGATCTCGATGCGCGCCGCCGGCGTCGGCGCCAGCCGCCCGTAGAGCGTGTCGAGGAGATCGCCGTAGACGCGGGCCGCGGAGGCGACCAGGCGGGAGGGGTCGGCCAGGTGGCGGGCGCCCTTCTCGTGCACGTAGACGGTCGCCCGGGGGAAGGCGGCGGCCACGTCGCCCACCCCGCCGGCGTGGTCGAGATGGATGTGCGTCACCACCACGCCGGCCAGGTCGGACGGTCCCACCCCCAGCCGGTCGAGGGCGGCGAGGAGCGCCGGCACCGAGGTCTGGCTGCCGGTCTCCACCAGCACCGGCTCCGGCCCTTCCACCAGGTAGCCGGCGGTGACCCGCTCCCATCCACCCAGGAGGGTGTCGATCTGGCGGACGCCGGGCCCGATCAGGCTCCCGTCCGCGCCTTCACCCGGGCTCAGCGGCAACCGTCGTGTCCGCAGTTGCAGTCGTGCGCCTGGTGACCCTCGTGGGTCCCGTGCTTCTGGCAGTAGTCGCTGCAGAACCCGTCCTCACGGGGCTCGCAGTTGCATCCCTCGTGTCCGCACGTCGCAGCCATGTGTGCCTCCCGATGCGCCGGTCGGTCCGGCGCCGCCACCGGCCACGGTAGAGGGCGTGGCTGGCGGAAGTGGCCGCCACGAGCCGTAACGTGGCGGCCGTGGAACGCCGGACCAAGATCGTCGCCACCGTCGGCCCGGCGTCCGAGGACCCGGTGGTCCTGCGGGCGATGATCGCGGCGGGCATGGACATGGCCCGCCTGTCGCTGGCCCACGGTCCGGCGGCGGAGACGGTCGACCGCATCCGGCGGGTCCGGCAGGCGGCGGAGGACGAGGGCCGCACCGTGGGCGTGCTCGTCGACCTCCCGGGGCCGAAGGTCAGGGCGGCCTCGTTCCCCGACGATGGGGTCCATCTCGCCGAGGGCGACACCGTCGACCTCGTTCCCGCCCTCGACGGCGAGGCCGCGAGCGACGGTCGGCGGATCGCGGTCGACGATCCCGACCTGGTCCACCACGTGTCGTTGGGGGACACCATCGCCCTCGGAGACGGTGGGATCCAGCTGCTGGTGACGATGCTGAGCGCGGACAAGCTTGTCACCCGGGTCCTGTCCGGCGGCCCGGCCCGGGGCCGGCCCGGCGTGAGCTTCCCCGGGGCCACGGCGATGACGACGCCCACCGCCGACGACCTCCGCCTCCTCGACATCGTGTGCGCGGCCGACGTCGACGCGGTGGCGGTGTCCTTCGTCCGGACGGCGGCCGACATCGAGCGGGTGCGGGCCGCGGTCGGTCCTGACGGGCCCATGCTGATCGCCAAGATCGAGACCCAGGAGGCGGTCGACAACCTCGACGAGGTCATCGCCGCGTCCGACGGCGTCATGGTCGCCCGGGGCGACCTCGGCGTCCGGTGCGCCCTGGAGGACGTCCCCCACTATCAGAAGCTGATCATCAAGACAGGGGTGAGCTACGCCCGCCCGGTGATCACCGCCACCCAGATGCTGGAGTCGATGGTGTCGGCGCCCACCCCCACCCGGGCCGAGGTGAGCGACGTGGCCAACGCGGTGTTCGACGGCAGCAGCGCCCTGATGCTGTCGGGGGAGACGGCGATCGGCCACGACCCAGCGGCGGCGGTGCGGGCCATGGCCCGGATCGCGGCCCGGGCCGAGAAGGAGTTCAACTACGAGCTGTGGGGCCGCAACCTGGGTCTGCAGCTGCTCTCCGGCACTCGCGGGCGACCGGTGCTCGACCGCATCGGCGCCTCCATCTCGGCCGCCGCCTGGCGGGCCGCCATCGACGCCGACGCGGCCGCCATCATCGCCTGCACCAACAGCGGGGCCACCGCCCGGGCCATCTCCCGGTTCCGGCCCCGGATGCCCGTCGTGGGCGCCACCCCGTCGCTGCGCACCGCCCGCCAGCTGTCCGTGGCCTGGGGCGTCACGCCGGTGCTCACCGAGCGCCGGGGCACCACCGACGACATCGTGTGGTTCGCCACCAAGGCCGCCGTCGACCTGGAGATCGTCAAGAGCGGCGACGTGGTCGCCATCCTGGTCGGCTCGGGCCAGGACCCGGACTCCGTCACCGACATCCTCCGCCTGGTCCGCATCCGCTGAGGGGGCAGTGCCCCCGCCCACCGCCGCCGGCGCCAGACCGAACTGGTGACACTTTCGGCCACTCTGTGGCGTTGAGCGTCACCAGTTCGAGTGTCGCACCGGGTCGGCATACTGGGTGGATGGCCGACAACGACGCCTACATCCCGCTCGACACGCCCATGGGGCCGGTCTTCGTGGCCTGGAACGACCACGGGGTGTGCCGGGTCGAGCCCGGCACCGACGAGGCTCGCTTCGAGGCCGGCTTCAAGGCCCGCTTCGGGCGCTCGGTCGCCCGGGCCGACGAGCCGCCCGCCCTCCTCGCGCACGAGCCGGTGCCCATCGACTGGCGGGGGGTCGCCGAGTTCGACCGGGCCGTGCTCACCGCCATCCGGGCCATCCCGCCGGGCGACGCCTGGACCTACGGCGAGGTGGCCCAGGCCATCGGCAAGCCGGGCGCGGCCCGGGCCGTGGGCGGGGCGCTCGGCCGCAACCGGGTCCCGGTGATCGTCCCCTGCCACCGGGTGGTGGCCGGCAACGGGCTGGGCGGGTTCGGGCTGGGCCTCGACGCCAAGAGGGCGCTCCTGGCCGCCGAGGGCTATCCGGCCGTCGAGCAGGGCCGCCTGCTCCCGTCCTTTGACCCGATCGTTTGACCGGGCCGGGCCCGGGGTAGCTCGGCCGGGTGGCTGCCCCACCGCCCGGTACCTCGCTCGACACGCTGCGGGCCGAGGCGGCCGGCTGCCAGGCCTGCGACCTGTGGAAGTGCGGTACCCAGACGGTCTTCGGCGAAGGCCCCGAGCACGCGCCGCTCATGCTGGTCGGTGAGCAGCCCGGCGACCGGGAGGACATCGAGGGCCATCCGTTCGTGGGGCCGGCCGGTGCCCTCCTCGACCGGGCCCTCGATGAGGCGGGCATCGACCGCACCAACGTCTACGTCACCAACACGGTCAAGCACTTCAAGTGGACGGCCAAGGGCAAGCGCCGCATCCACCAGAAGCCCAACGCGGCCGAGGTCGAGGCCTGCCGGCCGTGGCTGGAGGCGGAGATCGCGGCCGTCCGCCCCCGGATGGTGGTGGCCCTGGGCGCGGTCGCGGCCCAGGCCCTCCTCGGCAAGCAGTTCCGGGTCACCAAGCAGCGGGGCGAGCTGTTCGAGCAGGCGGACGGGCCGGTGCTGACCGCCACCGTCCACCCCTCGTCAATCCTGCGGGCGCCCGATGACGACACCCGGCGCCGGGAGATGGCGGCCTTCGTCGACGATCTCCGCGCCGCGGCCAAGAGGCTGGCCGAAACCGGAGGGTAAGGTCCGCCCTCATGCAGGAGGGCAGCCGCAAGGCAATCATCGCCGCGTTCTTCGCCAACGCCGGGATCGCAGTCGCCAAGTTCGTCGGGTTCCTGCTCACCGGCGCGTCCTCCATGCTGGCCGAGTCGGTGCACTCGTTCGCCGACAGCAGCAACCAGGGCCTCCTCCTCCTCGGCGGCAACCGGGCCCGGAAGACGGCCGACGCCGACCACCCCTTCGGCTACGGACGGGAGCGCTACTTCTGGTCGTTCGTCGTCGCCCTCGTCATCTTCAGCCTGGGCTCGCTGTTCGCGCTGTACGAAGGGTTCGAGAAGCTGCGCCACCCGCACGAGCTGGAGTCAGTGCCCATCGCCGTCGGCATCCTGCTGGTGGCCATCGCCCTCGAGACGTACTCCCTGCGCACCGCCATCCAGGAGAGCAACCACGTGCGGGGCGACCAGTCGTGGTGGACCTTCATCCGCCGGGCCAAGATCCCCGAGCTGCCGGTCGTGCTGCTGGAGGACATCGGGGCCGAGGTCGGCCTGGTGTTGGCCCTGGTCGGGGTGGGCCTGGCCGAGATCACCGGCAACGCCCGCTTCGACGCGGTGGGCACCCTGGCCATCGGCGTCCTCCTAGCCGTGATCGCCGTCATCCTGATGATCGAGATGAAGGGCCTGTTGATCGGCGAGGGCGCGACGCCGGCGATGGTCGGCAAGATCCGCGCCGCCATGCAGGCCGATCCGAGCGTCCAACGGGTGATCAGCATGCGGACCCAGCACCTCGGTCCCGACGAGCTGCTGGTGGGGGCCAAGTTGGAGCTCGACGCCAAGCTCGGGTTCGTGCAGGTGGCGGAGGCCCTCAACCGGGTGGAGACGTCGGTGCGGGCGGCCTGTCCCGAGGCGAGGGTGATGTACCTCGAGCCCGACGTGCACCAGCCCGAGCGCCCGGCGGACGCGGCAACGACGGGCTAGGCGTCCTCCTCAGCACCCTCCAGGTAGCTGTAGTGGAACCAGGAGTCGAGCGGGAGCAGGGCCGCGCACTCCACGCACCGCACCCGTGAGGTGAAGCTGAACTGCCCGCCACAGGCCCCGCACTTGCGGAAGGCGGCGGGCAGGATCTCGTCCAGGGCGGCCAGCTCGGCCTCGGCCGCGTCGTCCCAGTCGTCGACCTCGTAGCGCAGGCGGAGGCCCCACAGCTTACGGATGACCTCCTCGTTGTCCCAGCCGTTGACCGCGTCCCGCCATGGCGTCGGGCACGAGTCGCACGTGATCCACCAGCCGGTGACGTTGTGGCCGATGGCCGTGGGGCTCACCATCTGCACCGTGTGGCACCACTCGCACTCCTGCTCCACCCGCAGGGTGCGCAGGCTGACCTGACGGTCGAGGAGGGGATGCTTCTCCCGCAGGTCGGCGAACCACTCCGCCCCCTCGGGCGTCGACATGCACTCGTAGTGCCAGCCCACGTCGGGCAGCGCGGTCCAGGTCACCAACCCGTACTCGGACTTTTCCGGCGGTCCCCCGCACAGCGCGCACACTCCAGGCGAATAATCCGGCATCCCTACGTCCTCTCGGGGCTGTAGATCTCGGCCCCTCCGGCGACGAACTCCGCCGACTTCTCCTTCATTCCCAGCTCGATGGCCTGCTCCTCGTCGACGCCGTGGGCAGCGGCGTACTCCCGGATGTCGTGGCTGATCTTCATGGAGCAGAACTTGGGACCGCACATGGAGCAGAAGTGGGCGGTCTTGGCCGGGGCCGCGGGCAGGGTCTCGTCGTGGAAGGCCCGGGCCGTGTCGGGATCGAGGGCGAGGTCGAACTGGTCCTCCCAGCGGAACTCGAAGCGGGCCTTCGACAGGGCGTCGTCCCAGGCCTGGGCCCCGGCGTGGCCCTTGGCCAGGTCGGCCGCGTGGGCCGCGATCTTGTAGGCGATCACGCCCGCCTTCACGTCGTCTCGGTTGGGCAGGCCCAGGTGCTCCTTGGGGGTGACGTAGCAGAGCATCGCCGTGCCGAACCAGCCGATCATGGCCGCCCCGATGGCCGAGGTGATGTGGTCGTAGCCGGGGGCGACGTCGGTGGTGAGGGGGCCGAGCGTGTAGAAGGGCGCCTCGTGGCACAGCTCGAGCTGGAGGTCCATGTTCTCCCGGATCTTGTGCATCGGCACGTGGCCCGGTCCCTCCACCATGACCTGCACGTCGTGGCTCCACGCCACCTCGGTCAGCTCGCCCAGGGTGGCCAGCTCGGCCAGCTGCGAGGCGTCGTTGGCGTCGGCGATGCAGCCCGGGCGCAGCCCGTCACCCAGGGAGAAGGCCACGTCGTAGGCGGCCAGGATCTCGCACAGCTCCTCGAAGTGCTCGTAGAGGAAGTTCTCCTGGTGGTGGGCCAGGCACCAGGCGGCGTGGATCGACCCGCCCCGGCTGACGATCCCCGTCGTGCGGGTGGCCGTCCCCGGGACGTAGCGCAGCCGCACGCCGGCGTGGACGGTCATGTAGTCGACGCCCTGCTCGGCCTGCTCGATGACCGTGTCCCGGTAGACCTCCCAGGAGAGCTCCTCGGCCTTGCCGTCGACCTTCTCCAGGGCCTGGTAGATGGGGACGGTGCCGATGGGCACCGGCGAGTTGCGGACGATCCACTCCCGGGTGGTGTGGATGTTGGCCCCGGTCGACAGGTCCATCACCGTGTCGGCACCCCACTTGGTGGCCCACGTGAGCTTGTCGACCTCCTCGGCGATGGACGACGTCACCGCCGAGTTGCCGATGTTGGCGTTGATCTTCACCAGGAAGTTGCGCCCGATGACCATGGGCTCGGTCTCCGGGTGGTTGACGTTGGCCGGCAGGATGGCCCGCCCGCAGGCGATCTCGTTGCGGACGTGCTCGGGGGTGCAGTTCTCGCGGAGGGCGACGAACTCCATCTCCGGCGTGATCTCGCCCCTCCGGGCGTAGTGGAGCTGGGTCACGACCTGGCCCCGCTTGGCCCGCAGGACCGAGGGGGCCCCGCCGACGTGCGTGGCCGTTGCCGTTGCCGTTGCGTCGGTCGCCCGGCGGGCCGCCGCCCGGCCGTCGTCGCGGACGGTGGCAACCCGGCCCTCGTGCTCCTCCACGTCGCCCCGGGCGAGGATCCAATGGCGGCGGAGGGACGCCAGGCCGTCGGCCGGCTCGGAGCCGGGGCCAGACGTGTCGTAGAGGCGGATGGACGAGCCGTCGGTGAGGTCGACCTGGTTGAACGGCACCCGCACCCCGTGCGGGCCCTCGACGTAGACCTTGCGGCGGCTGGCCATCGAGCACTCCCTTCGCCGGCATGACCCGGACAGGTTCAGACGGTCGGCGCGTACGGCGCCCTCTCAGCCCCGACGGGCTCCCGTGGTGCGTTCAGCTTGGCACACCCGGGGAGATGGTCCGCCCGTGCGACGGGACCCGACCGACCACTGCGGGCCGACCATTCGAGCCTGTAACGCTCGTGCACCGGTGGGGGACGGGACAACCGACAGCGAACGTGGAGAGGGAGGCGAGCATGTCGGACGCAAGCGGGGACGGGGCGGTCTACTGCCAGACCAACGAGCCGCAGAACCGGGTGGTCGTGTTCCGGCGGGGGGCGGATGGCGCCCTGGCCGAGCACGGTTCGTACGACACGGGAGGGGAGGGTGACGGCAATCCCCACCTGCCGTCCCAGGGCTCCGTCACCCTCACCGGCGACGGGCGCCACCTGCTCGTGACCAACGTCGGGGGCGACGATGTCAGCGTGTTCGCCGTCCTCGATAACGGGGGGCTCGACCTGGTGGGCCGGACGACGGCGGGATCGGCGCCCCGAAGCGTCGCCGAGCACGGCGGCCTGGTCTACGTCCTCAGCACCGGCGTCGCGACCGTCACCGGGTTCCGACTGAGCGCCGACGGCCTGAAGCCGATGGCGGGCGGCGAGCAGGCGCTGTCGGCCCCCGACGCCGACCCGGCCCAGGTCGGCTTCTCGGCCGACGGCTCCATCCTTCTTGTCACCGAGCGGGGGACGGACTCGATCGTCGCCTTCGCCGTTGGCGACGACGGCACGCTCGGCGAGTTGCGGTCCGTCCCCTCGTCCGGCCCGACGCCCTACGGGTTCGCGCTCACGAGCGGGGGGACGCTGGTCGTCACCGAGGCCTTCGGTGCGGCCAAGGGGGCCGCCGCCGCCTCGTCGTACCTGGTCGAGGGGGCAGACATCACGCCGGTCACCAGGTCGGTCGGGAACGGGCGCAGCGAGATCTGCTGGGCCGCCGTCACGCCCGATGGCCAGCACGTGTTCACCACCAACTTCGCCGACGGCGCCGTGTCCCGCTACGCGATCGGGACCGACGGGCGCCTCACCCTCGGGAACGCCACCGCCGGCATCACCGAGGACGGCCGACCCGGGCTCCGCGACCTGGCCCTCACCGCCGACGGGCGTTACCTGTACGCCCTCGATGCCGACTCGGGGAGCGTCTTCGGGTGGTCCGTCGACGACGAAGGGTCGCTGTCGCCCCTCGGTTCGGCAGCCGGCCTGCCCCCGACGGCCGCCGGCCTGTCGGCCCGCTGAGGCCAGCGGCCGCTTCATGCGCCTCGAGCCGCTCTACCGGGCCACGTTCTCGCCGACGGAGAGGTGGAGCGTCGAGCGGGCGGGAGAGCACGGGGTCGAGGGTCAGGGCTTCTTGATCGTCGACGGCCGAGCCGAGGGGCGGGTCGGGGGACGGCTCCGCGCCGCCAACTACCCACGGCGCCGGGTCGACGGCACCTTCACACCCGACTTTCGGGGCGTCGTGGAGACGGACGACGGAGCGACCGTCCTCTTCACGTGGCACGGGTACGGCCTGGCGACGGACGACGGCCCCGGCCGGCTCCTGGGCAGCATGACCCACGTCACCGACGACGCCCGGTACGACTGGCTGAACCGGTCGGTGTGCGTGCTCGCCGGGGAGGTCCATACGCGCGACAGTGGTGGACTCGACGTCGTCATCGAGGTGTCGGAGCTCGTCTGGGAGCCAACTGCCCCCTGACGTAGCTGGCGCCCGGGGGGACGAGCGGGGCGGGCCGCGACTGCAAGAGCGTCGAGCCGCACACGACCGGGAGCCAGGAGACCGAGATGCCGCCCATCATCGAAGCCCACGGGCTCACCAAGCGGTTCAAGAAGACGGAGGCGCTGGCCGGCCTCGACCTGGTGGCCGAGCGGGGCCAGGTCACGGCCATCCTCGGGCCCAACGGGGCGGGCAAGACCACGTTCATCCGCATGGTGGCCACCCTCCTCCTGCCCGACGCGGGCACGCTCACCGTCGCCGGCATCGACGCCCTGGCCGAGCCGGCCAAGGTCCGCCGGGTGATCGGCCTGGCCGGGCAGTCGGCCGCCGTCGAGGGGGCGATGACCGGCCCGGAGAACCTCGAGCTCATCGGGCGCCTGTTCGGTCACGACCCGAAGCAGGCCAGGACCAGCGCCCGGGTGGTGTTCGAACGGTTGGGCCTGGCCGACGCCGGCGACCGGCTGGTGCGCACCTATTCCGGCGGCATGCGGCGCAAGCTCGACCTCGGCGCCAGCCTGGTGGGGGCCCCGGAGCTGCTGCTCCTCGACGAGCCCACGACGGGCCTCGACCCCCGCAGCCGCAACGAGCTGTGGGACATCATCCGCGACCTGGTCTCGTCGGGCACCGACGTGCTCCTCACCACCCAGTACCTCGACGAGGCCGACCAGCTCGCCTCCCACATCGCCATCATCGACCACGGCAAGGTGATCGCCGAGGGCTCGTCCGACCAGCTCAAGTCGCTCGGCGGGGTCGACGTCATCCAGGTCCACGTCATAGACCCGGCCGACCTCGACCGGGTGGTGGCCGCCCTCGCCCCCCTCGGCGCCGAGCCGCCCCGCATCGACGTTCCCACCCGATCGGTGGCCATCCCCGTCGCCGAAGGCTCGGCCCAACTGCTGGAGGCGGTGCGGATCATCGACTCCCTCGGGGTGTCGGTGGCCGACGTCGGCCTTCGTCGGGCGACCCTCGACGAGGTGTTCCTGAAGCTCACCGGCCGCACCGCGGAAGCCGATGCCGAGGCCGATCCCGATGCGTCGGGCGCCCCGTCCGGCCGCAAGCGGCGCAAGAAGGCGGCATGAGCGCCCCGGCCGAGCCCGAGCACGAGCCCGAGCCCGAGCCCGAGCCCGAGGAGCCGACCGTGACCACGACGATTCCCCCCATGGCCGGCCCGCGGGAGGCGATCGAGCTGCCCCGTCCGACCAGGACGGCGAGCGCCCTCACCACCACCCTCGGCATCGCCCGCCGCACCGTGCTGCGCAGCGTGCGGACGCCCCAGGTCTTCGTGATCGGGATGATCCAGGGCGCCATGTTCCTGCTCATCTTCCGCTACGTGTTCGGCGGCGCCATCCCCATCGGCGGGATCCGTTACGTCGACTTCCTCGTCCCCGGCTTCGTGGGCACGGGCGTCCTGTTCTCGGGCATGACCGCCTCCATCGGCGCGGCCGAGGACCTCTCCGAGGGCCTGTTCGACCGGCTGCGGTCCCTGCCCGTGCCCCGCCTGGCCGTCGTCTCCGGCCGGGTGGTGGCCGACACCGCCCTGGGCGCCATCGGCCTGGTCGTGACGACCGCCGTCGGCTTCGCGGTGGGCTTCCGCACGTCGGCGCCCATCCTCAGCCTGCTGGGCGCATTCGCCCTGTGCGTGCTGGCCGCCTTCGCCTTCACCTGGCTGTTCGTGTGGCTGGGGATCATGGCCGGCACCCCCCAGGCGGCCCAGAGCATCGGGCTGCTGGTGTTCCCGTTCACGTTCGTGTCCAGCGCCTTCGTGCCGGTGGAGTCGATGCCGGGCTGGATGCAGGGCTTCGCCCAGAACCAGCCCCTCACCCAGATCGTCAACGCCGTCCGGGCCCTCACCCTGGGCGACAAGGCGGAGGCCGTGCTCGGCCACCCGGCGAGCTACTTCGCCGTCCGCTCCCTGGTCTGGTGCCTGCTCTTCACCGTGATCTTCGCCCCCCTCGCCGCCCGGAAGTATCAGAAGGGCTGACAGTAGGGTCGGGGAGGAATGTCCTCCCCCTCCGCCTTTCTGGACGCTTGCTGGGGCAAGCCGGTGGCCCGGACGCCGGTGTGGTTCATGCGCCAGGCGGGACGGTCGCTGCCGGAGTACCGGGCCATCCGGGAGCGGCACGGCATGTTCGACGTCATCCGCACGCCGGAGCTGGCGGCCGAGGTGACGATGCAGCCGGTGCGCCGTCTAGGAGTCGACGCCGCCATCCTGTTCTCCGACATCATCGTCCCCTTGACGGCGATCGGAATCGACATCGACCTGGCGCCAGGGCCGGTGGTGGCCGAGCCGTTCCGGACGGCCGCCGACCTCGACCGGCTGCGGCCGCTCGACGCCGAGTCCGACATGCCGTACGTCCTGGAGACGGTGAAGTTGCTGGTGGGCGAGCTCGACGTGCCCTTGATCGGGTTCGCCGGGGGACCGTTCACCCTGGCCACCTACCTGATCGGCGCGTCCAAGGAGCAGGTCAAGGCCAAGGCCTTCATGCACGCCCAGCCTGCGCTGTGGGCGGACCTGTTGGACCGGCTGGCGGGCATCGTCCTGGCCTCGCTGCGGGGCCAGGTGGGGGCGGGGGCGGCCGCGGTGCAGCTCTTCGACTCGTGGGCGGGCGTGCTCAGCCCGGCCGACTACCGCCGCCACGTGCTGCCCGCCACCCGCAAGGTGCTGGCCGGGCTGGCCGACCTGGGCGTGCCCCGCATCCACTTCGGCGTGGGCACCGGCGAGCTTTTGGAGGTCATGCACGAGGCGGGGGCCGACGTGGTGGGCGTCGACTGGCGGGTGCCGCTGGCCCGGGCCCGGGGCCGCCTCGGCTCCGACGTCGCCGTGCAGGGCAACCTCGACCCCACCGTGTGCCTGGCCGACTGGGACACCGCGGCCGCCGCTTCCCGGGCGGTGCTCGACGCCAACGGGGGCCGGCCGGGACACGTCTTCAACCTGGGATGGGGCGTGCTGCCCGAGACCGACCCCGACATCCTCCGCCGCGTGGTCGACCTGGTCCACAGCGAGACCGGTGGCTGATCCCGAGCCCGTCGGCGTGCTGGTCATGGCCTACGGCACGCCTGCCACCCCCGACGACATCGAGCCGTACTACACCCACGTCCGCCGGGGTCAGAAGCCGCCGCCCGACCTCCTCGCCGACCTGTCGCGGCGGTATGACGCGATCGGCGGCACGTCCCCGCTGTTGGAGCGGACCGCGGCCCAGGCGGCGGGCATCGCGGCCGCCCTCGGCCCGGGGTTCACCGTCGAGCTGGGGATGAAGCACGCCCCGCCGTTCGTCGAGGACGGGGTGGCGGCGCTGGCGGCACGGGGTGTCACCCGGGCGGTGGGGCTGGTGCTGGCCCCCCACTACTCGTTCCTCTCGGTGGGCCAGTACGGCGAGCGGGCGGCCGCCGCGGGCTCGGCCCACGGGGTCGAGGTCCTGATGGTCGACTCCTGGCACACCGCCGCCGGCTACCTCGACCTGCTGGCCGGCTTCGTGGGCCAGGCCATCGACTCCCTGCCCCAGAAGAAGCCCGACGTCGAGGTCGTGTTCACCGCCCACAGCCTGCCCGCGTTCATCGAGGCCTCCGGCGACCCCTACCCGGGGCAGCTCCGGGAGACCGCCATCAGCGTGGCCCTCCGCGTGCCCCACACCCGGTGGTCCACCGCCTGGCAGAGCGCGGCCCGCACCGGCACCACCGAGCCCTGGCTGGGTCCCGACATCCTGTCCGTGCTGCCCCGGCTGGCGGCGGACGGGGCCAGGGGCGTGGTGGTGTGCCCCTGTGGTTTCACGTCCGACCACCTCGAGGTCCTCTACGACCTCGACATCGAGGCGGCCAGGATGGCGGACGCCATGCGCCTCGACTTCGCCCGCACGCCGTCGCCCAACGACCATCCCGCCCTGTGCGCCACCCTGGCCGAGGTCGTGCGGGCCCGTGCCGCTGCCGGCTGACGCTCGGCCCCACGTCGTCGTCGTCGGTGGCGGGATCACCGGACTGGCCACCGCCTGGTTCCTGAAGGACCGGGCCCGGGTGACGGTGCTGGAGGCCGACGACCGCCTCGGCGGCAAGATCCGCACCTCGTCCCTCGGTGGCGTGCCGGTGGAGGAGGGCCCGGACACGTTCCTGGCCCGGGTGCCCCACGCCCGGGCCCTGGCCGTCGCCCTGGGCCTGGCCGACGACCTGGTCCAGCCGGCGACGGGCAAGGCGTTCGTGTGGACCCGGGGCCGGTTGCGGCCGTTGCCGGGTGGCCAGGTGCTGGGCGTGCCCATCGAGCTCGGCCCGCTGCTGCGGTCGGGCGTGCTCTCGCCGGCGGCCGTGGTCCGGGCCGGGTTCGACCTGGTGCTGCCCCGGTCCCGTCCGGGCCTGAGCGCCGACCCGTCGGTGGCGGAGGTGATCGGGGCCCGGATGGGCCAGGCCGTCGTCGACCGCCTGGTCGAGCCGCTGGTCGGCGGCATCAACGCCGGCCGGGCCGACGACCTCAGCCTGTCCGCCACCGCCCCCCAGCTGGCCGAAGCCGCCGCCTCCTCCCGCAGCCTCATCCTCGGCCTCCGCCGCCGTCGTTCCGGGGCCGGCGCCCCCGCCGAGCCCGAACTGGTGACACAAACGGGCGCTATGACGCCCACAAACGTCACCAGTTCGGGATCGGGGGGTGCGGCGTCGGGTCCGGCCGGTCCGGTGTTCCTGGGCGTGGCCGGCGGGCTGGGACGGCTGGTCGACCGGCTGGCGGCCGCGCTGGCCGAGGCGGGCGTCGACGTCCGCACCCGAGCGGCGGTGAAGTCAGTCGAGCCGGACGGGTCGGGCGGCTACCGGGTGGTCACCGCCGACGGGTCGCTAGAGGCCTCGGCGGTCGTCGTGACCGTCCCCGCCTTCGCCGCCGCTCCCCTCCTGCGGGCGACGGCCCCGTCCGTCGCCGACGACCTCGAGCGCATCCGCTACGCGTCGGTGGCGGTGGCGACCCTCGCCTACCGGCCGGAGGACCTCCCGTCGCCCCTCGACGGGGCTGGCTTCCTGGTGCCCCGGCTCGAGCGCCGGCTGATGACGGCGTGCACGTGGTCGACGTCGAAGTGGCCCGCCCTCGCCGCCAGCGGGCTGGTGCTGGTGCGGGCGTCCGCCGGCCGCTCCGGCGACGACCGCCCCGCCGACCTCGACGACGCCGAGCTGGTCGACCACCTCCACCAGGAGCTGTCCGGCGTCATCGGCGTGCGGCAGCCCCCGGTCACCAGCCTCGTCTCCCGCTGGCCCAACGGCTTTCCCCAATACCAGCCCGGCCACCAGCGGCGAGTCGACCGCATCGAAGCCGCACTGGCCACGGCCCTGCCCGGCGTGACCCTCGCCGGCGCCGCCTACCGCGGCCTCGGCATCGCCGCCTGCATCCGCCAAGCGGAGGAGGCGGCGACCAAGCTGCTCGCCCAGCTCAACCCGCCCTCCTGACCCGCCTCTCGTCCCGGGCCCGATGTACGGCCTGCGAGAAGGCCACAGCCGCCGGCCCCGACAGTTCATGTTCGGTGGCACGGAAGACCAACCACCCGAGCGCTGTCGCCCGGTTGTGCCGGGCCTGGTCCTGTCGCCAGGCCTGACGACCGAAGTGGTGGCGGTAGCTCTCGTACTCGACCGCCACCCGAGCCGCCGGATCGGCCAGGTCGAAGCGTGCCACCAGGAGACCATCCACGTCCCGTAGCTCGTACTGGCGGACGAGACGCGGAAGACCGCCACCGTCGAGCAGGGCGGCCAGCTCGATCTCCTTGGGACTCTCGTGGCCTCGGCCTCCGCGCCGATCGTCAAGCAGTGCCCGAAGCACGGCCGCGCCGGCCCGGCCCTGTGACCCGGCCTCGTCGAGCCGCCGGAGAAGGTACGGCACGGATGCATGTCCGTCACGGAGGGCGGCGTCGACGGCCGCCTCCAGCCGAACCCCATCGAGCACCGAGGCCAGATCGAGCAACGTCCGGGACGGGCGGGTGACGGGGATGCCCTCCCGCCGGGACACGTCCGCCCGGGCGAGGCTCCTCGTGCGGTGGATCGTCACTCCCTGCAAGTGACGCTCACCACTGCTCGGGAACGTCACCTCGATCGGGCCCGGCGCAAGCCCGTCGAGCTGCCACAACGCACCCGCCGCTCGGTGTGAGGCCACCGCACCTGGTCCGACCGCGAGGCAAGCCGCCATGAGCCCCTGGTGCCAGGTGGCGGGCGTCCCCGCGAGCCGGTAGACCCCCCGATGGAGCATTTCCCAGCGACCGTTCTGACGGCGGCTCCGGCGCATGGCGGCTGTGAACCCGACGTCGGTCGCCTGCCGGCAGTGGAAGACGCCATGTTGTGCCGCGCCAATCTCTGCCAGCGCCCGTTCCGCGCCGTCCTGGTGTCGCTCAGCGACATCCATCCGCGCCACCTCCTTCCACGACAGTTCGAAGGGGGAAGACGCGGCGCCAACGTACCTCGGAGGTGAGACGATGGGAGGGTGCTGCACCGCAACCGGGACGAGCGGGTGGTGGTCATGCGACCCCGCTCGCGGTCGGGGTGGGTCGTGGTCGCGGGCCTGCTCGTCTGCGGGGTGCTGGCCCTCACCGGCACCCTCGGCGACCTGCTCCCGTCGATCCCCAACCCCTTCTCCAGCCGCACCGTCGACCGCACCCAGCCTGCGCTTTTGCAAGCCATGGAGGACCTGAGCGACTACCAGGCGGCGGCCGGGAACTTCCAGGTCCTGGTCGACACCGAGAAGGACGCCCGGTTCCTCCCCTCCTTCATCCGGGGTGAGCGGACGGTGTACTCGGCCGCCGGCTCGGTCGACGCCTCCGTGGACTTCTCCAGCCTCGACGCCCAATCGGTGATCGTCTCGGAGGACCGCCGGTCGGTCACCATCTCGCTCCCGCCGCCGAAGCTGTCGGACCCCCACATCGACCTCGAACAGAGCATGGTGGTCAGCCGCGACCGGGGCCTGCTCGACCGCCTGGGCTCGGTGTTCTCCGACACCCCCACCGGCGAGCGCGAGCTGCAATTGGCGGCCCAGGACAAGATGAGGGCGGCGGCCGCCGCCAGCGACCTGCCGGCCCGGGCCGAGGCGAACACCCGCAAGATGCTCGAGACGCTGATGGGCAGCCTGGGCTTCACCAGCGTCACCGTCACCTTCGTCCCCAGCCCCGCCTGAGGCTCCCCCGTGACGGCCGACCAGATCGTCGCCGGCCAGATCGTCGTCCGCTCGCCCTACGACGGCGCCGAGGTCGGTCGGGTGCCCAAGTGCACCGCGGCCGACGTCGACCGGGCGGTGGCCGCCGCCGCCGGCGCCCTCCAGAAGGGGGCCCTCCCGCCCTGGCGGCGGGCCGAGATCCTCGACGCCGCCGCCCGCCTGATCGCCGAACGCTCGGACGACTTCGCCCGCACCATCGCCCTCGAATCGGCCAAGCCCCTCAAGACGGCCCGGACGGAGGCCAAGCGGGCGGCCAGCACGTTCACCTTCGCCGCCGTCGAGGCCCGGCGCCTCACCGGCGACATGGTGCCCATCGACGCCACCGAGATCGGCGAGGGACGCCTGGCGTTCACCCTGCGGGTGCCGATCGGGGTGGTCGGCGCCATCTCGCCGTTCAACTTCCCCCTCAACCTGGTGGCCCACAAGCTGGCTCCGGCCATCGCCGCCGGCTGCCCGGTGGTGCTCAAGCCGGCCAGCCAGACCCCGCTGACGGCCGTCGCCCTGGCCGACCTCCTCGTCCAGGAGTGCGGCCTGCCTGCCGACCACCTCCATGTCGTCACCGGCGGTGGCGGCGACGTCGGCGACGCCCTCGTCCGCCACCCGGACGTGGCCTACCTCACGTTCACCGGCTCGGGCGAGGTGGGATGGGCCATCAAGGAGCGGGCCGGTCGCAAGAAGGTGGCCCTCGAGCTGGGCAACAACTCGCCCGTCGTGATCGAGGCCGACGGTGACTGGCGGGCCGCAGCCCGGGCCGTCGCCACCACCGGCTTCGCCCACGCCGGCCAGTCGTGCGTGTCGGTGCAGCGGGTCCTCGTTCACAACGAGGTGGCCGACGACTTCACCGCCGCCCTGGCCGCCCACGTCGAGGACCTGGTGGTGGGCGACCCCCTCGACGAGTCCACCGACGTCTCCGCCCTCATCTCCCCCGACGACCGCGATCGGGTAAAAGCGTGGATCGAGGAGGCGGTGGCGGCCGGCGCCCGGGTCGTCACCGGCGGCAAGGTCGGCGACGACGGCCTCCTCCGGCCCACGGTCCTGGCCGACGTCACCCCCGACATGAAGGTGTCCCGGGACGAGGTCTTCGGCCCCGTGGTCGCCATCCAGGCCTACGCCTCCACCGACGAGGGGCTGGCCCTGGCCGACGACACCCGCTACGGGCTGCAGGCCGGGATCTACACGTCGAGCCTGGCGACAGCCCTGCGGGCGGCGAGAGAGCTGCACTTCGGCACCGTGCTCGTCAACGAGGTCCCCACCTGGCGGGCCGACCAGATGCCCTACGGCGGCGTCCGGTCGAGCGGCAACACCAAGGAGGGCCCGGCGGCCGCCGTCCGGGAGATGACCGAGGAGCGCCTGGTCGTCGTCAAGGCGTGACGCCCGCCGCCCGGCGGTAGAGCCGCACCCCGTCCACCACGTCGACCAGCTCGTAGCGGCGGACGACGTCGTCCCACAGGATCGTGTCCTCCAGGCGATGGCGGTCGGACTTGCGGATGGATGCGGTGCTGGTGTCGACGATCAGCTCAGGCGGCGTTGCCGCCAGGTCGGCGGCCAGGAACTCCCAGGCCCCGGGGACGCCGTCCGACGGCTCCACCGCCCCCGCGTCGCGGCCGCCGGAGTTGCCGGTGAGGAACCCGGTGTGGATGAAGCGGGTGGCCGGCTCCCGGTCGGCGGCCCAGTAGATCTCGGGGTACTCGCCCCACACGAAGATGCGGTCCGCCGGCTCGGTCAGCGCCCGCACCCGGTCGGCCACCGTCCGGTAGGGGATGATCCCCCGGGCGTTCGGGGGGAAGAAGCTGAACAGCCACATGGCCGCCACCGGCAGGACCAGGCAGGCGGCGGCAGGCTTCCACACCCGCCTGACGGCGGGAAGGCCCGACACCGCCGCGATGAGCGCCAGCGGGGGGACGAGCTGCAGGTAGTAGTGCCCGAAGAACCGGAAGCCGGCCAGCACGGCCACGACCCCTCCCCCGAGCCACAGCCACAGGTCCCGGTCGACCTTGCCCCGGCGCCAGGCGACGACGCAGCACCAGACGAGCACCGCGTTGAGCCCCAGGAAGGCCAGCGTCATCCCCAGCCCGCGGAGCGACGAGGCGAGGAGCGAGCCCCGCAGGGCCAGGTAGCCGCCGTTGCCGGTCACCGTCCAGAGGAGGAACTCCCTGGGACCGAACACGAACGCGGTGGCGACGATCACCGCCGCTGCGGCCAGGGCGGCCCGGGCCACCGCTCGCCAACCCGACCGCCTGGTAGAGCAGGAAGGCCACGGGCAGCGCCGTCATGACCGCTGTCTGCTTGCACAGGCAGGCCACCGCCAGGCAGACCCCCGCCAGCACCGCCTTCCGGCGACCGGCCGCCACCACCGCGGCCGTCATCGGCAGGAGCATGAACAGCTCGAATCCAGCGGCCTGGGAGTCGGCCGGGAAGTTGGCCGCCGTCCCGGCCAGGAAGAACACCCCGGCGGCGACGGCGGCCGTCCGGGTGCCGGTCCTCCGCTTGGCCTCGGACGCCAGCAGGAGGGCGGTGCCCGCCAGCACCAGGGCCCCGACCGCCCGCACCGGGCGGATGTCGCGGTCCCCGGTCACGGTGAACACCAGGGCGTACACGTAGGGGACGACGGGCGGCTTGCGGTCGGCGGTCTCGTGGTAGAGCGTGCCCCCCCGCTCGATCTCCATGGCCATGGTGGCCAGGCTGGCCTCGTCGGAGTTGAACAGCGGCTCGACCAGTCCGGGCAGGTGGAGCAGGAGGGCGACTGCGGCGAAACCGAGCGCCAGGCGCAGACCCCACCGGCGGTCGCTGACGGTCGGCCGCAGCCCGGGCTCGGTGCTCACGCCCGGACGGCCTCGGTCTCGGTCGCGGGGCGGGCGTCGTCCGGTGCGCGCCCCGACGCGACCAGGACGCCCGCCGGCCAGGCCACGGCCAGCACCGCGGCGGCCACGTTGACGCCCGAGTCGTTGAGGACGGACCCCAGGACGGCGGCCACCACCACCGCGTACGACGCGAACCGCAGCGCCGCTCGGGGGCCGGGCGAGAACCGGGTCAAGGCGAGGGCGGCGACCGCGATCCACACCAGGTTGGCCATCGGCGCCTTGACCGTCCGCACCGCCCGCTCCGCCTTGCGGATCACGTCGTCACCGATGCCCTGGCCGCCGACGCTTTTGGCCAGGTGGGTCTGGGAGCCGGCGTCCCGGGCCAGGTCGACGGCGACGAACAGGCCGACCAGGAGGACGGCCGTCCCGGCCAGCAGGACGATGTGGCGGGCCGTGACCCGGCCCCGCCGGGCGCCCAGGAGCAGGAGGCCGTAGGCGGGGACGGCGAACAGGACCCCGCCGATGTCGGCCCCGAACTGCGGCGCGCCACCCGCCACCGCTCCCGCCACCAGGGCGGCGGCGACCCACGGCAGGGCTCGACGGCCCAATCGGTCGATGGCCAGGCCCCCGGCCACCAGGAGCCCGGCGGCGAGGAACCCCGAACCGATGTTGCCCACGCCGAAGAACCGGCCCGCCACCACCGGGGAGTTGCCGAAGGGGGCGTCGATCTGGAGGGGGCTGCCGAACAGGGCGTCCACCGCGACCACGGCCGACGTGAAGGCGGCGACGGCGCCCACTCCGAGGACGAGGTCCCGCCGGGCGAGCAGCGCCCCCCCGACTCCGACGGCGGCGGCCACCGTCCCTCCCACGAGGAGGCCGGTCCAGGCCCCGCCCCGCCACCAGGGCACGAGCATCATGAGGAGGCTGGCGGAGGGGATGCCCAGCAGGGCGCAGCACACGACCGTCCGGGACCTTCGCCAGCGGATCACGGCCAGCGCGCCGAGGGCGTGGAGGACGACGAACAGCCACACGAAGTCGGTGCGGGAACGGTCGGCCGTCCACGTCCGATCGTCCCGGGCCACAAGCGTCGCCCGGTCGACCGCCGGCGCGGGCGTGAGGACGCCGCCGGAGACAGAGGCGGGGTCGGCGATCCCCACCAGGTCGAGGAACGTGGCGCTGACGTCGGGAAGGGTCGCCAGGTGGTCGTGGTGGGTCGAGGGCGAGGCCAGGCCAGCGCCGCCGAGCCCGCACATCGGGGAGGCGGCGAGCACGCCGAGGTGGCGGGTCTCGTCCGGCGTCGAGGCGCTCACGACCAGCGTGCACGTGCCGTCGAGCAGGGGGAGGACGTCGGCCAGGCCCTCCGGGCGGGCGACGGCCACGAACAGGGCGTCGAGCCCGGCCCCGACTGCGGCCGCCACGCCGGCCGTGGTCCCGGCAAACGCCTGGGGCACGGTCCCGTCGGCCCTCGCCGCGGCGGCCGCCGCCGCCGCCTGCCCGTCCTCGGCGACCAGCGCCCACCGGCGGCCACTGGTCGCCAGCGCCTCGCCGACCGACCCCAGGGCGCCGCCGTAGTGCAGATCGCCGTCGTGGTCCCGCAGCCGCTCCCAGTCCGCCAGCCGGAGGCCGCCGTCGGGCGTTGGCTCCACCCGTCCCACGCGCGCCGGGTCCCCCAACCCGGACGACCGGCCCCCCTTACCGAGGGTGAGGTAGACGTCGGCCGGGTTCGAGCTGGCCTGGTCCGTCCGCATGGAGAGGTTGGCCTTGGCGTAGCCGTCGAGGGCGAGGGGAGCCGTCGCCCAGGTGAGGTCGGGCACGAGCACCAGGGCCACGGTCCGGTCCGCCTGGCTGGACGCGCCCACGGCCGCCGGCTGGAGGCCGACGATGGCGAGCAGCGCGACCACGGGCGCGGCCAATCGTCGTCCGGAGGTCGTCATCCCGATGGGGAGCGTACTGACGCGCCGAACCGATCCGACGTCTGCCAGTTACCGTCGAAGGTCGACGCGACAACCCGCCCGACGAGCGAGGACGAACATCTTGGTACGGAGACCCTGAGCCGTGACCGGCATGGATCCCGACACTCCCCCGTTGCTCCTACCCATGCTCGCCGGCGGCAACGGCGTGCCCCCCAGCCCCGACGGTTGGCTGTTCGAGCCCAAGCTCGACGGGCAGCGGGTGATCGGGGTGGTCGAGCCCGCCGGCGTCACCCTCTTGAACCGGCGGGGGGGCGACATCTCGGCCACCTACCCGGAGCTGGCCGGCCTCGCCGGCGCCCTCGCCCCGCACCGCGCGGTCCTCGACGGCGAGGTCGTCTCGTTCAACGACAAGGGTCAGACCAGCTTCCAGCGCCTCCAGCGGCGGATGCACGTCCGCCAGCCAACCGCCCGCCTGTTGGCGGAGACGCCCGTGTCTTTCGTCACCTTCGACGTCCTCTGGCTCGACGGCGAGTTGCTCGTCGACCATCCCCAGTCCGAGCGCCGGAAGGTGCTCGACGGACTCGACATCCGGGGCCCGGCCTGGCAGACGGCTCCCGTCCTCGACGCCTCCCCCGACGACCTCATGGACGCCTGCCGCGACCTGGGCCTCGAGGGCTTCATGGCCAAACGGGTCGACGCCCCCTACCTGCCCGGACGCCGATCGTCGGCCTGGTCGAAGGTCAAGTGCGGTCGACGAAGGGAGTTCGTCGTGGGTGGGTGGTCGACCGGCTCAGGATCCCGCGAGACGAGCATCGGCTCCCTGGCCCTGGGCGTCTACGACACGTCCCCCGAGGAGGCCGAGCGCAGAGGCCGGCCGCAGCGCCTCTTCTACGTCGGCCAGGCCGGATCGGGCCTGAGCGAGGAGCTGATCCGCCAGCTCACCCGCCTGTTCGCCCAGATCGAGCTCCCGACCCCCGCCTTCGTCAACCCCCCGAGGGCACGGCTCCACTGGGTCCAGCCGCTGCTGGTGGCCGAGATCTCCTACACCGAGGTCACCGAGGCGGGAACCCTCCGCCAGCCGTCGATCAAGGGCCTCCGCACCGACGTCCTCGCCACCGAGGTGACGTTCGACGACGAGTTGGAGGCCTGTTTCGGCCCCTGAACGGCGATTGCCGGCCGGCCAGTACGGAAAAACTACGATCCCGAGGCGAACGACAAGGGGGTGTGGCACGACCGATCTCCGCATCCCGTCGGTCATCGGGCAGAAGGCGGCCGGACTGGTGGGCCGGGAGTGGGCCTTGCGGCAGGTGGCCGACTGGCTGCAGACCGGCACCGAGCGCCTGTTCCTGCTCACCGGGGAGCCGGGGTCGGGCAAGTCGGTCCTGGCCGGGTGGCTGGCGGGCGCGGGCCCGAACCTTCCGGACGAAAACCCCGACGCCGCCGCCCTGGCCCGGGTGCGCGCCGCCTGGTCGGCCGCCTGCTTCTGCATGACGCGGGGCCAGGACGGGGCCGACATCACCCCCGCCTGGTTCGTCACCAGCCTGGCCCGCCAGCTGGCGACCCGGCACCAGGCCTTCTCCGACGCCTTCCTCCGGGTCAACCTGCCCGAGCTCGTCCGCCAGGAGGTGCAGGACAACTCGGGCACCGTGATCGGCCACATCGGCGACCTCGACGTCACCCTCCCCGACGCCCGTGACCGCTACGCCCAGGGCGTGGTGGAACCCCTGCGGAGCATGGCCGAGGCCCAGCCCGACCGCACCATCGCCATCCTGGTCGACGGGGTGGACGAGGCCTTCGTGGGGCCGGAGCCCACCGTGGTGTCGCTCCTGGCCCGGTCGGCCAGCCTGCCCGCCAACGTCCGCTTCCTGGTGACGAGCCGCAACGAGCGGACGCTGGTCACCCTGCTGGAGGACGCCTTCGGCGACGTCCGCCGCCTCGACCTGTCCACCGGCGACGACGCCGCCCGCAACGAGGACGACATCCGCCTCTTCGTCCGCCGGCGGCTGGCGGACAACACCGAACTGGCCGGTCGCATCGAAGCCCCTGCGACCGTCGACTCGGTCGTCGAGCACCTGGCCCGGCAGGCGGCCGGCAACTTCCTGTTCATCGACTTCCTGGTCGACGAGCTGGCCAAGGGCTCCCGCAGCCTCACCGACACCGACGACCTGCCCACCGGCCTGGCCGACCTCTACCGCCAGTACCTCCAGCGCATCGTCCCCGGCAGCGCCGAGCGCGACCGGGGCCCGGCCTGGGGCGACCACTACCAGCCCCTGCTGGGCAGCATCAGCGTGGCCCTGCCGGCGGCGCCCGCCGACCGGCTCGTGCGCTGGTTGGAGTGGGAGGACGACGACCTCAGCCGCTTCCTCCAGGCGGTCGAGCAGGTCACGGAATGGGAGCCGGCAGAGCCGGCAGCCGAGGGGGGCGGCGGATGGCGCCTCTACCACCGGTCGATGGCCGACTTCCTGGCCACCAAATATGTCGACGACCGGGGTTCCGACAACCGGTTCTACGTCGCCCCGCCCAGGCAGCACGATCGCATCGTCCGCCACTACCAGCGGGCCCGGGCCGAGCTGTGGGCCGGGGACTGGGCCAACTGCGACGACGCCTATTGCCTGCGCAACCTCGTCCGCCACATGCACGCCAGCCTGCCCGCCCTCGAACGGCCGGCCGACCGGGCCGCCCGCACTGCCGAGCTGTTCGACGTGGTGCTCGACGCCGGGTTCCGGGCCCGGCAGCGGGAGGTGCCGGGGGGGCCGGCGGCGATGTACGACGACGTCCGCACCGCCATCGAGGCCGGGCTGGTCCCGCCCCCTGCCGGTGCCGACGATCGGCTGGTGGGGCTCATCGAGGCGATGGCCGTGGCGCCCGAGGTCGAGCTCCGGGGGCTGGCCGCCGAGGGCTTGGTGAGGTTGGCCGGCGCGGACATGAAGGTCGGCAGCCGGCGGGCGGTCGACTCCATGGTGAGGCTGCTCGAGACCGACGCACCCGACGCCTGGCAGGTGGCCCTCAAGACGGCGGCCGCGTCCCCCAATGGGCTCGACGTCTTCCGCCGGGCGGCGACCGACGACCGGGAGACGCTGCGCCTGGCCGCCACCCTGTACGCCTACCTGCGCTGGCGGCCGGACGATCCCGACTGCCTCCCCGTCCGGCTGCTGGCCGACCTCGCCCCCCGGGTCACCATCGGCGGCCAGATCCTGCACAAGAAGGACCGGTTGGTCCTCGACTTCGTCGCCGGCCTGTCGATCCTGATCTACATCAACCACCCCGACCGGCCCGAGGTGGTCGCCTCTACCGCCGCCCTCTGGCACGACCTCCTGAAGAACCGGCTCCACCTGCACCTGCTCAACCGGGCCGCGTTCGTGAAGGTGGCCACGCCCGTGGCGGCCCAGGTGTACTCCAAGCGGGTGATGGAAGCAGCGCTCTTCAGCGGCCTCCAGCAGGCGGACGAGTTCTTCGCCGGCGACCGCACGGCCATGGGTCGGCTGGTCCCCCTCGTCGACCCCGCCACCGACATATCGCCCCGGGGCGACGACCTGGCCGCCATCCTCCAGTCCCCGCTCGCCCTGTCGCGGATGGCGGGGGCAATGGTGCTGGCCATTCACGCCTTCCACGACCCGGAGGGCACGGAATCCTTCGTGCGGGAGCTGTTCGGGCGCCTCGACGACACCGGCCGGAGATGGGCGCTGTGGGCCTTCACCGTGCTCATCGAGAAGGCCCCCGCCCGGTGGACAGGCCTGCTGGAGGACCTCACCCGCACCTTCGTCGACGAGAACCGGCCCGCCTTCCTGGCCGCCGACGGGGGCACCCAGGTGCCCTTCGACATCGACCTTCTTCCCCTCGGCTTGGCCTATGGCAGGCAGGGCCGACCCATGGCGTACTTCGCCACCCTCTTGACCCAGGCCGCCGGCGACCCAGCCCTCCTGGGCCGGGTGGTCCGGGGCCTGGCACCGGTCGGCTTCTACTGCCCCCAGGCGGTGCTGGAGACCCTGCGCCAGTCGGTCCCGCAACTGCTGGACCCCGCCCTGGAGGACAGCCTGGCCACCACGCTAGCCACCATGCGGGTGCTGCACACCGACACCGTCGACCTGTTCCTCCGCGACATCGGCGCCCCCGACAGCCTGCGGCGACTGATCGCCGAGCGGGGCGACACCGAGCTCGTCCGTCGCTACATCGTGTGGATCGGCTTCTACAACAACGGCGTCCACCAGGCGCTCTTCCACCCCAAGATGCGGATCGGGCTCCTGACCCAGAACCTCCAGGCCATGGCCACCAGCAAGAACGACAAGGCCTTCGTCCGCAAGATCACCCCCGGCCCGATGAAGATGGCCCGGGAGGCCGATTACCACCTGGAGCGATGGACCGAACCCTGACCCGCCGCCCGCAGACCCCGTGGACACCCCTCGTCCGCCACCACCGGCGGTTGCAGGCGGTCGGGCTGTTCGTCCGCCTGTCGGCGCTGGGGACCACCCTCGCCGTCCCCCTCCTGGGGGCGGCCTCGGTGTCACCGGCGCTGCCGTGGGGGACGGCCGCCGTCCTGGTCATGGTGGCGATCGGCTTCCACCTGTTCGCCTACCTGCTCAACGACGTGGTCGACCTCCCCATCGACCGCCACGAGCCCCGGCGGGCGGTCAGCCCCCTCGTGCGGGGGACGGTGACCCCGGCGGTGGCCCTGGCCATCGCTGTGGCTGCGGTCCCGCTGAGCCTGGCCGTCGCCGCCGCCGGCCCGGGAGGGGGACGGGCGGTGCGGCCCTGGTCGCCGCCTTCGCCCTCATGGCCGTCTACGACCTGGGGGGCAAGCGCTCCCCCGTCCCCTGGCTGCTCGACCTGGTGCAGGGGCTCGGGTGGGCCTCCCTGCTCCTCTACGGCGCCGCCGCCCGCGGCGCCTGGACCCCGCTCACCTGGTGGCTCTTCGCCTTCTGGACGTGCTTCATCGTGCTGGCCAACGGCGTGCACGGTGGGCTCCGCGACCTGGAGAACGACGCCCGCTGCGGCGCCCGCTCGACCGCCATCGCCATGGGCGCCCGGGCCGGACCCGACGGGTGCCTGGTGATCCCGCACCGCGTCGTCGCCTACGGCTGGGCCCTGCACTGGGTGGTGGTCGTCGTCGTGCTGGGCGCCTGGCTGGGCAACGACCTCGGCTACGGAGCGGTGACCCGGGGCGCCACGCTGGTGGCGATCGTGGTGCTGGCCGGGGCCGGGGGATGGGCTTTGTCGGCGGCGGTGGCCGCCGGGGGCGACCCCGCCACCCTCCGCCTGGCCGGCACCCTCCACCTGCTGCTGCTGATGGCCCTGCCCGTGGCCCTCCTGCTCCCCTGGCTGCGGCCCGGCTTCCGGGGGCTGGTGGTCGTCGGCTTCCTCGCCCCCCTGGCCGGCCTCGGGTGGCTGCCCGACCTGGTCCGGTGGGCTCGCCACCCGGCCGCGGACGAGGCCCGGTGAACCCGTGCCCCTGACCCGGTACCTCGACTTCGTCCTCCTCGCCGACCAGGTGGAGGTGAAGGACGGACGACTGACGTCGTTCGTGGTCCGGGTCTTCTCGTCGCCTGCGGGCGAGGGCGAGCAGGCGGAACGGGTGACGGTCCCCGACGACCTGGCCACCTGGGTCAGCTGGCTCGACGAGCGCCGCATCGACGCCGACGGAAAGGCCCAGATCGAGCTGGGCAAGGTCCTCGGCGGCCTGCTGCTGCCGCCCTATGCCCGAGGGCTCTTCGAGGCCAGCCTGGCCCGCCTGGCCGACGACGAAGGCCTGCGGGTCCGGCTGCGGCTGGCCGACGAGCTGGCCGACGTCCCGTGGGAGTTCGCCTGGGTCGGCCGCCACCGAGGAGCGGCTGACGCGGCGGGCTTCCTGGCCCTCGACCCCCGGATCTCCATCGTCCGCCACGAGTCGGTGGCGGTGCCGCTCCCGGCACCGGCGGACGCGTCCGCCGGGCGGCGGGTGGTCGTGGCCATGGCCAGCCCCGACGGGTACCCGCCGCTGCCCTCCCTCGCCGCCGAGCGCCAGGCACTGGAAGAGGCCCTGGCCGCGGTGGCGGGGGTCACGGCCGGATTCGTCGACGGGGCCACCCGGGCGAGCGTCCTGGATGCCGTTGCCGGCGGGGCCGACGTCTTCCACTTCAGCGGCCACGGGATCACCGGTCCCGACGGCGCCGGCTCGGTCGTGCTGGCCGGCCCCGGCCCGACCAACCAGGCCGACGTGCTGCCCGCCGGCCTGCTGGCGGAGATGGTGCAGGCCAAGGGTGTCCGGCTGGCGGTGCTGGGCGCGTGCGACACCGGGCGACGCGACGACAAGAACGTGTGGGGCGGCGTGGCCTCGGCCCTGCTCCGACGGGGCGTCCCCGCGGTGGTGGCCATGCAGTTCACCGTCGGCGACCGGCGGGCGGCCGCCTTCGCCGGCGCCACCTACCGGGCCCTGGTGGCGGGGCTGACGGTCGACGAGGCCGTCGCCCTCGGCCGCACCGCCATCCGCGCCGCCTCGACCGGCACCCATGCCGACGTGCGTGACTGGGGCGTCCCCGTCCTCTACCTGCGGGACGACGGCGGGCGCCTGTTCGAGCCGGTGTCGGAGCCGGAGGCCCGGGCCCAGGCGGTGGCCGCATCGACCCGGCTCTACGAGCAGCGGGTCGGGACGGTTGCGGCCGGTGGCCTGGTGTTGGGCGCGGTCCTCGGGCCCGGCTCGGTCGAGTCCGTCACGGTGAAGCTGGACGCTGACCGGGTCGTGGGCATGGCGGTCGGCGCGGTGGGGACATCGGCCGGTGGCGTCCATGTCGACGAGAAGGTGGACGAGGTCGCCGAGGGGGGCACGCTCGTCGGCGGAGCCGACTCGCCGGAGGCCCTGGCTCGAGCCCTCGAGGTGCTGCGAGGCCTGACGCCGCCCAAGGACGGCTGAACGCTCGGTTCGGCTCTACCATCTCCGGGCAGGAGGTGGTCGTGGCCCGATCGATGTGGTCCGGCGCCATCAGCTTCGGGCTGGTGAACGTGCCGGTGAAGCTGTACAGCGCGGTGTCGCCCAAGGACGTCCGCTTCCACCAGATCGACGCCAAGAGCAAGGCCCGGGTCAAGCAGAAGCGGGTGTCGGCCGCTACCGGTGAAGAGGTCCCCTACGAGGACATCGTCAAGGGCTACGAGCTGGGCCCCGACACCTACGTGATGATCTCGCCCGAGGAGCTCAACGCCCTCGACCCCAAGGCCACCCGCTCGATCGACATCGAGGACTTCGTCGACCTCGACCAGATCGACCCCATCTACTACGACCACCCCTACTACCTGGCCCCCGACAAGGGCGGGGCCAAGGCCTACGTCCTGCTGCGGCGAGCCATGCAGGAGACGAACAAGGTCGGCATCGCCCGGGTCGTGCTGCGCACCAAGCAGTACCTGGCCGCCATCCGGCCCCTCGGCCGGTCGCTCGTGCTCGAGACCATGCTCTACCCGGACGAGGTCAACGACGTCGACGACCTCGACGTGCCCGGCGACGAGATCGAGGTCACCGAGCGGGAGGAGAAGATGGCCCGCCAGCTCATCGACTCCCTCACCACCGACTTCGACCCCGACAAGTACAAGGACGACTACCGCGAGCGGGTGCTCGAGCTCATCGAGCAGAAGGCGGCCGGCCAGGAGATCGTGGTCGAGGAGACCAAGGAGGACGCGCCCAAGGTCGTCGACCTCATGGCCGCCCTCGAAGCCAGCCTGGCCGCGGTCAAGAAGGGCAAGGACGGCGACAAGAAGTAGTCCCGTGGGCGGAACCGACGGGTATGCTGGCATACCTATGCGCCGGACCACGGTGAAGCTGCCCGACGACCTCGATGCCCGCCTACGGCACGAGGCGGAGCGCCGGGGGACGACGGTGTCCCAACTGACTCGCGAAGCGATAGAGGCCCACCTCGGGGGCCGGTCCGCCCGCCGCTCGCTCCTCGCCGCCGGTGCCGGCGCCAGTGGCCACGCCGACATCTCCGAGCGGATCGACGACATCCTCGCGGCCGAGGTCGCCGAGGTAGCCGAATAGTCCTGATCGTCGACGCCGGCCCGCTGTACGCCTACGTCGACCGAGACGACGCCCATCACGCGGCCTGCCTCGAGTTGCTCGAAACCCACCCGGGACCGCTGATCGTCCCCGAGCTGGTCATCACCGAGGTCGTCTACCTGCTCGGCACGCGCCTCGGTGTCAACGCCGAGGTCCGGTTCCTGGGCGACCTCGCCGCCGGCAACATCATCCCCGAGCCGGTCGCGCCCGCCGACTGGCTGCGCATCGCCGAGCTCGTGGCCAGGTACCGCGATCTTCCGCTCGGGACGGTCGACGCTTCCGTGGTAACCGCCGCCGAGCGCCTCGGAGCCACCGAGATCGCCACCCTCGACCGCCGCCACTTCTCGGTGGTCAGACCGGCCGATCGGACATTCGACCTGCTGCCGTGAACCAGATCTGCGATCCTGTCAGCTCAGGGTCGGCGATGGCCGATGGCGGATTTGGAGGCGGACATGGCGGAAGACGGCGGCACCGGGCGTCGGCGATGGGAGCGAATCGCTCCCGCCGGGGGGTTGGGGTTTCTCCTCGCGCTCATGGTCGGAGCGCTCATCCTGGGCGAGACTCCCCCGTCGAGCCAGGCCCCGACGGAGGAGATCGCTACCTACTTCGCCGACCGCCGCGGGGGCGTGCTGTACAACTCCGCGTTCGCCATGCTCGGCGCGTTGGCGCTCTATCCCTGGTTCCTCGGCAGCCTGTGGCAGGCCATCCGTCGAACCGAGGGCAACGGCGAGGGCGAGGGCGGAATCTTCGCCGTCGTGGCCCTGGTCGGCGGCGTGGGCCTGCTCGGGCCCCTGCTTCTCCAGGCTGCGGGGTGGGGTGCAGCCGCCCTCGAGGCAGGGCCCGGGCGTGACCCGTCGGTCGCGGCCGGCCTCATGGACCTCGGCAACATGGGGTTCCTCCTGGTGGCCTTCCCCGCCGCCGTCCTCGTCGCCGCGACCACGTTGGCCGCCCGGCCCGGCGTCCTGCTCCCGGCGTGGCTGACAAGGGCGGGGCTGCCGATCGCGGCGGTGCTGGTGGTCGGGGGTCTGATCGGGTTCCTCCCCCAGCTCCTGTTCATCGTCTTCGCCCTGTGGCTGGCGGCCGTGGCCGTGGTGTTGCTACGCCGCCCGGCGCCTCCCGTCACACCGTGATGACGACCTTGCCTCGGGCGTGCCCGTCGATCACGCGCCGGATGGCGGCCGGGACATCGCCCAGCGGGTACGTCCGGTCGATGGCAGGCACGACCTTGCCCGAGTCGATGAGGTCCCGAAGGACCACCAAGTCGTCCGCGTTCTCGGACGAGATGAACGTCCCCAGCTTCTGGCTCACCAGCGGGGACAGCGCCATGGCCCGCAGCTGACGGTCGCTTCCGCCCAGCAACCGCCCGTCGGTCTCACCCCCGACGATGACGAGCCGTCCCTTGGCGGTGAGGGCTCGGCGGAGGTGTGACAGCCGGCGGTTGCCACCGATGTCGAGGATCGCGTCGTAACGGGTCTCGCCGCCGGCGAAGTCGTCGCTGGTGTAGTCGATGACGTGGTCCGCCCCGAGGGCCCGGACCAGGTCCACCTTCGACGTGCTGCACACGCCGGTGACCTCGGCGCCGAAGGCCTTGGCGATCTGCACCGCGAACGTGCCCACGCCCCCGGACGCACCGATGATCAGCACCTTCTGCCCGGGCTGCACCTGGGCCTGGTCGCGCACGGCCTGGAGCGCGGTGAGCCCGGAGATGGGGACGGACGCCGCCTGCTCGAAGGAGAGCGTCGCCGGCTTGGGGGCGAGCTTGCCTGCCTTGGCCCGGGCGTACTCGGCGAACGAGCCTCCCTCGCAGACGCCGTAGACGTCGTCGCCCGGCGCGAAACCGGTGACGTCCTTGCCGACGGACTCGACCGTTCCCGCCACGCTCCGGCCCGGGTTGAGGGCCTTGGGCCGCCGGAGCCCGAAGCCCGCCAGGCGGATGGGGTAGGGAAGCCCGGCCATCACGTGCCACGTGCCGCGATCCACGCTGGCGGCCCGGATACGCACGAGGATCTCGTCGTCCGCGATCGTTGGCCGGGGCACCTCGGCCAGGCGGAGCACGGCCTCCGGGGAGGGAGCCGTAGCGGTCCTGCGTGATCGCCTTCATCGTCGGGGTGCCGGCGGTGGCGGGAGTGGATTGTGTCGGTTGGTCGAGCGTTGCTCTCTTCATGGCCAGTCGCTCCGAACGTCGTCGTGGGCTTACGTCGTAAGTAGAGTACGCTTACGGCGTAAGTCTCGTCAAGGGCCAACCAGGAGAAATCGGAGAATGGCGCAGCCGACCAAGCCCCCGACGGAGCCTCGGGCCCCGCTCAGCCGGGAACGGGTCTTGCGCGCCGCCGTCGCCTTCGCCGACGAGAACGGGATCGGGTCGCTCAGCATGCGCAAGCTCGGCGAGGCGCTCGGGGTCGAGGCCATGTCGCTGTACAACCACGTGGCCAACAAGGACGACCTCCTCGACGGCATGATCGACCTCGTCTTCCGCGAGATCGGCCTTCCCTCGGGCGACACCGACTGGAAGACGGCCATGCGCCAACGGGCGGTCTCCGCCCGCCAGGCCCTCTCCCACCACCGGTGGGCGATCGGGCTGATGGAATCGCGGACCTCGCCCGGCCCGGCCACGCTGCGCCACCACGACGCGGTTATCGGGAGCCTTCGGCAGGCCGGCTTCTCGGTCGAGATGGCGGCCCACGCCTTCTCCGCCCTCGACAGCTACATCTACGGCTTCGCCCTGCAGGAGGCGAGCCTGCCGTTCGAGACGGCGGAGGAGACGGTCGAGGTGGCGCAGATGATCATGGCCCAGTTCCCCCGGGACGAGTACCCCCACCTCGCCGAGCTGACCATCGAGCACGTCCTCCAGCCCGGCTACGACTACGGGAACGAGTTCGAGTTCGGTCTCGACCTGATCCTCGACGGCCTGGAGCGGGCCGCCCACGACCCGGCCTGACCGGTCGCCCGAGCGGCTCGTTCAGCCAGCCCTGGCGATCGGCGCCAGCCGACCGCCGGTCACGCCCAGGAGGTCGGTGGGGCTCAGCTCGAGCTCGAGACCTCGACGACCGCCGCTCACGAAGATGGTGTCCCAGTCGGATGCGCTCGAGTCGACGATCGTGGCCAGACGGCGCTTCTGACCGACCGGGCTGATCCCGCCGAGGACGTAGCCGGTCGCCCGCTCGGCCGCGCCCGGTGAGGCCATCTCGGCACCCTTGGCGCCCATGGCCGCCGCCAGCGCCTTGAGGTCGAGCTCGCCCGTGATCGGGACCAGCGCCACGACCAGGTCGTCGCCGACCGAGCAGACGAGCGTCTTGAAGACCCGCTCCGACTCCACCCCGAGCGCCTCCGCCGCCTCCTTGCCGTAGGACGCGGCCGCCGAATGGTGCTCGTAGCGGTGGACCCGGTGGGCGATGCCTTGGCGCACGAGAGCGGCGATGGCCGGGGTCGGAGCGGACACGAGCCCATACTCATCCGCGCCCTGGCCCGACCTCGAATGTAGATGCGGGACCACAAGGCTGGCCAGCCCGAATCCCGTCCAGACAGGAACCCAGGAGGAGGGTGAAAGGGATGAAGAAGCTTGTGCTGAAGATCGTGGTGGCCAGCTCGCTGGCGGCGTCGGCAATTGGGATCGGAGCGGGGCCGGCGTCGGCCGCGACCATCCGCCAGGACGGTTGCGTCGAGTGGAACAGCACCCAGGGCTGCGTGGTGAGGCAGTACTGCTCGATCGACACCGTCGACCGCACGTGGAGCTGCGTGACGTTCGATACGCGGACCAAGATGCTCATCGGCGAAACCGGCGTGTACTAGGGGTAAAGCGCATGCGACGCTTGGCCTCCCGGCGCAGGTCGGGAGGCCTTCTCGCGTCGACCGGCCGAGCGTGTTCGGCGCAGCAACCCCTGTCGAATTCGAAGCGGCAGGCGTATCATGGGCACGACCGAGGAGGTGTCACAGCACCGATGAAGGTCGAGGCGAGAAGGAGCAGATGCCTTTGGCCGGAAAGGCTCGCGAACGGTGTCCGGGATCGGAAGTTGGGTGACGCCTCCGGGTACTACGAGGTCGACGGTCGCTGGCGGGAGTCCCGAGTTACCGACGGGGACGGCAACCAGGCCAGCTGCTTCTGACCGCGGCGGTTCACCGCGGCGCACGGGTCGGTAGGATCGCAGCCGCGGGTTCGACGGCAAGGAGGTCGGCGTGGGCAGGGGCCCGGGAAAGGCGGCAGGCCGCCCCCGTCGCGGACGGGCGGCGGCCCTTGCGGTGGCGACGGTGGCGGGGTTGGGAGGTGCGATGGCCCAACCGGCGGCGGCGGCGGCGACGTTCATCCCCGCCCCCGACGTGGCCGTGGGCTCCATACCCGGTCTCGGTGGCGGTGGGCGACTTCAACGGCGACGCCCGGGCCGACCTGGCCGTGGCCAACAACGGGTCGGCCACCGTCTCGGTGCGCCTGGGCGACGGGGCGGGGGGCTTCACCGCCGCCCCCGACGTGGCCGTGGGCTCCAACCCGATCTCGGTGGCGGTGGGCGACTTCAACGGCGACGCCCGGGCCGACGTGGCCGTGGCCAACGCCGGCCCGGACACCGTCTCGGTGCGCTTGGGCGACGGGGCGGGGGGCTTCACCGCCGCCCCCGACGTGGCCGTGGGCTCAGACCCGTTCTCGGTGGCGGTGGGCGACTTCAACGGCGACGCCCGGGCCGACCTGGCCGTGGTCAACTTCAGCTCGAACACCGTCTCGGTGCGCCTGGGCGACGGAGCGGGAGGCTTCACCGCCGCCCCCGACGTGGCCGTGGGCTCCATCCCAATGTCGGTGGCGGTGGGGAACTTCAACGGCGACGCCCGGGCCGACCTGGCCGTGGTTAACCAGGGCCCGGACACCGTCTCGGTGCGCCTGGGCGACGGGGCGGGGGGCTTCACCGCCGTCCCCGACGTGGGCGTGGGCACGAACCCGTTCTCGGTGGCGGTGGGCGACTTCAACGGCGACGCCCGGGCCGACCTGGCCGTGGTCAACTTCTCCTCGGGCACCGTGTCGGTGCGCCTGGGCGACGGGGCGGGGAACTTCACCGCCGCCCCCAACGTGGCCGTGGGCTCCTCCCCGCGCTCGGTGGCGGTGGGGGACTTCGACGGCGACGCCCGGGCCGACCTGGCCGTGGTTAACCAGGGCCCGGACACCGTCTCGGTGCGCCTGGGCGACGGAGCGGGGGGCTTCACCGCCGCCCCCGACGTGGCCGTGGGCACGAACCCGTTCTCGGTGGCGGTGGGCGACTTCACCGGCGACGACCGCCCCGACCTGGCCGTGGCCAACCGGAACTCGACCATCGTCTCGGTCCGGCTGAACCAGGACACCACCGCCCCCGCCTCGCCCACGTGCCGGATCCGGGCCACCGTCGCCGGTCCCCCCAAGCAGATCGTGGTGGGGGCCTTCGACCTGGGCTCGGGCATCCGGGCCATCCAGGTCACCACCCTGGTCAACGCCACCGTGCGCATCGAGCCCTTCGCCTCCATGGGCCGCTTCTCCCCCGAGGTCAAGGCGGTGGTGACCAAGGTCGACCAGACCAAGGGGAGTCAGGTCGCCTTCGTGGTCACCGACGGGGACGGCAACCAGGCCAGCTGCTTCTGACCCCGAGGGGCCGAGCGGAGAACCTGCGCCCGGCTCTCTTGGGGAAGAAGGGTCGACTGGTCGAGACGATCACGCCCGACACCGACCTGCAGTTCGCTGTCCACAAGCTCGTCCGCGACAACATCGGTGCGCTCGTGGTGTCCACCGACGGGAAGCGGGTCGAGGGCGTGCTGTCGGAGCGCGACATCGTGCGGGCCCTGGCCCGCAACCCGGGCAACCCCCTCGACCTGCGGGTTGGGGCGGCGATGTCGAGGGACGTGCCGGTCTGCTCGCGGGACGACACGTTGGTCGCGGTCGATGGAGCGGATGACACGCACCCGCAGCCGCCACCTCCCGGTCGTGGACGAGGACGGCCTGTGCGGCATCGTGAGCATCGGGGACGTCGTCAAGCACCGGCTCGAGGAAGTCGATCTGGAAACCCACGTGCTGCGCGACGCCTACCTGGCGAGAGGGTAGATCGGCCCGGCAGCAGCCTGAGACGACCGGGGTCGGGGTCAGCAGCGGGGTTCGAGGCCGAGCGTGGTCGTGACCTGGCGCTGCGGCGGCCCGTCTTTGGGACCGAGGCACCCCGACGGCGACGGCTCCGGCGACGAGTGCCCGACCTACGGCCCGGCGCCACACCGAGTCCCTGGCCTCACGGCGGGCGGCGCGGGCGCGAGCGTCGACACGGGCCAGCTGCCGCAGATCCCGCTGCCGTTCCTCCACCAACTGCTCGATCACGTAGGGGTGCATGGGCCCATGCTGCGCCGATCCCGGGCGCGGGACAAGTGGCAGGAAAGACATCTTTCGGTATAATCCTGCCAATGCACCGAGTGGTGACCGTGATCGGGCCGAAGGTGGCGATGTTCGAGCTCTCGGTGGCGTGCGAGGTGTTCGGGATCGACCGCTCGGAGCTGGTCGACCCTTGGTACCGCCACCGGGTGGCGGCGACCGGGCCCGGACCGCACGCCAGCCCGGAGGGCGTCGTGATCGACACGCCCTACGGCCTGGAGGAGGTGGCGGAGGCCGACACCGTGATCATCCCGGCCAACCCCTTCCCCGGACCGCCGCCCGAGGAGCTGCTCGACGGGCTGCGCAGCGCCCGTGACCGCGGGGCCCGCCTGCTGTCGGTGTGCACGGGCGCCTTCGTGCTGGCCGCCGCCGGCATCCTCGACGGCAAGCGGGCCACGACCCACTGGATGCACTCCGAGAGGCTGGCCCGGCTGTACCCCAAGGTGCGGGTCGACCCGAAGGTGCTCTACGTCGACGCCGGCGGGGTCATGACCTCCGCCGGCACCGCGGCCGGGATCGACCTCATGCTCCACGTCGTCCGCCTCGACCACGGGGCCGAGGTGGCCAATGCCGTCGCCCGGCGCATGGTCGTACCCCCGCACCGCGACGGAGGCCAGGCCCAGTTCGTCGACCTACCTGTCGCCAGCACCAACGGCCACGAGCCCCTGGCCGCGCTCCTGGGGTGGATGCTCGAGCACGTCGGCGACGAGCTCAGCGTGGAGCACCTGGCCCGGCGGGCCGGCACAAGCCCCCGCACCTTCGCCCGCCGGTTCCGGGCGGCGACGGGGACGACGCCGCACCAGTGGATCCTGAGCCAGCGAATCCTGCTCGCCCAACGCCTCCTCGAGACCACCGACGATTCCATCGAGCTGGTGGCCCAACGCTGCGGCTTCGGCTCAGCCGCCGGCCTGCGCCAACACTTCACCCGCGCCGTGTCGGCGTCGCCCCAGGCCTACCGCCGCACATTTCGTGCCTAGTCGGTGCCAGCGGACCCGGCCTAGGGGCACGGCCAACGAGTCGGCGGCCGGTGCCCTCGCCAGGCACGAACCCTGGCCCGCGAGTCCGGCGATCGATAACAACGCTTCGGCGACGATTTCTTCCCCGCCGGCGCGAGCGGGTGGTGAGGAACGGCACCTACCGGAGAACCCCTGACCGCCGAGCATGTCTGGAAGGCGTGACGTCGACGCCCACCGAGGGTTCATCGCCGAGCACGACGGCGCCAGCGATGCTCCGGCACATCTCGGAGACCCTCCGGCGACGGTCTAGAGCGATCGCCGCCGGTGGGCCCCCATGCTCGATGGGCGCGGTGACGGTCGTTCGTGGCCCCGGGCGCCCGGCGGGCGCGGTCTAGCCCGAGGCGGCCGTCAGCTCGGGTTGGCGGGCCCGGGGGTCGGGAGGGGGGCCGTGGGGCCCCTCCCATAGCCAACGTTTGCCCCGCCGGGAGACGCGCCAGCGGTGGTGGGTCTTGAGGTAGTGGTGGAACCGGCAGAGGCGGCAGAGGTTGGCCAGCTCGCTGCGGCCGCCCTCGGCGACGGGGCGGACGTGGTCGATCTCCAGGTCGTTGGCGACGCCACAGCCGGGCACCACGCAGACCGGGTCTCGCTCCAGCAGCGCGGTGCGCACCCGGGCGGGAATGCCACGGCCCAGGTGCACCACCTTGCGCACCTCGCCGTCGTCGACCTCGAGCGCGGCCACGACGGCGTCGGCCAGCAGGCTGTTGACCCAGCCCACCGTGACCGGCCCCGCCCCCGGCACCTCGCACACCTCGCCCCGCTCGGTGTGGCCCCGCCGCAGCGCACCGTGGTCGACCCGCACGTGGATCATGGCCGACGGGGGTCGCAGGGCATCGGCGGGCGGGGCGGCGGTCGCGGCCCGGGCCATGGCCACCAGCGCGTCGGCCACCACTGCGCTATCGGCATCCCGACGTTTGCGACTCCGGCCCCGATGGTCCTCCGCCGCCCGTCGGGCGATGGCCTGGCGGTGGGGCTCGAGGGCGGCCAGCACGATGGCGCCCGCTTCGGGGGTGAGGCTGCCGGAGAAGCGGAATGACCCTTCGAGATCGACCCAGTGGCGCAGGTGGCGCCGACGATGCGCCCGGCGGTGGCGCTCGTCGTCGTCGGTGGCCGCCGCCCGCACCCGGGCCGCCGCCCGTTGCAGCTCGGGGAAGGACCCGGCCTCGGCCAGCTCCAACAGCTCCGCTTCCGAGCCCTGATCGGCGACTGCGGCAGTGGCCACCTCCACCGCCTGGCGCTCGGTGAGCGCACCGGAGCGGAACCTGTCCTCCGTGGCCGGCAGGCGGCCGCATGGCCTCGGCCGCCTCCAGCAGGTCCACCGCCTGGCCGACGCCGACACCGGTGGCATCGGCCAGCAGGTGCGCCGGCGAGCGATGGCCAGTCGAGAACCAGGCCTGGGATTCAGCCATCCGCCGCGAACACAGCACCGTGCCCGCCGCCCCCAGGCGCTGCATGCGGGCGAAGGCGCCCATCAGCTCGAGCGACTCGCTCGCACCCAGCGCCTCGGGGTCGAGCTCGGCCAGCACCTCTTCCAATCCCGCCACCAGCTCGCCCACCCGCAGGCCGATCATACGTTCGATTCTACCATCCCCCTGCGACACCTATGGCAGCATTCCGATGACTTCTGGACAGGAGTTTCGTTCCACGTGCTGGACCGGATTTGGCTTCCAAGGGGGCGATTACCCGAGGCGGGGCGACGATGACGCCGCGGGAGAAGACTGTGAGTTCTCCCTGAGGAGCGAGACAGCTCCGGTGCCCGATCACCCGAGGCAGGATTGCCGGCTACATCGCCGGGCGGCGCGCTCTCGAACCCCGGTCGATAACGCTCCGACGCGGCCAATGTTGCGTCGATCAGAGAAGCGTGGTGAGCCAATACGGCTCAACACCGGCTCAACTGTGCCGGAGAACCAGCAAGCCGGGGACGACGTCGTCGTTCGGTCCACCCTGGACCGGAGCAACTGCTAACCGGTCTGGGCCACGCCTACTGGCGTCTGAACCGATTCGGCCGACATCGCTCGGCGGGAGAGCTCGAAAACGAGCTCCCAGTCGGGGATCTCGTCCCGCTCGAAAGCGAGCTCGACGGCGTCTGCGAGCTGACCCGCGTCGAACTCGGCGTACCGTCCCGGTCGGCTCTGCGGCGCTGAGGGCACGGAGTCAACGTTACCCCGCGACGGGTCCCGCTCGAAGGATCGCCCGAGAACCAGAATGAGCGCTCGTGGCAACCGTCGTGCGTCTTGGCCCCCTACCTCTGCGGCAACGTCGTCCATCCCGAATCACCGAGCTCGAGCGGATTCTCGGGTCGAGCGTGCATCTCATCGAGGTGTCCACCGTCGCCGAGGTGGCTGCCAGCGTCGCGACCAGCGACGTCGTCGCGGTGGCACTTGATGCCTCCCAACCCGGGGACCTTGACGACGCCGTCCAGGCCGCGGGCTCGCTCCCCGTATTGCGACCTCTTTGGAGGCGCGAGCGCAATATTCGTGGTGAGTCTTTCGAGCTCTTCGACGGCTACGGCTTGCTTACCCCAAGCGGCATCGTCGGCCTAGAGGACGGAAGCCTCTCCTCCGAGTAGGACCTGGCCGGCGCGCCCAGCTTCGACCGAACCCAACATGTGGGTCGAGCATTTGCGACTGGGCAACGGGGCCGGGTGGTTCAGCGCCGCCGCCGAAATGTCTACGAAGTTGACCACAACGGCCTCACCTCGCCCGGAGGTGGTGAGTGACTTCAACCGCGCCTCGCCTGACGAGGTCCGCCAGCTGGAAATGCGCGGCTCAACCTCGAGGGCAGAGCCGCCACGTCAGGATCTGACCGGATTGGTAACTCTCGACCAGCTCGAGTGGCAGCGGATCCCCCTCGTCGACGACCGGGAACAGCGGCGTTCCGCGCCCGAGCAGGACCGGGACGATGTGCACGACGAGTTCGCCGACCAGCCCAGCCCGCAGGCATTGGCGTCGGCGTCGGCGGACGCCCGCCACCCGACCACGCCGAACCCCACCAGCCCCACCAGCGCGGCGACGTACAGCCATGCGCCGGGCGACGACCACTCGACCTCGTCGGGGTAACGGGCCACCGCGACGAGCTGGAGCACCCCGAGGACGACATAGGTGACGCACAGGGGGCGGAGGCGCTTCCAGTCGTTCTCCCACGCCGCCTGGCCCGCGGTCAGGCCGACGATCACCAGCCAGGCACCGACGGCCCTGCCGGTCGGGCGGGGGGAGATCGACGCTCGGCTCGCTGACCGCCAGGGAGATGGAGGTCGCCGCCCTCGTCGCCGCCGGGAACACCAACCGCGAGATCGCGTCGACCCTCTACCGGAGCGAGAAGACGGTGGAGAGCCACCTCTCGCACATCTTCACCAAGCTCGGGGTCCCGTCCCGGGCCCGGCTCACCAGCCTGCTGGCCCGCCAGGGTCAGGGACCGGCGTCGGGGTAAGGGTCGCGGTTTCGGGGTCGCGGGGCGGGGTTCCCCCGATGCCGCGGATCGTCCTCCGCCTCAGAGTGAGGTCATCGGGATCACGACGATCCCGCTGGCCCTCAGGAGGGGAACCATGAACGCTTCGATCCGTCGCCTCGCCGCTTCCGCCGTCGCCGCCCTCGTCGTCGGTGTGGGCGCCTCGTCCGCCTCTGCCACCTCGTTCATCACCACCAACCTCGGCGTCACCGCATCGCCAACAACGACTACATCCTCACCGTCACCGGACACATCGAGATGAGCAGGCCGATGCCCAGGCCGCGTGTGCCTTCGCCGGCGATCCCCTCGACGTCGAGCTCTACGGTCAGGACTCCGGCTTCACCTTCGGCGACGACCTGCTGATCACCAAGTCGGCCTGGGCCGTCGCCACCATGAGCTGCACCACCAACTCGACGGGCATGAACTTCTCGGTGTCGCTCACCCGTGACGGCGACGACCTGAACGAGGACCGCCCCGGCCAGGACGAGCTCTACGCCTACGTCTACTTCCTCGACATCCGCACCGGCACCAACCACGTGGACGCCTCCCCGGTCGTGCTCCGCAACTTCTGATCCCCCCGCCATAGCCGCACGAGGCAGGCAGGCCCCCCTCAGCGTGGAGGGGGGCCTGCTCGCGCCGCGGGGCCGGAGCGCGACCGAAGCTCCGCTACCGGCGCAATCCCCACACGGCGCGGTTTCCGGCGTCGACTCCTGGATGCTGGCGTTGTGGGCGCCGCGGCTCAGAGGCCCAGGTGGAGACGCATGGCGTCCTCGAGCGCCGCCAGCAGGTCGGTCGGGAGCCGGCCGGCGACGGTTCCGATCCGTTGCACGGCGACGGATCGGATCTGTTCCGCCTGAGCCTTGGATGCCTGCGGCAACCCGCAGGATCCCGGTGGCAGCAGAACCTGGAACGGGTAGACCCGGCTGGTCTGACTGGTGACCGGAACGACGGTGATCACGCCTCGGGCCAGGTTCTGCGCCGTGCGGTTGGCGCCGTCGTTGCTCACGACGATGGCCGGACGGCGCTTGTCCGCGTCACTCCCACGAACGGGGTCGAAGTCGACCCAGACCACGTCGCCCCGCCGCATCAGCCGGTGGCACCGGAGAGGCCATCGGCCACCGTGGTCTCCCACTGCTCCCCATCCGAGGACGCCCACTCGTCCCAGGCGGCGGCGTAGTCAGCGCCGAGCTCGTTGGAGCGCAGGAGGATGAGGGCGCGATGGACAACTGCGGAGCGGGAATCGACCTGGTGCTCGCTCGCATAGTGGTCGATGAACTCGACATCGCCGTCGGGCAGGCTCACGCTGAGCTTCATGGCACTCGATGCTACCCTCAGCGGACCCTAAATGCTACCCAGGTCGTACCGGGACCCATCCAGTGCCCGCCGCCGCCGTCTCCGGGCATTTTCGAGGAGAGCCGCCTGGACCCGCCGGTCAACGGCCTCCGCCGCCGCCTGGGTCTGGGCGATGCTCGTGATCTCGACGTAGCCACAGGTTCGCAGGGCGCCCAGGATGTGGAGCAACGCGCCCTCCCGAGTTTCGCTGTCGTAGAGGAGGCCGCTGTCCCGTAGCGCCTGGACAGCAGCGTCGGGGTCGAGCGCAGCGAGCTCCAGCGGCTCGTAGAACCGTCGGTGAACGTAGTGGCCCGGTCCCCCGTCGTCCCTCGAGACCGCCCTGGCGTAGGCGAGGGCGTGGCTCGGCCCTATCTTGCGGACGTTGATCTCGGTCGCGAGAAGGTCGCCCCCCCGAAGGCCGACAAAGTCGACGCCGAACGTCCCTCGCACACCGCGAGCGTGCAGCGCTCCTCCCACCTCGACGACAGCGGCCCGAACTCGTGAGACGAAGTCGGGGCGGCCCGGAAAGCGGCAGCCGAGGTACTGCCCGTCGACGGTGATCTGCTCGTGGGTCCCGGACACGGACACCCGGCCGTCGGCGTCGACGAAGCCTTGGCCGCTGGGTGAGCAGGCCACGTCCTCGAGGTATTCCTCGACGATCGCGCCTGACCGAGCCACCTCGTGGACGAAATCGTCCCAGGGCTGATGGATCGTGTCGACGGCTCCGGCCAAGTCGCCGAGATCGTCAATCCTGTCGCAGTCGATGACGGCGTTCCCGATGGCGTCACCCCAGCTGGCATCGTCGAGCTTGACGATCACCCGCCGAGCCGGCGACGTCGTGCCGGCCAACGCCATGGCCGCTCGGCCGATGTCGTCGACGGTGTGGAGGGTCCCGAGCTCACCCCGCGGGCACGGGATTCCTGATGCGGCGAAGATCTGCTTGCTGCCCGACTTGCCGCCCCACCGTTGCGACGCCGCGAACGGCCCTTCCATCACCGGGAGGCCCAGCCGTTCGGCGAGGCGCTCGTCTGCCGGGGAGGGTGCGAAGTTCATGAGCCGGGCGGTGGTAGCTCGCTCGATCACGTCCTTGAGCCGGGCCAGGAGAACGGCGTCGTCGAGCACGAGCTCGGCGAGCGGTCTTGGGTCGCGCGACTCAGGAGACAGGAGCAACAGCCTGGCCCTGGCCGATGCCTCTTCAGCCGGGTCAAGCCGGAACAGGTCCCGGAAGTGGTAGTCGAGGATGCACGGGTCTACGGGCTCGGGTGTCACGAGCACCACCTGGGTGTCCACGTCGCGCAGATCGCTCAGGTGGGACAGGCCGCGCTCGCCGAAAGAGCGCACGTACGGGAGCCGGCGAAGGAGCCCTGCGTTGTACCCGATCGAGTAGAGGACGATCTCGACGGTCACTTGCCGACGTCCTCCCAATTGGGGGTCGACACAGAAGGGGTCATCGGCCGGGCGGGCCTGGCGCCCGCAGGGCGATCACGTGCGTACCGGCATCGCCTGGCGAGTCGCCCACGGTCGGATGGACTCGCCGGTGGCCCAGGAGTTCGAGACCTTCGTCCCAGGCCAGGTCGAGGAAGTTGGCCGGATAGGTCTTGCGCTCGACGTCGTAGTCGATGCCGGCGACCATTGCCTCGAACTCCAGGACCGCGAAGCGCACCCGCTGCCAGGGACCGGCGGCGCCAGGGTGCCGCACCCGGTCACGACGGAGCTCCTCGAGCGCGTCGCCCAACGCCTCCGGCCGCGACCGGTCGATCCTCCGAAGGGCAAGAAGGCGCCGTTGCTCGACAGCCGGGAGCGTGTCGGGATCAATGTGGCGGAGGGCGTCGTCGATGTAGGACATGTGGTGGTCTACGAGGATTCGGGCCCGTTGGTCCTCGGTGACGAAGGGCGAGATCATCTCGTCGGCGATGAGGATCAGGCCGCCCGGCGCCACCAGCCTGCGCATGGAGCGGAGGAAGATGCGCGTGTCGAGGTGATGAGAGGCGCCCACCGACAGGGCCACCGGGTAGGGCGTGTCGCTCCGGAAGTCGGCGACGCCGGAGTTGAACGGCCTGATCCTGTGACCGCCCACGCTGCGGACGAGGTGCCGGAACGATGACGGGCTGGGGTCGACTGCGTCGATGGTCGTGACCGGGAAGAGCTCTGCGAACATGATGGTGGTAAGACCGGGACCAGGGCCGATGTCGACCGCTGCGGTCGGGTCGTGACCGAGGAATTGGCGAACCATGTGGGCGAGGGCGAGCACCTGGACGGCGTAGGCGGGATGGGTGGCCTCGAAGAGGGCGTACTCGTCGACGCTGATCCGAGACTCCCACACGTCGTCGGTGGGGCTTCCGGAGGACACGCGCTCTGCGTCGGCGTCCGGGTCGTCGTCTCGGACGAAACGCGGCACCTCGGGAAATCCCCGGCGATTGAGCATGTCGGACGCCAGCGACGCCAGCAGTCGACTGTCCGACTCGAGCCATGTCCGCAGTTCGGTGGCCGTCACCGACGCACCCGGTGCGCTCGCCGAGGCGATCGTATCTGCCGCCCCCCACACGTCCGTCGGGCCCACCTCGTTCCCGTCGACTCCGGCGTTACGAGGGCGATCCCAAGGTATGAGGTGCCGGTGGCCAGGACCCTCCACCCGGCGACCCGACACTCTGACGGCCGTGGACTCGAGCGTGACAGCCACCCGGGCGCGGGGCACCACGATCTCCCAGCCGGATCCGAGGCCTTGGATCTCGGCGTCGATCGACTCGGCGTACGAACGCAGCGCGGCCTCGACCTCCGGCCGCATCCAGCCTTCACGCTGGATGGGCACGCAGTTGTCCCTCTGACGGAGCCCGTTCTGACATTCCTCGAGAGTCTTGGCGACGATGTCGAGCGCGCGCCCGATCACATCCGGGTCGACAATCGTCACGGGTACCTCGGTCATCTCCGTCCTTCCCGTCACGGTGACGTGAGGCCGCGCCTTGCTGGACCGGCCGGGGTCCTTCCCGGGCAGTCTCCCAAGCCCGCCTCTCCACTGCTCTGTCTACTCTGGTTTGCGTCTGACCATTCCGTCGCCCCGCGAGGTGGCGTGGAGCGTTTCTGCGGCCCGGCGGGCTCATCGGCTTCGCAGCCTCGCCTCTCCAGGGCTGATCGGCGCACGACGGGAACGCGACGAAGCGGGGCGGCATCGGCGCAATCCCCGCGTGGGCGTCGGTAC
>CAVXYA010000007.1:0-59153 GCA_963765955.1 uncultured Acidimicrobiia bacterium
CAGTCCTCAGCAGCCACGGCTACTGGGTCGCCAACGCCGCGAGCGAACCGGAAGCGTTGGAATGCGCGCACGATCAGGGACTTAACCTGCCTAGCAGCGAGGTGAATACCGTTGGCAGGGGGCTCGCATTAGCGACAGCATGCAACAGGTCCCTCTCCCCGCCACCAGCCGCGTTGACCTCGACGAGCACGAGCCGACTCACCCCGTCCGGCCAGATGTCGCGGTGCGTCGGGTCGTGCTCGCGAACGTTGTCTGGCTTGGATCCGCAACGTCATCGGACTGGGTTCTGGTAGACGCCAACATGTTCTGGAAGCGGGGCCGTGATTGCTCGCACCAGCGAGGAGCGCTTCGATCCCCCGCCAGCCGCGATCGTCCTGACGCACGGCCACTTCGATCATGTCGGTGCGTTGATGGCGTTGGCCGACAAGTGGGACGTGCCCATCTATGCCCACGAGCTGGCACGTTTCCCTCTGGCGTCCATCCGACCACACGCTCATCGCCGGTGACGCGGTGATTACGACCCGACAGGATTGCGCTTACGCCGTCATGACGCAGACACCGGAGATGCACGGGCCACCGGCGTATTTCACGCAGGATTGGACCTCGGCCGCGCGGTCGGTCAGGACGTTGGCGGCACTCGAACCGGAGCTCCTGGTGACGGGCCATGGTCAGACCATGAAAGGAGAAGAGATGCGCGTGGCGCTTCGTACGCTCCCCCGAGATTTTTCAACGCTCGCCCTTCCGCGGGATGGTGTGATGTCAGCCGGCCCGCGACCGCCCGCGATGGCTCGGCATATCCGGCCCCGAGCGCGCAACCCGAGTGGTGATCCTTCACGCGTCGTATAGCCGGTTCCCATCGCGCGTGTGAATCGCGTACGGCGCGGCGTACGTCGATCTCTGCGCGCGGGCAAAGCAGTCCAAAGACCCGAATTCGCCGGACCCGGCGGCCACCCTGCGTCGGCACGGTTGGTGCTGAATAGATCATGGCGGGTGTCGAAGTCAGCTTCCCTCTCTCCACCGCGTCAGGGGCGCCTACTGGCCCGTCCTTCGACCCCGCCTCACCCCGATCACAGGAGGCAGGCATGAAACGTCAATTCATCTTCGGCACGATGCTGAGCGCGGCGCTGGCCGTTGGCGTGTCCGGACAGCAGCCGACGACCGGAAGCGGCTCGAGCGCAAGCGGACAGGGCGGACAGACAGGATCGAGCACTTCGCGTTCGGGTAGCCAGCGCGGTCAGGTCACGGTGACCGGCTGCCTGCAGCCGGCGAGCGGGGCCGGTACCGACAGCGGTGCCGCCAGCAGCAGTTCCACGAGCAGTTCCGGCGGCGGGTCAGGCTCATTCATCCTGACGCAGGCGTCGGCCGGCGGCTCGGGGGGATGGCCAGCGGCGCGTCGCGCGGCACCGGGACGAGCGGCTCGGGCTCGACGAGTTCTGCGGGCGCCGGGTCGACGGGCGCCGGGTCCGCGGGCCCTGGGTCTACGGGGGCCAGTTCCACCGGCACCGCGTCGGCTGAGTCGAACCAGTGGGTCCACCTATCGGCTGTGGGCGGAGAAGACCAGAACCTGAAGCAATACGTCGGACAGCGGGTCGAGGTCACTGGCACGATGGCGGGCGGCAGCTCGAGCACCGGTGGCGCATCGTCTTCGGGCACGGGGACGTCGGGAACCGGCACGACCGGCGGCAGCACCGGAACGGCGACCGGCGCGGGAACCGGAACGGGCAGGGCGCAGGAACGGGCAGTGGCGCAGGAACGGGCACCAGCGCAGGAACAGGCGCCGGAAGCAGTGGGAGCGGTATGGGGTCGACCAGCGCGACCAGCGGTTCGGGGATGTCGGGCAGGCGCTGACAGTTTCGTCGGTCCGCGCGATCGGCGGAAGCTGCAGTCAGTAGACAGCGGCGGTTGGCGGCGGGCAGGCGGAGTCGCACTCCGCCGCCCCGCCACTACTCCTTCATCGAGACATGCGTGCCCCGGTTGAGTGTTCGGCGTTCGCCGAGCGTATTGGCTGACTCCACGCTGGACGGCGCGCGGGCAGAGAAAATCGATCCCATCTGCCATTCTGACTAGACAACTCTCCCTCCAAATCACCGATAGTGCCCATCGTCGATGGGTGACATCTTGCAGTCAGGTAGCCACACACACTCCAAGGGGACGACCAGATGGAATCACTCAACACACAGAGCGGTGACGGCAACATGGGCCGTGGTGTTCTGAACATCGTTCGCGACACCGCAACGTCTCAACTGACCTCCCAGAAGGACCGGGCCACGGACGGGCTCGGCAGTCTCGCGCGGGCGGTGCGTCAAAGCACGCAATCGCTCCGCGACAATCAGCAAGATACCGTGGCGCAATACGTCGAACAGGCTGCGGACCGCATCGAGGAGTTCTCCAGCCGGTTGCGTGACCGTGACCTGGGCGACCTCATGCGCGACGCTGACCGATTCGCACGACGACAGCCGGCGATGTTCATCGGCGCGGCGTTCATGGTGGGGGTGCTCGCCGCGCGCTTCTTCAAGAGCTCGGGCCACGGCACCGACCGCACGCAGCCTTTTGGACAGGCCCCGCAGGTTGGAGCCCGCACCTCTTCGCCGGCAGCGCGGCCGGACGGCCAAACCGCCACGACGTGGTCTTCCACGGAGGGGCTGTAGTGGCGGCGGGGCCCGAAGAGCGCTCGATTGGAGAGCTCTTCGCGGAGCTATCACGCGAAACCGGCACTCTAGTTCGCAAGGAGCTCGAGCTCGCCACCACAGAAATGACCGGCAAGGCGCGGATCGCCGGAGCCCATCTGGGAACGGTCGCCGCCGGAGGCGCCCTGGCCCATGCCGCGCTACTGGTGCTGCTGGCGGCAGTCGTGATTGGTTTGGCGCAGCTCGGCATCGAGCCGTGGCTGTCCGCGCTGATTGTCGCGATTGTCACCGGGGTGATCGGCTACATGCTCGTCCAGAAGGGACTGGCGAACCTGCGACGCACCACCGTCACCCCGACCAACACCATCGAATCGCTCAAGGAGACCGCCACATGGACCAACAGAACCCCGGCCTGAATACCGACGCCGCAGGAGAGCAGCGCACCCGCGAGCTCCGCGCGGAAATCGATCGGACACGCGAAGACCTGTCGGAGACCGTCAACGCCATCCAGGACCGGCTTCGTCCCTCGACGGTGGCATCCCACGCCGCCGAATCGGTCAAGCACGCGGCCATATCGAAGGTTCGCGACGTCGCGGACTCGGATTCGGTGGGCTACATGGCCGCGAACCCGGTTCCGATGACGATGGTCGCGATTGGCGTCGCCGGTCTCGCGTGGCTCGCCACCGCTGGACGTCAGGCGCCGCAGCCCCGGCCATACGTGCGGCGCGATTCCTCCACTCCCGGACGCGACTGGAGCACGGCCTCCAAGTCGGCATCGGAACGCGAGTCCTCCTACGGCTATGACGACGACGCCACCGTGTCGACGCCCGGCCGCTCGTACGCGTCTTCGGATCGGACGGGGAGGTCTGGAGACTCGGCGTATGGGACGGGAGCAACTGATGCCGATCGCGTCGGGTATGGGACGCGGCGCCCTTCGGAGGGCTCCGGACTGGCTTATCTGCACCGGGCGTGGCGCCAGAATCCCTTGATGATCGGCGTTGCAGTGGCGGTGGCAGGCGCCGTCTTGGGCCTCGGCGTTCCTGAGACCGAGCGCGAGAACGAGCTGATGGGCGAGACGCGCGACCGGATGCTTGATTCGGTGCAGGATACGGTGCGGGACAAGGTCGATCAGGTGCAGCAGGCGGCCACCACCGCATTGAGCAGCGTGCAGGAGGCGGCGAAGGACGCCATCGGTCTGGACAGGACAACGAAAGCCAGGAACACGCCGGCCAAGGGCCCGGGGGCCTGACGAACCGGAGCGTGCCGTGCTCGTCCGAGACGGCGAGCCACGGCACGGCTCCAACGCAAGGCGACGCGGGCGGATCAGTCTTTCGAGCGGTAAGCGATTTCCCTCGACGTCCACTAGTGCCCGCGTGTTCCTGCTGGTTGAATGCCGACAGGACCGAGCGCCCCGCTCGCAAAAGGGACGGAACACCATCTGATCCGCACTCTGCGACAGTCTCCGCGCGGACAGTGACCCGAGAAACGGGGGGGCGCCACATGGCAAAGGCATGAGGCGAGCGGGGTCGTTGGGGGGGCCACAGGACAACGCGGTGCTACAGGAGCACGCGGGGCCACAGCGGAACGCAGGACCGCGGGGAACGCGGTCCGCGGGGGCCATTGCAGGACGCCTGACGCCGCGGCGCGGCGGCGCGCGCGGGCCGCCCTGGCTCAGGTCACCAGGAAGGTGAACAGCGGCGAGCCGGGGGGCACGGGCTCGATGCGCAGGCGGCTGTGGCTCATGCGCTCGAGCAGGGGCTCGAGGTCGTCGCGGCCCGCGATCTCGATGCCGACCAGCGCCGGGCCCGTCTCCCGGTTGTTCTTCTTGACGTACTCGAAGAGCGTGATGTCCTCGTTCTCGCTCAGCACCTCGTCGAGGAAGCCCCGCAGGGCGCCCGGCTCCTGGGGGAACTCGACCAGGAAGTAGTGCTTGAGCCCCTCGTGGATGAGCGAGCGCTCGACGATCTCGCCGTAGCGGCTGACGTCGTTGTTGCCACCCGACAGCACGCACACCACCGTCTGGCCGGGCTCCACCGACAGGCTGTGGCCGAGGGCGGCGGCGGCCAGGGCCCCGGCCGGCTCGGCCACGATGCCCTCCCACTGGTACAGGTCGAGCATCTCGGTGCAGACCCGGCCCTCCTCCACCGTGACCAGCTCGTCGATCAGGTCGTGCACGATCGGGAAGGTGACCGCCCCCGCCCGGCGCACGGCGGCCCCGTCGACGAAGCTGTCGAGGTCGGTGAGGGTGACGGGCTCGCCCGCGGCCACCGCCGCGGCCATGCAGGCGGCCCCCGCCGGCTCGATCCCGACGATGCGGGTCTGGGGATGGCGGGCCCGCAGCCAGGTGGCCACGCCGGCCAGGAGGCCGCCGCCGCCCACCGGCACGACCAGCACGTCGGGCGGGCCCCCGAGCTGGCGGACGATCTCCACCGCCACCGTGCCCTGGCCGGCGATGGTCATGGGATGGTCGAAGGGGGCGACGAGGACCCTGCCCGTCGCCAGGGCATCCTCCACCGCGGCCAGGTGGGCGTCGTCGTAGGTGTCGCCCGTGACCACCAGGGTGACGAGGTCGCCGCCGATGGCCGTGATCCGCTCCCGCTTCTGGCGGGGCGTGGTGCGGGGGACGACGATGCGCCCGGGGACGCCCAGGTGTCGGCAGCTGAAGGCCACGCCCTGGGCGTGGTTGCCGGCGCTGGCACACTCCACGCCCCGGGCCTTCTCGTCGTCGGTGAGCTGGGAGATGAAGTTGTAGGCGCCCCGCAGCTTGTAGGACCGCACAACCTGCTGGTCCTCCCGCTTGAGCCACACCTCGGCCCCGACCCGGTCACCCAGGCGGCCGTTGCGCTCGATCGGCGTCCGCCGTACCACCGAGTCGAGCCGGGCGTCGGCCGCCTCGACGTCCTCCGCGCTCGGGGCCCGGATGCCCGCGGCCTCCAGCTCCGAGCGGGCAGTGGCGATGACCATCAAAGGCACGGTAATGGGTGTCGTCGCGGGGAGCCGCACGATTCCACCGTGTCACGGGTCCCCAAGTCGGTGGCCCGGCTCAGTGGGCGACCCACCCCCCGTCGACAGACAGGACGGTCCCCGTCGTGTACGACGACGCCTCCGACGCCAGGAACAGGGCTGCGGCCCGGATCTCGTCGATCCGTCCCCAGCGGTGCAAGGGCACCTCGTGGTCGAGGAAGGCACGGACACGGGGGGAGTCGGCTGCGCCCTCGTTCATCGGGGTCATGAAGGGACCCGGGGCCAGGGCGTTCACGGTGACGCCGGTGCCGGCCCACTCCACCGCCAACGCCCGGGTGAGCTGCACCACCGCCCCCTTGGACGCGGCGTAGGCCGACCGCTCGGCCGCTCCCACCAGTCCCAGGGCCGACGCCAGGTTGACGATTCGCCCGTAGCCGGCGGCCCGCATGGGCCGGGCCGCGGCCCGGCAGGCCAGCCACGTCCCGGTGACGTTGACCGCCAGCGACCGCTCGAAGTCCGCCAGCGTGACGTCGTCGGCCGCGCCCCGTACAGCGATTCCGGCGCTGTTGACCAGGACGTCGACCCGCCCGAAGCGCTCGAGTGTCTTCTCCACCAGGCGCTCGACCGATCCCTCCTCGGTGACGTCGCACTCCAGCCCGCAGGCCGGACCGCCGAGAGCGGCGGCCACCTCGTCGCACCGCCGGCCGTCGCGGCTGGCCACCACCACCGTCGCTCCCGCCTCGGCCAGGGCGGCGCAGATCTCACGGCCCAGCCCCTTGGATCCGCCGGTGACGATCGCCACCCGCCCATCGAACGGGCGACCGGCGAACGGGCGGCTGGACGAGGCATCGGGATCGCTCACCCGGCCATGATCGCCCGCGTTCCGCCCCCGGCGCCTCGCCCGCCGGCCGCCGGCCGTCAGGCGGATTTCTTGAAGGCGGGGCCGAGCATGTCCTGCAGGTAGGTGAGCACCGAGGGGGCGAGCGAGTTCTCGTGGCCCCGGGCGCAGCGCGACCGGTAGAGCGCCTCGTGCGGCCCGGGTGGGATGAGGTCGGCCAGCAGCCAGCAGGTCGGGCAGGGGACGACCTCGTCGTCGGGGCCCATCACGCCGCCTTCGGCGGGGCCGCCTCGGTGGCCTCGACCACGAGGTCGAACGGGAACGCGGTCTCGACTGCGGCCTGGGCCCCGGCCTCCTCGATGAGGGCGGTGATCGATTCGCCGGTCAGTACCGAGATGACGAGGGCGAGGGCGGCGACGTGGCCCGCCTCCCACCCGTCGCCGAAACCGGTGAGGTACTCGGCGGTGGGAGCCTCCGGGGCCACCTGGGCCACGGCCCAGTGGCGAGCGGCCGCGTTCTGAAGGAACCCTCGGCACATGCCTTCGATGTCAACCATGGCTGCCGCTCCTCTCCGAGCCGCTCCCCATTGAACGCTGCTCTTCCATCGTCGGTTCCCCTGTCGAACTGAAGCGAACCCTGCGAATTTGGACCTTCGAATCACCGAGACAACCGCGAGACGTCGACAAATCTCGACCTCGCCTTTGAAGAGCGCCGACTCTGGGCCCTGATACCTGCGATCTTCCGAGCCAGTGCGCCGTGGCCCTCCCGCGTGTAGGTCGTTCGGCCCTTTCTGGACCCCGGATCTCAAGCAAATCGACGCCCCCGCCGACCGATGCGGCATGACCAAGCGGCGCTTCGTCAGGAGAGCGGAGGAGTGGGCCGAGGTGGCCCGGTGGCTGGGCATCTACTGGCCGTGCCGGTGCCGGTACAGCAACGTCGCCAGCTACCGGTGCTACTACTGCGGGAGCCGGGCCCCGGCGGCGGTGCGGACGCGGGTCGCCGACGCCCTGCTCGCGGCCGACTCCATGCACGCGCCCGCGGTCGCGGTTCCCTCCGGCGCGACGGGCCCCCCTACGAGTCCCACCGGCGAGAAGCTGGCGGCTCACCGTTAGAGCCAGAGACCGTCCGCGACGAACCCCCGCCCGGGTACCGTGAACGACATGGACCAGGTGCCGGTGCTCTGGCTCACCGCCGGCCTGAGCTGCGACGGCGACTCCATCGCCATGACCGCCGCCACCCAGCCCAGCCTCGAGGATCTGGTGCTGGGCGCCTTTCCCGGCGTGCCCCGGGTGCGCTTCCACCACCCGGTGCTGGCCTACGAGGTGGGCGACGAGTTCCTTGCCGGTTTCGAGGCGGCCGCCACCGGCGAGCTGGGCCCGTTCATCCTGGTGGTCGAGGGCTCCATCCCCGACGAGAGCGGCAACGCCGAAGGGTGTTGGGCCGGGTTCGGCACCGACCCCGCCACCGGCCAACCCATCCCCACCACCACCTGGATCGACCGGCTCACCAGCCAGGCCTGGGCGGTCATGGCCGTCGGCACCTGCGCCGCCTACGGCGGCATCCACGGCATGGCCGGCAACCCCACCGGCGCCATGGGCCTGGCCGACTACCTGGGATGGGACTGGCGCTCGAAGAGCGGGCTGCCCATCGTCAACCTGCCCGGCTGCCCCATCCAGCCCGACAACTGCACCGAGACCCTCCTCTACCTGCTGCGCCAGCTGGTGGGAGCGGCGCCGCCCATCCCCCTCGACCACGTCTACCGGCCACAGTGGCTGTTCGGCCAGACCCTCCACGAGGGCTGCGACCGGGCCGGCTATTACGAGCAGGGCGACTTCGCCGAGGGCTACGGGTCGGCCAAGTGCATCGTGAAGCTCGGGTGCTGGGGCCCGGTGGTCGACTGCAACGTCGGCAAGCGGGGGTGGATGAACGGCATCGGCGGCTGCGCCAACGTGGGCGGCAGCTGCATCGGCTGCACCATGCCCGGCTTCCCCGACAAGTTCCAGCCCTTCCTCGACGAGCCGCCGGGGGCCAAGATGTCGTCGTCGGCGGTGCTGCTCTACGGCCGCACCGTCCGGGCCCTGCGCAACGTCACCCGGGCCTCGATGAACGTCGAGCCCGAGTGGCGGGGGCCCCTGCCCAAGGGTCTCCAGCCGCCTACCGACCCCGCCGCCGACGGATGACCGACACGTCCCACCTGGTCGACAAGACGTGGGACCCGATCACCCGCATCGTGGGCAGCCTCGGCATCCACGCCCGGATCGACTTCCGTGACCGGAGGGTCGTGCGCTGCCACAGCACGTCGTCGATCTTCCGGGGCTACAGCGTGTTCATGCGGGGCAAGGACCCGCGCGACGCCCACCAGATCACCAGCCGCATCTGCGGCATCTGCGGTGACAACCACGCCACCGCATCGGTGTACGCCCAGAACATGGCCTACGGGGTGAAGCCGCCCCACCTGGCGGAGTGGATCATCAACCTGGCCGAGGCGGCCGAGTACATGTTCGACCACAACCTCTACCAGGAGAACCTGGTCGGGGTGGACTTCTCGGCCCGCATGGTGGGGGAGACCAACCCCGCGGTCCTGGCCCTGGCCGAGGGGTCCGAGGCCGCCCACGCCGGCGTCCACGGCTACCGCACCATCGCCGACATCATGCGGGCGTTCAACCCCATGGAGGGCACGCTCTACATGGAGGCGCTCAAGATGAGCCGCCTCACCCGGGAGATGTTCTGCCTGATGGAGGGGCGCCACGTCCACCCCTCGTTGCTGTACCCGGGGGGCGTCGGCACCGTGCCCAGCGTGCAGCTCTTCAACGACTACCTCATCCGGCTGGTGAAGTACACCGAACACCTAAAGCGCATGGTGCCCCTGCACGACGACCTGTTCGACTTCCTCTACGCGGCCATGCCCGGCTACGAGGAGGTGGGCCGGCGGCGCATCCTGCTCGGGTCGTGGGGGTCGTTCCAGAACCCCGACACCTGCGACTTCCGCTACGACCACATGACCTCGTGGGGACGCGACATGTTCGTGACGCCCGGCATCGTGGTCGACGGCGAGCTGGTCACCACCGACCTGGTCGAGATCAACCTCGGGATGCGGATCCTGCTGGGCAGCTCCTTCTACGACGACTGGGACGGCGGGGAGACCTTCGTCACCCACGACCCCCTGGGCAACCCCGTCGACCAGCGCCATCCGTGGAACCAGACCACCCTGCCCAAGCCCCAGCGCCGTGACCTCGAGGGCGGGAACTACACGTGGGTGATGTCGCCCCGGTGGCTCGACCGCCGCACCGGTGAGCACCTGGCCCTCGACACCGGGGGCGGGCCCCTCGCCCGGCTGTGGGTCACCGCCCTGGCCGGCAAGGTGGACAATCCGTACGTCAGCGGCGGCGCCGGTTCGGTGCGAATCCGCCTGCCCCGCACCGCCCACCTGGCCGAGACCGAGTTCGAGTGGCGGGTCCCGCAGTGGTCCAACACCCTCGAGCGCGACCGGGCCCGCACCTACTTCCAGGCCTACAGCGCGGCGATGGCGTTCCATTTCCTGGACAAGGCGATGGCCGAGGTCGACGCCGGCCGGTTGGAGGTGTGGACCCCGTTCGAGGTGCCCGACGAGGCCGTGTCCTGCGGGTTCCACGAGGCGGTGCGGGGGGTGCTCTCCCACCACCTGGTCATCCGCGACGGGCGCATCGCCAACTACCACCCGTACCCGCCCACCTGCTGGAACGCCAGCCCCCGCGACACCTACGGAACCGCCGGCCCCTACGAGGACGCCGTCGAGGGCTCGCCGATCTTCGAGGAGAACGGCCCCGACGAATTCAAGGGCATCGACATCATGCGCACCGTCCGCAGCTTCGACCCGTGCCTGCCCTGCGGCGTGCACCTCTACCTCGGCCGGGGGAAGGTACGCCAGGTCCACCACGGGCCGACCCTGACGTCCCGGTGAGCGCAGGCATCCGGTCCGACGGGCTCCCGATCGACGGCGACCGGCCCCGTATCGACGTCGCCGGCCTGGAGCAGCAGCTGGCCGACCTGGCCGTCAGCGACGGCGACGCGCTCGAGGCCATGCTCCGCCTGGCCGAGGTGGTCTACCCCTCCCGGTCGAACGCCGTCAACGGGGGTCGGGCGACCCGGCCGGAAGGGGGACCGGACGTCGGCGGCCGAGGCCTCGACCAGAGATCGGCGGCCAACGAGCGGGACCGGCTGGCGGCCCACGTCCGGCGGTCGGAGGCCCGCTTCCGCGCCCTGGTCGAGCAGCTTCCGGCCCTCGTCTTCTCCGCCGCCCTAGGCCAGGACGACAACGAGGTGTACGTCAGCCCCCACATCGAGACCGTTCTCGGCTTCACCCAGCAGGAGTGGCTGGACAACCCCCTGCTCTGGTACTCGCAGCTCCATCCCGACGACCACGACGCGGTGATCGACGCCTTCACCCGAGGAGTGCAGACGGGTGAGCCGTTCCGGGCCGAGGTGCGGTTCATCTCCCGGAGCGGCGAGGAGGTATGGATCCTGGGGGAGGCCCGGCTCATCCGCGACGACGCCGGTCGCTTCGCCTACTTCCAGGGCGTGGGCTTCGACATCACGCCCACCAAGCGGGCCCAGGCGATGATGGCCGATGCGGCCCGGTTGCGGGCCGAGATCTTCGCCGCCCGCAACGTCGAGCTGGTCGAGCTCAACGCCCAGCTGCGGGTCGCCATCGAGAAGGCGGAGGCGGCCGAGGCTGGTCAGCGCCAGCTGCTCGACCGCGAGCGGGAGGTGGTCGAGCGCCTCACCCGTCTCGACCGCGACAAGAACGACTTCGTGTCCAGCGTGAGCCACGAGCTGCGTACCCCCGTGACCAGCATGCTGGGCTACCTGGAGCTGCTGAGCGACGGCGATGCCGGGCCCGTCAGCCCGCAGCAGGAGCACATGCTGGAGATCATCCACCGCAATAGTCGGCGCCTGCTCAGCCGCATCGAGGACCTGCTGACGGTCTCGGGGTTGGAGGCCATGAAGATGCGGCTGATGCCGAGCCAGGTGTCGGTGCCAGCGCTGGTCGAGTCGGCGGTGGCGGTGATGAGCCCGGCCATGACCGGGCGGAACCTGGTGGTCACCGTCGACGTAGCCCACGACGCCTCGACCATCACCGCCGACGCCGAGCAGCTCGACCGAGTCCTGATCAACCTGCTCAGCAACGCCATCAAGTTCACGCCCGACGGCGGTCAGATCTCGATCACCGTGCGCCGGAAGGGAGACGACATCGAGATGGTCGTCTCCGACAACGGGGTGGGGATCCCGGCCGAGGAGCAGCCCCGGGTGTTCGAGCGATTCTTCCGCTCTTCCCGGTCCCAGGAGATGGCGGTGGCCGGCACCGGGCTGGGCCTGGTGATCGTCAAGGGGATCGTCGAGCTCCACGGAGGCGAGGTGAGCCTGCGCTCGAAACCCGATGTCGGCACCGAGGTCACCATCATCCTGCCGCCGCAGCCGACCGCCGCCGCCTCCGAGTAGGCCTCAAGGCCGCGGTAGGGGAGCGGGAGGACGTGTCGGTCCCCTCACCTCGTCCTTCCCGTCCGGCCACGCCTCCTGCGATACCGCCTTCGCCGTGCTGGCGGCGAGGGAGATCCCTGGCCTGACGCTGCCGATGGTGGCGCTGACGACAGCCTCGCACTGGTCACTGTGGCGGACCCGCAGCCACTACGTCTCCGACATCCTGGCCGGCGATGCGCTCGGCGTTGCCCTGGCCCTGGCTACCCGCCGGGCCTGGCCGGCCCCGGCCGCCAGCGGTCCTGGCGCCGACGGTCAGGGGTGCTCGAACGAGGGCGCACCCTCGACGAGGAACGCGACCTCCTCGACGTAGCACCACCACCAGTCCTCGCCCGGCTCGAAGCTCTGGACAAGGGGATGGGTGGAGCTCCGGAAGTGGCTGGTCGCGTGGCGGTTCGGGGAGCTGTCGCAGCAGCCGACGTGCCCGCACGACATGCAGATGCGCAGGTGGACCCAACGACCGCCCATGGCCAGGCAGTCCTCGCAGCCTTCGGCGGTGGGGGAGACGTCGGAGGTCTGGTCGAGGTGGGCGCAGGTTTCGGGCATCACTGATTCTTACCCCCGGGCGCAGAGGGTTCCCGGACGGCGGGCGGCGGAGGCCCAGGCGGCTTCCTCGGTGCGGGGCCAAAAGTCGCCCGTGCCTGGGTCCTGGTCGTAGGGGACGGGAGGAGCGTCGCCCCCCGCAATGCCCGCCACCGCGGCGAGGAAGCGCTCGACGTCGGCCGCCGTGGTCGAGAGGCCGGCGCTGGCCCGCACCGCCCCGGGGATGCCGCGCCGGTCGCCCCGCAGCACCGCCGACCGGTACTCGGCCACCTCGCTGGCGTCGAGGCCGAGCAGCCGCAGGAGGTAGGGGTGGGCGCAGAAGCATCCGTGGCGGACCCCGATGGCGTGCTCCGCGCTCAACCGGGCCGCGACCAGGGCGTGATGGACGCCGTCCACGACGAACGAGACCACCGGCAGGGTAGAGGAGCCGGGGGAGGGACCGACCGGCGGCCCCAGCAGGCGCACGCCGTCGATGGCGGCCAGCCCCTCCCGCAGGCAGCGGGCCAGGACGTCGTCGTGGGCGGTGATCGCCGGCCAGCCGATCCGGCCCAACTCCTCGATCGCCGCGTGGAGGGCGACGGCCCCGACGACGTTGGGGGAACCGGCCTCCTCCCGCTCGGGGGGGTCGGTCCACACCACCTCGTCGAGGTCGACCAGGTCGACGGCGCCGCCCCCGGCCAGGAAGGGGTCGCCCGTCTCGAATGCCGACCGGGGACCCACCAGCACACCCCCTCCGTAGGGGGCGTACATCTTGTGGCCGCTCCAGGCCAGGAAGTCGGCGCTGGCGGGCAGCGGTCGGTGGGCCGCGAGCTGGGCCGCGTCGACAAGCACCGGCACGCCCCGCTCGTGGGCCGCGGCCACGATCTCGTCCACCGGCGGAAGCCAGCCGGTGACGTTTGACGCGCCGGTGATAGTCAGCAGCCGGGGCCGGGGTCCGTCATCGAGGACGGCGGCCACGTCGTCGACGTCGAAGGTGCCGTCGGCCCCGCATTCCACGTAGCGGCGGCGGGCCAGGCGGCCCCAGGGCAGCAGGTTGGCGTGGTGCTCGACGACAGTCGTGACGATCGTGTCGTCGGGCTCCAGCCGCAGCCGGTAGGCCAGGTGGTTGATCGCCTCGGTGGTGTTTCGGCAGATGACGGCGACCGCCCCTTCCGGTTCCCCAGGGCCGTCGTGCTTGCCGGCGAAGGCCAGCGCCGCGGCCCGGGCCGCCTCGTAGTCGGCGGTGGCCAGCTGCGACTTCCAGCCCGCGCCCCGGTGCACGCTCGAGTACCGGGGCAGGAAGTCAGCCACCCGTCGGGCCACTGCAGGGAGGGCACTGGTCGACGCGGCCGCGTCGAGGGACAGATACGGGCGCTCCACGCCGTCGATGCAGGGAGCGAGCAGGTCGTCGCCCACGAGGCGCACCCCGAGGTTGTGACCGTCCGGGTCGTACGCTGCCCTCACGGCGCCCTGTCCGGCACATCCCCATCCTACCGCCGGCCCCTGCGTACGAGGACGGCCGGCCTCAGCCAGGCGGAGCTCAGCCCGGCTCCACCTCGAAGACGCCGGACGCGGGACCGGCCATCAGCCGGTCGGTCATCGCCTGCTTGAGGGCGGTGAAGTGACGCTCGTCGTCAGCGGTGCGGTCGGGCTTGCGGGCCATGGCCACGAACTCGTCGGTGACCTGTCCCTCCCGCACGAGCAGCGTCACTGCCCGTTCGCCGTAGCGGGGACGGAACACGAACTGCTCGAGGGTGGTGCCCCGCGCCGGACGCTCCAGGGCGGCGTCGACCAGGTACCGACCCTCGGTGAGACCGCGGGTGACGAGCTCGAAGCCGTCGCGGGCGCCCGGACCCCGGAACGCGGTCTCGACGACGATCCGCCGGCGCTCGAGGGGACCGTCGGGGTCGAGCAGGGGGAAGGCCAGCTCCATGGCCTTGAAGGCGAGGGCCACACCCGCCGGGCTCCCGGGCCCGCTGTAGCGCAGCATCTCGTCGAAGGAGAAGGCGAGAAGCACGCCGTCGTCGAGCACCTCCAGCCGTTGCGCCACATGGTCGATCCTACGCACCCGGCCGGCAATGCCCACCCTTGGTACCGGGCGGAGTCGGCTGGTAGTTTCGGACCGACGTGGCGGGCCACGGTCCGCCCCAGTAAGAAAAGCACCCGGCGCGGGTACGACGGGAGAGGCGAACCGTCGCTGACGACGGGAAAGAGGCGGTGGCACGCCCTGACGGGAGGGGTCAGACCATATGGCTTGGACTGGGTTCGGGCATTTGTGTTGCTGGCCGCATGTCGTCCGCCCACGAACCCCCGGCTTGCCTAGCTCACAGAGTCGAGACAAAGTTTCGAGCGGAGCTCCGTGGGTTGACGCTTGTCGGGTGAAGGCTCCGCCTGCCATTTTCGTTGGGGCGCGCCTCATCTGGGTGCAGCGGGTGGCGATCCGGTCTCTATCAGGGCTGCTCGCCGCGTTGGTGCTCCTCGCAGGCTGTGCCGACGACACCCAGGCCGGCTCGGTCTCAGTGCTGTATGCGGGGTCGCTGGCCAGTGTTATGGAGGACGGCGTGAGGCCTGCGTTCACCAGCGCGACGAAGTACGAGTTCGCGGGTGAAGCTCAAGGGTCGCTCGGCGCAGCCCACCTCATTCGCGACCACCTCCGAAGCCCGGACGTCTTCATTAGCGCCGACCCATCCGTCAATGAAGGCGTCTTGATGGGCGACCAGAACGAGAATCTGGTGACGTGGTACACGACGATCGCATCGTCGGAGCTCGTCGTCGGATACTCGCCGCAAAGCCGCTTCGCAGCCAATTTCCAAGCGGCCGCCGCCGGTACGCGCCCGTGGCACACGGTACTCGAGGAACCCGGCCTACGCTTTGGGAGAGGTGACCCGACCATCGATCCCAAGGGCTACCGGACCCTCTTTCTCTTTATGCTGGCGGCCAGGCACCACGGTCGGCCCGAGATTGCCAGGTTCCTCGGCGAGGACTTGAACCCCGACCAGGTCATGCCGGAGGTCGCCCTCCTCACCCGAGTCGAATCGGGTCAGTTTGATGCCGGGATCTTTTACAAACACGAGGTCATCGCGCATGAGCTTCCATATATTTCATTGCCACCGGAAATAAACCTCGGAGACCCCCGCTTTACCGACCAATACGCCGAGGTGGACTACACGACACCGGCCGGGGAGCGCATTCACGGCGCCCCTATCCTGTTCACCATCACCATTCCAAGCACGGTGAGGAACCGGGCTGGAGCCGAGGCATTCGTGCGCTTCCTGCTCACATCACCGCACCTGCTGACCCAATTCGGATTGGGCATCGTCCACGACATCGGTGGCGACCCAGGGCAGATGCCGGCCGATCTCCGCAGCCTGGCCGAGGGGACCGGGAAGCCCTGATGAAGCGCCCCCGACCGACGCTTGTGGTCTTCGGGGTCCTCGGCGGGCTGCTGCTGGTCAACCTCGTGGTGCCGATCGCCAACCTGCTGCTACACGCCGACTGGTCGGGCTGGACGACGGCTCTGCGAGACCCCAGAGCCGGCGACGCCCTTCGAACCTCGGTGCTGACGTCCCTGATCGCAGTTGCCATCATGACCGCGCTCGGCGTTCCGCTCGCCTACGTGCTCGCCCGCAGCCGCCTCCCGCTGAAGCCCCTTCTCATCGGTCTCGTCTTCCTACCGATGGTGGCTCCCGGCCTGGCCGGCGGAATCCTCCTCTTGCAGACATTTGGGCCGAACGGACCGGTCGGTGGTCCACTCGCCGGCTGGGACATCGCCCTCACCGGCAATCGGGCAGGAATCGTGCTGGCCCAGCTGTACGTGTCCGCTCCGTTCGTCGTGATCTCCGCCCTTGTCGCATTCGACAACATCGACCCCACGCTCGAGATGGCCGCGGCCACCCTCGGCGATTCCCAGTGGCACATCTTCCGGCGGATCTCCCTCCCGCTGGCGTGGCCCGGGATCGCGGCGGGAATCACCTTGGCGTGGATCCGAGCGCTGGGCGAGTTCGGGGCGACGATGATCGTCGCCTACAACCCTCACACGTTGCCGGTGTACCTGTGGGTCAGGTTCCAGTCGGCCGGTCTCGATGGGTCCTTACCGATCGCCTTCCTGCTCGTGATCCTGGCTTCGGTTGCGGTCGCCCTCTCGATGGTCCTCGGTCGACTCACGACGAGTGGGCGGGTGCCGACGGTTGCCCCGGGCGCAGTGGGAGGAGGTGGTCGATGAGGGTGGGGGGGCGGCAACCGGGTTCGGCGACCTCGACGTCCTCCGCGCGGGCTGAGATTTCCGACGCCCAGCCGCTCCACGTGCAGCTAAGGAAGCGCCGCTCGTCCAACGCCTCGGACCACTTCCAGCTCGACGTCGATTTCGTGGTAGCCCCCGGTGTGACGGTGGTCGTCGGCCAATCCGGGGCCGGCAAGACGACCATCCTGCAATGCATCGCGGGGTTGAGCGATCCCGAAGAGGGGCGAGTAACAGTCGGCGACCGCGTCCTGTTCGACTCACAGACGAGGACACGACTCGAGTCATCACGACGCCGGGTGGCGTTCGTGGTCCAGAACTTGGCGTTGTTCCCGCATCTCTCCGTCGAGAAGAACGTCATGTACGGACTCCGCCGCCTCGACCAGCAAGACCGACGACGGCGGATGCAGCAGGTCTTGGAATCGTTCCAGATCTCTCATCTCTGCCGGCGCTCGCCGCGACAGATCTCGGGGGGTGAACAGCAACGGGTGGCGTTGGCCCGGGCACTTGTCACCGAGCCCTCGGTGTTGCTGCTGGACGAGCCGTTGTCCTCCCTCGACCCGAAGACCAAGGTCCGCATCATCGAGGACCTGCAGCGATGGAACGACGCCCGCCGCATCCCGATCCTTTACGTCACCCACGACCGGGGGGAGCTCGTCGCTCTCGGCGACCAGGTCATCGTTCTCGAACGAGGTCGCATCGTCGAGCAGGGATCGCCGACGAGCGTGACCCTTGCGCCCGCGCGCGCCGCAGCCCAGCGGGCGGGGTTCGAGAACGTCTTCGATGCCACGGTGGTCGAGCATCGGGAGCCGGAAGGCACCATGGCATGCCGAGTGACCGGCACCGAGATCGTTCTCGTGGCTCCGTCGGCGCCGATCCCGGTCGGCTCCGAGATCAGTCTCGGCGTGCGCGCCGCCGACATTCTCGTGTCGTCGTCACGGCCGACGGTACTCAGTGCGTGCAACGTCCTTCCCGGGTCGATCCGACAGATCGAGCGAAACGGCTCGGTGCTCGACGCTCGCGTCGCCGGTGGCGCCGAGCTACGCGTCCGCATGGATGCCCGGACCGCGGAGTCCTCCGGCGTGAAGGTCCCCATGGAGGTGTGGGCGATGTTCGGCACCCAGGCCTGCCACTTGGTGCGGCCCGTGCACCTGGACCCCCTTCGCCGCCTGTTCGTCTTCGTCTGCAACGGCAACACAATCAGGTCGCCGATGGCCCAGGCGATCTGCAACGCGGAGATCGCGAGCCGGTTCAACTTGTTTCCGGGGGGGTTGGACTGGCGCGGCATCATGGCTATGAGCGCAGGCCTGAAGGCTCGGCCAGGGGAGCCCCTCGACGAGGAGGCGAAGCGGGCCTTGGGCGAGATCGGCATGCCAGCCCTCGACCACCGGTCCCAGAATCTCACCCACCGGCTGGCGGAGAGGGCCGAGGCCATCTTCTGCATGACCGAGCGCCAACGGACCGAGCTGGTCGCGACGTTCCCCGCCGCCGAAGCGAAATCCCATCGTCTGCATCCCGATCTGGACATCGACGATCCCCATGGCCGGGCGGGCGCCGGGTTCGTCGACTGTGCGCTGCACATCCAGGACCTCGTTCGCCTCCGCCTCACCGACCTTGGCATCCCAACGTCGCAAACGCCGACCGCCGGCGACGAGGGAGTTGACGCAAGCGTCCGCCTGTAGCGGCGGAGCGGACGATACATTTCGACCACCACCGGGCGCTCCGCGGGGGAGGGGTCTCACGGAAACAGGCGACCGCCAAGCGCTACGTCGGGCGCTGCAACGTCGTCATGTCGACGTCGAACAGGTGCTGGCCGAACTTCCAGCGATGGCCCTCCGGGTCGATGCACTCGTACACCCGGTCGCCATAGAACTGGTCGGCTGGTTCATAGACGGCACACGCCCCCGCGTCACAGGCCCGCCGGTGATGGGCGTCGACGTCGTCGACGTAGATGAAGAGCCGTTGGCTGATGCGGCCGTCGAGCGACCGGGGGCTCTCCCAGTGGGCGTTCTCGGCGGTGAGCCCGAACATGACCATGCCGTCGTCGTCGACGTCGAGCTCCCCGTGGACCACGACGCCCTCGTCGTCGATCATGCGCGTCCGCACGACGAAGCCGAAGGCCTGCACCGCAAAGTCGATGGCCGCCCCCACGTCGTCGTAGAACAGATGGGCGGCGACACTTGGCGTCCGGGCCGGCAGATTCGAGACCATGGGCTCCTCGGCTCAGTGCTCCAAAGGTTGCGTCACACGACCGGGATCCGACCGCCCACGGCAGGGGCCCACCCCCGCTCACCACCGAGAACGTCGTCGAGCGTCGTGAACCCGTATCGCTGCGGGCACCGGGTGTCGGCCACGTCGCGACCGGCCAGCCCGGCCCCGTTCAGATACTCCTTGCCCAGCCGGTCCTGGCTCCATGACAGCACCGAGTCGATCGCCGGGGTCGGGACGCCGGCGATCTGCGCGATCCCACGGAGCACGGCCAGCCCGAAGGGAACGTCCTCGGCGAGGAAGCGGTGCCCGAAATGCGGGGTGAACTGGCTCGGCCCGAGCTCCACCATGGGGTGGGCAATTCCCGCGTAGCCGGCATTGGTGCGCACCGCGGTCATCAGATTGGTCTTGTCCGAGATTACCGACCCGTAGCAGGCGATTTCCCAGTCGTAGGCGGGCACGACGTGGGAGAGGTCGACGCTTGGGCAGGCGGCCGTGATCCGAACGGCCGTGGCCAGCAGCTCGCGATTGACGGCCGTCAGGACGGCCGCACCGTGCTCGTCGAGAGCTTCGTAGAACAACGGCGGTGACTCCAGCGGAAGGCCGTCCCAATCTTTCCATCGGCTGTACATCATCGGAGGATGGGCGGCCGCATTCGGCGATCGCAGGGTGATGCCGAGCAGATGACCGGAGACATCCAGCCGCGTCGCTTCACCCAATAGGCGCTGAAGGGTGCAAATCGGGTCGGCAACTCTCATAGCCACCGGATCGACCTGCATTGCCCCGGTGATGACCTCCTTGGTGCCTGCGATCTCGGCCCTTCTGCCGAACTCGGCAATGCTGCAAATCCAGGGCAGCGTGTCGAAGTTCAGAATGCTGAAGTGGCGGAGCGCGCTGCCCAGCAAATGGCGCACCTCGAACTCGAACCCGCACTGCCCGGGCAGGCCCACGATGACACAGCCTTCCTCCAGGTGCGGGGCGAGCAACGTGAGGTAGCGCCCGTGCAGAAATGCGGGGAGGGAGAGAATGACCAGGTCACAGCCCCTCCCGGCCTGTTGCGGCTCGTCCGTCACGGCGAAGGGACCGGAGGTGAAGGCGACGTGCGGGTCGTCACCGTCCCGCCCGCTCACGGTCAACGGCTCACGCTGGAGGATCTGTGTCCAGGCGCGGGCCTTCCATCCGTTCTGGGTGAAGACGGTCAGCTCCACATCGTCCTGGGATGAGAGAACGCCGGCTAAGGTATGTGAGGCCGCGCCCGTGCTGCAGAGCACTACGCGAAGCCCACCGAATCCCACCGAGGTCGATCGTATGCCGCGAGCAGCTGGCCGTCAAGAGCCTCGTACCGCCCGGTCGGTGCACTCGATAGACTCGGAGCAGATGCTGGCGTTCTGCGATGTGCCGTCACCCGGGCCGCGTTGTACGCCGTGAGCGCACCTCGGGTCGGCATCATCGGAATGGGCCCCAAAGGTCTCTACTCCCTGGAGCGCCTCGTGGCCGAGTTCTCCGCCGACCCATTGCCGAATGGTCTCGAGATCGCGGTCTTCAACCGCTCGGCGGTCTTCGGGGCGTCCCCCGTCTATGACCCCGAGCAGCCGGACTATTTCCTGGTCAACAACAGCGTCGGGGAGATCGACCTGTGGGACGCCGACGGGCCGAGGATGGCCACCGAGCGAGGGCCCGATTTCGTGTCCTGGTATCACGACGAGTTCCGACCGGACCGGCCGCTGACGGGTGACGAGTACCTCTCCCGAGGGGTGGTCGGGCGTTACCTCCACCAGAGCTTCCGGCGGGTGATGGCCCACCTGCCGGCCGGTTTGCGCGTGTCCTGTGTCGTCGGCGAGGTGGTCGACATCGTCCCCCGTGACGGCGGCTACGACGTGCACGTCGTCGAGGCCGACGGCCACCGGCGCCAGGTCCCCGTGGCCAAGGCGCTCCTGGCCACCGGCCACTCGCAGGTCCGGCCCGGCGCCGAGGAGCAGCGCCACATCGACTTTGCCGCCCGCCACCCCGGCACGTCTTTCATCCCCTTCGCCTATCCGGCGGCGGCCATGGACGCCGTCCCCTCGGGCGCCCGGGTCGCCATGAAGGGCATCGGGCTCACCTTCGTCGACGCCGTCCTGGCTCTCACCGAGGGGCGGGGCGGGCGGTTCGAGCGGGACGACGAAGGACGCCTCTCGTACCGGGCCGGGGGAGGGGAGCCGGCCGTGATCTTCCCGTTCAGCCGCACCGGGCTGCCCATGGCGCCCAAGCCCTTCGACCTTCCCCTCACCCTGCGCCCGCTGACGTTCGTCACCCCCCGGGCGCTGGCGGAGCTCCGCCTCCGGGCGCCGGACGGCAAGATCGACCTGGAGCACGATCTGTGGCCGCGCTTCGAGCTGGAGATGGAGCTGCAGTACTACCGGGTCGCCATGGCGGCCAACGGGGACCGGGAGGAGCTCGACGCCTGCGGCGACGACGCCGAGGCGATGCGGGCCGTCGTCGGCCGCTTCCTCCGGTCGCATCCCGAGCACGAGCCCTTCGACTACCGGCCGGTGCTCGACCCGGTCGGGCGGCGCTCGTTCGCCGACGGCGCCGCGTTCCACTCGTTCGTCGAGCGGTACATGGAGGATGAGATCGCCCGCGCCCGCCTCGGGCTGGCCGGGTCGGGCGTCAAGGCCGCCATCGGCATCTGGTACGAGGTGCGGACCGCGCTGAGCCCGTTCATGGCCTATGGCGGCCTGACGCCCGAGTCGCACCGCTGCCTGATGGAGCGGTACCACCCCCTGCTCAAGCGAGTGGTCTTCGGGCCCCCGATCATCAGCATCGAGAAGCTGCTCGCCCTGCAACGAGCGGGTGTGCTCGACTTCTCGGTGGCCCGGAGCCCGCACCTCGTCGTCGACGAGGCGGAGGGACGGTTCGAGCTGCGGTGCGAGACCACCGGGGCCACGGCCCGGGTGTCGGTCCTGGTCGACGCCCGCTACCCGGAGGTCGACGTCGACCGGGATGCGGCGCCGCTTTACCAGAACCTGCGCCGGCGGGGGATGGTGCGACCGTTCGAGAACCGGTGGTCAGCGGCCGGGATGCCCGGGTACCGTCCGGGGGCCATCGACATGGTCGAACACTCCCGCTTCGTGGTCGACGAGCGGGGCGCGGCCAACGAGGACATCTCCGTCATCGGGATCCCGACCGAGGGGAACCTGCTGGGCAACCTGTCGGTGACCCGCGACGCCTTCGCCGGCGTCTGGGCGGCGGGGGTTCTCCGCCAGCTCCGGGCCCCGACCGGTCGTTAGCGAGGGCCGGCCGGTACCCGGCGCGTCGCCCCGAGTCAGCCCACGGCCAGCCGGCCGTGCGTCGTGCCACCGTCGTGGGGCGGCGGCGACGATTGCTGCCCTTCGTCCAGCACCTCGATGGTCCTCATCATCGAGTTGTCCTCGTGGTTGAGGATGTGGCAGTGGAACACGAACCAGCCGTTGTAGGTCGAGGAAGTGGTTCATGATCACCACCTCTCCCGGCTGGCCGTTGGCCTGCGCCGGTGGGATGGCGACGATGTCCTGGACCCCGGCTGCGTCGTAGGGCACGCCGTTGATGCTGATGACCTCGAACTCGTTGACGTGTATGTGGAACGGATGGGGGCCCTTCGTCGAGTTCTGCAACGTCCATCGCTCGTAGGTGTTGAGTCGGGCGGCCACATCGGTGCGGTTGGGGTCGAAGGGGAGGGGCGGCTGTCCGTCGATGCCGATGAGGAACTGGGCCGCGGTGGTGTCGTACTCGAACAGCATCGTGTGCTCGGCCGCGGGCGTGACGTTTTCCCGGGACTGTCGCAACCCGTCGTCGGGGGCGTCGATCATGATGTCGTCCGGCGGCAGGAGGATCGGTGAGGTGCTGCCGGTCACGGTGAGCGTGGCCAAGGTGTAGACGGGATTGTCCTTCGGGTCCGGATAGAGGACCGGGTCGAAGTCCCTGGACTCGAGCTTGTACTCGCCTGGGCCGCCACCGAGTACCACCACGTCGTAGCGCTTCCCGGGAGGCAGCTCCAACTGCTCGTGGCTGCGGATCTTTCCGGAGTAGACGGGGTTGCCGTCCTCGGCCACGACCAGGAAGGGATGGTCCCTCATCCGGATGTAATGGAAGAGGTCGGGGCCGATGTTCGCCAGGCGCCAGAGCTGGGCCTCGTTCTGGCCCATGGAGAGCTTGGGCTGGTACAGCCCGTTCACCATGCGGTGGGTCAGGAACGCGGGACTGCTGGCGTCCCTCTGCTCCTGGTTGACGACCTTCGAGCCAACCGTCATCACCTCCCGGATGGCGAACTGGCGCTGGGTGATGCCTCGGAGCTCCGTGGCCGCCAGCACGTTTTCGACGCCCCGAACGATGAGCATTCCCGACAGCCCGCCGTTCACCTGGATCTCGCTGTCGCCGTGGAAATGCACGTGGTACCAGTAGGTGCCGGAAGGATGCAGCGGAGGGAGGACGACGACGGATTCGTAGGTCTGACCGGGCTCGAAGACGCGGAACACGTTGTCGGACAGGTCCAGGGGCGACACGTGCAGCCCGTGGTAGTGGATGTTGGTCCGCCCGTCGCTGCTGTTCTTGAACGTCACCCGGATGGTCCCGCCCGGGCTGACGTGCAGCGTGGGACCGTCGAGCTTGGTCGGCAGCACGGCCCCGCCGGCCGGCGTGGCCGTGAACGGCACCGTCTCGAGCTGCGTCCCCGAGACCGAGATCGTCTGCGCCTTCATGTCGAGGGTGACGGCCACGTCCGTCCCCTGGGAGACCTGGTTGGGCTCTTCAAAAGGCAGCCCCGCCGTCGGGTTCCATGGTGCCACCGTGGTCGACGGGGAGGTTGCCGACGGAGTGTCCGAATCGCTGCAACCCGTGAGAAACAGCACAGCTGCGGCCGCCAAAGCCAGTGCCCGCCTCATCGTTTTCCCCTCTCCGGAGGGTTCCCGCCTCCGCCTTTCGACCATAACATTGGCCTCCTCTCGTGACCATGGGCCGACCCCCACGATGAGGCCAGGGGTACCTTGGCGGCAGGGGGCGGAGCACATGGGCGAGACGGGTGGGATCCTTGATCGTGCAGCCTGAGGACATTCGGCTCGGGACCCGGCGCGTCGCGGTGCGGTGGCGTTGGATCACCCTCGCGGTGGTTCTGCTCTGCGCCTTTCCCGCCCTGATCCTCGGGACCCGGGTCGACACGTGGGCCGACCGGTTGCTGGCCTCGCAGCCGGGGGCCGGGGCCCTGGTCGGGCTGGTGATCGGCCTCCTCGCCCTCGACACCGTGCTACCGGTGCCGTCCAGCCTCCTCGCCACCCTCGCCGGCCACGAGCTCGGTTTCGTCAGCGCGGGGGCGGCCATCCTCATCGGGCTGTGCCTCGGCAACGTGATCGGCTACTCGATCGGTCGGTACGCGGCCGCGCCGGTCGTCGGCCGGCTGGTGGGGGCGGACGACCTGGCCGCGGCCCGAGCCCGGCTGTCCGGCCGCCCCGGTACCACCGCCCTGTGGGCGACCAGGCCGGTGCCCATCCTGAGCGAGGCGGCGGTGGTGCTGGCCGGCGCGGCGCGGGCGTCGGTCGCCCGCACGGCGGCGGTCTGCGTGGTGGCCAACGTCGGTCTGGCGGCCGTCTACGCCGGCCTGGGGAGCGCCGCCCACGGACGCTGGGCCCTGCCGTTGGGCCTGGCCGGCGTCGCCGGGGTGCCGGTCCTGGCCGCCGCCACAATGACGGTGATCGACCGCCGCCGACGGGGAGCTCGGTGAGCGGGGCGGTCGCCGGCAGGACCTCGCCGGGCTGCCAGCGTTCGTCGACCCTTGACCTCCGCTCGGGCCGTTCCTACAGTCGCCTCACCGGCGACGGCAGGTGAGGTGGGATGTCGGCGGTTGGCGGAAGACGGGCGGGCGACGCAGCCCCGGAGTCAGGGGGACGGGTGCAACCGATCACCAGCAAGGAGGACCTCGTCCGTGCCCTCAGGGACGCGGCCGAGGTCGAACAGCAGCTCATGTGCGAGTACCTGTACGCCGCCTACTCCCTGAAGCGGTCACCCGACGACACGTGCGGCGGCGCCCAGGCCGAGTACGTGCGCCGGTGGTGCTCCACCCTCTACTTCGTCGCCCGGCAGGAGATGGAGCATCTCTCCCTCGCCAACGGCATGCTCACGGCCCTCGGGGCCCAGCCCTGGTTCCTCCGGCCCAACTTCCGGCCCGGGCTGGTGTCCCCCTTCTTCACCGCCTCGACGCTCGCCACCCAGGCCCCGCCCGGCCGGCACCCGGTCGACCTGCCCTACACCCTCACCCGCTACCACCTCGGCACCATCCAGCGCTTCATCTGCGGCGAGAGCCCGCCGATCGACGACCTCCCGGCCGGCATGGAGCCCACGTGGTGCTTCGACGACGAGGGTGACGCCGGGGTCGCCGGGGTCGCCGGGGTCGCCCGCGCCCGGGCCGGGGCGGCCTCGCCCCCGACGCTCGCCGTCAGCCACCTGGCCGAGGCTCGCAACGAGATCTCGGCGGGCACGGTCCAGGAGCTGTACACGGCCATAGCCGACGCCTTCCGCAACCTCGACGACCTGTTCGTGCCCAACCCGCCCGAGGTGGCCATCCCGGTCGAGTACAACGTCTTCGTCTTCCCGGTGACCGACCGGTCGTCCGCCCTGGCCGCGATCGACCTCATCATGCGCCAGGGCGAAGGGCTCCAGGGCCAGTGGACCTACGAGAGCCACTTCCGCCACTTCTGGGACATGCGCCAGGAGCTGCTCGTCCTGCAGACGGCCGACCCCGACTTCGACCCCGCGTTCGACCTCCTCGAGAATCCGCAGCGGGCCGAGATCGCCGACGAGCTCACCGCCGAGGTGTTCGACGTGGCCAACGAGGCCTACGTCACCCTCCTCTACATGCTGACCGGGCTGTACGCCCGGTTCGTCGCCACCGATCGCTACCCCCACCTGTCCACCGCCCTGGCTCAGATGACGTTCGCCCCGGCCATGACCATGGTCGTCCGTTCCCTGGCCGAGATCCTGGTCCGCCTGCCCACCGAGGCGGGCGGCGGCCGATCGCGCACCGGCCCGAGCTTCGACATACCCGACGACGACCGAACGGCGCTGCTCGATCCGGGATCGGATGCCTTCGGCGACATCGGGCTTTACCTCGGGCGATGGAGCGACCTCACCGCGGCCATCGACCGGGCTCGGGCCCGGGCCGCCGGCGCCGGCAGCCCGGTTGCCGACGACCTCGCCTACGTCCACCAGAGCAGCCACCGGATCACCGCCAACCTGAGGCGCATCTACCAGGCCGGCTACTACTCGAAGTTCGTGTCGATCTGATGGCCACCATCGTCAAGTACCTGGAGGCCGGGTTCGAGGGCTACTTCATGTGCCGGCTGGCCACCGACCCCGATCCCACCAACGAGCGCCGCGGCCGCAGTGGCTACACCATGGCCCTCACCAGCGAGGAGCCGCTCGACCAGGTCATCCGCCTGCAGGCCGACGACCACCTGAGCCGCCACCTCCGCCCGCCCGCCGAGGCCATGGGGATACGGGTCGGGGTCCGGGTCACCCGGGTGCTCTTCGACGGCGGCCCGTGGGCGGGCTCACCCAACCTGGCCGGCGCCCAGGTGCGGCTGCTCGACAAGGACGAGTTCTTCGCCGGGCCCACCTTCGAGAGCCGCAACAACATCGTCGGCTCCGACGATTCGATGGCCTTCGCCGTCGTCCCGTTCCAACTCGCCATCGACCAGGCCGACGGGTCGGGTATGCCGGTGCTGGCCATCCGGGCCCTCGACCACCTCAACCCGGCCCGGCCCGACCAACCCATCTGGCAGATCGACGATCCCACCATCTACGGCCGCCGGTTTCCCACCGCGTTCACCTCGAGCTCGCCCGAGGTGGCGGAGGCGCTCGGCATCTTCGACTACTACGGGTACTTCCGCGACCGGCGGAACTTCCTGCAGGACCAGATCACCGGCCTCGAGACGGCAATCCGCCTCGGGACGGCCCCGCCGGACGCGGCGCTGGCGGTGGAGGAGGCGAGGTCCCGCATCTTCCAGCTGGAGACGTGGGGCGAGCGTGTGCTCAACAAGATGGGGTTCCAGCTCCAGTGGGACTTCGAGGTCAACGGTCCCCAGTCCGTCGAGGGCGACCTCGGGGGCACGGTCGACACCTCCCAGCCGTGGCCGGTCTCGTTCTGGTTCGGGGGATGGGACGGCGACCTGCTGGTGGGTTACATGCGGGGCTCGCTGTCGATCCCCTTCGAGCCGAACCCCGGGCCCGGGCCGACGTCCCCCGCTTGACCCCACGGATCCTCTTCGTCGAGCTGAGCACCGTCGTCGGGGGCTCGGTCGTGAGCCTGTTCGAGCTGGCGCGAGGCCTCGCCGCCGGGGACAGGTTCGAGCCGGTCGTCCTGTTCGACGGTCCCCATCCGGCCACGGCGATGTTCCAGGGGGCGGGCATCCGCACGCTCCACCTGACCCCGAAGAGGCGTGAGGTCGGGGAGACGGCGCTCGGCCGGCGGGCCCGGGAGCAGGTCGGCGCCGCCGCCGAGCTGAGCCGCCTCCTGGCCTCGGAGCGGTTCAACCTCGTCCACCACAACATCAACCTGCCCCGGGACCGGGTCAACATCCTGGCCGTCGCCGCCGCCGGCGTCCCCCAGGTGTCCCACGCCCGCAACCTCTGCGACCTCTCCCCGCTCGACCGTCTGGCGTCCCGCCTGCCGGGCTGCTGCGTCTACGTCTCCCGGGCCGTCGAGCGCCATGCCCTCGGGCAGGGGGCGGCGCCCCGGCGGCGGCGCGTCGTCTACAACCCGGTCGACGTCGACGGCGCGACCCGGGGCGACGGCGCCCGGCTGCGGGCCGAGCTCGGGCTCGACCCCGGCCGACCCGTCGTCTCCAACATCGGCCGCCTGGAGTCGTGGAAGGGCCAGGACGTCTTCCTTCGGGCCCTGCCCGAGGTCCTCCGCCACCACGACGTCACCGCCCTCGTGGTCGGCGAGCTGCCGGCCCGGGCCCGGGCCGCCGGCTACGACCGGCGCATCCGCGAGCTCGTCGACGGCCTGCGGCTGGGGGACCACGTCGTCTTCACCGGTCACCGGACCGACGTCGCCGACATCCTGGCCGCGTCCGCCGTGGCCGTGCACAGCGCTCGTGCGCCGGAGCCCTTCGGGCGGGTGATCGTGGAGGCAATGGCGTCGGGCACCCCCGTCATCGCGACCGGAGCCGGCGGCGTCCCCGAGATCGTGACCGACGGGGAGGACGGGATGCTCGTACCCTGCGGGGACCCCGTGGCGCTGGGCTCGGCGATCGTCGCCCTCCTCGACCACCCGGCCGAGGCTCGCCGGCTGGGGGCCGCCGGTCGCCGAACGGCCGCCGACCGATTCACGGTCGAACGGCACGTGGCGACCATGACCGAGGTCTACGCCCAGGTCCTGGGACTGGGACGTGGTGGCGGCTCTGCGCCCGTTATACCGGCCCGGAGCGTGGCGTGAGCGAGCCCGCGGCCTCCCCCCTCGCCGGGCTGCAGGCCGACGGCGGGCCGGGGGTGGCCCGGCTGGGACTGGTGTACGGGATCGTGGGCCGGACCGCGTCGCGGTCGATGTCACCCCTGTTGCACAACGCCGGCTACCGGGCCCTGGGCCTGCCCGCGGTGTACCTCCCTTTCGAGACGAGCCGTTTCGCACCGTTCTGGCGTCACCTGGCCCACCCGGCCCCCGACAGCGCGGAGGCCCTGGTCAGGGGCCTGACCATCACCGCGCCATACAAGGAGGAGGCGCTGCGGGCGGCCGCCTGCGCCACGCCTTCCGCCGAGCGGGCGGGGGCGGCCAACATCTTGCTCCGCCGGGACGGGGCGTGGATGGCCGACACCACCGACACCTCGGGTGTCCTCGGCGCCCTCCGCCGGGCCGGTGTCGAGGCCGCCGGCCGCAAGACGGCCGTGGTCGGCTGCGGTGGGGCGGGGCGGGCGGCCGCCCTCGCTCTCTCCTCGGAGGGAGCGACGGTCACGCTCGTGAACCGCGGCCCGGCGAGGGCTCGGCTGGCGGCTCGGCTGCTGGGGCTGACGGTCACACCGCTGGCGACGTTCGACCCCGCTCCCTTCGACCTGGTGGTGCACGCCACACCCGTGCACGACCACTCGCCCTTCGCCGTCGAGCGCCTCCGCCCCGGTGCCGTCGTGCTCGACATGGTCTACGGCCGGGAGCCGACCGCTTTGGCGATCGCCGCCGCCGCATCCGGCCTGCCGACAGTCGACGGTTGGGCCGTCCTGGCGAGTGAGGTCGGCGAGCAGTTCCGGCTGATGACCGGGCGGAGCCTTCCGGACGCCGTGACCAGCTCGTGCACAGTGTCCGCCGCTCTCCACCATCTGCGCCGATGAGGGCCGAGCCCTCCCCGCCGTCGGACGCGCCGGACGCCCCCGCGGATGCGGACGCGTGGCCGATCGGTGCCGATCTGATCGACATGGTGGCGGGTTTGGCCCGGGAACGGTTCGCTCCCCGAGCCGCCGACCACGACACGACCGGTCGGTTCCCCCGCGCCGACTTCGACGACCTCCACGCCCACGGGCTTCTGGCCGCCGCCATCCCCACCACCCATGGGGGGAGGGGACTGGGGCCGCTGGCCGGTCAGACCCTGGCCCTGTGGACGATCACCAAGCTCCTGGCCAAGGCCGACCTGTCGCTCGGCCGGTGCTGGGAGGGCCACTGCAACTCGGTGGTGCTGGTGGACGCCCTGGGCACCGAGGAGCAGCGGCGACGCTGGTTCGACGGGATCGTCGACGACGGCCACATCTGGGTGGCGTGGAGCGGCGAGCCCCAGGCCCCGAAGCCGGGGGGAGAGCGGCGATTCGGCACCACCACCACCCCCGTGGACGACGGCTGGATCGTCGACGGAACCAAGGCCTTCGCCACCAGCGCCGGGGCCGCCGACTGGGCGATCCTGCTGGTGGACCCGGCCGGGCCCGGCGGCGCCCGCCATGCCACGGGCGCCGGAGCCGACCTCCTCCTGCTGGCCTGCGAGCTGTCGGACCCGTCGATCTCGGTGGACGAGTCGTGGTGGGATCCCGTCGGCATGCGGGCCACCGCCAGCCACGTGGTCGTGTTCGACAAGACGTTCGTTCCCCGGCAGAACCTGATCGGCACCCCTGGCTGCTACCTGGCCGAGGGCTGGCAGACGGCCTTCATCCCTCACTACGCGGCCAGCTTCCTCGGCGCGGCCGAGGCCGCCTACGACTACGCCGTCGAGTACGTCCGGCACCAGGGCAAGGGGGCCGACCCGTTCGTGCAGCAGCGGATCGGTTCCATGGCGGTCAACGTCACCACCGGCAACCTCTGGCTGGCCCACGTGGCCTCCCTCTGGGACGAGGGTCGCAGGACGGAGGCCCAGCTGGCCGGCAGCCAGGCCCGGCACGTCGTCGAGCACCTGGCCGAGGAAACGGTGCACCACTGCATCCGGGCCTGCGGCGCCCGCAGTTTGGTCCGGCCCAGCCCCGTGGAGCGCATCCTGCGGGATCTCACCTTCTACCAGCGCCACGACAACGACGACCACATCCGGGCGACCATCGGCCGCGCCGTCCTGGGCGACTCCCACGACCTTGCCTTCTACAAGCCCTGACCGCGCTTCGAGCGCCCCGGTGTCGGGACACGACCTGCTGGCCGTCATCGCCGAGCGGCACTGCCAGCGGTCGTTCCTCGACCGGGAGGTGCCGCGGGAGCTGCTGGTCGACGTCCTGGCCGCCGCCCGCCACGCCCCGTCCACCCGCAACACCCAGATGTGGCGGGTCGAGGTGGTCACCGGTGCGGCCCGGCGGACGCTCGCCGACCGTCTCCTCGCCGACTTCGACGACGGCGTGCCCACCCGCCACGACTACGTCAACCGGCCCCCCGAGATGGAGTCCGTCTTCGAGGAGCGGGCCCGGGCCGCGGGCATGGGCGTGCTGCGGGCCAAGGGCATCGCCAGGGACGACGCCGCCGGGCGCAACCGCCATCTGCGTGACAACTTCGACTTCTACGGGGCGCCGGTGGCCCTCATCGTCCACCTGCCGGGGAACGCCCAGGCGGGCACGTTCCTGGAGACGGGCATGTTCGTGCAGAACGTCATGCTGGGCCTGGTGGCGAGGGGCCTGGGCAGCTGCCCCCAGTACAGCGTGACCGGGTACAGCGACACGATCCGGCGGGCCCTGGGCCTGTCCGACGACCGGCTGATCGTGTGCGGGATGAGCGTCGGCTACCCGCAGCCGGACGCGCCGGTGAACCACTTCGTCCCCGAGCGGGCGCCCGTCGACGGCTTCGCAACTTGGCACGGGTGGGAGTAGAGGTGAGCATCGATGCCGCCGGCATCGAGACGGCCGACCGGGTGCGCGCCCAGCTGGCCCTTCGCGGCTGGGCCTGGATCCGCCGCTCGATCTCCGAGCGCGAGTTCGAGGAGATCGCCCGTGACCTGGGGGACGTGGGAGCGCGCACCGACATCGTGGTCGACCCCGCCCTCGACGCCGAGCAGGGCCATGGGCGCACGATCGACCCCGAGCGCCCGAGCGTGTACCAGGAGGCCGAGCTCGACTTCCACACCGATCGACCGACGGTGGACGTCATCGGCTGGTACTGCGTGATGCCCGACGGAGAGGCGGGCGCCAACCTGCTCATCGACACGTCCAGCATGACCGAGCAGTTCACCGACGCCGAACTCGACGCCCTGAGCGAGGTCCGGGTGCGGTACTCCCTTCCCGACGCCGTCGGTCCGGAGATCATGGCCGACGCTCCCCTGATCACCCGGGAGGGCACCGGGGTGAAGGTCTTCTTCGTCCCCTGGCAGGTCACGCCGCCAACCGACGAGCGCCGGGCGCGAGCGCTGGACGGCTTCGTCCGGTACCTCGCGGACGAGGTCGACCGGGGCTGCCTCCGCATCCGCCTGGACACCGGGCAGTGCCTCTTCATCGACAACCATCGCCTGCTCCACGGGCGCGGGCCCCTCGCCGCCGGCAGCCGGCGACACCTCGTCCGCCTCTACATCCGCAATCGCTGATTGTCCGCGCCCGCCGGCGGCGGACGCCCGGTCATTCCGGTTTGGGAGGCAGGTACCGGTCCTTCGGCCGTTGCAACGTCGTGTGGTCGACGTCGCGGAGGACCTGGTGGAACTTCCAGCGGTGCCCCTCGGGGTCGATGCACTCGAACACCCGATCGCCGTAGTACTGGTCGTGGGGCTCGTAGGCGATCCTGGCGCCGGCCCGGCGGGAGCGTTCGAAGATGGCGTCGACGTCGTCGACGTAGATGCCGAGTCGTTGGCTCACCCGGCCCTCGAGGGTGCGGGGGCACTCCCAGTGGGCGTTCTCCGACGCCAGCCCGAACATGACCAGACCCCCGTCGCTCAGCCCGAGGTCGCCGTGGACCACCGTGCCGGCGTCGTCGACCATCCTCAGCCGAACGTCGAACCCGAAGGCCTCGACCACCCAGTCCATGGCCGCCCCGACGTCGTCGTAGAACAGGTGGGGCACCACCTGGGGCGTGTCCTTTGGCTTCCTGACGGCCATGTCGGGCTCCTGGGCTAGGTGGCGGGGACGGGTCCAGTGGCAGCGGGACGCGCTCAGTGTCGTGCCCGGTCGCGACCGTCCGCACCCCGCAGGGCGGTGGCCGGTCCGTCCGCCGCCGCGGAGGAGGAACCCCAGTTCGATCAGGTGGCGCACGTCGGGCAAAACCCGGGACGTCACCTCGCCGACCTCGACGCCGGTTGCGTCGGCCACCTCTTGGAGCAACGCCCCCACCGTGCGGACGCCGTCGCATCCGGCCAGGGCGCGGGCGAGCTCCGGCTCGACCCGCGCCGAACGGCGGAGACCTCGATCCAGGCGCAGCTCGGTCTCCTCGACCGCCCACGTTGCCCCGGACGGGACACTCCGCTGGTGTCGACTGACCTCGTCGGCGACCCGCAGACGGGTGTCGAGCAGGCGCTCGTCGCCCGGTTGTTCGGCCAGCCAGTCGAGGCGGTCGAAGGTGGCCCGGATGGCCTGACCGCACGGCAATCTCCGGATCCTGGGTGATCTCGTCGATGCGGACCCAGGTCGTCGGGCGGGCGGATCGCCTCAGGGTGATCAGGCCATGCCCGACGGCAGCCACGTCGGCCTGCCGGTAGTAGTCCATCCAGGCGTCGAAGGCGACTTCGGCCTTCTCTGGTCCGGGTTCCTCGTAGCGAATCCAACGCGACGCATAGGCGGAGGCCTCCTGGACGTCACGCTGGATGACCCACACGTCGCATCCGGTTCCCTCGAACCACGCCGCCAGGCGCTCCTTCCATTCGCCATCCGCCCCGTGGGGCCAATCGGCGAGGAGCTGGCACCACCCGCCCTCGTCCAGGTGGTGGGGCACCCGCTGCACGATGCGGCGGCAGATGCCGCCGTCGGCCGACCCGCCGTCGCGCCACTCGAGGGCAAACTCGGGCGAGATCACGAACGGCGGATTGGAGACGACGAGCCCGAACCGTTCCCCCTCGACCGGCTCGAAAAGATCGCCCTGCTTGGCGACGACGTTGGAGATCCCGTTCAGCGCCATGGTGAACTCGGTGAACGCCACCGCCCGGGCGTTGCGGTCGGTGGCGACGACGGACTCGGCGTGGTGGCTGGCGTGCAAGGCCTGCACGCCATTGCCCGACCCGAGGTCGAGAGCCCGGCCCACGGGGGGCCGGACAGTCCTGCCGGCCAGGCTCAGCGACGCCATGCCGACGCCGATGACGAAGTCGGCCGGGTGCTGACGGCGCCGCTCCTTCGTGTCGTAGGCGACGACGTGGTCATACCCCTCGACTTCGTAGGGCAGGAGATGGACGCGGCCGGTGACGCCGGAGGCGTCCAGCGCCACCAGACCGGCCTCCGCCCACTCGGCCGGAGTCAGGGGCGCCAGAGCTCGGGCGGCGCTGGCCTGATCGACCTGCAGACCGAGAAGAAACAGCCGGACGAGGGTCTCGAGCGCCGAGCCCCCCTCGGTGCGGCGGCGAAGGGCCAACGGGTCGCCGGTGTTGAGCACGTGCTCGCCCACGATCCCGCGGACTGCTTCGGCCGAGTAGCAGGCTCGGTCCAGCGCCTCCCGGGCCCTGGGGATGGCGGACGGACGCCCGGCGAACAAGAACGACGTTGTCACGGGCACGGTCCAGGAGCGACCGTGGTGACGTCCTCCTCGTACCCCGGCAGCTCGTGGTGACGGTAGGCAGGGAGGCGCCAGGGGAGGATCTCGGGAAACTTGGCGAGGAGCAGCGACGCGTTGCGGTGGAGGGCCTGCCGCTTGGCTTCCTCGTCCACACCGTGGCCGATGTGCATGGCCGACAGGGGACCCTGGAGCAGCACGACCGGTTCGAGGCCCATCCGGTACAGCCGGTAGGAGAAGTCCATGTCCTCCTCCCCCCAGCCGACGTAGCCCTCGTCCCATCCCCCCACCACCCGGACCCATCTCCGCCGGACGCTCAGGTTGTTGCTGGCGCAGCGGGTCCAGGCCGGCATCGCCGGATCGATGGTGAACCGACCCCGCAGGAAGCGATCGAGAGCCTCGTTCTTCGGCCACGGGATCGCCGCCGGATCGGCGGGCCGCCACCATCCGAGCGTCGCCGCAGGCAACGGCCGACCGTCGAGGAACGGGGGGACCTCCGACAGCGACAGGTTGACGCGGGCACCTTTCACCAGCGCCCCCCGATGGAGGGAGTGGATCCACTTGAGCGACTCCACGTACTCCGGCCCCGGCACCATGTCGCTGTCGAGGTAGAGCACCACCGTGCTGCGGGCGGCATCGGTGCCCGCGTTACGGGCCGCGCTGCGCCGGCCCCGGTGGTTCCGGCGGCGGGGGAGCTCGAGGAACGATCCGCCCACGGCCCGTGCCAGTCTGGCGATCCGGGCCGCCTCCCGCGCCGTCGAGTGGTCGTCGACGCAGATCACTTCGTCCGGTGGGACCGTCTGGTTCCGGAGGCCGAGGAGCACCAGCTCCAACGACGTCGTGTCGCCGTGGCACGGGATGACGACGGCAATCGACGGCAGCGCCTCGCGGTGGCGATCCGACCGGCTGCGCCGGGCGATGCCGGTCGGGCGGAGCCGACCACCAGCGGCCCGATCGTCAGTCGTCGAGCGCAAGGACGCCCTCCCGTCCGGTCCGGCGCACCCGATGGGTCGGGAACGGCCGCCCGCCGGCGGGTTCGGCGATCCACCGCTCGTAGGTGACTGCATTGCGCTTGTTCCCCTCCCGCTGCTCGGCGCGGGTCACCCTCCGGCCCTCGTGGCGCAGGTGGAACGACACCCAGTCCAGGGCCGGGACGACGAAGCACCCGTGGGCGATCATCGCCGCGCCGAAGGCCGTGTCCTCCATCCCCCAACCCTCGAACAGGCCCTCGACGAACCCGCCGGCGGCCACCGCGTCACGGCGCGGGACGCAGATGCTGTGCCCGATGACCACGGTCGGGAGGTAGCTCCACCCCAGCTTGCGACCGTGGCCGAACGTCTTGAAGTGCCTTGTCTCGCCGAGGAAGGTGAACGGGCCCACGGGGCGCGAGCCCTCCGCGGTGTCGTCGCCGCTCGCCGGCCCGCCCGGCGGCCGCCCTTGGCGCACGCTGCATCTCCAATCCGAGTCCGCCGTGGGCGTACGGCCGCCGGGGTCGAAGAAGACGTCGCTGTCGACGTCCTCCCGAAAACCGAGGAAGAGGCACTGCGACGTGTGCGCCTGCCTCAGCGCCAGTGCATACGTCATCGTCGGGGGCGGGAGGACGTCGTCGTCGAGGAAGACGAGGGCATCGCCCTCCGCGCACTGGATCCCGACGTTGCGGGCCACCGACAGGCCTCGGCTCCGGGGAATGCGGACGATCCGGGTGCGCACGGGCAGATCCACCGGGTCGATGAGGTCGGCCACGGGCTGGTCCGACCCGTCGTCGACGATCACGATCTCGAAGCCCGTGGCCCGCTGGCCGCATAGCGCGGCGATCGTCGCGGGCAGGGTGCGGTGGCCGTTGTAGGAGGCGATCACGACCGAGAGCGTGACGCCGAGGGGACCGACATCCCCGGCCGGGGGAGCCACCCGGCAGAGGTCCTGGCCGGTCCGAGCGAGGAAGGCGGCCTCGACCTCCGAGTAGTCGTTGCTCCTCGACCGCATCGCATCGCGGATCGACGTCAAGCCTGTGATCGTCATGGCCGATGGCCGGCAGTCCGAGCGAGGAGGAACCGGGCGGACCCCAGTGCGTCGGCCGCCGATCCCGCCCACGCGGCCGAAGGCCAGTCCGCGGTCCACGTCTCCCACAGCGACCGGATCTTGCCGAAGCGGTCGTCGAGGACAACGTGGGGGATCCCGAGCAGGGCGCAGAGGACATGGCCGTGCAGCCGATCGGTGACCACGACGCGGGAGCGGCCGAGCAGCCGGCAACCCCGGGCCATCTGCAACCAGGCCAGGATGCGGCGGTGGTGGAAGGAGGCCACGACCAACTCCCGGAAACGCTGGTGGGCGGGCCAAAGGTCACCCAGGTTTCCCCCGCCGCTGATCAGGATCGTGCCGCCCGGGGCCAGCGCCGCCTCCAGATGATCGGCCGAGAAAGAGTGGTAGTCGCAGACGTAGACGACCGGCGCGCCGGCCTCGTCGAGCAGCGACCGTGCGCCCAGCCAGATGGCACTGTCGCCGACGTTGGCCGATGTCGGGAAGTCGATCAGCGCGCATGGCGTCCCCGCCGGCACCAACCTTCTCAGGGCGGCCAGCGCGGCGTGCCTGAGGCCTCCGTGGCGGGTCGCCAATGTGGTGGTGGCAACCGCCGCGGCCGGCGTCACCCCTGGGCGAGCGGATCCGAGACGAGGAGCTTCGCCGTGGGCGCGCTAGTCCTTCTTGATGATCGGCGGGCTCGGCGATTCGCCCGGACCGAGGACCTGGATGCTCTGCATCATCCCGTCGTCCTCGTGGGCCAGGATGTGGCAGTGGAACACGAACCAGCCGGGAAAGTCCCGATAGATGTTCTCGATGACGACCTGGCCGGCCACCATCGTGTTCGTGTTGGTGTCCATGTGGGCGGCGGGGATGATCACGATGTCCTGGTAGCCGGCAGGGCCCTGGTAGGGCTCACCGTTGACGCTTTCGACCACGAACTCGTTGACGTGGATGTGGAACGGGTGCTCGGCATCGGTGGTGTTGCACAAGGTCCATGTCTCCGCCGTGTTCATCTGCACGGCCACATCGGTCCTGGTGTGCTCGAACCTGTGGCCGTTGATCCCCCAATGCCACTCCCCGGTGGGCTTGGCGGCCGGCGGCGGGCACACCCCTACCTGATTTTGGAGGGTGGGGGGCTGGGTGGTGGTCGTCGCAATTAGCTCGTCTGTTGCCACAACCCTCTCGAAGATGAAGGTCCGGTTCGGCCCCTGCGTGATGTCGTTCCGGACCGCTCGGAGCCCGTCCTCGGGAGCGTCGAGCATCACCTGGGCCGAGCCCGCCACCGACGGGCCGGCGGCGCTGGGTTCCACCGTCACCGAGGCGACGGTGAACACGGGGTTGTCGGTCGGCTTTGGGTAGAGTTCGGGGTCGTAGTCGTACGACTTCAGCAGATGCGGTGCGCCCGTTGGCAGTGGGGTGCCGCCGGTGACGAGCACGTCGTAACGCTTGCCGGTGCCCATGGCCAGCCGGGGAACAGTTGTCGACGCACCGTCGAAGAGGGTGTTCCCGTCCTGGGCGACGACGGTGAACACGTGACCCTCCAGCTCCAGGTAGGAGAAGGTGTTGGCGCCGATGTTGGCGATCCGCCAGAGCTGCGTCTCCCCTTGGCCGATCGACATCTTGGGGGCGTAGATCCCGTTCACCAGCCGCGTCTTCGTGCCGCTCGCCTGGACGGCCCCGCCCGCCGAGACGACCTCGCGAAGGGCCAACTGGACCTGCTTGCCCAGGAAGGGGGGTACCAGGGCCTGCTCGGAACCCTCGACGATCAGCATTCCCGACAGCCCGCCGTTCACCTGCAGCGCGCTGTTGCCGTGCTGGTGCACGTGGTACCAGTACGTGCCCGAGGGATGATCCAGCCCCGTCACGGGGTCGCGCAGCTTCACCACGGACTCGGTACGAACCGCCCGTGCCCGGCCCCTCGCCCGGCGCCATCTCGCGAAAGACGTTGTCGGACTTATCGTTCGGGGAGACGTGGAGGCCGTGATAGTGGATGTTGGTGAGCTGCTCCTCGAGGTCGTTCTTGATCGTCACCGTGATGGTGCCGCCCGGGCTCACGTGGATCGTCGGCCCGTTGATCTGGGCGGGAAGGGCGCTTTCCAGCCACCGTCGCGGTGTAGGGGGTGGCCAGAAGCTTGTCCCCGGAGACGTCGATGGTGAGGGCGGCGGCGTCGAGGGTGAGCGCGACGTTGCCGTTCGCGTCGGCCATGATCTGATTGGGCTCCGAGAAGTCCAGGACGCCGGGCTCCGGTTCCCACGGAACGCCGGTCGTGGTCGTGTTACCGGCCGCGTTGCTTGTCTCGTCGCCTGAGTCGCTGCAGCCCACGAGCGCGAGCGCCAGCACCACAAGGACCGCCAAAGGCCTTTTCATCTTCCCGCCCCCCCGTCACTGCCGTTCCTCGACAGTGGCTGATCCGGAACCTAGCAGTCCGTCGGCTCCGCGCCTAGGCCTCGGCCTATGGCCTGGCGCGGACGGATCGGGTGGGCGATACTGCGGGCCGGCGCGCTGGGGCGGGGAGGTGGGAGATGGACGGGGGACTGTCCCAGCAGGCGTGGCTCGAGACGTTCCTGGCCGCCCATGACGGGATCGCGGGCACGGTCCACATCGCCCGGGGGGACTTGCACCTGACGGCCCGGCACAACATCCCCGACCCGGTCGCGGCGGCGGTGGCCCGGGTTCACCCCCGGCAAGGGGATGGCCGGCATCGCCCAGGCGACGAAGGCGCCGGTGCAGACGTGCAACCTGCAGCGCGACGACTCGGGGAGCGTGCAACCGGGAGCGAGGGCCGTCGCCGCCCAGGCTGCTGTCGCGTTGCCGGTGTCTTGACGGTGACGGGGAGGTGCGGGCCGTCGTCGGGATCGCCTGGGTCGGCGAGCGGGAGATCGGGTCGGCCGAGGAGCAGGCGTTGTTGCAATCGGCGGCGACGCTGCCCGAGCCGGCCCAGCCAGTGACATCGGGGCGGCAAGACCCGGTCGAGGAGGGCGGACGATGAGTGTGCTTTCGTTTCCCCGGATCTACTTCAGCGGCTACATGGAGTGGGATCCGTGCACCTTCAACAACAACGACTGGGAGGAGTTCCAGACCTACGACCCGACCAACGCGGCCCTGAACTGGGAGTTCCTCAAGACGGTGGACCCGCCGATCACACCGGCCAACTTCACGACCACGTTCCGACCGTGGGCCAGGAAGCTGCAGGAGGACGTGCAGGACGTGCCCCGGGGTCGGCGGGTGCCGGCCGAGTGGAACATGTTCGGGAGCCACGCGGTGTCGTTCGTGCAGTACGGCGACTACACCACCACGATCACCGGCGGGGCGTTGGCGTACGGCCAGTCGGTGGCCAGCGATCCCCTGATCGGTGCGCCGGTGCAGATCTCGGGCGACAACGGGCAGGGCCCGGGACGCCTGGTGGACACCAATCCCGCGTCACCGTGGTCGTCCCAGATCTACTTCGGCCAGCTTGCCTTCGGGAGCGGCAGCACGGCCATCACCGGCCCCCGTGTCGTCCGGATGCACTCCCGCTGGCTGAACCCGAACCGGATCTACAGCACGGCCCAGGAGCTCACCCAGCCCGCGGCCAGCATCGGGGTCTGCTTCCAGACGGGCATCCCGTCCGACCTGGTGACCTGGCCCGCGGCCGGGGCGTCGCCCCTCGCCGCCGCCCTGCAGGCGGCGGCCTCCCAACCCGGGGCGCTCGGGATCATGGTGCGGTTCACGGCCTACGTGAACGTCTACTTCGTCAACGGCATCCTCAACGCCACACCCGCCCAGCCCCGCGACTACGAGAGCCTGGCCCAATGCCTGGCAACCGCCTGGGCTGCGTTCGAGGCCAACGGGGACACGTCCCAGTTCTTCTCCAACCCCTGCTACAGCCACGTCGTCGGCACCCTCGGGGTGTGGAACCAGGGTGAGCTGGCGAGCGTGCCCGGCGGCCGCATCCTGAACGCCGACGCCCCGGTGGCACCGCAGGGAGCCAACGGGGCACCGCCGGCCGCGGCCGCGGCGGCGGCCGCGCCACCCCCGCGCCCTCGGATCGTCGGCCACGAGCTCAAGGCCAACGCCGTCACCGCAGCCAACGCGCCGGTGCCGCTGGGCCCGGCCGCGGTGGAGGTCGATTACGACGCCGGCCTCATCTCCGTCGACCTGAGCTCCACCGTCCCCGAGCTCGGTACCCCCGGGCAGTGGCCGTCCGACCTGGAGAAGGCCGACTTCGGCGCCCTCACCGTCGGAGTGACGGCGAACGGCTCGTTCACGCCCGTCGCCGAGATCCCGTACCAGGCCTACCAGCAGTCGGCCTACCAGACGAGCTCGGGGATCGTCGACCTGCCGATCCCCGACCCGGGGACGGCGGCGCTGCTCCAGACGGGCACCTTGGCCATCCAGGCCCAGGGCCAGACAGCGCTGCTGGAACAGGTCCTCACCGCCGAGACCGACCGCCGGGGGATCTACCTCGACCAGAACGGCCAGGCCCGCTTCGACGTGCAGGTATGCCAGATGGGATCTCCTGCGGCGGGGGTCAACGTCCTCGTCGCCCGCTACGACTCCGGCCTCAACCTGGTCCCGACCGACGCCGCCCAACTGGTCGACTTCCTGAACGGAGAGCAGCAGACGGTCACCGTGCCCAACGGCTCCGACCCACCGATCACGGCGGACGTCACCGTGCTCACGACTGACGGCAACGGAGTCGCCACCGTCGCCATCGGGGCCCAGAGCCCGAGCTTCCCCGTCCTCGGGTTCTTCCCGTACACCGGCACCACGCTCCCGGTGCCGCCGGCCGGCTTCAACTTCACCGACGACGCCTTCTACACGACGGTGCGGGTGCTGCCCTTCGACGAGGACGTGCCGTCTCAGTTCGTCGATCTCTGGAACTCCACCCACGACCCGGCCGCGGCCTGGCAGTTTGTGTACAACGAGATCCTCTACGTCTACGACATGCTCTTCAGCGTCATGCTCGAGTACGTGAACCTGGGCGACCAGCACGCGGTCGAGAGCGCCGTCGGCCCCATCGGCCGGGCCACGTCGCCCTTCCTGGTCCCGGAGAGCACCTCGGCCATGCCCATCACGCGCGACATGTCCGCCGGCAAGCGCAATGCCCTGCAGCTGTGGCTCTTCCTGGTGGCCCACGGCTATCAGGTGGAGACCCTGACCCTGGACGCGGCCTCGCCTGCGTCGACCGGAGGTTCCGCATGAGCGTGTTCGACTATCCCCGGATCAACTTCTCGGGAACGTTGGAGCTCAACCCGGCGACGGCCAACAACTGCGACTACGCCGGCGGCTGTCACCCTGCCCGGATCGGCCGAGACCCTGGCCCTGATCGACTCCAAGATGGTGCAGGCCATCACCTACGGCATGGACGACGACGCCTTCCTGGCCTGGGTGCAGACGGCGCAGACCTTCGACATCGTCAACCCGCCCGCCGGCCAGCCCACGACGACGCAGATCGTCCCCGCCGAGTGGAACTTCTACGGCGACCTCGGCATGACGCCGACGGCCCAGGTCGTCGGGGTCACGACCGGCCCGGGGCAGACGTACTCCCAGCCCGACGGCAGCGTTCCGGTCACGGACCTGATCGGAGCCGCCCTCACTTTCAGCGGCGGGCACATCACCGACGTGAACTCGGAGGGTTCGCCGCCCGCCACCCAGTTCTTCGTCGACCAGGTCACGCTGGCGAGCGGCGGCAAGACGTTCCTGACGGGGCCGGCGTCGAAGGGCGCCTCCCAGTGGTTGAACTTCTACCGCAACGTGAACCTGGTGGCCGACGGCGGCGCCGGTGGCTACGTGTACCACGTCATGCGGGCATCCGACCCCGGCACGACGATCGACATCCCCGGCTTTGACGCCCCGGGGGTCGTGGGGGTCGTCCTCCGCTACTACATCTTCGGCATCCAGATGCAGAACACGTCGAACGAGGCCCTCGAGGCCCTCTACCAGGCGCAGAAGCAGAACCCGGCCACCGCCCAGATCGTGGGCACGCTGGCACCGCTGTTTGGCGACGAGACCATGTTCACCACGCCCGTGGGCCGGCTCATGGTGGCCAACGACCCGACCATCCCCACCCCCGCCGGCACCCAGAACAACGGAGCGCCCAACCCGGCGGGGAGTGGCCCAACCGTGGTCGCGCTGGGACCGGCGGTGCTCCGGCGGACGGGGATGCTCGTCTCGGCCGACTTCGCCGGGACGTTCCCCGACTACTACCAGCCCGGGCCACCGGCAACGAACCTCAAGTTCGACTTCGGGGACGTGAACTTGACGGTCGCCGCGGAGGGGGTGGAGGCCACCGTCGGCCCGGTCGACTATGCCGACACCGTCACCGGCGACGGCCAGGGGTGGGTCGTCGACTTCGACATCTCGTCGAACAGGCTCGCCCAAAAGCTCCTCGCGGACCCGACGGCGACCTTCGCCCTGGTGAGCCCCACCCTCGGGCCCGTCCTGAACGAGACCGACTACTACGTCGCGTCCAACCAGCAGGCGATCTACACCGAGCAGCACGGGAGCGGGTCGGCGTTCCTCAACCAGGGGACCACCGAGCCGGCGTCGGTGGCGGTGTACCACCGCGGCGTCGAGCTTTCGGCCGACGAGTGCCCGGCGATCACCGTGTGGCAGTACCGGTCGGTCCCGATGCAGAGCCCGGGCCTCAAGGAGGCGATCTCGAGCGACCACGCACCTGGGCAGCCGATCGAGGTCGACACCAGCCAGCCGGGGGACTTCGTGTTCACGTTCACGGTCGCCGGCAGCACCGACGCCAAGCCGCCCGAGTCCTACGCCAAGTTCATGTACCCGCCGGCGGTCACCAACGCGCCGCAGATCAGCTTGCGCATCCTGCCCAACGACGAGGACTTCGCCCAGTACTACGTGGACCCGGCCGCGGCCGATCCCGTCGGGAACGACCGGCTGACGTTCGCCGTGCTGTACGGGAACGTCCTGCGGACTTACTACCTGCTCTACCCGGTGATGAACTTCCTGCCGCTCAACAACGAGGAGAAGGTCACCCAGGCCGCAACCGGCATCCTGGCCGCCACCGATCCCTCGCAATGGATGAAGGTGACGTTCATGCCCCGAACCCGGGACATGTCCGCCAGCCGGCTCCAGCTCCTCCAGGCGTTCTGCCGCAAGGTGCAGGCCTGACCAATCACCTCTCCCGGCCGCCGACGGCTAGTCGTCCAGGTGGCCGGGGTGGGCGGGGACGTCGACCGCGTGCTCCCGGAGGGCGGACAGGGGCACGATGTCGAGCGCCCGCTCGTGGGTCGACGCCAGCACCACGAACGAGGCCGCGCCGTCGTGATGGGCCCGCAGCCAGTTGGCCGCCGTCACGCACCAGCGGTCACCCGGCCGGAGGCCGGGGAAGCGGAACTCGGGCCGGGGGGTGCCGAGGTCGTTCCCGATCCGGCGCTGGTGCTCGAGGAACTCGGCGGTGACCACCGCGCAGATGGTGTGGCTGCCTCGGTCCTCGGGCCCTGTGCTGCAGCATCCGTCCCGGTAGAAGCCGGTGACGGGATCGGTGCCGCAGGGCTCCAGCTCCTCACCGAGAACGTTGCGATCGACCATCCCCGCAGTATCGCCTGTCGAGCCCCGGTGGCGCTGGTGCGTGACCAGCGCCTTCGGGGCGTCCCCTAGTCGAAGTAGTGAGGGGGGCAGCTGTTGAGCTGCAGCAACGCGTGGCGGGTGGGGAGGTCGGAGTAGGTGCTCCTGATCCGGGCGCAGAGGACCGGGTCGTAGCCGAGGCCGGCGGTGGTCGAAGGGGCCGTCGTCGTCGGCTCGGTGACGGGCGGATCGGTGGCCGGTGGGTCGGTGGCCGGCGGGTCGGTCGTCACGGTCGTGGCGACGGTGGTCGCCGGCGGGCGGGTGGTGGTCGTCGTCGGAGGCCTCGTCGTCGTGGTCGACACCCTCGTCGTCGTCGTCGTGCGGGCGACGGTCGTCGTCGTGGTCGACACGTCGACCACCGCCACCTCCCGCTCCGGCCGATCGTCCCATCCCAGCCATACGCCCATCCCCACAGCCGACACGAAGAGGGCTGCGAGCAAGGCGGCAAACATCTTCGTCCGGCTCATCTTGAACATATCGGCACGCACACGGGCTGCCTGTAGGCCATTCGGCCTACTCGTCGGCACAAATCCCCGGGTCCTCGGGCAGTACCTCGTCCGGACGGCCGCCGCCCTTGAGCCCATTGTGACGCCGGAGCAGCCAGGGCAGGGCGCCGGCCATGGCCAGCGCGATACCCGCCACCAAGAACGGCTGGTCCAGGGCCCAGGCCGCGAAGAGGACCACGGCCGTGAACTCGGTTCCCAGCGACGCGACGGACGTCACCGTGGCCCGGGCCGGCCCCTCGATGCGCTCCTGTAAGCGGGTATCGGTGACGACCAGCACCATCTGGTACAGGCCGTAGGCCACCGCGATCCCGGCCACACCCTCCGGTCGGTGAAGAAGGGCAGCGCCGGCGAAGATGGCCACCGAGGCCGCGAGCACCATGCCGAGGGTCGTGGTCCGCAGCCGGCTGACGTGGCCTCCGAGGGCGGCACCGGCCGCGCCCACCAGCGGGATGGCGAGCATGGCCAGGGGGACGATCGTCGTGGTTACGCCCCAGTCCTGGGCCAGCAGGGGGAAGTACTCCTCGAGCCCGTCCAGGCCCCCGATGAGCGCCACCGCCACCACCGCGGACCGGACCGCGGGATGGCGGGCGGTCTCGACCAGGCCCGAGCGGAGGACGGCCAGGTAGCCGGCATCGGTCCCGGGCCCGGCGGCCGGGGCGGGCCGGTTGTCGGGCAGGCGGGAGGCCACGACGGCGGCGCCCAGGCAGCAGGCCACGCTGGCCCACCCCACCAGGTCGTAGCCGCCGGTGGCGAACAGGACGGTGGCGGCCACGGCCGACGGGACCTGGGACAGGAGGCCGGCGGCGGAGACCCGGCTGTAAACGCGGGGGTAGTGGGCCTCCGCCCCGTTCGACGCCATGCCCTCGTACAAGAGGGCTTCGAGGGCGCCGGATCCGAACGAGCCGCCGAGGCCCCACAGCACGAAGCCGGCGGCGAAGCCCGGGTACCCGGGGAGGGTGATCCAGAGCACGTACCCCGCCGCCTGCAGGACTCCGGACGCCACCAGCGCCCCCCGCCGGGAGTAGCGGTCGGCAAGGGCGCCGAACGGCACTTCGACCACGAGGCCCACGGTCGACCAGATGACGAAGAGGGTGGAGATCTGCCCGTCCGAAAGCCCGGTGTCGGCGAACAGCAGCGCGTACAGCGCATAGATGGGGACCGTGTCGGCGAGCGTCGCCCAACCGACCGCCAGCCGGCCGAGCCGGCGAACCTCAGGAGGGAAGGGGGGTCAGCGGTGGCGCATAGGCCGAGCGTACCTCCCGCGGGCGCCGTTCGGCGTCGGATTTTCCGCCACCTCCGGCCCACGCCGGGCGCGTGTGCATAGCCCGGGGGGCAGGGTAAGACTGGCCTGGTGCGCCGCCTCTCGATGATCCTCACTGTCCTCAGCCTCACTGCGGTGCTGGTCGCCGGCCCCGCATCGGCCCAGATCGGGGTCCTCGACGCAGCCGCCTCGTCCCTGCGCAACGATCCGGTCTACGTCGATCCTGCGGCCGATCGGGCGGACGACCTCGATGAGGGCGCCGTCGCCGACCTCCGCCAGCGCATCCGGTCCTCGGGATCGGCCATCTTCCTGGCCGTCCTTCCCGCCTCCGCAGTGGGGGAGGCCGGCGGCGATGTGAACCGCCTGCCCCAGGAACTGGCCGCCCGCACCGGCTTGGCCGGCACCTACGGCGTGGTCGCCGGCAACAGCTTCCGGGCCGGGAGCAGCAGTGGTCCCCCGGGCCGAGCGGGCAATCTGGCCACCCAGGCCTTCCAGGCCAATTCCGAGGACGGCACCGAGGCGGTGCTGTCCGATTTCGTGGCCCGGGTGGCGGAGGCGGAGGACGGGCAGGGCTCGGCGTCGGGCCAGTCCCCGTCCGGCCAATCTCCCCTGGGCGAGGAGAGCGGTGATGACGGTGGGGGCGGATCGAGCGCCCTCCCGCTGCTCCTCCTGGTGGGCGCCGGGGGAGCGGGGCTGTGGTTCTGGCGGCGGAAGCGGGGCCGGGAGAAGGCGGCCGAGGACCAGCGCAACCGCAGCGTCCTGGAGGCCCAGCTGGCGGTGCTGGCAGACGATGTCGTGAACCTGGGGCCGTCCGTCGACCTCCACCCCGACGCCCGGCCCGACTACGACGCCGCCGTCTCCCGGTACCGGGTGGCCCAGGCCGCCCTCGAGAACACCGGCGACCCGATCGATCTCGTCCGTGTCGGCCGCCTCCTCGACGAGGCCCAGTACGCCATGAGCCGGGCCAAGGCCGCGGTCGAGGGTCGGGAACCGCCGCCACCCCCCGACCGACCTCACCCGCCCCGGCCGTCGGGGCGAGCCACCGGTCGACCTCGACGAAGACGGCCGGCCGGCCTACGTCGGCGCCGGATCGTCCCCCTTCTACGGCGGGGGCTGGTTCGGAGGTGGTGGCGGGCTGATGACGGGCCTGTTCCTCGGCTCGATGCTGGGCGGGGGTTGGGGTGGGGGATGGGGCGGCCACGACACCAATGTGTACGTCGACAACTCCGACGGCGGCGGGGACGGTGGCGACGGCGGCGGCGGGGACGGAGGCGACTGGGGGGGCGGCGACATCGGCGGAGGGGACTGGGGCGGGGGCGATTTCGGCGGTGGCTTCGGAGGCGGCGACTTCGGCGGCGGCGACATCGGCGGCGGGGACTGGTAGGGCCCACCCGAATCCCGGCCTAGCATTCGCGGGCGGTGCTCGAGCTCCAGGACGTCTCTCGACGGTACGGCGAAGTGGTCGCCCTCGACTCCGTGTCGTTCTCGGTCGAGCGGGGTGAGATGCGGGGCCTCGTCGGCCGCAACGGCGCGGGCAAGACGACTGCGATGCGAATCGTCCTGGGCCTGGCCGAACCCGACGCCGGGGTGGTGCGGCTGAACGGCGCCGCCATCGACGACACCGCCCGCCGCCGGATCGGGTACATGCCCGAGGAGCGGGGCCTGTACCCCAAGATGCGGGTGGCCGACCAGCTCGACTTCTTCGGCCAGCTGTCCGGCCTGAGCCCGGCCGATGCCCGATCTGCGGCCACCCGTTGGATCGAGCGGCTGGGCGTGGCCGACCGGGCCGGCGACCGGCTCGACGAGCTGTCCCTCGGCAACCAACAGCGGGTGCAGCTGGCGGCCGCGCTCGTCCACGGCCCCGACCTGCTCGTCCTCGACGAGCCCTTCTCCGGCCTCGACCCGGTCGGGGTCGACGTGCTGTCGGCCGTCCTCCGGGAACAGGTCGCGAGGGGAGCGGCGGTCGTGTTCTCCAGCCACCAGCTCGAGCTCGTGGAGCAGCTCTGCGACGCGGTCACCATCCTCGACCAGGGCAGGGTCGTCGCCGACGGCGGCATCAAAGAGCTGCGCACGCGCCACGGCGGGCGCCGCCTGCGGGTGGAGGTGCGGGGCGCGGCCGACGGGTGGGCCGAGTCGGCCCCCGGTGTCATCGCCGTGCATCCCGACGGGAACGGGCCGGACAGGAACGGCCTGGTGCTGGAGCTGGCCGATGACGCCGATACCGGGCGCGTCCTCGACGCGGCCCGGTCCGCGGGACGGGTCGAGGCCTTCACGCCCATGTCGCCGACCCTGGCCGAGCTGTTCCGGGAGGTCGTGCAATCGTGACGGAGCAGGCATGACCGGGCCAGGCGTCACCGAGAGGACCCCTGGGGACGCGGCCCCAAAAGAATCCGCTCCCGGCCCGGCGATGACTCCCCGTCGGGCGGTGTTCCTCATCGTCCGCCGGGAGCTGACCGAGCGCACTCGGCAGAAGTCGTTCGCCATCTCCACCGGCGTCACCCTGCTGATCGTGCTGGTCATAGCCATCCTGCCCGGGCTCTTGGGCGACGACGGTCCCAAGGAGTACGACGTCGGGGTGGTCGGCGCCGCCGGCGCACCCCTGGCCGAGGCTCTCCAGCGGGTCGACCTCGGCCGGGAGCTGAGGGTCACCACCCGGCAGCTCTCCGACCGGGCCGAGGCCGAGCGACTGGTGGAGGACGGCACCCTCGACGTGGCTATCGACGGCGACACGGTGATCGTGGAGGAGGAGCTCGACGGGGAGTTGGAGGCGCTGGTGCAGCTGGCCAACCGCGACGTGCGGACCCAGCAGGCCCTGGCCGCGGCCGGGGTATCCGGGGACCAGGCGACGGCCATCACCGACCCCGCCCCGCTGCGCACCGAGACGCTCGACCCGCCGAATCAGGCCCGGGACGACCGACGGGGTTTGGTCACCTTCGGCGTGTTCTTCGTGTTCGGGCAGATCTTTGGCTACGGCTTCGCGGTGGCCAGCAGCGTCGTCGAGGAGAAGTCGTCGCGGGTGGTGGAGCTGCTCCTGGCCAAGATCCGTCCCCGGGAGCTGCTCACCGGCAAGATCGTCGGCGTCGGTGTCCTGGGCTTCGCCCAGCTCGTGCTCTTCTTCGCCGTCGGCCTGGCCGCGGCGACCCTCAGTGGTTCGATCGACATGCCACCCGGCCTGGCCGGCGCGACCGGGCTCGTCCTGGGGTGGTTCCTGCTCGGGTTCGCCCTCTACAGCGCCTTGTTCGCCATGTCGGGAGCCGTCGCGTCACGGGTCGAGGAGCTGCAGAACACCTCGTCGCCGATCACGTTCATCATCATGGCCGGCTACATCGGCACCATCGCCGCCGCCGGCGACCCCGGGGGAGGGGTGGCCCGGGTGACGTCGTTCTTTCCCTTCTGGGCCCCGCTGGTGATGCCCATCCGCATGGCGGGGAGCGACGTTCCCCTCTGGGAGGTGGTGGTGATCACGGCCCTGGTGCTGGTGACCATCGTGGTGGTCGTGCGCCTGGCGGCCCGGATCTACGCCGGCGGCGCCCTCCGTACCCGAGGCCGGATCAAGCTGAAGGAGGCCTATTCCGACGCCGCCCGTCCCTGACGCCATTCGCCGTCACCCGCCCCTCCGCCCCTCCGCCGGGCGGTCAGCCGCCGGGATCGGCGCTCCTCGTCACCCCCAGGATCTTGCATGCCACCGGGCCCTTCACGCTCCCCACGCCGGTGACCATCCACGGCGAGGCGCTGCCGGGTTCGACGTCGGTCACCACGTCGCCGCCCTCGGTGACCTTGTTGTCGGCGGTGTCGTAGAACCCGACGCGAATGGTGTAGTTGCTCGCCTTCGACGACGTGTTGGTGACCTGGCCCTCGGCCACCGGCTGCCCGTCGTTCGGCCCCGGCGTGCACGCGGTCACCGAAGCGTCGTCGGTGATGTCGGCCCCGGACGAACAGGCCCCGGCACCGAGTACCGCCACCGCCACCGCCGCCACCACAGCCGCTCGAGCTCGCATAGGAACTTCGTGCCCACCGAGCGGGCCCGCCACACCCCTCAGGCCGCCGCTCGGCGCCGCGCCGCCCGAACCAGCAGGGTGGCCCCCAGGGCGGCCGCCATCACCGAGGCCCCCAGCACGCCAAGCTTGGCCGCATCCTGGACCGCGCCCGGCGGGTAGGCGAGCTCGGCGACGAACAGGGAGACGGTGAACCCGATGCCACCGATGGCGGCGATGCCCACGATCATGGCCCAGGTCGTGTCCTCCGGCAGGCGGCCGAGGCCGCTGCGCACCGCCAGCCACGTCGCCGCCGTGATCCCCACCAGCTTGCCGACGACGAGCCCGAGGACCACCCCCGCGGCCACCCCGACGGTGGCGGGGGCGTCGAAGGAATCGGCCATGACCACGACCCCGGCGTTGGCCAGGGCGAAGACAGGGACGACGACGAAGCTCGTCCACGGGTGCAGGCGGTGCTCGAGCCGCTCGACAGGCGAGACCGTGGTCTGCGCCAACCGGTTCATGGCGTCGAGCTCGGCCGGTCCGGGATCGTCGCTCAGGTCCTGGGCCCACTCCCGGCTCACGGCCGCGGGAGTGAGCGGCTGGGCCGGGGCCAGCAGGCCGAGGACCACGCCGGCGATGGTGGCGTGGACCCCCGACGTGTGGGTCGCCAGCCACACGCCGGCGCCGAGGACGACGTACGGCGCCAGCCACACGACGCCCAACCGCCGCAGGCCCAGCATCACGAGCACCAGGCCGGCGGCGGTGGCCAGGAAGACCGGTTCTACGTCGGTGGCGTAGAAGACGGCGATCACGGCGATGGCGCCGATGTCGTCGACGATGGCGAAGGTCAGCAGGAAGAGCTTGAGCGACGCCGGCACCCTCGATCCGAGCAGGGCGACGACCCCGATGGCGAAGGCGATGTCGGTCGCCATCGGGATGCCCCAGCCCCGGGTCGCCCCGTCCCCCAGCGTCACCAGGAGGAACAGAAGGGCGGGTACGGCCATGCCACCGGCGGCGGCGAGGGCCGGCAGGGCTGCCACCCGCGGGTCACGGAGGTCACCGTGCACCAACTCCCGCTTGATCTCCAGGCCCACGACGAAGAAGAACAGCGCCATGAGGCCGTCGTTCACCCAGTGCCTCAGGTCCTCGACCAGCACGAACCGGCCCACGCCCGACGGAAAGCTCGGTGTGCCACAGCGCCTCGTAGGAGCCGCTCCACGGAGAGTTGGCCCACACCAGGGCCGCCACCGCCGCCCCCAGCAGGACCATCCCCCCGGCGGCTTCGGTCTCGAGGAATCGGCGCACGACTCGCGGCATACGACGCCCGGGAAGAGCCGCCGCCGGGCCCGTCAGCTCGGCGCCCCGCCCGCCCCGCTCAGTGTTCTCGGTGGCCACCGCGGTCTCCTCTGGTCGCGCGACATCGACGTGCCGACCAGGCTTCCCGGCTCACCCACCACCGAAGTGGTTGCCCCCATCTTGGCCGATGGCGACCGGCACCCGAGCGATCAGGGCGTCAATGATCGTGCCCGCTCTGCTCGGTCGGCTCGCCGGGGTCGGCGGGCATCTCGGCCGGGACGTACCCGGGCGGCGCGGCAGGAAGGTCGGCCCGGACGCGGGCCGCGTCCAGCTCCTCGACCTCGATGCGCTGGTTGCGGGCCATCCGGGCCGCCAGCGCCCGCACGGCGGGGTCGGACGCGGCGTCGGCCGCGTACTCGGCCATATGGATCCCGCCCCGGTGGTGATCCTGCATCAGCGGGACGAACAGGGCGTCGACGTCCCGTCCCTCGGCCCGTGCGAGGGTTCGCATCTCGTCCTCGCTGGCCAGGCCGGGCATCCCCTCGACCGGGACGGGCTGGTCCATCCAGGCCATCGCCGTCTCGCCCCGTTGATCGGGGTTACGCCCCCATTCCGCCAGCTGGCCCTCCATCACCCCGACCTCGTAGGCCTGGAAGGCGAGGATCTCCCGGGCGAACGCCTCGACGTCCGGAACCGCCCCGCCGACCAGCTCGATGTTCGCCATCTCGATGCCCTGCTCGTGGTGACTGATCATGTCCTGCAGGAAGCCGACGTCGACCGAGTCGGCCCCCGGCCGAGCCTCGCTGCGGATCCCGACCATGTAGCCGAGGGCGCCGGCCAGGTACAGCATGGCGGCCACCGAGGCCACCCACCCCTTCGCCGTCGCGGGGAGGAACCGCCGCCACGAAGCGTCCGCCTCGTCGGGTTCATCGACGTCCGGGGCGGTGGTGGGGGACTGGGGGTTGTCGGTGCTGACCATCGCTCTGACAGTACGCGCCGTCCCCGGTCCCCAATCGTCGACGGCCGATGATTATTTGCTCCCCGCGTCGTCTCCAGAGAAGTAGACAGGTACCCGACCCCGAGGAGCCCGATGACGACGCATGCGCCTCTAGCGATCGAAGCAACCGGCCTGGTGAAGTCGTTCGGCGAGACCCGGGCGGTGGACGGCGTCGACCTGGCCGTGCGCACCGGCTCCGTCTACGGCGTGCTCGGCCCCAACGGGGCGGGCAAGACGACCACGATCCGCATGCTGGCCACGCTTATCCGCCCGGACGAGGGCAGCGCCCGGGTCATGGGCCACGACATCGTGGAGGAGGCCGACGCGGTCCGCCGGTCGGTGAGCCTCACCGGCCAGCTGGCGTCGGTCGACGAGGACCTCACCGGTGCCGAGAACCTGATCCTGCTCGGGCGCCTGCTCGGGCTGAAGCGGCCGGCAGCGAAGGTGCGGGCGGACGAGCTGCTGGCCGCCTTCGGGATCGCCGAGGCCGCGGGCCGGCTGGTCAAGACCTACTCGGGTGGGATGCGGCGCCGGCTCGACGTGGCCGCCAGCATCGTGGTCACCCCCGAGCTGATGTTCCTCGACGAGCCGACCACCGGCCTCGACCCCCGTTCGCGGAACCAGGTGTGGGACATCATCCGGGCCCTGGTGGCGGAGGGGACGACGATCCTGCTCTGCACCCAATACCTGGAGGAGGCCGATCAGCTGGCCGACGGCATCGCCGTCATAGACCGCGGCCGGGTGATCGCCGAGGGGACTCCCGGCCAGCTCAAGGCCTCGGTCGGCTCGGGTGCGCTCCGGGTTCGCCTCCTCGATCCCGAGCAGCGGTCGCTGGCCGCGGAGGTGATGAACCGGGAGCTCGGGGCGGTCTCCCTAGAGCCCGACCCGGCCGGCCTCTCCGCCCCCTGCGCCGACGCCGACCGGGGCGCATTCGCCGTCGCCGAGCTGGCCCGCTCCGGCGTCCGCATCGCCAGCTTCTCGCTCGGCCAGCCCAGTCTGGACGAGGTCTTCCTCGCCCTCACCGGCCATCCCGCGGAGGAGACGTCCTCCGACCAACCCCAGCCCGGCGAGCCCCAGCCCGTCCAGCCCCAGACCGCCAGAAGGGAGCAGGGAGCATGAGCATTCGGCCGACCACCCAGGGCGACCTCACCACCGACGCCGACCAAGCCGCAGTCCGCCGGGCCATCTCCTCGACACCCCGCCCGCCCCAGCCCAGCCCCATCTCGGCGGCGCTCACCTTCGGCTGGCGGGGGATGCTGAAGGTAAAGCATGTCCCCGAGCAGCTCCTCGACGTCACCATCACCCCGGTGATGTTCGTCGTGATGTTCACCTACATCTTCGGCGGCGAGGTGTCGGGGTCGTCCCGCGAGTACCTCGACTACCTCCTCCCCGGGATCCTCGTGATGTCGGTGCTGTTCACCACCGTCTACTCCGGGGTGGCGGTCAACGCCGACCTCACCAAGGGGGTCGTCGACCGGTTCCGCTCGCTGCCCATCTGGCGGCCGGCGCCGCTCCTCGGCTCCATGCTCGGCGACACCGTGCGCTACGTGCTCGCCGGCACCGTGATCATCCTGGTGGGTGTCATCCTCGGCTTCCGCCCGGACGCCGGCGTGGGCGGCGCGGTGGCCGCGTTGGGCCTGGTGGTGGTCTTCGCCTTCGGCCTGTCGTGGGTGTTCACCACCCTCGGGCTGGTCCTGCGCTCGCCCAGCGCGGTGATGAACGCCGGCTTCATGGGGATCTTCCCGCTCACCTTCCTGTCCAACGTCTTCGTCGATCCGAAGACGCTGCCGGGCCCGCTAGAGGCGTTCGTCAACGTGAACCCGATCTCCATCCTGGTCAACGCGTCCCGAGGACTGATGGGGGGCAACGCCGAGGGAAGCGACATCGCCATCGTCCTGGTCGTGGCCCTTGGGCTGACCGCCGTCTTCCTGCCCCTGACGACGAAGTTGTACCGCAAGGGTTAGGCGGGGTCTGTCAGGGCGCCGCTCTTGGAGCCGCGATAACAGGGTGGATCGTCGCTACCTCCTGGCGCTGCTCCGAGGCGCCGATGGCGAGCGCCGGGCACCGTTCGGTTGGTCCTCCGCACGAATGGACACGCCACCCATGCGCATGCCCAGGCGGGCGATAATTGCGGACGAGGGCCGTTACCGCTCACGACGCCCGGGAGTAGGACGGCGAGGAACGGCACTTACCGGAGACCCCCTGGCCGCCGAGCATGTCTGGAAGGCGTGACGTCGACGCCCACCGAGGGTTCATCGCCGAGCACGACGGCGCCAGCGATGCTCCAGCACATCTCGGAGACCCTCCGGCGACGGTCTAGAGCGATCGCCGCCGGTGGGCCCCCATGCTCGATGGGCGCGGTGACGGTCGTTCGTGGCCCCGGGCGCCCGGCGGGCGCGGTCTAGCCCGAGGCGGCCGTCAGCTCGGGTTGGCGGGCCCGGGGGTCGGGAGGGGGGCCGTGGGGCCCCTCCCATAGCCAACGTTTGCCCCGCCGGGAGACGCGCCAGCGGTGGTGGGTCTTGAGGTAGTGGTGGAACCGGCAGAGGCGGCAGAGGTTGGCCAGCTCGCTGCGGCCGCCCTCGGCGACGGGGCGGACGTGGTCGATCTCCAGGTCGTTGGCGACGCCACAGCCGGGCACCACGCAGACCGGGTCTCGCTCCAGCAGCGCGGTGCGCACCCGGGCGGGAATGCCACGGCCCAGGTGCACCACCTTGCGCACCTCGCCGTCGTCGACCTCGAGCGCGGCCACGACGGCGTCGGCCAGCAGGCTGTTGACCCAGCCCACCGTGACCGGCCCCGCCCCCGGCACCTCGCACACCTCACCCCGCTCGGTGTGGCCCCGCCGCAGCGCACCGTGGTCGACCCGCACGTGGATCATGGCCGACGGGGGTCGCAGGGCATCGGCGGGCTGGGCGGCGGTCGCGGCCCGGGCCATGGCCACCAGCGCGTCGGCCACCACTGCGCTATCGGCATCCCGACGTTTGCGACTCCGGCCCCGATGGTCCTCCGCCGCCCGTCGGGCGATGGCCTGGCGGTGGGGCTCGAGGGCGGCCAGCACGATGGCGCCCGCTTCGGGGGTGAGGCTGCCGGAGAAGCGGAATGACCCTTCGAGATCGACCCAGTGGCGCAGGTGGCGCCGACGATGCGCCCGGCGGTGGCGCTCGTCGTCGTCGGTGGCCGCCGCCCGCACCCGGGCCGCCGCCCGTTGCAGCTCGGGGAAGGACCCGGCCTCGGCCAGCTCCAACAGCTCCGCTTCCGAGCCCTGATCGGCGACTGCGGCAGTGGCCACCTCCACCGCCTGGCGCTCGGTGAGCGCACCGGAGCGGAACCTGTCCTCCGTGGCCGGCAGGGCGGCGCATGGCCTCGGCCGCCTCCAGCAGGTCCACCGCCTGGCCGACGCCGACACCGGTGGCATCGGCCAGCAGATGCGCCGGCGAGCGATGGCCAGTCGAGAACCAGGCCTGGGATTCAGCCATCCGCCGCGAACACAGCACCGTGCCCGCCGCCCCCAGGCGCTGCATGCGGGCGAAGGCGCCCATCAGCTCGAGCGACTCGCTCGCACCCAGCGCCTCGGGGTCGAGCTCGGCCAGCACCTCTTCCAATCCCGCCACCAGCTCGCCCACCCGAAGGCCGATCATACGTTCGATTCTACCATGACCCTGAGACACCTATGGCAGCATTCCGATGACTTCTGGACAGGTTTCCTGGGTCAGGCTCGCCGCGGCGGCTCGCGCTTCCAAAACGGTCCGCTGAACGACTAGAGGGGAAAGTGCCGGGACTCGCCCGTCGCTGATGCCCGGCCGGCATTCGCCAGGTACTGGAGTTTCGTTCCACGTGCTGGACCGGACCTGATTTCCAGGGGGCGATTACCCGAGGCGGGGCGACGATGACGCCGCGGGAGAAGACTGTGAGTTCTCCCTGAGGAGCGAGACAGCTCCGGTGCCCGATCACCCGAGGCAGGATTGATGCTTCTCGTCCGACGGTTCGTTCGTCAACGGCGGCGGTATCGCTCCGGAGCCGGCGATATCGCTCGTGACGGACGAGTACCGAGGCGCTCCGGCTGCCAGGCCGCGAGTGATGCGACAGCCGCGGAGCTCGACCAGATGTCGCCGGACGAGCGGGCCCGCGTCGTGCGCGAGCACATCGTGACCGACCTCGACCATCTCCCCGGCGACTTCCGTCGGCGAGTCGAAGCCACCGCCGGCCGGCTGGCCGAGCAGCTCGATCGCCCTGCCGTCGATTGAGCCAACGGCGGCAGGTCCGCGTCTCGCCCTCGTTCTTCGACCGGCTCGACGAGTTGCTTCCTGCTGAACGGAGTGCCTCCGGGGCACCCTCGACGGCCGACTTCCTGCTGCACGAGATCCCACCTCTCATCGACGTGCTCGCAGTGGACTACGACACGACCACCTTGGCGTTCGAAGGTGTGCCGGGAGTCCGGGTGTTGATTGCCGCCGGCGTCCTGGTTCCGTACGTGGCGCTCTATACCGTCGTCGCGTCGGATGGTTCTATCGAGGTCATCTACTTCGAAATCGACGAACTCGTCTAGACGAGGGCTGTCCCGTCGACTCGGTTAGCCGCACAATACGTGGATCGTGCTGGGCCCCGACCCGACACATTTCGCGGCGTTGAGGTCTGCCATGGCGATCGTCATTCCCCCGAGCGTGAGCCGAACGCCTTGTTTCGCGGCAATCCGTTCACACACCACCGCCACGGTTTCTCCCTGGCGCTCTGCTGCGACCCGCAGTAGATGGTCATCGCGTACATGGCGAAGAGTCAAAAGTCGTCCGTGCTCCACCACCGACTTCACTGAGAAGGTCCGGCTTCACCCCGCCCCGCCCCGCACCATCGCCACCGCGGTCAGGGCGTAGTGGCTCTTGTGGTGATCGGTCCTGCCCCGAAACTCGCGTTCCGGGAGGTAGATCTCTCTGATGTCCTCGTAGTCGACGTTCCCACCGGCGTGGACGGGCGCCGTCCCTCACCGTGTACGCCTACGGCAAGCTCGTCACGTGGCGATGCTTCGGGTTGCCGAGGACGCCAGCGTTCGGGGGGCTCCCGCCGGCTGCGGCGAACGTTGACGGGCTCGCCGGAACGCCCAACGTGTACCTGTCCCATTGGGGAGCGAACGCCGAGATCGTGGCGGGGCAGTCGGCAGGGGCGTTCTGGTGGTCCACCACGACGCTCGGCAGCTGAGTGCCGCCGATGAGCCCGGTGGGGGCGACACGGACCATGTCCGCCACCGGGTAGGCGTCGCACGTCGGGAGGAGGCCCCCCTCCCAGGAGACGCCAGTGGCGCTCACCGGCTCCAGCTTGGCCAGCCGGGTGGGCACGAGGACAGACCCAATCGTGGTCCACGTCGCCGCCGTGTAGTCGTACGCGTACCCAGTCCAGATGCCGTCGCCGGTGCGGATGATCATCGTGAAGTAGAAGCGCCCGGCCTCCCACGGGAAGGTCACGCTCACCGCGTGGACCCGGCTCTCCTCCTCGTCGGTGACGTACAGCGAAGCGACGTTGACGGTGTCGTATTTCTCCAAGGACACGTGGCCCCACGAACTGGAGCCCTCGAAGTAGAACTCGTGGAAGTACTCGTAATAGGGAGGCGACTGGCCCGCGCCAGCGGTTGGCTCGTTGAAGGTCGCCATCCAATCGCCGTACCCGTCGAGGCCCGCATCGGTTTGTGCGCTCCAGATGGTCAGTGGCGTCTGGATGCTCAGCTCGGTCTGGGCACTGGTCGCGGTGGCTGCGATGCCCCCCGCTACCAGCAACATCACGCAGCATGCGCTGAGCCAGGCAGCGGTTTTCCTCGTCGTCGTCACGGTCAGGTCTCCTTTGGGTCCGCCGACCTGATCCGCGCCGCGGTGGTCGTCACCCGATTGTCGCTCCTGGGCCCGCTGTCCGCCAGGGCCGGGTCCGGGGGTGGGGCGGCAGGCGAGCAACCGCGCCCAACACTTTGCTCGCCGAAGCGGTCGGTGATGGCGAGCGTCAGGTCGCCTGCGGCTGGCGCAAGGCGAGGACGACTCGGTAGGCGGTGTCGTCCGCGGTGGTCGGCCCCATGGAGTGGGACACACCTGCCTGGAGCAGCCGCATGAGCCGCCACGTCGCCTCGTCGGCGGTCTCCAACACCTCGTCGCGGCGGGCGACCCAGCGCTCGTGGGCCTTCTTCGTCCACAGGTGGTAGTTGTGCCGGTCGTTGTGCAGCTCGACCATCTCGAAGCCGTTGGCTGCCAGCGCGTGGGTGAACTGAGGCATATAGACCATCCGGAACTTTCCCGGCCAGATGTGCTTGGTCACGAGGGAGGCGATGCCGTAGCGCCGGTTGGCGGACGCGAAGTCGCAGTACACCCGCCCGCCGGGCGCGAGCAGCTCGCCGAGGCGCCTCATGACCAGGTCGTAGTCGGAAAGGTCTTCCATCACGCCCATCATGCTGATCGCGTCGTAGCGCCGCCCCGGCTCGAACGCGAAGAAGTCCTGGTAGAGGACAGTGCCCGCCAGGCCGTCGTCCCCGAGCCGGGCCTCGGTGTAACGGCGCTGGTCCTGGGACAAGGTGATGCCCGTGATCTCCACGCCCCGGCGACCGCAGAAGCGAAGCATTCCGCCCCAACCGCAGCCGACGTCGAGCATCGAGCTGCCGGCGCCCAGCGCGAGTGACTCGAACGCAGCCTGGAGCTTGCGGGCCGCTCCCACCTCGAGCGTGTCGTCGTCGCCGTCGTAGATGCCGGGGGTGTAGACGGCGTAGTCGCCGTCGAGGCACATCACCTGCACGTTTCCCATGTCGTAGTGCTTCGCTATCCACTTCGGGTTCAACCGTTTGCGCCCGATCACGAGGGGCGACAGGTGGGCCCAAGCGGTGAGGATCCAGCTGCGGTCCTTTACCAGGTGACGCAGCTCCATGACCTTGAGGAAGTCGCCTTCGAAGTCGATGTCGCACCGCATATAGGCCTCGGCGATGGACAACTCGCTGAACGACCTCACCGCCGCCATCCCGTTGTCGTTGTGGATCACAACCTCGAATTCGGGCTCGGCGGCGCCGATTCGTGCGTATTCGCCGCCGGGGCCGCGCACGGCCCACCCGACGCCGTCCGCCCGAATCTTCGACCGGACGTCCGCCAGAAAGCCCTCGAATCCTTCCGCCATGCTGGGAGCCTAGGTATACGCCGGTCCCGCGTCCATCGCCCCCCGGTGGGGGAGCGCGGGTCAGCAGCGGCGCCGGCCTTTCAGAGCTCGTCCAACAAGTGGAGGGCCCGGTTTCGCTTGGGCTGACTCAAGGGAGGGCCTTGAGCGTCAAGCGCCCGACGGAGATCGGCCTTCGCCTGGGCGACATCGCCCCGCCACTCGTGGACTCGGGCTCGGTTGTAGAAGGCAAAGCCATTGTCGGGAGCAAGCGAGAGCGACGTCTCGAACTCTTTCATGGCGTCGTCGTACTGGCCGAGACCGCCGAGGGCGAAAGCCCGACCGTTCCGAGCGTAGGCCTCGAGAACCTTGTCGTAGCTCAGCTCGATGGCGCGTTCGAGGTCGTCGAGCGCCGGCTCGAACCGTCCCGC
>CAVXYA010000008.1:0-213992 GCA_963765955.1 uncultured Acidimicrobiia bacterium
CCTATCGTTCAGGCGCCATCTCAAGAACCGGTGTCGGCCGATCGATTGGCTGCCGCTATCGCTCACAAACAGCAATAGCTTAAGACCTCAGGTAAGACCCCGCCCGACAGTCCCCAACCACAAGGATGCCGGCGCCGCCTCCCTAGGGGCTTCTCGTCTATTGCTGATGTTGCGAGGCGAGTCGGAGCCGTACCCGCTCCGAAGTCGATTCTCTAATCATTTGAGAGGCACACTCCAATCCGAGTACACGGCCCCTGGTCCCCACTCTTGTTGCCAGATGCGACTCTAATAGGCTCACCGCGTTTCGGGTTGACGGAATCGGTACCGCTCAGGCGACCTTCGATTCGTTGCCGATGGTAATTGCGTCAGCCTTGAGGGAGCGCCGAGACCGCTTCGATCGACCTCGAGCCTGCTGAGCTGCCTCCAGGCCGAATCCCCCCGGCCCTTTTGCCTGGAGATGAGTCAGGTCAACACAGAGGATTGTGGTCGCGAAAACTCCAAGGAGGCATACGACTGCTATCGCTCCGGATGAGTTGAGTTTCCAGCAAGCCACGATAGCGAGATTCGTGTAGGTGCCTGTCGAAATCAGACAAACTCGTCTGAGAGTAAACGATTGTGTCTTGCTTATTTTGATCTGGTTTCTGGTTTGAACTGTGCCCTGAGGCGGCGATGCGCACATGTTGAGTCCTCGATAAGTAGCCTATGAGTCTTACACCGGCTGGCTCTGTCTGGTCTAAGGATGCGATGCGGTCCTCCAGCTCCTGGAGGATGGTTCTAAGCGACTCGAGAGGCCACCCCGGGCAGTCCGCCCAGCGCAGCTGCACCTCGTCATCCTCGCAGTCACACTCGACAGAGTTGGCGAACTGCTGAACGACCCCATCGACGTCCTCCTCGCATGGTTCGACCATCGGCTCGCCGAAAGGGCACACGGAACGATGTACACCTAGCAATCCTACTGGTATGGGCTAGGACCGGGTATTCTAGGACCGGTAAGGGGGCTCCCGGCGCACCCTCGCGGTACCCGATGGCGGCGCGGTCGCGGGTCGAGGCGCACGTCGGGGCCGAGGCGTTCGGATCGAGCTGCTGGCCGTCGTTCACGTGTCCGGTACGCCCATCCACCTCCAGCACCTCGCAATCTTCCCTGCTGGCGTCTGGGAGTCCTTACTGGGCGTGGCCGCGCGCCTCAGCGTCGCCCGGCGGGACCTGTCCCCGGACCTCCGGGGCCGCCGGCTTCGCCGGCTTCGGATAACGGCAACTCGCTCTTAGGCGCGGACCAGGGCGTATCGTTGACCTCACGAACGATCTCACGAGGGAAGAAGCGCTAGGACTCAAGTGACGGACCCGGCTACGAGCCTCTGGGACGACGGAGCCCGTTGGGACGCGATCCTCGCCACCCTCCGCGCCGAGGGATTCACCAAGGTCGACTGCATCAAGGCCACGGTGGAGCTGCTTCGGCTACCGCTGGCGACGCCAAGCGTCTCGTCCACGACAGCCAGACTTGGGCCGACTCACGGGGCCTCAACGACGAGTGGCACGACAGCCTCGTCTCCGAGCTCGACGCCACCGAATCTCGCTCGTGACCCGGACAGACCACAACAGACCACATTGGTCCGCGTTCGGCCGGTTTCCAGCGGTCACCAGCGGACAACCCCACACCCGGTCTGAGACGAAACTTCCCCCTGAGCCACGACGCTCGGGCGCGAAGGGTTGGGGGGGCGTGCCCCCGAGAGTGGGTCCAAGGCGACAGGACGCTCAGGCTGCAGTCGGTCCGAGCACGACCTGGTGCCCGAGCTTCTCGAGCTCTCGAACCAGGTAGCGCTTGCGAGCCTCGGCGTCGGTGCGTCGCTCGAAGTAGTCCGAGCCGAGTTCGTCGTAGGTCGTGTTGGCGTCGGCGAGCACGTGCCAGACGATGACGATCATGGAATGGGCCACCGCGAAGATGGCCTTGGTCTCGCTCTTGGTGCCGAAGCGGCGCTTGAAGCGACGGTACTGGGCGGCCAGGTAGGAGTCCCGGGTGTGCGACGCGGCCCACGCCGCCTCGCACATGGCCGCCCGAAGCACGGCGTTGCCCTTGCGGGCGCGGCCCGAGGACCGTTTGCCGGCCGACTCGTGGTTGCCGGGACACAGACCCGCCCAGGAGGCGAGATGGCCTGGCGTGGGGAAGCGGGCCATGTCGACGCCGATCTCGGCCACGATCACCTCGGCGCTGCGCTTGGCCACCCCCGGGATGCTCAACAGCCGGGTGGCCGCCTCAGCGAAAGGGGCCATGAGCCGGTCGACCTCCTCGTCCAGGCGTTCGATGAGGTCAGACAGCTGGTCGACGTGATCCAGGTGCATGCGCAGCAGCAGCCCGTGGTGGTCGTCGAAGCGGCCCACCAGGGCCTGGCGCAGCTCAGGGATCTTGGGCCGCATCCGGGTCAGGGCCATCTGGGCCAGGACCTCGGGGTCACGCTCGCCGGCGATGAGGGCCTCCAGCATGCGGCGGGCGGCCTTGCCCAGCACGTCGGTGGCCACCGAGTCGAGCTTGATGCCGGCGTCCTCCAGCAGCTTCTGGATGCGTTGGGTCTCCCGCACCCGCTCCTGGGTGAGCTTTGTCCGGTAGCGGGTCAGGTCCCGCAGCCGGGCGATCTCGGCCGGGGGCACGAAGCTGCCCCGCAGCAGGCCGCACTGAGCAGCTGGGCCAACCAGGCGGCGTCGGCCACGTCGGTCTTGCGGCCGGGCAGGTTCTTGACGTGGCGGGGGTTGACCAGCAGCAGCTCGACGCCGGCCATGGCTTCGAGAACGTGCCACACCGGGCGCCAGTAGACCCCGGTGGCCTCCATCGCCACCTGGGTCACCCCCTCGGCCACCAGCCAGTCCCGCAGCCGTTCGAGTGCCCCGGTGAAAGTCGAGAACTCCTTCACCTCTTGGCGGCGTCCCTTCGGCCCGGGCGTTCGCACCGCCGCCATCACCGTCTTCTTGTGCACGTCCAGGGCCGCACAGCGATCGACGATCACATCCATCGGGATTCCCCTTTCGCTCGGCATCAACGTCGTGCCGCCCAGGGGGTCGCATCGCTCAAGACTCTGAGACACGTGCTCGTGGCAACAATCAAGGGTGCCTGCGGACCCCGGCACCAATCTGACCTTCGGGCTCGCGGCACCAGTGCGGTTTCCGGGCTCGGCGGGCGACACCCCGAAAGTTTCATCCCCACGGGCGTGCCACGCCAGGGGCGCATGTCGATCTGACCTGGGCTTTTACGCCGAAAGGCCCCTTGACCTGCACCGCCGAAAACGCCCCAGACGGGGTTCGGGACGCTGAGGCCGCGGGTTCAAGTCCCGCCTTCCCGAACAGGAAATCGTTGGCAGAGTCGCCAGCCCGCGAGGAGGAGCCATGTCGGATAAGGCAGCCATCGCGGCACCGGTCCGAAGACGCCGACGACCATCGCCGAGGTTCTTCAGGAGATTGAACCGATGGGGGATCTGCGTCAGTTCGCGATCGATGACCTGACGCCCAAAGAGGAGGACGAGTTCTTCGGGGTACTCGAGGACGCCTGAGAGATGGTGACGGCGGTCGTCGTTGACACGAACCGCCCACTACGCCCGAATCCGGGGTCGCCGAGGACCGGGGCGGGTGGCGGTGGGGCATCCCGTCCTCGTCATCGCCTGGCACCGCTCACCACCGGCGAGCCCTACGACGACCTCGGTGGCGATTACTTCGACAAGCGCCGGACCAGCACCACCAGAGAGGCCTTGTCGCCCAGCTCGAAGGGTGGGCCACACGGTCACTCTCGAGCCGACTGCCGCCTCACTGAGTCACAACTCAGGGTTCCCGCCCCGACCTGGGGTTTGTTCTACCGCGTCATGGCGCCAAGACCAGCGAGACTCACACCTCAGGGCACCGGGCCAGCAATCCCCTACCGCCAGCCGGTCAGCTCACCTTTGAGGTATCGGCGCAGGGCCTCGCGGACCACATCCGAGGCGGTCGTCTGCTCGGCGGCGGCTCGGTCGTCGAGGGCCTTGCGCAGTTCGGGATCGAGGCGAACGGGGAGGGCATCGGCGGGGCCGGACCCCATGGCGGGTCGGCCTGGCCGGCGCCGCAGCTTGGTGACGTCAAGGCCGGCCTCAGCATCTCGGGCCATTTGCTCCAACACGGCGTCGGTGAGCGGCACTCCTGCCTTGGACCGGCCATGGGGCTTTTCGTCACTCATCAGCCTCTCCTGTCTCCCGGAGGTACGCCCCGTAGATCCGCCGGATCCGCATGGCGTGAATCACGATCTCCGTTCCGTCGTCCCGCAGCACTGACACGACCTCCAGCAAGTTTCCAGCTCGATCTGGCCCCAGGTGAAGCACCTTCCCGTCATCGTTTTCAGCAGCGACCAGTGCGTGCTCGACCGCGTGCTCGATGTCCGCAATGGCGATCCCGTGCTTCAGAGCGGACGAGTAGATCTCACGCAACAAAATATCGTATCGCGAAACTAACCGGGGTGGCCTGGGGTGCCTTTCTCGGCCACACCCCTCGTGGCCGGGCGGACTTTCTCCTGGCGTCGCCTGGGCGAGGTCCACCGGGTGGGGTTTCTTCGCCCTCGCCCCGCGGTTCAGCGGTTGGCGAGGGCGGTGCTGGCGGCGCCGACGGCGGTGTAGGCGGCTACGGCCGCTACCGCCCGGAGGACCGGCCACTGCGACAGCGGATCCAGCGCCACCAGACACAGGATGGGCGCCACGAGGCCGACCACCCACCACCACCGCAGTCGGACGGCGAAGGCCACCCCTAGGCCGACCACCAGGACCAGCGCCGGGAGGAAGGACAGGGCCACGATGACCTCGAAGACGCCTTCCAGATCCCCGTCGTTGACGCTTCGTTCCAACTGGTTCTCGCTTGCGAGCCAGGAAGAGCACGACCGTGGCCACCGCCGCCACACCGACCGCCGCTCCCCGCAAGGCCCCGCCACCGACGCTCTGCGCCGTCAGCCGACCACCAGGTGCTCGGCCATCCAGGCGACGCCGAAGTCGACGATGTCGGCCCCATCGATGAGCTCGCTCGGTGGCCCGGCCGACGACGCCCGTCGAGGCCCGGCCCGTCTCCAGGTACCGGCGCAGGATCACGGCGAAGTAGTCCTCGCCCGGCTACTCGACGATCCCGTCGGTGTCGTCCAGGCATTCGACGACCCGGATCTCGGGACCTTCGGCACCGGCCACGAGCCGGTGGCGGCGGACTCGGCGCTTCGACGGGACCGGCGCCAGGTACTCGGCATAGTGGAGGAGGGTGACCGTGTCCGGGTCGGCGCCCAGGCGCAGCACCCGTCCGCCGGCCCGCACGAACCGCTCCAAGGGCGAGCCGGGGCCGTAGTAGTCGTCCCAGGGCACGTCCTCCAGCAAAGACTCGGCCAAGGGGCCCGACGCCCCGAACCGGCCGTCGGGATGGTCGCTCACCTTCGTCCCCGGTCGGGTGCGGAACACCTCGGCCAGGACTCCCACGTCGGGATCGGCCGGTGTCACGAGGCAGTCGAACGGCTCGGCGTCACGCAACAGGTCGGGTCGGTCGTCCTCCGGGCGGTCGTTAACCCAGGCCCAGTCGTCGCGGGCGCCGAGGTTCATGACCAGCGTCCCGTCCGGCCCGACCGCGGCCTCCAGAGCCTCGAGGACGCCGTCTGCGCCTCCGACCACGGGTCCGACGGCCCGCAGCGAGGCGTGCACCATGAGCAGGTCGCCCGGGGCGACGCCGAGTCGGCGCAGGTCAGCGGTGAGGCGCTCGACCGACCACCGATCCGGAACCATGGCGCCCATCCTCGTCCCGAACGCGAGAAAGTGGGCACGGCGGCGCTGCCGTGCCCACTTCCACCGCGGTCTGGCTAGTAATCGATGGTGCGGCGGCGGCTGACGGTGGGCTCGACGACGACGTCGTCCTCCACGTAGGTGTCGGACACGACGCGGCGCCGGCCGCCCCTGTCACCGAAGACCAGCAAGGTGGTGGCCAGGCCGATACCGCCGGCGATCATCAGGATGACGCCGATGGTGGACAGGTCGAGGCCCGACACCGTGGCGTTCACCGCGAACGTGAGGATGGCGCCCACTGCGATCAGGAAGACGCTGATTCCGATACCCATGACAAGACCTCCGATTGCTCGTTGTGATGAGGTCGTACCCCATATCCGCCGCTCTTACTCACAGAACGTGGTCGGACGGGTGCGCAGGGCGTCGAGCGAGAGCGGTCCCGGACGGGGCACCATGGAACGCGATGCCCGTCCACATCCTCACCCTCGTGTGCCCCGACCGGCCGGGGATCGTCGCCAGCATCTCCCAGGGGCTGGTCGACCTCGACGCCAACATCCTGGAGAACGCCCAGTTCGGCGACCAGCCGACGGGGATGTTCTGCATGCGGACCCGGTTCGAGACGCCGGTGGACGACGCCGACGCACATCCAGAAGGCCCTCGAGCCCCGGTCGTCGGCCCTGGGCGCCACCGTCCGGGTGCGGCGGGAGGACCAGCGCCAGCGCGTCCTGGTCATGGTCTCGAAGTACGACCACTGCCTGGTCGACCTCCTGTACCGGTGGCGGGCGGGGGAGCTGGCCATCGACATCCCCGTGGTGGTCTCCAACCATCCCGACCTGGGTGACATGGTCGCCGGCCACGGCATCGCCTTCGAGCACGTGCCGGTGACGGCCGAGACGAGGTCGGAGGCCGACGCCCGCCTCATGGAGCTCGTCGACCGCCACGACATCGACCTCGTCGTCCTCGCCCGCTACATGCAGGTCCTGTCCGAGGGGGTGTGCCTGGCGCTGGCGGGCCGGGCCATCAACATCCATCACTCGTTCCTGCCGGGGTTCAAGGGGGCCAAGCCCTACCACCAGGCCTGGCAGCGGGGGGTGAAGCTCATCGGCGCCACCGCCCACTACGTCACGCCCGAGCTCGACGAGGGGCCGATCATCGATCAGGACGTGGCCCGGGTGTCCCACGCCCACACCCCCGAGCAGATGCTCATCATCGGCCGGGACCTCGAACGCCTGGTGCTCTCCCGGGCGGTGAAGGCCCACGCCGAGGGCCGGGTGTTCCTCCTCGGCCGCCGCACCGTCGTGTTTGCCTAACCCGAGCCCGCCCGGCCCGACCTGCCCGACAGCCCCGGCGAGAGACCGAGCGGCCGCCGAGCGTGGCCGCCGCCTACCCTTGAGGGCGCTGCCGGCAAAGGGGCGGTCCGACGATGGAACGTGAGTGGAGGATCTGGCTCGGCTTCTGCGCGGTGGTGGTCGTCGCCGTCATGTTCGTCCTGGGCCGCAACGACGACAGCGACCCCTCCGAGCTCTCGGCCGGCACCACCCTGCCCACGTCGACGACGGTCGCCCCGTCCACGACGGTGACCACGCAACCGACGACCACGTCGACCTCTTCGTCGTCGACCTCGACACCGTCGGCGCCATCGACCGCCCCGCCCACCACCCGGCGGGCGACGGCCACCACCACCGAGGACACCGTCGCCGACACCACCCCAACGACGGCCGTCCCCACCACCCCGCCGACCACCGAACCCGCCTTTCGGATCCAGTTCGTCGAAGGCACCTACCGGATCGGCATCGACCTCCCCGCCGGCACCTACCGCACCGACGGCGGGCCGTTCTGCTTCTGGGCCCGCCTGTCGTCGCTGAGCGGCACCGCCGACTCCGTCATCGCCAGCGAGAACACCAACGGCGCCGCCGCCACCGTCACCATCCCCGCCTCCGACAACGCCTTCTACACGTCGGGCTGCGCCGTCTGGACCTCGGTGTAGCCCCGCCTACTCGTCGTCCGCCGGATCGGGATCGGCGGAAATGGCGGCATCGGCGTCCTCCGCCTCCTCGTACCGTCCCCCGAGGTGCTTGGCCAGGAAGCGCTCGGCGGCGGCGAAGAACTTGAGCCGGTTCTCGGGCTTGGCGAAGCCGTGGCCCTCGTCGGGGAAGAGCAGGTACTCGTGGTCGATGCCGTGCCTGGTGAGGGCCTCGACGATCTGCTCGGACTCGGCCTGCTTGACCCGGGGGTCGTTGGCCCCCTGGGCGATGAGCAGGGGGATGCGGATGTCGTCGGCCTTGGACAGCGGCGAGCGCTCCCACATGAAGTCGGCCTCGGTCTCGGGGTTGCCGACCCGGGTGTGGAACTGGGCGATCATCGGCGCCCAGTAGGGCGGGATCGACTCGATGAGGGTCTTGAGGTTGGACGGGCCCACGATGTCGACCGCGCAGGCGAACACGTCGGGGGTGAAGGCGGCGCCGACCAGGGCCGCGTACCCGCCGTAGGACCCGCCGAAGATGGCGATGCGGTCCTTGTCGGCGAACCCGTCGTTGACGACGGTGTTGACCGCGTCGAGCAGGTCGTCGTGCATCTTGGCGCCCCACTCCCGGTCGCCGGCGCTGACGAAGCTCTTCCCGTAGCCGGTGGAGCCCCGGAAGTTGACCTGCACCACCAGGTAGCCCCGGTTGGCCAGCCACTGGGCCTGGGGGTCGTAGCCCCAGGTGTCGCGGGCCCACGGTCCGCCGTGGACGAGGAGCACGGTCGGGAGCTTGGCCCGGGGCACGCCGAGGGGGAAATGAAGGTAGCCGTGGATCTGGAGGCCGTCGCGCGACCCGAACTCGAACGGCTCGTTCTCCGCCAGCTGGTACTTCTTGAGCTCGGGCTGGTGATCGAACAGGAACCGGGCGTTCTGGGTGCGGCGGTCGAAGGCGTAGTAGCTGACCGGACCGTCGTCGTTGGTGTAGGCGGCCAGCCACACGCGGTCGGAGTCGTCGGCGCCGATGAGGGTCATGTCGCCCTCGCCGATCGACTGGAGGATGGCCAGCTCGATCATGACGTTGGGGTCGAGCACCTGGTACTCGAGCCGGTCCTTGGTGAAGGTCACGAACTCGGGCGTCTTGGTGTCGGGGTTGAGGTGGACCCCCGACACGTCGTAGGTGGGGTCGCCGGCGACGAGACGCTGCACGCCGGTGACGGAGTCGATGAGCACCAGGTGGCCGGTGTTGAAGCCCTTGGACGAGACCGCCCACAGCCCCTTGCCGTCGAGGGTGAACTCGAGGGGGAAAGTGGTGAGGGCGTCCTCCTGGCTGATCTCCAGGATCGGGCGCCACTCCGACTCCTCGTCGTCGCGGACCATCACGATCATGCCGCCGTCGGGGGTGGGGGCCAGCCCGCCCCGCACCCGGAACTCCGGGTCGGCGAGGAAGCCGACGAAGCCGGGGTTCTCGACCACCTTGGTGAGCTCGCCGGTGGGCAGGTGGAGGCGGTAGACGTCGTGGAGCTGGGGGTTGTCCTTGTTGATGCCGACCAGGACGTCGTCGGGGAACTTCTTGTCGATGTGGTCCACCCGGGCCTGGACGCCTTCGAAGGGGGTCAGGTCGCGGGTCACGCCGTTCACCAGGTCGACGGCGTACAGCCGCCAGTTCTCGTCGCCGCCGGAGTCCTGCTCGTAGAGGATGTGCTGGTTGTCGTGGGCCCAGAAGAACGAGCGGATCCCCCGGTCGCGGTCCTCGGTGACGGGGGCGCCGACGCCGCCCGCGATGGGGCTCACCCACACGTTGAGGACGCCCTCGTCGGGGGCGATCCACGCCAGCCGGGCGCCGTCGGGGGAGATGCGGGGGCTGACCCGCTCGGGGTTGCCGAACAAGACCTCACGAGGGACGAGCGGGACGGGCGGGAGCAGATCGGTCATGCCCCCAGGATTACAGGTCCAGGAAAGAACCCCGGACGCTCCGGGTAGGGGACCGACCATGCGCACCTTCGACGTGGTCGTGCTCGGCGCCGGATCGGCGGGCGAGTGGATCGCCGGCGACCTGGCCGACGCCGGGCGGTCAGTGGCATTGGTGGAGGCCCTGCGGGTGGGCGGCGAGTGCCCGTTCGTGGCCTGCATGCCCAGCAAGGCCCTGCTGCGGTCGGCCGCGGTGCGCCACCTGGTGAAGCGGGCCGTCGAGCTGGGTGCGTGCTCGAGGGAATTGGCGCTGGACGACGACGCGTCGGGGTTCGCGGCCGCGGTGGCCCGGCGGGACCGGATCAGCGACGGGGGCGACGACACCGACAAGGCGGCGTCGTTGGAGTCGAGGGGCGTCGTTTTGGTCAGGGGTCGGGGGGAGGTGGCGTCTGCGGGAGTGGTCGCGGTCGGCGGGGAGGAGTACGGGTACCGCGACCTGGTCGTTGCCACCGGGAGCTCGGTGCGGTGGCCGCCGGTCGAGCGGGTCTGGAGGACGTACCCACCTGGACGAGCGATGAGGCCCTGCTGTCGTCCGAGCGACCGGCGTCGTTGGTGGTGCTCGGCGGCGGCCCCGTCGGCTGCGAGCTGAGCCAGGTCTACGCCCGGTTCGGTGTGAAGGTCACCCTGGTCGACGATGCCGACCGGCTGGTGCCCAAGGAGGAGCCGGGCGTCACCGAGCTGCTGGCGGGGGTCCTGCGGGACGACGGCGTCGAGCTGGCGCTGGGCCTGGTGGCGGAACGGGCCGAGCTGGTGGACGGCCGGGCCCGGCTGACGTTCGCCGATGGAACCGCCGTGGACGCCGACCGGGTGCTGGTGGCCACCGGCCGCCGGCCCAACGTGGAGCAACTTGGCCTCGACCGGCTGGGGATCACGTGCGATGACGACAGGGACGGGTTGGAGGTCGGCCCCGACTGCCGGGTGCCGGGCCACGACCACGTCTGGGCGGCAGGCGACGTCACGGGCATCGCCCCCTTCACCCACACCGCCAACTACCAGGCCCGGATCGTGGTCTCCAACCTGCTCGGCCGGCCCGCCACCGCCGACTACCGGGCCATCCCCCGGTCGATCTTCACCGATCCGCCGGTGGCCTCGGTGGGGATGGGAGCGGAGGAGGCCGGCACCCAGGGCATCGAGGTCGTCACCGCCACCATGGATGTCGGGGAGACGGCGCGGGCGGCCGCCGACGGCGACGACCTCGGGCTGCTGGTCCTCACCGCCGACCGCCGGCGGGGGGTGCTGGTCGGTGCCTCGGCCATCGGTCCCCACGCCGACGACTGGATGGCGGAGGCCACCCTCGCCATCCGAGCCGAGATCCCCGTCCCCGTCCTGGCCGACGTCGTCCACGCCTTCCCGACCTTCTCCGAGGCCATGGAACCACCGCTACGAGAGCTGGCGGAGCGCCTGCGGTGACCGGCGCTCGTTCTGTGGACGAAAAGCGACCTACGAGGTCGCTTTTGCTCCACAAAGCACCCGAGACGGCCGAAGGGCCCCCCGACCGGACCGGTCGAGGGGCCCTCCGGGGCCTGCGGTGACGTTGCGGTGCGGACTAGCCGAGGCCGAGGTACCAGGAGCAGCCGGGCCACTGGCCCCAGCCGTAGAGCGACTGGAGCTCCATGGCCGCCTGGTCCTGGGTGCCGGGGGAGGCCTCGTGGGGATAGCCGCCGTAGCCCAGGCTCTGCCAGGTCGACAGTGAGAACTGGTAGGCGCCGTAATAGCCGTTGCCGGTGTTGATCCCGTAGTCGCCGCCGGACTCGCAGTCCCGGAGGGCGGCCCAGACGTCCCACTCGGCGACGGGTGCCGCCTCCTCCTCGACGACGTAGACGGCATCCAGGGCGTAGACGGGCTCGGCGAAGACCTCGGGCGATTCGTAGACCGCGGCCGCCTCGACAGGCTCTTCCGCCGCTGGCTCCTCCGAGCCGAGGGACGCCTGGACCTGGTCCCGGAGGCAGGCCTGGAGCAGACCGGCGTCGAGCTGGCCGTCGGCCAGGGTGGACGTGGCCCCGCAGTCGGAGGCGCCGGTCGAGGCGAAGGCCGGCTGGGCCCCGGCCACCAGGCTCACGCCCAGCAGGGCGGGGAGGCAGGCCGCGGCCAAGGCCAGCGGTCGTCGGTGGTTGCGCATTCGGTGTGGTCTCCTTGATGAAGCCCGGAGTGGGCATTAGGTATGCATCGGCTTGCGGGGGGTCGTCTTTGAGGCATTCGGCTCGCGAGGCAGGAAAAGCGCTGCTCGGGACGTGTGTCCGTACGAGGTGCAGACGACGTGGACCCTTGGGCGTTATGGGTGGGCAGGCCCTCCTGGGGTCGCTATCGGGGGCTGTCCCGGCACCAACGGCCATCGCCACGCCGCAGAGGGGCGGGGACGGCCGGGCGCTCTGATGGAAGCCCGTGTCGAAGAAAGTTGTACCACACGTTCTGGTCGCGGCCGGGCATTTCGACCACGGACGGAGTTCTCACGACCGCCCTGCGACGTCGGCCGCTTCGTTCTGCTAGGCGCCGAGCTCCTCGGTGAGGGCCAGCCAACGGTCCTCGGCCGCAGCCAGCGCCACCTCGGCCTCGGCCAGGGCGTGGGCCGCCGCGGTCAGGGCGGCATGGTCGTCGGAGGCGGCCGACAGCTCGGCCTCGAGGCGGGTGCGGCGCTCGACCGCCTCGGCCATGTCCCGCTCGGCGATGGAGACCAGACGGCGGAGGGTGCTGGCCGATCGCGGCCGGCCCGTCGGACCCGACCGGCCCGCGCCGGATGCGGCCGCTGCCGGACCCGCTGACGGGCCACCGGTCGGGGCGGGTGATGAAGCGGGTGACGGGCGGTGGGTCGGCGGGGTCCGTGACGCGCCCCCCTCCCGGCGCCGGCGTCGGTCGGCCTCGTACTCCGCGTACCCACCGGGAGCGAGGCGGGCCCCGCCGACGCCGTCGAGGAGCAGGACGTCCTCGACCGTCCGCTCGAGCAGGGCCCGGTCGTGGCTGACGACGACCAGCGATCCGGGCCAGCCCTCGAGGTAGTCCTCCAGGGCCCGCAGGGTGTCGAGGTCGAGGTCGTTGGTGGGCTCGTCGAGGAGCAGGACGTTGGGCAGGGCGGCCAGCACCAGCAGGAGCTGCAGGCGGCGGCGCTCGCCGCCGGAGAGGGTGCCGATCGGCGCCCACTGGGCGTCGGCGTCGAAGAGGAACCGCTCCATGAGCCGGTTCTGCTCCCACGTGGGCTGGCCGTTGGAGCCGGCCACCGCCTCCCGGACCCGCTGGCCGAGGTCGAGGTGGCCGCCGACCTGGTCGTAGTACCCGACCCGCACCGTGGGGGCGGTGGCGACCCGGCCCTCGACCGGCGCCCGGCGGCCGGCCACGATGTCGAGGAGGGTCGACTTCCCGGAGCCGTTCACCCCCACGACCCCAAGCCGACCTCCGGGCTCGAGCTCCAGGTCGAGGCTGCGGAAGAGCCATGGGTCGTCACGGAACCGGTGGCCAACGCCGTGGAGGTCGACGACCTTGTCGCCCAGCCGGGGCGTGGTGCCGCCCCGGGCCGGCTCCAGGTTGATCGACGCATCGGCCGCCGGGCCCCGCCCCTCCACGATGGCGGTGGCCGACGCGATCCGGGCCTTGGGCTTGCGAGTGCGGGCGGGCGCCCCCCGTCGCAGCCACGCCAGCTCGGAGCGGGCCAGGTTGCGGCGGACGGCGTCGGCCGCCACCTCCCGCTCCGCTCGCTCGCTGCGGGCCTCCAGGTAGCCGGCGTAGCCGCCGGCGTGGACGTAGCCCCCGCCCCGGTCGAGCTCGAGGATCCTGGTGGTGACCCGGTCGAGCACGTGCCGGTCGTGCGTGACCAGCACCAACCCGCCCGCGAACCCGGCCAGGCGGTCCTCCAGCCAGGAGATGGCGTCGATGTCGAGGTGGTTGGTGGGCTCGTCGAGCACCAGCAGGTCGACCTCCTCGAGCAGGACCCGGGCCAGGGCCACCCGCTTGGCCTGCCCGCCCGAGAGGGTGGCGACGTCGGCGTCGCCCAGGCCGCCCATTCCCAGCCGGTCGAGGATGGCGGCCGCCTCCCACCCTTCTCCCACCGCCCCCCGCACCGTGCCCGGCGGCAGCGTCGGGTGCTGGTCGAGGAAGGCGACACGCACCCCCCGACCGCGCCGCACCGATCCCTCCTCGGGCTCGCCGGCCCCGGCCAGCACCCGCAGAAGGGTCGACTTGCCGGCGCCGTTGCGGCCGACCACACCCAGGCGGTCGCCGGTGGACACGGTGACCGACAGGTCCTCGAACAGGGGGCGGTCGGGACGGCGCACGGTCACTCGCTCGGCGTCGACCAGGATCATTTCGTTCAGCGTAGGAGCGGACGCCCCCTACCCTGACCGGGTGCTCGAAGTGCACGGCCTCACCATCGACCTTGGTCACAAGGTCCTCCTCCGGGACGCGTCCTTCCAGGTCGCCGCCGGGGGAGAAGGTCGCGCTCGTGGGGCCCAACGGGGCCGGGAAGACCACCCTGCTGCGCACGATCGCGGGCGAGCTCGAGCCGACCGACGGCCAGATCCTGCTGCCCGACACCTACGGCTGGCTGCGCCAGGACGTGCAGGCGGCTCCCGACGACGCCCGGCGGACCGGCATCGACCACATCCTGGCCGGGAGGGACACCGCCGCGGTCGCCGCCGAGCTGGAGCTGGCCCTGGCCGAGATGTCGGCGCTCTCCCCCAACGGCGGGGCGGGCACCGGAAACGGGTCGGCCAAGTCAACCAAGTCTTCCAAGTCCGCCAACGGGCTCGACCGGGCGGTGCGGCGCTACGGCGTCCTCGAGGAGCGGTTCAGCAGCCTGGGCGGGTACCAGGCCGAGGCCGAGGCCCGCCGCATCGCCGCCGGCGTGGGCCTCGACGACGACGTGCTCAGCCGCGACGTGGGCGTGCTGTCGGGCGGCCAGCGCCGGCGCCTGGAGCTGGCCCGCCTCCTCTACGCCGGTGGCGACCTGCTCATCCTCGACGAGCCCACCAACCACCTCGATATGGACGCCAAGGCGTGGGTCATGCAGTTCCTGCGCACGTCCCGCTCGGCGGTGCTGGTCGTCTCCCACGACATCGCCCTCCTCGACAACGCCATCGACCGGGTGATCGCCATCGACGGCGGCCTGCTCGACGTCTACCGCGGCACCTACACCCGCTACCTCGAGCAGCGGACGGCCAGGGAGGCCCAGCGGGCCAAGGACGACCGCCTCCGCAGCCTGGAGATGGCCCGCCTCACCGCCACCGCCAGCCGCTTCCGGGGAGGCAACCAGACGATGGCCCGCAAGGCCAAGGTCATCGACCGGCGGGTGGAGCGGCTGGCGGCGGAGGGGGGCGTGCCCCGACCCCGGCGGCGGCCGTTCCCCAAGGTCAAGTGGCCCGATCCGCCCCGGGCCGGGCGACGTGGTCCTGGTGGCCGAGGGCCTGGCCAAGGCCTACGGCGACACGCCGGTCTTCGACGACGTGTCGTTCATCGTGGAGCGGGGCGACACCGTCCTCGTCCTCGGGCTCAACGGCGCCGGCAAGACCACGATGCTGCGCATCCTGGCCGGGCTGCTGCCGGCCGACGCGGGCGACATCCGCTTCGGGGCCAACGTGGGGCTGGGGTTCTACGCCCAGGAGCACGAGGACATCCGGCCCGGCGTGAGCGTCCTCGACCACATGCGGGAGCGGGCCGACATCCCCGACACCGACCTCCGTTCGGTCATCGGTCACTTCGGGCTCACCGGCGAGGCCGCCCTCCAGGACGCTGGCACCCTCTCGGGTGGCGAGAAGACCAAGCTGGCCCTGGCCCGGCTCATCGTCAGCCGGTCGAACCTGCTCATCCTCGACGAGCCCACCAACAACCTCGACACCCACTCCCGGGAGGCCGTCCTGGGCGCCCTCCAGCGCTACAAGGGCACGATCATCGTGGTCAGCCACGACACCGAGTTCGTGCTCGGCCTGGCCCCGGATCGGGTGATCGTGATGCCGGAGGGCGACGTCATGGCCTTCGACGAGAGCGCCCTCCAGCTCGTCGAACTGGCCTAGTTCACCGGGCCGCAAGGGTCGATTTCGGAAAAGCGTCTCCCGTCCATCTACTCTGGTAGGACGAGAGGGGCCACCTTTGGCCTGCTCGCGGACAGAGAAGAGAATGCCGTGGCTACTGGAACAGTGAAGTTTTTCAACTCGGAGAAGGGCTACGGCTTCATCTCGCGTGAGCAGGGCGAGGACGTGTTCGTCCACTACTCGAACATCCAGGGAAGCGGCTACCGGTCGCTGCAGGAGGGCCAGCAGGTCGAGTTCGACGTGGCCCCCGGTCGCAAGGGCGAAGAAGCACAGAACGTCCGGGCCATCTAGCGGGCTCGTCGACCATTCGTCCCTGCGGATACCCGACTCTGAAGGAGGGCCAACGTGGCGCAGCGCGCCAGCTTCGGCAAGCTTCAACGCGATAGAGACAAGAAGGCCAAGGCCGCGGCCAAGCGCGAGAAGCGCCAGGACCGGTCGGCCGGGGTGACGGAGGACCCGCCCGAGGTCACCATCCCCCAGGAGGGTGAGGTGTCGGCCGCCGACCTGCTGGTGCTGGTCGAGCGCCTCCACCAGGGCTTCGAGTCGGGAACGATCGACTACGAGGACTTCGAGCAGCAGAAGGCCGAGCTCTTCGCCCGTCTCCCAATCGACTGACTCGGAGGGGGCAAGCCCCCCTCCGAATCTTGCCCCGGGTGGCCATCCGCGCTTCGCCGGCCTCGACAGGATCGCGTGCAGGTCGGCCGCGAGGGTGAACGCCAAGTCCGCGCCGTAGCGGCTGGGCCAGCTGACACCCCACCCCGGGGCGCGTCGCGCTCGTTCAACCCCGCCAGGCCGCGCCGACTCGGCCCCCCTTCAATCACCCCCAGGCCGGATCGGACCTCGGTGGTGACGTGCAGCGAACGATCCCGTCGGGTTGGGTGACCTCGAAGGTGGCGTCGGGCAGGAGCTTGGCCTGCCATCGGGGTTGATGGAGCCGGTGGTGGTGCCGCGTGCAGACCAGAACCAGGTTGTCGAGTTCGGTGGCTCCGCCGTGGGTGACCCAGCGCACGTGGTGGCCCTCGCACCACGTCGAGGGCCGGTCGCAGCCCGGGAAGCGGCAGTGCCTCGTCGCGGATGACCAGGCGCTCCACAGGGGAGCAGGAATGGTCCGGGTGGACGTGCCGTAGTCGAGGATGGCCGATCTTCCCGAGGTCAGGACCCGGTGCAGGGCGCAGTCGCACAGCAGTCTCGACACGCTGGGCCCGTCGATGGTGGGACCCCCGACGACCCGGCCATCGGCACCCTCGTGCAACGCGTCGAGGTCGACGACCACGTTCAGATGGGGCCGGTGCCGGCCGCCGGCCCTCGACTGCTGGTGGTCGAGGAAGAACCGGCACACGTCGACCAGGGCATCGGCCCGCTTGGTGGCCGGGGTGCGGGTCTGGTCGTGGTCGTCGGCCGTGGCCAGGCGCAGGGCGGTGGCCACCACCGCCCCTCCCTCGGCGTCGAGGGACCCGTCGAGGACGTAGCGGTCGTCCAGGGTCTGGGACAGGTGCAGCGAGCGCTCGGGCTCGGCCGGCTCGGGCGGCTCGGTGGCCCGGGCCTTCCAGCTGGCCATGGCCCGGGCGGTGCCGGCCACCGTGAGGGGGACCAGGTAGGGCACCACGTCCGGCTCCTGCTCGGCGAACAGCGCGACCGTCGAGTCGTTCACATTGGCGAGGATCGACCTCTACCTGACCACCCGACAACGATCCATCGGCATAGGCTTTGGCGCAGACAGGCATTTGGCGCATCCGACGGGCCAACACGCTCAGCCGCTTCGCCGAACGGTCCGTCATCGACGCCGCCGACTTCAACCACGCCGTCATCGATGTGGCGCCGTCAATGTCCCACAGCTCGTGGGCATCGAAGTCCCCCACCGCCTCTGCGATGCGGGCGTCGAGCTGGTCCCGCAGGGCGATCACCTGAGCCAGCGCAGCCCCGTCGACCGGGATGTCCAGCCTCTTGATCGCCTCCGCCAGGTCCTTCAGCACGTCATTAACCGTACACGTGTTCGGTCAATAGTGCAAGCATTTCTGGCGAAATACCCACAAACTTTGCATCGCTCGGGAACCTCGTTCGGCGGGTCGAACTATTCACCAATCACCCGCCCGTCGACCGGCCCGTCCCACGCCGAACTCTCGCAACAAAAGAAGGGGTGGTGTGGCGCTCGCCCTGCTACCTCTCAGTCGTGGTCGTGGCCTTCGTGGCCGGGCTGGCTGGATGTCTTCTTGGCGCCTGACACGGGGGCCAGCTGCCGCCGCCAGTCGGCGAGCATCTCGGGGGTGCCGGCGATGCCGACGCCGCGGAAGTTGCAGCGGACGAAGGTGCAGTTGGCCAGCACCAGGCAGCCCACGACCTCGGGCGCCTTCGGGAAGCGCCACAGGATGCTGCCGATGTCGGTGCCGGGGTGCTCCCAGCTGCAGTGGTCGAGGGTGCAGCCGTGGAGGACGACGACCGCCGGTCCGAGGATGAGGCAGTCGGTGGCCGTGATCCCCTCCACCATCTGGTCCTCGCGGATCTCGAACTGGCCCAGCCGAACGGTCTGGCTCTGGTACGTGGTCTCTGCCATCGATGCTCCTCTAGTGGATCTACGGGTTTCTGAACGGCTGGTGACACGCAACTGTCGGCTGACTATCGTCGCCCCCATTCAACCCCGGGAGGCGCACATGCACAGAATTGCTAGGCGTGGTCCGTCCCGTGGGCTCGTGCTGGGGGCAATAGCGGTGGTGCTCCTGACGGCCTGCGGCGACGACGGCGACGACGAGTCCGCTGCTCCGGCAGCACCCACCACCGTGAACCTGCTCGCCGGCGTCAACGACCAGCAGGACCCTAACATCGCCATCCTCGAGTTCTTGCCCGAGTCGACGACGATCCAGACCGGGGCGACCGTCGAGTGGAAGTTCAGCGGTCCCGAGCCCCACACCGTCACCTTCCTGGCCCCCGGTCAGACGGCGCCGTCGCCGGAGTCCGCGGAAGCCCGGGCACTCTTCGCGCCGAGCACGCCGCCGCTCACCAACTACGACGGCACCGCCCTGGCCAACTCGGGTCTCCGGCCGCTGGGTCCGACGCCCGCCGACCCCTTCCGCCTTACGTTCCCCCAGGCGGGTGCCTACGACTACGTGTGCATCATCCACCCGCTCATGACCGGCACCATCACCGTGGCCGGCGAGGGCGCCGCCGTCGACAGCCAGGCCGACATCAACGAGCGGGCCGACGCCGAGTTGAACCGGTGGCTCGACGAGGGCCGGGCGGCCAAGAAGAAGCTGGTGGAGACCGCACCCGTGCAGGTGAAGAACCCCGATAACACCACCACCTGGACCTACGAGATGGGCGTCACCACCGAGCACACCGACATCCTGGCGTTCGCCCCCGCCTCGGGTGAGGTCCGCCCCGGCGACAGCGTGACCTTCAAGAACAACACCCTGGCGCCCCACACGGCAACGTTCGCCTCCGGAGGCCAAGTGCCGCCGGACCCGGAGGCTCCGGCCAACCTCGCCCCCACCGGGCCCCAACCCCTGACGCTCATGACCACCGGCGGTCCCTTCAACACGGGCCTCCTCCCCCCGGCCGCGCCACCCAACGCCCCGCCGCCCGAGGCCGCCCGCAGCTTCACCTTCGTGATCCCGTCCGCCGGCACCTATCCCTACGTGTGCGTCTTCCACGCTCCCAGCGGGATGGCGGGCTCGATCCTGGTGGCCTGACCGGCCGCTCGTTCTGAGGCGTGGCCCGCCCGGCAAGGGGGCGGGCCGCCCCTCAACTCGGTTTCAGGCGCAGCGGTTTCAGGCGCCGGGGTTTAGGTGCCCGGGATCGGGCTCAGGACCAATTGGTGGTGCCCGATCCTTCGTAGTGGCAGTCGCACTGGCAGGAGAAGGCGTCGCCCGAACCGCCCATGAAGGCGGCCCACCATTCCCGGCAGTCGCCGTGGCGACCGGCCAGGCAGGCGCTGCTGGTGGGCTTCAGGCCCACCAGGGCCACCCCCGCGGCGGAGAAGATGAGGGCGGCGAAGGCGGCCACCGTCAGCCGGCTGCGGCCCTTGGCCGGGCAGTCCTCGAACGGCCGGATCAGGCCCTCCACGGGGGCGGTCAGGTCCTTGGGGTCACCGCCGAAGAGCGGCGCCTCGCAGTCGATGGTGTCGGCGAACGAGTACGGGAGCATCGTGTAGCCGACCGCGGCCAGCAACAGCATGATCACGAAGACAGGGACGAGTTTCTGTTGCTTGGTCAAGGGGCCCCCGAGATCGCCGGTCGGACGTTCAGGACTTGGTGAGCGCTTCTGCGATCTGGATGGCGTTGAGCGCCGCCCCTTTTCGCAGGTTGTCGCCGCACAGGAACAGGGCGAGGCCGTTCTCGGCCCCCGGGTCACGTCGGATCCGTCCCACGTAGGTGGGGTCGTTGCCGGCTGCGGCCAGTGGCGTGGGGACGTCGGCCAGGGTGACGGCCGCCGCCGACGCCAGGATCTGGCGGGCCCGCTCAGGTGAGAGCGGGCGCTCGAACTCGAGGTTCAGAGAGAGGGAGTGGCCGGTGTAGACGGGCACCCGCACGCAGGTGCACGAGACCGCCAGGCCGGGGATCTCGAGGATCTTGCGGCTCTCGTTGCGGAGCTTCTGCTCCTCGTCGGTCTCCCCCGATTCGTCGTCGACGACCCGCCCGGCGAGGGGGATGACGTTGAAGGCGATGGGGGCGACGAAGGCCTCGGGCGAGGGGAACTCGACGCCCGCGGAGCCGGAAAGGGCCAGCTCCTGGGCCCGTCCGCCGACGTTGGCCGTTTGCTTGTCGAGCTCGGCCACCCCCTTGAGACCGGCGCCGGAGACGGCCTGGTAGGTGCTGGCCACCACCCGGCGCAGCCCCGCCTCGAGGTGCAGGGGCTTGAGCACGGGCATGGCGACCATGGTGGTGCAGTTGGGGTTGGCCACGATGCCCTTGGGGATGTGGGCCAGGGCGTGGGGGTTGACCTCGGCCACCACCAGGGGCACGTCTGGGTCCGATCGCCACGCCGACGAGTTGTCGACCACGATGGCGCCGGTCTCGGCCACCCGGGGGGCCAGGGCCCGGGATACGCCCGCCCCGGCGGAGAACAGGACGATGTCGAGGCCGCGGTAGTCGGCCGTCCCCGCCTCTTCGACGACGACCTCGCCGTCGCCCCACGGCAGTGACCGGCCCGCGGAACGGGCGCTGGCGAACAGGCGCAGCTGGTCGACGGGGAACCGGCGCTCGGCCAGCAGGGTGCGCATGACCCCCCCGACCAGGCCGGTCGCGCCGACGACGCCCACGTTCATGCCGGACACGCTACCGGACGTCAACTCGGCGGGGTCTCGAGCTCGAAGCGGTCGTGGAGGGCCCGCACGGCCCGGTCGACGTCCTGGCCCCGCACCACGCAGCTGATCCGGATGGACGAGGTGGAGATCATCTCGATGTTCACGCCCTCGTCGGCCAGGGCCTCGAACATGGTGGCGGCCACGCCGGGGTGGGTCTTCATCCCCGCCCCGATCAGGCTGATGCGGCCGATGTCGGGGTCGGCGAACACCTCGGTGGCGCCGATCTCGCCCGCCATCTTCTCGGTGACCCGCCGGGCGGCGGTGAGATCGGCCTTGGGCAGGGTGAAGGAGATGTCGGTGACGCCCCGCAGCGACACGTTCTGCTCGATCATGTCGACGTTCACCGCCTCGTCGGCGAGGGCCCGGAACAGGCGGGCGGCGATGCCCGGCTTGTCGGGTACCCCGACCACGGTGACCTTGGCCTCGGACAGGTCGTGGGTGACCCCCGAGATGATCGCCTTCTCCACGTCTTCCTCCTTGCGGACCCAGGTGCCTGGCGCCCAGGTGAAGCTCGATCGGACGTGCAGGGCCACGCCATGGTTCCGGGCGAACTCGACCGAGCGCAGGGCCAGCACCTTGCCACCGGTGGCGGCCAGCTCGAGCATCTCCTCGTACGACACCGAGGCCAGCCGGCGGGCGTTGGGCACGACCCTGGGATCGGCGGTGTAGACGCCGTTGACGTCGGTGTAGATCTCGCAGGAGTCGGCGCCGAGGGCGGAGGCCAGGGCCACCGCGGTGAGGTCGGACGCCCCCCGTCCCATGGTGGTGATCTCCTTGTCGACCGACACGCCCTGGAAGCCGGCGACCACCACCACGTGGCCGAGGGCCAGCCCGTCTCGCAGCCGGTCGGCCCGGACCTCGATGATCTTGGCTTTGCCGTGGGTGGAGTCGGTGACGATGCCGGCCTGGCTGCCGGTGAACGACGTGGCGTGGACGCCCATGTCGTGGATGGCCATGCACAGCAGGGCCATGGAGATGCGTTCGCCGGCGCTGATCAGCATGTCGAGCTCGCGCAGGTGGGGCTCGGGGGAGACGTCGTGGGCCAGGCGGAGCAGGCTGTCGGTGGTCTTGCCCATGGCGCTGACCACCACGACCAGGTCGTGGCCTTGGCGCTTGGTGTGCACCACGTGCTCGGCCACGGCCCGGATGCGATCGGCGTCGGCGACCGAGGTGCCGCCGTACTTCTGGACCACGAGACTCATCGACCGACACCCACGGACAACAGTGTGGCCGCTCGCCCGGCCGTCTCGCGCCGGTTCCGGGAGGCGGGGGCAAAACCCGGTGGCACTACGGTGGCTCGACGTGTCCCCCAAGTCGAAGGTGAGGAAGAAGCCGCCCAAGCACCGCAACGCCAGCCCCCGCGCCCGCCAGGCGGCCATCGAGGCCGGTCACAAGGCCAAACGGCGGCGGTGGAGCGTGGCCGCCGTCTTGCTGATCGCGATCATCGTGTTCGGCATGTCCCAGGTGATCGGCGAAGGCGGGGGCGACTCCGACGTCGAGACGGCGGCGTCCACCACCGTGCCCGGCGCAACGATCGCCGGTGAGCCTGCCCACGCCCGCCGCCGGCGCCACCATCGAGGGCGACACCCCCTGCCCGAGCGCCGACGGGTCGTCGCCCCGCACCACCCGCTTCGCCAAGCCCCCGCCGACCTGCATCGTTGCGTCCAAGACGTACGTGGCCGAGATGCAGACCTCGAAGGGCCTCATCACCATCGCCCTCGACCCCCAGGCCGCCCCCCAGACGGTGAACAACTTCGTGGTCCTGGCCCGCTACCACTACTTCGACACCCTGCCCTTCCACCGCATCGTCACCGACTTCGTCATCCAAGGGGGTTCCCCGGATGCGTCGGGCAACGGCAACCCGGGCTACAAGTTCGCCGACGAGGTGCCCGCCGCCGCCTCGGCCTACCAGCCGGGGTCGCTGGCCATGGCCAACTCCGGACCCGACACCAACGGCAGCCAGTTCTTCATCGTCGTCAACCCCGCGCCCCTCGAGGCCCTCTACTCGCTGTTCGGCCAGGTCACTGGCGGTATGGACGTCGTCCAGGCCATCGACGCGGCCGGCACTCCCGACACCGACCCCAATTCCGGCAAGCCGACGGAGGTCGTCACCATCCAGACCGTCACGATCAAGGAGCTATGAACCCAGTGCCTACCGAATGTCCCCCCGCCGACGGATCTGCGCCCAAGACGCAACGCTTCAAGGGCCAGCCCCCGATGTGCATCGACCCGGCCAAGCGGTACACGGCCACCATGGAGACCACCAAGGGGACGATGGTGATCGCCCTCGACCCGATCGGCGCCCCCAAGACGGTCAACAACTTCGTCGTCCTGGCCCGGTACCACTACTACGACGGGGTGAGCTTCCACCGGATCATCCCCGGGTTCGTCATCCAGGGCGGCGACCCCGAAGGCACCGGTCGGGGCGGTCCCGGCTACCGGTTCGAGGACGAGCTGCCCCAGCGGGGCCGCTACGAGATCGGCTCCTTGGCCATGGCCAACGCCGGCCCCAACACCAACGGGAGCCAGTTCTTCATCATCTCCGGGCCCCAGGGGGCGGGCCTGCCGCCCAGCTACTCCCTGTTCGGCAAGGTGGTGTCCGGGATCGAGGTGGTGCAGGCCCTCAACGCGGTCGGCACCCCCGGCCCGGGCACGCCCAAGGAGAAGGTCGGCATGATCTCGGTGACGATCTCCGAGGAATAGCGGAACGAACCGGCCGCGGTCTTCGTCAGAGCTGGAGAACCGGGCGGGTGGTCGCCCTCTGACGAAGGGAAGGCGGATGAGGCGCATGCGGTTGGCACGGGTGGCCCTGGTCGCAGTGGGCATGGCGGTGGCCGTCGCCGGGTGCGGCCGGGCCGAGGCGCGTATGTGCGGGACCTCTCGTGGGGCCGAGTTCTGCCTGGTCGAGAGCGGCCGGGACCTCAAGACCACGGGCCACGGCTTCCGGCCCGACTCCGAGGTGCGCGTCGTCGTCGACGACCGAGAAGCGCCTCCCGGCCCCGCCCCCCTGCTCGCCGGCCCGGACGGCAAGTTCCCCGCTCCGGGGCAGGGGTCATGGGTGAACAGGGGCCCGAGCCCGCAACGGGTGAGGGTCACCGGGACGACGCCGAGCGGCGCGGAGGCCGTGTTCGAGTTCACCGTCCCTGCCGCGCCGGCGCTGGGCCGCGACAGTGGTCCTAATGGGCTGGGAGCCCCTCCAGGCCCGTCTGCTCGCCGTTGACGAACACCACCGCGGTGCCGGCGCCGGCGACCGACCACGCCCCGTCCGGGTCGCAGACCAGGGCCGTCTGCTCGTCGACGCCCACCACGGCCAGGCCGGCCGGCGCCAGGTGGATGGTGCGGCGGGCCTTCTCCGGCGACCAGGTGTCGTGGTGGGGGATGATCGTGAGGCCCGACACCAGGCCCAGGCCCACGGTGAATGCGCCGCCCCGCATGTCGACCATGGGGTCGCAGAGCACCATGGCCCCGGCCGACGACGCGGCCAGCACCGCCCCGCCCTGCCAGGCCGCCACCAGGGCGTCCCACACGTCGGAGTCCTTGAGCACCGACCGCAGGTGCATGGGCGAACCGCCGGACAGGTAGATGAACCGGGCCTCCCGCACCACGGCCGCGTTGGCCTCGTCGACGGCGTCGGCCCGCCGCAGCACCATGAGACCCCGGGCCTTGCCCCCCAGGCGGGCGAAGTGGGCGACCGCCGTCTCCACCGACCGCTCGGGGTGCTCGTAGGCGGCTGCGGTGGGCAGGACGAGCACCTCGGCGTCGCCGCTGGCGTCGAGCAGGTCGCGATCGAACGTGCAGCCCTCCCGCCATTCGCCCCCGCCCACCAGCGCCAACGGTCCGTTCATGGCGGGAGAACCTAACCCACCGCCCCGAGCCGTCAGACTGGGCCGGTGGAGTCGGAGCTGGTCGTGGGCCCGGTGCCGGGCAAGGGGCGGGGCGTCCGGGCGCCCCGGCCCTACCGGCGCTACGAGGTCGTCGCCTCGGCGTCGGTGGTGGTGCTCTCGGCCGACGACTGGGCCGCTGTCGAGGGCACGGTCCTGGGCCAGTACGCCTTCCGGTGGGGCGAAGGAGACGAGCGGGCGCTGGCCCTGAGCCCGGCCTCGTTCTTCAACCACTCGTTCACGCCCAACACCTGTCCCAAGCTCCTGCTGGACGACCTCCGCATCGACTTCCTGGCCATGGACGAGATCGACACCGGCGACGAGCTGACGTTCAACTACAACGGCCGACCCTCGGACCGCTCCCCCCTCTGGTTCACGGCCGAGGAGTAGCGGCAGCCGTCAGTCCCAGGCCTCCCATCGCCACGACCCAACGTCGGGCGGGGCGGGCGCCTCGTCCACTCCCGGCTCGAACAGGGTGGCGGCCAGGGCGACGGCGATGGCGATCACCTCCGGCGGGACGATGTCCGTCCGGCTCGTCCCGGGCTGCTCAGAGGGGGACGTTGCCATGCTTGCGCCGGGGCCCCTCGGTGCGCTTCGACCTGAGCATGTCGAGCCCCCGGGCGATCGCGGCCCGGGTCTCGGTGGGTTCGATGACCTCGTCGATGAAGCCGTGCTCGGCTGCCACCCAAGGGTTGGCGAAGCGCTCGGCGTACTCCTCGGTCAGCGTCGCCCGCAGGGCGGCCCGTTCGCCGGCGGAGCGGGCCGCGGCCTCGTCGAGCTCCCGCCGGTGGAGGATCTCCACCACGCCCTGGGGCCCCATCACCGACAGCTCGGCCGACGGCCAGGCCAGGGCCAGGTCGGCCCCCACCGACTTCGAGTTCATGACCACGTAGGCGCCCCCGAACGCCTTGCGGGTGACGACCTGGATGCGGGGGACGGTGGCCTCGCAGAAGGCGTAGAGCAGCTTGGCCCCGTGGCGGATGATCCCGCCCACCTCCTGGTCGGTGCCGGGGAGGAAGCCGGGGACGTCGACGAACGCCACCAGCGGGATGTTGAAGGCGTCGCACGTCCGGACGAAGCGGGCCGCCTTCTCCGACGCGTCGATGTCGAGCACGCCCGCCAGCACCTGGGGCTGGTTGGCGACGATCCCGACCGGCCAGCCGTCGATCCGGGCCAGCCCGCACACGATGTTGCGGGCCCACAGGGGCGAGTACTCGTAGAGCTCACCGCCGTCGACGACGGCCGTGATCACCTTCTTCATGTCGTAGTGGCCGTGGAGGGTGACGGGCAGCACGTTCTCCAGCTCGGGCGTGGGCCGGTCGGCCGGATCGGTGGTGTGGGTCGCCCTCGGCGGCGCCTCGCGGTTGTTGGGCGGGAGGAACCCGAGGAGCCGGCGCACGTCGTCGAGGCACGCCTTGTCGTCGGGGGCGGTGAAGTGGGCCACGCCCGAGCGGGTGCCGTGGGTGATGGCCCCGCCCAGCTCCTGGAGCCCGACGTCCTCGCCCGTCACCGTCCTCACCACGTCGGGACCGGTGATGAACATGTACGACGAGTCCTCCACCATGAACACGAAGTCGGTGAGGGCGGGGCTGTAGACGGCGCCGCCGGCGCACGGGCCCATGATCACGCTGATCTGGGGGATGCGGCCCGACGACCGGGTGTTGCGGCGGAAGATCTCCCCGTAGCCGACGAGGGAGGCGACCCCCTCCTGGATGCGGGCCCCGGCGCCGTCGTTGAGCCCGACGAGGGGGGCGCCCACGCTGGCGGCCAGGTCCATGACCTTGTGGACCTTCTCGGCGAAGGCCTCCCCCAGCGACCCGCCGAAGACGGTGAAGTCCTGGGAGAACAGGAAGACCTGGCGGCCGTCGACCGTGCCCCAGCCGGTGATCACGCCGTCGGTGTAGGGCCGGTCGTCGTCGACGCCCATGCCCATGCCGCGGGCCCGGTGGCGGACGAGCAGGTCGAGCTCGTTGAAGCTGCCGTCGTCGAGGAGGTACTCCACCCGCTCGCGGGCCGTCATCTTGCCCCGGGCGTGCTGGCGGGCGACCGCCTTCTCCGAACCGGCGTGGAGCGCCTGCTCGCGACGCTTGGCCAGCTCGGCGGTGCGCTCGGGCATCGAGTGGTCCATGGGCCGTCCCAGGTTACCGGGGGGCGAGTTTGGCGACTCTCTCGACCAGGCGGGTGGCTCGCAGGCGGTCGGCCAGGGCCTCCAGCGCCTCGGCGTCGGGGGGACCCGTCCACCGGAGGTCGTCGACCTGGTCGAGCACGGGGGCGTCGGCCCGGAGCGTGGCCAGGTCCCGGAAGAGGAAGGCGAGGTCGCGCTGGGCGTTGAAGGTGGCCGACAGGGTGTTGGCGCCCCGGACGTCGGCCGTCCACCGCCAGCCGTGCTCGGGGATGTCCTCCAGGTGGGGGTAGTGGAGCAGGACGGTGGCCGCTCCCTTCTTGCCCCATCCCTTGAGGCCCGGGAAGCCGTCGGCCGAGTCGCCCACCAGGGCCAGCCAGTCGGGGATCGACTCGGGGGGCACGCCGTACTTGGTCCGCACGCCGGCCTCGTCGGCGATGGTGCCCGCCCGGCGGTCGAGCTGCACCACCCGGGTGCCGGTCACGCACTGGGCCAGGTCCTTGTCGGGGGTCATGATCACGACCTGCTCCACCTCGGGGTCGGCGGCCGCGGTCTTGGCCGCCGCGGCCAGGGCGTCGTCGGCCTCCAGGTCGACCATGGGCCACACGAAGACGCCCAGGGCGCCGAGCGCCTCCTCCAGGAGGGGGAACTGGGCGAGGAGGACGGGGGGCATGCCCAGGCTCGACTTGTAGCCCGGCCAGAGGTCGTTGCGGAACGACTCGATGACGTGGTCGGTGGCGACCCCCAGGTGGGTGACGCCCTCCTCCAGCAGGGTGAGGACGCTGTAGATCACGCCCCGCACCGCCCGCACCGGGTCGTCCTCCGCCGTCGCTCCGGGCGGGAGGCCGTAATAGTGGCGGAACAGCTCATAGGTGCCGTCGAGCAGGTGGACCTTCACCCGCCCAGCCTGCCAGAGCGGTCAGGCCTCGGGGAGGTGGCAGACGGCCTCGACGTTGTTGCCGTCGGGATCGCGGACGAAGGCGCCGTAGTAGGTCGGGTGGTACTCGGGGCAGACCCGGGGTTCCTGGATCACCTCGGCGCCGGTGGCGACCGCGGCCTCGAACCAGGCTCGAACCGACGCCCGATCGGGGGCGACGAAGGCCACGTGGACGTCGCGGTGGGGGCCGGCGGGGCCGGCGGTGCCGATCCAGAAGGTGGGTTGCTGACCGACGCCGAAGCCGATCTGGTTGCCGTAGGACATGATCCGCCCGCCCCCGACGGCGGGCAGGACGGCCTCGTAGAAGGCGGCGCTGGCGTCGAGGTCTGCGACTTGGAGGGAGATGTGGTCGAGCATCACTCCCATCATCGTCCGGGCCGGCGTTCGTCCGACGGCCTCAACGGTCGAGTGTGCAAGAACCCGCAAAATAGCTGGGTTCTTGCACACTCGACCGAGTCGGGTCAGCCGTCGAGTGTGCAAAAACCCGCAATATGGCTGGGTTCTTGCACACTCGACCGAGTCGGGTCAGCCGTCGGGTGTGCAAGAAGCCACCAAATCGGTAGGGTTTTTGCACACTCGTCCAAGTCGGGTCAGCCGTCGAGGGTGCGGCGGCCTTCCAGGGCCCGGCCGAGGGTGAGCTCGTCGGCGTACTCGAGGTCGCCGCCGACGGGCAGCCCGCTGGCGATGCGGGTGGTCTTGACACCCAGGGGCTTGAGCAGGCGGGCCAGGTACATGGCCGTGGCCTCACCCTCGATGTTGGGGTTGGTGCAGAGGATGACCTCCACCACCCCCTCGGGCTCGAGGCGCTGGAGCAGCTCCCGCACCCGGAGCTGGTCGGGACCGATGCCCTCCAGCGGGTTGATGGCCCCTTGCAGCACGTGGTAGCGGCCGCGGAACTCCGACGTCTTCTCCACCGCCACCACGTCGCGGGGCTCCTCGACGACGCAGATGATCGAGGTGTCGCGCCGGCCGTCGCTGCAGATGCCGCACTCACGGCCTTCGGTCACGTTGAAGCACCGCTGGCAGAACGACACCCGCTCCTTGGCGTCGGTGATGGCATGGGCCAGGCGGCCGGCGTCCTCCTTGGGCAGCTTGAGCAGGTGGAAGGCGATGCGCTGGGCCGACTTGGGGCCCACGCCGGGCAGCCGGCCGAGCTCGTCGATCAGGGTCTGGACGGGGACTGCGTACACGCGGGGGTGCGGGAGGTCACCCTCCCAGAAGCCCTCCGAGGCCACCGATGTCGATGCCGCCCATGGCCTGCTCCGACAGCTCGGCCGTCTTGGCCACCGCGTCGCGGATGGCGGCCAGCACCAGGTCCTCGAGCATGGAGACGTCGTCGGGATCGACCGCGGCGGGGTCGATGGTCACCGACAGGAACTCCATGGCCCCGTTGACCTTGATCTTCACCACGCCGCCGCCCGACTGGCCCTCGATCTCGGCCTCCTCGGCCGTGGCCCGGGCCTGCATCAACTGCTCCTGCATCTTCTGGGCCTGCTTGAGCAGGGCGCTCATGTCAGGCTGCTGCGGCATCGGCTGCTTGGGCATTCGTCACTCCTCCACCAACGTGGCGCCCTCGAACGCCTGCATGACATGGTCGACCGGCGACGTTACCCCGGTGGACGGGGCGTCACGAAGGTCACGGGGGTCGATGTGCTCGTCCTCGTCGGGCTCGGCCGCCACCGGGACGCCCACCTCGGCCTCCACGAGCAGCTTGAGGGGCACCCGCCGGCCGAAATGGGCGGCCAGGGCGTGCTCGACGTCGCCCTGGACCTCGGCGCACCGCTCCCGGTGGATGGCCGTCGGGAGGGCGTAGCCGGCGACGCCCGGCTCGGGCAGTTCGACGAACCGTCCCGCCTTGAACCGGGCCCTGGCTCTCGGAGGGAGGGCGGGAAGGATCGTGTCCCCCCAGGCAAGGGTGAGGTCGTCGCGGGTGGGGAAGTCGGCCGGTGGGGGGGCGGGGCGGCGGCCGGTTCGGGTGGTGTGGCGACCGGGCGGGGAGGTGGGTTGGGTCGCGGCGCCGCCGGCTGGGCCCCCCGGACGCCGCCCAGGGCCAGGCGGGCGGCGGCCGCCGGACTCGTGCGCCGGGGTGGCAGGCGTCCCGGCCGCAGTCGGCAGAGGGGGGGACTCCGGGGGCGGCGAAACCGGCGGTTGGGGAGCCGCCGCGTATGGACGGCGGGCGACGGCCCCGAGGACGCCAGCTTGCGCTCCAGGCGCTCGATGCGTTCCAGCATGGCGGCCGGTGACACGTCGGCCTCCGGCCGGCACAGCCGCACCAGGGACACCTCCAGCAGCACCCGGGTGTCGGGGGCGTCGCGCATGGCCACCAGGGCGTCGCCCAGCACCTCCATGGCCCGGACGATGGCCGCCCGTCCCATGCGGGCGGCCTGGCTCTCCATGCGGGCCACCTCGTCGTCGGGTAGGCCGACGAGCCCGCGAGCGACGGTGGCCAGGAAGGCCTGGCGAAGGTGTTCGAGCAGGTCGACGGCCAGGCGCCGGGGGTCGTGGCCGGCCCCGACCCGCTCCGCCACCGCGGTCAGGGCCCGGCCGACGTCGCGCTCGCAGAGTCCCTCGACGATCTCGTCGGTGGACGGGGCGGCGTCGTCGATCCCACCGGCGGCGGCCACCTGGTCGAGCTTCGACAGGGCGTCACGGGCCGATCCCGCCCCCCGCTTGGCCACCAGCCGGATGACCTCGTCGGGGATGTCGAGCCCGGCCTGCTCGGCCACCCAGCGGAGGTGGTCGGCCAACACGTCGACCGACAGCAGGTGGAACTCGAAGTGCTGGGTGCGGCTGCGGATGGTGGGCAGCACCTTCTGCGGCTCAGTGGTGGCCAGCACGAAGATCACGTGCGCCGGCGGCTCCTCGAGCGTCTTCAGGAGAGTGTTGGACGCCTCCGTGGTGAGCATGTGGACCTCGTCGACGATGTAGACCTTCCACCGTCCGGGCGTGCCCAGGCTGGCCCGGGACACCAGGTCGCGCATGGCCTCGACGCCCCGGTTCGACGCCGCGTCGAGCTCGAGCACGTCGAGGGAGCGGCCTTCGGCGATCTCCACGCACGAGGTGCACACGCCGCACGGCTCACCGGCGTCGGGATTGGCGCAGTTGAGGGCCTTGGCCAGGATGCGGGCGCTCGACGTCTTGCCCGTCCCCCGGGGGCCGCTGAAGAGGTAGGCGTGCGACACCCGGCCGTCTCTGACGGCGTTGCGCAGGGTGTGGCTGACGTGGTCCTGACCCCGGACGTCGACGAAGCGCTGGGGCCGGAAGCGCCGGTAGAGGGACTGGAAGGCCATGGTGGTCGGTCCGACGTTATGCCCTGGCTCGGACAGTGGGTGGCCGCCGATCCACGCAGCGGCCAGGCTGGACTGCGGCACACGGGTCCCTCCGCTGAGAGCTGCTGCCTTCCGGCCCTGACTCGGTTCACGGGGTTCCGTTGCGCAGGACCCAGCCGCTGCGTGCATCGGCGGCCCGGACCTCTCCGGTGACGATACCCTCGTTCGTGCTGGAGGGGTGCGGGAGCGGCCGAACCGGCACGCCTGGAGAGCGTGTAGGGGGCAACCCCTCGTGGGTTCAAATCCCACTCCCTCCGCGTGAGAAGGGAGGACGACCCGGGCGTCCCCAGAGCGCCCGGATCGTCCCCTCTCTTCTATGGTCGGCGCCGGATGGGCGACGACGAAATGATGCTTTTGGCCCTTTCTGAGGCCCGGGCGGCGATCGAGCACGGCGACGTGCCGGTGGGGGCGGTGGCGGTGGTCGGCGGCGAGGTCGTGGCCCGGGCCCACAACGAGCGGGAGTTGCGGGGCGACCCCACCGCCCACGCCGAGATCCTCGTCCTGCGGGCGGCGGCGGCCGTGGTCGGTGGCTGGCGCCTGGGCGACGTCACCGTCGTGGTGACCCTCGAGCCCTGCCCCATGTGCGCCGGCGCCCTGGTGGCGGCGCGGGTGGGACGGCTGGTCTTCGGCGCCACCGACCCCCGGGCGGGGGCCTGTGGATCGCTCTACAACCTGTGCGCCGACCCCCGCCTCAACCACGAGCTGGCGGTCACCCCCGGCGTCCGGGCCGACGAGTCCGCCGCCCTCCTCGCCGACTTCTTCGCCCGGCGCCGGGGCGGCCCACTAGCCTGACCCCCGGAGGGATGCGAGAGCGGCCGAATCGGACGGTCTCGAAAACCGTTGTGGCGCAAGTCACCGTGGGTTCGAATCCCACTCCCTCCGCCCATTCCTGAAGGGGCCCTGCCGCAGAGCCCCAGCCAAGCGTTTGACCGGACGACGCCCATGCTCGGCGGTGTCCCTTTCACCTGAGCCTTGCGGGGTGGCACCAACAGGTGTCCACCGTGCGAGCGTTTGCCAGAGGTGGTCCCTCCTGGGGCCCAAGTGCGCCATCCGCTCGGGCTCGACGCCCTCCGCCGACGAGCGAACGCCACAGGTGGTCCCTCTTGGGGCCCACGCGCGCCATCCGCTCGGGCTCGACGTCCTTGACCGCCGCCGGGGCGGGGGCACGGCTCACAGAGAGAGCGGTCGGCGGGACAGGACGAGGGCGGGGTCGTCGGCCTCCAGGACCAGGCGGTGGGGAAAGAGCCGCTCGGCGGCGTCGATCACCTGGCGGTCGGCGGCGAACCAGGCGGCGGTGGTCGGCCACCAGGTCGCCACAACCACGGTGTCGCACTGGTCGAGCCCCACGGGATCGGTGACCACCGTGAAATCCGCCGGCGAGTCGAGGTAGGCGAGCATCGGGCGGACGCCGACACCCACGACGCACCCTCTGTCCCCCGCACCGTCGACCGCCCGCAGGACGGCCGCCGCCTGGCGGTACCCGGTCGGATCGCTCGTGTACCCAGGCACCACGCTCGCCAGCGCGAGGGCCGCGGAACCGGCCGCCAGCACGTACCCCGGCCGGCGCAGCCGAGTCACCGCCACCGCCACCAGGTAGCCCACGCCCGGCACCAGCCACACGAAGAACCGCTCGTCCAGGGCAGACGACTGCATCACAGCCCACAGCCCGACCAAGACGGCCACCAGGGCCAACCCCGCACCACGCGCAGCCCGGCTTCCCCGCAGCACGATCACCGCCCCCACCACGACCAGCGGGGCCAGCAGCAGCGACGCCCAGCCCACCGCCGGTGGCCATGGTCGCCACCCGCCACGGGATGTCGGCCTGGAAGACCCGGTCGTGGGCGCCGGCCGCTTCGAACATCGTCGCGGCCATACCGACGTAAGCCATCGCCCCCAGCAACAGGGCCCCGACGAAACGCGTCCGCCAGTGGGCGTCCAACCGCTTCCGGGCGACGACCGCGCCCAGGTGGGCGGCCAGCACGGGGACCATGTAGAGGTGGGTCGCCAGCCCCACACCGGCGGCGAGGATGTAGAGGACGTCGCCACGCCGCGCACGCCCCCGACGGTCCTCGGCGACCACGATCGTGGCCACGACGGCGCACAGGGTCAGCAGGCTGTAGCCCCTGACGGCCCTCGACAGGTCGACGAACGTCGGGTTGCAGGCCAGGACCGCGCCCCCGACGACACCGGCCAGCAACCCGTGGCGGCGGGCGGCGAACCAGGTCAGCACGCCGACCGCCGCCGCGCCGCAGGCGATCGGCAGCAACCGCATCGTCGCCGCTCCCGCCGAACCCGTCGCCACCCGCACCAGCTGCTCGAGGAACGAGAACATGGGGTGGTTGTTGAAGATGGCCTGCTCCCGGAAGGCGGCCCACGGCGGTCCCGGGCTGACGAACAGCCCGACTGTCTCCGCACTGTCGAAGTCGAGCGACCGGCCGAGGCCGGGGAGGTAGGCGAGGAACGTCACCGCGCCGACGACGGCTCCCACCAGGCGGGCAGGGCGCTCCACCAGAGCGGCCGGGCCGCGCTCTGGCCGGCTGGATTCGCCGGCCGCGCCGGAGGACTTTGGCGCGTCCGGGGCGGCACGCGCCCGTGGCGCGCCAAAGACCGTCGCCGCCGCGCCAGCCGCGTCCGGCGACTCCACGCTCGTTGTCGTCACCACGTCGCGTTGCACTACGCCTCCCCTCACGTGATCGTCGGCTGCCGACCGGGACTTGAGCGAGTGCACCGCCCGGGTAACGTGCCCGGGTGGCGTTCAAGGGCTGGCCGCCGGAGGCGATCGAGTTCTACGAGGGACTCGAGGTCGACAACTCCAAGTCGTACTGGATGGCCCACCGGACGGTCTACGAGGCCCAGGTGAAGGCACCCATGGAGGAGCTGCTGGCCGAGCTGGCCCCCGAGTTCGGCGAGGGAAAGGTCTTCCGTCCCAACCGCGACGTCCGCTTCAGCGCCGACAAGTCGCCCTACAAGACGGCGATGGCGGCGGTGGCGGGCGGGAGCGGCTACGTGCAGCTGTCGGCCAAGGGCCTGGGCGTGGGCAGCGGGATGTGGATGATGGCGGCCGACCAGCTCGACCGCTACCGGCGGGCGGTGGCCGACGACGCCACCGGCGAGGAGCTCGTCGCCCTCGTGGCCGAGGCCCACGGGCGCAAGATCGAGATCACCGGCCACGACACCCTCAAGACCGCCCCCCGGGGCTATCCCAAGGACCACCCCCGCATCGAGCTCCTCCGCAACAAGGGGCTGATCGCCTGGAAGGAGTGGCCGGCTGGCGCCTGGCTGGGCACTCGCAAGGCCAAGGACCGCGTGGTCGAGTTCCTCCGTGCCGCCCGACCGCTCAACGGCTGGCTGGAGGCCAACGTGGGCCCGTCGGAGCTGCCCGAGGACCGCCGGCGCTGAACCGGCCCCCCAGCGGCCGCTACCCTCCCGCCAAGCGACCGGGAGGGTGGATGTCTGCTGAGAACGAGGCTCTGGTTCGGCGGTACTACGAGGACATGTGCAACGGCCGCCAGAACGACCTGGCCGACGCCCTGTTCGCCGAGGACCACGAGTACCACGACCCCGCCATCCCCGGCGCCGAGGGCCCGGACCCGATGGTCAAGATGGTCGGGATCTTCCAGGACGGCATCGAAGGCGAGTGGGACGTCCACGACCTGTTCGGCAACGGCGACCGGGTCGGCGTCCGCTGGACGCTCAGGGGCGAGCACTCGGGCGAGATCATGGGCATTCCCCCCACTGGCAGCGACATCGCGGTGGAGGCCATCTCGGTGCACCGCATCGAGGGCGGCAAGATCATCGAGACGTGGACGGTGTGGGACTTCCTGGGCTTCCTGCAGCAGCTCGGCGCCCTGCCGACGCCCCCCGAGGAGGACTAGCGGGGCGGTGCCGGTGCGATCGATCGTCGGAGCCCCGGTACCTGGAGTTCGAGCCCGGCCAGGCCGACGAGGTGGTGGCGACGATGGACGCCCTGGCCGAGGCTCACCAGGGGTGGGTGAACTTCGAGCCCGCCGTCCATCCCGACGACGTGGCGCCCGCCGGGGGAGGGTTCTTCGGCGTGTTCTCCGGCCGGGGGCCCGACGTCCCCCTGGCGACCTGGACCGCGCCCACCGCCTCCCGCCGGGGACGGGGGGACCCGGCCATGATCGGCCTCCAGCACGGCGCCGGCGACGGATCAAGGCCCACCTGGCGGAGATGGGACACCCGGTGCCCGACGGCTGGGTGGTGGTGCAGGACTACGTGAGGAAGGGCCTGGTGATCTCGGTCCCGCCCGGGACCGCCAATGCCGACGTCCTCGAATGGCTCCTGGCCGCGGCCCGGGCGGTCTCCTCCGTCCCCCTCACCGGTACCTGGCGGGCGTCGATCTACGAAGGATGAGTCAGGGCTTGCGGCGGGCGGTCATGCCGGCGATGGCGCTCAGCACGGCCAGCACCACGGCCACGATGAGAAGGAACCTCACCGCCTTGATCACCAGCCCGATGACCGACAGGGCCACTACCAGCGCCAACAGCACACCGACGACTCGCCACACGGGAGGAGGCTACCGCTCCCCTCCGGGCTAGCGCCGGGCACGCCGTAGCCTGGATGGCACCGTGAGCGACTTCGGCTTCCGCTACCACCGCATGCGCGACCCCGACATGGTCGCCGATCGCAAGCTCGACCGCACCATCCTGCGCCGGGTGTGGGCCTTCGCCCGTCCCTACCGCCTCCTGCTCGCCTTCCTCCTGGCCAGCATCCTGCTCGCCTCCCTGTTCGCCATCGCCCCGCCCCTGGTCTTCCGGGCGATCATCGACAACCACGCCATCCCCCGGCGCGACCTGGGCGGCATCAACAAGCTCGCCTTCCTGGCCCTGATGCTCGCGGTGATCGACGCGGTGATGGGCGTGGTGCAGCGGTGGCTGTCGTCCCGGATCGGCGAGGGGCTGATCTTCGACCTGCGCTCCGCCCTCTACGACCACGTCCAGCGGATGCCTCTGTCGTTCTTCACCCGCACCCAGACCGGCGCCCTCATCAGCCGGATGAACAACGACGTCATCGGGGCCCAGCAGGCGTTCACCGGCACCCTGGGCACGGTCGTGCAGAACGTGTTCGAGGTCGTCGTCACCCTGGCCGTGATGATCGGCCTGGAATGGCGGCTCACCCTCATGGCCCTGTTCGTGGTGCCCTGCTTCGTCATCCCCGCCAAGCGGGTGGGGAAGGGGATGCAGAAGCTGACCCGGGAGTCGTTCCAGCTCGACGCGGCCATGAACAACAACATGACCGAGCGGTTCAACGTCTCGGGCGCCCTGCTGGTGAAGCTGTTCGGCAGCCCCGTCCGGGAGTCGGCCGAGTTCCGGGAGCGGGCGGGACGGGTGCGCGACATCGGCGTGCGCCGGGCTCTTTACAGCCGGGTCTTCTTCACCGCCCTGGCTCTCCTGGGCGCCGTAGGCACCGTCGCCGTCTACTGGTGGGGCTCCCGCCTGGTCTTCAGCGGGGCCATCACTGTCGGCACCCTCACCGCCCTGGCGGTGTACGTCAGCCGGGTCTACCGGCCGTTGACGAGCCTGACGAACGCCCATGTCGACGTCATGACCGCGCTCGTGTCGTTCGAGCGGGTCTTCGAGGTGCTCGACGCCCCCCATCCCATCGCCGACGCCCCCGACGCGGTCGACCTGGTCGACGCCAAGGGCCGCATCGAGTTCGACGACGTGTGGTTCCGCTACCCGGCCGCGTCCAGCGTCTCGATCGCCTCGCTGGAGGCGGCCATGACCACGCCGTTGAGCGACGAGCCCTCGGGGATGATCCTCAAGGGCGTCTCCTTCGTGGCCGAGCCGGGACAGATGGTGGCCCTGGTGGGCCCGACGGGGGCGGGCAAGACCACCATGTCGCACCTGGTGCCCCGGCTGTACGACGTAGTGGCGGGCGCGGTGCGGGTCGACGGCCACGACGTCCGCCAGCTCACGGGCGAGAGCCTCACCGACGCCATCGGGATGGTCACCCAGGACCCCCACATGTTCCACGACACCATCGCCGCCAACCTGCGCTACGCCCGGCCCGACGCCACCGACGAGCAGCTGGAGGCCGCCTGCCGGGCGGCCCGCATCCACGACCTCATCGCCGGCCTCCCCGAGGGCTACGACGACCATGGTCGGGGAGCGGGGCTACCGGCTGTCGGGGGGCGAGAAGCAGCGGCTGGCGCTGGCCCGGGTGCTGCTCAAGAGCCCGGCGATCGTCATCCTCGACGAGGCCACCGCCCACCTCGACTCGGAGACCGAGGTGCTCATCCAGCAGGCGCTCGACTCGGCGCTGGCCGGGCGCACGTCACTGGTGATCGCCCACCGGCTGTCGACCATCCAGGCCGCCGACCAGATCCTGGTGCTCGACGGCGGTCGCATCGTCGAGCGGGGGACCCACGACGAGCTGGCCACCGCCGGCGGCCTCTACCAGGAGCTGTACCTCACCCAGTACGCCCGCGGCGGCCGTGCCGCGGCGTCACCCGAGCCCGCCGGGGAGCGCACCGCAGCCGAGTAGCCGCGCCTTCGTCGTCGCCACGGCCCGACGGCCCACTGTGCCACCGAGGCGGCTCGCCGGCGAGCGATCGCCACAGGCGGCCCCTCCACGGGCCCACCTGTGCCACGTGCTCGGGCTGGCGGACTCGCCCCGGCGAGCGATCGCCACAGGCGGCCCCTCCACGGGCCCACCTGTGCCACGTGCTCGGGCCGGCGGACTCGCCCCGGCGAGCGATCGCCACAGGCGGCCCCTCCACGGGCCCACCTGTGCCACTTGCTCGGGCTGGCGGACTCGCCCCGCACCCGCCCGGGGCGTGATCGGTCAGCGGTCGGTGCGGTGGGACCGGCGGCGGAATCGGCGGTGGCCGTCGTCGACGGCGGCCTCATCGGTGGTGACATCCCGGTTGCCAACCACGGTGTTGTTGCCGACGGGGCCGGCGGCGGCCGAACGGCCGGTGAGCACGCGGCCATCACCGGACACGTTGCGGTCGCGAACGTCGCGGCCGCGACGGTCGACCGCATCGCGGTCGGTCCGACCGGACGACGACAGGGTCGAGCTCGTGGGCGTTCCATGGTCCACGTGGTCGTCGTCGAGCGCCCGCCGGTCGTCGTCCGACAGGGCGTCCCGGTCGACCCGGCGCGACCGGGTGGGGTTGGCGGTGCGAGCCCGTTCGAAGGCGAGGGTGCGCTCCTCCTCGGCCCGGGCCATGTCGGCCTGGGCCTGGCGGCGAGCGTCGGCCTCGGTCCCGATGTTGGGGTCGACGGCCCGGGCCAGGAGCTTGCCGTGCCACCTCTCGCCCAGCGAGCCCCCGAGGAGCGACCCGAGGAGGATGGCGGCCAGGGAGGCGATGCCGGCGACGGTGAACGCCTGCCCGTACTCGTCGGCGGTCGTAGGCACACCCAGCGACCGCAGGCTGGTGTTGATGGTCTCGGCGTCGGACGCCCGGACGAGGGCGGCCACGCCGGCGGCGATGGCCAGGCCCAGGATGGCGACCAGCAGGCCGTTGAGCAGGCCCGCCCGCCGGGCCATGCGTCCGGCCACGTACCCGCCGAACAGGTACGACACCAGCAGGATCCCGGCGACGATCAGTCCGCCGACGATGCCCAGCTGCTCGTAGTCGGTGGTCACGATGTCGGTGTCGACGTTGAGGGCGTCGACGATGGATGCCGCCACCCCGATCAGCACCGCGAAGGCGCCGTAGGCCACCAGCACGCCGGCCAGGATCGAGGCCACCGACAGTGATCCGAACCCGGCGTCGGCCGCCAGCGCCCGCCGATCGCTCCCGCTTTCAGACAATCCGCGTGTACGCATCAGTCCTCCTTCGCCGTCTCCGCGTCGGGGATCTTCTCGCCGACCTCCGACCGGTCCTCTTGCATGAGCTCTTCCTCCATGCCTTCGCGCTCGAGCACCTCGTCGTCCTTCGCCGCCGTCTCCTCGGGCGGGACCGCCGGCTGGTTCGAGGTCATAAGGGGCGCGTACCGCATCGGGAATAGGGGCAAACCTCCCGTAGGATCGCCAGTGCGATGCGGTTGCCGATGCGCCTGCCCACGCTCTCGCCGGCCGCCTACCGCCGGGTCACCCTGGTCGCGCTGGTGGCGCTCGCCTTCATCGTGGTGTCGGGCGCCGCCGTCCGCCTCACCGGCTCCGGCCTGGGCTGCCCCGACTGGCCCACGTGCGCCGAGGACCGGATCGTGGCCCCGTTGGAGTACCACGCCATGGTCGAGTTCGTGAACCGGACGGTGACCGGGCTGGTGTCGGTGGCGGTGATCCTGGCCGTGCTGGGATCGCTCCGCCGCCAGCCCCGACGGCGCGACCTCACCTGGCTGTCGCTGGGTCTGGTGGCCGGGGTGCTCGGCCAGATCGTCCTGGGCGGGCTCACCGTGCTGTTCGAGCTGAAGCCAGGATTCGTGATGGCCCACTTCCTGCTGTCGATGGTGCTCCTGGCCAACGCGGTAGTCCTCCACGACCGGGCCGGCCGACCGGACGACGGTGCCGCCGGCCGAGCGTGGGTGGCCGACCGCGACCTGCGGCGGCTCGGGTCGCTGCTGGTGGTGGCGGCGGGGCTGGTCCTGTTCCTGGGGACGGTGGTGACCTCGTCCGGCCCCCACGGCGGCGACGAGGATGCCGAACGGCTGCAGTTCGCCGTGCCCGACGTCGCCCGCCTCCACGGCGCGGCGGTGTTCCTGTTCCTCGTCCTCACGCTCGTCACCCTCTGGCGGCTCCGGGCCGCCGACGCGCCGGCGGGCGTGCTGCGCCGGGGCGAGGTGGTGCTGGCGGTGTCCGTGGCCCAGGCCGCCATCGGCTACATCCAGTACTTCAACGGCGTGCCTGCGGTGATGGTGGGCTTCCACGTGGCGGGCGCGGCCGCGGTGTGGATCGTGACCCTGCGCTTCCGCCTCGCCTTCCTTCACGGCCCCGGCGGCCCTGGAGCGACCTCGACGGCGGCCCCGGCTCAGGTCATCGCCGCATCCCCGCCTTAGTACCCTGGATGCGTGTCGCCGTCGCTCTCCGTCGCTCCGGCGGAGGTCAAGGAGCCGGAGGTCGAGGATGTCGTCACTCCCGACCGGCCGTGGGTCGTGATCGTCTGGAACGACCCCATCAACCTCATGTCGTACGTCACGTTCGTGCTCCAGAAGCTGTTCGGCTACAGCCGGGACAAGGCGACCAAGCTCATGCTCGACGTCCACCTCAAGGGGAAGGCGGTGGTGTCGTCGGGCACCCGGGAGAAGGCCGAGCTCGACGTCTTCCGCCTCCACGAACACGGGTTGTGGGCCACGATGCAGCACGACGAGTAGGGGCGACATGGCGATGAGAGCCGTCCGCCGCCACCGGAAGGGGCACTACGAGATCCGCCTGCCCAACGAGGATCGGGCGCTGCTGCGCTCGCTGGCGCCCCAGATGCGGGAGCTGCTGGCGAGCGACGACCCCGTCCTCGACCGCCTCTACCCGGTCGCCTACCCGGACGATGAGGATCGGGAGACTGAGTACCGCCTCCTGGTCCGCGACGAGCTGCGGTCGTCGCACGAGGCGGCCCTCACCGCCCTGGAGGAGAGCGCCGACGCCGAGCGGCTCGACGAGGAGCAGCTCCAGGCCTGGATGCGGGCGGTGAACGAGGTGCGCCTGGTACTGGGCACCCGGCTCGACGTCACCGAGGAGGGCCACGAGCGGCCCACGGCGCCGGATGACCCGCGGAACGGCGCCTTTGCCGTCTACGACTACCTCACCTGGCTCCAGGGTTCGATCGTGGAGGCGCTCGCGCCGTAGGGCGGCCGGTGGGGGGCCCCGGACGCGTACCATCGCCCTGTGTCGGTGATCGATCTGGACCCCGGATTGCAGGAGGAGGTCACCCGCCGCCTGGCCGGGGCCGGCCAGCGCTGGACGGGTGGACGGCGCCAGGTGGTGGGCGCCTTCGCCCGGGCCACCGCCCCCCTTGCGGTGACCGAGGTCCACGACATCGTGGGACCGGAGATGCCGCTGTCCTCCCTCTACCGGATCCTGGCCGACCTGGTGGCGGCGGGCGTCCTCATCCGCCTGGAGTTCGCCGAGGGCTTCGCCCGGTTCGAGCTCGACGAGGGACTGGCCGAGCACCACCACCACCTGGTGTGCACCGGCTGCGGCGTGGTGGCCGACCTGGAGCTGCCCGACCTCGAGCGCTCCCTGGGCGACACCGCGGTCGACATCCGCAGGCGGGCCGGCTTCGAGGCCCGCACCCACCGGCTCGACTTCTTCGGACTGTGCGCCGCCTGCACCTGATTTAGACGGGCGCGGAGTAGAACATGGCCCCCGCCGCCCCGGGGCCGGTATGGGCCCCCACGCTGGGCCCGACCCGGTAGCGGATGAGCTCCCGCACCTCGGGGGTGTCGGCCAGGAGGGCCTCGAGGGCCTCCACCGTGGGCAGGGTGCCGGCGTCGGCCACGCTGACCCCGACGCGGAGCGAGGTACCCGACCGTCGTACGTGGTCGGCCATGATCCTCGCCGCCTGCTCCACGTCGGCCGCGTGGCCGACGGTCCGCATGGCGCCGCCGGCCAGGGTGAGAACGGGGATGGGCCCGGTGTTCGGGTCGGCCGCCGCGTCCTCCGCCAGCCGCCCACCTGCTCGGGCCAGGTCGAGGGCGCTCACCACGAAGACGTTGCCGACCAGGCCGCTGACCCGCTCGGCGGCGGCGGCGACCTCGTCGAGGGTGGAGCCGGCGGCCGCCGCGTCGGCCGCCTCCCAGGCGCAGAACGTGATCCCGAACGAGGCGGTGCCGGTGTCGACGATCCGCACCGGCACGGGCGAGCCGTCGGCCGCCAGGCGGGCCGAGTTCACGGTGCCGGAGAGGGCGGACGCGATGTGGACCGACACGATCGCCTCTGCTCCCTCGTCGGCGAGGGCCTGGTAGGCGGCGGCGAAGGCCCCCGGGCTGGGCTGCGAGGTCGAGACCTGGGGCGTGCCCGACTCGAAGCGGGCGTAGAACTCGTCGGCGTCGATGTCGACGCCCTCCTGGTGGGGCACTCCGTCGACGGTGACGGTCAGGGGCACGACGACGATCCCTAGGCGGGCGGCCAGGTCGGGCGGGATCTGCGAGTTGGAGTCGGTGACGATGCGGATCATTGGGGCCGCCTGGCGGTGGCGAACTTGTAGAGGATCACCGTGCTGCTGACGGCGGACGCCAGGGGTAGGGCGGCGGTGGGCGGCGGGCCCCACAGGTTCGGCCACCGGCGGGACGACCACAGAGCGCCGGCCGCCACCCACGTCGCCGAGGCGACGGCGGTGCCGGGCAGGGCCCGTCCCGTCCACTGGCCGACCGCCCACGCCACGGCGAGGTCGACGGGGACGTAGACCGGGAAGGTGGCCAGGCACTGGCCCATGCTCACGGCCACGCCCTTGCCGCCGCGGAACCGTTTCCACACCGGGAAGCAGTGGCCAATGACCGCCGCCGTCCCGGCCACGTGGGCTCCGGTGCCGCCCGCCATCCGGCCGCCGATGGCACACGCCAACACGCCCTTGAGGGTGTCGGCGGCCAGGATGCCGAACCCCCACCCCTTGCCGAGGACCGCCATCGCGTTCACCGCCCCCGGGTTGCCGCTGCCCTGGGTTCGGAGGTCGGTCGTCCCCCCGGTGGCCAGCCGAGCGGCCACGTCGGCCGACGGGATGGTGCCGACCATGTACCCGGCCACGGCCGAGGCAACGGGCGCGAGCGCGGAGTCAACCAGGCCTCGCAGCGTACGGCCCCCGGCCCCAACCGGTGACAGGCCGGGGCGCCAGGACGCCCGGAAACGTCACCGGTTCGACAGGGGCGGTCACGGCTGGTGGGTCGGGACTCCTACTCTGCGAGGGATGAGCACGTCCGAGGTCCGACGCCTGCCCGGCACCGGTGGCGTCGGACTCCATGCCTTGGTATGGGACGGGGGCGGAGAGCCGCCCGTCCTCCTCGTCCACGGATTGGCGTCGAATTGCCGCACGTGGGAGGCAGTCGGCGACCGCCTGCACCGGCTGGGACACCCGGTGGCGGCCGTCGACCTCCGGGGGCACGGCCTCAGCGACAAACCCGACGACGGCTACGACTTCGCCACCATGGGCGACGACGTGGTGGCCGCCGTCGACGCCCTCGGCTTCCACCGGCCGGTCGTGGCCGGACAGTCCATGGGCGGCAACCTCGCTCTCGACCTCGGCCACCGCCTTCCCGACCGGGTGGCGGCGGTGGTGGGCGTCGACGGCGGCTCGATCGAGCTGCAGCTCACCTGGCCCGAGTGGGACGACTGCGCGAGAGCGCTGGCCCCACCCCAACTGGCGGGAACGTCCCGCATCGAGATCGCCGGTTGGCTCCGGCGAATGCACCCGACGTGGGACGACGCCGGCGTCGAGGCCACCCTCGCCAACTTCGAGATCCTCGACGACGGCACGGTGCGCCCGTGGCTCACGCTCGACCGGCACCTGCGCGTCCTGCGGGCCCTGTGGGAGCACCGTCCGTCGAAGGTCCTCCCCGAGCTGTCTGTCCCGCTCCACCTGCTCCTCGTCGATGGCGACGACGCCTGGGCCGCCGCCAAGCGGGCCGAGGCCGAGCGGGCCCAGGCCTATGGAGTCCGGGTGAGGTGGTTCCCGGGCGCCGACCACGACGTCCACGTCCAGCTGCCCGACGAGGTGGCCGCCGAGCTGCACGCGGTGGTGACGGGCACCACCTAGCACCGCCGCCGTCGTAGCCTCGACTGTCGATGACCCTGCCCCGGATCCTGACGATCATGGGCTCAGGCGAGACAAGTCCCACGATGAGCAAGGTCCACCGCGACCTCATCAGCCGCATGGGGCCGCCGCCCGTGCCCGCAGCGATGCTCGACACCCCGTTCGGGTTCCAGGAGAACGCGGACGACATCACGGCCAAGGCGGTGGCGTACTTCCGGGAGAGCGTCCAGCGGGAGATGCGGGTGGCGTCCTACCGGTCAGCGGCGGAGGCGGACGGCGTCGCCTACGAGGAGATGTTGCTATGCCTGCGGGAGGCCCGGTACGTGTTCGCCGGGCCCGGTAGCCCGTCGTACGCCCTGTCGCAGTGGAAAGGCAGCCAGGTGCCGACGGTGCTGGCCGAGAAGCTCCGCACCGGCGGCTGCATCACCTTCGCCAGCGCCGCGGCCGTCACCCTGGGGGCCTTCGCCCTGCCGGTGTACGAGGTGTACAAGGTTGGCCACCAGCCCCACTGGATGGAGGGTCTCGACCTGCTGGCCGAGGCCGGTCTGCGGGCGGTGGTGGTGCCGCATTTCAACAACGCCGAGGGCGGCAACCACGACACCCGGTTCTGCTACATGGGCGAGCGCCGGCTGTCGGCCCTGGAGGCGATGCTGCCCGACGACGTGTTCGTCCTCGGCGTCGACGAGCACACCGCCCTGATCCTCGACCTCGACGCGGGTACCGCCACCATCGCCGGGATCGGGGCGGTCACCGTCCGCCACCGGTCGAGCTCGTGGACCCTGGCGGCCGGCGAGTCGCGACCCATCGCCGACCTGTCGGCGGCGCCGACGGCGGCTACGCCGACGGCGACTGCAACCCACGACTTCGTGGCTGCTGACACAAGCGACAACGAAGGCGACCCCCTCCTCGACGGCATCGCCCGGTGCCAGTCCGAGTTCGACGAGCGCCCTGGCCGCCCGCGACGGCCGGTCGGCGGTCAAGGCGGTCCTCGGCCTCGACGACCTGCTCACCGAGTGGTCGCGGGACACCCTCCAGTCCGACCACCTCGACCGGGGACGGGCGGCGCTGCGGTCCATGGTGGTGCGGCTGGGGGAGTCGACCGAGCAGGGGCTGCGCGATCCCCGGGAGATCGTGGGACCGTTCGTGGAGGCGCTCCTCGACGCCCGCCGCCAGGCCCGGACGGAGCGGCGCTTCGCCGACGCCGACGGTCTCCGCGACCGCCTGGTCGAGGCGGGGGTGGAGGTGCGGGACACACCCGACGGCACCGAATGGGTGCTCCCCTAAGCTGGACCGTCAGCGGCCCCCATCGTCCAGCGGCCCAGGACACCGCCCTTTCAAGGCGGCGACACGGGTTCGAATCCCGTTGGGGGCGCCGCCCGCCACTTCTCTGGATGAAAAGCGACCTCTGGCGTCGTTTTCGCGGCACAAAGCACCCGGGCCGGCCCGTCGGTTGACACGCAGCGGATAATTCGGATGCAGAGGCGGCGACAGACGGGAGGCGGGCGTGCGGCGAGTCATCTGGGTGCTGGTCATGGCGGTTGCGGTGGGGGCTGCTGGCTGCGGCAGGCCCACGACGGACGCGTCGGTCGAAGGGGCGGCGGGGGCAACGACGGGCGGGGCGCCGGTTGCGTCCGCCAGCCAGGCCCAGGGCTTCTCGGGCATCTTCCCGTTCACGACCCGGGAGGAGCTCGACGCCTACGCCGCCGGCACCGACCAGGTCTTCCGCGATCCGGTCCGCACGGCCCGTGAGTTCGCCGTGCGCTACCTGGGCTTCACCACGCCCGACCTGGCCGACGGCGGGTTCCAGGAGGGCGAGCCGGGGGCGGGCGAGGTGCCCATCGGCGTGCAGCGCAACGGCCAGCTCCTGTTGGCCACCACGGTGGTCGTCCGCCAGCTCGGACCGCAGGGCGCGACCGGGCCGTGGACGGTGATCGCCTCGGCGAACGCACGGATCCAGGTCGACGGGCCCGACCCGCTCCAGCGGATCTCGTCGCCGGTCACCGTCTCCGGCCAGGCGGACGCGTTCGAGGGCACGGTCAACGTGGAGGTCCGGGAGGACGGGATGGTCGACGGCCAGTCGCTCGGCACCGGGTTCGTCACCGCCGCCGGCCAGGGCGGACCCTTCAGCGGCCAGATCACCTTCCGCGCACCGACCAAGCCCGGCGGGGCGGTCGTGTTCCAGGATCGCTCCGGCTCGGGCGTGGGCGAGACCGATGCCTTCGCCACGTCCGTCGTCCGGGTGGTGTTCGGGGCCGTCCCCCGCACCGGCTGAGCGCGGGAGCGAGAAGCGTCAGAGGATCCGGGCCAGGAACGCCCGCGTCCGGGGTTCGACAGGCGACGAGAGCACGTCCCGAGGCGTGCCCCGCTCCACCACCAGGCCGCCGTCCATGAACACCAGGTGGTCGCCAACCTCGCGGGCGAAGCCCATCTCGTGGGTGACGACGACCATCGTCATCCCGTCCGCCGCGAGCTGCTTCATGGCGTCGAGGACGTCGCCCACCAACTCGGGGTCGAGGGCGCTGGTGGGCTCGTCGAAGAGCATCAGTCGGGGCTCCATGGCCAGGGCCCGGACGATGGCCACCCGCTGCTGCTGGCCGCCCGAGAGCTGCGCCGGGTAGTCGTCGACCTTGGCCCCCAGGCCCACCCGGTCGAGCAGCGCCCGGCCCCGGGCCTCGGCCGCCGTCCGGCGTTCGCCCTTCACGCGGACGGGAGCCTCCACCACGTTCTCCAGGACCGTGAGGTGGGGGAACAGGTTGAACCGCTGGAAGACCATCCCGATCGCCGCCCTCTGCCGGGCCGCCTCCCGCTCCTTCAGTTCGTAGGCCCGCCCCCCCTTCATCCGGTAGCCCATGAGGTCGCCGTCGACGTAGACCCGGCCGCCGTCGACCGAGTCGAGGTGGTTCACGCAGCGGAGGAACGTCGACTTGCCGGAGCCGGACGGCCCGATGATCACCATCACCTCGCCCGCCCCCACCTCGAGGTCGATGCCCCGGAGGACCTCGGTACGCCCGAACCGCTTGCGCACCCCCTCGGCCTTGAGCATGGCGGTCACGGTCACGGTGCCGGCCGCCCAGACGGGCGCCGGAGCCGGGGGAGCAGGTTGCGGCCCACCTGGGCCAGCACCGTCTCGGGCCGCACCCGGGCCGCCCCCCGGGCGAATCGACGCTCGAGGAAGTGCTGCCCGACGCTGGCCACGCTGGTGAGGAAGAGGTACCAGAGGCTGGCCACCACCAGCAGCTCGAGGGTGCGCAGGTTGGTGGAGTAGATGTCCTGGGCCCGCCGGAAGAGCTCGGGGTACAGGACCACCGACGCCAGCGACGACGTCTTGAGCAGGGAGATGAACTCGTTGCCGGTGGGCGGAATGATCACCCTCATGGCCTGGGGGAGGACGATCCGGCGCAGGGTGAGCAGGGGGTGCATGCCCAGGGCCTTGGCCGCGTCGACCTGTCCCTCGTCGACCGAGATGATCCCCGCCCGCACGATTTCGGCCATGTACGCCCCCTCGTTGAGCGCCAGCCCGAGGAGGGCGGCCTTGAACGGGGTCATGAAGTCGACCATCGGCGCCTGGTAGATGGTGACGTCGAGGAACGGGACCCTGATGGCGACGAACTCGAACACCAGCGGGAGGCTGAACCACAGGACCAGCTGCACCAGCACCGGCGTCCCCCGGAACAGGAACACGTAGACCCAGCTGCTCACCCGCAGCACGGGGTTCGTCGACATCCGCATCACTGCCGCCACCACGCCCAGGACGATCCCCGCGGCCTGGGCCAGCACCGAGATCAACAGCGTGTTGCGGACCCCTTCGAGGATCGTCCGGTTGAACAGGAACCGGCGGACGATGGCGCCGTCGACCGCGCCCGAGCCGGCCGCGGCGGAGGCCACCCAGGCGACGAGGGCGAGGATGACGGCTGCCGCCAGCCACCTCCCCCGGTGGCGGACGGGGACGGGCCGGATCTCGTCGGGCGCGACGACAGCCGGCAGCGATCCGCCAGCGTCCATGGGCGCGGGCTGTCAGCCGCCGTTGATGGAGGCCGTCTTCAGCGCACCGGCGGCCACGTCCCACTTGGCCAGCACCCGGTCGTAGGTGCCGTCGGCGATGATCGCCTGGAGGGCCTCCCGGAGGGCGTCGCGCAGGGCCACGTCGTCCTTGCGGACGCCGATGCCGTAGGGGGCGGGGTCGAGCTGAGCTCCCACCACCTCGAAGTCGTTGCCTCCGCCGGACACCTTGGCGTTGTAAGCCGCCACCGGGAAGTCGTTCATGTCGGCCACGCTGCGCCCCGCCTTCAGGGAGAGGAGGGCGTCGGTGTCCTTGTCGAACGTCAGGACCTCCAGGTCGGACCCGTTGGCCTGGCACTTCGCCTTCTGGGCGTTGGCCAGCTCCTCCTGGGTGGTCCCTCGCTGGAGCCCGATGGTCTTGCCGCACAGGTCGTCGACGGACCGGACGTTGGCCGGGTTCCCCTTGGCGACGAGGATCGAGGTGCCGGCGTTGAAATAGTCGATCAGGTCGATGGCCTGCCGGCGCTCCTCGGTGTCGCTCAGGGCCGACATGACGATGTCGAAGCGCTTGGCGTTGAGGGCGGGGATGATCCCGTCGAATGTCGTGTTGGTGAACCGGCAGGTGAACCCGTCGCCGAACTTGGCCGCGATGGCGTTGCAGATGTCGACGTCGAGACCGATCGCCGTCTGGGTTCCCTCCTCGAAGAACTCGACCGGTGGGTAGGCGATGTCGGACCCGACCTCGATCACCCGCTCCTCGGCGATTGCCTCCGGCAGCTTCTGGCCCAGGGCGGAAAGGGCGCCGTCGGCGCTGTCGTCCGACCCCCCGTCACCGCAGCCGCCGACCGCCAGCATCGTCGCCAACAAGGCGATCACCGTCCGGACGCGTCCCCTCGACATCCCGCACCTCCCTGCCTGCCGCGAGACAAATTGTACGTCGGTGGCCGGGAGCCCGCTCCGTCCTCAGCGCCAGGCGGCGAGCACGCGCAGCGCCCAGAGGGTCATCATGCCCCGGTACTCCAGGGTGGAGGCGGCGCTCGGCGGCTCCCAGGTGATGGCCCACCCACCGTCGTCCTGCTGATCGCGCTCCAGGCGGTCGAGGTGGCCCTCGATGAGCGAGTCGGAGAACAGCGACCTCCAGCGGCTCGACGGCGTGGGGACGATGTGGAGCGGCGTCACGCCGTAGCTCGGGTCGAGGGGGTCGCCGCGGTAGTGGGCCGCCTGCGACAGGTGCTGCGCCACCGACGGCGCCATGGCCTCGGCCCGCGTCCGATCGGGGACGTGTTCGAGGAACACGAACGCCTCGCTCACGGCATGGGCGTCCTCGGTGATCCCGGCGTCCAAAGCGGCCCAGCACCAGTCGGTGGCCTTGGTCACCCAGGCGTGCTCGACGCCCATGCGGTGGAGCAGCCCGACCAGGCCCGCGGTCGGGTTGAGGCCCGGGACGTAGGCCCAGTCCGACCAGTGCTCGGCCCGGGGGTAGGACTCGATGGCCGGCGTGGCCAGGGCCACCGCGCCGTCCGGCGACGAGATCCGGGCCAAAAAATCGCAGGCCCGGCCCACCATGCCGTGGTCGACGGTGCTGCCGGCCGCGACCATGGCCTGGAGGGCGATCTCCACGTCGATGGCCTGGCTGTCGGGACACCGCTTGTCGGGTTCGAGGCCGTGGCCGAAGCCGCCGTCGGGGTTCTGGTAGCCGCAGAGGACGTCGACCACCCCGTCGGGCGGGGCGCCGTCGAAGATGGCCGCTGCCAGCCGTTGTTCGAGGAGGCGGCCCTCCCGGCGGATGAAGGACCGGCCGGCGTCGTGGATCGGGGTGCCCATGGGCTCATCCTGACGGGTGGCCGTCACGGGAGGGGAGCGGGCTCCACCAAAGCCAGCGCGTCGATGATCTTCACCACATCGTCGGACTCCAGGTAGGCCACCACGTCGACGGCCCGTTCGAGGATCCCACCCGGGTCGGCGACCAGGCGGGCCAGCACCGACACCTTGCGGTCGAGGAGGTCGATGGCCACCGCCCGGCGCTCGCCTCCGAGGCGGGCGAGAATCAGGGCCTGGTGCCAGGCGTCGGCCCGGGCCACCCGGATGCTGAAGTTGAGCACCTCGTCGTCGCTGGCGCCGCCGACGTCCCACAGCACGTGGAGCAGCGGTGAGAAGCCCCCGATGCAGGTCTGCAGGGGGACCATGAGGCGCTGCAGGATGTCGTTGATCCGGCCGAAGTCACCCTTCAACTCTCCGATGGAGTCGCCCGGGCTGATGGTGGCGGCGACGATCGCCAGGTCGAGGTTGATGTGGGCGTTCATCCCCAGGAGGACGTGCTGGAGGATCACCCGGTCCCTCCGCTCGGCCGCCCGGAACGCGACCCGCCAGCTCCGGGTGGGTTTCCCGCCTGCCTCCCACAAGGCGAGGGCGTCGAGATAACGCCCGGCGAACATGGCGACGAACCGGGCCATCCGGGCGTCGTCGTCGAATGACCCGGCGGCGACCTCCCGCCGCACTGTGAGGGTGACCTGCCGGTACATGGCGGCGAAGAAGCCCAGGCGCTGCCGGCGGGCCCGGGCCGCGGCGACCACCGTGTCGAGTCGGCCGACTAGCGCATCGATCTCGGGCGCGATCTCCGGGGTGGGCACCACCCGGGAGGTTATCGACGGTTTTGGGACCAGAGTTAGAACTTCGCCTGCCTGGGTAGACGGTTTTCCAGACCCAACAAGGAGGAAAAATGGGCGACGTTCAGGATCCCCAGGGCCGCATTGGTGGCGACTACCGCGAGGGCACGAACCCTTACCCCGGCGGGAAAGTCGACACCGGTGACGTGGACCTTCCGCCTTACGAGGGCCGTTCAACCGGCCCTGGCGACACCGAGAGCACTCGGGCCAAGACCGACAGCATCGAGCGTCAGCTGGACGACACCGTCAGCAAGGGCGAGGCCGAGGTCGGCGACGTGAAGAGCCCGGGCGGAGAGAACATCAGCCCTACCACCGGTGAGGAGCTCGGCGCCCCCCGCGCCGGCGAGGGTGGCGGCGGCGACGAGACGCCCGACCCCCACGGCGTGGGCGAGAGCGACAGCCAGCGGGGCGAGAGCTTCGAGCCCCCGGCCACCGAGCACAAGGGCGCCACGCAGCGTCCGGTCGGCCAGGTCGAAGGTGACCTCATGGTGCCGAACGACTCCGGATCGGGCACCTCCCCCGTCGACTGACAGCTGAGCGGCCCGGGAATTTGTCCGGGCTGCACCAGATCGCCGAGCGCACCGCTGTCCGCCGCAGCGGTGCGCTCGGACGCGTTACGGCCCGGCGGCCGGGAAGAACCTCGCCGTCTGCTCGGCGGTCGAGGCGGCCACCGCCTCCTCCATGGCCCGGGCCAACACGCTGAGGACGGCCGTGGCCGTGACTGGCCGCACCTTCTGCAGGGCGGCAGTGACCGCCGGCAGCCGGTCGGCGGGGAAGCCGGCGGCCACGAAGGGCTCCCAGACGTGGGCCTCGAACATCTTCACCATGCGGCGGGCGACCGTGCTCATGTCGGCCGCCAGCCGCACGCTCTCGTCGATGGCGACGTCGAGGGGGACGCCCCACGAGACCAGGTCGGCGCCCACCCGTACCAGGCGGGGGCTCGGGGCGGTGTAGTCCCCGTCTTCGTCGCGGACCAGGATCCCGGCCGCGACGGCCCGTTCCAGCAGCTCGGGGTCGGCCGCGATCTCGGGGAACATGTCGTCGAGCTGAGCGCGGCTGAAACGCTCCGGCTCCTCGTCGCTCCACGGCGCGCTGAGCGCCTCCTCGAAACCGAGGACCTCGGTGAGGCTGCGACCTTCGTCCCACCCGGTGAGCAGGTCGCGGATGGCGGCCAGCGAGAAGCCCCGCTGCTGCAGGCGGTCGATGTAGGCCAGCCGCACCAGGTGGTCGCCGCCGTAGTGGCCGACCCGGCCCGACCATCCGGGGCGGGTGGAGCAGACCCCTCGTCTGGTGGGCCCGAACGTTGCGGGTGGTGGTTCCGGCCCGCCGCGCCAGCTCGTCGATGGTCATGGTGTCGCCGGCGCGCCCGGCGTCGTCAGCCACGCCCGGCAGCGTATCCTATGTTGCCTCTTGAGTATGTGACATCGAACGGTGTAGAGTTCGAGTTCTTCGAGGGGAGGCTGCGTGGGAGCGGACGTGAACATCCTGGCCAGGGCCTGGGGCTACGACGCGTGGGCGTGGCTGGTCATCCCCATCGGCGTCTACTGCGTGTGCAGCCTGGCCCTGTTCGCCTTCGGGCGGAGCGACGGGGACGGGATCACCAACTTCTTCTTCGGCCAGATCTCCGACAGCCTGCGCCGGCTGACGGGTTTCCCCGGCTGGGCCATGGCCGGGGTGCTGAGCGGGCTCCTGTTCCTGCTGATCCTCGTCATCGGCTTCTACTGGGACGTGGCCTGGCACATCGACTACGGCCGCGACGTCGACCTGTTCACCCCGTCCCACACCATGATCCTGGTGGGGCTGGGCGGGCTGGTGTACTCCGCCTTCCTCACCATGGGCTTCGCCACCCTCGACAAGGCCCGCGTCGGGTTCAAGTACGGCGTGGCCAACGTGCCGTGGTCGTCGGTGCTGCTGCTGCTCCTCGGCTTCGGCGGGATGGCCGCCTTCCCCCTCGACAACCTCTGGCACGAGGCCTACGGCCTCGACGTCACCCTCTGGAGCCCCACCCACCTGCAGCTGGTGGGCGGCGGGGCGCTGGGGACGCTGGGACTGTTCCTCATGTGCGCCGAGGCCCTGCCCTCGGCCCGGCCCACCGCCGTCGGGCGGGGGATCTTCGTGCTGACCGGCGGCACCGTGCTGGTGGCGCTGACCGCGGTGCAGGCCGAGTTCGACTTCGGGGTGCCGCAGTTCCAGGCTCTCTACCTGCCGCTGCTGATCGTGGTGGCGGCGGGCATGGCGCTGGTGCTGGCCCGTCTGGCGCTGGGTCCGTGGGGGGCGGTCAAGGTCGTGCTCGTGTACCTGGGGCTGCGTGGGTTCCTGGCCCTGGTGGTCGGGGGGGTGCTGAACCACACCGTGCCCCGGTTCCCCCTGTACCTGGCGTCGGCCCTTGTTGTGGAGGGGGCGGCGGCGTGGGTGGGGACTCGGTCGCGGCTGCGTTTCGGCGTGGTGGCCGGGGCGCTGGTGGGCACTGTGGGTCTGGTCGGCGAGCTGGCGTGGGTGCGTCTGTCCGGGTGGGCGCCGGTGGACATGCCCGGGTCGATGGCCCTGAAGGTGGCGCTGCTGGGCCCGGTGGCGGCGGTGGCCGCGGCCGTGCTGGGGGCGGGCCTGGGCCGGGCGTTCTCGGCGGTGACGAGAGCCGGGGCGGCGGGGCTGTCGACCGGATGCCGCTGGCCGCGCTGGTGGGGGCAGGGGTGGCGCTGGTGGCGGTGCTGGCCTACCCGCTGCCTCGCAACGTCGGGTCGGTTGACGCGGTGATCCGCACTTCGCTCGTGGGCGAGCGGGCCATCGTGGAGGTCGAGCTTTCGCCTCCGAACGCGGCCGAGGGGGCGACCGCGTTCGCGGTGACGTCGTGGCAGGGCGGCGGCCGGGTCACCGCCTTCTTCGACGAGATCGGTCCCGGCCGCTACCGGGCCGACCGGGAGGTGCCGGTGACGGGGAGCTGGAAGTCGGTGGTGAGCCTGCAGCGGGCGGACCAGGTGATGGCGGCGCCCATCTATCTGCCCGCCGACCCGTCCATCGGGGCCGAGGCCGTGCCCGTGGTGCCCGAACGCCGGACATCGTTCGTCCGCAACACCGACCCTGCTGCTCCGCGAGCAGCACCCCGGCCCGAGCTGGCCGGCCGTGGCCGTCTGGACTGGCCTCATCGTCATGATGGCCGTCTGGGTGACCCTGATGGCGGTGACGGCGACCAGGGTGCCCACCCGTCGGGAGCCGGGGCCGGACGACCGGCCCGGCGGCGCCGGCCGCACCACCGACTGGTCGACCGGTCCGGTCGAAAGATCGATGGCCCCCCACGCCCGCTAGGCTGGAGAGCGCCGCGGGGTCCTGTGGTGCAGCTTGGAGTGCACGCCGGCCTGTCAAGCCGGAGGTCGCGAGTTCAAATCTCGTCAGGACCGCTCACACTGGTCGGGTAGCTCAGTTGGTAGAGCGCGCGCCTGAAAAGCGCGAGGTCACCGGATCGACGCCGGTCCCGACCACCACAAAAGCTCAGGTGTCGGAGGGTATGCGGCCAGTGCTGCGACTCGGTGGGCATTCGGCACGGATTGATGGCCGGTGTGGTTGCATTTGTGTCGATTGCGGTATCGTCGCAGCGTGTCCGAGGTGGTGTCCTTCGAGCTTCCGGAGCCGCACCGAAAGCGGCTCGTGGCGTTGGTGAGCGGTATCGATGGCGGCGGGTCCTTGGCTTTGCGGACCGACCAGGGGGAGGCCGAGCTGCCTCCGGAAGCGAGAGCCGCCGTGCGTCAGCTCCTCTCAGATCTGGCGGCTGGCAGCGCCGTCCATCTGATCACCGACGACTCCGAGCTGACAACCCAGGAGGCGGCGGACATCCTCGGAATCTCTCGCACGTACGTCGTTCGACTCGTAGACGACGCCAAGCTCCCCGCACGCCTCGTCGGCACTCACCGGCGCCTCAGAGCGGCGGACGTGCTGGCCTACAAAGCACACCGCGATGCTCGGCTCGCCGGCGTCGATGCCATCGCGGCCGCCGACGCCGCTGCTGGCGTTCCCTACCGCTGATCGGGCGAGCGGCGGGTGCGTGTAGTCCTCGACGCGTGTGTCCTGTACCCGCCCTCGCTCCGTGACCTGCTCCTGACGCTCGCCGCCCTCGACGCGTTCGACGTTCTGTGGAGCGAGACGATCCTCGAGGAATTGCGCCGCAATGTGGTCGCCGACAACCCCGATGTCGACCCCGACCGCTTCAGCGACCACACGCTGGCCGAGATGGGCCGGTACTTCCCCGCGGCAATGGTCACGGTGGGTCCCGACGACATCGCCCGACTCGACAACGATCCGAAGGACCGTCATGTCGCCGCAGCCGGCATTGTCGCCGCGGCCGACGCCGTCGTCACGATCAACGTGAGGGATTTCCGGAGTCGCGTGCTGGACGACGCGGGGATCGCCGTCCTGACTCCTGGCCGACTCGTCGAGCTGGTACTGGATGAGGCTCCCGAGCTGGTCGAGCAAGCCGTGCGCCGGATTGCCAACCGTTGGACCAACCCCAGTCGGTCGCGGGCCGAGGTGGCGGACATATTGGCTGGTCACCCGACGATGGCTCTCGCGATGGACCGAGCCCGACCCATGCTCGCCTGAGTCGAGCGGCAGCATCCTCAGTCGCCGGCAGAAGGTCCGCCGTCGGCGCCATCGGTGACAAGCCCGGCCTCTCGGGCCATGGCGGCGAGCCGGTCGGCAATGAGCCGGTCGCGGTCCTCGGACGCGTGCTGGTACACCATCGCCGCTCGCGGACTGGCGTGCCCGAGCCGGGCCATCAGCTCCTTGGTCGTTGCCCCGGTGCGAGCGGCGAGTGTGCCGGCGGTGTGGCCTCCGTACGATCGGTCGCGGTGGGCTTGGCCGACACTGATCCGACACTGATCCAACTTCTCGTCGGCGGCGTAGACGGGGTGACATCTCCCTCCGAAAGAGAGCCCCACACTCATGTCACTGATCAAGCTTCTTCCTGCCTGGTTGCACGCGATCGCCGACTACGCGGTGGGTGCACTGCTCCTCGCTGTCGCCCTCACCGTCGACATGTCGACCGAGGCCGCCGTGGCAGGTGTCGTCATCGGCGCGACGGTGCTGGCCGTGAGCCTGCTGACGAGGTACCCGCTCGGCGTCGTCAAGGTGCTTCCCTTCCGCATCCACTCGATCGCCGATTACGCGGCGGTCGTCCTGCTGTTCGTGGCCCCGTTCGCGCTCGGGTTCAACGACACCGACTCGGGGGTGACCGCGTTCTACTTCGCGGCCGGGCTCGCTGTCCTCGGCGTGAGCCTGATCACGAACTACCAGTACGGGCCCAAGGGCATGCCGGTCACGGACTGGTCCGGCCCGGCCCCGCGGACGGCCGTCGCACCGGTGGCCGCCTACACGCCGTGGCGGCCGGAGGTGGTCCGCCAGCAGGGTCGCTAGCTCCCCGGCCGCGCCGTCGTTCCGCAGGTCGATGCAGACCGCAGCCCTTCCGGTTGCGGTCTGCATCGCGTCTGCCTCGCGGCCCGACGACGGGGTGATCGGCGAGTGATCCGCACGCCCAGCAGGTCCGTAGACCAGATAACGCTAGAGAGAGAAGAGAAAACCGTGCGCATCAGATCAAAAGCCACCGGAGCCGCCCTCCTCGCCGCCCTCGCCCTGTTCGGCGCCGCGTGCGGTGATGACAGCTCGACCGACTCGGCCGGCACCACGTCCGGCACCGGCGACATGGTCACCGCCATCCCCAGCCTGTCGGGCGTGGGCACCTCGGTGACGCTCGATGGTGGCACCGCCGCCGCCCTCACGTCCCTCGGCGTCTCCATCGCCCCGTCCGGCTCCGCCACCTTCGACGCAGCCACGTCGACCATCACCTTCCCCATCACCGCCGGCTACGCCGAGATCCACAGCGACCTCTCCTTCAAGCCCGGCTACATCCTGGGCTCGATCGACCACGCCGGTAGCGGCTTCACCCTGAGCGCGGGCTCCACCACGGTCGAGCTGTCCGACTTCGTGGTCGACCCCGGCAACTCGGTGCTCTACGGAACGGTCGGCGGTACGCCGATGGTCCCGCTGCTGAGCCTCGACGGCACCGCCGTCAAGGTGAGCATGGAGGATGGCAACGTCGTCCTCGACGGCACCGTGGCCAAGCTGACCGACACCGCCGCCGGTGCTCTGAACAAGGCCTTCAACGTCGACGCCATCAAGGCCGGCACGCCCCTCGGCGTCGTCCACCTGGTGGCAAAGGGCCAGGCCACCACCTACTCCGACAAGACCACGGCCATCAGCCGCCTGACCGGAAAGTCCACGTCGGTGACGCTTGACTCCGGCACCGCGGCCGCCCTCGAGAGCCTCGGTGTGGCCGTGGCGCCGGTTGGGTCTGCGACCTTCGACGCCAAGACCGGGACCGTGTCCTTCCCGATCACCGGTGGCTTCGCCGCCATCCACTCCGACCTGAACTACAAGCCCGGCTACATCGCGGGCACGGTCATCCACCAGGCCAGCGGGCTGAGGTTCTCCAAGGGCAACAAGTCCATCGAGGTCACCGACTTCGTCGTCGACCCCGGCAACTCCATCCTGACCGCCTCGGCCGGTGGCAACTCCGGCATCCCCCTGCTCGACCTCGACGGCAACGCCGTGAAGGTCGGATCGGAGGGCGACGACGTCACCCTCGACGGCACCGTGGCCAAGCTCACCCAGGGCGGCGCCGACGCCCTCAACGCCACCTTCGGGGTGACCGCCTTCACCGCCGGCCTCCCCCTCGGCGTGGTCCACCTGGTCGCCTCGGCCGGCTAGCCGGCCCGCACCTCTCGAGGCCGGCGCGACGGGACCGCCCCCGTCGTGCCGGCCTCGTCGCGTTCCCGTGGCGGCGGAAAGTGGTCTCTCGCGCTCCGCCGCCACGGGCCATATGGATCATCAAGCCGAGGACGCTCGCCCGCCGAAAGAGGACCTATGGACCAGCTCGCATTCTCCGATTTCCCGACTGCGGCCACCGCCGTCCTGAAGTTCCTCCAGGGTCGGCTCGGGTTCGACCTGTGGATGGTGACCCGGGCCGTCGGCGACGACTGGGTCATCCTGAGTGCGGCCGACACCGGCTACGGGGTCGAGAGCGGCGACGTGTTCAAGTGGTCCGACTCGTTCTGCTCACGGATGGTCGCCGGAATGGGGCCGAGAGTCGCCCCCCGCTCCCAGGAGGTGCCCTGCTACGCCGAGGCACCGATCGGTCATCAGATCAGCATCAGGGCGTATATCGGCGTTCCGCTGACTCGTGCCGACGGAACCCTCTTCGGCACGCTGTGCGCCGTCGACCCGGACGAGCAGGAGGACGAGATCCTGGCCGAGCAGCCGATGGTCGAGCTCTTGGCCCAGCTGCTCAGCACGGTGTTGGAACGCGACCTCATGGTCGGCCAGATCGAGCGTCGATCCCAGCAGTTGGAGGACCTGGCCATGCTCGACGGCCTGACCGGCCTGCCCAACCGTCGGGCGTGGGACCGCGCCCTCGCCACCGAAGAGCAACGTTGCCAGAGGTTCGGCCACCCGGCGGCGATCGTGTCCATCGATCTCGACGGTCTCAAGGACACGAACGACACCGAAGGCCACGGGGCGGGGGATGAGCTTCTCCGCCGGGCGGCGACGGCCCTGCACTCGGTGATCAGGGCCCATGACACCGCCGCCCGGACCGGTGGCGACGAGTTCGCCCTCCTCGCCGCCGAGTGTGCCGCCGAGGATGTCGCCGCACTCGTGGCGCGCGTCAGCGACGCATTCGTCGAGGCTGGAATCGACGCCTCCGTCGGCTACGGCGTCCGTCGACCGGGCGGCGGAGGACTCGAGGCCGCGTGGCGGACCGCCGACGCCGGCATGTACCGGTCGAAGGCGAACCGGAAGGCGCCCGCCTCACGGCCGTAGGCGCCGTACCCATGCCGGCCGCCGGACGGCTCGGACGGGTCGGGCGGCGCCGCATGGGGGTCGGCGGCGACGGGTAGGCACGGGTCGTGACCGGGCCCGAGGTGGACGACCTTCTCGTCGACGGGCGCTACGCCCGGCGGGCGCCCCTTGGGCGGGGTGGGTTCGGGATCGTCTGGCGGGCGCACGACACCCTCCTGGAACGCGATGTGGCCATGAAGGAGGTGCGGTTCCCGCCCGTCCTCACCGACGAGGAGCAGGCCGCCCTGCGGGAGAAGGTGCTCCGCGAGGCGCGGGCGGCGGCCCGCCTCAGCCATCCGGCGGTGGTCACCGTCTACGACGTGGTGGAGGAGGACGGCCGCCCGTTCATCGTGATGGAGCTGGTCGACGCGCCCAATCTGGCCGAGATCGTCCACCGAGACGGGCCCCTCACCGAGGAGAAGGCGGCCGAGATCGGGCTCGAGGTGCTCGGCGCTCTCACCGGCGCCCATACCCAGGGGATCATCCACCGGGACGTGAAGCCGGCCAACGTGATGGTGTCCGACACGGGCCGGGTGCAGCTGGCCGACTTCGGCATCGCCTCGATCCTGGAGGACCCCAAGGTCTCCAGCTCCGGTCAGCTGGCGGGCTCGCCCTCCTACATGGCGCCGGAGCAGGCGCAGAACCGCCCGCCCACCGCCGCCACCGACCTGTGGGGACTCGGGGCCACGCTGTACTTCGCGGTGGAAGGCGTGCCGCCGTTCGAGAGGGAGGGGGCGATCGCCACGCTGACGTCGGTCGTCATCGACGAGCCCCGGGAGATGGAGCGGGCCCGCCGACTGGCGCCCCTCCTGACCGAGCTCCTGGGCAAGAGCCCCGACGAGCGGCCCACGGCGGAGGAGACCCGGCGCCGCCTGGAGGAGGTGGCCGCCGACCGGCCGGCGATAGTGCCGCCCCCGTCCGACCGTTCGCCGACCCAGCGCTACGACGAGGAGGCCCTGGCCGCGGCCCTGGCCGCGGCTACCGGGGGCGGATCGGGCGAGGCCACCGAGGCCGCCCCCGCCCCGCAGCCGCCCGCCCCGGAGCCCGGCCCCACCGCACCGGCAACCGTCGCTTCGGCTTCACCCGCGGCGGCCCCACCCGCCCCCGCGCCAACCCCTCCGGCGCCGGCCGGCGCGGCCCCGGCCATCCCCGCCGCCTCCCCGCCCACCCAGCCGGCGACGACGCCGCCGGCACCCGAGCCCCGGGCGACCGAAGCCCGGCCCGGCCCAGCGCCGGTCGGTCCCGCGCCCGGAGGCGTCGCCACCCGGCCCCACCCTCCACCCCGGCCGGTCCGGCCGACCACGGCGAATCCCCCACGGACCCGCTCGCTCATAGCAGTCGTCGCCCTCGTGACCGTCGCCGCCCTGGCCATCCTGCTCGCCACTCGCGACCGAGGCGGACCAGGGACCGAGACCGTCCAAGAGTCGCCCCTGACGACCGCCGGATCCGGCACCGACGACACGACCGGCGCGACCACGCCTGCGGCTCCCGACGAGACCACCGCTGCCGAGCGCCCGAGGACGACGACCGCCCCCCGATCCGGAGACGCCCCGCGCGATTGGGTCGTGTACCAGGACCCGACCACCGGCTACTCGATCTCCCATCCGCCGGGCTGGACGGTCTCCACCAACGGCTCGCTCACCGACTTCCGCGACCCGGCCACCGGGGCCTACCTGCGGGTCGACTTCACGACCGAGCCCGGTCCGTCGCCGGTGCAGGCGTGGCGCGACTTCGAGCCCGAGTTCGCGGCCGAGAACCCCAACTACGAGCGCATCCGCATCGAGCCCACGACGTTCAAGGGCTACGACGCCGCCATCTGGGAGTTCACCTACACCGGCCTGGGCGCCCCCCTGCACGCCGCCGATCTGGGGTTCGTCACCGGCTCGTACGGCTTCGCCCTGAACTTCCAGACTCCAGCCGGCCAGTGGGACAGCATGCAGGACGTCTTCGAGGCGTTCCAGGACTCGTTCGAGGTGCCCGCCACCTAGGGCAACCGACCGGCGCCCGGGACGCCGGCGGCCGGTTTCGTCACCCACCGCGGTAATTTGCCCGACGAAACCTGCATGACGGCACGCAGCGCGACTATCTTGCGGCTGTCAGGCCAGCACCCCGGAGTTGGCCGTAGGGAAGGAGCCCCTCGGTGGTTTCCGTCACCTCAACCCGGCGGTCGACGGCGGTGGCGCCTCGCCCGGCGACCACGCCCAAGAACGACGAGCGCGCCTACCTCGCCAAGTGGATGCGGATCTGGGTGGGCCTGCTCACCGTGGTCACCCTGGTGGTGGTCGCCTACCTCACCTTCATCACCAACTCCCTGGCCGACGTCAACGGCAACTTGGGGGTGGTGTCCCGGGAGGTGGGCGGGGCCGGGGCCAACACCGTCGAGCTGCCCACCTCGGTCGACCGCATCAACGACGGGCTGACCAAGATCGACACCGCCCTCAAACCCATCCCGGGCCAGGCCGGCGAGATCGTCGGCGCCCTCACGTCGATCAACGACAAGCTGGGCCAGACCGACGCGTCCCTGCAGGCCATCGCCAGCACGCTCCAGACGGTCCTGGGCAGCGCCGACGCCATCGGCGCCGCGCTTGTCGATGCCGACGAGCCGGGCGACAACCTGGGGGTACAGGACATCCACCAGCGCATCGCCCGCATCAACGGACGCACCTCGCCCGCGGTGGGCTCGGCGACCGCCGGCGGGACACCGGGGCCCTTCGGTCCGTCGCCGCCCAACCTCTCGACGGTCAGGACCGACACCCGGGCCATCGGGTCCGCCTTGGGCCCGATCAACACCCAACTCACCGGGGTCTGCGGAAGCCTCATCCTTTCCGTCACGGGGATACTGGCCGGCGGCAGCTGCCGGGCCTGACCCGCCGCCCGCTGGCACAACAACTGTTCAGGCGGTAGCGATCCGAGCCCGGGCCACCCGGAAGTGCTGCCAGTACCGGGCCCGGGCCGGCAGGACCCTGAGCCCGGGCCGTACCACCCGGCGCAGGACGGCGTAGGTGGCCCGGCGCCCACGTCCCCACGGCAGGTTGTAGTCCTGGCGGACCCCGGGCGGGAGAAGCGCCGCCGCCGCCAGCTGCATCGTCGGACGGGACCACCACGTCGGCCCGGCCACCGTCGCCGCGAACATCCCCCGGGCGATGGCCCGGGCGTCGTCGCCAACCCTCAGGACCTCGCCCTCCATGCGGCGGACGTAGCCGTCGAAGTCGGCGTACGTCGGCGGGAAGGCGTCCTCGGTGACCCCGAACAGGCGGCCGACGACCTTGTACCGCTCGTAGAAGGCGGCCTTGTCGTCGTCCCCCAGCGGCCCCACGAAGTCCTCGAACGTCCCTAGGGCGGTGAGCACGAGGGTCGCCCAGACCCAGAGGGCCAGCTCGGGATCGTCGGCCCGATACGGGGCACCCGTCCCTGACACCCCTCGTACCGGGCCATGCACCGCGGCCACCACCGCCACCGCCTGCTCGGCCTGAGCGTGATCGCCGAAGACGACCGTCAGCAGGGAGTCGAGGGTGCGGCGGAGGCGAGCGAGGGGGTCGGTCTCGAAGTCGCTGTGGGCCACCACCCCGGCGGCCACCAGGGGGTGGGCCACCTGGAGCAGGAGCGCCGCCGGCCCGCCGGCGAGGATCGCCTTCTCCCGGCCGATCCTCCACACCGGCCCATCCGGCCCGATGACGCCGGGATCGCCGTCCCGGCCCGGCGGCAGATCGGCGGGGAAGAGCGACCGGAGCACTGCGGTGGGCGTGACATACCTCCTGAGCTGAGCTTCGGGCAAGGCCCTGGCGGCCTCATCGGGCGACGTTCCCCGGGTGCGGGCGTCCAACTCACCGTACGCTTCGGCGATGCCCGGGCGGACCAGGCAGAGGAGGGGTGGCCGTGCCCTACGAGTCGCTGGACAACCAGAAGGCCGTCTTGACCCTGCGGGTGGTGGGGCCAAAGGCGTTCGAGGTGGTCGACGGGTTCCGCTACCTCGACCAGTACGACGGCATGGCCCCTTACACCGTTCCCGCCGGTCTCAAGACCGACCTGGCGTCGGTGCCCTTCTTCCTGCAGTGGCTCGTCCTGAGCTACGGCAAGCACACCATGGCCGCCATCGTCCACGACGAGTACTGGGACGACGACAAGACGGTGCCCGAGCTGCGTCAGGCCAACACCGCCTTCCGCCACGCCATGTGGGAGTCGGACGTGCCCTTCCTCCGGCGCTGGTTCATGTGGACGGCGGTCACCCTGGCCATGATGACCAGGACGTGGCCCGGCCGGCTGCGGGTCGCGGTCTGGGTGCTGGGGCTGGTGAAGGCCACGGCCGCCCTCCTCGCCGGCCGCGGCATCCTGCTCTCCTGGAGCGTGCCCGCCTGGGTATCACTCGGGGCCGGCGTGCTGGCGGCGCTGGCCGTCGTGTTCTGGTTGGCGGGGTCGAATGCCATCGCCGGGGTCTGCAAGAAGGTGGTGATCGGCCTCGTCGGCCTGCTCGCGGTCCTGTCCCTGTTCAGCCTGGTCGGGCATGTCGACTGGGTGGCCGACAACGCCGGGTGGGTGGCCTTGAGCGCCTTGGCGGTGGCGATCGGGGTGTGGGGCAAGCTGATCGCGGCCGGGTTCTTCGCCACCCTGGAGGTGGCCATCATCCTGCTGCCGGTGCTGGCCATCGTCGTCGGCCTGCTCCTCTACGCCATCCTCGAAGGGGTGATGCTCGGGTTGCTGAAGATCGGCCGGGTCCTCAAGGGGGCGACCGGGCGCAAGCCCATCGGCACCCTCAACCCGGTGGTCAGCGACAACCTGGAGGCGCCCACCCCGCCGGCCGAGGTCACCCTCGAGGCGTCCCAGGTGTAACCACGTCGATGAGGACCTTGCCCACGGCGCCGTCCTCGACGGCCGCGTGGGCGTCGGCGGTGCGCTCGAGGGGGAAGCGGTGCAGGGGCAGCCCCGCCTCTTCGCCCACGTCGAGGACACCGGCCGAGACCGCAGCCGACACGTCGTGGACCGCCTGGCGCTTGGCCCCGTCGGGCATGGTGTAGACGAGGATGAACTGGTACCGGACGTTGCCGCTCATCGCCGGCCGCACTCCGACGGCGAGGGGCGCGTCGCCCTCGCTGGCGTAGATGGCGACGGTGCCGTTGCGGCCGATGACGGCGGCGTCGAGCTCGGCGTTGGCCACCGGGGCCACCTCGACCACGATGTCGAGGCCGTGCGGGGCGATGGCCGCGAATCGCCTCGACCGTGTCGTCGGTGCGGTAGTTCACCACGTGGTCGGCGCCCGCGGCCCGGGCCAGGGCCGCCTTCTCGGGACTGCTGACGGTGGTGACGACGGTGGCCCCCGACCACCGGGCGAGCTGGATGGCGGCGTGGCCGACGGCACCCGCCCCGCCGGCCACCAGGACGGTGCGGCCTTCGAGCGTGCCCGGCCCCAGGCTGGTGGGGCCCTCGACCCCGACCGTCAGCGCCCGGTGGGCGGTGCGGGCGGGGATCCCCAGGCTGGCCCCCACGTCGAAGGAGGTGCCCGCGGGAAGGGCGACGGCGTGGTCGTCGGCGATGGCGATCAGCTCCTGGGCGGTGCCGTCCGACCGGTGCCAGGCCGCGTCCCACAGCCACACCCGCTCGCCGATCCGGCCGGCGGCCACGCCCGGGCCGACGGCGACGATCGTGCCGGCGCCATCCTGGTTGGGCACCGTCTCGGGCGACCGGGTGGGCTCCCCCGGCCGGCTGCCCTTGCGCACCTTCCAGTCGGTGGGATTGACCCCCGACACCTCCACCCGGACCAGCACCTCGCCCGGCCCTGGCGCGGGCGCGGCCCGCTCGACCAGGCGGAGCACCTCCGGCCCGCCCGTCTCGCTGTACACGACGGCTCTCATCGGAGCGAACCTACCAACCGAGCTCCCCCGTTCGGATCATCGATAGGGACGTGATCGGCCCCCGGGACGCCGCAATCACGGCCTTACCGATGCATGAAACGGTCGTGGTCGATCGAACGCAGTGGGGGCGAGCGGGCCCTCGGCGTAGCCAGCGAGGCGCGACAGGGCGCGTCACCCAGTTCGGCGGGGTGTCGACGTCGAACTAACGTCCGCCGGCATGAGAAGCGCCGCCCGAGCCGCCCTGATCCCCGCCCGTGTCCTGGCCGTCCCGCTGGTGGCCGTGCTGGCCCTCGCCCTGTCGGCGTGCGGAGGCACCCAGACGGTGGAACGGACGGTCGACGCGGTCAAGGTCGAGGGCGGCGTCGGCTTCAACCCGCTGACCATCACCGTCGACAAGCGCAACCGGGTGGAGATGCTGGTGGGCAACGCCACCGACGCCGTCCACGGCTTCAGCATCGAGGGCTACGGCATCCAGGAGGAGATCCAACCGGGGGCCGCCCTCGAGCTCGACTTCACCGCCACCAACGCCGGCACCTACAAGGTGTACTGCCAGCTTCATGAAGATCACAAGACGTCGACGCTGATCGTCAGATGACCCGGGCGGGGCGCCCCGAACCCCGTTAGCCTCGGCCCCGATGAACGTCTTCGACCGGGTCCCCGTCGACGACTACGAACAGGTGGTGTTCTGCCACGACCGCGCCACCGGGCTCAAGGCGATCGTCGCCATCCACTCCACCGTCCTGGGGCCCGCCCTCGGCGGCACCCGCTTCTATCCCTACGCCAGCGAGGACGAGGGACTGGAGGACGTGCTGCGCCTGGCCAAGGGGATGACCTACAAGGCGGCCGCCGCCGGGCTCGACCTGGGCGGGGGCAAGGCGGTGGTCTTCGGAGACCCAGCCACCGACAAGTCGGAGGCCCTCCTGCGGGTCTACGCCCGGTACGTCGACTCCCTGGGCGGGCGCTACATCACCGCCGAGGACGTCGGCACCACCCAGGCCGACATGGACATGATCCGCCGGGAGACCCGGTTCGTCACCGGGGTCAGCCAGGAGCTGGGTGGGTCGGGTGACCCCTCGGCGGCCACCGCCTACGGCGTGCTGTGGGCCATGAAGGCGGTGGCCCGGCGGCTGTGGGGCGAGACCTCGCTGGCCGGTCGCCACGTGACCGTCTCCGGGGTGGGCAAGGTGGGCACCCACCTGGTGCGCCACCTGGTGGAGGAGCGGGCCCGGGTGACGGTCGCCGACGTCGACATCTTCGCCGTCGAGCGGGTCGTCGACGACTACGACGTCGAGTCGGTCGACCCCGAGAAGATCCACGCCGTCGACGCCGACATCTTCTCGCCCTGTGCCATGGGCGGAGCCCTCGACGCGACCACCATCCCCGAGCTGCGGTGCGCGGCGGTGGTGGGCTCGGCCAACAACCAGCTGGCGGCCCCCGGGTGCGACGGCCTCATGCACCGCCTCGGTGTCGTCTACGTCCCGGACTACGTGGCCAACGCCGGCGGGGTCATCAACATCTCCGGCGAGCTGTCGCCCCGGGGCTACCACCCCGAACGGGCCTACGAGCAGGTCCGGCGCATCTTCGACACGGTGACGGCGGTGCTCGACGTCGCCGACGCCGAGGGCATCTCCAGCGGCACCGCCGCCGACCGCTTGGCCGAGGGCCGAATGGCGCGCCTGAGGCACGTCCACGAGATCCGCACGTTCGGCTAGCGGGGGACTGTACCGGTGGCCAAGGTCTTCGACGAGGAGCTCACCTCCCGCAACCCCACGCCCGACCGCCATACCGAGCTGGGGCTGTCGGGCGCCGAGGTGGTGGCGATGTACCGCGGCGCGCTGCTGGCCCGCACCCTCGACCAGCGCATGTGGACTCTCAACCGCCAGGGCCGGGCCCGCTTCGTCATCAGCGGCCAGGGCCAGGAGGGCACCCAGGTGGGCTCGGCCTGGGCCCTGCGGGCGGGCTACGACATCGCCCTGCCCTACTACCGCGACTTCGGGGTGGTCCTCACACTCGGGATGAGCCCCTACGAGGTGTTCCTGGCCGTGCTGGCCCGGGCCGACGACCCCAACTCGGGCGGGCGCCAGATGCCCAACCACTGGGGCTGCAAGCGGCTGAACATCGTCACCGGCTCGTCGCCGATCGCCACCCAGCTCCCCCACGCCGCGGGCCTGGCCCACGCCTCCGCCCTGCGGGGCGACGACCGGGTGACCGTCGCCTGGTTCGGGGAGGCGGCCTCGTCGAAGGGTGACTTCCACGAGGCCCTCAACTACGCCGGCATCCACCGCCTGCCGGTGGTGTTCGTGTGCGAGAACAACCACTACGCCATCTCGGTGACGATGGCCCAGCAGTCGGCGGTGGCCGACGTCGCTTCCCGGGCCTCGTCCTACGGGATGCCGGGCGTGATCGTCGACGGCAACGACACCCTCGACGTGTACGGCGCCGTCCGCTCGGCCGTGGCCCGGGCCCGGTCGGGAGGGGGACCCACGCTGGTGGAGTGCAAGACCTACCGGCTGATGCCCCACACGTCCGACGACGACGACCGCCGCTACCGCAGTCCGGAGGAGGTGCAGGAGTGGCGGGCGCGCGACCCGCTGCCTCGAATGCGCCGCTACCTGGTCGGACGGGGCCTGCTCACCACCGACGGGGCCGAAGCCATGGAGCTGGCGGTAAAGGTCGAGATCGACGAGGCCGCCCGCCGGGCGGAGGCGGCGCCCGTGCCCAAGCCCGAGACCGCCTTCGGCCGGGTCTATGCCCGACCCCTGCGCCGCTCACCCAGCGTCCCCCCCGAGCACGACGAGGGCCCGGCCCACCCGCCCGTCGCTGTCCCCCGGCCCACCGGCGGTGGGGGCGTGGAGCGAACCGTCCTCGACACCGTCCGCCAGACGCTGCACGACCTCATGGCAGGAGGACGAGCGGGTGGTGGTGCTGGGCGAGGACGTCGGCGTGCTGGGGGGCGTCTTCCGGGCCACCGACGGGCTGTACGCCGCCTTCGGCCCCAAGCGGGTGATCGACACCCCCCTGGCCGAGTCGTCGATCGTGGGGATCGGCATCGGGTTGGCCCTGGCCGGGCTGCGCCCGGTGGTGGAGATCCAGTTCGCCGACTTCATGCACTCCGCCTTCGACCAGCTGGTGAGCGAGGCGGCCAAGATCCATTACCGCTCCAACGGCGACTTCCATGTCCCGATGGTGGTGCGGGCGCCGTGGGGCGGCGGCGGCCACCGGGGGCCGTACCACTCCCAGGCCATCGAAGCCTTCTACGCCCACGTGGCCGGGCTCAAGGTGGTGTGCCCCTCGACGCCCGCCGACGTGGCCGGGATGCTGCGGGAGGCGGTGCGCGACCCCGATCCGGTGCTGTTCCTCGAGCACAAGAAGACCTACCGGCGCATCACCGGCCTGGTGCCGGAGGGCGACTGGCGGGTGCCGATCGGCCTGGCCGACGTCGTCCGTCCGGGCGAGGACCTCACGTTGGTGACGTACGGGTTGCACCGCCACCTCTCGCTGCAGGCGGCCGAGGTCCTCGACGAGGAGGGCTACTCGGTGGAGGTCATCGACCTGCGCACCATCTCACCCTTGGACCGGGACACCGTGCTGGGGTCGGTGTCCCGGACGGGTCGGCTGCTCGTCGTCCACGAGGACAATGTGAGCTACGGCGTGGGCGCCGAGGTGGCGGCCATGGTGGCCCAGGAGGCGTTCTACGACCTCGACGCCCCCGTCCGCCGCCTGGCCATGCCCGACGTCCCGGCCATGCCCTACGAGGTCGGGCTCGAGGCGGTCCTCACCATCGGCGTCGACAGGATCCGCGACGCGGCCAAGGCCCTCATCGAGGAGTGATCCGGGGCCGGGCCGCGGCCGGCTTCCTTCGCCCGGGTTGCGGACCATCGGGTAGCATATGGTCGTGCCTCGGACGCAGACGCTTGTCCAACTGAACGAGGTTCTCCTGGCCGCGCTGGACCAGCGGGCGGCGCAGCGGGGGGTGTCGCGCAGCCAGATCGTGCGGGAGGCGATCGAAGCTCACCTCGCCGGCGATCTTGACGAGGAGATCGCCCGGCGGATCATCGCCGGCTACGAGCGCATCCCCCAGGCGACGGCCGACGAATGGGGCGATCCGGAACGGATGTCGTCAGCGACCACGCGAGACGCGCACCGCCGCCTCGACGCCGAGGAGGGCGCGGCCGGTCATGACCCGTGGTAGCGCGGGGACAGGTGTGGTGGTCGGAGAGCCCCGAGTGGGGACGCCGGCCCGTCTTGGTGCTGACCCGCGATTCAGTGGCCGATCGCCTGTCGTCCGTCTTGGTGGCCCTGATCACAACTGTGCGGCGGGACATCCCGACCGAGGTCCCGCTCGACGCCGAAGACGGCCTCCCGCGGGCGTGCGTGGTCAACCTCGATAGCGTCGCCTCGACATCGACGGCCTACCTCATCGAGCCGATCACCCGTCTCGGGGCCGATCGGATGAGCGAGGTCTGCCAGGCGCTCGCCCACGCCACCGGCTGTTAGGCGAGACGAACCTGGCGGGAGCCGGCGACGATCTCGCCGATGACGACGGGGGCGTGTCCGGCAGCCCTGAGGATCTCGAGGGCGGGAGCCTCGTCGGCGGGGGACACGACGGCCACCATCCCGATGCCCAGGTTGAACACCGCCGCCATCTCGTCGGTGGACACCGGGCCCAGCTTCTCGATCTGGTGGAAGATCTCGGGCACCTCCCAGGTGCCCCGGTGGATCACGGCGTCGACGTTGTCGGGGAGCACCCGGGGGATGTTGCCGGGCAGGCCACCGCCGGTGATGTGGGCCAGGGCCCGCACCTCCAGCCGCCGGCACAGTTCGACCACGGCCGGCGAGTAGATCACCGACGGGCGCAGGAGCTCGTCGGCCAGGGTTCGCTCGGCGCCGGGCCAGGCCGGGCTGTCGAGGGCGAGGCCGGCCCGCTCGAGCAGCACCCGGCGGGCCAGGGTGTAACCGTTGGACCGCAACCCGGGCGACGGCAGCCCGATGATGCAGTCACCGGGCTGGACCTTGTCCCCGGTGACGATCCGGGACCGCTCGACCACCCCCACGCCGAAGCCGACCAGGTCGAATGCCCCGTCCTCCAGCATCCCCGGCACCTCCGCCATCTCGCCCCCGACCAGGGCGCAGCCGGCCTGGCGGCAGCCGTCGACCACGCCGCCGACCAGCGTGTCGATCTCGTCGGTGTCCAGCCGGCCGACGGAGATGCAGTCGAGGAAGAAGAGCGGCTCCGCGCCCTGGGCGGCGATGTCGTCGACCACCATCGCCACCAGGTCGATACCGATGGTGTCGAGGCGACCGGCCTGGCGGGCGACGAGGGCCTTGGTGCCGACGCTGTCGGTGGACGACACCAGGACCGGGTTGCGGTAGCGGCCGGCGTCGAAGGCGAACAGGCCGCCGAAGCCGCCGATATCGCTGATGACCTCGGGCCGGAAGGTGGAGCGCACCTTGCCCTTGATGCGGTCGACCGCGGCCTCGCCGGCCGCGATGTCGACCCCGGCCGCGGCGTAGGTCTCGGGTCGGGCCGGCTCCTCAGGGCCGTCAGCCACGGGGACCGACGAGGTCGGCGTCGGGCAGCTCCTCGCCGCGCGTCGTCGGGATGCCGGGCACCTCGACCGGATACACGCCGGTGAGGCAGGCGGTGCAGAAGCCGGACCGGGGCGAGCCGGTGGCGGCCAGCAGGGCGTCGAGCTCCAGGTAGGCGAGCGTGTCGCAGCCCAGGTAGTCGCGGACCTGGGGGATGGTGAGGTCGGCCGCCAGCAGCTCGGAGCGGGTGCCGGTGTCCATCCCGAAGTGGCACGGCCAGCGGTAGGGCGGCGACGAGATGCGTAGGTGGACCTCGGCCGCCCCCGCCTCCCGGAGCATGGCCACCAGGGCCCGCATGGTGGTGCCCCGGACGATGGAGTCCTCCACCACGACCAGCCGCTTGCCCTCGATGTTCTCCTTGATGGGGTTGAGCTTGACCCGCACGTTGGCGCTGCGCTGGGCCTGCCCGGGGGAGATGAACGTGCGCCCCACGTAGCGGTTGCGGACCAGGCCGTGGCCGAAGGGGATCCCGCTGCGGCGGGCGTAGCCCTCGGCCGCGGGGATGCCCGACTCGGGCACGGGCATCACCATGGCCTCCCGGGCCGGCACGTGGTCGTCGGGCGGGAGGGGGGCCTGGTCGGCCAGCCGCTCGCCCATGCGCTGGCGGGCGGTGTGCACCGTCTGGCCGTAGAGCCGGGTGTCGGGCCGGGCGAAGTAGACGAACTCGAAGAGGCAGAGCTTGGGGTCGATGCGCTCGGGGGGGAAGGGCCACAGCGACCGGGTGCCGCTGGCGTCGATCACCACCACCTCGCCCGGGTCGAGCTCGCGGACGAAATGGGCGCCGACGATGTCGAGGGCGGGGGTCTCGGAGGCGAGCACCCATCCGTTGTCGAGCCGGCCCAGGCACAGGGGGCGGAAGCCGTTGGGATCGCGCACGCCGACCACGTGGGAGTCGTCCATGAGGACCAGGGAGAAGGCGCCCTTCAGCTTGGGCAGCACCTCCATGAGGGCCCGCTCGAGGTCGCGGCCGTCGCTGCGCTGGGGACCGGCGGCGCACATGGCCACGTTGATCAGCTCGGCCACCAGGTCGCTGTCGTTGCCGACGGTGCCGGGCAGGACCCCGGCCTCGGCGGCCAGCTTGTCGGTGTCGACCAGGTTGCCGTTGTGGCCCAGGGCGATGCCCGCGTCACCGACGTTGCGGTAGCAGGGCTGGGCGTTGCCCCAGGTGCTGGAGCCGGTGGTGGAGTAGCGGACGTGCCCGATGGCCAGGTGGCCCAGAAGGGGCGCCAGCTTGCGCTCGTCGAAGGCGTGGGCCACCAGCCCCATGTCCTTGACGACGGTGATGGTGTCGCCGTCGCTGACCGCCATGCCCGCCGACTCCTGTCCTCGGTGCTGGAGGGCGTAGAGCCCGAGGTAGGTGAGCTGGGCGACGACGTGGCCGGGGGCGTAGATCCCGAAGACCCCGCAGGCCTCCTTGGGATGCTCGACCTCGCAGCCGGCGGCGTCGGACTGCCCGTCTCGCTGCACGTGCCATCTTCGCGCAGCGGCCACGCCTACTTGACCGACCTAGGTCGGGAGCAGGTCGGTGACGGCCCCGACCGTGTCGTCGACCACGGCCGTGGTGTCGTCGACGGTGTCGGTGACGACCGGCACGGTGGCTTCCACGGTGTCGCCGACGGGGTCGACGGCGGGCGGGTCGCCGGCGTCCGCGGGGAGGTCGGACGAGCCCGGCTCGGTCGGCGACGTCGGGGGGCCGGTGCTGGGAGCCCCGGCGGCGGCTTGGCCGGCCAGGTTGCCGGCCATGGACCCGGTGGCTGCACCGGCGGGGCCGGCCACGGGACCGGCGGTGGGACCGGTCGGGACGGCGCCGGTGGCGCCGCCCGGGTTGGCCGGCGAGGCACCGGGGGAGACGGCCGCCAGGGACTGGTTCTGGGCGTCCGGCGTCGATCCGCTGCCGGTGGGGTCAGTGGTGGCGGCGCCGGCGAAGGACCCGGGCGCCTCCGGCATGGGAACCACGACCACGACCGTCGGGGAAGCGGGCGGGGTCGTTTCGGGGGCGGTGGCCGGTGCGCCGCCGGTGATGGCCACGGCCACGGCCATGATGGCACCGGTGACGCCGCTGGCCATCGGGGCCACCAAATCGCGGCCGGCCTCGGCCGCGGCCGCGACTCCCCCCAGCAGGCGGGTGGAGCCGATGGTGAAGACGGCGAGGAGGGAGGCGGCGGCGGTGGCGTTGGTGGCGGTGGCGGTGGCGCCGCCCTCGCCTGCCACCCGCCGGTAGGCCAGGGCCAGGCGCCGGCGGCCACGGAGGATCAGGGAGTCGACCGCCCCCACCGAGAGGCCGAGATCGTCGGCGATCTCGACGGGACCGGTACCCAGGGCCCGGGCGGTCACCGCTTGGCGCTGGCGGATGGGCAGGCTGGCGAGCGCCCGGCGCACGTCGGCGCTCTGCTCGCGATCGATGAGGGCGTCGTGAGGCTCGTTGCCGTCGACGTGGTCCTCCGACATCGGTGACTCGCTGGGCACCACCCGCGACCTGGTCCGGAGGGCGTCGGCGCACAGGTGACGGGCGATGATCTGCACCCACCCGCCGAACCGCCGCTCGCCGCTGCACTGCCGGATGCGCTCGAGCGCCCTGACGAAGGCGGCCTGGGCGATCTCCTCCGCCTCGAGCGGACAGGACAGGCGCCGGACACAGGCCCGCTGCACATCCGGGTAGTGCCGGCGGAACAGCTCGCTGAAGGCCTCCAGGTCACCACCCTGGACGGCGCGGACGAGCGTGCTGTCGTCCTCCATCTCTCGTGCCGGAACCGCCAAAAGAAACTCCCCGGGCCGGTAGCCGTCAACCAGGAATCCTGCTGGCTGCCGTCTGGCTACCTTCCCCCCGAGCGAAATCCTACCTCAACCGGCCTGCCCCATCGGCTGCGCCAGAGCGCCCTGCAGGGCGCCCAGCCAGGCGTTCGTCGCCTGCCCGAGGGCGACGTCGAGGAGCCCCTCGACAACCAGCCGGTCGCCCCCCGCCCGGCCCAGGCGGGTGAGGTGGAGCCCGGACTCGGTGACCCGCAGGCTGACAGCGGCGACGTCCTCGGCGGCGACGCACACGACCACCCGGGAGGGCGCCTCGGAGAACAGGGCCGCGTGCCCGTCGACGCCCGCCACCCGGAAACCGACCTCGGCGGCGATCGCCATCTCGGCCAGGGCCACGGCCAGACCACCGTCGGAGACGTCGTGGGCACCGGCGAGGAGGTGGTCGGCGACCAGGCCCGTGACGCAGGCGCACAGCCGGGCGTGGCCCTCGAGGTCGAGGGGGGGCAGCTGGCCGCCCCGGTGGCCGCGGCCGGCGGCCCAGCGGGAGCCGGCCAGGCCGGAGGCACAGTGGGCGGGTCGCCGCCGCGCCGACAGCAGGACGATCTCGCCGCCGTCGACGAGACGGACGCCCGGCGGCGGGCGGTCGAGGACGTCGATCAGGCCGACCACGCCCACGACGGGCGTCGGGTGGATGTCGCGTCCGCCCGACTCGTTGTAGAGGCTCACGTTGCCGCCCACCACCGGCAGCGACAAGGCCAGGCAGGCCTCGGCCATCCCGTCGATGGCCTCCGACAGCTGCCACATGACCTCGGGGTGCTCGGGGTTGCCGAAGTTGAGGTTGTCGACCAGCGCCAGCGGCCGGGCCCCGACGCAGGCCAGGTTGAGGGCGGCCTCGGCCACCACCAGAGCCGTGCCCCGGCGGGGGTCGAGATCGCACCAGCGGCTGTTGCTGTCGGCGCTGACGGCCAGTCCCTTGCTGTTGGTGGGCAGTCCGGGGGCCTTCAGCCGCAACACGGTGGCGTCGCCCCCCGGGCCCTCGACGGTGTTGAGGAACAGCTGGTGGTCGTACTGCGACCACACCACCGAGGTGTCGACCAGCATCGACAGCAGGTCGGGCCCGCAGTCGCCACCGGGCGGTGGCGCCAGCCGGGACGGGTCGTCGGCCCGCCGCTCGGCCCGGTCGGCCGGCTCCCGCAGGGGCCGGTGGTACTTGGGCGCCCCCTGCTCGAGCGAGTGGGCGGGGACGTCGGCCAGCACCTCGGCGTCGGGACCGGGACCGTCGAGGATGCGCAGCCGGCCGGTGTCGGTGACGGTGCCGATCACCGTGGCCCGCACCTCCCATCGGCGGCACAGGCCGAGGACGGCGTCGAGGTCGTCGGGGGCCACGATGGCGAGCATCCGCTCCTGGGACTCGCTGGTCATGATCTCGGCCGGCACCATCCCCGTCATGCGCAGCGGGATCGTGCGCAGGTCGACGTCCATGCCCATGCCACCGCGGGCCGCGATCTCACTGGTGGCGCACGTGATGCCGGCACCGCCCAGGTCCTGGATGCCGGCCACCAGCCCCGCGTCGTACAGCGACAGGCAGGCCTCGATGAGGCGCTTCTCCTCGAAGGGGTCGCCGACCTGGACGCTCGGCCGCTTGGCCTCGTCGGCCCCGTCGCCCGCTTCCCCGCTCCCGAACCCGGCCGAGGCCAGCACGCTCACCCCGCCGATGCCGTCCCGCCCGGTGGTGGACCCGATGAGGACGGCATGGTGGCCGACCCCTTCGGCCCGGGCCAGGACCAGGTGCTCGTGGCGCAGGACCCCGACGGCCATGACGTTGACCAGGGGGTTGTCGGCGAAGCAGTCGGCGAAGTGGAGCTCGCCCCCGACGGTCGGCACGCCCACCGAGTTGCCGTAGCCGGAGATGCCGCTGATCACGCCCTCGGCCACCCACCGGCTGCGGGGGTTGTCGAGGGGACCGAAGTGGAGCGAGTCGAGCAGGGCGATGGGGCGGGCGCCCATGGTGAAGATGTCGCGCAGGATGCCGCCCACGCCCGTGGCCGCCCCCTGGTAGGGCTCGATGGCGGACGGGTGGTTGTGGCTCTCGATGCGGACGGCCACCGCCAGGCCGTCGCCGCAGTCGACCACGCCCGCGTTCTCGCCGGGACCGACCATCACCCACGGCGCCTCTGACGGCAGTCGACCGAGGTGGGCGCGTGACGACTTGTAGGAGCAGTGCTCCGACCACATCACCGCGTACATGGCCAGCTCGAGCTCGTTGGGGGAGCGGCCCAGGATCTCGTCGATACGGGCCGCCTCGTCGTCGGTGAGACCCAAGGCCCGGTGCAAACCGGGGGGTAATACAGGGGTGGCTGGGGTGTCGGAGGGGTCGGCGGCCATCCCCCCACGCTATCGACTTGCCCGGACTGACAAATAGGGCCCCGTCTTGAGTTGAAATCTGTTGCGACACGCGCCACAATGGGACAAATGGCAACCGAAGCGAAACGATCCAGGGCTCCGATGTCCGACAGCCACAAGGCGGCGTTGGCCGAGGGACGTGAGCAAGGTAGAGCAGTGCGGCGTTACCTCGAAGCGCTCGAGGCGCACCGACCGAAGCGTGGGCGTAAGCGCACGCAGGAATCGGTGGAGCGGCGGCTCACAGCCATCGACGACAAGTTGAACGACGCAGATGCCCTCACCCGGCTCCACCTCTCGCAGGAGCGAATGAACCTGCAGGCCGAGTTGTCCTCCACCGACAATGCCGTCGACCTCGGCGCATTGGAAGAGGAGTTCGTCGTGGCGGCCAAGCCGTACGGCGAGCGCAAGGGCATCACCTACGCCGCGTGGCGGCAGGCGGGGGTCGACCCCAGCGTGCTGCGCAAGGCCGGCATCAAGCGGGGCGCCGAGTAGGCAAGGGGGAGGCAGCGAGCCCCCCCGTTCCCACCAGCAGGCTCTTGAGCAGCGGCCTGCCATCCTCCGACCCGAGAAGGATGTCGCACGCCCGTTCCGGGTGTGGCATCAGACCGCAGACATTGCGACCGGCGGAACATATGCCGGCGATGTCGTCGACCGACCCGTTGGGGTTGTCGAGATAGCGCAGGACGACGCGGTCTTCGGCGCGCAATTGGGCCAAGACCTCGGGGGGGCAGGTGTAATTCCCCTCAAAGTGGTTGATCGGCAGGCGGAGGACGGCGCCCGCGGTGGCGCGGCCGGTGAGCGCTGATTGCGTCGTCTCCACCCGGACCTTGACCGTGGTGCAGAGGAACTTCAATCCCCGGTTCTTCTGGAGCGCACCGGGAAGCAGTCCCGCTTCGGTGAGCACCTGGAAGCCGTTGCAGATGCCCACCACCGGGCCCCCGGCGTTGGCGAATTCCACCACCGCGTCCATCACCGGGCTGAAGCGGGCGATGGCGCCGGGACGGAGATAGTCGCCATGGGCGAACCCGCCGGGCAGCACCACCGCATCAACGTCGCCCAATGAACGGTCTCCGTGCCACACGAGCTGTGCTTCGCCGCCGAGCAGGGTGAGCGCCTCGACCACGTCGTGCTCGCAATTGGAGCCGGGGAATACGACGACCCCGACCTTCATGTCGCAGCCGCAGTCAGCGTGATCGACGAGTCCTCGATCACCGGGTTGGTGAGGAAGCGCCGGCACAGCTCCTCCACCCGGGCCCGGGCCGCGGCCTCGTCGGACGCCTCCACCGTGAAGCGGATGGCCTTGCCCACCCGCACCCCGGCCACCTCGCCGAAGCCGAGGGCCGGCAGCGAACGCTCGATGGTGGCTCCCTGGGGGTCGGCGACGTCGGGACGCAGGGTGACCTCGACCAGGACGGAGAAGGCGGTCACGGCCTCATCCTTCGCCCGCCGGGCCAGTCGTCGAGCGGCGTGCCCGCCAGGCGCTCGTAGGCGGCGACGTACCGGGCCGCGGTGGAGGCGACCACGTCGGGTGGGAGGGACGGCGGGGGCGGCGTCTTGTCCCAGCCGGTGGACTCCAGCCAGTCGCGCACCGGCTGCTTGTCGAACGACGGCGGGGTGGTGCCCGGCCGCCAGTCGGACGCCTCCCAGAACCGGGACGAGTCGGGCGTGAGCACCTCGTCGCAGATGGCCAGCTTCCCGTCGATCCAACCCAGCTCGAACTTGGTGTCGGCGATGACGATCCCCTGCTCGGCCGCGTCGGCGACCGCTCGCCGGTAGGCGGCCAGGCTGATGGCGGCGGCCTCGTCGACCACGTCCTGGCCCACGATGTCGATCGCCTGGGCGACGGTGATGTTCTCGTCGTGCAGCCCGACCTCGGCCTTGGTCGACGGGGTGAAGACGGGCTCGGGCAGGCGGTCGGACTGCTGCAGGCCGGCGGGCATGGGCGCGCCGTGCACCGTGCCTGACCGCTGATACTCCTTCCAGGCCGAGCCGGAGAGGTAGCCCCGCACGATGCACTCGATGGGGAGCATCTCGGCCCGCCGCACGAGCATGGCCCGCCCGGCGTGCTCGCCCTCGTCCACGATGCGGACGAGGTGGCTGGGGGCGATGTCGGCCAGCCGTTCGAGCCAGAAGGCGGTGAGGGCGGTGAGAACCCGACCCTTGTCGGGGATGGGCTCGTCGAGCACCACGTCGAAGGCGGAGATGCGGTCGGACGTCACCATCAGCAGGTGCCCGTCGCCGGCGTCGTAGACGTCGCGGACCTTGCCCGAGTGGAGGAGATTCACGCGTCGATGCTCCTTGAGGGCTTCGAAGATCGGACCGGTGCGGGCGAGCGACCGTTCCAGGCTGAAGGCCTCGTCGAGCTGCTCGGAGCCGAGGGTCACCCGGGGGTCGCCCTCGAGGACGGCTCGGAACGGGCGGCGCTCGGTGTGGGCGGTGCGGGCCGTGTCCTGGACGATGCGGTAGGCGTCGTCGCGAGTGATGCCCGCCGCCACCAGGGCGAGGAGGACGGGCTGGCTGAAGACGAGGCCGTAGGAGCGGTCGAGGTTCTCGAGCATCCGGTCGGCGTCGACGGTGAGACCCTCCACCACCTTCGTCATCCGCACGAGGAGGTAGTAGGCGAGGAGGGACGAGTCGGGGAGGATGACCCGCTCCACGCTCGAGTGGGAGATGTCGCGCTCGTGCCACAGGGCCACGTCCTCCAGGCCCGCGCCGAGGTTGCCTCGCAGGACCCGGGCCAGGCCGGCCAGCCGCTCGCAGGTGATGGGGTTGCGCTTGTGGGGCATGGCCGAGCTGCCCTTCTGCCCGGCCCGGAAGGGCTCGGCCACCTCGCCCACCTCGGTGCGCTGGAGGTGGCGGACCTCGGTGGCCATCATCTCGATCGATGCTCCTACGGATGTGCAGGCGTACAGGTACTCGGCGTGGCGGTCGCGGGCCACCACCTGGGTGGCCGGCACCGGCGTGAGGCCGAGGGCGGCGCACACGTGGGCCTCCACCCGGGGATCGATGTTCGAGTACGTGCCGACCGCGCCCGACAGCTTGCCGACGGCGATGGCGTCGCGGGCCCTCCGGAGTCGGCTGCGATCGCGATCGGCCTGGAGGGCCCAGTGAGCCAGCTTGACGCCGAAGGTGGTGGGCTCGGCGTGCATGCCGTGGGTGCGGCCGGCCATGGGCGTGTCCTGGAACTCCTCGGCCCTGACCTTGAGGGCGGCGATGAGCTTGGTGGAGGCCTGGACGAGGAGGTCGGCGGCCCGGGTGAGGGTGGCGCACAGGGCGGTGTCGACCACGTCGCTCGACGTGAGGCCGTAGTGGACCCAGTTGCCGGCCGGGGGTCCGATGGCGGCCTGGACGACGTCGACGAACGCGGCCAGGTCGTGGTCGGTGACCTGCTCGCGAGCGTCGACCGCCTGGACGAAGGCGGCGTCGACGACCGGGGCCCGCTCGCGTACCGCTTTGGCGTCATCCTCCGGGACGACGCCGATGGTGGCCCACCCCTCGGTGGCCAGGACCTCGACGTCGAGCCACAGGCCGAAGCGGGCCTCGTCGGTGAACAGGGCCGCCATCTCGGGCAGCGAGTAGCGGGGGATCACGCGGGCTTGCGGCCGGCGGCGCTCGTCGAGGCGACGGGCCAGGTCGGCATCGGTGATGGCGAGCATCTGCACCACCAGCAGTGCCGCGTTCATGGCCCCATCGATGGCGACGGTGGCCACGGGGACACCCTTGGGCATCTGGACGGTGGCGTAGAGGGCGTCCACGCCGTTGAGGGCGCCGCCGCTCAGGGGCACGCCGACCACCGGCAGGGTGGTGTTGGCCGCCACCGCCCCCGCCAGGTGGGCGGCCATCCCCGCCCCGCAGATGAAGGCCGCGTAGCCGTCGGACCGGGCCCGGCGGGCGAGCGCGGCGACCTGGTCGGGGGTGCGGTGGGCGGACATCACCCGCTCGTCGACCTCGATGCCGAACTCGGCCAGCGTGGCCGCCGCCGGCGCCATCTTGGCCTTGTCCGACTCCGACCCCATAAGGACGGCGACCTTCACGTGATGCCCCCCTCGGTCGAGCGTTCGCCACTCGTGGTCCCTCCACGGGGCCATGTGTGCCAGGTGTTCGACGCCAACGGCCGGCGTTGGCGAGCGTTCGCCACTCGTGGTCCCATCAGGGGGCCACCTGTGCCATTCGCTCCGGCGCCGACGGCCGGCTCGGCGAGCGATCGCCACTCGTGGTCCCATCAGGGGGCCACCTGTGCCATTCGCTCCGCGCCAACGGCCGGCCCGGCGAGCGATCGCCACTCGTGGTCCCATCAGGGGGCCACCCGTGCCACTCGCTCCGGCCGTCGCGGCGGCGGCGATGTCGGTGCGGTACTGCATGCCTGGCCAGGAGATCTCGCCCACCGCGGCGTAGGCCGCGGGACCGGGCCGCGGCCAGGTCGGGGCCCGATCCCGGTGACGGCCAGCACCCGGCCGCCGGCGGTGGTCATCCCCGGGCCGACGCCGGCACAGAAGATCTCGACGCCGGGCAGGGAGGAGGCCGCGTCGAGGCCATGGATGGCGTCGCCCGTGCGGGGCGACGTGGGGTAGCCCTCGGCGGCCAGGACCACGGTCACCGCGGCGTCGTCGACGAAGCGGGGCTCGGACACCAGCCGACCGGCCGCGGCTTCGGCCAGCAACGCGGCCAGGTCGCAGTCGAGCCGGGGAAGCACGACCTGGGCCTCGGGGTCGCCGAAGCGGACGTTGAACTCGAGCACCTTGAACCCGTCGGCGGTGAGCATGAGGCCGGCGTAGAGCACGCCCCGGTAGTCGACGCCCCGGAGATGGAGCGCATGCAGCGTGGGTTCCACCGCCCGCTCCACGATCTCCTCGACCAGGTCCTTCCCGACGCCCGGCACGGGGGAGAAGGCGCCCATGCCGCCGGTGTTCGGTCCGGTGTCGCCGTCGCCCAGGCGCTTGTGGTCCTGGGCCGGCGCCAACGGGACGGCCCGCCGACCGTCGCAGATGCAGAGCAGCGAGACCTCGGAGCCCACCAGCCCCTCCTCGATCACCACCCGACGACCGGCGTCCCCGAAGGCGGCGCCGGAGAGCTTGGCCGCAACGTCGGCGACGGCCTCGTCGAGCGACCCCGTTACCAGCACGCCCTTGCCCGCGGCCAGACCGTCGGTCTTGACCACGTAGGGCGGGGCCAGCGAGCGAAGGAACGCGCTCGCGGCCCGCACGTCGGAGAACACCCCGTGGCGGGCGGTCGGCACCCGTGCGTCGGAGAGGAGCGACTTCATCCACGCCTTCGACCCCTCCAGGCGGGCGCCGTCGGCCCCCGGCCCGAACACCAGCCGGCCACCGGCCCGTAGGCGGTCGGCCAGCCCCGCCACCAGGGGGACCTCGGGCCCGATCACGTACAGGTCGGCGTCGACCTCCTCGGGCGGCGCGGCGACGGAGCCGGGGATGCCCGGGTTGCCGGGGGTGACGACGACATCGGCCGTGCGTCCCAGCACCGACGCCAGGGCGTGCTCCCGTCCGCCACCCCCGACCACACAGACCTTCATCGACGGGGCCTCAAATCACGAGGACGCCGGGGCCGACGTAGCCACCGCCATATTCGTCGTCGTCGTCGTCGTCCGTCGTCATCGTCCTCGTCGTCGTGCGCCACCACGTCGGTGGGCGTCGGGGCGAAGCGCACGAACTGGTCGCGGCCCGGTCCGACGCCGACGAGGGTGACCGGCACCCCGCACTGCTCGGCCAGGAAGGCGATGTAGTCCTGGGCCGCCTGGGGCACGTCGTCGATGTCGGTGACCGACGTGAGGTCGGTGTTCCAGCCCGGCAGCTCCTCGTACACCGGCACCGACTTGTGCAGCACCGACTGGTGGTAGGGCAGGTGGTAGTGCCGGTCGCCCTCAGGCCCACCTGAATTGGTGTCGTAGGCCACGCACACCTTGAGGGTGTCGAAGGCGTCGAGGACGTCGAGCTTGGTGATGGCCAGCTCGGTGAGCCCGTTGAGGCGCACCGCGTGGCGCACCATCACCGCGTCGAACCAGCCCGGGCGGCGCCGGCGGCCGGTGACGGTGCCGTACTCCTGGCCCCGGTCGACCAGGGTGTCGCCCGTCTCGTCGACGAGCTCGGTGGGGAACGGTCCCGAGCCGACCCGGGTGACGTAGGCCTTGGCCACCCCCAACACCCGCTGGATGTGGCGGGGGCCGACCCCGGCGCCCACCAGGGCCCCGCCGGCCACCGGGTTGGACGACGTGACGAACGGATAGGTGCCGTGGTCGAGGTCGAGGAAGGTGGCCTGGGCCCCTTCGAAGAGGACGTTCTGGCCGTCCTCCAGGGCATCGTGCACCAGGCCGACGGTGTCGCCGATCAGGGGCTCCAGGCGAGGGGCGAGCTCGCCCAGGTAGCGGTCGGCGATCTCGTCGGCGTCCAGCGGGAGGCGGTTGTACACCTTGGCCAGGATCAGGTTCTTCTCTTGGAGGACGACCTCGAGCTTCTGGCGGAAGATCTTGGGGTCGAGGAGGTCCTGCACCCGCAGGCCCACCCGGGCCGCCTTGTCGGCGTAGGCGGGACCGATGCCGCTCTTGGTGGTGCCCAGGCGGTTCTTGCCCAGCCGGCGCTCGATGAGGCGGTCGAGCTCGGTGTGGTACGGCATGATCAGGTGGGCGTTGCCGCTGATCCGCAGGCGGCTGCAGTCGATGCCTCGGGCCTCCAGCCCGTCGATCTCCGACACCAGCACCGCCGGCTCGATGACCACGCCGTTGCCAATCACCGGCGTCACCCACGGGTGGAGGACCCCGCTGGGCACGAGCTGCAGGGCGAACCTCTCGTCGGCCACCACGATGGTGTGACCGGCGTTGTGGCCCCCCTGGTAGCGGACGACAACCTGCATCTCGCCGGCCAGCAGGTCGGTGAGCTTGCCCTTGCCCTCGTCGCCCCATTGGGTGCCGACGACGATTGTTCCGGGCACGCGCGTCTCCTAGCGAAGTTCCTACAGCGGTCCGATCATCATACCCCTGCCGGGGCCCGCGCCTGCCCCTTCTCCCGGATCGTGCGATGCTCGCTGGCGATGGACGACGCCACCCTCGTGTCGCGAGCCGTCGGTGGCGACCGGGACGCCTTCGCCGCGATCTACGACCGCGACGCGGGCGCGGTGCTCGACCTGTGCACGGCGGTCCTCCGGGACGCCGACGAGGCCGCCGAAGCCACCCTCGACAGCTTCCTGCGGGCGGCGCGGGAGCTGGTGAACCTCCGGGACCGGTCGCGCCTGCGGCTGTGGCTGCTGGCCGTGGCCCGCCACGAGGCCACGGCCCGGGCCCAGCGTCGACGGCAGGCGGGCCGGGCGGTGCCGGCCGGGGGCACTCCGGCGGTGGCGGCAGACGGGTCGTCGTCCCGATCGCCGGCCGGCGGGTCGGCCGGCACGCCGCCGGCGGAGGGGTCGCCGACCGATGGGTCGCAGGTCGGGTCACCGGATGGGGCGGCGGATGGCGCACTGGGTGGGGTCGACCCTGGGCGCCTGGACTGGGATCCCTCGGAGGCGCTCCCCGAGCCGGACCGGGCCGTCCTCCACCTGCACCTCCGCCACCAGCTCGACGCCGACGACCTGGGGACGGTGCTCGGGCTCCGGCCGGCAGCGGCCACGGCGCGGGCCCAACGCCTCCGCCAGCAGGCGGAGACGTCGGTGGGAGCTCTCCTCCTCCTCCGGGCCGATGGCGGCGCCGACCCCTACTCCTGCCCGGGACTGACCCTGGCCCTCGACGGCTGGGACGGGCGGTTCACGCCGGACGTGAGCGGCCGCGTCGACCGGCACGCCCGGGCCTGCGCCGCCTGCCGGGCCCGGCGGACCGAGCTCCTGGGCCGGTTGCGGGCCATGGCCTCGCTCCCGTTCCTCCCCCCGCCCCCCTGGCTGCGGCGGGAGGTGCTCATCCGCATGGAGCTGGCGGTGTCGCCGAAGCCGCTTCCGGGCTGGGAGGAGACTGGGTTCCCTCCGGGGATCGGCGGGCCCGCCCGGTGGCCCCGGCCGTGGGTGAGGAGGGTGGCGACGGCGGCCGCGGTCGTGGTGTTGGCCGGCGGCGCCTTCCTCGTCCTGCGCCACGACAGCGGCCCGGCCACCCTCACCGCGGCGGGCTCGGCCTCGTCCTCGGCTCCGACGACGGTGCCGACGACGCTCGGGGGGCCGGCCACATCCGGCGTGACCGCGGCGCTCACCGCTCCCACCTCGACCGGCGTCACCTCGCCCTCGACGTCGGCCGCCCCCGCCGCCCCCACCCCGACAGCACCCGACCCGGTGCCGGCCGTGCCCGTCCCGCCGTTGGTCGTCGACCGGGAGCCGCCCGCCATCTCCTTCGGGGCCGACGTGGCGTCGGCCTACATCGCCGGGTGCCCGTACAGCGTGGTCGGAGTGTGGGCCGACGTGGCCGACCAGTCGCCGGTCACCTGGGTGGCACTGTTCGTGCGGAGCCCGGCGGGGGTCGAGGACACCGTGGTCATGTCGCCCGACGGTCGGGGGTGGCGGGCGACCATGGGCGAGTTCGCCAACCCCGGCCAGGCGGTGTTCTGGGTGGAGGCGGTGGATTCCGAGGGAAACCGCGGGCGGGGGGCCGACCAGGCGCTCGATGTCTTCCAGTGTGCATAGGGTCCTCCGCCTGCGAATAGGTCGAACGGCTCCTCAAGCCGGGCCCGGTTCCGGCCGACACCTGGGTTGCGGCTTCCTCGCCTAAGCCGCTGGAAGGTGGGGCCGGGGGCTGTGCGAACCCCCTCCCGCCGGGGGGAACGCCACCCCGGCCCTGCCCTCGATTCCGGCTCGGCGCGCACCCTGCTAGGACAGCAGGGTGCCCGCCACCGAGCCGCCTCCCGGCCCCCGTCTCGTCAGGCTCGCCTGCGTGCGCCACGGACAGTCGACCTGGAACGCCACCGGGCGCTGGCAGGGACAGGCCGACCCCCCCCTGTCGGCCCTGGGGGAGGAGCAGGCGGCGGAGGCGGCCGAGCGGCTACGGGCCATGGCACCGGCCGGCGTCGAGATCACGGGCGTCGTCGCGTCCGACCTGGTCCGGGCCCGACGGACGGGTGAGATCGTGGCCGAAGCCCTCAACCTCGGCGCGGTTGTCGTCTGCCCCGACCTGCGGGAGTACGACGTGGGCGACTGGAGCGGGCTGACCAAGCCCGAGATCGAGCAGCGCTGGCCGGGCCAGCAGGCGGCCTGGTTCGGGGGCCGGCTGACGACCACGCCCGGAGGCGAGGGGCGGGCCCCCTTCGCCCGCCGGGTGATGGGGGCGGCGCGGCGGGTGGCCGCCGCTGCCGAGCCCGGTTCGGTGCTGCTGGTCGTCACCCACGGGGGGGTCATCCGGGCCCTCGAGCGGGCGACGGGCTCCCCGCCGGTGACGATCGCCAACCTTTGCGGCCGCTGGTTCGAGGTGGATGCCCGGGTCGACGACCCGGCCAACGGCGCCCCGTCCCGACTCCGGGCGGGAGAGCCGGTCACGTTGGTGGGCACCGACCACCGCACCGCCTCGCCCTCCGCCTGACGGCCTGGCCGGCCGTCCACCAGCCCATTTGCAGGCGCCGACGCGGTTTTGTCGCCGTCGAGGAGGGGGAGAAACGGCGCGGTTCTGCAGCGAGCCAAGACCAGGATGCGGTCCAGGGCGAGTGACCGAGGTGGTTTGGCCCAGTGGTTGACCCCAATGGTTGATATCGACAACACCAGGGGCGTCGACCCCGCCGAGGATCAGGGGCATCCGTCGGTCGACCCCAACCCGCCCGATGTGTGGGTCGACTGGCAGATCTGCACCGAGTGGCAGCTCGGCACCGAGTCGCCCCTCGATCGGCCGCCGAGCAGCCCGTAGGCCGCCTCAACCAGCCCGTAGGCCGCCTCAATAAAACCGCTGCTTACCGCTTGATGCCCTCGACCCCTTCGCGGAGGTTCTTGAGCTCGGCCAGCGTCTCGTTGACGGCCGCGATGTCGACCTCGGTCAGGGGCTCGTCGGTGCCGCCGATCTGAGGCCCGCCGGGACCGAAGCCCTTCTGGCCCGGAGCCTGCTTCATGTTGCGGGGGTCGGGAATGCCGTCGGCACCACTGGCGTCGCCCGAACGGGCGACCGGTCGGCCTGACGTCGGCCCGGCCAGCACCTCGGGACGGGACTCTTGTTCCTCGGACATCGACAACTCCTCCTCAAGCGAACTTGACCCGTCAACTATGGCCTGTCCCGGGTCGTTATCAGGACGTGTACCCCGAACCGGGGTCGACTACGTGTGGTCCGCCCCCGCCGCGAGCAGCTCGAGCATGGCCGGGAGCCCGAAGAAGCGGGCCACGTCGACCGCCGAGGGGCCGCCCAGATCGGGGTCGGCGCCGGCCGCCAGGAGGGCCTGCACCGACTCCGCCGACTGCCGGAAGACCGCCGCCCCCAACGCCGTCTGGCCGCGGTCGTTCACCCGGGACGTGTCGGCGCCGTGGTCGAGCAGCATGCGCACGGTGTGCGGATGGGGCCGGTAGGCGGCCAGCATCAGCAGGGTGTCGCCCTTCTCGTTGGTGAGGTTGACGGGCACGCCGGCTTCGATGAACGACGCCAGCTCCTCGCTCGCCCCCTCCCGGGCCAGCCCGAACATGCGCCGGGCCAGCTCGAGGGTCTCCTCGTCGATCTCCATAGCGCTGGGCCCGGGATCGCCCGCGCCAGGCTCGTCGACCGGCACTTACTTGAGGACCAGCTCGTCGCCGGCCACGTCGACCCGCACGGTGTCGCCCTCGGCGTAGCGGCCCTCCAGCAGGGCCAGCGCCAGCGGGTCGGCGATGTGGCGCTGGATGACCCGCTTGAGGGGACGGGCCCCGTAGACCGGGTCGTAGCCGGTGCGAGCCAGCCAGGCGGCGGCCTCGTCGGACACCTCCAGCCCCAGCCGGCGCTTGGCCAGGCGGTCGCGCAGGTGGCGGACCTGGATGACGACGATGCGCTCGATGTCGGCTTCGGTGAGCTCCCGGAAGCGCACGATCTCGTCGATCCGGTTGAGGAACTCGGGCCGGAAGAAGGCCGCGGGCTCGCCCGGCAGGTTGGAGGTCATGATCAGGACCACGTTGGTGAAGTCGACGGTGCGACCCTGGCCATCGGTCAGCCGCCCGTCGTCGAGCAGCTGGAGCAGCACGTTGAACACCTCGTGGTGGGCCTTCTCGATCTCGTCGAGGAGCACGACTGCGTACGGGCGCCGGCGCACGGCCTCGGTGAGCTGGCCCCCCTCGTCGTAGCCGACGTAGCCGGGGGGCGCCCCGATGAGGCGGGAGACGGTGTGCTTCTCCTGGTACTCGCTCATGTCGATGCGGACCATGGCCCGCTGGTCGTCGAACATGAACTCGGCCAGGGTGCGGGCCAGCTCCGTCTTGCCCACCCCGGTGGGGCCGAGGAACAGGAACGACCCGATGGGGCGGTCGGGGTCGGAGAGGCCCGACCGGCTGCGGCGGATGGCGTTGGCCACCGCCGAGACGGCCTGGTCCTGGCCGATGACCCGCTCGTGGAGGACCTCCTCCATGCGGACGAGCTTGGCCACCTCGCCCTCCATCAGCCGGGACACGGGGATGCCGGTCCAGCGGCTCACCACCTCGGCCACGTCCTCCGCGTCGACCTCCTCTTTGAGCATGCGGGTGGTGGACTGGAGCTCGGCCAGGGCCTCGGTGGCGGCCTGGAGCGAGGCCTCCAGCTCGGGGATGCGCCCGTAGCGCAGGCGGGCCGCGGCCTCCAGGTCGGGCTCCCGCTCCACCTGGGCCTTGATCGCCTCCAGCTCCTCCTTGAGGGCGCGGATGCGGCCGATGGCCTCCTTCTCCGACGTCCAGTGGGCCTTCATGCCCGCTGAGCGCTCCTGCAGGTCGGCCAGCTCGGCCTCGATGGCGGCCAGCCGCTCCCGGCTGGGGGTGTCCGTCTCCTTCTCCAGCGCCACCTTCTCGATCTCCAGCTGGCGCATGCGCCGCTCGACGACGTCGATCTCGGTGGGCATGGAGTCGATCTCGATGCGCAGCTTGCTGGCCGCCTCGTCGACCAGGTCGATGGCCTTGTCGGGCAGGAAGCGGCCGGTGAGGTAGCGGTCGGACAGCACCCCGGCCGCGACGAGGGCCGCGTCCTGGATGCGCACGCCATGGTGCACCTCGTAGCGCTCCTTGAGCCCGCGCAGGATGGCGATGGTGGCCTCCACCGACGGCTCGCCCACGTGGACGGGCTGGAACCGGCGCTCGAGGGCGGCGTCGCGCTCCACGTGCTTGCGGTACTCGTCGAGGGTGGTGGCGCCGATCATGCGCAGCTCGCCCCGGGCCAGCATGGGCTTGAGCATGTTGGAGGCGTCCATGGCCCCCTCGGCCGCGCCCGCCCCCACGACGGTGTGCATCTCGTCGATGAAGGTGACGACCTGGCCCTCGGCGTCGGCGATCTCCTTGAGGACGGCCTTCAGCCGCTCCTCGAACTCGCCCCGGTACTTGGAGCCGGCGACCATCGAGCCCAGGTCGAGGGCCACGATGCGGCGGTGCTTGAGCCCCTCGGGGACGTCGCCCTCGACGATGCGGCGGGCCAGGCCCTCGACGATGGCGGTCTTGCCCACGCCCGGCTCGCCGATGAGGACGGGGTTGTTCTTGGTGCGGCGGGAGAGGACCTGGATGACCCGGCGGATCTCCTCGTCGCGGCCGATGACGGGGTCGAGCTTGCCGTCGCGAGCCATCTGGGTGAGGTCTCGGCCGAAGCGCTCGAGGGCCTGGTAGGTGTCCTCCGGGTTCTGGCTGGTGACCCGGTGGCTGCCCCGGACCTCCCGCAGGACGGTGAGGAGGTCCTCCCGGGCCACACCGCCAAGTCTCTGGCCATCGGGCTGGGCCAGGGCCAGGAGGATGTGCTCGGTCGAGAGGTACTCGTCGTGCAGGTCGGTGCGCTCGCGGTCGGCGGCGTCGAGGACGACCCGCACCTCGCGGCCGAGCTGGGGCTCCGACGTGCCGTAGGCCTTGGCCAGCTTGGCCAGCCGGTCGCGCGCCTGGTTGCGCAGGGACAGGGGGGCGACGCCCGCCCGCTGGAGCACGGGCAGGACCACGCCGTCCTCCTGGCCCAGCAGGGCCAGCAGCAGATGGTCGGGCGTGACCTCGGAATGGTTGCCGGACGCGGCCAGCTGGAGGGCGGACTGCACCGCCTCCTGGGTCTTTATCGTCCAGCGGTTGGGGTTGATCGCCATGTCCGGAACCTCACGGTGAAGAAAACTTGAGTGTACCCGTATCAACCATGGGGAGGGCCCGGCGGATTCCCACCGGCGATCGAATCAGCCGCCGGACCCGAGCCCCCCGGCCGCTCCGCCCCCGCCGGTACCGCCGCCGCCGCCAGTTCCGGCACCGGGGCCACCGCCGCCGCGCGGACCGCCGCCCGAACCGCCGCCCCCGCCCGGACCGCCGCCCCCGCCCGCGCCGCCCGGACCTCCGCCGGGCTTGGGTCGGCGGCCGCCGCCCCGCTTCGACCGCTTGCGCTTGCCCCCACCGGACGCCGGGCGGGTCCCCGAACGGACGGGGTCGCCGGCCCCCTCCGGCGCCGACGCGTTGTCTTCGCCCTGGTCCCACTGGTCGTCGTCGGCGGACCCGCCCACGTCGCCGCCCCCGGCGCCGATCAGGTTGCCGTAATGGGTGGCGTTGGCCTCCCTGGTGGCCTCCGGCGACAGGTCGAGCAGCTCGGTGAGGAGCAGGTTGTCGTCGGCCACCTCGTCCCCCTCGGCTCCTTCGGCCGCGTCGGCGTCGGAACCGCCAGCGCCGGCGACGGCGGGGGGTGGGGCGTCGACCGGCGCGGGGTCGACGTCACCCCACGGACCGGGCATCGGCGGCCGCGGAGGGGGCGGAGGGGGGAACTCGGTCGCCGGCCTCATGAGGAGGTCCTCATGGTCCTGGTCCTCCAGGGCCCAGTCGCCCTGGTCGACGGCTTCCGGACGGCGGGAGGGGGGCAGGTCCTCCGGGAACAGGTCCCAGAACGACAGCTCCTCCAGGGGCACGCGGGGGGCGGGCCGGAGGGGCGGCGGAAGGGGCGGAGGACTGGGCGCAACCTTGGGCGCGACCGGCGACGCCCACTTCTCCTCGAGCAGGTCGGGTACGGCCACATCGGGACCGGGCAAGTCGGGCCGGCCCAAAACGGGACGGCCCAGATCGGGACGGCCCACTGCCGTGACCTCGCCCGACCAGTCGGCGCCGTCGTCGAGGCGGGTGCGGTCGTCGCGGTCGTCGCGCTCGTCGGGCTCGTCGTCCTTGTCGTCGTCGATGAGGCGGACGCCGCCGCCCCACGTCTGCACCGGCGGCGGGGGGACGAGCGGCTCGGGCTGGTCGGGGCCCCAGGTGGTGGTCTCGGCGGCCGCCTTGCGCCGCAGGTAGGCGGTCTGCAGGACGGCGACGAGGAACAGCCCTGCGGTGGTGGCCACCAGTAGCCGCACCCGCCGGTCGTGGGTGCTCGATCCACTGGCCGCGGGTGTGGTCGTGGCCACGCCGCCGGGTGCGACGGTGGTGGCCGGCGACTCGGCCTCGGCCGCCGAGACCCGGGTGACGAAGCTGTCGGCGGAGGTACCGGCCCGGGCCGGCTGGAGGGGCTTGGCCGTCGGGAAGTCGGCCGAGCCGGTGGAGCCCACGACGACCGGCGTGCCCCCGCCCGTGGCCCCGGTGCCGATGGCGACGCCCGTCGCCTGATCGTCCTCCCGCCCCCCGAGGTAGGACGACGACACCAGCGTGGTGCCGGGGGAGGCGAGGGTCGACACGAAGGCGTCGGTGGCGCCCCCGCCCTTGACCCCCTGGAGGGGCTTGGCGGTGGGGAAGTTGGAGGACCCGGTGGTGCCGACGATGGTGGCCGAGCCCAGCTGGTCGACCGCGATGCCGGTGCCGCTGTCGGCCCCGCCCCCGCCCAGGTAGGTCGAGTAGACGAGCGTGGACCCGGCCGGGTTCACCTTGGTGACGAAGGCGTCGGTGTCGCTGTCCTTGCGGGCCTGAAGGGGGGCGGCGGTCGGGAAGTTGGGCGAGTTGGTGGTGCCGGTGACGTACGCCGCCCCCTCGCTGTCGACGGCGATGGCCGCCCCCTGGTCGGTGTCGCTGCCCCCGAGGAAGGTCGAGTACACCAGGTTGTTCCCGGCCGGCCCGAACTTGGAGACGAAGGCGTCCGAGAAGCTGCCGGCCACGCCGCTCTCCGACCCGCCGGCCCCCTCCTGCAGGGGCCGGGCGGTGGGGAATCCGGGCGATCGGGTGTCACCGGTCACGTAGGCGTTGCCGGTGGCGTCGACGACGATGTCGAGGCCGCGGTCGTCGCTGTCGCCGCCCAGGCGGGTGGAGAAGGCGAACGACGCCCCGTCGGGCGCCACCTTGGTGACGAACGCGTCCACGTCGTCCTCCCGGGGGGCGGCCTGCTGGAAGGCGTTGGCGGTCGGGAACCCCACCGAGTTGGTCGACCCGGTGATGAAGGCCTCCCCCGACGGGCTCACCGAGACGGCCCGGGCCGAGTCGGTCTGGTTGCCTCCGACGAACGTCGACCACGCCACCGACGATCCGGTGGCGTTGAGCTTGGTGACGAAGGCGTCGCTGGGCCCGCCGCCGTACGCCTCCTGGGCCGCAGGCGTCGTCTTGGGGAAGTTGTCCGACTCGGTGACGCCGGTGACGAACACGCTGCCGTCGGCGCCCACCGCCACCCCGGCGGCGGCGTCGCGGTTGGTGCCGCCGAGGTAGGTGGCGAAGAGGAGTGAGCTGCCCTCGGGGTTGAGCTTGGCCACGAAGGCGTCGGACTTCCCGGCCGACCCGTCGCCGTTCACCGTGGCTTGGACCGGGTTTGACGTGCGGAAGTCGGGCGACTCGGTCGAGCCGGCGATGTAGACGTTGCCCCCGCCGTCGACCTCGACCGCGGCTGCGGAGTCGATGCCGCTCCCGCCGAAGTAGCTGGAGGTGACGAGGGTGGGGTCGATGACGAGGGGGAGGGTGGGATCGTAGGCGCCGACGGTGAAGCCGACTCGCGGCCGGGGACCGTCACCGAGCAGCCGGAAGGCGCCCTCGACCGGGCGGCGGTGGCCGGCGACCTCCTGGTAGATGGTGGGGCGGGACAGGCGCCCGTCGCCCACCAGCAGGTCCCCCGTAGCCGGGTCGACGGTCACGGACAGCGTCGGGGAACTCGACGGCGATGGCGGCGGGGTCGGCACCGGGGTCGACCACGAAATCGTGGCGGAGCCGGCGCTGATCGCCGAGGAAGTGCAGGTCGACGCCCGGCCACACGTCGGCGTAGGCCACCCGGGCGAAGGTGGGGACGCCCTCCCGCCAGGCGGAGGGGTCGTTGCCCGTCAGGTAGTTGGTTCGGCCCGGGAGGGGCTCGAGCCCGGTCACGACCGGCGACGGGTTCGACCCGACCAGGCTCATTCGCAAGGGACTGCCGGAGTCGGACAGGGTGATGTCGGCCACCGTCGGCGAGAGGGCGAGGCGGTACCCGGGGCCCCGGGCCACGTAACCCACGCCCGCCTCGGCCTGGCCCACGTTGGGCTCGAAGGCGAGGGGCAGCGACGCCATGGCGTCGAGGACGGCCGCCGCCGCCGGCGGCTGGGTGGAATTCTCGATCGGCTCGGAGGACTGCGTCCCCGGCAGCCAACCCAACACCCCGGAGAGCAGAACCAGGAGGACGAGTGGCGCGCCGAGGGCGGCAACAGGACGCCTGCGCATCCCCTCATCCTGGCCCATCGACGGAGCGGAGTGTCGGAGGGCGGTCAGATCGGCCGCCCGCCGGGCGGGCGCCACCGTGTGGGATGCCTACGTCACCGGGGCGTGCGGCCGAGGAAGCCGACCAGGCGGTCGACGGCGGGAGCGGTGTCGGGGACGGCCACCACGACGCCGAACGGCGTCCCGGGGCCTCGATAGTCGGGCAGCAGGGTCATCTCGGCGCGGGGGAGGAAGGCGGCGGCCTGAGCGTCGGTGAAGGGCAGGGGCTGGTCGGTGGCGACGGCGAGGTCCCAGCCGTGGCCCATGTACTCCATCAACGTCATGGTGAAGGCCATCGAGGCCGGCACCTCTCCGCCCGTCATCGTCACCTTCCGGTCGAAGCCGAGCTCGTTCCATCCGGCGACGAGGCGGGCGGCGGTAGCGCGGAACTCCTCGGCCGGCTCGGCGCCTCGCTCGTGCTCGTCGGGGTCGCCATGATGAGGTGCGCCGGTGCTGGCGGCCGCGAACACCTGCACCCAGCCGAGGACGTGGTCGACCAGATCCCCCACGGTGAGGCCTTCGCAGGGAGTCGGCAGCCCCCACTGGCCGTCGTCGATCCCCTCGATGATCTCGGCGGTTCTCGCCATGACCGCGGTCAGCAGCTCCATGTCGTCCACGGTCAGCGTGGTCCGCGGAAGGGGGCCGGCACCTGGCGGACGGGCACCAGGTCGCGCCGGTACTGGCGGTGGATGCGCTCGGCCTGGTCGCGGTTCTCCTGCACCGCCTTGGCCAGCTCCCGGCGCAGGCGGGTGACCTCCTCCTCCAGCTCCATGACCGCCTTGACGCCGGCCAGGTTCATCCCCGCCGCGGTGAGCTCGTGGATACGCCGGAGGCGGGCGATGTCGTGCTCGGAGTAGCGCCGGCTGCCACCGCCGGTGCGGGCGGGGTCGAGGAGGCCCCGCCGCTCGTAGATGCGCAGGGTCTGGGGATGCATCCCGGCCAGCTCGGCCGCCACGGAGATCACGTAGACGCCTCGTGCCGATCCCGTCTCAGCCATCAGCCCTTCTCAGCCATGAGGCAGCCTCCCCGCCTGACATTGTCATACCCCGAGGTGCGAGCGGGGGGATTCCTTGGACGCCACCGCCAGCGCCTCGACTGCCTCCCGCTCCGCGGCCGACAGGTGGGTGGGGACGGCCACCTCGACGGTGACCAGCAGGTCGCCCACCCCCTTGGCGACGGGCACGCCCTTGCCCTTGACCCGGAACGTTCGCCCGGACTTGGTGCTGGCCGGGATCCGGACGACGACCGGGCCCTCCAGGGTGGGCACGGTGATGTCGGCTCCGAGGACGGCCTCGGTGAAGGTGATGGGCACGGTGAGAGTGAGGTCGCGGCCCCGACGCCCGAACAGCGGGTGGGGCGAGACGTGCACGATGATGAACAGGTCGCCCGGCTGGCCGTTGACACCGCCCGAGCCGCCCTTGCCCTTGAGCCGGATGCGCTGGCCCTCGTCGACGCCCGCCGGGATGCGCACCTTGACCTGGCGGGGCCGCACCTCGGAGCCGGTGCCCCGGCAGGTGGGGCAGGGGTCCTCCACCTTCATGCCCCGCCCGGCGCACTCGGGGCAGGCCCGGCTGAAGGAGAACAGGCCCTGGTTGTCGTCGAGCACGCCCCGTCCCGCGCAGCGGGGGCAGACCACCGGGCTGGTGCCGGGGGCGGCGCCGGTGCCGTGGCAGGTGGAGCAGGTGGCCTCCGACGTCAGGTTGACGGTGGTGGTGACGCCGTTGACCGCGTCGAGGAACGACAGGTGGAGCTCGGCCTCGAGGTCCTCCCCCCGGCGAGCCCCGCCACCCGCCCCACCCCGGCCCCCGGCGCCGCCGAACGGGCTGGCCCCGCCCCGCGCCCGTCCGAACAGGCCGCCCAGCATGTCGCCCAGGTCGCCCAGGTTGTCGGTGGTGAAGCTGAACCCTCCGGGGGCTCCCGCCGCGCCCGGTCGCCCGGCGCCGCCGGCGCCGGGGCCGCCGAAGCCGGCCATCGGCCCCAGCCGGCGCACCTCGTCGTAGGCCTTGCGCTTCTCGGGGTCGGCCAGCACGTCGTAGGCGGCGGAGATCTCCTTGAAGCGGTCGTCGCTGCCGGGGTTGGTGTCGGGGTGGTGCTGCTTGGCCAGCTTGCGGTAGGCGCGCCGGATCTCGGCCTCGGTGGCCGACTGCGGCACTCCCAAGGCCTTGTAGAAGTCCTTCTCGAACCACTCCCGCTGAGGCTGGGCGGCGGCCATGGGATCCCGGCCTAGCCCTTGACCTTCACCATCGCCGGTCGCACGACCCGACCCTTCCAGCGGTAGCCGGGCCGGAGCACGGCCGCCACCACCTGGCCGGTCTCGCCGGGGGCGGACGGCTCGTGGGCCACGGCGTCGGCCTCGTTGGGGTCGAACTCCCGGCCGACGGGGTCGATGCGCTCGAGGCCCTCCTTCTGCAGGACGCCCACCAGGTGGGAGCCGACCTGCTCGAAGCCCTCCCCGTGGGCGCTGGCCCCGTCGAGGACGTCGAGGACGTCGAGGAGCTTGACGATGAGGCCCTCGTTGGCCCGCTCCAGGTGATCGGTCTGCTGCTTGATCATGCGCTTGCGGAAGTTGTCGAAGTCGGCCCGGGTGCGCAGGAGCTGGTCGTAGTAGGCGTCACGCTCGGCGGCGAGGACGTCGAGGTCGCTCATGACCGCCTCCGCCAGCTCGTCCCCCAGAACATCGGTCTGGTCGCTTGCCTGATCGCCGCGCTGATCGCCGGCGACGGCGCCCCCCTCGGGGGAGGGCGCCGCCGGCGGGGTGTCGTCGACCTGCTGGTCGGCTACGTCGGACGTGGTCCCATCGCTCATGCCGTCACCCTCATCGGGCTTCGTCGACGATCTCCGCGTCCACCACGTCGTCGTCGTTGGACGCACCGGCTCCGGCTCCGCCCGGGCCACCGGGGCCGGCACCATCGGCCGCGCCGGCGGCGTCGGCGGCGGCGGTGGCGTCGGCGTACAGGCGCTGGGACACGGCCTGGATGACGGTCATGAGGGCCTCGGTGTCGGCCTTGACCTTGGCCAGGTCGAAGCCCTTCAGCGAGTCCTTGAGGTGGGCGATGCCCTCCTCCATGCGCTGCTTGTCGTCGGCCGTGAGCTTGTTGGCCTCGGCGTCCTCCCGGATCATGCGGTCGGCCTGGTAGACGAGGGTGTCGGCCTGGTTGCGGGCCTCGGCCTCCTCCTTGCGGGTGCGGTCCTCCTCGGCGTGGGCCTCGGCGTCGCGCACCATGCGGTCGATGTCGTCCTTGCTCAGCGCCGACTGCCCGGTGATGGTCATCGACTGCTCCTTGCCCGTGGCCCGGTCCTTGGCCGAGACGTGGACGATCCCGTTGGCGTCGATGTCGAAGGTGACCTCGATCTGGGGGATGCCGCGCAGGGCGGGGGGCAGGCCGACGAGCTGGAACTTGCCCAGCGTCTTGTTGTAGCTGGCCATCTCCCGCTCACCCTGCAGCACGTGGATCTCCACCGAGGGCTGCATGTCCTCGGCGGTGGTGAACACTTCGGTGCGACGGGTGGGGATGGTGGTGTTGCGCTCGATGAGCTTGGTCATGATGCTGCCCCGGGTCTCGATGCCGAGGGACAACGGGGTGACGTCGAGGAGCAGGACGTCCTTGACGTCGCCCTTGAGCACGCCGGCCTGGATGGCGGCGCCCACGGCCACCACCTCGTCGGGGTTGACACCCTTGTGGGCGTCCTTGTTGGTGATCTTGTAGACGAGCTCCTGCACCGCGGGCATGCGGGTGGAGCCGCCCACGAGGATCACGTGCTCGAGGTCGGCGGCGGTGAGCTTGGCGTCCTTGATGGCCTGCTCGAACGGTCCCCGGCACTGGTCGAGGAGGTCGGCCGTGAGCTCCTGGAACCGGGCTCGGGTGAGCTTGGAGTCGAGGTGCAGCGGGCCGGCGTCGGTGGCGGTGATGAAGGGCAGGTTGATGGTGGTCTCCTGCACCGTCGATAGCTCGATCTTGGCCTTCTCCGAGGCCTCCTTGAGCCGCTGGACGGCCATCTTGTCCTTCGACAGGTCGACGCCGTGCTCGTTCTTGAAGGTGTCGACCAGCCAGTTCATGACCCGGTCGTCCCAGTCGTCGCCCCCCAGCTGGGTGTTGCCGCTGGTGGACTTCACCTCGAACACGCCGTCGCCGATCTCGAGGATGGACACGTCGAACGTGCCGCCGCCGAGGTCGAACACGACGATGGTCTGCTCCGCGCCCTCCTTGTCGAGGCCGTAGGCGAGGGCGGCCGCGGTGGGCTCGTTGATGATGCGCAGCACCTCGAGGCCGGCGATGGCACCCGCCTCCTTGGTGGCCTGGCGCTGGGCGTCGTCGAAGTAGGCGGGCACGGTGATGACGGCCTGGGTCACCTCGTCGCCCAGGTAGGCCTCGGCATCCCGCTTCAGCTTCTGCAGGATGCGGGCGCTGATCTCCTGGGGGTTGTACTTCTTGCCGTCGATGTTGACGGACCAGTTGGTCCCCATGTGGCGCTTGACGGACCGGATGGTGCGGTCGGGGTTGGTGATCGCCTGACGCTTGGCGACCTCACCGACCAGGACCTCGCCGGTCTTGGAGAAGCCGACGACGGACGGGGTGGTGCGGCCGCCCTCGGCGTTGGCGATGACGGTGGGCTCGCCTGCCTCCAGCACGGAGACGACCGAGTTGGTGGTGCCGAGGTCAATACCGACGGCCTTGGGCATGAGATCTTCCTCCCGGAACTTACGGAGTTATGACTGATTCAGACTAACAAACTTGAGTCAACCGCTATCAAGGTCTGGGAGGGGGCCGGTATTCCCACCGCGGGGGTGGCCGAGCCCTGGTGGGCCCGGCACGGGGCCTGTCCGAAATGTCATGCTTCCCGTCTCATGGAGATCGGCTGATGGCCAACGTCCGGGTCAAGCTCACGTTCCCCGAGCAGCTGATCAAGCAGCCGCTCCTGGGTCGCCTCGAGCGGATGTTCGAGGTGCTGCCCAACATCCGCCGGGCCAACATCGAGGACCACTTCGGGTGGATCGTGTGCGAGCTCACCGGCGAGCGGGAATCCGTCGACAAGGCCCTGGCCTGGTTGCAGGAGGCGGGCGTCGAGGTCAGCCACCTCGGCGATGTCGTCGAGTCCTGAAGTCGTCGAGTCCTGATCTGGGCTAGACCACAGGCGTCCTGCGCAAGCTCTTCCTCCTGCTCGTCCTGGCCGTGGCCGCGGTCGTGGTGGTGGCCGACGTCGCCGCCCGGGGGGTGGCCGAGGACCAGCTGCGGCAGCGGGTGCTCTCCCGGGTGCAGGCGTCGGGCTCGGAGGTGGACGGCCGGGTCTCGGCCGCCATCTCGTCGTTCCCCTTCCTCGGCCGGCTGCTGCTGTCGGGGACGATCTCCGAGGTCGACGTCTCGCTCGTCGACGTCACCGTCCGGGGGGTGACGTTCGCCTCGGTGGGCGTCGAGCTGCGGGCGGTGCAGATCGACCGGGACGCGCTGGTGCAGGACCGCCGGGTCGCCCTCCAGAGCATCGGGCGGGGCACGGCGGTGGTGGAGATCTCGGGCGACGAGGTGTCGCGGCTGCTCGGGGTGCCGATCGTGCTGGAGGAGGGGCGGGCCGGGGTGCGGGTGGGCGGCGAGCTGGTGACGGTGGCGGCCCGGGTGGAGGGGAGCTCCCTGGTGGTGGAGGCGGGCGGGTTCAGCCTGCCCGTCATCGAGATCCCCCCGCTGCCGCTGGTGTCGTGCGTCGAGGGGGCCGAGATCCTTCCCGGACGGCTCCGCCTCACGTGCCGCGTCGACCGGGTCCCCATCGAGCTCGCCGGCCGCCCCCTGCAGGTGCCGCTGTAGGGGGTCAGTTGCTACCAGTCGAGGGTGCCGGCCAGGCCCTTGAAGGGGCCGACGATGCTGGTGGTGATCCAGCCGCCGTAGAAGCCGCCCGGCTGCGCCTGCACCGCCTCGCCGTCGAGGAGGGCGGACTCCACCCGGCCCGGGTAGAAGGCGATGTAGCCGGCCATGGCCTCGTAGCCGGGGGCGGGCTCGTCGTAGGACCAGGCCCCGTCCTTCGACCGGTTGTCGCCCACCACCAGGTCGAAGTACCGGGCTTCGCCCTTGAACTCGCAGGTCGTGGTGCGGCCGTTGGGCTCGAGGACGCCGTCGTCGACGCTGTCGGGAGGCACGTAGTAGACGGGCGGGTGGCTGGTCTCGAGGACCCGCAGGGGGGACTCGGTGTAGGCGATCGAGCGTCCGGCGAAGAAGACCTCCACCTCCTCGTCGACCGCCTCCAGGCGGGGCGGGCGGGGGTAGTCCCAGACGGACTCCTGGCCCGGGCCGGGCGGGACGGGCTTCGGTTTCATGGTCTCCCCAGTATCCGGCACAGTGGGGCCGGTGGACGAATACGCGGCGGCGCTGGTCGAGGTCATCGAGGAGGTCCTGCCCGGCTGGGTCGAGCGGTCGGTGGCGTCCGTGCTCGTCGCCGCCGGTCTGGAGGTGGGCGATGGCGTGCGGGCCGACGCCGCGGAGGCCGGCCGGAGGGCTGCGGCCGAGGTGGGCGCTGCCCTCCGGGCGCTGCTGGCGGCCGACATCGACGAGCAGCGGTCGAACCCCCTCAGCCTGCTGCGGGAGGCGGTGCGCTACCCCACCGAGGTCCTCCGCCGGGCGGGGGCGATGCCGGTGCCGGTCGGCGAGCGCGACGATGTGAAGGTCCGCCTGTTCCCCGACGACGTCTACGACCTGTCCCCGGCCACCTTCGCCGACGTCGACCCCCGTCTCACCGAGCCCGGCCTGATCTGGGGCGCGGCCAAGGCCCACGAGCACCTCCGCCGTCACCGGCGCAAGCAGGAAGAGGATCCATGACCCGCATCGCCGCCTACGTGCCCGACCTCATGGACCGCTCCAAAGTGGCGGCCGCGGGCGATGTGACGTTCGTGAGCCGCCCCGACGGGCTGGCCGACGTGGAGGCCGACGTGGTGGTCGTCGACCTCATGCGCCCGGGCGTCCTCGACGTGCTGCCCACCTTGTCCGCCCGGGTGATCGGCTTCGCCCGCCACACCGAGCCCGCCCTCATGGCCGCGGCCCAGGCCGCCGGCTGCCAGGTGGTGCTGGCCCGCTCCGCCTTCTTCTCCCGCCTGGACGAGCTGCTGGCCGGAGACGCCTGACCCTGACTCGGCGGTCCGTCTTTGGCGCGTGGCGGGCCCCTGGCGCCCGTAGCGCGCCAAAGACCGCAGACTCGGCGGTCTGGGGCATGTTTCGGGGCGGTACGCGCCCCTTTTCGTGCCCCAGACCGCTGTCCGAGGTCAGCGGCGGTCGCGGGGGCGCTGCCAGCCGGCGTCGCTGATGGGCCGGGGCTCGAAGAACAGGCAGTCGTCGGGGCAGGCGAACGGGGCCTCGAGGGCCATGTCGAGCCGGCACCGCTCGACCGCGTCGCCCGTGGGCACGGTCCGCAGGGAGTAGTGGCGGCAGTCGGCCTTCACGCTCACCGGTCAATGTTGGCAGATGGGTCCCCGACGGGCGACCGAGAAGGACGGCCCGCGAGCCTTGTCCGGCCTCGGAAAGGGGAGAACGGCGATAGCCGGTAATTTGCGCGGCCGGTAGAGCCGGGGGCCACGGCGACCCCTTCGGGGTGCCGGTGAGACGCCACTGCCGTGTTCCGACCTACTCCCTCTAGGAGGGAACGATGTTCTCTGCCTGCGGGCCCTTCTGCCCTTGGGTGATGTCGAAGCTCACCTTCTGACCCTCTTGCAGCTCTCGGAATCCTTGGGTGGCGATGTTAGAGAAGTGGGCGAAGACGTCCGGTCCACCGCCATCCTGTTCGATGAAGCCGAACCCCTTCTCCGAGTTGAACCACTTCACGATGCCCGTTGCCATCTGCTCACGTCCTTGTCGTCCGGCGATTGAGCTGACCGACCATACAGACTCGGAGGTGGTTGGTAGCGCTCGTCGGAGCGACGTCGTGGCGGTCGGGCCAAGCCGTGCGGCACCGCTTCCCCGCCGCCACGCGGCGGGGCGGCTGACGCGGCGGGAGCACTGTCACGTTCGCGACGCCGCACAGTCAGCTTCCCGCCGCTTGAGAGGGCTCTGGCGGTAGGGTCGGCGCCGGTGAGCGAACCGGACACCAGTGACGGGGTCTCGGGCCACGACCTGGTGCGGTGGAGCGAGGCGTTGGCCGCCATCGCCCGCACCGGCCTCGGCTTCACCGACAGCCTCTACGAGCGGGAGCGCTTCGAGGAGGTGCTCCGGGTGGCGGCCGACATCCGCTTCGCCGCCGGCCACGGCCCCGGTGACGGGCAGGTCGCGGCGGCCCTGGTCGAGGAGTGGTTGTCGCAGGTGGGCCGGGGCGTCGCCGGCTACGTGACCCCCAAGGTCGCCATCGGGGCCGTGGTGGGGAACGAGGCGGGTGAGATCCTGCTGGTGGAGCGGGCCGACTCCGGGATGTGGCTGTATCCCACGGGCTGGGCCGACGTCGGCTACTCGCCGGCCGAGGTGGCGGTCAAGGAGGTGCTGGAGGAGACGGGGATGCTGGTGGAGCCGGTCCGCCTCATCGCCGTGCTCGACGGGCTGCGCCTGGGGTTCACCCGCATACCGCTGTACTCCCTGGTGTTCCACTGCCGGCTGGTGGGGGGCGAGCTGCGGGCCCACCCGCTCGAGTGCCGGTCGGTCGGGTGGTTCGCGGAGGACGACCTGCCGTCGCCCCTCGCCGGCGCCGGGCGGTGGCGGGTGCCCGCCTTCGAGGCCATCCGGGGTGAGCCGGTCGAGGTGCAGTTCGATCGGCCCCGCCAACCGCTGTGGCGGACGGCCGCCGATACCGGCGACCGAGGGGACGAGGAACTACCGTAACCCGGGTCCTCAGGAGGTCGTGGTCTTGCTGTTGCGTCGTTTCCGCCGTCAAAAGGCACAGTCCGACCCCGTGGCGGTGGTCAGCCGGTTCGTGGACGCGGCCAACCGCCATGACGCCGACGCCATCGCCAAGTGCCTCCACCCCGACTTCGAGAGCATCCAGCCCATCTACCCGAGCCGGAACTTCCGGGGATCGACCCAGGTCCGGCGCAACTGGCAGGCCATCTTCGAGAGCGAGCCCGGCTTCCGCCTGAGCCTGGTGCGCTCGTCCTCCGAGGGGAACACCGTGTGGGTCGAGCTCCACGGCGCCGGGCGCGACGTCGAGGTGGCGGGCGTGTTCATCATGGGCGTCGAGGACGAGCTGGTCCGCTGGGCCCGGGTGTACAGCGCGGTCGTCGAGCAGCCGCCGCCCAAGATGGCCCCGGCCTCGTCCGAGCCGGCGGAGGCGGCCGCCCGGCCGCTCACCGTCAAGGAGGAGGCGGAGGCCCTGCGGCAGATGATCGACGCCGGCCGCCCGTCCGAGGTCGAGGAGCCGCCCGCCGCCTCCGACGTGCCCCTATCCGATGCGCCCGTCTCGGAGGCGCCGGTTTCGGAGGCGGACCCCTTCGCCGACGCCGCCTACGCCGCGGTCGAGCCCGACCAGGTCGAGGATCAGGCCGCCGAACCGCCGGCGGTCGAGGAGACGGACGCGGGTGTCGTCGTAGCCCCCGCAGCCGCCGACGCCGTCGAAGCGGACGCCGACGACGCGGACGACGACGACGACGACGAGGACGAGTACGACGACGATGACGACGACGATGAAGACGATGACGAAGACGACGATGACGATGAAGACGACGAGCACGACGAAGGCGACGAGCAGGACGGGGACGACGGCGCGGTAGACGAGCACGACGACGGGGGCGGGGATGAGGTCGTCGGGCAGGACACCACCGGGTGGGCCGACGTGGCCGCGGCGGCCCAGCCGGTGGAGCCGACGACAGCACCGGACGACGAAGTCGACGAGTTCTGGGCCGGCGCCCAGGTGCACGACCTGGTCGGCGGCGAGAAGCGTCGTCGTCGGGGTCGCGACAAGGGCGAGACCGGCGGCGGACTCGGATGGGGGGGCGACGACGACGCCATGGTCGTCGACCTGACCGGACGGCGGTCCGACGACGACGACGCCGACGACGGGCCCGGCCGACCGGGCCGCCGCCGGGGCGGCCGCCGCCGCCGCTAGCGGGCGGGCGGGTCCGGGGCGGGCGGGCCAGACGTGTCCGGACCAAAAGTCTCCGGAGCGGACGGGTCCGGAGCGGGCGGGGAAAGCTGTTCGAGGAGGGCGTCCACGATCGACACTGCTCCCGCCGAGCGTTCCCAGGCGTCCCCTATCCCCTGGTGGTCGGCCAGGCCGGCGCCGTCGGGTGGGCGGCCCAGGGCCTCGGTGCACGCCGCGGCCAGGGTGGCCGGCTCCACCTCGTCGCCGTAGGCGGGGAACGCCTCCAGGCCGTCCCACAGCGTGTCCGGCGGCGCAGCCGGCGACGTACCGGCGGCCAGCGCCGCCGACACCTCGTCGAACACCTCGTAGGTGCCCATCCCCGCCGGCCGCCGGTACCCGGCCACCGGATGGAGGCGCCACTCGACGGTGATCCCGCCCGGCCCGTCGTCCCGCAGCCACACCTGCGACCCGTTGACGTAGGCGTCGACCGGGGCCCCGAACCGCTCGTCGAGCGCTCGCACGAGGTCCTCCGACACCCTCCACACGCACGTGGGCACCGGGGCGGCCATGCCCCCAGTGTGGCTCCGACGCCTGCCACTATGGGCCGGTGACCCGGCGCCCCCTCCGCTGGGCGGTGGCCGTGCTGGTGGCGCTGGCCGCGTGCGGAGGAGGCGGCGACGGCCGGGCCGACCGAGCCCCGACCGAGTCCACGGCCCCCCGCGATTCCTCCGGATCGCCGCTGACCTCCCTCCCGGCGGCCACCGCCCCCTCGTGCCCGGCGATCCCGGCCCGGGCCGCGCCCCCGGCCGACCGGCCCCGGTACGTCCTGAGCGTCAACATCAACCCTGGCGAGGGGACTGGTCCAGGGGCAGCAGACGGTGGCGTTCACGCCCGACCTCCCCACCGACGAGCTCGTGTTCCGCCTGTGGCCCAACGGCCCTCGCCCCGCCCTCGGCGGCGCCCGCCTGGACACGGGACCGATCACCGTCGACGGGGTGGACGTCCCCGCCACCCGGGCCGATGCCACCACCCTGGTGGTGAACCCGGGCCGCACGATCGCCCCCGGCACCACGGTCGACATCGCCCTGACGTGGACGCTCGCCGTGCCCGGACCGGCCAACGACCGCATCGCCCGGGAGGGCGACTCGATGCGCCTGGGCTCCTTCTTCCCGATCCTGCCGTGGGAGCCGGGCGTGGGCTGGGCCCGGGAAGCGGCGGTGGGCGACTTCGCCGAGGCGTCCGCCGCCCCGACCGCCGACTTCGACCTCACCGTCACCGTGCCCGACGGCTACGACGTCCTGGCCAGCGGCGAACCCGTGTCCCCCGACTCGAACCACTTCCGGGCCACCGCCATGCGGGACGTGGCGGTGTCGGTTGGCCGCTTCGACGACCTCGTCACCGCCGTCGCCCACGCCCCCGACCCGGTCCAGGTGACGGTCGGGGTCCACACCGGGGTCCCGGCCCGGGCCGACGTGCTCCTCGACCAGGTGGTGCAAGCCCTGGAGGCCTTCGGCGAGCGCTACGGGCCCTACCCGTGGACCACGTTCACCCTGGCCCTCACGCCCGGGCTGGGGGGCGGGATCGAGTACCCGGGCCACGTCATGCAGGGACCGTTCACCGAGGGCGACATCACCTTCCACGAGGTCGGCCACATGTGGTTCTACGGCCTGGTGGGCAACGACCAGGGCCGCGATCCGTGGCTCGACGAGGGCCTCACCACGTGGGTCGAGGCCCGCCACCAGCGCACGCTCGAGCTCTACGTGGCCCAGGACATCCCCCGGATCGCCGAGGGCCACCTGGGCGAGCCCATGTCGTTCTGGACCCTGCGGCCCCTCTACTACCAGGACGGCGTCTACACCCAGGGGGCCCAGGCGCTCGCCGCCCTCGGCCCGCCGGAGCTGGTCGACTGCGCGCTCCGGGTGTACGTCGCCCAGAACGCCTACCGCATCGCCACGCCCGACGACCTGGTGGCGGCGGCGTCGGCCGTGTTCCCCGACGCCGCCCAGACCCTGGCCCGCTTCGGCATCACCCCGTAGCGGGGCCGGCCCCGCTCCCGATCAGTCCTCGGTCTGCTCCCGCAGGAAGCGCTCGAGCTCGTCGGCCAGGGCGTCGCCCGACATGAGCTCGAGGCTGCCGCCCTCGTCGGGGTCGTCGGCGTGGTCCTCGAGGCGCCGGACGTAGGCGGACACGTCGTCGTCGCTGTCGACCACCTCGCTCACCTGGCGCTCGTAGTCGGCGGCCATGACCTGGAGGTCGGCCGTGAAGAGCGAGGTCGAGAGGAGGCGGGCGGCCCGCTCCACCAGCGCCAGCGACGCCTTGGGCGACGGGGTGGCGGCCACGTAGTGGGGCACCGCCGCCCACAGTGAAGCCGACGGGATGTCGGCCCTGCTGAACGCCTCGTGGAGCACGCCGACGATGCCGGTGGGGCCTTCGTAGGTGGACCGGGTGAGGCCCAGCCGTTGCACCAGGTCGCTGTCGGCGGCCGTACCGGTGACCCGGACGGGACGGGTGTGGGCCACGTCGGCCAAGAGGGCACCCAGGGTGACGACCAGCTCCACGCCCAGCGAGGTGGCCACCTCGACTAGCTCCTCGGTGAAGGTCCGCCACTTGAGCTGGGGCTCGGAGCCGAGCAGCACGATCACGTCGCGCGACGTCCCCGGCAGCGACGCCGCCGACAGCTCGTTGGACGGCCACACGATCTCGCGGCCCATGTCGTCGTTGAGCTGGACGTGGGGCCGGGTGGACGAGAAGTCGAAGAAGTCCTCGGGGTCGACGGTGGCGAACGTCTTGGCCTGCCAGCGGTCGCGGAGGTAGCGGACGGCGGACGAGGCCGCGTCTCCGGCGTCGTTCCACCCCTCGAAGGCCGCCAGTAGCACCGGCCGCCGCAGCGTCGGATGCGACTCCCACAGCACGTGGTCCATCACGCCGAGGGTACCCGGGCGGGGGACCGTCACCCCCTCATTCGCGTGCCGGCTGCGCCGACGTCCTCTCCGCGGGCCTGCCCGAATGCCGCCTGGACGCCGCCGTCGAGGTCGGTGGCCCGGTGGAGGCCGAGCTGCTGCAGGCTGAGGGCGGCCAGGGTCGAGGCGTAGCCCTCGTTGCACACGAGCACCACGACCTGGTCGATGCCGGTGACCTCGGGGATGCAGTGGGGCGACGTCGGGTCGAGGCGCCACTCGAGGACGTTGCGGTCGACGACGACCGCGCCCGGAAGCTCGCCGTCGCGGTCGCGCTGCTCGACCGGGCGGATGTCGACGATCAGCGCGCCTCCGGCCCGGAGAGCAGGGAGCTCTTCCACAGTCGGACGGTGGGGAAGCCGGCGGCGGGCGTCCTCGAGGACCCTGTCGATCGTGGGGATGGTCATGCGACGTCGGCCACGACGACACGCACCCGCTGGGTGAGGGGGATTCCCTCCGGGGTACGGGAGGCGGCGAGCGCGGCGAACGCCTCCTGGCGCAGACCCTCGAGATCGTCTGGGGCCAGGACCTCGTACAGGGCCCGATACCCGTTCGACCAGCCCCAGTCCCACCACGCCTGCTCGTCGGCGAAGTGGAACCCGATCTCCACCTGCTCGTCCCCGACCACGTCGAAGCCGGCGTCGGCCACGACCACCCGCAGGTCGAAGTCGGAGCGGAAGGGCACGTCCATGGGCCGGAGGACCCGAGGACCGAACTTGCCGAACACGGCGCCCATCCACTCCCACCCGGGGGCTCCCGCGGGAACGGACGCCACGAAGCGGCCGCCCGGCACCAACACCCGGCGAGCTTCGGCCGCGGCGGCCGGCGGGTCGGGCAGGAGGTGAAGCACCATCTGGCTGAGGACGACGTCGAACGAGGCCTCCTCCATGTCGAGCGCCTGGGCGTCGCCCTTGCGGACGGTGGCGTTGTCGAGGCCGGCCGCCTCCAGCTCGGACCCGAGCATCGCCACCATCTCGTCCGACAGGTCGACCCCCACCACCCGGCCCATGGGTCCGACCGCGGCCGTCGCGGGCAGGAGGGTCGCCCCCCGCCCGCAACCGACGTCGAGCACCCGCTCACCGAGCTGCAGGTCGGCGATCTCCACCAGTCGCGCCCCGAACGAGGTGAAGAAGGGGAGGATCGTGTCGTAGGTGGCGGCCGTCCGCCCGAAGAGGGCGGCCACCGCGTGGGGGTCGAGGCTCATGGGGTCAGGAGTCATGGGCGGGCCTGGTCACAGGGACAGTGAAGCCGATGGCCGCGCCTCCCGCCTCCCGGTCGGCGGCCGAGATGACAGGCCCGGCCGCTGCCCCCGGAGTCGGCCGACTGGGTGAAGCGGTCGAACACGGTGGCCAACGCCTCGGGCGGGAACCCAGGCCCGGAGTCGACGACCACGAAGCGCACCGCGTCGCCGTCCACGGTCACGTCGACGCCCACCTCGCCGCCGGGGGGCGTGTGGCGCACCGCGTTCGACAGCAGGTTGGCCAGCACCTGGCGGATGCGGCTGGGGTCGACGTCGACCTCGGGCACGTCCTCGGCCACTGTCGAGCGGAGGGCCACGCCCTTCCTCGCGGCCAGGGTGGCGTGGCCTTCGACCGCGTCCGCCACCAGAGGCGAGGGGTGGGTCCGCTCGGGGTGCAGGGCCAACCGGCCGGCGTCGGTGCGGAAGTTCCCGGCAGGCCCTGTGCCGTCGTCGAGGCCCCGCCGGTGACGGCGGGGGTGGCGGTCGCCGTCGGGAGCGGATGGCGCGGGAGGCCCCGTGGAGGGACCACGAGTGGCGATCGCTCGCCCCGGCCGCGGGTCGCCCCCGAGCGGATGGCGCGGGAGGCCCCGTGGAGGGACCACGAGTGGCGATCGCTCGCCCCGGCGGACGGGTCGCCCCCGAGCGGATGGCGCGGGAGGCCCCGTGGAGGGACCACCTGTGGCGATCGCTCGCCCCGGCCGCGGGTCGCCCCCGAGCGGATGGCGCGGGAGGCCCCGTGGAGGGACCACCTGTGGCGATCGCTCGCCTGGAACGGGGCGCCGTCGGTCAGGGTGGCGGGCCGACCTCGGCCAGGCGGCGGGCGAGGTAGCGGCGCTCGGCGTCGGTCGCGGCCAGGGCGAGGGCCTGGCGGTAGGCGGTGGCGGCCTCCGGTCGCCGGTCGAGGCGGCGCAGCAGGTCGGCGCGGGTGGCGGGCAGGAGGCGGTAGCCGGGTAGGGCGCCGGACGCCTCCAGCCGCTCGACGAGGGCCAGCCCGACGGCGGGGCCGTCGGCCATGGCGACCGCCACCGCCCGGTTCAGCTCCACCACCGGCGACGGCGCCACCCGGCCGAGCTCGGCGTAGAGCTGAGTGATCTCGGTCCAATCGGTGTCCGCCGGCGTGAGCGGCGGTGGCGTGGCAGGCGGCGATGGCGGCCTGGATCTGGTACGGCCCGGGCTGCCGGCGGCGGAGGGCGGCGTCGAGCACGGCCACGCCCTCTTCGATGCCGGCCCGGTCCCACCGGGCGCGGTCCTGGTGCTCGAGGGGCACGAACTCGCCGGCGGGGTCGACGCGGGTCGACCGGCGGGCGTCGTGGAGGAGCATGAGCGCCAGCAGTCCGAGGGCCTCCGGTTCGTCGGGCATGAGCTCGGCCAGGGTGCGGGCCAGACGGATGGCCTCGGCGCACAGGCCCGACCGCACCAGGTCGGCGCCGGACGTGGCCGAGTAGCCCTCGTTGAACGACAGGTACAGCACGGCCAGCACCGCGGCCGTTCGGTCCGGGAGCTGATGGGCGGGCGGCACCCGGTAGGGGATGCCGGCGTTGCGGATCTTGCGCTTGGCCCGCACCAGCCGCTGGGCCATCGTCGCCTCCGGCACCAGGAATGCCCGGGCGATCTCGGTGGTGGTGAGACCGCCGAGGGTGCGCAGGGTGAGGGCGACCTGCGCCTCGAGGGCGAGGGCCGGGTGGCAGCAGGTGAAGATCAGCCGGAGGCGGTCGTCGACGATGCCGCTCTCGTCGGCACCCCAGTCGTCGGGACCGCGTCCGTCGTCGTCGTCGTCGGAGGCGGTCCCGGCGCCCTCGTCAGGCCCGATGTCGTCCGGCGTCACCGCGACCACCCGGGCCGCGGCCGCCCCCGCCGAGTCGTGGCGCAGCCGGTCGATGGCCCGGTTGCGGGCGGTGGTCGTGAGCCAGGCCCCCGGACGGCGGGGGACGCCGTCGCCCGGCCAGCGTTCCAAGGCCCGGGCGAAGGCGTCCTGGGCGCACTCCTCGGCCAGGTCCCAGTCGCCCGTCGTCCGGATGAGGGTGGCGACGACACGACCCCACTCCTCCCGGAACGCTCGGGCGACCGCGACTCTCGACCTCGTCCAACTACATGTCCCAGATGGGCCGGATCTCGATGGTGCCGCTGCGGGCGGCCGGGATCTTGGCCGCCACCTCGATGGCCTCGTCGAGGTCCTGGCACTCGACGACGTAGTAGCCGCCGATCTGCTCCTTGGTCTCGGCGAAGGGCCCGTCGGCGGTGAGCACCTGGCCCTCGCTGACCCGGACGGTGGTGGAGTCGGTGGTGGGCCGCAGCCGCTCGCCACCCTGGAGGACGCCGCGGGCGCCCATCTCGTCGGCAAATGCGCCGTACTCGGCCATCGACGCCGCGCCCTCCTCCGGGCTCAGGGCCTGCTGGGCGTCCTCGTCGTTGCAGATCAGCAGCACGTATCGCATGGTGTCCTCCTCGTCGGGCGTACGTCCCTACGACGGACGGACCGATCCGAATCGACAGGTCGGACCGGAATTTCTGGCGCCTTGTCGTCAGCCGCGAGGCTGGCGGAGGAGGCGGCGGAAGGTGGCGGGGGGCGGTGGTGGGACCTGTCGGCGCGCCTCCTCGGACGTCGCCCGGCGGCGGCGCATCTCGAGGCGCAGGCTCTCCTCGCCCTTGGCCATGGCCCAGTGGTGGTTGGCCGCGAAGGCGGGCTTGAGGAGCCAGGCCAGGCGGCGCAGCAGGGGCTTGGCCGCCTGCACCCGCCAGTCGTAGGTGATGACGACCTCGGGGCCGTCCTGGACGAAGGTCCACACGCCGGTGCCGTTCAGGTCGCCGGACGCGGCGAGGGCGAAGCCGGTGTCGGTGAGGGGCTCGGTGAGCGTCAGCGTCCACCTCAGGGTGTAGGGCAGCCACCCCTTGGTGTGCAGCTCGTTGGCGCTGCCCACGAAGTCCGGACCGCCTTCGCTCACCCGGCGGACGCTGAGGTACACCGACGGCCACCAGGTCGGAAGCGTGTCGGCGTTGCCGAGCACGTCCTTGACCTCGGCGATGGTGCCCGGCACCCGCCAGACGGTGACGAAGTGGTAAGAGCTGCTCATCCCGAAACCGGACGGTACACCTCGCCTCCTCCCGGGCACCGGGCGGCACACGCGGCCCCCGCAACCTCCTGCGGGCCGGGTCCCTACCCGGCGCCGACCGGCTCGGGCGAGCGGCCGGAGACCAGGGCGTGGCGGTCGGCCAGCGCCGTCCGGGCGATGACGGCTGCCGGGTGTGCCTGGTCGTCGGCGATCTCGTGCAGGACCTCGAGGCCCCTGGGGGCGATGGCCGACAGGGCGGTCGCGGCCGCCTCGCTGAGGGGCAGGGAGGGTCCGAGGAGGGTCACCCGCAGCGTCGGCACCGCGGCCACCGCACCCACCCGGCCGAGGGCGGTCACCGCCTCCGCCCGCAACGCCCCGGGACCGACGTGCACGACGGCGATCAGGGGTTGGACGGAACGGGGCGAGCCGATCCGGCCCAGGGCCCGGGCGGCCCGGATCCGTACGCCCGGCGACGGGTCGGCCTCCAGGACCTCGAGCAGGTCGTCGACGCTGTCGAGGGCGTGGAACCGTCCCAGCAGCTCCACCGCCAGGCCCCGGGTCGCGTCGCACGGGGAGTCCAGGCACGGCGGGAGCAGGGACACCGGCCAGTCACGGATCTGCTGGATGGCGTCGGCGGCGACGTCGATCGGCAAGCCCCGGGGGCCCGCCACCGCACCCATGAGGGGGACGACACCAGCCGGTTGGCCGACCCGGCCGAGGGCCCGGGCGGCCGCCGTCCGCACGACGGGCCGGGGGTCGTCGAGGAGGGGGACGAGGTCGAGGACGGCGTAGGACGACCCGACGTCGCCCAGCAGGGTGCAGGCGGCCGCCCGCTGCGTCGCCCGCCGGCTGCGGCACTGGCGCCGGGCGGCCTCGGTGGCGCCCCGGCTCTCGAGCAGGCGGGCCAGGGTCTCCCGGTCCTCACCCCGGAGGGCGGGCAGGAGGGCCCGGGCCTTGGTCTCGACCAACCTGGGGTCGGCGTGGTCCAGCTCGGCCAGAGCACCGGCCGATTCCTCGGGGCCGCCCAACGTGCGGTAGAGGGCGGAGCGGACCATGGCCTCCCGCTCGGCCAGCAGCGTCCGCCGCCGGCGACGACGGCCCGCGCCGGCCCATGCCGCCAGCCCGAGGAGGACGGCGCAGCCGAGCGTGCAGGCGATGGCGGTGAGGACGAAGGCGAGGGTCATCGCTCGGACCCCACCCGTCCGAGGATGGCATCGACCCGGCGCAGCAGCTCCCGGGGACTGAAGGGCTTCACGATGTAATCGTCGGCGCCGGCCGCGAAACCCAGCTCGACCTGGGACTCCTGGGCCTTGGCCGTGAGCAGGATGACGGGGATCCCGGCCGTGGCGGGGTCGTCCCGCAGGGCCCGGCACACGTCGATGCCGCTCATCCGGGGCATGGCCCAGTCGAGGAGGACGAGGTCGGGGCGCACGCCCCACGCGGCGGACGACGCCCCCGACGCCGCCGCCAACCCGGCCGCGCCGTCCGCCTCGGCCATGGTCCCGTAGCCCGCCTGGCTCAGTTTCCAGGTGATCAGCTCTCGGATGTCGGTGTCGTCGTCGACGACGAGGACGATCTTCACGCTGGTTCTCCTCGGTTCGCTCTGCTCCCGGTCATTGTCGGGACGAAGGGCGGTCGGCTGTATGAGCAGTCCGACTCATCCGCCAGAGTTGCGCAATCGGAGTGAATTGTCGCTGGCACTCTCTACGCTGGACGGGATGTCCGCGCTCGACCGTTTCTCGCCTGTGGCCCGGGCCTGGTTCGAGTCCGCCTTCGAGGCCCCCACCGACGCCCAGGCTCGGGGGTGGGATGCGATCAGCCGGGGTGACCACACCCTGATCCTGGCCCCCACCGGGTCGGGCAAGACCCTGGCCGCCTTTCTGTGGGCCCTCGACCGGCTGGTGGGGGGTGACGGCAACGGCGGGCCGCCCCCCACCGACAAGCGTCGGTTGCGGGTGCTGTATGTCTCGCCCCTCAAGGCCCTCACCTACGACATCGAGCGCAACCTGCGGGCCCCCCTGGCGGGCATGGCCATGGAGGCCGAGCGGCGGGGGCTGGCGGTCCCCGACGTGCGGGTCGGCATCCGCACCGGCGACACGTCGCAGGCCGACCGGCGCGACATCGTCCGCCACCCGCCCGACATCCTCGTCACGACCCCCGAGTCCCTCTACCTGATGCTCACGTCGGCCGCCCGTGAGGTCCTGAGGTCGGTGGAGTACGTGATCGTCGACGAGATCCACTCGGTGGCCGCCACCAAGCGGGGCGCCCACCTGGCCCTGTCCCTGGAACGGTTGGAGCGCCTCACCGCCAAAGAGGGATTGGGCACGCCGGCCCAGCGCATCGGGCTCTCGGCCACCCAACGGCCGTTGGACGAGGTGGCCCGCTTCCTGGGCGGCCGGGCCCGCGACCCCGGCTCCGGCGAGTGGGCGGCCCGACCGGTGGCGGTGGTCGACGCCGGGGTGCGCAAGCAGCTCGAGCTGGAGGTGATCGTCCCCGTCGACGACATGGGCGAGCTGGGCAAGGTCATCCCCGACGTGCTGGCCGGACCGGCGGCGGGCGACCCCGAGGTCCGCCACTCCATCTGGCCGGCCATGCACCCCGTCCTCCTCGACCTCATCCGGTCCCACACGTCCACCCTCATCTTCGTGAACTCCCGCCGCCTGGCCGAACGGCTTGCGGCCCGCCTCAACGACCTGGCGGGCGAGGAGCTGGTGCGGGCCCACCACGGGTCGATCGCCCGGGAGCAGCGGCTCGACATCGAGGACCAGCTGAAGGCGGGCAAGCTGCCCGCCCTCGTGGCCACCTCGAGCCTCGAGCTGGGCATCGACATGGGCGCCATCGACCTGGTCGTGCAGGTGGAGTCGCCGCCGTCGGTGGCCAGCGGGTTGCAGCGCATCGGCCGGGCCGGCCACCAGGTGGGCCAGCCGTCGAAGGGCAAGATCTTCCCCAAGTTCAGGGGCGACCTGGTGGTGGCGGCGGTGGCCGCGGCCCGAATGGAGCGGGGGCTGATCGAGGAGACCCGGGTCCCCCGCAACCCCCTCGACGTGCTGGCTCAGCAGATCGTGGCCATGTGCGCGGTCGACGACGTGACGGTCGACGAGGTGGCCGACGTGGCCGCCGGTGCCTACCCATTCGCCGATCTTTCGAGGCCGCTGCTGGAGAACGTGCTCGACATGCTGGCCGGCCGCTACCCGTCCGACGCCTTCGCCGAGCTCCGTCCGCGGATCGTCTGGGACCGGCTGGAGGGCACGCTGCGGGCCCGGCCCGGCGCCCGCATGCTGGCGGTCGTGAGCGGGGGGACGATCCCCGACCGGGGCCTGTACGGCGTCTTCACCCCCGAGGGGTCACGGGTGGGCGAGCTCGACGAGGAGTTCGTCTACGAGAGCAGGCCGGGCGAGACGATGGTGCTGGGGGCGTCCACCTGGCGCATCGAGGACATCACCCGCGACCGAGTGGTGGTCACGCCGGCGCCGGGCGAGCCGGGGAAGATGCCGTTCTGGCACGGCGACAACGTGGGCCGGCCGGTCGAGCTGGGCCGGGCCATCGGGGCCTTCCTGCGGGAGGTCGACTCGTGGCCCGACGCCCGGCTGGCCGACGAGTGCGCGTTGGACGAGCTGGCGGTCAAGAACCTGCGGGCCTACCTGGTCGAGGAGCGCTCGGTCACCGGCGGCGTGCTGCCCACCGACCGCCAGATCGTTGTCGAGCGCTTCCGCGACGAGCTGGGCGACTGGCGGGTGTGCCTGCTGTCCCCCTTCGGCGGTCGGGTGCACGCACCATGGGCCCTCGCTATCGAGGCCCGGGTGCGCGACCGGCTGGGGCTCGAGGTGCAGACGATGTGGAGCGACGACGGCATCGTCGTCCGCCTGCCCGAGGCCGACGAGGCGCCGCCGCTCGACATGGTGGTCGTCGACCCCGACGAGGTCGAGGAGCTGGTGGTGGGCGAGCTGGCCAACTCGGCCCTGTTCGCCTCCCGGTTCCGGGAGAACGCGGCCCGGGCCCTGCTGCTGCCCCGTCGCCGGCCCGGCCAGCGCACCCCCCTGTGGCAGATGCGGCAGCGCTCGGCCGACCTGCTGGCGGTGGCGTCCAAGCACGGCGAGTTCCCGATCCTGCTGGAGACCTACCGGGAGTGCCTGCGCGACGTCTTCGACCTGCCCGCCCTCACCGAGATCCTGGCCGGCATCCGCTCCCGGACGGTGCGGCTGGTGTCGGTGGAGACGGCCTCGCCCTCGCCGTTCGCGGCGTCGCTGGCCTTCGCCTACGTGGCCAACTTCCTCTACGACGGCGACGCCCCCCTGGCCGAGCGGCGGGCGCAGGCCCTCACCCTCGACCGGGACATGCTGGCCGACCTGCTGGGGGCGGAGGAGCTGCGGGAGCTGGTCGACCCGGCCGCCCTGGCCGCCCTGGAGGACCAGCTCCAGTGTCTGGACGAGCGGTTCTGGGCCCGCTCGGCCGACGAGGCGTCGGATCTGCTGCGGCGGCTGGGGGACCTGACCCGGGAGGAGCTGCGGGCCCGGTCGACGGCCGACTTCTCGGAGTCGCTGGTGCGCGACCGGCGGGCGGTGGAGCTGCGCGTCGGCGGCGAAGCCCGGCTGATCGCGGCGGAGGACGCCGGCCGCTACCGCGACGCCCTCGGCGCCCAGCCGCCGCCCGGCCTGCCCGACGCCTTCCTGGAGCCGGTCGACGACCCGTTGGGCACGCTGCTGGGCCGGTGGGCCCGCACCCACGGCCCGTTCCTCACCGCCGAGCCGGCTGGCCCGGTTCGGCCTGCCCGGTGGCCGTGGTCGACGCCCTGCTGGCGGCCCGGGCCGACCGGGGCGTGCTGCTCCGGGGCGAGTTCCGGCCTGAGGGACGGGAGCGGGAGTGGTGCGATCCCGAGGTGCTGCGGACGTTGCGCCAGCGGTCGCTGGCCGCCCTGCGGCGGGAGGTCGAGCCGGTGGAGGCGCCGGTGCTGGCCCGGTTCCTACCCGAGTGGCAGGGGGTGGGCTCGGAGGCCCGGGGGATCGACCGGCTGGTGGAGGTGGTACGCCAGCTCCAGGGGGTGCCCGTCCCCGCCTCGGTGCTCGAGCGCGACGTGCTGTCGGCCCGGGTGTCGGGCTGGTCGCCCCGCCTGCTCGACGAGCTGGCCGCCGCCGGCGAGGTGGCGTGGGTGGGGGCCGGTCCCCTCGGTCGCGACGACGGCAAGGTGCTGCTCTTCCTGCGGGGCCAGGCGGCGGCCCTGCGTCCGGTGACGGGCTCGGCGGCCGGCGGGGAGAGGCCGTCGCAGCCGGAGCACTACCGCATCCGGGAGGTGCTGGCCCGGCGGGGGGCGTGCTTCTTCCGGGAGCTGGCCGGGGCCAACGACAAGGAGTCGCTCGACGCCCTCTGGGACCTGGTGTGGGCGGGCGAGGTCACCAACGACTCGTTCGCCGCTCTGCGGGCGTTCGTCGCCGGGGGGTCGGGGTCGGGCCGGGCCCGGCCGGCCAGCGCCAACAAGCGGCCCCGTCCGGGGTCGCTGACGGTGCTCGGTCCGCCCAAGGCCCAGGGCCGGTGGGCGCTGGTCGAGGCCGAGCTGCCCCTGGGCGACGTCACCCCCACCGAGCGCTCGTACGCCCTGGCCGCCGCCCTCCTCGACCGCCACGGGGTGCTCACCCGGGAGGCGGTGCGGGGCGAGGGCCACGGCGGCGGGTTCGCCGCCGTGTACCCCGTCCTGCGCACCATGGAGGAGTCGGGCCGGGCCCGGCGGGGGTACTTCGTGGCCGGCCTGGGCGGCGCCCAGTTCGCCCTGCCCGGGGCCGTCGACCGGCTGCGGGCCCGCCGGGAGTCCACCGGCGAGGTCGTCGTCCTGGCCGCCACCGACCCGGCCAACGCCTACGGGGTGTCCCTGCCCTGGCCGGTCACGGGTCCCCGGCGGGTGGCGGGCGCCTATGTGGTCCTGGTCGACGGCCAGGCGTCGCTCTACGTGGAGAAGGGGGCCAAGTCGCTGGTGGCCCTCCGCCCCTTCGACGGCACGTGGGAGGACGCCGCCGTCGGCGCCCTCGACGGGCTGGTGGCCAGCGGCCGGGTCCGGCGGCTGGCCGTCGAGCGCTACGACGACGCCCTCGATCCGGTGCTGCGCTCGGCCGGCTTCGTCCCGTCCCCCCGGGGACTGGTGCGCTATGGCGCCTGACCTTTCCGAACCGGTGACGTTTGGCGGCGCCAGGATGCCCCGAGCCGTCACCAGTTCGGCTCGGCACGGTGCCTGAGGGGGACACGCTGGCCCGCACCTCGGCCACCATGCACCGGTGGCTGGCGGGGCGGGAGATCACGGCCGCCTCCACCAAGGTCGACGGCTTCCCCGCCGAGCGCCTGGTCGGCCGGCGCGTCGAGTCGGTCGAGGCCTGGGGCAAGAACCTCATGATCCGCCTCGACGGCGACGAGGTGCTGCGCACCCACCTGCGGATGACGGGGTCGTGGCACGTCTACCCCGCGGGTCACCCCTGGCGGCGGCCCGAGCGCCAGGCCCGCCTCACCCTCACCTGCGGTGACCGGGTGGCGGTGTGCTTCAACGCGCCGGTGGTGGAGCTGGTCCGGGCGGGCGGCATGGCGTCCCATCCGGCGCTGGGCAACCTCGGCCCCGACGTGCTCGACCAGCCTCCCGACCTCGAGGAGGTCCGACGCCGGGCCCGGGCCGGTCCTGCCGACCGGCCCCTCGGCGAGCTGCTGCTCGACCAGCGGGTGGTGGCCGGCATCGGCAACATCTGGCGCTGCGAGGCCCTCTTCGTCGAGGGCCACAACCCGTGGACGCCGGTCTCGGCCGTCACCGACGAGCAGCTCGACGCCCTGGTGTCCACCGCCGGCCGCCTCATGCAGGCGAGCGTGGACTCCCGGACGGGTGTCCCCGACCGGCGATGGGTCTACCGCCGGGCCGGCCACGCCTGCCGCCGCTGCCGCACGCCGGTGAGGTCGCGACGCCAGGGCGAGCAGGCCCGCACCGCCTACTGGTGCCCCACCTGCCAACCCGCCCCTGAGCCCGCCCATACCTGACAGCTCGGGACGTCTTGGGTCGAGATCGCCGTCGAGTGTGCAAAAACCACGGATATAGCCTGGTTCTTGCACACTCGACGGCCGTGGCCTGGGCCCGATGACCGCACCGAGGCCCGGCCGCCGGCGGCTGCTGGCCGACATCTCACCGCTCCGGGAGTCCCGCGACTTCCGGCTCCTGTTCATCGGCAACGCGGTGTCGTACGTGGGCCGCCAGCTCACGGTGGTGGCCATCCCCTACCAGGTGTACCTCCTCACCAACTCGTCGCTGGCGGTGGGGCTGACCGGCCTGGCCTCCCTGGGGCCGCTCGTGATCATGTCGCTGGTGGGGGGCGCCATCGCCGACGCGGTCGACCGCCGCAAGCTGCTCCTGGCCAACGTGGTGGCCCAGGCCGCCACCAGCGTGGCCCTCGCCGTCAACGCCTCCTTCGACGAGCCCGCCCTCTGGCCGCTGTACGTGCTCGGCGCCCTCAACGCCGGGCTGTGGGGCGTCGACCTGCCCACCCGCAACGCCATGGTGCCGGCGATGGTCTCCCGGGAGAAGTTCCCGGCCGCGGCCGCCCTCGGGCAGCTCGTCTTCCAGGTGGGACAGGTGGCGGGCCCCGCCCTGGCCGGCCTGGTGATCAGCGGCATCGACCTGTCCGCCGCCTACTGGATCGACGCCGCCACCTACGGCGCCGCCTTCGCCGCCATCATCCTCATCTCGCCCCAGCCCCCGCAGGGTGGCGGCACCAAGGCCGGGCTGGCGTCGATCAAGGAGGGGCTCTCCTACCTCAAGGGCCGGCGCCTGCTGGTCAGCACCTTCCTCATCGACATCAACGCCATGGTGTTCGGGATGCCCCGCGCCTTGTTCCCCGCCCTCGGCACCGGGCTGTTCGGGGGCGGGGCGACCACCGTGGGCCTCCTCTTCGCCGCCCCCGGGGCGGGCGCCCTCCTCGGTGCCCTGTTCACCGGCTGGGTCGGCGGCGTCCGCCGCCAGGGCCGGGTCGTCGTCGTATCGGTGCTGCTGTGGGGCGCCGCCATCGCCGGCTTCGGGCTCGTCCCCTGGCTCCCGCTGGCCCTGGTCCTGCTGGCCGTGGCCGGGGCGGCCGACGTGGTGAGCGCCGTGTTCCGCAACACCATCCTCCAGATCAGCGTCCCCGACGGGCTCCGGGGGCGGCTCAGCTCGATCCACATCGCGGTCGTCACCGGGGGCCCGGCCCTGGGTGACGCCGAGGCGGGGGCGGTGGCCGCGCTGACCACCCCCCGAGTTTCGGTAGTGTCCGGGGGACTGGCCTGCATGCTGGGAGTGTTGCTGCTGGTCAGATGGGTACCGGAACTGCCCCGGTACGATGCGGCCGTAGAGGAGATTCCTGTGGTTGACACTGATGGCTGAGAAGACGCGCAAGCGCTCGGTCGCCGACCTGATGACGACGGGCGTGCTGACGGTGTCCGCGTCCGACACCCTGGCCAGCGCCTGCGACCGCATGCTCCAGCGGGGCGTCGGCTCGGTGGTGGTGGTCGACGGCGAGCGGGCCATCGGCATCCTCACCGAACGCGACCTGGTGCGGGTGGCGGGGGCGGGGGCCGACCCGGGCACGGCCAAGGTCTCGGAGTGGATGACGCCCGAGCCCAACACGGTCAAGTCCACCGACGACATCGACGACACCTTCAAGAGCTTGAAGGCCCACGGCTACCGCCACTTCCCGGTGGTCGACGACGACCGCCTGGTCGGCATCGTCTCCATGCGCGACATGCTCAAGCTGGCGCCCATCCTCCCGGTCGAGCACCCAGGCGCCATCGAGGCCAAGCGGGGCCTGGAGGGCGTGGTGGTGGCGGAGACGTCGGTGGGCGACGTCCGGGGGATGGAGGGCTTCTACCACTACCGCCAGTACAACGCGGTGGAGCTGGCCGAGAAGCGCTCTCTGGAGGACGTGTGGTACCTCCTCTACGAGGGCCACCTGCCCTCGGCCGCCGAGCGGGAGACCTTCGCCGAGGAGATCCGGTCGCTGCGGGCCATCCCCGGCCCGGTCAAGGACATGCTCCCCATCATCGCCACCGCGGGCGAGCATTTCACCCCCCTCGACGCCCTCCGCACCGCCTACTCGGCGCTGGCCTACGCGGCCGACTTCAAGTCGTGGATGGACATCGACGCCACCACCCTGCGGGCCAACGCCATGCAGACGAGCGCGGTGATGCCCACGCTCATCATGGCCCTGTACCGGCTCAACCAGGGCCTGGAGCCGATCGACCCCCATCCCGACCTGCCCTACGCGGCCAACTACCTCTACATGCTCACCGGCGAGGTGCCCGAGCCCGGCAACGCCCGGGCCATCGAGCAGTACCTCATCTCCACCACCGACCACGGGTTCAACTCCTCGACGTTCACCGCCCGGGTCATCACGTCCACCGGCGCCGACCTGGGCTCGGCCGTCGTCGGCGCCATCGGCGCCCTGTCGGGACCGCTCCACGGCGGCGCCCCCAGCCGGGCCCTCGACATGCTCGACGCCATCGGCACGCCCGACAAGACCGAGTCCTGGGTGCGGGACGCCATCACCCGGGGCGAGCGCATCATGGGCTTCGGGCACCGCATCTACAAGACCGACGACCCCCGCTCGGTGATGCTGCGGGGGGTCGCCGAGCGCCTGGGCGGGCCCATGGTCGACTTCGCCAAGCAGGTGGAGAAGACCGTCGTGGAGGTGCTGGCCGAGCTCAAGCCGGGCCGGTCGCTCTACGCCAACGTCGAGTTCTACGCCGGGGTGGTGATGGACAAGGTGGGCCTGCCCCGCACCCTGTTCACGCCCACGTTCACGTCCAGCCGGGTCATCGGGTGGACGGCCCACGCCCTCGAGCAGGCCGCCGACAACCGCCTGATCCGGCCGTCGGCCCACTACGAGGGCCCGCCTCCGCCCGAGCCGGTCCCCGACCCTGACTGAGAGCGGCGTCCCGGCCGCGGTGACCGTCGAGGAGATCACCGAGGTCGGCCCCGAGGTGCGGGAGGCGGTCGCCCGCCTGGTGCCCCAGCTCTCCCGGTCGGCGCCGGTGCCGACCGACGAGGAGTTGGCCGAGATCGTGGCGTCCCCCGCGACGCTGTTCCTGGCCGCCCGATCGCCTGGCCCGGACCGCCGAATCGTGGGCTTGCTGACCCTCGCCGTGTTCCGCATACCCACCGGCGTGCGGGCGTGGATCGAGGACGTGGTCGTCGATGAGTCCCACCGGGGGCAGGGTGTGGGCGGCGCCCTCGCCCGGGAGGCCCTGCGGCGGGCGGAGGCGGCCGGGGCCCGCACCGTCGACCTGACCTCGCGACCGTCGCGAGAGGCGGCCAATCGCCTGTACCTGAGCCTCGGTTTCGTGGTCCGGGAGACGAACGTCTACCGCCACCAGTCGGGTTAGAGATCGGCCCGTCCGCCGTAGAATGGTGGGCGTGGTGCGTCCTGAAAGCTGGACCAGACCAGCGGGTGTGAGTCCCGCCCGGGTAATCGCCGGAGAGCCCGGTAGCAGGCCCCGGTTCGTCGCCGAGAGGCGGCGGGCTGAGCGGGGCGTCAAGAGCCTCCTCGGAGGAAGCAAGCGTGCGGGCCGTAGCGCCACCAGGCGCGAGTCCTGCAGCCTCGTCACATTTACAACGGGGGAGCCGAGCCGCTCACGTCACGGCGAAGGTCCACGTCCGACCGCCTGGCAAGGTCCGGAGATGCCACAGGTCGGGTCCTCCCGGGGTATGGGGAGCGGCACGTACGCACGGTCAGGTTCGGAAGGGGAGAGACCCGTCTGCGCAGCCTCGTCAGCAAAGACCGCTCGTATAAGCCAGTGGTGAAGTCGAGCGGAGCGCAGCGGGAGTCCGACGGGGTCGTAGTACCGCCGGCCGTCGTTGAGGCGGCAGGCGGGAAGGACCCCGACTTTGGTCACGCCGGAGATGGAGGTAAGCGCAAGGGCATGGCCGGGACCGCCCGGCCCAACTCCCCCGACGGGCAGCTGCCCGTCGACAACGTGCGAAAACTCCAGAACCGGCTATGGGCTGCCGCCAAGCAGTCTCCGGGTCGCCGCTTCCACGCCCTGTATGACCGCATCCACCGCAGTGACGTGCTGTGGGAGGCGTGGAGACGGGTCCGAGCCAATCGTGGCGCCGCCGGGGTCGATCGTCTGACCCTGGAGGCGGTGGAGGACTACGGGGTCGGGCGCATGCTCGACGAGCTGGCCCGTGACCTCCGTGCAGGCAACTACCGCCCGTCGCCCGTGCGTCGGGTGGAGATCCCCAAGCCCGACGGCCGGATGCGGCCCTTGGGCATCCCCACCGTGCGCGACCGGGTGTGCCAGGCGGCAGCCAAGATCGTCCTCGAGCCTGTCTTCGAGGCCGACTTCCTGTCCACCAGCTTCGGTTTTCGACCGAAGCGCTCGGCCACCGACGCCCTGGAAGCCATCCGGGTGTCCTTCCCCCGAGGACGGCAGTTCGTCTTTGAGGCCGACATCTGCGACTTCTTCGGCCAGATCGACCACGACCGCCTCCTGGTCGAGGTCGAACGGCGTGTCTCGGACCGGCGGGTGCTCAAGCTCATCCGCCAGTGGCTGCGTGCAGGGGTGCTGGTCGAGGGGGTGCGTTCCGAGACGGTCACGGGCACGCCCCAGGGCGGGGTCATCTCCCCGCTGCTGGCCAACATCTACCTGCACGCCTTCGACCGGTCCTGGGCCGAGTCCGGCACCGGGGAGCTGATCCGCTACGCGGACGACTTCGTGGTGCTGTGCACGACCCGCAGCCAGGCCGAGGAAGCCGAGCGGCGGGCAACCGGCCTGCTCGGTGACCTCGGGTTGCGCCTGCACCCGGACAAGACCCGCGTGGTCGATCTCCGGGAGGGCAAGGAGGGCTTCGACTTCCTGGGTTGCCACCTTCACGCCCGCATGTCGGGCCGGCAGTGGGAGCAGCGGCGCGTCGTCCGCTACTACCTGCACCGCTGGCCGTCGCAGCGGTCGATGAGGCGGGCACGCCTTCGGGTCAAGGCCCTCACCGGCCGGAATCGGGTCGGCATGGAGTTGCAGGACGTGATCTACGACCTCAACCTGTTCCTGCGGGGATGGGGCAACTACTTCCGCACCGGGAACGCAACGGTCAAGTTCCGCCAGCTCGACCGCCACGTGGCGTGGCGGCTCCATCGCTTGCTGGTCAAGAAGCGGGGCCGCAACCTGCGTGCTGGTCAGGCGGACCAGTGGACCGACGCCTGGTTCCACGACCAGGGCCTGCACAAGCTGCTCGGCACTATTCGCTACCCGAAGGCTGCGTAACCATGTCCAGAAGACCATCGGTAAGCCGTGTGCGGGAAAACCGCACGCACGGATTGAAAGGGGGATGGGGAAACGTGCTCGCTTGTCGAGCGACGCGCCCCTGACCACCAGTGACGATGCTCCGGCCCAGCTGCCGCATCTACAGCGTCGGCTACGAGGGAACGACGGCCGAGGAGCTGGCCGACCGCCTGGCCCGGCACGGGGTGTCGCTGCTGGTCGACGTGCGCCTCCAGCCGTGGAGCCGGCGGCCGGGCTTCTCCAAGCAGCCGCTCTCGGTGACGCTGGCCATGGCCGGCATCGAGTACGTCCACGAGCCCCTGTTCGGCAATCCCCACGAGAACCGGGAGGCCTACCGCCAGGGCGACCCGGCCGCGGTTGCGGTGATGCAGAAGCGCCTGGAGGAGCGCAAGGGCCAGCTCGCCCTCGACAAGCTCATCCGGGAGGCCCGCTACCGCGACGTGGCCGTGCTGTGCGTCGAGCGGGAGTCGAGCCGCTGTCACCGGCAGGTCATCACCGACATGGCCAAGGACAAGGTCCTCGGGCTCGAGGTGGTCGATCTCGACGTGTCCCTCGATCCGCCTGATCAGGCCGCCTGATCAGGCCGCCTGATCAGGCCGCCGGCGGGTCGTCGGCGCAGTCCTCCTCGGCCGCCTCGAGGTTCGGGTGGACGGGCAGGACCTTGTCGAGGCCGGTCATCTCGAAGACCTTGCGCAGCGACTGCTGGTCGGGGCGAAGAACGATGCAGACGCTCTTGTCCGTACCCCCGACCTGGCGGCGGGCGGCGACGATCACGCCCAAGGCCACCGACTCGATGAACGTCACTCGGCGCAGGTCGAGCACGATGTGGGTGGCCCCGCCGCCGATCACCGCCTGCAGCTTCTCCCGCAGGGCAGGGGCGCGGGCGGCATCGAGGTCACCGCTGACCGTCACCACCGCCAGTGGTCCCGAAACCCGAGCATCCACCGTGAAGTCGTCCATCGCCCCCCGCGCCGCAGGCTACCCAGACGGTGGCCCGATGTCGACGCGCCGAACCGGTGGCGCCAGGGGCACCACCGGTCCGGACGGGGGAGTGTGGCGGCCGGGCAAGATCGGCCAGCTGGTGCCGGCTGGTCAGCCCTTGGCCGACGCCTCGATGGCGGTCGCCTTGCCGCCACCGTTGCCGATCTCGACCTTGCGGGGCTTGGCCTTCTCGGCCACCGGGATGGTGATGGTGAGCACGCCGTTTTCGCACGACGCCTGGATGTGCTCGGCATCGAGGGTCTCGCCCAGGAACAGCTGGCGGGTGAAGGACCCGGCCGGCCGCTCGTTCACGATGAGCTCGACGCCGTCGTCCCACTGGTGGCCGCGCTCGGCCGACACGGTGAGGACGTTCTTCTCGACCGTCAACTCGATCGAGGAGGGGTCGACGCCGGGCATGTCGAGGTTGACGTAGAAGGTCTCCCCCTGGCGGTAGGCGTCGATGGGCATGCCGTTCATCCGGCGTCCGGTCTCGCCGCTCCACAGGTTCTGGGCCAGCCGGTCGAGATCACGGAACGGGTCGAAACGCATCAACACGGGATCTGCCTCCTTGCGATAGCTACCTGTTTCCTTCGTGAACTCCATCAGCAATCCTGTCATTCCCACACTCATATTTTCTATGCCGCAACCGGCTGAAGAGGAGCACGAACCCGGCCAGCAGCAGGACGGGCGCCGGTCCGAGGGTGACGAAGACGGTGTTACCGGAGCGGAGCTGCACGTCGTGGCGGAGGACGGCGGGCGAGCCCAGGCCGGTGCGGGCCAGCACCCGGCCCCGGTGGTCGATGACGGCGGAGTAACCGGTGGGGGCGGCCTGCACCACCCACCGCCCCGTCTCGACCGCCCGCAGCCGGGCCACCGCCAGCTCGTGGGCCGGGACCTGGGCGTCGTCGAACGACGAGGCGTTGGTGGGTACCAGCACCAGGCGCCCGCCGGCCCGTACTGCGTCCCGGCCCCGGTCGGGGAAGAAGACCTCGTAGGAGATGAGCACGCCCAGCCGGCCGGCCGGGGTGTCGACCACGCCCGGTCCCCTTCCCGCGATGGCGTCGCGGGGCACGGCGGACACGTCGGCCAGGCGGGCGAAGAAGCGGCGGGCGGGGATGTACTCGCCGAACGGCACCAGGTGGACCTTGTCGTAGCGGTCGATCACCCGGCCGTCGGGGCCGAACACCACCACCGCGTTGCGGAAGCGGGCGTCGTCGACGTCCTCCACCACGCCGGCGACGATGGTTGTGCGCAGGTCGACGGCCTGGGCGGCCAGGGCCTCCTCCTCGGGGGAGCCGGCGAGGACGCCGGGCACGTCGACCACGTCCTCCGGCCACAGCACCACGTCGGCACCGGCACCGACGGCGGCGCCGACCCGCAGGTGGGCCTGGAAGACGGGCCCCGGGTCGCGGCCCACCGCCCGCAGGCCCCGGGGTCCACCGCCCTGGACGGCGGCCACCGTCAGCTCCCCGTCGGTCCGTCCGTCGGGCGCCACCGTCCCACCGACCGCGACCGCCACGACCATCGCCAGGGCGACCAATGTCGGGAGCAGGGGGCGGCTGCCCGGCCGGCGGATCACCGTGGCGACCGCCGACGCCAGGGCGGCCCCGGCCAGGCCGACCAGGCCGACGATCAGCAGCCGCCCCCCCAGCCGGGCCGCCGGTCCGAGGGGACCGGAGATCTGGCCCAGCTCGATGCCGGCCAGGGGCAGCCCCCCGAACGGCCACGCCCCCCGCACCGCCTCGGCCACGACCAGGGCGGCGGGAAAGGCGGCCATCCGGAGCCCCGGCCCCGCCCGCCGCCGGGCCGATGGCACCAGGGCCAGGGCGGCGGCCAGGATCGCCGCCTCCAGCACCACCGTCGCCCCGTAGCCGGGCAGGTTGAAGTCGCGCATCCACCACAGTCCGGGTAGGTAAAGGCCGAGCCCGGCGGCCAACCCCCCGATGACCCGATGGCGCAGCCGCCGCCCGTCGACCGCGGCGAACACCAGCGCCGCGCCCACCAGCCCGAGGGGCCAGGCGCCCGTCGACCCCGGCCACGGGGGCAGGCTCAGGGCCAGGAGGAGCCCGCCGAGGACGCCGACGGCGACCATCGCGCCCGTCCGGGGTGCGCCCGCCTTGGCCTCTGTCACGTGGTAGTCCTGGGAGCCATGACCGACCTGGCCTCGCTGATGGTCGAGGCGGGGCTCACCAGCCCCATGCTGCCCGAGAACCGGGGCAACCCGTACCCGACGTACGCCTTCATCCGCCGCATCGAGCCCGTCCACCACGCCCCCGACGGCACGTGGGTGCTCACCCGCTACGACCACGCCGCGGCCGTGCTGCGCGATCCCCGGTTCAGCACCAACCCCGCCCGCCTGGGGGAGGGCATCGACCTGTCGAAGAGCCCGGTGCGCCAGGCCGGGTCGAACCTGATGATGTTCCGCGACCCGCCCGACCACACCCGCCTGCGGGGCCTGGTGAGCCAGGCGTTCACCCCGCGGACCGTCGACAGCCTCAAGCCCCGCATCGAGCGGCTGGTCGACGAATTGCTCGACGCGGTGGTGGCGCGGGGTGACGGCGAGCTCGACGTGCTGGCCGACCTCGCCTACCCGCTGCCCACGGTGGTGATCTGCGAGCTGCTGGGCGTGCCCGTGGCCGACCGGGAGAGCTTCAAGGGATGGGCCGCGGGGGCCTCCCGCCTCCTCGACAACTACCTCGACCAGGCCGCCCTCATGGAGGGCATGGCCGCCGGCATGGAGCTGTTCCGGTACTTCTCCGACCTGGTCGAGGAGCGCCGCAAGCACCCCGGCCCCGACCTGCTGAGCGCCCTCCTGGCGGCCGAGGCCGAGGGCGACCGGCTGAGCCATGCCGAGCTGCTCAGCACCGTCACCCTGCTCTTCGTGGCCGGTTTCGAGACCACCATGAACCTGCTCGGCAACGGGATGCTGGCCCTGCTCCGCAACCCGTCCGAGATCGACCGCCTCCGAGCCGACCCCAGCCTGGTGCGGACGGGCGTGGAGGAACTCATCCGCTACGACGGGCCGGTGCACATCACCGCTCGCATCGCCACCACCGACGTCGAGATCGGCGGTCGCCAGATCCGGGAAGGGGAGCAGGTGGCGGTGTCGCTGGGGGCGGCCAACCGCGACCCCGACCAGTTCCCCGACCCCGACCGCCTCGACGTCGGCCGCTCGCCCAACCGCCACCTGGGCCTGGGCGGAGGGCCTCATTTCTGCCTGGGCGCCACCCTCGCCCGCATCGAGAGCCAGGCCGCGTTCGGCGCCGTCCTCCGCCGCTTCCCCCACCTCGAGCTGGCCACCGAGAACCCCACGTACCGCGACCACTTCGTGATCAGGGGCCTTACCGGCCTGAAGGTTTCCATCACGCCGCCTGGCTGAGCCGGTCGAGGGCGCCGAGCACGTCGAGGGCGACGATTTCAGGCCGCTCGTGGAGGTCGAAGTCGGTGAGGATGAGCAACGTCCACCCGAGGGCGGCGAGCAGGTTCCACTTGGCCCGGTCGCGCCGATAGCTCTCGCTGTCGGAGTGCCACAAGGCGCTGTCGACCTCCAGTGCCAGTCGGTGGGGGGGATAGGCGATGTCGACCCGGATCCCCGGCCGCCCTGGTACGCGGATGACGTACTGCCGGACGGGCGGCGGCGCCCCGCTCCGCATGAGCACGCGCAGGGCGAGGTCCTCGAGCCCGCTCTCGGTCGGACGAGCCGCCGGACCCCTTTCCTCCAGCACGGACCGGATCACGCCCGCCCCCCGGCAGCCCGGACCGCCGTACCGGCTCAGGTAGCGCCAGATGTGCTCGGTCGTGGTGAGCCCGAGGTGGACGGCACTCTCGAGCATCCCCGCCGCCGCATCCCGTGGGACGACCGTCGGCCACGTCGATGAGCGTGCGCTCCGGCCGGGTGACCGTGATCCCTTGCGTAACCCGAATGTCGACCGGGGCCAGGAGCCGGCTCCGGTGCACCGTCGCGCCGGCGAGATCGGGCCGCTTCGCCCGCGGCACGGTGATCTCGACCCGCTGGGAGCCGGCCCCTCGCATGGCCCACAGGCGCGCCGCACTGCGGTGCGATGCGGCCGTACCGTCGCCCGTCGCCAGACAAGCGGCCGCGACGCGTTGCTGGAACGACTGCGGGGCGCCCGGCACCGCGTACACGCCCGGATGCAGCCGGATCAGCAGCCCGGCCCGGATCCGGCGCTTGATCTGCTCTGTCGTCAGCCCGAGGAGGAACAGCTCGTGGCGCGTGACGATCCCATGCCTCTTCGCCGCCAACCGCTGGATCGCCGCGTCGACCTCCACGGAAGCGAAGTCAACCAGCGGCCTGCGACAGTCAGCCCGTCTGGGGCATGAAAAGGGGTCTCAGGCGACCCTTTTCATGCCCCAGACCAGTTGCCGAGCGGACGGGGCGGCGTATCGGTATCGTGCGTCGGGTGAGCGACCGGCCGCTCGTCCATCTGGTGATCCCCAGGTGGGGCGGTACGGGCCTGCACCAGACGTTCGGCCACCGCATGCCCCCGATGGCGCTGCTCGTCCTGGCCGCCCACGCCCGCCGGGCCGGGTGGGACGCCCGGGTGATCGACCAGAACTACCAGCGCCTCCCCGACGAGACGCCCGACCTCGCCTGCCTGACGGTGTGGACGATGATGGCGCCCCAGGCCTACCGGCTGGCGGACGCCTACCGCGCCCGAGGCGTGAAGGTGGTGCTCGGCGGCGTCCACCCCTCCCTCCTCCCGACCGAGGCCCTGCGGCACGCCGACGCGGTCGTCTCGGGCGAGGCCGACACGGTCTTCGCCACCGTCCTCCACGACGCGGCCGCCAACACCCTCAAGCCCCTCTACCAGGGCAGCTTCCAGTCGATGGACGACGTCCCCATGAACGACGAGTGGGCCGACATCCTCAAGACGTTCCCGATCACGAGGTACGCCCCCCTCAACACCCTCCAGACCACCCGGGGGTGCCGGTTCAACTGCGACTTCTGCTCCGTCATCCGCATCAACGGACGGGGCTCGCGCCACAGCCCACCGGAACGGGTGGTCGAGGAGATCAAGGTCCTCAAGCGGGTGGGCCAGCACGTGGGGGAGTGGGCCTACGTCTTCTTCCTCGACGACGACCTGGCCGCCGACCTCGACTTCTGCGGCGAGCTCTGCGAGACGATCCTCAGCTCGGGCGTGAAGGTGCGCTGGGGCGCCCAGGCGTCCATCGGCCTGGCCCGCAACCAGGAGCTGCTCGACCTGGCCACCCGCAGCGGCCTGCGGACGATGTTCGTCGGCTTCGAGGGCATCGACCGGGCCAGCCTGCTCGAGTGCAACAAGAAGAACCGTCCCGGGGAGTACGGCGAGCTCGTGGCCCGCATCCACCGGGCGGGCGCCGGCATCGAGGGCGGGTTCATCTTCGGCTTCGACAGCCAGGGCCCGGACTGCTTCGAGGAGACGGCCACCTTCGTCGACAACATCGGCGTCGACGTGGCCCATTTCTCGATCCTCACGCCCTACCCGGGCACCGCCACCTACGCCCGGATGCTGCGCGACGAGCGCATCACCAGCTTCGACTGGAAGCGCTACAACATGTATTCCTGCGTGTTCGAGCCGGCCCGGATGACCGCCGCCGAGCTGGAAGCGGGCCTGGCCACCGCCTACCAGGCCTTCTACTCCCGCCCCCGTCGCATGGGGCGGTTCCGCCGCTACGGCAAGGGACGGGAGAAGGCGTTCCACCTGGCCCTGGCTGCCGCCAACCGCAACTACGCCACCCGCTATCGCGACCCGCACTGCTCGCCGGACGCTGGCTACGAGGCCGACCCCGACGACATCAAGGGCCTGCTGGCGGCCAGCTCCGCCCCCGCCCAGGAGGCCCTCAACGTGGCCTTCGCCGCCGCCACCGCAGCCACGGCCCTCGGCTCGACGGCGGCCATGCCCGTCGACTTTCTCCGCGTCCGCCCGTCGGAGGGAGAGGGTGGCGGACGACAGTAGGGGTGTGGGAGGAGACCAGACGGCTGCGGCCGACGACGACGATCCCGGTCCCGCCCTGGTCGCCCTCTACGACGACGCCCTACCCCACGTCTACGGCTACCTCCTCAGCCGCTGCGGCGGCCACGTCGCTGTCGCCGAGGACCTGACCACCCAGACCTTCCTGGGCGCGGTGCAGGCGGTGCGGCGCGACCGGGGCGCCCACCTGTCGAAGCCGTGGCTCATGGCGGTGGCCCGCAACAAGCTGGTCGACCACTGGCGCCGGCAGGCCCGGGAGGAGCGCGGCCTGCGCACCGTCGCCGCCGAGCAGCACAGCTTCCACGACCCATGGGACGCCGAGATCGACGCCCTCCGGGCCCGGGCCGTCCTCGACCGGCTGTCGGCCCACCACCGGATGGTGCTCACCCTCCGCTACCTCGACGACCTGCCCGTCCCCGAGGTGGCGACACTGATCGACCGCACCCTGCACGCCACCGAGGCCCTGCTGGTGCGGGCCCGGGCCGCGTTCCGTCGGGCCTACACGGAGGGCGAGAGCGATGCCTGACCCGTTCACGACCCTTCGCTCGCCGGTCGTCCCCACCCCTCCCGACCCGGGCTTCGCGGCTCGGCTACGGGCTCGCATCACGGAGGCCATCGGCCTCCCGGAAGGAGTCGACGTGACCGTCACCACCTTGGAGGACCTGGACCGCCCCACCGCAGTCGCCGCGACCGCGGCCGCGACCCGCATGGTGCTCACCCCGTACCTCGCCCTGGCCGACGCCCGACGGGCGCTCGACTGGTACGCCGACGCCTTCGGCGCCCGCCTCCGGGGCGAGCCCATCGTGATGCCCGACGGTCGCATCGGCCACGCCGAGCTCGAGTTCGGGGGGGCGCTGGTGATGCTGGCCGACGAGTTCCCCGACATCGGCCACACCGCCCCCCAGCCCGGCGCCGGTTCCTCCGTCACCCTCCACCTGGAGACGGCCGACATCGACGTCCTCGTCGAGCGGGCGGTCGAGACGGGGGCGGATCTCGTCCGGCCGCCGGAGGACAGCCCCTACGGCCGCAACGCGACAGTGATAGACCCGTTCGGCCACCGCTGGATCCTCTCGGGCACGCCGTCGGCCCCGTCGCCGGCCCCCGCCCGCCACATCGGCGGCACCCGGCACGGCGACGTCGGCTACATGTCGTTCCGGGTCCCCGACGTCGAGCGGGCTCAGTCGTTCTACGGCGCCGTGCTCGGGTGGACGTTCGCACCTGCCGAGTCCCCCCAGGCCCGCCAGGTCGTCGACAGCGCGCCCATGACGTCGCTGTGGGGCGGCGAGGAGGGTGGCCCGGTGATCTGCTGGCGGGTGGACGACGTGGCCGCCGCGGCCGACAAGGTGCGGGCCATGGGCGGCACCGCCACCGAGCCGGCGGAGATGCCCTACGGAACCACGTCGGACTGCACCGACGACCAGAACATGCCCTTCTACCTCTGGCAGCCGACGGCCGAGGACGCCGGGGCCACGGCCTCGACGACCGACCACCGTCCCCTGAACGGCCTTCGGGAAGGCGACTTGGCTTACCTGGTGCTCAACGTGATCGACTCGGAGAGGTTCCGGGCCTTCTTCGGCGAGCTGCTCGGATGGGAGTTCACACCGGGGAGGGTGGCCGACGGCTGGGAGGTGCAGAGCCCCATGCCCATGACCGGACTGGCCGGCGGGGCGACCCGGGCGTCCGTGGTGCCGATGTACCGGGTCGACGACATCGAGGCCGCCGTCGGGCGGGTGCGGACCGCCGGCGGGACGACCACCGCCGTGGAGCGCATGCCCTACGGGCTGATGTCGGACTGCACCGACGACCAGGGCATTCCCTTCTACCTCGGCCAGCTGTGAGCGGGGCCGCCCCTGGCTGACGGGGCGGCCTCGGTACCATCGGCCGATGGGAGTGACGGCCGTCGGCGGGACGGCGCTGGTGCTGGCCGCGGCCGCCGCCTGCGCCTCGGCGGTGGCGTCGTGGGAGGGCGCCCGGCGGGGTCGCCCGGCGGCCGTGGCGTGGGGGCGACGGGGCCTGGTGGCGGTATCGGCGCTGGTCACGGTGGGTCTGGCCGCGCTCGCCTGGGCGCTGGTGGGCCAGGACTACTCGCTCGTCTACGTGGCCGACCACTCCAGCCGGGACACGTCCTGGCCCTACCGCCTGGCCGGCCTGTGGGGGGGGATGGCGGGGTCGCTCCTGCTGTGGACATGGATGCTCGCCGGGTGGGCGGTGGTGGCATCGAGGTGGCTGCGCCGGCGGGCGCCGGAGCTGGCCGGCGGGACGCAGGCGGTGCTGGCCGTCGAGGCGGCCGTGTTCCTGGGCCTGCTGGTGACGGTGTCGCGCCCGTTCGCCACCCTGGCCGTGCCCGCCATCGACGGGGGCGGGCTGACCCCGATCCTCCGGCACCCGGCGATGCTCTACCACCCGCCCCTGCTCTATCTCGGCTACGTGGGACTGGCGGTGCCGGCGGCGATCGCCGTGGCCGCCCTGGCTGGCGGGGGCCGGGCCCGGGACTGGCTGGGCGCGGCCCGCCGGTTCATGGTGCCCAGCCTGGTCCTGCTCGCGGTGGGGATGGCGGCCGGCGCCCACTGGGCCTACGTCGAGCTGGGATGGGGCGGCTACTGGGCGTGGGACCCGGTCGAGAACGGGGCCCTCCTGCCCTGGCTGGCCGGCATCGCCTTCCTTCACTCGGCCGTGGTCGCCAAGCGCTCGCCGGCGGCCGCCGGCCGCGGTCCGTCGACCCATGCCCTGGCGTTCCTCGCCTTCGGGTTGTCGCTGCTGGGAGCGTTCCTCACCCGGTCGGGGGTGACCGCGTCCGTGCACGACTTCGCCGAGGCCCGGGCCGTGGGGAGGGTGCTCCTCGCCACGCTGGCCGTCACCACGGTGGCGCTGGCCGGACTGGCCTATGTCCGCCGCGGTCGGCGGGGCGCACGGGAGCCGATCGACGCGGTGACCACGGCGGGCGCGGTGCGGGTTAACAACGTCCTGCTCCTGGCCGTCATCGTGGTGGTGGGCTTCGGCGTGCTCTACCCGGTGCTGGCGGGCGACGACCTGGTCGTCACCGGTCGCTACTTCGCGGTGGTGACGGCTCCCCTGGCCCTCGGGGTGCTGGCCGCCATAGGTGTCGGTCCCCGGCTCGGCTGGCGGCCCCGGCCCTGGCCCGAGCTGCGGGCCCGCCTGCGCCCGGCCTGGTGGGGGGTGGCGGCCCTGGTGGCGGCCGCCGCCGGCCTCCACGACCCCGGCCCCGTCTCCCTGGCCATGATCGGCCTGGCGGGGTCGGCCGCCGCCCTCACCCTGGCCGAGTGGCGCGACCGCCGATGCAGCCAGACCGAAAAACGCGGCGCCGCGGCCGGCGGGACGCAGTCATTGGCGCGCCGTGGGCGGGTGGCGCCCAAGGCGCGCCAAAGACCCTCTCCCGGCGGCGCCGAGCGGGGCGAGGTCGGCTCAGGCGCGGGCCGGTCGGGGTTGGGGGCGGGCGGGCTGTTGGCCCACCTGGGCGTGGCCGTCCTGCTGGCGGGCGTGGCCGGGACCGCCACCGGAACCCACCGCACAGCCAGCCTGGTGCCGGGCCAGTCGGCGACGGTGCGCGACTACACCCTCCGACTCGAGGAGGTCCGGCCCGTGGCCGCGCCCGACGGCGGACGGGCGGCCCAGGCCACGCTCACCGTCGACCGGGGCGACCGCCGGGTCGCCACCCTCCGCCCGGTGGCCCTGGTGGCCGCGTCCGGCGACCGGGTGTCGGAGGCCGCTCTCCGCTCGACGCCCGTCGAGGACCTCCAGATCGCCCTGCGCACCGTCTCCGGTGGGGGCGGGGCGGTAGTCGTCGAGATCTTCGTCGTCCCCCTGGCCCAGTGGGTCTGGTGGGGGGCGTTGTTGACGGCCGCCGGCATCGGCCTGTCACGCCGCCGGCCGACGTCGTCCGACCCCTTTCCCGGGCGGGACCCGACGAATTACCCTTCCTCCCTTCCCGAGGAAAGGGTGCTGACGTGAGACTTCGATCCAGCGGGGCGGGTGTGGGGCTGGCGCTGCTTCTGGTGCTCGCCGGCTGTGGCGGCGGCGACGACGACGACGCCGACGGGGCCGCGGCCGGCGGGGCGGTCACCACGACCGCAGACGTCCCCGACAACGGCGGCACCTCCTCCGCCACGCCCGATCCGTGCACCCTGGTGACATTGGACGAGGTCTCGGCCGCCCTCGGGTCGCCGATCGACCCACCCGAGGGCTCCGACTTCGGCCCGCCCCTGGGCGGACGCCAGTGCCTCTTCATCAACACCGACCCCCCGCCGATCAAGACGTTCCAGGTGGTGGTGAGGAGCAACGGCGACTTCGCCGAGAACCTCCGTGACATGGGCCAGAGCGTCGAGAAGCTCTACCAGGACACCAAGAACCTGCAGGCGAGCGCCGAGGACGTGAGTGGCCTCGGCGACAAGGCCTACAAGACCAAGAGCGCGTACTACGTCCTGAAGGACGGTGTCTCGCTCGAGACCAACCTCGGCCTCAACACCGACCCCAGCCCGACGGCCATCGCCGCCCTCGATACCCTCACCGAGAAGGCCGTCGCCCGCATCTGACCAGGCGCATCTGATCAGTCGGGCGGAGGAAGGGTCGGCGACGTAGCATCGCGGCCATGGCCGGACCGGGTGGTATCTCCGCTGCCGCGGGCGACGTCGTCGTGCTCGTCGGCACCAGCAAGGGCCTGTTCTCCCTGGTCACGGGCCCGGCCCGCGAACCAGTGGGAGCTGGCCGGGCCGTGGTTCCCGGGCGAGGAGATCTACTCGGCGGTGCTCGACTGCCGCAACGGCCGCACCCGGATGCTGGTCGGCGCCACCAGCTCGCACTGGGGCCCGTCCGTCTACCGGTCCGACGACCTCGGCGCGTCGTGGGTCGAGCCCGAACCGTCGACGCTCGCCTTCCCCGACGACGCCGGCGCCGCCGTGGCCCGGGTGTGGCAGCTGCAACCGGCGGGCGATGCCCAGCCCGACGTGGTGTACGCAGGCGTCGAGCCGGCGGCCCTGTTCCGCTCCGACGACGCCGGCGAGACCTTCCACCTGAACGAGGGCCTGTGGGGGCACGAGCACCGGGCCCAGTGGAACCCCGGTGGGGGCGGCCTGTGCCTGCACACGGTGGTGCCCGACCCCGACGGCGGCCCCCGGCTCGGCATCGCCGTGTCCGCCGCCGGCTTCTACCGCACCCTCGACGGCGACACGTGGGAGGCGGCCAACGTCGGGATCCGGGCCGGCGTTCCTGCCCGATCCCACGCCGGTGTTCGGCCAGTGCGTGCACAAGGTCGACCGCCACCCGTCCGAGCCCGACACCCTCTTCCTGCAGCACCACTGGGGCGTCTACCGCTCCGACGACTTCGGCGGCCGGTGGGACGAGATCGGGGCCGAAGACCTCCCGTCCACCTTCGGCTTCCCGGTGGTGGTCGACCCCAACCGGCCCGGCACCGCCTACGTGCTGCCCCTGACCTCGGACATGTTCCGCTGCGTGCCCGACGGCCGGGTCCGGGTCTATCGCACCACCGACGGCGGCGGGTCGTGGGAGGCGCTGGAGGACGGGCTGCCCCAGGAGGACGCCTACCTCTCGGTCCTGCGGGACGGGTTCACGGCCGACACGCTCGACCCCACCGGGCTGTACTTCGGCACCCGCACGGGCGAGGTCTTCGCCTCGGCCGACGCCGGCGCCACGTGGCGGGAGCTGGCCCGGCACCTGCCCCCGGTGCTGTGCGTGAAGACGACCGTGCTGCGCTAGGTGTGAAGGTCGTCGTCCGCCTCGCCGCTGCTCTCCGGGCCCACGCCGGCGGGGAGGCCAGCGTCGAGCTCGACCTGCCGTCGCCAGTCACCGTCGGCGCCGTCGTCGACGCCCTCGCCGCCGCCCACCCCGGGGTCGGCCGCCGCATCCGGGACGAGGCCGGCGGCCTGCGCCGCCACGTCAACCTCTTCGTCGGCGACGACAACGTCCGCCACCTGGAGGACACCGTGGTGCCCGAGGGCGCCGAGGTGACCGTCCTCCCCGCCATCTCCGGCGGATAGGCGTCGTCGCAGATCGGCCAGGCGGCATTCTGTTCTCGCAGAGATTGAGGTGCACGATGAGCCCCTTTCGGTTGCCGGTCGACATAGCCTTTTGCGCATGTGGATCCTCCGCTCTCTCTTGGGTATGGGCCATGGTCAAGGGGGTCCGGGGCGCTGTCGGAGGGAGACGGAGCTGGAATCGGACGCTGAGCGATACTGCTCGGGTCCGGGTTTCAGCCAGTCCTCGGTATCCGGCAGTACGGATCGGGGCTGCTGGCCCGCTCCGGACGGCAGTAAACGTGCAGTTTCCGGATGGGTACGTCCGAGCGCCGACCACCCACAACGGCACGTTTGCGCTTCAGCGTCGGGCCGGACATGCCTGGGCACTATTGGCGGAGCGCCTGCCAGGAAGGCCGCTACCAGGCCGCCGGCCGAGACGTTCATGGGTTCCGGATCATGGCCGCGACATCGGCGCCCGTGAGGCGCCCCTTCTCAAGGAGCACGGATGCGAGCTGCACGATTGACACCTCTCGCTCCTGAGCCCACTGGCGCATTCGTTGTTGGGCCGATTCGAGTGACTCGCCGAGGATCCACTCATACTGCTCTATCGAGGTGTACGAGAAACCAGTTGTCCAGCCCCAGAACTGACGGATGTCCTCCCTCGCCCCGCCTGGAGTCTCGTGACCGAGAATTGCGAACTCGGCGGACATGCCAGCGATTGCGAACTCGAAGAGGTCGACGCTAGGCACCAAGCCGTTCACTATTAGAGACTTCAGGGAGTCCATATCAATCTTGACCCGCCCCTCCGCCGTGTCACCGGTTACAGCGCCTTCAAGCTGAGTTGAAGTATCGAAGATGACCACATCAATCAGCGGGATACCACGCTCCGTAGCGGCGAATGCGTGTCCAGCTTCGTGAATGGATGTGTGGCAGACGCGAACCATGAATGCACCAATCAGTCATCTGGTGCCAGCTTGTCAGCCATTACTACCACCCGACCGCACTACAGGACACGCACCTGGCGCACATAGGAGCACATCTTCAGAATCTCCGCAGACGCGGCGCACACCGGAAGGTTGCTGCACCAGCTCTCCACCTCCTGGACGGCTTCCTGAGAATTCGCTTGTCAACAGAATCATCCTCATTCAAGATAGCTCGCTGACGGCGATAGCGATGGCGCGCCGCGGCTCGTCAACTGGTATTCAGGATCGTTCTGACCAGAGGGGAATCTTTCGAACACGGCTCCGGCCTCCTCAAGTCGAAGCAGCGTTCTTCTCACAATTCTCAAGGACGGACGAAACGGGATCTGGCTCTGCAAACTCTCTGCCGTCGCTGGCTCAATCGCCAGCAGGTAGAGCAATTCAGGTGCGGCCCGCTCCCGCATTACTCTGAGCCCAATAAGCTGCGGGGCTCGGTTGCGGAGGCGCTGCAACCCAGCGAACGTGGAGGCTTGCATTCCAAACGCGAGGAGCGACAAGGCAACAGCCAAATTCGCAACAATCAAACTAGGACTAAACACGTCCGCGAATCTCTCCATCGGGCCAAGGGTCTGTTCCCAGCTCACGCGGAGTTCCGGAGGTACCAGCCTGGTCATAGCCGGTCCGGCCGCCACGTATGTGACAGCAATTGCGATGATTGTGAGGTAAAATAGCGCTATTGTGAGGGCTGGATCTGACGCTCTTCCCACGTTTGCAGACGGTTTTCCTTCGGCAACTCCCCACGCAAGTAAGGCTAAGCCCAAGCCAAGAACGGTTAGCCACGCATCTGCGCCTAGCGCAATCAAATGGAATGGTGGCTCGCCTCGCTGTTGGCTCAGATCTTGGAGAAGGCAATATACGACGCTGGTACCTGCGGCTACAGCAACTAGTAGACCAATGACGGTACATGACTCGCCGAACCTCTGGCCCCGGAAAGGGGCGGTCGCCGAAGTCCACAGTGATTCTAAGCTGCGATGACGAGCGCGGAATATCAGAAGTATCATCCCAATAGACGTCCAGAATGCTGAGAGGATGGTTCCCACGAGGACAGCTTGTGGGATCGACATTGTCTGCCTTCGCGGCTGGATTTCCAGGCCCCACCAGTCTTGGCGCCCCGGGTTAGCCTGGGTTGCGTACACGCGGGCAACTACGGACACACCTGGCTGCAGCTCGAACGCCAAGACGTCACGGTTATCGATAGGAACTGTCCCCGTAACGCCGGCATGACTTGTGAACGACCCATCGCAGCCTAGCCCTGGCGCACAGTTACGAACCACTACCGTGCCGTCGACGCCGTACAATTCTGGCGCGGATACTCCCACAAAGCCCCCTACCATCAACCCAGTGAGGGGAAGTCCAACAGCAGCCAGCACAACCAGGCTGAGAATCCAGGTCCTGACTTGTCCCCATGACCTACCGCTGGCCTTCAAGACAGCGGCTAGTAATGAGGGAACGAGAACGACATTGACAATGAAATTCACGAGCCATTTGGCCGGGATCAACCGCACGAGCAGGAGGGACGCGGCATATGTGAGAATAAGTGCGAAAAGGAGATTGCGGAGGAGGCAAAACAGGAGTACTCCTGCCGTGCGCGGGAATAACCGTTCTCCTTCCTTGACCGACTTGGTCATACGCTCTTTCGTTGATCTGACCTAACCGCACCAGCAGAGGTTGCTAGCTGTGGTAAGAGTAGCCGGATGGCCGAACTTCTGTTCGCTTATGCCTGCCCTGTCGAGCCATGATCAAGCTACGGCGGTGAAGCGGCGGGGTCGGTCGTGCACCTCGTTTGAGACGAAACCCACGAAGGCGAGGTGACATGGCGGCCAATCCTGGGTGTCGCGGAGGCACCCTTCACCGGCGCCAGCCGGCGACGTCCGCGAGCCCAAATCCCCCGGTTGGCGCGAGAGCGATCGCAGCGCATCATCCCGTCCTACGGCACGTCCGTAGGAGTCGTCGTCAGTTCGCCCACCGGGGTCCCCCTGATCGCTGCGTCCGGTCGAGCGGACAAACGATTGGCGCACACATTGCCGGGACCGAGTGGTTGACGAAAGCCTTCGTCCATACGACAACGGCGCGACCGAGCGTTTTGCGCGCCATTCCGAGCAGAGCGCGGGAAGCACAGCCGCACGTCTGCGCTCGCCAGTGTGGCGTCCGGAGGCGTGTTTGCGGGCGTACGGCCGTCTTCCCGATCCGATTCCACACAACGACGAACGCGCGTTCGGTACAATCAGAGGTTGTGGAAGCGAGCCGCACCCATCCCACTCCGTACGGATCGGCGCGTGACTTGCCCAGCGTCATCGAGATGCGTCAGATGCTGGCCGGCATGAAGCTCCTGACCCGGGTCGTCGCCCGTGACCAGCGTCCGAGCTTAATCGAGCTCGAGGGCGAGATGAACGCCCTATCGGACTTGGTCGACCGCTTCTACATGGTCCTCGGCGCCCGTCACTGGCTCTTCACCGATCACCTACCAGTGAGCGCAATCGAAGCGCTTCTCCAGGAAGCGGCGACCGGCGAGTTGGCCGAGTCAGGTCTGGTTCAGATCATTGCCGATCGACTGCGCGGGCCGTACTGGCAGATGGGGTTGCTTGGTCACGAGTCGCTGCGAGCACGCCATGCGAACCTCGAACGGGCTCGGCAGCACTACCTCAATGAGCAGTGGGATAGCTGCGCACTCACCCTCATCACCGTTATGGATGGGTTTGTCAACGATGTGGAACCAGCCAACCGTCGGGGGCTACACGCTCGGGACCCGGAGGAGATGGTTGCCTGGGACAGCCTGGTTGGGCACCACAAGGGTCTTTCGGCGGTCATGCCGGTGTTCCTCAAGTCGTGTAAACGGCGACGAGACGAGGAGGTGTTCGAACTCCATCGGCATGGCATCGTCCATGGCACCATCGTGAATTACAACAACCAGGTTGTGGCTACCAAGGCCTGGAACATGCTCTCGGCCGTCGTCGACTGGGCTGACGCCAGGAAGAAGGCGGCAGAGCCCCCAGAACCGAAGCCGACATGGCGAAGCACTTGGGACCTCCTAGCGGAGCGTGCCGAGCGCGAGCGGTACCGCAAGGACTTCAGGCCTTCAAAGATGGCCGTCGACGACTCGCTGTTTGCCGGGCTTGAGATTGTCCAGACGGCGACGGCCTTCCTCGAATCGTGGCAGGCCGGCCGTTGGGGTCTTGTCGCCAAAGCACTGCCGTCGATCGGACTTAAGCCAAAGTCGAGCCCCGGCGAACAGGCGGTCCACGCCAAGAGGATCTACGAGCGCACGCAACTGGTCGATTTCCAGGTAACCAACGTTTCGTTCCCCCAAGTTGGGGTGGCGGTGATCGACGGTACGGCCACGATCGGCGACCGGACTGGACCATTCGAGATCCGCTGGCTTTATGAGACTGAAGATCGCCGCCTTGGCAACCCTGATAGCGAAGGCGGGAGATGGGTTCTTGCGGTGTACCCACCCCACACCTTCATCAAGGCTGGGCGGTAGAGGCGTCGCCCGGGAGACGGGCACGTGTCCCGAGCGATAGCGACTCTGCAAGGCTTTCCGACGCCGTCCTGTGGCGAGCGCATTCTGCCGGTCGGTTGTCCTGCCGGGCTGCGAGACTGTCGACCGTGAATCACCACGCACCCGAAGCCGAAGGTCGGCCTGCTGATCTCGCGACGGTTCTCGCCAACGCCCGCCGCGAAGTCGATGCTCTCAGGGAGCGCCGGAAGGCCCAGGGGCATGATGCCGATGAAGAACTGCAGACGCACTGGCTCTGTGACGCCGCCTGGCCGCGAATCGAGTATGCGCAGTTCAACCGAGCCCAGGAGGGTGTCGTCGGTGCCGACTGGTTCTGGTGGTTCATTGACGACTCTGGCGAGTGCTTCGGTGTCCTTATCCAGGCGAAGAAGCTCTACGGCAGCGCCGGGAACCGAAGGATCGACCTGACGTACCCTGACGGGACTGGCGCCCAGATGGCCAAGCTCTTCGCCGCCGCTGGTCGCCTTGAAGTGCCGCCGGCGTACATCCTCTACTGCGGCCACTACCGGCAACGTGCCGAACTTGAGTGTGGCGAACATCAGCCGCCCGATTGCGAGCGTTGCGACCGTGCAGGTGTGTCAATTCTTCCTGGTCTTGCCGCCAAGACATCCGTGAACATGGTCCTACGGCAGGGAGGTAGCGAACTGGCCGAGAACGCCTACCGCCGGGCCATCCCACTGGAGGAGATGGTCCAACCATCAAGGGACATGGTGTTCGACGTGAACCTCAGATCCGTCAGCAGGGAGCTACGCAGCTTTCTGACCGAACCACAAGACGGCGCCCGGGCGGTCGCCAAGCGGTTCTTCGAAGTCATTGCCCGGATCCGGACGAGCCAGTTCAGCGCTCCGGGCTCGGTGCTGCTACATCCCACGAGCGACAGTGTCTTCGACCCCGTGCCAGGCGACGTCGGCCACTTCGGGCGGCCGTACTACGACCATGTCCTTCGTGGGCTCCGTCGATCTCAGCCGGAGTACGTCACCGACCTGTTGCTGCAGCGTCCCGTGACCGTGCCCGACGGAATCGCTGGCCTTGTCGTCGTCCACCTTTGATCTCGGGTCGGAGCTGAAATCCCAGGCGGGATAGGTGACGGGGGATGGAGCGGTCGCGAGTTTGCGCTTCTCGGACCTTGAGATGCCGGCGCCCGGGCTACGCCGGCGAGGTGTCCCTCACCGTGTGGCTGAGCGACACAGGGAGACTGCCCGAGTGCCCTTGAATCGGCGCCGGCGATCTCCAACCAGGGCGCCCATGACGACGCCGAGTATCCGGACGGCCGATCCGGCCGTCCCCGCCCACATTGCCGGTTGTGGGCGTACGACGCGGCGCAAGCATCCTCCGGAAACGGCGGAAGGCTCATTGCCGTGGTTCGGAGACCGTGCCGCCCACGACAACGTCGCCGTGATGTTCCTGGCTGGCGAATCCCAGGAGGACCGGACTTGATGCCGACCTTCGGGAAAAATAAAGACCTATTCTCTGGGTCAGAGGCCGAGTCGTGGGGTGTTTGTGACCGGCTCCGAGACCCGGATCCCGGTGATCTGCTGCCACCGCGACCGGCGTGCCTCGGCCTCGTAGGTGAAGATCACTTCGCAGCTCAACAGACGAGCGGTTGCCAAATGGACGGCGTCGGCGCCGCGGAGGCCGCTCAAACCCTGTGCCCTCGCGACGCGAATGAGCGTCCGCGCGTTCCGCGCCACCGCGTGTGATACGTCGGCCAGGGTGACCGGCGAAGCGGGTGTCCACAGCTGCTCGATTGCCTCTTCGCCAGCTTCGGTAAGACCCTGGTCTCGCTCGTGTGCACCGTAGGCGACCTCGGTGATCGACAGAACCGATGTCACGATCACGATCTCGGTTCGGCGCGCTTCGTCCAGGAGGGCCTGCACGGTGTCGGCTCGTCCTTCCTCGTCGCCGACGTAGGCGAGAAAGACGTTGGCGTCAAAGTAGAGCCGACGCAATTCAGCCGGCATCTCGAATCCGTCTGATCACTCCCTCGGCTGGCTCGATCCCGCCGACGACTCCTCGGGCATGGAGGAAGCCCATCTGGTCGCCCTCGTCAACGACGTCGACGCCCGTGACCCGGCGGACGGCCAGCGGTCTGCCGGTGTCGGCGTCACGGGTGACAACCCCGGTCACGTCAGCGATGTGACCCCAGGCGTCGCGCATCAAGTCCTCGTGATCGGCGTGCAGGTAGCAGGAGACCGGACGGTCGCTGGCGAGCTCGTAGAGCGTGAAGCGGAAGCCTTTCCGATGCGAGAGGGTCTCCACGCGGCCGCGGATGGTTCCGAGAGATTTCGTCGTCGGTGGGCTGGCAGCGGCAGGTGCGGACGGAATGGGGGCGGTGAAAATCACGTCGTCGTCGGCGGTTTCGAGGATCACCCGGTTCTGTTCGTCGGCGACTTCGGTGAGGTCACGCACGATCCGGAGAAGGGGCTGTCCGTGGTCGAGCTTGCCGCTAGCAACCTGTCGGCCGGCGGCGAGGAACCGCTCGGTCATCTTGGGGATCTTCGGTACGGCGTCGTCATCTAGCGGCTCGGCTCGGGCGGTGATGGAAGCGGAGCCGAAGTCGAGACCGGCAAGGACCCAACGGACGTGGGCAGCTTGGTCGTCCTCCAGCGCTTGCAGGACGTTCCGGAAGCGAGTGAACGCATCAGCGAGCTTCTCGATTGTCAGTTCGCCATCGAGGCGGAAGGTAACGGAGTCGTCGCCGGCCACGTACAGAAGCGTAGTCGTGGGGTGTGACGGCTCCTCGGTACGGCCTTCGGCTCGTCGGACGAACATCATCTGCCCGCGCGGTCGCCCATCGGGCGCGACCTGCAGGCATCCCCGATGTGCCGGCAGGGGGGCGCAGGCAATCAGCGCCGAACCCGAGGTCCCGGCAGTGGCGACTGGGAGGTGCCAATCCTCAGCGCCTGGTGTGTGGCCGTCGTGAGGCGTAAGGACACTTCGGCGTGGTACTACCCGCCCGGCGGGCGTCAGTCGGTGGCGGCGGGGAGGGGGTCGGCCACGCCCGTCGCCACCGCGCCGATCGCGGCGCCCGCGCCCAGCCCGGCCACGACCAGCGCCGGTCCGGGCCGGCCCGCCAGCCGCAGGCCGAGGGCGGTGAGGAGGGCCAGCGTGCCGCCGACGGGCAGGTCCGACCGCCGCAGGCGGGTGCGTCCCACCCGCTCGGCCCAGGCGGGCGACGACGGCGAGGCGTGGGCGTGGCGGGTGACCTTCACCCCCGCGGCCAGCCCGACGGCCGCCGCGGCCAGCGATCCGAGGGCGACGCCAAGGGCCATGCCCCGAGCCTAGGCGCGGCCGACCGGAGCGCCGATGGGACGATGGTCGGGACATGGCCCCCCTCCCGCTGCAGTTCGTCACGTCGGCGTCCGACATCTCGGAGCTGCCCGACTCCCGGGCCGAGGTGGCGGTGGTGGGGCGGTCGAACGTGGGCAAGTCGTCGCTGGTCAACGCCCTGGCCGGTCGCAACGCCTTGGCCCGGGTGTCGAAGACCCCGGGGCGCACCCGCCTGCTCAACTGCTTCGAGCTCGACGATGGGGGCACGCTGGTCGACTGCCCCGGCTACGGCTGGGCCGAGGCGTCGAAGGCGGCCCGGGCCTCGTGGCAGGTGATGATCGAGCGCTACCTGCTGGGCCGGGAGCAGCTCGCCATGGTGATCGTGCTGGTCGACGGCGAGATCGGTCCCACCAAGCTCGATCTCCAGCTCCTCGACTGGCTGCGGGCCAACGAGCTGCCCCACACCGTCGTCGCCACCAAGCACGACAAGGTCAAGTCGTCCCACCGTCCCCGCCGGCGCAAGGAGGTGGCCGCCGCCTGCCGGCTGCTGCCCGACGACGTGGTGTGGGTCAGCGCGGCCAAGGGGACGGGCGTCGACCGCCTGCGGGGCCTCGTGCTCCTCTGGCTGTCCGCCTGAGGGCGCGGTTCTCGTTCCCCACGACGGGGAATACGCGGTCCGGGATGCCTTCCACCGCTGACGACTTCACGATCGGGGTGGAGGAGGAGCTGTTCCTCGTCGACGTCGAGTCCCGCCGGCTGAAGCCGGTGGCGGGCGAGGTCCTCCCCGGGGCCCGGGCCGCGGCCGACCACGACGGATCGGTGGGCCACGAGCTCCAGCAGTGCCAGATCGAGACGGCGACGGGCATCTGTCACACGCTCGACGAGGTGGCGGGCGAGCTCGGCCGCCTGCGCCGGGTGGTGGCGGCCGCGGCCCGGGAGACCGGCGCCGGGGCCGCCATCGCCTCGAGCGGCAGCCTCCCCCTCGGGTTCGAGGAGGGCAGCCGGGTGACCCCCGAACCGGCATACCTGCGCCTGGAGCGCGACTACCGCCTGGTCACCCACGAGCAGCTCGTGTGCGGATGCCACGTCCACATCGGGCTGTCCGACCCCGAGCTGGCGATCGGGGTGATGAACCGGGCCCGGTCGTGGCTGCCGACCCTGCTCGCCCTCACCGCCAACTCGCCGTTCTGGCAGGGCCGGGACAGCGGCTACGCCAGCTTCCGCACCGAGGTGTGGCAGCGGTGGCCCACCGCCGGCACGCCCGCCACGTTCGAGTCCCGCGCCGAGTACGACGACCTGGTCGAGACCCTCCTGGCGGTGGGCGCGGTCGACGACCCCGCCCGGATCTACTGGGACGTCCGGCCGTCGGCCAAGTACGACACCCTCGAGTTCCGGGTGGGCGACGCCAACCTGACCGTGGAAGAGACGGTGATGACCGCCGGCCTGGTGCGAGCCCTCGTCCGCACCTGCCACCGCCAGGAGGTCGCCGGCGAGCCGTGGGCCGACCCCCGGCCCGAGCTGCGGCGGCCGGCGGTGTGGCGGGCGGCCCGCTTCGGCCTGGAGGGCACGCTGATCGACCTCGACGGGTGCCGGTCGGCACCCGCGCCCGAGGTCGTCGATCGGATGCTCGACCTCCTCCGTCCCGCGCTGGAGGACTCGGGGGACTGGGAGCGGGTCAGCTCGCTGGTGGCGGGCGTGGTGGCGGGGGGGACGGGCGCCGTCCGCCAGCGGCGGGCGTTCGAGCGCCGCCACCGGCTGGAGGACGTCGTCGACCTCGTCGTGGCGGAGACCGAAGGGGCGCTCGTCCGGTAGCGGACAGTTCTTTGGCGCGCCATGGGCGCCACCCGCCCGCGACGCGCCAACGACGTGCCCGCTCGACCGAGCGAGTGGCACAGGCGGTCCTCTGGCGGTACCACCTGTGGCGATCGCTCGTTCAGGCCGTGATCGAGTGTGCAAAAACCCCCTCTATTCGGTGGGTTTTTGCACACTCGACCCCGCCGAGCGGCGGTTCAGCCCTCGACCGACGGCTCCGGTACGAGCGGCGTGGGTGCCGGCCGCCGGGTCAAGGAAAGACGAAGCGGGTGGCGTCGCCGGTGAGGTCGGTCCAGGCCAGGATCCGCACCGGCCGCAGCCGCCAGACGCCGTCGAGGTAGGCCTCCGGCGGGGGTCCGTAGCCGTACTTGGCCTTCGAGGCCTGGGCCAGGCGACGGGCCGTCGCCGCGTCGGGCCGGGCCCACTCGCACATCCCTTCCACGATGACGGCCGACTGCGCGTCGTCCAGGTGGATGGTGGCGTGGGCGTTGGCCAGGAGGTTGCGGTGCTTCACCGCGTGGGCGCTTCCGCCGAAGTACCACCGGCCGTCGAGCCAGAGCCCGTCGAGGGGGACCACGTGGGGCCGACCGTCCGGTCGCACCGTCGCCAACCAGTAGTGGGGTGCCTGCTCCAGCCGACGGCGGACGACGTCCCAGTCGAGGAGCCGGGACGGCGACCCGTACTCGGGCGGGAGGTCGAGCTGCTCGGCGCGAGGGGCGGGTGAACTCTCGTCCACCGCCACACTCTGCCCCAGCGGGTGATTCTGCGCCCGAACCGTGGTAAACGTCGGCCATGGCAGGCGAACGGGTGGTGCTGGGCCGGAGGGGCGAAACCTCGATGGTGAAGATCAGGTGGACCGACGACGCCCCCGAGGAGTTGAACGACATCGAGGAGGCGGAGGAGCTGGGGGCCAAGTGGGAGGGCCCCGAGCTCGTCGTCTACGACCTCCCCGGCTTCAAGGACCTCTACGAGTACTACACCAAGAACGAGTGGCTACCGGATAACGACTGATCGGGGATGCAACGGCGCTCCCACGCCGCGCCGGGCCGCGGGGCGGGGCCGTGCGCTCGGCACGGCCCCGCCGCCGGCAGAAGTGCTACCGGCTCCAGTCGGTGGTGTGCCCGCCCCGGGGGGCCTTGGCCGGCCGGTAGGCGCTGCCGCCGCTGCCGCCCTTGCTGCGTCCGCCCCCGCCCCCGCCGCCCCTCGCCAGGCCGGCCAGCCCGAGAAGCCCCACCAAGCCCAGCAGACCCCACTCGAAGCCCCCGTCGTCGTCCGTGGTGGCCTCCTCGACCTGGGCCGTCGGGGCGGTGCTGGTGGCCGCCATGGCCGCCGTCCCCAAGCCCATGCTGAGCATTGCCGCCAGAGCTGCCGAAGCGATTGCCTTGCGCATGCCGTCTCCTTGATTCAGGTGCAGGTGCCGCGGTGCCCTACCCACCCGAGGTGGTCGCGGAACCAAAGGTGGCGCACCCTACCCCGGCCTGCCCGACCAGGCCCGGGGCCGCGGCAATCCTACGGTCAGGACGCGGCTTCCTCCCCGTCCGCCTCCCCCCGCTTGCGCTTGAGGAGGCGGTCGATGGTGGGCGGGGGCACGGGGACGGGCGGCGGGGCGGCGGCCTTCTTCGGCGAGCGAGGCGGCCTCGGGGGACGGTCGTGTCCGGGCCGGGCCGGCAGCCGCGACCGGATCTCGTCCGCCAGCCGGCGCCGGCCGGACCGCAACGCGGCCACCCCGGACCCGTGCAGCGCCACCCGGCTCAGGGCCACTGCGACCGGCCACAGGAGGGCGGCGGCCAGGAGCATCCATCCCGCGAGGGCGACCCGCCCGTGGCCCACCGGGAGGCCGGCGCCGTCGAAGGCGTCGGCCGGGTTGATGGCTCCCCGTCCCCCGGAGAGCGACGACACCCGGGCCAGGGCGTCGGGGTCGGCCGTCCCCACCGCGTACTCGGCCGAGTACGACTGCACCGCAGTGGTGGTGGCGGCCAGCAGCGACTCGCCCCCCGGGCCGGTCACCGAGACGCCCACCGCGTAGGTGCCGGCAGCGGTGGCCGGGACCTCGCCCACGAAGGTCGTGTCCGACGTCCGCTCCAGCGCCACCTCCCGGCCCTGCAGGTCGGGACCGGCCACCCGGGCGACGGCGGTGGCGCCGTCGGGCCACCCGTCCGCCGACTCCGCCGTCACCCGCAGCCGGCCGTCGACCAGCTCGGCTCGGGCCCCGGCGCCGGCCGAACCGCCCAGCGGGAACGTGTCCTTCACCACGCCCGCCCAGAAGGCGGTGTAGCCGTCCCACGTGATCCACGCCTGCGACCAGCGGGCGGAGGCGTCGCTGGTCCAGGCCGTGGCCCGACCCAGGCCGACCTGCCACGACGCCAGCAGCGGGTCGCCCTCCTCGCCCACCTCGAGGTGGGTCTGGGCGGTCGGTTTGGCCGTGGCCCCGAGGTAACCGAGCAGGGGGGGCGAGGCCCGCAGGTCGCGCACGGGGGCCGCCGAGGAGACCACCCGGGGGAAGACCTCTCCCTCGTTCACGATCTGGCGGGAGGCGAGGATCGCCTCCTGCATCATGATCTGGGGGACCTGGCTGAGGTCGGTCTCGTTGTAGAAGCGGCCCCGTCCGGCCTCGGCGACGGCGGCCAGGTTGGCCTCGGCGCCCGTCTCGCCGGTGGCCAGCACCGAGACGGTGATCCCCTCGTCGGCCAGCGCCTGGGCCTGTTCGACCAGGGCGTCGAGGCCACCCTCGCTGGTGAACCCGTCGGTGAACAGGATGATGTGCTTGAGCTTGGCCTTGTCGTTGCGCAGGGCCTCGCCCGCGGCCAGGAGGGGCTTGGAGAGGTCGGTGCCCCCGGCCGGTGAGAGCTGGCGCAGGCCCTTGGTGACCACGTCCTCCGGCGGGAGCTGCTGGAGGGGCACGATCCACGCCTGCTCGGTGTTGAAGGCCAGGACCCCCACGTGATCGTCGGCGGCCAGGGCGGAGATGGTGCGGGCCGCCGCCGCCCGGGAGATGTCGGTCTTGTTCACGCCCCCGCCGCTTCGGTTCCCGCCCATGAGGCCGTTGGCCCCCTCCTCCGAGCAGTGGCAGGCGCCCATCGACCCGCTGCTGTCGATGGCCAGGACCTCGGCCACCGACGGCCGGCGGGTGGGGTCCTTGATGTCGCTGACGACCGGGAGCAGCTTCTCCAGGTCGCTGTCGAGGTAGCCGCCGAGGGCGAAGGACCGGTCGCCGCCGATCGCCACCAGCCCCCGCCCGAGGTCACGGGTGGCGACGGTGAGGCTGGCCACCTGGTCGGCCGACAGGCTGCGGGCGTCGACGTCGACCAGCACGGTCGACGAGTAGGTCGCCAGCCGGTCCACCGCCGGCAGCTCGGCCGCGGCCACGACGTCGACCGGGAGCCCGCCCGCCCGCAGGGCGGTGGCGAGAGTGTCGCCGACGCCGGTCATCCCCTCGACGAGGAGGACCCGCGCCGGACCCTCCACCTGCACCGCGGCGAAGCCGATGTCGTTCTCCAGGCGGGCGTCGGCGGGGCCGCTGATCTGGAGTCGGTAGCTGGCCAGGGCGCCGTCCCCGGTGGCGGTCTGGGGCAGCTCCACGATGGTCTGGCCGGCGGCGACGTCGACCACCCGCTCCTCGACCGTCTCGCCGTCGCGGGTCCACCGCACGGCGATGGCCTGGGCCGTGCTGGACGAGATGGTGGCCCGCACGGTGAAGGCCTCGCCCTGCTTGACGTGGCTGGGGGCGTCGACCCGGGCCACGGCCATGTCCGCCCCGCCCAGAACCTCGACCGGGTGGACGTCGACCCGGATGCCGTCCTCCCGCAGCCGGCGGGCCTCGGTGGCGGCGTCGCCCTCGGTGGCCCGCCCGTCGGACACGACCACGATCCGGCGGCGGGCGTCGGCCGGGAGCACGGCCCCCGCCAGGCGGAGGGCGCCGGCCAGGTTGGTGCGGGAGGCGTCGACCTTGGTCGCCGGCTGGAGCAGGGTGGCATCGGGCTGGACGGTGAGCTCGAGGCGGGCGTCGCCCCCGAAGAAGGCCACCCCGGCCAGGGCCCCGTCGGGCTGGTTCCGGAGGGCTTCCCGCACCCACTCGACGGCCGCCACCTGTCCCCCGACGCCCAGCGAGTCGGACGCGTCGACCAGGAACATCACCGCCACCCTTTTGGAGGTGCGGGGGAGGGCGAGGCCGGCGAGGGCGCCGATCAGCAGGGCCGCGATCCCGGCCCGGAGGACGACCGCGGCCCGCCACTGGCGGCGGCTGACGCCCCGCCGGCGGAGGCTGAGGGCGAGCTCGACGGCCAGCGTGAGGAGGAGGGCGATCACGACCCACTTGAGCCAGGGCCGCTCGCCGGTGGCCCGCCGCTCGCCCGGCCGCAGGGCCCGCTCGGGCACGGGCAGGCTGGCCGCGGGGGCGAGGGCCGACTCATTGGGGTCGGCGTTGACCGCGAAGGTGACGTCGGCCCGGCCCTCCTGGCGGACGGTCCAGAACCCGGTCCGGTCGGTGATGGGCGCCGCTCCCCCGGCGGCCAGGGTGAGCTGGACGCCGCCGGGGGCGTCCACCGTCGCCGCGCCGGCCAGGCTCACGGGGAGGGGCTGGCCGACCCGCAGGTCGGCGGGGGGAGGGCGGCGCCGGCCAGCTCGGTGAGCAGGCGGTCGCCGAGGAGAGGGAAGGCCACCTGCAGGGGGAGGTTGCTCTGGGCGAGGGGGAAGGCGAGGTAGGCGAAGGGCCGTCCTCCGACCGCGCCCCGCAGGAGGAGGGGAGCGCCCTCGGCACCCACCAGGACGTCGGCCGCTGGCGCGTCGACCCGCTGGGCCTGGGCGATGCCGACCTCGGACAGGTCGAGCCCTTGGAGGAGGGCGTCGTCGGACCGGACCAGGGTGACGGCCGGCTGCTCGACCTCGCCGGTTATGGCGACGCCGGCCGTGGTGGCGCCCCCGGGCGGGGCGATGGCCAGGAACGGGGCGCCGGGGTCGGCGGGGACGGCCACCCCGTCGTAGACGACGAGGTCGAAGCCGGGGGCGGGGCGGGCGTCGTCGCTGCGCTCGACCGTCACCGACGGCAGGCTGGCGAACAGGCGCTGGAGGAACACGTTCTCGGGCCCGGCGAGGAGGACCTTGAGGGGGCGGCGGCGGCGGGCGGTGGCGATAGGCGTGGTTGTCGGCCGCCAGCAGGTCCTCACCCTCCAGGAAGGCCTCCACCCGGTCGCCGCCGGGCAGGTCGATCTCCCGGTCGATGGCGGCACCGGGGGCGAGCTCGACCTGCTCGGTGTGGGCGGTGCGGCCGTCGACGTCGAGGCGCAGGCCCTGGGTGGCTTCCGGCCCGCCGGTGTTGCGCAGGCTGACCCGGGCGTGCAGGCCGCTGCCCCGGGGCTCGACGGTGAGGCGGGTGATGGCCCGGTTGGTGGAGCGCGACCCGGTGCGCTGGTAGTCGGTGCCGGGCGGGAGGAGCTTCTGCTCCTCGTCGGTGAGCCCGCCGTCGGACAGGAGGACGAAGCCCACCGGCGCCCCGGGCGTCTCCACGCTCTCGGCCAGGTTGAAGGCGGTGGCGAAGTCGGCCGGGCCGGCGGTGGTGCGGACGGCGGCTATCGCGCCGGCGAAGGCGTCCGGGTCGGGACTGGCCGAGAGCACCACCCGGGGCTGGGGGGAGGCGACCACCACGCTGGCCACCCCGCCACCGGGGAGCTGTCGGCGCAGGTCGCGGGCCTTGTCCTTGGCCGCCTCGAGCCGGTCGGGGGCGCCGTCGGTGGCGGCCATGGAGCCGGACGCGTCGATGATGAACACGGTGTGCTCGGCCAGCCGGGCCGCGGTGGGCCGCACCGGCTGGGCGACGGCGCCGGCGAGCAGGGCCACCGCCAGGAGCTGGAGGGCGAGCAGCGTGCTCGGCCGGAGCTTCTGCCAGGGCGCGGCCACCGACACCGGCCGGGCCACCGCCTGCCACAGGAAGGTGGAGCTGACCTCCACCGGCGGCCGCCGGGGCCGGAGGATGTGCAGGAGCACGATGGGGACGGCCAGCAGTCCCAGCCACAGCCCGGCCGGGTTGGCGAACCTCACCGCCGGACCTCCGAACTGGTGACACCTCGGGGCGCCAGGGCGCCCCGTACCGTCACCAGTTCGAGTTCGGGGGTCACCGGAGGACGCCCTCCGCCCGCCAGGTGCCCAACAACGCGGCCTCCAGGTCGTCCTCGGCCAGGATGCGGACGTAGGCCGCTCCAACCTGGGCGCAGCGTCCCCGGACCCGCTCCAGCCAGGCGGCGGTGGCCTGCTCGTACTCCTTGAGGGTGTCGGCGGCCAGGCTGACAACCACCCGTCCTCCGCCTTCACGGTCGACCAGCTCGAGGTCGCCCACCAGGGTCGGGTGGAGCTCCTCGGCCGCCAGCACGTGGACGACCATCACGTCGCCCCCCCGGGACGGGAGCCGGCTGAGGGCGCCCTCCCACTCGGCGGTCAGGAGGTCGGACACGACCACGGTCAGGCCGGCGGGACCGGGGCGGGCGAGGAGCGACGACACCGCCGCGGCGAAGGCGGTGTCGCCCGTCGCCTCCAGGCTCGACAGGTGCCCGAAGAGGGCGGGCACCGCCCCCCGGCCCGCGAACCGTGGCGCAGCCCGTTGGAGGGGGAAGGTGTGGACGCTCACCGGGTCTCGTCGGGTGAGGGCCACGAACCCGAGGGCGGCGGCCACCCGCTTGGCCATGTCGAGCTTGCCCGCCGTCGCCATCGACGCCGACGTGTCGACCAGCAGGCGGAGGTGGAGGTCGTCCTCCGCCTCGTACAGCCGCAGGAGGAGGACGTCGAGGCGGGCGTACAGGAAGTAGTCGATGCGGCGGAAGTCGTCGCCCGGGTGGTACTGGCGGTAGTCGGCGAAGTCGGGGGACGCGCCGTGGCGGGTGGAGCGGTGCTCGCCGGCGAAATGTCCCGCCAGCCGCCGACGGGTGCCGAGCTGGAGCGCCTCCAGCCGGGCCAGGAGCCGGGGATCGAGCAGCCGGCCGCCGGCCGTCCCTCCGGTGCCCGTCACGCTCCCGTCCCGTCCCGTTTCACGCACTCGTAGGGACGTGCTTTCCCCGAGAACAGGCGATTTCACGGCCCTACGGATGCACGAAACGCGGGAGTCGGCCTCACGGCGCCCCGCGGATCCCCGCCGGCGGCTCGGGCACCGCGGCCAGGACGGCGGCGACCAGGTCGTCGGCCGAGACACCGTCGGCCACCGCCTCGTAGCCGAGCACCAGCCGGTGGCGGAGGGCGGCGACGGCCACCCGGCGGACGTCGGCGGTGGCCACGTTGGGCCGACCGTCGAGCAGGGCGGTGGCCTTGGCCGCCAGGATCAGGGCCTGGGCCCCCCGGGGGGACGCCCCGAAACGCACGTAGCGGCGCACCGGGTCGGGCGCCTCGGCGTGGGCCGGGTGGGTGGCGATCACCAGGTCGACGGCATGCTGCACCACGTGGGAGGCGGCCGGCACCCGGCGGGTGAGGTCGATCATGGCCGACAGGACCCGGGCGTCGGCCACCCGGTCGATCCGGAAGTGGGCGTCGCCGGTGGTGCGCTCGACCACCGCCACCAGGTCGGATGCGGGGGGGAAGGGCACCACTACCTTGAGCAGGAAGCGGTCGAGCTGGGCCTCGGGGAGGGGGTAGGTGCCTTCCATCTCGATCGGGTTCTGGGTGGCCATGACCAGGAAGGGACGGGGCAGGGGCCGGGTCTCGCCGGCGACCGTCACCGCCCGCTCCTGCATGGCCTCCAGCAGCGCCGACTGGGTCTTGGGCGTGGCCCGGTTGACCTCGTCGGCCAGCACCAGGCTGGCGAACACCGGTCCCGGCCGGAAGCGGAAGCTGCGCCGTCCGGCCTCGTCCTCCTCCAAGACCTGCGTGCCCAGGATGTCGGCCGGCATGAGGTCAGGGGTGAACTGGACCCGGCTGAAGGGCAGGTCGACGGCCGCGGCCAGGGTCTTGAGGAGCATGGTCTTGCCCAGCCCGGGGACCCCTTCGAGGAGGACGTGGCCCTCGCACAGCATGCACACCAGCACGTGGCGGACGAGGTCGGCTTGGCCCACGATGACCCGCCCGATCTGCTCCTCGACGGCTCGAGCCCGCTCGACGTACTCCTCGGGGGTGACGGTCGTCTCGGTGATGGTCATTGGCCTTCGGTAAGCGCGGAGAAGTAGGCCTGGACGAGCGCCCGTTGGGTGGGGGGGATGTCGAGCCGGTCGAGGGCCGCGGTGGCCTCGGCCGAGTAGCGGGGCAAGACGCTGGCGAGCGGGACCTGGGCCTGGTTCTGCAGGGTGAGCCCGTCGCCCTTGCCCACGACCCGGCTCGGACCCTCCCCCTGCTGGCCGGTGGTGTTGAGAACCTCGCCGTCGGTGCCGCTGGCCGGGTCGTACACGGTGGCAGTCTCCAGCCCGCCCGACGGGTTGTTGCCGGTGCCGCCACCGACGACGCCCGGTCCGCCCTGGCCGCTGCCGGTGCGGGCATTGCTCCCCGCCACCTGCCCCGAAGCCCCGCCTTGACCTTGTCCTTGTCCCTGCCCCTGTCCTTGACCTTGTCCCTGCCCCTGTCCCTGGCCCTGGCCCTGACCCTGCCCCTGGCCTTGACCCTGCCCCTGCCCCTGCCCCTGACCTTGTCCCTGCCCCTGACCTTGTCCCTGTCCCTGGCCGGGAGCGGACGAGAGCCCGTCTCGGGCGGACGCGATGGCCGAAAGGGCGCCGACGGTGGCCTCCTGGCCCGACACCGAGCCGGCGGCCGCCTCCTGGGCGTCGGCGGCCGCACCCATGCCGGTGGCGGCCCCGGTGAGGTCGCCGTTGGCCAGGGCGGTGGCGGCCGACGCCAGGGCCGAGGCGGCGTCGGTGTTGCCCGCGGCCTGGGTGGCGGCCAGCGCCGCCAGCCGCTCGGCCAGCGCCTGGCGCTCCTCGGGGCTGAGCTGGGCCAGGGCCGAGGCCGCCGCCCGCAGCTGGCTGGCGGCGTCGCCCCCGGCCGACGCGCCCGGCAGCGGCGACGAGGCCAGGCTCCGGTCGAGGCCCCGCACCGCCGCCTTCTGGGCCAGCAGGTTGGGCGAGAGCTGCGCCGCCAGCTCCCGGGCGGCGGCGTCGAGCGCCTCCTGGCCCCGTTGCACGGTGGGGGCGGTGGCCAGCTCCCGGGCCAGCTCCTCCAGCCGGTCGGCCAGCTCCTCCTGGGTGGGCGAGGGCGGGGTGGCGGCCCGCAGCTCGGCGGCCGCGTCCCTGAGCTCGTCGGCCTCGGCGTCGAGGACCGCCTGCTCGGCGGCCTGGCGGCGACGGACGTCGTCCTGGTGGTTGGCGGTGACACCGAGGGCGACCGCCGCCAGCGCCAGGCCGGCCACGACCCCCAGCCGGCGACGGTCGATACGGACCGGCACCGCCTCCGACGGTCGACGGCCGGCGGCCAGGTCGGCGGCCCGGGCCCGCACCCGCTCCCCGAACAGCCCCGATCCCGATCCCGTCCCGCCCCGGACGCACCATCCGCCGCCCCGGCCCCGCCCCCGCCCGCCCCCGGCCCCGGCCCCGGCCTCCCGGGTGTCGAGCTCGAGGGCGGTGGCGAAGACGTCGCCCGTCCCCAGGCCCCGGTCGGCGGCCCGGGCCGCCACCAGCATCGGCACCTTGACCACCAGGCTGGCGACGACCAGGGCGACCACGGCCACGACCGTCACCCCCACCGCCGCCGCCTCCGGCCAGGCCCACGGCCGCATTCGCCCGGCCAGCACCAGGGCCAACGCCAGTGCCGCCACCGCCGGCGCGATCCACTGCCCAGTCGCCACCCCCCACGCCAGTCGCAACCGCCGGCGGACGCCCACCAGCAGCTCGGTCACGACGCATCCCTCGTCGACGGCAGGCTTACCCGGCGCACGGCCATCACCAGGGCCAGGCCGGACAGGACGGCCGATCCGACCAGCCACGCGACCCACATCCGCATCCCCGCCACCTCGGCCCGGGGCGCGGCACGTCGTCGATGAACGGCCCGAACTGGAAGTTGGCGCCGTTGTCGATGAACAGCCCGTCGCCGGGGAACATCACCGGATCGTCAGCGCCGACCGGCGGCGCCACCGCGATCGCCTCCGCCTTCGCCTCCGCCGCCCCGACGGTCGCCCCGACCGCCGCCCCCACTGCCGCCCCCACTGCCGTCGTCGGCGCCACCGCCTGCGCCTCCGCCGGCTCCGGCGCCGCGGGTGCCGTGGTCGCCGGCCCCGCCCGGCCGGGGGCGAAGAGCGGCGCCGTGGGTCTTGGAAGCGGCATCGGCATCGGCACCGGCCGCCCACCCCCTATGTCGATCACTCCGACGTTGCCGTCGATCTCGACGAACCCGCCGCCGGAGGACGAGGACGAGAAGTCGGTGATGTCGGGCCGCACCAGGTCGACCAGGGCGGTGAACGGCGAGTCGATCGAGGACTCCTGGTTGCGGCCCTGGACGACGTCGGCCGTGGCGACGAACGGGTTGAGGGCGAGGATGGCGGGCGACGCCTTGTTGACCGGCCCGTCCATGGCCCGCTGGCCGCCGTAGACGATGAACGTCCCGATGACGAGGAGGGCGGTGAGGCCGTAGGCGAACACCGTCGCCGCCTGGGTGCGCTTCAGCAAGGCCGAGCAGGCGACGGCCAGGCTGGCCAGGACGACGGCCGTCAGCAGGACCATGACGACCCCCTTGAGCACCTCGGCGACCGACACCCCACCCACCAGGAACGGGACGCTGAGCAGCGGGAGGCTGGCGATGACCAGGAAGGAGGTGAAGGCCAGCGACGACAGCAGCTTGCCCAGCACGATCGAACGGGGCCGCAGCAGCGTGACCTGCAGCGATACCAGGGTCTGGCGCTCGCGCTCGCCGGAGATGGCCGACGCGGTGAGCCCGGGGACGATGAAGCACACCAGCATCAGCATGAAGAACAGCAGCCAGTGGAAGATCGACCGGCCCACGGTCGACGACGCCAGCGGGTCGGCGAAGTCGCTGCCCGACAGCGACTGGGAGGCGCCCAGGTAGACGAAGCGCAGGATCAGGGCCAGCACGGCCAGGTACCCGGTGACGACCACCCCCGTGAGCCGGCCCCGCATCCGCTGCTTGAGCTCACGGGCCAGCACCGGGTTGAGCGGCGGCAGGGTTCGGGGCAAAGAAGCCAACAAGGTCCTCACTGGAGCGTCCCTTCCGTCACCCGGAGGAACACGTCCTCCAGGCCCGACTCCTCGACCCGGAACTCGAGCACGGCCAGATCCTCGTCGACCACCAGCCGCCGGAGGAGCGCCCGCTGCTCGTCCTCGTCGGCGACGGTGAAGCTGCGGACCTCTCCGCCCGCCAGGCGGACGACGACCGTGCGCCCGGCCCCCGCCCCCGCCTGGGCGCCGATGTCCTTGGGGGCGCCGACGGCCAGCAGCCGGCCCGCCTCCATGATGGCGATGTGGCTGCACATCTCCTCCATCTCAGAGAGGATGTGGGAGCTGATGACGATGGTCTTGCCCATCGACTGCAGCTCGGCCAGCAGCACCCGCAGCTCCACCCGGGCCCGGGGGTCGAGGCCGCTGGCGGGCTCGTCGAGCAGCAGCACCTCGGGGTCGTGGACGAGGGCCCGGGCCAGGGCCAGGCGCTGCTTCATGCCCCGGGAGAGCGACTCGACCATCGCCGTCCGCTTGACCTCCAGCCCCACCAGCTCGAGGAGGCCGTCGACCAGCCCCTTCCACCCGGCCCGGGGCAGGGAGTAGGCGGCGGCGAAGAACTCGAGGTACTCCTGCACCGACAGGTTGTCGTAGACGCCGAGGACGTCGGGCATGTAGCCCACCCGCCGGCGGACGCCGCGGGCGTCGGTGGCCGGGTCGCAGCCGGCCACCTGGGCCGTGCCCGACGTGGGGCTGAGCACCGAGGCCAGGATCGACAGGGTCGTGCTCTTGCCCGCCCCGTTGGGTCCGATGAGGCCGAACACGCTCCCGGTGGGGACCTCCAGCGACAGGTCCCGCACCGCGTACAGGTCGCCGAACCGCTTGGTGAGCCCGACCGTCCGCACGGCGACGGCCGAACTCACGTCGACCGGTTCGACCGGGGCAGGCTCGGCGGGCTCCTCAACGGGGAGCGTCTCGACAACCACCACGGGCTGGTCGTCGGTCACGGCGTCTCCCGGAGGGTGAACAGCCCGCTGTCGTCGACACCGGAGGAGACCGCCGGGAACCGGAGGTGGATCACGTCGCCCTGCACCGCGCCCGCCGGCAGGCGGAACTCGGCCGACCCCTTGAGCTGCAGGTCCTGGGCCGAGACCGGTGCGACGGGCCGCCAGCCGCCGTCCAGCCACGCCTCCACCTGGTCGACCGGACCCCGGAGGGTGAGACGGGAGGGGTCGGGGGTGCGGGCGCCGCGGTCGGCGTCCCGGGTGACGAAGCGCACGACGAACTGCGACCGGCCCCGGAAGTCGGGGGACCGGACGACCTCCCGGCGGATGTCGAGGGTGTCGTGGCCGGCCTCGACCCGGTCCCGGCCGACGACGAGCGTCCGCCCGCCGCTCCCCGCCTCCGTGCCCGTCGACCTCCACCGGGGGGGAGAACGACCGGGTCCAGCCGGCGGCCACCGCCTCGCCCGGGCCCAGGAACTCCTGGCCGCCCAGGCGCCGGGCCGTCTCCCAGAGGGTGAAGTCGGTGTCGCCGCCGTCGCCCGGTGAGAAGCCGTCGAACCCGCCCCACACCCGCAGGCCGGCCGGTCCGCCGCCCTCGAAGAAGAAGTTGAGGTCGGTGTCCGTCATCCGCCACTCGCGTTCCTCGCCGGGTGCCAGGGCGCCGACCAGGGCCTCGCCCGTGCCCACGAACACGGCGACGTCATCCAACGGGAACGAGGTGGAGTTCTTGACCCGGCCCGACGCCTCGCCGGCCGCCGACGTCACCGCCGTCACCTCGAGCCTCCCTTCACCGCCCGCCGGCCCGCTCGACGGAACGACGCCGAACTGGCCCGCCTCGAGAGGAAGGGTCGCCTCGGTGCCGTCGGGGGTGACGGCGACCGACGAGAGGGCAGTGGCCCCGTTCTCCGTGTCCACCCCGTCTGGCATCCACCCCGGGCCGAAGCGAAGGCGGGACGTCTGGCCGCCGGCCGAGAACACGCCCAGCCAGGTGGTGGCCGTCGACCCGCTCACGCCGGTGGCCACGATGCTGGTGTCGACCTGGCGGGTGGTGTCGCGCAGCCCCCGCCCGCCGACGTAGCTGCCGGCCGCGAACAGGACGGCCACGAGGGGCACCACGACCCAGGCCAGCTCGGGATGACCCTGGCGGCGGAGGACGAAGAAGGCCAGGGGGCCCGCGACCAGGACGTACACCACCAAGAAGGCGACCAGCCAGCCCAGCCGGGGCACCCGCAGCCCGGCCTCCTCGGCCAGCGTCTGACCGACCATGCCGTTGCCGAAGCGGAAGGACGGGTCACCGGCGACGGCCCACCCGGTGGGCTCCACCAGACCCGGCCAGCGCCCGGCGGCGATGGCCCCGCCCGTGAGGCGGACTTCGCCGCGACCGGCCGGCGCCCGCCCGTCCGAACCCGGTTGCCATGCCGGCGGCAGCCCGTCCACCGCCTGGCCCAGGTCGGCGTCGACCAGGAGGTGACCGCCCTGCTCCACCCATGCCAGCACCGCCTCGCGGGTGGACGCCGGCAGCCGCCCGAGCTCGTCGGCGGCGGCCCCGATGGTGCTCACCGGTCCCAGGCTGGCCGGGGCCTGGGCCAGCTCGGCCGGTCCGAGGGCGGCGAAACGGGCGGTGCCGGCGTCGACCGAGAGCGGGGCGGGCCCGGGCACGCCCCGACCGCCCAGGGCGCCCGGCAGCAGTCCCACCAGCTCCTGGCCGGTCGAGCTCTGCAGGACCCCGCTGCCGGTGGCGATGTCGTCCGAGCCGTCGCGGAGACGGGCGCTGACGACGACCGGCCCGGCGAGCCGGAAGGACTGGTACGCGGGCACCACGACCAGGAATTCCTTGGTGCTGCCCCCGGGGACCTCGACGGGCACGCTCACCGCCGTGTCCTCCGCCACCGCCACCTCCAGCCGTCCCCGGAGAAGCCGGTCGGCGGCCACCTGCACCCGTACCGCCACCGGATGACCGGGGACGTACGACCCGTCGTAGGCCCCCGCCACCGCGAGGGTCGTCACCCCGGCCGCGGGGGCGGCGCCGGGCCCCGCGATCAGGACCGCGGAGAGGGGCGCCAGCGCGGCGACACCGAGGCGTCGGAGGCGGTTGCCCCTGGGCCAGCCCCTGCGTTGTCGCACGTCCTGTCCTCGGCTTTCTCCCGCAGCAGTCCCGCAGGCCGCAGTTGCCTTGGTACGACGTCTGCCGGACACGCCTGGTTCCCGGCCCCCACCCGGGTCCCTGCATGTGACCCCAGACGGTAGCGGGACATCCGCTCCACGGGGGGGCACCAGTCCACCAGCACCACCGCCGCCACCGCGGCCCACGCCCAGTAGTCGAGCCCCAGGACCAGCCACGTCCCGGCGTGGAAGGCCACCGCCGCCGCGGCGTAGACCGCGCCGACCCGGGTCGCGAGTCGGGGCCGTCCCTGGACGAGGAGCACGACCGGGAACGTCAGCTCGAGAAGGAGCACGAACGCGGCCAGGGCGTGGGCCATCCACGCCTGTCCCGCCAGCCAGGTGGGGATGCCGGGGAAGGCCACCCGCCCACCACCGGCCGCCTCGTAGAGGACGAAGCGCATGTTGTCGGTGATCACCCACGCGGCACCGGACTGGGTGAGCTTGGCCAGCCCGCTGAAGAAGTAGGCCCCCGCCACCACGACCAGGGCGGTCCGCACCGGCCAGCCGAACCGGCCCGAGACCGCCGCCCGAGCGGCTCGGTCCCGCCAACGCACCACCGGGGCCAGCAGGAAGGGCACCGCCGCCAGCAGGAGGAGGGCGTCGTTGTGGAGGAACTTGCCCCGGCTGCTGCGCAGGCCGGCCAGCACCAACAGGCACAGCCAGGCCATCGGGAAGGTGGCCCGCCGGCGCCAGCCGGCGACGGCGAGGACGGCCGCGATCGTCCCCACCACCTGCAGCCCGACGATGACCGCAGCACCGGGCATGCCGTCGAGCACCTCGAGGAACGAGACCGGGCGGAACAGCGCCGCCGGTTGCCCGGCCAGGTCGGACGTACGGGCCGGCGGCGATCCGGATCCCGATCACCGCCGCCAGCGCGGCCTGGGTGAGGAGCAGCCGGCGGGCGGAGCCGGGAGCGAAGAGGAACCTCTCGACGGAGCGCAGCGGGTTCACGGCGCCGGGCACACGTGGCGGAGGTCGCGGCGTCCCCGGCCCGGATAGCGGGACGAGTCGGTGGTGGCGTAGACCCGGATCTCCCCCACCTCGGTGCCGACCCGGGCCGTCTCCGCGGCCCACGCCCGGCACACGTCCCGCCGCGCCGCGGGCGACAGGCCGTCGAAGCCTTTGAGTACCCCGAGCTCGCCCCGGTGGCCGGCGGCGAACGACCCGAACGGGATGGGGCGCTCGACGCCGTCGGCCCCGATCCCGGTCGCCAGCCAGCCCCGAATCTCGCCCGTGCGCACGTGGCTGAACAGCTTCCACCCGGAGAACGGCCACGCCTCCACCTGCAAGAGCCCGCAGGCCACGAAGACGGCGAGGAACACGGCCACGAACGCCCGCACCCCCGGCCCCACGGAGCGCCCGTCCGCCGCCTTCGCTGCCCGGTTCTCCAACGCGCCGTCCGTGACGGTCAGCCTACGGCCGGCGGCTCCGGGAGGCGCTGCTCGAGGGTGAGGAGGGCAGCGGCCAGGTCGCCGTGCTCCGCCACCCGGTCGAGCACCTGGGGCGCCTCGAACACCAGGTCGCCGGCGTCACCCTTCTCCGCCGCCCCCGCCACCTCGTCCCACGTCACGGGCGTCGACACCGTAGGACGGGGACGGGCCCGCAGCGAGTAGATGGAGACGGTGGTCTTGTGCTCGTCGTTCTGGCTCCAGTCGATGAAGACCTTGCCCGTGCGCAGCTCCTTCTTCATCAGCGACAGCACCTGCTTCGGGTGTTGCGCCTCCAGCAGCCTGGCCAGCGAGTGGGCGAAGGACTTGGTGTCGTCGTAGGTGACCTGGGTGTTGAGGGGGACGTAGATCTGGAGCCCCTTCGAGCCCGACGTCTTGGGGAACGACTGGAGCCCGAGGTCGTCGAGCACGCCCTTGAGCAGCAGGGCGACGCGGGTGCACTCCAGCATGGCCGCCGGCGGACCGGGGTCGAGGTCGAACACCATCATCGTCGGCGTCGGGATCTCGGGCGCCCGGGACAGGGACGGGTGGAGCTCGAGGGCGGCCAGGTTGGCCATCCACACCAGGGTGGGGAGGTCGTTGGCCACGCAGTAGTCCATGAGCTCGTTCTTGCGGCCGGCGTAGATCGGCGTGGTGGCCACCCACGGCGGACGGTGCTTGGGACAGTTCTTCTCGTAGAAGAACTGGCTGTCGACGCCGTTCGGGTACCGCTTGAGGGTGAGCGGCCGCCCCTCGAGGTGGGGGACGAGCACCGGCGCGATCCGGGTGTAGTAGTCGATGACCTGGCCCTTGGTGAACCCGGCCTCCGGATAGAGGACCTTGCCCAGGTTCGACAGCTTGAGCTGCCGCCCGTCGACCTCGACCGCGACCTCGTTCGACTTGGCCCCCGCCGACCCCGGACTCATCGGGCTGGCCTCATGCGATCGACGCTACCCGTGACCGCCCCGCCGGGACCGACTTGGTGCCGCCTGCGCCCCGTGGCCGCCGACGTTGGCGGCGGTACCATGTGGGCGTGGCCATGCCGGCATATCGGTGGAAGTTCACCGTCCCCGAGTATCACTGCATGGCCTCGGCCGGCATCTTCGGCAAGGACGATCGCGTGGAGCTGCTGGAAGGGGAGATCGTCAAGATGGCGCCCATCGGCCCGCCCCACGCCGGGTGCGTGAACCGCCTGACCCGTCTCTTCTCCTCCCTTCTTGGCGATCGAGTAGTGGTCGGAGTGCAGAACCCGATCAGCCTCGGGTGGATGTCGGAACCACAGCCCGACGTTGCCCTGCTGCGGCCTCGCCGGGACCTGTACTCCGAAGGGCATCCGGAGCCGAAGGACGTTCTCCTTGTCGTCGAGGTGGCGTCGTCCACCTCGGCGTTCGATCGTGAGGTCAAGATGCCCCTCTACGCGCAGGCGGGCATCCCCCAGGCGTGGCTGGTCGACCTCGACGAAGGAGTGGTCGAGGTGTACCGGCTCACAGGCGCCGGCGGGTATGGCGATCCCGAGCTCGTCACGGGCGAGGGTCGGGTCGTCGTCGACGCCTTCGGCGAGATCCAGATCACCGTCGCCGACATCCTCTGAGCGCCGCCGGCCGCCGGTGCATGGCGTACCTCTCGCCTCGGCGCTGACGAGGCCGGAGGTCATAGGAGGGCAGGCTCGTTGAAGTGCACGGCCCACAGGTCGAGTCGCTCGCCGGAGGGATGGATCCAGCTGGGCTCGGGGATGCCGAGGTCGTAGGCCGCTTCGAAGAAGGGTCCCCTCGGCAAGACCGGCCGGCCGTTGGCGTCGAGTGGTCGGCCACGATGGTCGGAGAAGACGACGCTGTCGGGATCGTCGGCGTTGCCGACGATGCCCAGACCGCCTCGGTGCAGGAGCCGATGATGCAACGAGCACAGAGCCAGGAGATTCGCGGTATCGGTCGGACCTCCATCCTCCCAATGACGAATGTGGTGCACGTGTAGCCACCGCTTGCGGTCGCACCCCGGGACCCGGCACCCGCCGTCCCGTTCCTCGATGACGATGCGGGTGCGTTCGGGCACGGTGCGATACGAACGGCCCACGCTCACCGGGGTGCCGCCCGACTCGAAGACGGCCCGGACGCGGGCGTCGCAGCTCAGGTACTGGCGCAGTCCGGCGGGGAGCTCGGGGCCGAGGTGCAGGTGCCCGCCGACGGCGCCGTCGGGCGCGGCCCCGACGTGGACCATCACCAGGTGCCGGTCTCGGTGGGGCCGTCCGGCCCCGCTGGCCGCCAGGCTGCGGTCGGCCACCGCCACGAGAGCGTCGGCCCACGACACCTTGGTGGCCTTGTCGTGCCCGTCGGACTGCTGGGCGCGGAACAACGACTCCCTGGCCTCGGCCAGCGCCCGCTCCCACAGCGCGCCCTCGTCGGCCGGCAGCACGGCCGACAGCCGCCAGGCACCGTCGTCGTCGAAGCCGAAGCTCACCCGACGGGGTTCCTCGGGCGGCTCCTCGCGGTGGTCGGCATCGGGCTCGGTGGTCTTGGGCTCGTCGGCGAAGCGGTAGCTGCCGAGGGCCCGCCGGAGCTGGTGGACGGTGGCTTGGCGGGCGAGCTCGGCCACCTCGACATCGGTGGAGGCGGGGGCGTGGCGGGCCACGACGGCCACCTGGTCCTCGGCCAGGGCGCCGGCCTCGAACGACGCCCGGGTCTCGGGCAGCTCGGGCAGGCGCCGGGCCATGGCCACCAGCGATCGGGCCCGGGCCCGACCGACACCGCACTTCCAGGCCACCCACTGCTCGGGCGAGCGAATGCCGTAGCCCGCCCACGACTCCGTCTCCAAGACCTGCCCGATGAGGCGGACCAGTCGGGCGGTAGCGGCGTTGATCACGCCGCACACCTCGGCGATCTCGGCCTCCAGCCGGGCCGCCTCCGCCTCCTTGTCGACCAGGTCGTTCACGTTCTGATACTACCCGAACAAGTGTTCGACTAGCAACACCAATTGCCGAATTTTCTGCGGGTTATTTCGGCCCTATCCGGCCAGTTCGTGCACCTTGAGGGAGCCGTCTCCATAGTCATTGATCCCTTCGCCTCCACGACCTCCCCTAGAACCACCGCCGGCGCTGACGGGAGCCCGATGCCAGACTAAGGAGGCGATGGTCGATGAGCGGGGAGTCCGACCGACCTCGCCACCCAGCTCGCTCCCTATCTCGATCCGGCGCAACGAGCGGCTGACCCGTGCGGTCACTGGGCGTCCAGATGCGGCCCACGGTGGCTCTACTACCGCGCATGGACCTCTTCAACCTCGGCCGCAGCTGCGGTGAGGATTCTTCGATGTTCCCAACCGGATGCCGTGCTGACGCCCTCGAGCGCTCGGTCCGGCTGAAGACCGGCCGATGGGTTCTTCGGGCCGGCGTCGTCTGACGGATGCGGTGCGTTCACCGACCATTCTCGGGGAGGAGCATCATGAGGAAGATCGTCGCCGGGCTGTTCATCTCCATCGACGGCGTCGTGGAGGACCCCCACCTCTGGCACTTCCCGTACTTCAACGACGAGATGGGGGCGGCCGTCACGGCCACCCTCCGCGTCCGACACCCTGCTCCTCGGTCGCAGACCTACGACAGCTTCGCCGGGGCGTGGCCCGACCGGGAAGCGGCGGGGAGGAGGACGCCGCCATGGCAAGTCGCTCGGCGACGCCCGCAAGATCGTCGTGTCGAACCAGCAGCTGAGTTCACCTGGCGCAACTCCGAGCAGCTGCAGGGTGACCTGGTCGAAGCCGTCGCCGCCTTGAAGAACGAGCCGGGCGACACGAACATCGCCATGAGCGGCTCGGTCTCCATCGTCCGCCAACTGCTGGCCGCCGGGCTGCTCGACGAGCTGCACCTGTTGGTGCACCCCATCGCCGTTCGCAAGGGCATGCGGCTGTTCGACGAGGGCGACACCCAGTTCCCGCTGACGCTGATCTCGTCCCAGGCATTCACCACCGGCGTGCTCAACCTGGTCTACGGGCCGGCCGACTCGAACCCGGAAGGCACCTACGAGGACGCCAAGGCCCACCTGCCCCAGTCCGATTAGGAGCGTCGCTCGGAAGCCGTAACCACCTCTCCCCGTGCGAAGGCGTGGGACGCTCGCACCAGCCGCTCGACGACCTCTCGCTCGGCATCGTCCCGCGGCACGTAGAGCATGACGGCGTTGCCCGGGATGAGGCCCTGCCGGGCCACCGGATGCTGCTCGGCCCATCCCGCCGCGATCGCCTCGACAGCCAGGTCGGGCGGGAGCATGGCGTGAAGGCTCTGGTCGGCGCCGGGGTGAAGGTGGGAGCGAACTCGTTGCCCACCATGAACGCCTCGGGCGGGCCGGCGGCGCCCTCCGCCAGCCACAACGCCCGGGCGCCGGGGACCGATATCAGGCTGGGCCGCTCCACCACGCCCGGAAGGGCGAAGATCGACGCCGCCAGCAGCTCGCGCTGCTCCGGGCCGGTCGGCTGCTGGTCGAGCTGGGTGTGGGGATTGGTCGGCGTGGTCGTGGGCCGGGAGCCCGACCGGCGGGGCAGGGGCATGGCTCGATGATGCCCGCGACCAGGCGGACGTGAACTGAGACGCAGCCGGCACCGGCCCTCACCGGGGCCGACGGATACGGTCGACCCGTGGCGAAGACCGAACCCAGCCGGACGCAAGGCATCCTCTTCGCCGCCGGTATCGGGGCACTGGCCGGCGCCTGCCTGGGGGCCCGCCGGCGGCGGGCGGCGGCCATCGTCGCCGGTGGGATCGGGCTGGCGGCGTCGGAGATCGTCGCCCGCCACTTCCAGCGGCCGGGCCAGATCCCACCGCTGTGGCACCGGATCGTGAGCACCTCGGCGCTTGCCGCGCCGTTCGGGTGGCTCGCCGGCCAGCTTCGGGCCGTCGGTCCGGGGGGTGGCCGTCGGCACCGGCGCCGGAACGGTCGTCGGGCTCATGGGCTTGCGCCCGCAGAAGGTCCTCCTCGGTCCGGTCTTCGGTGCAGCCGTCGGCCGCGGCCTCGCCGCAGCCAACCCCAACATGCCGGCGGCGGTTGTCGCCAGCGCGACGATCCTCGCCTACCGGGTCGCCTCCGCCGCCGTCTTCCGCGACGCTCAGCTCAGCCTGCTGGCCGAGCGGGTGAGCGCCGACGACCTCCCCTTCGTCGTGCCGCTCGAATCACGCACCCGCTTCGTCGGCATCGACTACGTGAAGGACCTGGCCGGGGTGCTGGGCGGGGCCTACGCCCGGGACGCGGCCGACGCCGGCATCGTGCCCTCACTCGACCAGCTGGCCGGGCCCGACTTCGATCCCGCCGCCGTCGACCCCCGGGTGCGGGAGTTCTACGAGCACACCACCCGCTTCAAGCTCGACATCGTGCCCGCCTGGCGGACCTGGGTCCGCCCCGGCTACCTGCTCTACCGCACACTGGTCGCCCACCCCCTGGGCCAGGCCAACGTCCCCATGAACCAGCGGGAGGCGCTGCGGGGCATCGATAGCCGCATCGACATCGACACGATCGACGTCGACCAGGACGGGGTCACCGACGTCCGGGGCTGGATCAGGTCCTACCGGACCTCGGGCGACCCCATCTATGTCGGCATCTACACCACCTATCGGGACGACACGCGGGGCTACGTCAGCGTCGGCTTTCCCCTACCGCAGGCCAGCTTCACCGCCACCCTCGTCCCCCAGGCCCGCGACGGCGGGGGACTGAGGTTGACCAGCCGCAGCGACCTCGATCACCCCGGTCACTACCTGACCTACGTCGATCCGGCGACCCGGGACCTCACCGCCCTGGCCGTGCGCGGCTTCGCCGAGGAGCTCGACGTCTACGTCGACGGCGGCGAGGTGAAGGCCGATCACGCCTTCTGGGTGTTCGGACTTCCCTTCCTGGTGTTGCACTACCGCATCCACCGCAAGCCCTGACCGACCCGATCTACTACCTCACAGGATCGAATGCAGGTGGTCGGCCAGCCGGAGGGACAGGGCGGAGATGGTGAGGGCGGGGTTGGCCGCGGCGATGAAGGGGACCACCGAGTTGTCGACCGCGTAGAGGTTGTCGAGGGCCTCGAACTTCAGGTTGGTGTCGACCACCCCGGTGCCATCGCCGCTCATCCGGAGGGTGCCGCCGGCGTGATGGGGCGTCCCCTCGTTGCCGAAGTGCATCCCCTCGTTCGGGTCGAACCCGTCCGCCTGGAGGAACGTGAGGATGTCGTTGCGAAGGTCGCGCACCTCACCGAACAGGTCCGATCCGAAGAGGTTGGGCCTGACCTGCACCCTCGCCTTCTCGCCCGCCCCAACGTCGCCGATCGAGTTGGCGTCGTCGAGGGGGCTGGCCATGACGAACTGCAGCCGGACGCTCGACCTGGTTATCGAGTCGATCCGCTCCTTGCGCACGTCGTCGTCGGGATGACGGACGTCCCAGTACTTCGGGTTGATCAGGACCTCGGTGTTGTACCCGTGCTGTGAGATCGACGCCTGCTTGTGGGCCATGAGGACCTTGGCGTGGTCGTTCACCCCGCCGAACGGGCTGGACGGCGGCAGCCCGTACTCCCGGGAGAAGAAGGCGGGATGGTCGGTGAGGCCCCGCCCGATCTTCCCGTTCGGGATCCGGCAGCCCGCTGCGGAGCGCGATCCGGGGACTCTCGAGGGACCCCGCCGCCACCACCACGACCCGGCCCCGGTAGCGGCGCTCCTGGTTGCCCACCAGGTCGAGGCACACCACCTCGGTCACCCTGGACCCCTCTCGGACGAGGCGCAGGGCGTAGTGGTTGAGGTTGACGGTGAGGTTGTCCCGCCCGGCCAGGCCGGTGTAGGCGAGCGAGTCGAGGAGGAGGTCGGCGGTGGAGAAGACGCCCGTCGACTTCTCCAGCACGTTGCCGAGCTGGTCGCCGTCGCCGATGTTGGGCTGGTGGAGGGCCTGGGGCAGGTCGTCGACGTTGTGCCCGGGGAACTGGCTGCGCAGGCGGGTGACCGCCTCCCTCTGGAACGGGCCGAGCGTCCGCCGCTTGCGCAGGGTCGCCTCGGCCGCGTCGTAGCCGGTGGTGGTGAGGTAGGTCCGCAGCGGGGTCGGCCAGAAGGCCAGCTCCCAGTCCCGCATCCTCGGGATCAGGCCCGACCAGTACACCGAGCGTCCGCCGAGGTTCATGTGGACCCCGAAGAGGAACTTGGAGCCGGACTCGTTCGCGAAGTTCCCGACCTGGTGGTAGGCGGGCAGGGCGGGCCAGTCGCCGGGCAGGTTGGTGATGTGCGACGGATGGGTCAGGCCGCCCGCCTCCAGCACGAGCACGCTGTGGCCCCGGTCGGAGAGCGAGTCGGCCAGGATGCCTCCGCCGAACCCCGATCCGATGACGACGACGTCGTAGACGATGTCAGACCGCAGGTTGCTGCGGATCCTCTCCTGCTGGAAGGCGGACTCGTCGGTGCGGAGGTTGTCGTAGCCGTGCAGGGCGCGGGCCGGCCGGCCCGGGAACTGCACCGACCCCTCGTCGAAGTGGTGGTCGTGGGTGGCGGGCACGGTGACGTTGAACCCGTTCATCCACAACGTGCCGTCGAGGACGAACTTCATCTCCAGCTCGGCGGGGTAGCGGGCCCGCTCGAACTCGAACACCCAGGCGCCGTCGCGGTAGGTGCCGAAGATGTCGCGCTCCCAGCCGTCGGTGGCGTTGCGGACGGTCACCCGGTGGTTGGGGCGGAGGTCGCGGGTGCGGAAGAAGACCCGGAAGACGTCGACGGCCGGGAGCGCCAAGGCCACGAACGCCTCCGGCGCGAACAGCCGATCGGGCGAGGCCGCCTGCTCGCCCGACGACGAACCGCTGTGGTACGGGATGTACGGCACGCGAGCCCACCCTCCGCCGAAAGAACGCCGTGGTCCGCCCACGGTCGGTCAAGGAACCGTAGCAACGGTGCCTGGGAGGGGTTTGCGATTAGGGCCGCGCCGTAGGGCCTTCCAGTCGGGCCGAGATGACGCCGCAGGTCATGGTGGTCTGGCGTAAGACTCGATGAGGCACACCAGCACGCAACTAGCGCTCCTCCCCACCAGCGGCTTGGTGACCGTTGGATCGCCGGTTCGGAGCAGAACTCCTAGCCGCAGTGCGATGCGGGCCGAGGGCCCTGGACAGATCTTAGTTCGACAAGAAACTGTTCATCAACATGTAACTAACTGGACCCGGAAGAAGTCACAGGGATCACACATCAAGTGCTCCGAGGCGCGCACTCACCCATGTAACCCTTCTGGCCCACTGGGGGTCGAACCACCGGTGACATTGCCGCGCGGTTTCGTACCGACCGAGACATCGGTCGAGCGCGCCAACGGGCGCGACCGGCAGCGCGTCCCGCTCGTGGCGTGGGTAGGGTCCAGAGGCCATCGGGTGGATCCCCTCCGGGTCAACGGCTGGCTCGAAACGCAGGACGCTCCACTCCGAGGCTATTCATTCGCTGGGCTCGATCGCACCGCAGCCGAGTTTGACGGTTGGCTTGCGAGGTCAGCCGCGGTGCTATCCACGCACAACTCGGAAGTTTCAATGCTGCTGGACTTGGTTGGCTACGGACTGGAAGGACCGTCATGCCGGCGGTAGTTGTGTCACTAGCAATAGCGCTCTGGAGCGCCTACCTTGCTATTGAGGCGACATCTACAAGAAATTACATTCCAGCGATTAGTGCCCCGTCTCCACTCCTCGTCGTCGTCCTCCTCGGCGTCGTGCTCGCTTCATCCGCGATCGTATTTCTAATAGTCGCCGCAATAGCGATTTCTCGAGTCCTGAGATCTGGGCGGGGCCAGGCCAACGGATGTCTATCATGGCGTAGCCGTCATCTTTTCGTGGCAGTATCGGTAACGATCCTGGCAACATTTGCTCTACTATCTGTCGCGCTACTTAACGATACTGAGGGTGACCAGACAATATCTGCGTCGGGCCATCGGCAGCCAGGCAGCCCCGCGCAAAGTCCTAGCTCAGACACAAACACGTCAGTCCATAGCGAAGCGACCGGTCAAGCGGCGACGCCGAACACTCCGTCGACAATACCGCAGGACGGAGACCTGACTGCGGGGCCACCTCCTGCCGGTACAGCGACGACGACGATTACCGAGACGATTCCAACAACCACCACCACCATCGACCCCACGACGACCACCCAGGATTCCTCCCCACCAGCTGACGAGCTCGGTCCGCGACATCCCGCCAATTTGGAGGGGACCTCGCCCGCCGACTTCTGGAGCCTGAACGACAACCTAATTCTGCTTGAAGTTAGCCTTGTTTACAGGGGGGAACTGCGGGTCGAGTTGACGATCCGAGCCGAAGCGAAGCGGGAGGGCGAATGTATCTCAGGCATCGGTATTGGCTTTGGCGATGGGACAAGAACGACGCTCGGCTCCGCCTTGGAGGAGTCCCCAACAGGAGTGAGGACCATCGAAACACGAGTGCCACATCAATTTGAATCGTCTGGAACGTTCTCGGTAACCGTGACCATCGAGGTCGGTTCGTGCAGTGACGCCAACGCGATTGAACATAAGGTCTTGCATGGAGCAATTGTCGTTTCCGGAGGACTAGAGGGCGAGTCCGCAACGGAAGCCGACGTGGAACGTACACCGAGCGCCAAAGAGACACCGCATGATGCGGCCGTCGGGAGGCACTGGGGCGGCGTACAACAGGCACCGCAATCGGAGCGAGGAGACTAGCAAGCTAGAGGTGAATTACCTCCCAGCCACTACATCTGGGGAAGCGTGATGCAAACTCCAGGAAGCCCGTCGGACCGTTTCCGGTCCCCCAGGCGTACCGAGTGCAAGTGAGATGCCAAGGCAGGACGATCTTCTCAAAAGTCCAGTAAGGATGGTGGGTTGCTCATGGGAGCAAGAGACACCTCGACTGGTATCAATCCGACTAGCCTTGGAGTCTCGAGCGAAGTACCTGAATTGCCCGGATGTTCGCTCGCCCACGGCGTCGTTCCTAAGGCCGACGATACCGCCATGAGACTATCCTCTACGCCTCAGTCACCCCTTCGCATATCGCTATCGCTTAGCGGCGGAGGCTATCGTGCTGCCGCCTTTGCATTAGGCTCGATGCTTTGCCTAGTCGACCTCAACCTGGGTACCAGAATAACACTGGTCTCATCCGTAAGTGGTGGTTCGATTACGAACGTGTTCGCAGCCACCAATATGTTCCGCAGAGGCGAAGGCCTTAATAACGCCGAGACTTGGACGCGAGCGGCCAAATTGTTTGAGATGCTTTCGTCAAGGACAATCCTCAGTCCGGTGCTGATCTTTGCCCGTGTTGGTTCGTCGCTTCTTAGCCTTGTGGCGATAGCGATCGTGATAGCGTTCGTCCTAAACCAGCCCAGCCGGCTATTCAGCGCTCCATTGGTAATATCGCTTGGGCTGATGCTCCTTCCAATCGGCTACTGGACATACAGAACCCTAGGTTCCGTTACAACCCGCCGGATCGGACTGTACCTCAATCAAGCACAGCCTGAGTGGGAGGCTCCCAGTGGGAGAGATGCACTTCGAGCTGCTCTCAATTTCACTCTATATCTTTACACTCTTCGCTGGCGAAAGGCGGCGAAAGAATTTGGTAGGGTATTTTCGATGACTGGCCAATGGGATTCGACTACCATGTCGGACCTTACGCCGAGCTACAGACCGGTATTTTGCACGACTGACCTTGGTTCGGGAACGCACTTCTATGTCTCCGACCGTTTCGTTGCTGGTGCAGGACCAATACTTCGTGGCGCGAGTCTTATAACGACGGAAGCCGAGATTATCAACCTCGTGGGAGCCGCTCCATCTTGGCCGGTTGCCAGTGCAGTGATGGCGTCGGCCGCGTTCCGGGGTAATTCAACCAGTCTCGGTGAGCGCATCGACCTTTGGGTTGCCCCACCGAAGTGGTGCAGTACCGTCACGTGTTCGGTTGGCCGACGGAGGACTGTACGATAACCTCGGATTTACCCTTCCGAAGATCTGGTATGACGGTAAGATCGACGCCGCCGTCCACGCTGATCTTGGCGATCCGCCGACTTACTATCTCATAGTCAACAGCGGTCTTCCAGCGTTTAAGTGGAGTCAAAGGCTCGGGCCGATCCGGTCGTTCCAGCGATCTGTCGATGTTGTTCATCAAGCCAACGGTAGGGCGCGACGGGAACAGGTCACCGCATTTCTCCGTGGAAATGAATCCATGGGATCCATGGTCAGCATCGGTGACGATCCGTATGCAATCGCCGAGGGAGCGACAAATCGGGATCTCGGCAAGCAAGTATCTGAAATGCTTGACTCACTTACACAGCGGGACCAAGCCTTAAGCCGCAGCTGGTGGCGCGCCGTTAGTCAAGAGTGGAATCCCGCGGTGAAAACAACGCTGAGGGGCTTAGGTAAAGCAGTCACAGCGCGGGCTTGTTTTTCACGGGTATATGGTAACACTAGCGAGAATTGGAACCGAGCTAGGTTGCCCATTGCCGTCAGCCCTTCCGTCGCTTACGGAAATCGAGTCTCGCCTCGAATAGCTTGAGAGGGCCCTCCGAGGAGGTGGTGTTGATGGGCGGTCGACGGGTGCTTCACTGCATTCACGATTTCCTGACTGTTTGGCACGGTCGGCTTGGCGAGGCCTCGCGATAGGGCGGAGAGTCCGTAGTAGTCCGAGGCCGGGGAAGCCGGACACATGGCGCCCAGCAAGGCCGCAGTTGAGGAACTGGAATGCCAGGAGGACGCCGGTGAACACCGACGCGGTGGACTCGACCTCGACGAGGTCGATGCCGGTATCGGAGATCCAGACAAGCTGCACCAACCAATGGCCATCGACGATCCTGATCGTTGGTTTCCTGGTCAGCCGGTTCTGGCGGTGGCACACCGCCTCGACATAGTTTGTAAGGGGGGCGCCGTTCCGCCGGCGACGATCGTCGCGGCCAGTGCCATGCGATGGTCCTTGGTCCAGGGCGGTCCCAGCGTTGCCCGGGGGCCGTGGAGCACCTCGTCGGCCCGGTCACCGAGGATGGTCGCGGCCTGGTGCTCTATGTCCCTGGCGTTGTAGAGGTGGACGTCCCAGCCGCGCGCCAGCGCCTGCTCAGCCAGGATCTGCCGGTACATGACGGAGTCGGCCCGGGCCTCGTAGGGCACGCGCCGTTGGACGGCGATGTCGTCGGGGAAGTCGAGCGGCCACGCCCGCAGCGACATCGACACGATCGAGGGCACTGCGATCGCCAGCTCGTCCAGCGCAGCCGACGTCGCCCGCACCGCCGACGCTCGCACCTCCTCGACCAGCGCCGCGGCCGCCGCGTCGTCGAGAGGCTTGCCCTCGTGGTGGATCGGCGCCGTCGCCATGCCGGGTTCGACCAGCTCGATCCTCCGGCGGTCCACGACCTGGTAGTCGGCCGATGCCGTGACAGCCACCGCCCAGCCGAGATGATGTGCGATCCCGACGCGCACGGTCAGGGAGTCAGCACGTCCACAGCTCGGCGGTGGCGGTGTTGCTGGGCGCCGAGGTGTTCCCGGTGCGGTCGACGGCCTTGACGACGAAGGTGTTGAGGCCGTCGACGGTCCCGTAGACGAAGGACCGGCCTACTCCGGTGACCACCGCCAGCGGGCTCAGCTCGCCGTTCACGTAGACCTCGTACTCGATGGCGGACTGCGGGTCGACGTCGTCCGTCGACTGGTCCCAGGCCAACACCACCTCGGCGCATCCTTGGTCGGACTCGACCCGAAGGTTCGTCGGCGGAGACGGCGGGACCGTGTCCGAGCTGGGCAAGGTCGTCACCGAGACGACATTGGAGTCGGCGACGTTGCCGGACCCGTCCCGAGCGGTGACCTTGAACGTGTACGTCGTGGCGGGAGTCAGGTGGCGCAAGCTCGCCTCACGGTGGTTGATCCAGTTCAGACCGGTGGCCAGGGCCCCGTTCACGTAGACGCTGTACCCGACGAACGAAAACTGAATGTCGTCGAACGACTCGGTCCACGACAACCAGACCTGCGACGGGCTGACGTTGGGCGAGGACAGAACCGGCGCCGTCGGCGGCGTCACGTCGGGCTGGGTGGTCACGGTGACCGTGTTGCTGTTGCCGGACACGTTCAGCGAATTGTCGACGGCGTAGACGTGGAACGTGTAGGTCCGGCCCGGGCTGAGCCAGGTCAGCGTGTACGAGGTCTGGGTCTGGTTCACCGTAAAGCTGAGGCTGTTGTCCTGGCGGACGACGTAGGAGAAGCTCGACCTGTCGGTCGACGGGTTCCAGGCCAGCGACACGCTCGTCCTCGTCGTCGCCGTGACCCGAAGATCGGTGGGCGTGGTCGGCGGCGTGGTGTCGCCCCGCCCCGGGGTCGTGGTCGTCGTGGGCTTCGGCTTGGGCGCGGCGCCGGCGACCGAGCCCATCGAGCTCCCGATCGCAAGTCCCCACACGATGACGAGGCCGACCACGATCCGTAGGCCGGCGGAACGATGCGTCACGATTCCCCCTCGGCTCCCGGCGACCGCCGCCGGTCCTGCCGACACGACATACGTCCGAACGCCCACTCGGGGATTGCGCCGGTCGACGGCGATACCCCATCGCGCGCGAGCAGGCCCCCCTCCACGCTGAGGGGGGCCTGCCTGTGCTGCGGTGCGGGCTGGGGGCGGGGGATCAGAAGTTGCGGAGCACGACGGGGGAGGCATCCACGTGGCTGGTGCCGGTGCGGATGTCAAGGAAGTAGACGTAGGCGTAGAGCTCGTCCTGGCCGGGGCGGTCCTCGTTGAGGTCGTCGCCGTCACGGGTGAGCGACACCGAGAAGTTCATGCCCGTCGAGTTGGTGGTGCAGCTCATGGTGGCGACGGCCCAGGCCGACTTGGTGATCAGCAGGTCGTCCCCGAAGGTGAAGCCGGAGTCCTGACCGTAGAGCTCGACGTCGAGGGGGTCGCCGGCGAAGGCACACGCGGCCTGGGCGTCGGCCTGGCTCATCTCGATGTGACCGGTGACGGTGAGGATGTAGTCGTTGTTGGCGATAGCGGTGACGCCGAGGTTGGTGGTGATGAACGAGGTGGCAGAGGCGGACGAGGCGCCCACACCGACGACGAGGGCGGCGGCGGCGATGGCGGAAGCGGCGAGGCGACGGATCGAAGCGTTCATGGTTCCCCTCCTGAGGGCCAGTGGGATCGTCGTGATCCCGATGACCTCACTTTGAGGCGGAGGGTGATCGGCGGCATCGGGGGAACCCCGGGCCGCGACCCTGAACCCGCGACCCTTACCCCGACGCCGGTCCCTGACCCTGGCGGGCCAGCAGGCTGGTGAGCCGGGCCCGGGAAGAGACCCCGAGCTTGGTGAAGATGTGCGAAAGGTGGCTCTCGACCGTCTTCTCGCTCAGGTAGAGGGTCGACGCGATCTCCCGGTTGGTGTTCCCGGCGGCAACGAGGGCGGCGACCTCCATCTCCCGGGCGGTCAGCGAGCCGAGCGTCGATCTCCCCCCGCCCGTCGGCGTCGCCGGCGCCGGTCGAGGCCGCCGCCCGAGCCGTTCGAGCTGGCGGGCGGCGGCGGCTCGGAAGGACGGGGCGCCGCACGCGGCCAGCTCACCCTCTGCCCGCTCGAGCTCGGCGACGGCCCGGTCCCTGTCACCGGCCAGGGCCAGGGCTCGCCCGGCCAGGGTGCGAGCCCGGGCCGCCTCGATGGGCGCCGCCCCCCGCTCGGCGTCGTCGGCCGCGGCCAGGGCCAGCTCCGCGGCCCGGGCGTGACCGCCCGCCTCCAGCTCGACGAACGCCTCCGCCCGGCTGGCCGCGGCCCGGGCCAGGGGCAGGCCGAGGGTGCCCGCCAGCTCGGTCGCCCGCCTCGCCCAGGCCGCCGCCTCCGTCCGCCGGCCGAGCGCCAGGTCGGCCCTGGTGAGCAGCTCGTAGCACGTGCACCGGGCGCCGGACCCGACCAGCGGAAGGTCGGGTCCCCCGCCCGAGGCCAGGATCTCGGCCCGCCCGCGCTCGGGCTCACCCGCCTCCAGGAGGGCGGCGCCGAACACCCATCCTCCCGTGGCAGAGATGACGTTGTGGTCGACGGTGCCGCCCACCTGCATGCACTCCTCCCCCGACCGCAGGGCCAGCTCGTGGTCGCCGGCGGCGGTGGCAGCGAGGGTCCGGACCCAGAGGGCCCACGACAGCGACTGGGGGTTGGCGGCCAGGCGGGCCGCGTCCTCGGCGATCTCGGCCAGCTCGCTGGCTTCCCCGCACCGGCCCCGCGCCACCAGGGCGTAGACCTTGGCCAGCATCAGGGGCACGAGCAGGTGGCCCTGGCCCGACGCCTGGGAGATGGCGATGCCCCGCCCCGAGTGACGCAGCGAGGCGTCGAAGCGCTCCATGAAGTTCTCGGCCCACGACAGGTAGTACATGGCGTCGACCTGGGCGGCCAGGGAGGCGTCGGGGAGCGTGTCGACCAGGTCCGCGGCCCGATCGAGGTGCTCCGCCGCCGGCCCGGTCTGGCCCACGATGTACTCGGCGAAGCCGAGCAGGGCGAGGGCGGCCGCTTCCAGGGGCGGGGCGTGGATGGCCGACGCGTCCCATGCCGCGGCGGCCGCCCAGGCCCGCATGGCGGGGAAGTCGAAGGTGTAGATGGCGTCCACCGCCAGCTCCAGCTTTAGGGCCGCCGCCTCGGGCGACCGCTGGTCGGCGAGATCACCCAACGCCGCCGTCAGCCGGGCGTGGGCGTCGCGGTGGTGGCCGAGGAGGTGCTCGATGGCGGCGCACGAGGCGATCAGCCGCACCCGCACCGCCGCCATCTCGACGGGCACGAGGTCGAGGGCGTCGAGCAGGGCGGACCGGCTCTCGGCCAGCAACCCCGCCGACGCCAGGCTGGTGACGCTGGCCACGAGGAGGCCGAGACGGGCCTCGAACTGGTGGTGGGGCAGGAGGCGCAACGCGGCCTGGTACCACCGGGCAGCGGTGGCGGGGGCCCTCGGCGCGGCGGCGGCGGCCGCTTCCCCGAGCAGGGCGACGGCCTGGGTGTCCCCCGGTCGGGCCGACCGCTCGACGTGGTGGGCGCGGGTCTGGGGCGACGCACCCTGCCGTTCGAGGAGGTCGGCGATGCGGCCGTGGGCGGTGAGCCGCCACCCGGCCCCGGCCGACTCGTACACGCCGTGGCGCACGATCGGGTGGCGGAAACGGAAGCGTCTGGGCACTGCGGTGGGCCGCACCAGGTCGAGCCGGACCAGCTCGTCGAGGAGGTCGAACGCCTCGGCTTCCTCCATCCCGGCGGCGGCGGCCGCCAGCTCGGGCTCGAAGGACTCGCCGGACACCGCGGCCCCAGCCAGCAGCGAGCGGGCCGGTGCCGACAGCGCCTCCAGCTCGGCCTCCAAGGCGGCCCGCACCGCCGGTGGTACGCCGAGATCGGGGAGGTCGAGGGCACCTGTCGGCCCGCCCTGGCGCCCGGCGCGAACCAGCTGTTGCAGGTAGAAGGGATTGCCCCCGCTCTCCTCGTAGAGGCCTGCGGGGGCCCGTCCTCCGATGAGTTGCCCGGCATCCTCGCGGGACAAGGGGCCGAGCTGCAGCCGTTCTGCGGACCCGTCCCGCGCCGCCTGTTCGAGGGCGGCGACCAGCCGGGGCGAAGTCCCCACCGGACGCATGGCGAGGGTCACCAGGACGGGGCCCGCCGGCCGGTGGGCGACGAGGTGGCAGAGCAGCTCGACCGACGCGGCATCGGCCCAGTGGACGTCGTCGAGGACGAGGACCACCGGGCGGCGAGCGCTCAGCCCGTCGAGCAGCGCCCGCACCGCCCGGTGGGCCCGGTACCGCTCCTCCTGGAGCCCTCCCGGCACGCCCTCGGCCAGGTGGGCCAGGGCCGGGAAGATGCCGCCCAGCTCGGCCGCCGGAGGTCGGCGGGGGTCTGGTCCCAGGGCGGAGAGCTCGTCGTCGCCCAGCGAGGCCAGGTAGTCGTCGAGGGCGGCCACGAACAGGCCGAAGGGCAGGTTGCGCTCGAACTCGGCGGCCCGGCCGGCCAGCACCAGGTACCGCCGATCATGGGCCCGGGCCTGCAGCTCGGCCAGCAGCCGGGTCTTGCCGATGCCCGGCTCGCCGACGACGTAGAGCATTGCCGGCGTGTCGCCCTCCAGGGCGGCCATAGCCCGTTCCGCCGCCGCCAGCTCGGCCTGCCGGCCGACGATCCGCTCTTCCTCAGCCATCCTCGGTCCCTCGAGCGTTCAGGGACGGGCATCAAGGGTTTCCCTGATGCGCCGGCACCGCGGCGCGGTCATTGTACGAGCATGCGTACCTACCTGTTGTGCCACACCCACGAGCCCCATGAATGCCCTGTCGCCTTCGCCGCCTGGAGCGGCTTCGACAGCCCCCTGCGCCAGCAGCCAGTGCTCGCATCCTGCGAGCTGGGCCGCCACGGCCTGTGGTGGACGGTTCAGGCCGAGGACGAGGCGCAGGCGCTGGCGCAACTGCCCCGGTACGTGGCCACTCGGACTGCCGTCGTCGAGGTCAAGGAGGTTCTGGTCCCATGAGCGTGAGGGAGAGGAGAACGGGGAAGGTGGCGCCGGACACGGTCCCGGAACGCATGACCCCGGTGACGACGGCGACCCGGTGGCTGCTTCTGGCCGGCACCGTGCTGGTGCTGGCCGCCGGCCTCGACCTGTTCGTGCTCACCGAGCACACCGACACCCTCTTCGCGTGGACGATTGCCTCGCCCCTGACCGCCGCCTTCCTCGGCGCCGGCTACCTGGCGGCCGCCTGCCTCGACGGGGTGTCGGCCCGGCAGAAGCTCTGGGCCGTGGCTCGGGTGCCCCTGCCGGCGGTGCTGGTGTTCACCACGACCACCTTCGTCGTCACCTTGATGCACCTCGAGGCCTTCCACATGGACTCGTTCTTCGGCTGGGCCTGGCTCGTCACCTACGCCCTGCTGCCGCCGTCGGTGCTCGCCGTGCTCCTGTGGCAGCGCCGTATCGCAGGGGGTGACCCGCCCCGGCTGGCGCCGCTGCCCCGCTGGCTGCGGGGGATGACCAGCATCGTCGGCGTCGCCATCACCGTGGTCGGCGCCGCCCTCGTGCTCGTCCCCTCCGAGGCCCTGGAGTGGTGGCCGTGGTCGCTGACCGTCCTCACCAGCAGGGCCGTCGGTGCCTGGCTGGTGATCGTCGGCCTGACCGCGGGCCAGGCCGCGTGGGAGAACGACTGGAAGCGCCTCCGCCCCCTGTGCGTCACCTATGTCGTCCTCGGGGTGCTCCAGTTGGTCGCGGTGGCCCGTTACCCCGACGAGGTCGAGTGGTCGTCGCCCGGCGCGTGGCTGTACGTCGCCGCGCTGGTGGGGCTGGTGGGGTTCGGCGTGGTCGGGTGGCGGGCGTCCGCCGACGCCGACGCCGGCGCCGTCACCCAACCTCCCTCGCCTGAGCGGTAGCCCGTGGGTAGTGGCACCCAAAGGGGGGGTCGTCGCGGTTGGAGTCACTCACCACCGCCGGGCGAGGTGAGGCCGCGTTGTGGTCAAGTTCGTAGACATTTCGGCGGCGGCGCTGAACCTCCCGGCCCTCGTTGCCCAGTCGCAAGTGCTCGACCCACATGTTGGGTTCGGTCGAAGCTGCGCGCCGGCCAGGTCCTACTCGGAGGAGAGACTTCCGTCCTCTAGCCCGACGATGCCGGTTGGGGTAAGCAAGCCGTAGCCGTCGAAGAGCTCGAAAGACTCACCACGAGTATTGCGCTCGCGCCTCCAAAGAGGTCGCAGTAAGGGGAGCGGGCCCGCGGACTGGACGGCATCGCCAAGGTCTCCGGGGTTGGGAGGCATCAAGTGCCTCCGCGACGACGTCGCTGGTCGCGACGCTGGCAGCCAGCTCGGCGACGGTGGACACCTCGATGAGATGCACGCTCGACCCGAGAATCCGCTCGAGCTCGGTGATTCGGGACGGACGACGTTGCCGCAGAGGTAGGGGTCCGAGACGCACGACGGTTGCCACGAGCGCTCATTCTGGTTCTCGGGCGATCCTTCGAGCGGGACCCGTCTCGGGGTAACGTTGACTCCGTGCCCTCAGCGCCGCAGAGCCGACGGGGAGGGTACGCCGAGTTCACGCGGGTCAGCTCGCAGACGCCGTCGAGCTCGCTTTCGAGCGGGACGAGATCCCCGACTGGGAGCTCGTTTTCGAACTCTCCCGCCGAGCGATGTCGGCCGAATCGGTTCAGACGCCAGTAGGCGTGGCCCAGACCGGTTAGCAGTTGCTCCGGTCCAGGGTGGACCGAACGACGACGTCGTCCCCGGCTTGCTGGTTCTCCGGCACAGTTGAGCCGGTGTTGAGCCGTATTGGCTCACCACGCTTCTCTGATCGACGCAACATTGGCCGCGTCGGAGCGTTATCGACCGGGGTTCGAGAGCGCGCCGCCCGGCGATGTAGCCGGCAATCCTGCCTCGGGTGATCGGGCACCGGAGCTGTCTCGCTCCTCAGGGAGAACTCACAGTCTTCTCCCGCGGCGTCATCGTCGCCCCGCCTCGGGTAATCGCCCCCTTGGAAGCCAAATCCGGTCCAGCACGTGGAACGAAACTCCTGTCCAGAAGTCATCGGAATGCTGCCATAGGTGTCGCAGGGTAATGGTAGAATCGAACGTATGATCGGCCTGCGGGTGGGCGAGCTGGTGGCGGGATTGGAAGAGGTGCTGGCCGAGCTCGACCCCGAGGCGCTGGGTGCGAGCGAGTCGCTCGAGCTGATGGGCGCCTTCGCCCGCATGCAGCGCCTGGGGGCGGCGGGCACGGTGCTGTGTTCGCGGCGGATGGCTGAATCCCAGGCCTGGTTCTCGACTGGCCATCGCTCGCCGGCGCATCTGCTGGCCGATGCCACCGGTGTCGGCGTCGGCCAGGCGGTGGACCTGCTGGAGGCGGCCGAGGCCATGCGCGCGCCTGCCGGCCACGGAGGACAGGTTCCGCTCCGGTGCGCTCACCGAGCGCCAGGCGGTGGAGGTGGCCACTGCCGCAGTCGCCGATCAGGGCTCGGAAGCGGAGCTGTTGGAGCTGGCCGAGGCCGGGTCCTTCCCCGAGCTGCAACGGGCGGCGGCCCGGGTGCGGGCGGCGGCCACCGACGACGACGAGCGCCACCGCCGGGCGCATCGTCGGCGCCACCTGCGCCACTGGGTCGATCTCGAAGGGTCATTCCGCTTCTCCGGCAGCCTCACCCCCGAAGCGGGCGCCATCGTGCTGGCCGCCCTCGAGCCCCACCGCCAGGCCATCGCCCGACGGGCGGCGGAGGACCATCGGGGCCGGAGTCGCAAACGTCGGGATGCCGATAGCGCAGTGGTGGCCGACGCGCTGGTGGCCATGGCCCGGGCCGCGACCGCCGCCCCGCCCGCCGATGCCCTGCGACCCCCGTCGGCCATGATCCACGTGCGGGTCGACCACGGTGCGCTGCGGCGGGGCCACACCGAGCGGGGTGAGGTGTGCGAGGTGCCGGGGGCGGGGCCGGTCACGGTGGGCTGGGTCAACAGCCTGCTGGCCGACGCCGTCGTGGCCGCGCTCGAGGTCGACGACGGCGAGGTGCGCAAGGTGGTGCACCTGGGCCGTGGCATTCCCGCCCGGGTGCGCACCGCGCTGCTGGAGCGAGACCCGGTCTGCGTGGTGCCCGGCTGTGGCGTCGCCAACGACCTGGAGATCGACCACGTCCGCCCCGTCGCCGAGGGCGGCCGCAGCGAGCTGGCCAACCTCTGCCGCCTCTGCCGGTTCCACCACTACCTCAAGACCCACCACCGCTGGCGCGTCTCCCGGCGGGGCAAACGTTGGCTATGGGAGGGGCCCCACGGCCCCCCTCCCGACCCCCGGGCCCGCCAACCCGAGCTGACGGCCGCCTCGGGCTAGACCGCGCCCGTCGGGCGCCCGGGGCCACGAACGACCGTCACCGCGCCCATCGAGCATGGGGGCCCACCGGCGGCGATCGCTCTAGACCGTCGCCGGAGGTCTCCGAGATGTGCCGGAGCGTCGCTGGCGCCGTCGTGCTCGGCGATGAACCCTCGGTGGGCGTCGACGTCACGCCTTCCAGACATGCTCGGCGGCCAGGGGTTCTCCGGTAGGTGCCGTTCCTCACCACCCGCTCGCGCCGGCGGGGAAGAAATCGTCGCCGAAGCGTTGTTATCGATCGCCGGACTCGCGGGCCAGGGTTCGTGCCTGGCGAGGGCACCGGCCGCCGACCGTTGGCCGTGCCCCTAGGCCGGGTCCTCTGGCACCGCACTAGGCACGAAATGTGCGGCGGTAGGCCTGGGGCGACGCCGACACGGCGCGGGTGAAGTGTTGGCGCAGGCCGGCGGCCGAGCCGAAGCCGCAGCGTTGGGCCACCAGCTCGATGGGATCGTCGGTGGTCTCGAGCAGGCGCTGGGCGAGCAGGATTCGCTGGCTCAGGATCCACTGGTGGGGCGTCGTGCCCGTCGCCGCCCGGAACCGGCGGGCGAACGTGCGGGTGCTTGTGCCGGCCCGTCGGGCCAGGTGCTCCACGCTGAGCTCGTCGCCGACGTGCTCGAGGATCCACCCCAGGAGCGCGGCCAGGGGCTCGTGGCCGTTGGTGCTGGCGACAGGTAGGTCGACGAACTGGGCCTGGCCTCCGTCGCGGTGCGGGGGTACGACCATGCGCCGGGCGACGGCGTTGGCCACCTCGGCCCCGTGGTCGAGGCGGACGACGTGGAGCATGAGGTCGATCCCGGCCGCGGTGCCGGCGGAGGTCATGACCCCGCCGGCGTCGACGTAGAGCACCTTCGGGTCGACCCGCACCTTGGGGTACAGCCGGGCCAGCCTCTCGGAGTGCATCCAGTGGGTCGTGGCCCGCTTGCCGTCGAGGATGCCGGCGGCGGCCAGCACGAAGGCGCCCGTGCATACCGACAGCAGGCGGGCCCCGCGGTCACGGGCGCTGCGCAGCCCGTCGAGCAGCTCCTCGGGTGGCGGCCCGGGGAAGGGGTTGGCCGGGATGATCACGGTGTCGGCCTCCGCCACCTCCTCCAGGCCGTAGGGCGTGTGGATCACGACGCCCTCCGGGCTGGCGTGCGGTCCGGGCCCGGTCGCCGCCACCCGGTGGCGGTACCAAGGGTCGACCAGCTCCGAGCGGTCGATCCCGAACACCTCGCACGCCACCGAGAGCTCGAACATCGCCACCTTCGGCCCGATCACGGTTACCACTCGGTGCATTGGCAGGATTATACCGAAAGATGTCTTTCCTGCCACTTGTCCCGCGCCCGGGATCGGCGCAGCATGGGCCCATGCACCCCTACGTGATCGAGCAGTTGGTGGAGGAACGGCAGCGGGATCTGCGGCAGCTGGCCCGTGTCGACGCTCGCGCCCGCGCCGCCCGCCGTGAGGCCAGGGACTCGGTGTGGCGACGGGCCGTAGGACGCACACTCGTCGCCGGGGCCGTCGCCGTCGGGGTGCCACGGTCCCAACGACAGGCCGCCCAGCGCCAGGTCACGACCACGCTCGGCCTCGAACCCCGCTGCTGACCCCGACCCCGGTCGTCTCAGGCTGCTGCCGGGCCGATCTACCCTCTCGCCAGGTACGCGTCGCGCAGCACGTGGGTTTCCAGATCGACTTCCTCGAGCCGGTGCTTGACGACGTCCCCGATGCTCACGATGCCGCACAGGCCGTCCTCGTCCACGACCGGGAGGTGGCGGCTGCGGGTGCGTGTCATCCGCTCCATGACCGCGACCAACGTGTCGTCCCGCGAGCAGACCGGCACCTCCCTCGACATCGCCGCCCCAACTCGCAGGTCGAGGGGGTTGCCCGGGTTGCGGGCCAGGGCCCGCACGATGTCGCGCTCCGACAGCACGCCCTCGACCCGCTTCCCGTCGGTGGACACCACGAGCGCACCGATGTTGTCGCGGACGAGCTTGTGGACAGCGAACTGCAGGTCGGTGTCGGGCGTGATCGTCTCGACCAGTCGACCCTTCTTCCCCAAGAGAGCCGGGCGCAGGTTCTCCGCTCGGCCCCTCGGGGTCAGAAGCAGCTGGCCTGGTTGCCGTCCCCGTCGGTGACCACGAAGGCGACCTGACTCCCCTTGGTCTGGTCGACCTTGGTCACCACCGCCTTGACCTCGGGGGAGAAGCGGCCCATGGAGGCGAAGGGCTCGATGCGCACGGTGGCGTTGACCAGGGTGGTGACCTGGACGGCCCGGATGCCGAAGCCCAGGTCGAAGGCCCCCACGACGAACTGCTCGGGGGGACCGGCGACGGTGGCCGGATCCAGCACGTGGGCGAGGCGGGGGCGGTGGTGCAGCCGGGACCGACCGGACCGAGACGATGGTCGAGTTCCGGTCCGCGCAGCGGGGGGTTTGGGCGACGTCGCCGGTGAAGTCGCCCACCGCCACCGAGAACGGGTTCGTGCCCACGGCCACGTCGGGGGCGGCGGTGAAGCCCCCCGCTCCGTCGCCCAGGCGCACCGAGACGGTGTTATTCAGTCGACCCAGACCCAGCTACCCCGCCTCTGGCCAGGCGGCTCGCTCTCGGCACATTTGCGTCTTGTTCGGTCACATGTACGGCATGGACCACTGAAACAGAAAGGCGATTGGGCGGAGCTCGAAGTGCCCGCGACCTCGTCAAGCGCGGCTTCCGGATCGCGATCCCCTACGGCGAAGACTGGGACTTCGACCTGCTGTTCCAGCGGCCGGGGTGCGAGGCGATCGAGCGGGTGCAGGTGCCCACCATTGACTGGCTCGCCGTCTACTCGCCGTCGACCGATCGTTGCTACTACGTCCCCGCGGAGGAACTCGGTGTTGGTCGGGACGAACTAAGCCTCCGTATCGAACCGACGAGGAGCTGTCAGCGGAGGGGCGTCCATTTCGCAGCGAACTACGAGAGCCTCGGGCCTCCCCCGCAGCTAAGGATCGCAGTGGAGCCAGCCGGGATCGAACCGGCGACCTCGGATTTGCAAAACCCGCGCTCTCCCAACTGAGCTATGGCCCCACGCACTCCCATTGTAAGAAGGCCGAGCCCGCTACTCAGGGTCCACGACGACCGCAAGCTTCTGCTCGTCCCAGAAGAGCACGATCCCGCCGTCCTCGTGGTCCTCGACCCGGTCCGGGTCAGGCAGGCCGGCCTCCTCGCAAAGGCCTCGCATCGCTCGCTCCATCTCCGCCCGCTTCGCCGCTGCCGCATCCACCCAGCGAGCTTCGGCGAACCGAACGCGCCTGTGGCCGACGAATGTCTAGGAGGTGTGTCCGGCGTGATCGAAAAGCCGCCCCGCGCGAATCTCCTCGACCATCTCCGCGCTCTCGGCCCGGTACGCCGAGCCGTCGGCGAACTCGATCACCGGCACCATCCGCTGGCCGCTGATCCGCTCCACCTCTTCGCGCTTCGGACGGTGCAGCGGCACGGTGTTGACGTCGTGCTCGATGCCCTCCTCCTCGAGCGCCCGGGCGACGTCGTGACAACCGTGCCTGAAGTGGATGAACTTCAGCGGGCAGCGGTGGAGTGTCACCTTCTCCTGCGTGGTCATCCTCCGGCCCACTCTCTCATCTCTGCCTCATCTCTGCCCGGCGGGCGCCCCCGCGCGATACTGAGCAGCGATGTCGGATCAGAACACCGAGCTCGTCCGGCGCGCCTACGCGATGATCACACTCGGCGCCCCCGACGTCGCCGAACTATTCGCGCCCGACGTCGTGATCGACTTCTCGCGCCGCCTCGTCGACCCCCTCGTCCTCCGCGGCCGCGACCAGCTACGGGCCGTGCTCGAGAGCGGCGCCCTGCGCGAGCAGTGGACCGACTGGCCGGTCTGGGAGCCGGAGGAGCTCCTCTCCTCGGGCGACAAGGTCCTCGCCTTCATCCGCTTCGCCGGCCGGGGAAGGGTGAGCGGGATCGACGTCGCGGTCTACGTCGCGAACCTGTGGACGTTCCGCGAAGGAGTTCCGGTCGCGCTCGAGTATCTCGGCGAGGACCGCGCCGCCGCGCTCGAAGCGTCGGGGCTCACCGACTAGTCCGGCGGGTTCCGCAGCGCGCCGATGATCGCGGCGCCGAGCATCCAGACGACGAACAGCGCCGCGATCGTCAGCACGTCGACGCCGGTGTCGAGCGCGACGGCGATCGTCATCGCGAGGAACGCGCCGACGAAGATCAGCCCTCCGAACAGCAGCGCGGTGCTGACGTGCGGGTCCATCGGCCTCAGGTCACGCCCGGCCGCCGCCGGGCGCCATCCGGCGCCGGTCGGCGAACAGCTTGATCGCCGCGAGCCCGAACACGAACCCGCCGACGTGCGCGAGGTAGGCGACCGAGTCGCCGCCGGCGAGGTCGGTGAGCGCCGTCTGCCCGATCGCCGGCAGGAACTGGAGCACGAACCAGATCCCGAGCAGGATCATCGCCGGGATCTCGATCAGCGTCACGAAGAAGATGATGATCACCAGCGAGAGAACCCGCGCGTGGGGGTAGAGCAGCGCGTAGCCGCCGAGCACCCCGGCGACCGCACCGCTGGCGCCGATCGTCGGCACCGTCGAGGCAGGGTCGATCGCCGCCTGCGCGTAGACGCGAGATCACCCCCGCGAGCGCGTAGAAGAGCAGGAACCGCCCGCGCCCCATCGAGTCCTCGATGTTGCTGCCGAAGATCCACAGGAACAGCATGTTGCCGACGAGGTGGAGGATCCCGCCGTGCATGAACAGCGCCGTGATCAGCGTGATCCACCACGCCGCCTGGTCGAGCGGCGCCGGCTCCGGGACCGTCGTCCGCGTCCCGTTCTCGTTCAGCGCCTCGCCGGCCACCCGCTCCGCCGCCGCCAGCTCCTCGGTGCCCTCGCAGACCACCTCGGCCGCGACCGCCTGCTTGCCCTGCGGCACGTAGCCGAGGAAGCAGTCCGACTGCGACGGGTGGGTGACCCGGAACGGGATCGCCCCGAACTCGACCGCGCTCTGATCGATCCCGCTCTCGAGCCCGGCGCGCTTCAGCGCCGCGTCGTCCGGCGCCGAGAACTGCGTCTGCCAGACGAACACCGCGACGTTGGCGACGATCAGCAGCACCGTCAGGACCGGGAACCGGCTCGTCGGGATGTTGTCCTTGAGCGGGATCAAGGGCGTGAGCAGCCTAGATGCGGCGCGAAGCCGGCAGACGTCGGCGCTAGGCGAGCGCTTCCGCGACCTCGCGCGCCGACTCGTCGGCGTGGTAGGAGCTGCGGACGAGCGGGCCGGCGGCGACCGACTCGAAGCCGAGCTCGAGCGCCGCGTCGCGAAGCGCGTCGAACTCGTCCGGGTGCCAGTAGCGGACGACCGGCAGGTGCTGCTCGGTCGGGCGCAGGTACTGGCCGACGGTGAGGATCTGGACGCCGTGCTCGCGCAGGATCGGCGAACGTCTCGACCATCTCGTCGAACTCCTCGCCGAGCCCGACCATCAGCCCCGACTTCGTCACCACCTCGTCGCCGCCCATCTCCTTCGCCATCCGCAGGACCCTGGCGGAGCGCAGGAAGTCCGAGCCGCGGCGCGCCCGCGGGTAGAGCCGCGGCACCGTCTCGACGTTGTGGTTGAAGACGTCGGGGCGCTCGGCGATCACCTTCGCGAGCGGCATCTCCTGGCCGCGGAAGTCCGGCGTCAGGATCTCGACCTTGCACTCCGGCGCGGCGCGGCGGATCGAGCGGATCACGCCGACGAACGCGCCGGCCCCGTAGTCGGGCAGGTCGTCGCGGTCGACCGAGGTGATCACCGCGTGGCGGAGGCCCATCTTCTGCACCTGCTGGGCGACCCGCAGCGGCTCGAGCGGGTCGTTCCAGGTCGGCACGCCCGTCTGGACGTTGCAGAACCCGCAGCGGCGCGTGCAGACGTCGCCGAGGATCATGAACGTCGCCGTGCCGCGCTCCCAGCACTCGCCGACGTTCGGGCACGCCGCCTCCTCGCAGACCGTGTGCAGGTTGTCGTCGGCGATCGCCTGCTTCAGCCGCCGGTAGGTCGCGCCGCCGGGCGCCGGCACCTTCAGCCACGGCGGCTTGCGCTCGCGGAACGGCCGGCCCTCGATCCCCGTCGCGCCGCCGGGGTTGGCGCGCGAGCGGGTCACGTGGACGCGCTCCGCCGGTGGCGTCGTCGTCGGCTCCATCCCGATCTACGTTACCCGGCCTCGACGCCCGGCGAGCATCGCCTCGAGCTCGCCGTCGACGGGCTTGCGGCCGAGCACCTCGGCCAGCCGCGCGACGAGGTCGTCGACGAACCCGCCGAGGTCCTGCTCGGCGCCGAGCTCGCGCGCGAGCGAGGTCATCCGCACCGCCTCGATCCCGCACGGAACGATCCACTCGAACGGCTGCAGGTCGTTGTTGACGTTGACGGCGAGCCCGTGCGTCGTCACGCCCTTGTTGACGTGGATCCCGATCGAGCCGATCTTCCGCGCGTCGCCGGCCGGCGGCGGGTCGTCGCCGACCCAGACCCCGGTCAGCCCGTCGATCGGGCCCGCCGTGACTCCGTGGTCGCCGAGCGCCGCGATCATCGCCCGCTCGACCAGCCGCACGTACTCATGGACGTCGTCGGGCTTCGCGAGCTCGCTCAGCGAGACGATCGGGTAGACGACGACCTGGCCGATGCCGTGGTAGGTGACGAGCCCGCCGCGGTCGGTCTCGACGACCTCGATCCCCTGCATCCGGTACCAGTCCTCGCCCATCGGCAGCTCCTCCGGCTTCGAGCGCCGGCCCTTCGTGTAGACGGGCGGGTGCTCGAGGCAGAGCAACGTGTCCGGGATCGCTCCGTCCCGCCGCGCGTCCGCAAGCGCCGCCTGCATCCGCGTCGCCTCCTCGTAGGGGACGAGGCCGGCGCGGATGACCCGCAGCTCGGCGCTCATCCCACCTCGGCGAGCGGGTGCAGCCGCCGCTCGGCGAGCTCGCGGGCGGCGGCGAGCGGGGTCAGGCGACGCGTCGGCCGCCGCCCGCAGGACGCTACGCATCGTCGCGCCGATCCCGAGCACGCGCTCGTTCGCCCAGGCCTGCGTCGAGGTCGTGGAGCTCTCCGTAGCAGGTGATCAACCCACCGGCGTTGGCGAGGAAGTCGGGCGCGTAGACGATCCCCCGCTCCGCGAGGTGCGCCGCGAGCCCGTCGTCGGCGAGCTGGTTGTTGGCGGCTCCGCAGACGATCGCGGCGCGGATCGCGCTTGCGTTCGCCGCCGAGATCACGCCCCCGAGCGCGCATGGCGCGAGGATGTCACAGCTCGCCGTGACCGCGTCTTCGGGCTCGGTCCAATCCGCGCCGAGCCTGCCGGGCGAGCTCGCGCTTGCCCGGGTCGACGTCGGTCACCGTGAGCCGGGCGCCGGCGTCCGCGAGCCGCTCCGCGAGCCGGCGCGCCGACGTGGCCGAGGCCGATCACGACGACGCCGAGACCGCGGAGGTCGCTGGTGCCGAACCGTCGCTCGGCGCAGGCCCGCATCGCCGCGTAGACGCCGGCAGCCGTGAACGGGCTCGGGTCGCCGACCCCGCCGGCCTCCGGCGGCAGGCCGACGACGTGGCGGGTCCGGGTCGCGATCGTCGTCATGTCGGCGCTGCCCGTCCCGACGTCCTCGGCGGTGACGTAGCGGCCGTCGAGCGACTCGACCAGGTCGGCGAAGTCGAGCAGCAGCTCGCGCCTGCGTGCAGGGCTCTTCGCCGCCTCGCCGTCCGGGAGGCAGATGACGCCCTTGCCGCCACCGAGGTCGAGACCGGCCGCGGCGGCCTTCAGCGTCATCCCGCGGGCGAGCCGGAGGGCGTCCGCGACCGCCTCGTCGGGGTCGCCGTAGCGCCACATCCGGACTCCGCCGAGCGCCGGGCCGAGCGCCGTCGAGTGGATCGCGACGGCGATCGTCGCGCCGCTGCGGCGGCCGCGCGCGGACGACGAGCTCCTCGTGTTCGCTCATCAGCGCGCCGTCCTCGAGACGCGCCTTGACCGCACCGAGGAACCGCGCCGCCTCGACGCCGTCGAGCGCCCGGTGGTCCCACGACATGCAGAGGTTCGCGATCGGCCGGACGCCGACCGAGTAGCCGCCGGCGCCGTCGTCGATCGCGACCGGCCGCTGGACGATCGCCTCGAAGTCGAGGATCGCGACCTGTGGCTGGTTGATGATCGGCGTCGCGATCACGGCTCCGAACTGACCCGGGTTGGTGATCGTGAACGTCGGCGCCGTCGATCTCGTCGGGCTCGAGCCGCCCGCTTCGCGCCCGCTCCGCCAGGTCGCCGATCGCCGCCGCCAGCCCCTCGGCGCTGAGCCGCTGGGCGTCGCGGATCACCGGCACGATCAGGCCCGGCGTCGAGCGCGACCGCGATCCCGAGATGGACGGCGTCGTGCGCGACGATCTCCTCGCCCTCGATCGACGAGTTGAGGATCGGGTGCTCGGCGAGCGCGGCGACCGTCGCCTCGGCGACGAACGCGAGCGGCGTCAGCCGCACGCCGCGGCGCTCCATCGCCTCGCGCTGCGGCCTCGCGCTTGCGGGCGACCGCCGACATGTCGACCTCGACCACGGTCGTGCAGTGGGCCGACGTCCGCAGGCTCTCGACCATGTGCCTGGCGATCGCGCTCCGCATCGGCGACATCGGCTCGCGATGCGCGCCGTTGCCGTTCCCGTTCGCCGGCGCGGGCTCGTCGGGCCGGTACGGCGACTCCGTGTGGAGGGTCGGTCGGAGCGCCGTTCGCCGGCTCGCCGGTTCGAGCATGCGCTTCAGACGTCCTTCTTGCGGACGCGGCCGCCGACTCCCGTCCCCTCGACCGTCGTCAGGTCGATGCCGTGCTTGGCGGCGATCCGCTGGACGACCGGGGAGAAGAACCCCGAGCGGTCGACCTCGTCGAGTCTCGGCGCTCGCGCGACTCCTGCGGCTCCGCTCGGCTCCGGCGCATCCGGGCTCCGCCGCGGCCGCCGGCGGCCCGCCGATCTCGGCGATCGGCTCGCCGACCGCGACCGTCTCGCCGGCTTCGGCGAGCAGCTTCGCGACGACCCCGCTCGCCGGCGCCGGGATCTCGACGTCGACCTTGTCCGTCGTCACCTCGGCGATCGTCTCGTCGGCCTCGACCCGCTCGCCGACCTCCTTGCGCCACTCGACGATCGTCCCCTCGGAAACGCTGATCCCCATCTTCGGCATCACGACACCTGACGTTCCGCCCGACTCCCGGCTTCGCCTCCGGGGGCGGCCGGGTCAGCTGAGGGACTTCTAGTAACGGAGGAGCTCATCGAGAGCCTCCTTCATGTCGTCGGGCTGGGGCAGGACGGCCTGCTCGAGCGGGGGGCTGAACGGGATCGGCACGTCGGCGGCGGTCAACCGCCGCACCGGGGCGTCGAGGTCCTCGAACGCCTCGGCGGCGACCAGCGCCGCGAGCTCGGCTCCGACCCCGCACGACTGCGTCGCCTCGTGCGCGACGAGCACCTTGCCGGTCTTGCGGGCGCTCGCCAGCACCGTCTCGGTGTCGAGCGGGCAGAGCGACCGCAGGTCGATCACCTCGATGTCCTCGCCGAGCTCCTCGGCGGCGTCGAGCGCGAGCCCGACCGCCGACCCATAGGCGAGCACCGTCACCTCGCCGGGATCGCCGGCGCGCGCGACGCGCGCCTCGCCGATCTCGACCACGTGGTCGCCCTCGGGGACCTCGTCCGGCGACGTAGCGGTAGAGGCCCTTGTGCTCGAGGAAGCAGACCGGGTTCGGGTCGCGGATCGCCGCCGTCAGCAGGCCCTTCGCGTCGGCCGCCGTCGCCGGCGCCACCACCTTCAGCCCCGGCGCCTGGAGGAACCACGCCTCCGGGTTCTGGGAGTGGAACGGCCCGCCGGAGAACCCGCCACCCGACGGCAGCCGGATCACCATCGGCACGGCGATCCCCTGGCGGTAGTGGAGCTTCGCCGCGACGTTGACGAGCTGGTCGAACCCGCAGGCGATGAAGTCGGCGAACTGCATCTCGCAGACCGGCTTCAGGCCCTCGATCGCGGCGCCGACCGCGGCGCCGATGATCGCGTTCTCGGCCAGCGGCGCGTCGATCACGCGGTCGGCCCCGAACTCGTCGCGGAAGCCGTCGGTGACCTTGAACGCGCCGCCGAAGGCGCCGATGTCCTGGCCGAAGCAGATCACCGTCTCGTCCCGGCGCATCTCCTCGCGCAGGCCCTCGGAGATCGCCTCGAGGTACGTAAGCGTGCGAATACCCGACGTTCCGCCCGCCTCCTCGGCTTCGCCTCCGGGGGCGGCCGGGTCAGCAGCCTGTACCGGGCTGTTCATGCCGCGCTCCTCTCTGGTCTCGGCGTCGGCCCATCGCGACCACGGCGCCTTGCCGTCGCCGAGCGGCTCCCAGCTGTCGGCGAAGACGCCGCCGAGCGCCTCGTCGGGATCGGGCATCGGCGACTCGAGCGCTTGCTCCGTGCAGCGCTCGACGTAGCTCCGACGTCGTCGCGGATCGACTCGACCTCGTCCTCGGAGAGCCCGTGGTCGTCGACCAGGCGCTTCGCGTAGCCGGCGATCGGGTCGCGCTCGGCCCAGCGCTCGTGGGTGCCGGGCGGGACGTAGCGCATGTCGTCGTGGGCGCCGTGGCCGTGCATCCGCATCGTCCGGCACTCGATCAGCGTCGGCCCCTCGCCGCGCCGCGCCCGCTCGACCGCGTCGCAGGAGGCCTCGAACACCGCCTCGACGTCGTTGCCGTCGATGTCGAGCCCGGTGAACCCGTAGGTGGCCGCGCGCTCGACCGGGTCGACGGCGAACTCGAGCTCGTTCGGGGTCGAGTACGCGAAGCCGTTGTTCTCGAGGATGAAGACGACCGGCAGCGAGTGGACGGCGGCGAGGTTCATCGCCTCGTGCCACTGTCCGTTCGCCGTCGAGCCCTCGCCGAAGTAGGTCATCGCGACGCGCTGCTCGTCGCGCACCTTGAACGCGAGCGCGAGCCCGCAGGCGACGAGCGCCATGTCGGGCAGCATCGAGACCATGCCGACGCAGCCCAGCGACCGCTCGCCGAAGTGCATGTTGCCGTCCTTGCCGCCGGTGACGCCGCCGCTGCGGCCCATGTAGTTGGCGAGGTAGCGGTCCGGGGTCAGCCCGCGGACGAAGTGCGCGCCGAGGTCGCGGTGCAGGATGCACATCCGGTCGCGCGGCCCGAGCGCGAACGCGGAGCCGACCGAGATCGCCTCCTGGCCGCAGCCGTCGTAGAAGCTGCCTGGGATCTTGCCCTGCCGGTAGAGGCTGAGGCCGCGTTCCTCGGCGGCCCGCATCATCACCATGTACCGGTAGAGCAGGCGTCGATCGTCGAGCGTCAACCGCTCGAGCGCGACGACCCGTTCGAGTCGCTCCATCTCTCTCCGTCCTTCGTGTCCGGCCGGCCTTCGGGATCTCCTCGGATCCGGCCCGGTTTCACCACTTCGGGATCTCCTCCGTGGCGCCTACTCAGACGACGGTCGCCGGCGGTGTCGCCGCCGGCTTCCTATGTCAACTAACGATCACGAGCCGCCTCGCGGATAGCTGGTGCGGATCGCTACAGCGATTGTATGCCCGCCGGACGTCGTTTCAAGCAAATCTTGAGCTGCCGACCGAAACGGCGAGGTCGATCCGCGCCATCGCGATCCCGGTCGCGACCCTGTGGCCCGGGCCGAAACAGACCATCCGCAGCACGCCCGAGGCGGGCGAGTCCATCTCCGCGGTGTTGCCTTCCCAGGCAACGTACGCAGAGTGGATCGCCCGCCTCGACACGCTCCCCAGGCTTACACAGCCACCGAACGACGCGGGCTCCCGTGGGTGAGCCCGTTTCCGGCATCGTCACTTCGACACTCGTTGCGTCTTCGGTGGTCGTCAGCACTGCCCATCTCATCGGCAGCAGGCCCCGGGACTGGCGCCCGTGCGCGCGATTTCGGACGTCTGGACTAGGGTCCAGGCCCTAGGTCGGCCTGAGTGCGGCTAGCCGTATACGCCGGCCCGCGCGGGAGGCGATGATTCCCGTGAGATGCCGCGCAGGGTCCTGATCGTCGACGACCATCCGAGCTTCCGCGCGAGCGCGCGGCGGCTGCTCGAGGGCGAGGGCTACGAGGTCGTCGGCGAGGCGGAGGACGGCGCCGCGGCGCTGCGGGCGACCCGCGAGCTCGCTCCCGACGTCGTCCTCCTCGACGTCCGCCTGCCCGACCTCGACGGGTTCGCGGTCTCGCGCCGGATCACCGGGCGTCCCGGCGCTCCGGCTGTCATCCTGATCTCGAGCCGCGAGGTCGACGAGTGGGGTGGCGCGGTTGCCGATTCCGGGGCGAAGGGGTTCATCCCGAAGGCCGGCCTCTCCGCCCAGACGATGGAGGAGCTGCTGGGTTGACTGGTTTTCTGCGAGCGCTGATCGGTCTCGCCCTGGCCGCCGCGGTGATCGCTCGCGGTCCAGCTCGCGCTGCTCTCGGAGGCCGAGTTCGCCCCCGACCACAGCCTCTGGATCGCGCTCGACACGATCATCGCCGGCGGCTTCGTCGGCGTCGGCCTCCATGCCTGGTACCGCCGGCCCGAGAACCGGGTCGGGATGCTGATGGTCGCGACCGGGTTCGCGTGGATGCTCTCGGTCTTCGCGCGCACCGAGCCGCCGGTCCTGTTCACCGTCGGCCTCGTCGACGTCGAACCTCTTCGTCGCCTGCGCGATCCACCTCCTGCTCGCGTTCCCGTCGGGAACGATCGAGAGCCGGATCGACAAGCTCCTCGTTCGCGCGAGCTACGCCGTGATCGTCGTCGGGTTCCTGATCGCGATCGCCCTCTACGACCCGGCCTCGAACGGCTGCGCCGGGGTGTCCCCGCAACCTGCTCGAGATCGGCGACGACCCCTCGTTCCTGACCGGCTGGTTCAACTTCCTCGACGTCCTCGGGCTGATCCTGCTGCCGGCCGTCGTCGCCCGGCTCGCGATCCGCCGCCGCGCCGCGACCCCGCCGCTGCGGCGGATCGTCACGCCGCTGTTCGTCGCCGGCGCGCTGCTGCTCGGGATGCTCGCGATCCTGCTCGCCCTCGACCTCGCCGGGATCGAGTACGCCGAAGGCTGGTACTACGCGGCGCTGATCCCGTTCGGCCTCGTCCCGTACCTCTTCCTCGGCACCCTGTTCCGCGCCCAGCTCCTGCGCGGCGGCGCCGTCGGCGAGCTCGTCGCCAGCGTCGGCGGCCAGGTGCCGGCGACCGGAGCTGCGCGACGCCCTCGCCCGGGCGCTCAACGACCCGTCGCTCGAGCTCGCCTACTGGATCCCGCAGACCGAGTCTCACGTCAACACCGAGGGCCGCCGGGTCGAGCTGCCGGCCGCCGGCGGACGACCGCGCCTGCTCGGAGGTCCGTCTCGACGGCCGCCGGGTCGCGGCGCTGATCCACGACCCGATGCTGCTCGACCAGCCGGAGCTGATCGAGGCGGTCGGCGCGACTGCGGCGCTGGCGCTCGAGAAGGAGCGCCTCGACGCCGAGCTGCGGGCGCGGATCGAGGAGCTCAGCGACTCCCGCGCCCGCATGGTCGCCTTCGGGCTCGCCGAGCGCCGGCGGCTCGAGCGCGACCTTCACGACGGCGCCCAGCAGCGGCTCGTCTCGCTCGCGCTCGACCTGAGGCTCGCGCGCGGCGCCGTCCGCGACGACCCGGCGCGCGCCGAGGGGCTGCTCGAGGGCGCCGCCGGTGAGCTGTCCGAGGCGCTCGAGGAGCTGCGCGAGCTCGCCCGCGGCATCCACCCGGCCGTGCTCTCCGACCGCGGGCTCGCGCCGGCGGTCGAGGCGCTCGCGAGTCGCGCGCCGCTCCCGGTCGAGGTCAGGGCGAGCCTGTTCGAGCGCGTCCCGGAGCCGATCGAGCTCGCCGCCTACTTCGTCGTCTCCGAGGCGCTCACCAACGTCGTCAAGTACTCGTCGGCCGACGCGGCGCGGATCGTCGTCGAGCGCGACAACGGCGCGCTCGTCGTCGAGGTCGCCGACGACGGCGTCGGCGGCGCCGACCCGGGCCGCGGATCGGGGCTGCGGGGCCTCGAGGACCGGATCGCGGCGCTCGGCGGCCGGCTCGAGGTCGACTCGGACGCCGGCGTCGGGCACCCGGATCTCGGCGACGGATCCCGTGCGCGTAGTCGTCGCCGAGGACTCGGTCCTCCTCCGCGAGGGGATCGTCCGCCTGCTCGGCGAGGGCGAGTTCGAGGTCGTCGGCCAGGCCGGCGACGCCGAGGACCTGCTGCGCAAGGTCGGCGCCCACCGGCCCGACGTCGCGATCGTCGACATCCGGATGCCGCCGACGAACACCGACGACGGGCTGGTCGCGGCGCGCACGATCCGCGAGCGCCATCCGCGAGACGGGCGTGCTGCTGCTCTCCGCCTACGTCGAGGAGGCCTACGCGCTCGAGCTGCTCTCCGACTCGGCGTCCGGGCTCGGCTACCTGCTCAAGGACCGGGTCGCCGACGTCGACGGCGTTCCTCGAGTCGGTCCGCCGGGTCGCGCGCGGCGGCTCGGCGGTCGACCCGGAGGTCGTCTCGCGGCTCGTCGGCCGCCACCGGCGCGAGGACCCGGTCGCCCGGCTGACGCCGCGCGAGCGCGAGGTGCTCGAGCTGATGGCCGAGGGCCGCTCGAACGTCGCGATCGCCGAGGCGCTCGTCGTCACCGAGCGCGCGGTCGAGAAGCACGTCACCGGCATCTTCGGAAAGCTCGGCCTCACGCCCGCCCCGGAGGACCACCGCCGGGTGCTCGCAGTGCTGACGTTCCTCGGGACGGACCTGCACGGTAATAACTCGCGCCACGTCCTCGCCTTCGGCTCCGCGGCGTGCGCGGTGGGACTTGGGCGAACGGCACATACACCGCATGTCGCTCGCGCTTCGCCTAGCGCGCATGCGGAAAATTGCGCTGTCTCCTCAGCGGCGCCGTCTTACGTCGTATCGGCGCGCTTGCGCACCGACCGAGGATCGAGTTCGTGCCAGGACGTGGCCGCGGGTCCGATCACGGCGCGTGCGGTAGAGGCCGCCCCGTGCGGCCGGGGAACTCGGCGCGGGTCTCGGCGCTGAGCAGGACCGGCTCCGGGCTCGAGCGGGGTCTCGGTGATCCGGAAGATCAGCGCGTAGCGCGAGAACCGGTGCTCGCCCATCAGCGCGAGCACCGCCGGCTTGACCGAGCGGGCGACGACGAAGCCGGGGATCGTCGAGCCGATCCGCCCGCGCGAGCCGCTGCGCTCGGTGTAGAAGCAGCCGAGCGCCCGCGCGACCCGCGAGCTGATCCGGCCCGTGGTCGTCTCGACCATGACGTCGACCAGCGCCTCCCAGACGCCCTCGGGCGAGGAGGCGATCGCCGTCGAATGCTCGTCGACGTAGGGGAGCGACTCGAGCGGGACGTCGATCAGTCGCTCCGGCACCGCGCGGCCTCAGCGCTCGGACTCTGCTTCCAGCAGCGCCTTGACCCTGGCGACGAACGGCGCCGCGACCGGCCAGGGCGCGATCCGCGCGTCGCACGCGAACACGAGCCGCACGGTCGCCGTCCGCAGCCGGGTCGCCGACGGTCAGGCCGGCCGCCTGGCCCGGGGACGACGATCGGCGCGCTCGCCCGGACGCCGGTCCCGGTCAGGTCGACGACCGTGAACGTCGCGCCGCTCAGCTCCGGCGCCCGCAGGCCGCCCTCCCGCGCCCGCTCGGCGAGCGCGGCGATCTCGGCCTCGATCTCGGCGGGGCCTTGCCGTCGGCGTCGAAGATCGTCGGCGCGACCGCCGCCTCGCCGGCGGCGAGCGAGATCGCGACGTTGACCCGCGAGTGCGCCTCGATCCGGCCGTCGCGGTAGGTCGCGTTGAGCGCGCGGGTGCTCGGCCAGCGCCCGGCCGCAGGCGGCCACCGCGAGCGCCCGCGGCGGGACCGGGCCGCCGCCGAGCGCACCCGGCAGCCGGCTCCGCCTCGAGCACGAGGTGCGGGATCGTCGCCTTCGCCTCGGCGACCCGGCGCGCCGAGCGCCTGCTCGAGCTTCGAGAGCTCGATCGTCCGCGCCGACCCCTTCGCCGTTTCTTCCGCCATCGGCGGCGGACGATAACGGCGCGGGCGAATCTAGGCAGCGGCGGCCCGCGCCGCGTCCTCGAGCCGGTCGTCGCCCCAGAAGACCTCGCCGCCGGCGACGACGCTCGGCACGCCGCTGACCCCGAGGTCGCCGGCGCGCTCGGTCGCCTCGCGCAGCCGCCGCTTGATCGCGTCGCGGCCGACGGCGACGGTGAGCGAGCGCGGATGGAGCTCCGACGAGGCCGCGGCGAGGAAGACGTTGTCGGGCTCGGAGAGGTCGCGGCCGGCGGCGAACGCCTGGCGGAACGCGGCGAGCGCGAACGACGGCGGTCCGCCCGATCTCCTTCGCGAACGTCGCGGCGCGCATCGCGAACAGCATGTTGCCGGGGAACGGATCGGGCCAGCGGATCGGCGGCAGCCCGTAGGCCTGCGCGCGGCGCTCGACCTCGGCGAGGCCGGCGGCACGGCCCGTCGCCGTTCGCCCACGAGTCGCGGTCGAAGCGCGCGAACAGGGCGCCGAGCAGGACCGGCTGCCACTCGGGCTGCGGCGCACCCGCCTCGTCGAACACGGCCGTGATCCGCTCCGCCGCCAGGTAGGCGTAGGGGAGCCGAGGTCGAAGTAGAAGACGGAGGTGGCGATGGCCGAGTGATACTGCTTTAGGCTGGCCGCCGGTGGCGCGGCTCTGCGTAATCGCCGCGGTCGCGATCTGTGCCCTCGGCGCAGGGCGGCGACGGCGATCGCGGCCGAGGTCGAGGCCTCCGGCAACCCGGGCGGCGGCGGCTTCGCGTTCACGCCGGCCGACCTCACCGCCGCGGTCGGCGAGACGGTGCGCTGGGTCGACGTCGACCTCGTCGCGCCGCACGACGCGGTCGAGGCGAACGACCTCTGGCGGACGGACGGTGCTCGATCCCGGCGCCGCGCGCCGAGCGGACGTTCGAGGCGGGGACGTTCGACTACTTCTGCTCGATCCACGGGGCGGCGAAGATGAGCGGCGTCGTCCGCGTCGCCCCGGGGGTCGCGCGCGTCGAGCGCCGCGGCGAGCCGGCGCTGCGGGTCACCTGGGCCGCCGCGCGGCCGGTGCAGGGCCTCGTCTTCGACGTCGAGCGCCGCAAGGGCCGCAGGTGGCGCCGCGTCCTCGACGGCACGACGAAGGCGGCGAAGACCTTCTCCGGGCTCGGGCGGGAAGTTCCGGGTCCGGCTGCGGCAGGACTCGGAGCGAGTCGGCCGCCTCGGGCTGGTCGCCGGTGGCGTCGCCGACGGCGGGGCGCGATGAATCCCTCGAGCGCGCCGGGCCGTATTACAGGCATGGGGTGGTTTCGGGTGCTTCGGCGAGTCGTGGCCGCGGCGGCTGTCGCGTCGGCGTCCCGGCGCTGTTCGCGGGCGGCGCGCGGGCGGCCACGCTCGAGGTCTCGGCGGCCGGCAACATCTTCACCGGCGGGCTCGGGTTCTTTCCCGCCGACACCCCGGCCGCCGTCGGCGACACGGTCCGCTGGACCAACACCGACTTCCTCGTCCCGCACACGGCGACCGAGGACCACTCGCTGTTCGACCTCGGCGGCGACTACGGCCAGACGCCGCTCAACCCGCCCGGGCTTCGGCCCCGGCGACACCCGCGAGCGCGTCTTCGAGGCGGGGACGTTCGAGTACTTCTGCGAGGTCCACCCGGTGCAGATGAAGGGCGTCGTCACGGTGGCGCCGCTGCGTCAAGCGCGTCCGGGCCGGCGGCAAGCGCCGGCTGCTCGTCACCTGGGCCGTCGCGGCGCCGCAGCCCGGGCAGGTGTTCGACGTCGAGCGCCGCGGCAAGGGCGCCTGGAGGCTCGTCCGCGACGGGACCGCCGAGCTCTCGGCGACCTTCCCCGGCAAGCGCGGAACGTTCCGCGTCCGGGTGCGCTCGGCGTCCGACCCGGCGCTCGCATCGGAGTACTCGCCGCCGGCGAAGGCCTAGCGTCCGCCCGCACTGCGGGCGCGTCAGGCGTGGGTCGCCCAGCCGTCGACCGCGCGCGCCGCGTCGAGCACGGCCTCGGAGATCGTCGGGTGCGGGTGGACGATCCGGGCGAGCTCCTGGTAGCCGCCCTCGAGCGCGATCGTGTCGACGAGCTCGGCGATCATGTCGCAGGCCCGGTTGCCGACGATGTGGGCGCCGAGGATCTCGCCGAACTCGGCGTCGGCGACGATCTTGACCATCCCCTCGCGGTCGTCGTAGACGGCCGAGGCGCCGACGCCGCCGAGCTTGAACTTGCCGACCTTGACCTCGCGGCCCGACTCCTTCGCCTTCGCCTTCGCCTCGGCCTCGGTCATCCCGACGCTGGCGACCTGCGGGTGGCAGAACGTCGCGCCGGGGACGAGGTCGACGTCGACCGGGTGGGTCGGCGCGCCGGCGATCGTCTCGACCGCGACGACGCCCTCCTCGGAGGCCTTGTGGGCGAGCGCCGGCCCGCGGACGAGGTCGCCGATCGCGTACACCTTCGGGTTCGAGGTCCGCTGGTACTCGTCGATCTCGATCTTGCCGCCGTCGCCGGTCTTGACGCCCGCGGCGTCGAGCCCGAGGCCGTCGGTGTCGGGCGCGCGGCCGCCGGCGATCGCGAGGTAGTCGACCTCGATCTCCGGTCGCCGACCTTCGCCTTGACCGACTTCGAGCCGGCCTCGACGTCGGAGATCGGCGTCCCGGTGAGGATCTCGATGCCCTGCTTCTTGAACGTCCGCTCGACGACGCGGGCCATGTCCTTGTCCTCGAGCGGGAGGATCTGCGGCAGCATCTCGACCAGGGTCACCTCGGTGCCGAAGCGGACGTAGGCGGAGGCGATCTCCGAGCCCGAAGCGCCGGCGCCGACGACCGCGAGCCGCTTCGGCTGCTCGGGGAGCGACCAGGCGCCCCAGGTGTCGACGATCCGGTCGCCGAACTCGACCCCGGGGATCGCCATCGCGACCGAGCCGGTCGCGAGGACGACGGCGCCGGCCTCGTAGGTCTCGCCGCCGACGACGACGTTGCCGTCGGAGTCGAGCGAGCCCTCGCCCTCGATCATCGTCACCTTGTTCTTGTCCCAGAGCATCTTGACGCCGCCGGAGAGCGTCTCCGAGACGCTCGCGCGGCGGGCGCCGAGCGCCTTCCAGTCGAGCGATGCGTCCTTGGTGACGACGCCGAGCTCGGCGGAGTTCTGCGCGTGGTCGAGGATCTCGGCGGTGTGGAGCATCGTCTTCGCCGGGATGCAGGCGTAGTTGAGGCAGCGGCCGCCGGGCTTGTCCTTCTCGACCACGGCCGTCTTCTTGCCGAGCTGGGCGGCGCGGATCGCGGCGACATAGCCGCCGGGTCCGCCGCCGATCACGATCACGTCGTAGGAATCGGGCATGCGTTCGACTCTATAGAACGGCTCGTCGAGGCCAATCGACCGACGGCCGTCGGGGTCAATCGACCGGGCGGCGCTCCGGCATCTGGATCCGCGCCATCGCCTTGATCATGAAATAGAACAGCGCGCCGGCGCCGGCGATCAGCAGCGTCGTCCCGATCGCCTGCGGGACGTCGTCGCCTGGACGAGTCCCAGCGACGCGGCGACGAGCAGGAGCACGAGCAGCGTCTGGAACCCGAGCACCGCCCAGTAGCGCGCCCGCCAGAGCCCGTAGGCCATCACCGACATCAGCCCGGCGCTGGCGACGACGGAGAGGATCGGCGCCTTGTCCTCGCCCTGCCGGATGCCGTCGGAGCCGAACTTCGTCACCTCGACGCCGGCCGAGCCAGCCGATCACGATCGAGATCGCGAGCAGTCCCGAGACGACCGCCGCGACCGTCACGACCTCGCGGCCGCTCGTCCTCGGCGAGCGGCTCGAGCGCGGCCCGCGCCGCCGCGTTCTTCGCCTCGGTCCGCTCGGCGAGCTTCGTCGCGCGATCCGTTCGTTCGGCCTCGGCGGCGCCTCGGCGCGGCGCTCGGTGCGCTCGGCCGCCCGCTCCTTGCGCTTGCGCCGCTCGGCCCGCTTTCGGTCCCGGTTCGCCATCGGCGAGAACCGTAGAGGTTCAGTTGCCGCGCAAGAACCAGCGTCCGCCGCGGTTCTCGAACTCCTCCCGCTTGCCGCGGTAGAGGTGCGCCGAGACGACCTGTTGCGAGGTCCCGAGTCGCGCGCGATCTCGCCGGCCGGCGAGCCGGGGGCCGCGGCGAGGAAGGCGGTGACGTCGCTGCGCGACACCCGCACCGGGAAGCGACGTCGGATCCTCGACGATCCGGCTCGACGACTCGAGCATCGCCGACCGGGGCGATCAGCGAGTCGCCGCTTCCGCTCGGCGACGACGCGGGCGCGCTCTCCGGCGAGCGGCATCTCGAGCGCCTCGATCCGATCGCTCGATCTGGAGCAGCGGCCGACGACGAGCCGCTCGCGCTGTCGCCGAGATGAGCATAGCTGATCGCTGACGTCGCGGTTCCGCCAAGCCGATCCGCGCGCGGTCTCCGCACGCTCACACTCGAGCAGCGGAACGCAGCGCCCGCGCCGCCGCCTCGGGTCGCGGCGTCGCGGATCGCGCGCACGACACGACCCGCGTGGCGCCCGCCGCGACCACCTCGCCGACGTTCGAGCGTCGATCCCGCCGATCGCGAACCAGGGCACCTGTCGCCCGCAACCCGGGCCGCGTGCTCGATCAGCGCCAGGCCGGCGGCCGGGCGGCCGGCCTTCGTCGGCGTCTCCCAGACCGGGCCGGCGCTGATCTGGTCGGGCGCCGCGTCGCCGCTCGCCGCGATCGCCGCGTCGAACTGGGCCGGGCGAGTGGGTCGAGAGGCCGACGAGGCGCCTCGGCCCCGCCTGCGCCCGCGCCTCGGCGACGGGGGCGTCGTCCTGGCCGACGTGGACGCCGTCGGCGCCGCAGGCCTCGACCAGCTCCGGGCTCGTCGTTGAGGAAGAACAGCGCGCCGTGCTCGCGGGCCGCGCGGCGCGAACGGCTCGGCGAACGCGATCAGCTCCTCGGCGCAGCGCGGCGCCTTCTCGCGCAGCTGGATCACGTCGGCGCCGCCGCGAATCGCCGCCTCGAGCAGCTCGCCCGGGCGCGTGCCGTCGGGCTGCGCCTCGCAGACGAAGTAGAGGCGCGCTCGCTGCAGCTCCTCGCGCCGTGCGGCGAGCAGCGCCTGTTCGTAAGCTCTGGTGCAGGACCGCCTCCGCGACGAGGTCGCCCTCGAGCCGTGCCGTCCAGCCGCCGCGGGCCTGGACCTCGATCCCGCTCGCGCGACCGCGGCCGTGGACGACGGTCTCGACGACGACGTGATCGCGCCCGACCGCGCGGCTGGCCTCGATCGCCCACCGCCACGAGTCGTCCCCTCGGCCCAGGCCTCGCGGAACGCATGGAAGCCGGCGCGGGCCGCCTCGAGCCCGACGGTCCTGTCGCTGAACGGCCCGGCTGGAGTTGCGGCGGTCGACGACGAAATCGTCCGTCGTGTGCTCGAACGCCGCGTCGAGGTCCCGGCGGTCAGCGCCTCGAAGTAGGTCCGCACCGTCACTGCCCTTGCGAGCGTCATCGCGGGGAGTATCTTGAACCGTGTAACGGGAGCCCGACCCAGGGCTGAGAGGGCGGCAGCGGGCCGCCGACCGTCTGAACCTGATCCGGGTAATGCCGGCGCAGGGAGGTGACAGCGGTCCGTCCGCCGGAGAGGAGCCAGGTGGAGAACTCGAATCGAGCAGCCGCGATCTCGACGTCGCTGGTCGTCGGCGGCGGCGTCATCGGCCTCGCCTGCGCCTGGCGCGCTGGCCGCAGCGCGGGCTCGCGTCCGCGTCCTCGAGCGCGACGCGCGCCGGCTCCGGCGCCTCCGGCGTCGCCGCCGGGATGATCGCGCCGGTCGGCGAGGCGACCTGGGGCGAGGAGGCGCTGCTCGGCCTCGCGCTCGCCTCGCACCGCGCCTGGCCGGAGTTCGCCGCCGAGCTCGCCGACGCGGCCGGGCGCGACCCGGCTTCCTCGGCGCTCGGCGCGCTGCACGTGGCCCTCGATCGCGACGAGGCCGAGGAGCTGCGCCGCCGCTTCGAGCTGCATGCGAGTCGCTCGGCCTCGAGGCCGAGTGGCTGCGCGGGCGGCGAGTGCCGGGAGCTCGAGCCGGGCCTCGCGCCCGCGCGTCGCCGCCGGCGTCGAGGCGCCGCGACGAGGCGGAGGTCGACCCGCGGGCGCTGCTCGCGCGCGCTGCGCGCGGCGCGCGAGGCGCGCGGGCGGCCGAGATCGTCGACGGCGCCGAGGTGACGAGCTCGCTGATCGAGGCGGGATCGGCGCGCGGGGTGCGCGACCGCCGACGGCCGAGCATCCGGCGCGAGCACGGTCGTCCTCGCCACCGGCGCCTGGGCCGGCGCCGCGGGCTGCCTCGACGCGGCGCGCGCCGCCGGTGCGGCCGGTGAAGGGCGAGATCGTGCGCCTCGCGGCCGGCCGCCGACGGCGCGGCCGTGCGAGCGGATCGTCGTCAGCGAGCGCGTCTACATGGTCCCGCGCGACGACGGCAGGTCGTCGTCGGCGCGACGGTCGAGGAGCGCGGCTTCGACCTGCGGGTCACCGCCGGCGGCGTCCACGAGCTGCTGCGCGAGGCCTACCGGGCGCTGCCCGAGATGGCCGAGCTGGAGCTGGTCGAGGCGGTCGCCGGCCTGCGGCCCGGCACGCCCGACAACGCGCCGGTGATCGGCGCCCGGCGCGATCGACGGCGCTGCTGCTCGCCGACCGGCCACTTCCGCAACGGGATCCTGCTGGCGCCGATCACCGCCGACGGCGGTCGCCGCGCTGCTCGACGGCGGCGAGCCGCCCGCCGAGCTCGAGGCGCTCGACGCCGGGCCGGTTCGCGGACGGCGGCGGTGGCGGGATGAAGTCGAGCTCAACGGCGACGCCGGTCGAGCTCGCGACGAGGCGCGCGGTCGCGCGACGCGGCGCGCGAGCTCGGCGCCGAGCCGGGCGCGCCGCGGCGTCGCGGTCGCGGTGGACGGCGAGGTCGTCCCCCGCGCCGAGTGGGACGAGACGAGCTCAGCGAGGGCCAGCGGGTCGAGGTCGTCGCGGCGATCCAGGGCGGCTGATGACCCGAGGCGCCGGCGTTCGAGCTCGGCGGCCGCGAGTGGGGCTCGCGGCTGATCGTCGGCACCGGCGGCTTCCGCTCGCTCGAGCGACTGGAGCGGCGCGCTGGCGGCGTCCGGGCACGGAGATCGTCACCGTCGCGCTGCGCCGCGTCGATCCGCTCGCGCAGGGCTCGGTGCATCGACGTGATCGACCGGCTCGGGCTGTTCGCTGCCTGCCGAACACCGCCGGCTGCTACACGGCGCGCGACGCGGTCCGCACGGCGAAGCTCGCCCGCGAGGCGTTCGAGACCGACTGGATCAAGCTCGAGGTGATCGGCGACGACCGCACGCTGCTGCCCGACGCGGTCGAGCTGCTCGACGCCGCCGAGCAGCTCGTCGACGACGGCTTCACCGTGCTGCCCGTACACGAACGACGACCCGATCCTCGCGCGCCGGCTCGAGGAGGCGGGCTGCGCCGCGGTGATGCCGCTCGGCTCGCCGATCGGCTCGGGCGCCGGGATCCGCAACCCCTACAACGTGCGGATCATCGTCGAGCAGGCGCAGCGTGCCGGTGATCCTCGACGCCGGCATCGGCACCGCCTCCGACGCGGCGCTGGCGATGGAGCTCGGCTGCTCCGCCGTGCTGCTCGCGAGCGCGGTCTCGCGGCGCCGAGGACCCGGAGCGGATGGCGACGGCGATGCGGCGCGGCGGTCGAGGCCGGCTACGCGGCGCGGCACGCGGGGCGGATCCCGCAGCGCCTGCACGCCGAGGCGTCGACGCCGGAGGCCGGCGTGCCCGAGCTGTAGCGTGGGAGGAGGACTCGGGGCCTTGCCCACACGGAGGTCGGGACCGGCGAGCCACTCGTGCTCCTCAACGGTTACGCGGCGACGAAGGACGACTGGGACCCGGCGTTTCTCGATCGCCTCGGCGCCCACGCGCGGGTGATCTGCCCCGACAACCGCGGCGTCGGCGACTCGCCGCCGCTCGACGGGGACCTGACCGCCGCGTCGATGGCGGCGGACACCCTCGAGCTCGTCGACCGGCTCGGACTCGCCCCGGCGGCGCTCGCGGGCTGGTCGATGGGCGGCTTCGTCGCCCAGGAGCTCGCCGCCGCCGAGCCCGAGCGCTTCTCCCGCCTCGTCCTGCTCGCGAGCGACACCGGAGGTGCAGACGCTGTCCGCTCGCCGGCGGACGTGCAGCGGGCACTGGTCGACTGCTCCGGGACCCCGCGCGAGCAGGCGACGCGGCTGATCGGCCTCCTCTTTCCGCCGCAGGTCGCCGCCTCGACCGACCAGCGGTTCGGCGACGTCGTCGCCGAGGCGCGCGCCCGTCTCGACCCCGAGACACTCGACGCCCAGGCGCGCGCGATGGAGGCCTGGCACGCGCGCCCACGCACGGTCTGCGGCGAGATCACCCAGCCGACGCTCGTCGCGGCGGGTGACGACGATCGGGTGATCCCGGCTGAGAACGCCGACCGGCTCGCGGCGGCGATCGAGGGCTCCCGGCTGGCGCGCTTCGCCGGCGCTGGCCATGCGTTCATGGCGCAGGAGCCGAAGCGGGTCGCCGACCTGATCGGCGCCTTTGTCACCGAGTGACGAGGTCGGCCGCGGCCGCGTCTCGACATCCGTCGGCGTCGGTTGCGCCCTCGGGTGCTCGGGTAGGGATCCGGCATGGCGAAGCTGATCCTCGGCCCGATGCTCCGCTACGTCTCCGAGACCGAGGCGGTGGTCTGGGTCGAAACCGACGAGCCGTGCGCGATCGAGGTGCTCGACGCGCGCGACGTGACGTTCGAGGTCTGCGGTCACCACTACGGGCTCGTGATCATCGAGGGCCTCGAGCCCGGCTCGGAGACCGAGTACGAGGTCGCGCTCGACGGTGAGCGCCGCTGGCCCGACGAGGACAGCGATCTGCCGCCGAGCGCGATCCGGACGATGGGCGGCGACGAGCCGCTGCGCCTCGCCTTCGGGTCCTGTCGCGTCTCGCTCCCGCACCACGCGCCGTTCACGCTGACGAAGGACGAGCACGACGACGCGCGCGAGATGGACGCCCTGTTCGGGCTCGTCCAGGAGATGCGCCGGTCGCCCCGAGAGCGCTGGCCCCGGGTGCTGGCGATGATCGGCGATCAGGTCTACGCCGACGAGGTCTCGCCGGAGACGGTCGCCTTCATTCGCAAGCGCCGCGACATCCGCCGGCCACCCGGCGAGGAGGTCGCCGACTTCGAGGAGTTCGCACGCCTCTACCGCGAGTCGTGGGAGGACCCGCCGATCCGCTGGCTGCTCGCCAACGTCTCCTCGGCGATGGTGATCGACGACCACGACGTCAACGACGACTGGAACATCTCGCAGGCCTGGGTCGAGCAGATGCGGAAGGAGGAGTGGTGGCCGGAGCGCGAGTGCGCCGGCATCGTCTCCTACTGGCTCTACCAGTTCATCGGAAACCTCTCGCCGGAGCTGATTCGCGACAGCGAGCTGCTGGCCGAGGTTCGCGCCGCCGACGACGGCTGGGAGGTTCTCGAGCCGTTCGCGCGCGACGAGCGCGGGATCCGCGACGGCGCCCGCTGGAGCTACTGCCGCGACCTCGGCCCGGCGCGGTTGGTCGTCGTCGACTCCCGGCTCGGCCGGGTGCTCGAGGAGGGCAACCGCTCGATGCTCGACGAGGACGAGTGGGCCTGGCTCGAGAACGAGCTCGCAGCGGAGTGCGAGCACCTGCTGATCGCGACGTCGGACCCGTTCCTGCTCGCGCACGCGCTCCACAACCTCGAGCGCTGGGGGGAGGCGGTCTGCGCCGGCGCGTGGGGCGGCTGGGCCGCGAAGCAGGGCGAGCGCCTTCGCCAGGGCGTCGACTTCGACCACTGGGCCGCGTTCGGGGAGTCGTTCGACCGCCTCGCGCGGCTGATCGAGGACCGTGCGACCGGCCGCAACGGCCGCGCGCCGCGGACGATCACGTTGCTCTCCGGCGACGTCCACCACGCGTACTTGGCGGAGGTCGAGTTCAGCCGCTCGGCGACGAGCAGCGTCTGGCAGGCGGTCTGCTCGCCGTTTCGAAACGCGCTCGACAGCAAGGAGCGGCGGACGATCAAGGCGAGCGACACGCCGACGGCCCGTCGCCTCACCCGAGCGCTCGCCCGGGCCGCCGGCGTCCCACGCGACCCGATCGACTGGCGGATCGTCGAGGGGCCGTTCTACGACAACCAGGTCGCGACGCTGACGATCTCGCGCGAGGAGGCCGAGATCCGCCTCGAGCGCACTGTCGGCGACCCGGAGAGCGACCAGCGCGAGCTCCACACTTCGTTCGAGCGCTCCCTGAGGTGAGAAGGCGAGCTCCGCCGCACCTAACGGCAAGCAGTAAGGGGGCGAGGTCGAGTTGCGTGATTCGTGACGTTCGCGCGCCTTTCGCGCGCTCTTCCGGACGGGCGAATCGTCGAGTGAACACCTTTCCCGTCTATAGCCGGGAAAGCGTGCACTGGATTTCGGGCCTCCCGCCAGTGCGCGCGAAAGACGCGCGCCGTGACTGAAACGCGCGCCGCTCCCGTCTGCCCTCACTGAAATCGGTGCGGCGGACCGGCCGCGAGCCCTCGCTCCAGCATCGCTGAGAGGACCCATTACCCCTCAATCCCCATAGGAAATGAGGACGAACGCAGGTTCCCATTTCTCGGACGGGGCTGCTAGTCTGGCCGCGGATTATTCCCAAGTAATCCAATCAAGAAAGGTTAAAAGGAGAGACCACTCATGAATCGCTTCAACCTGAAGCTTCGTCGCAGCGGGGCCGCGAACGCCCTCCGCGCGGACGCGCGGCCCCGCGGCGACGCCCTCAGGGTGTCCATTGCGGGCGTCCTTGCGATCGGGCTCGCGGCCGGCTTTGCCGCCTGCGGCGGCTCGAACAGCGACGCGTCCGGCGGCGACGGCAGCGGCGGCACGATCGACCTCGTCGCGTACTCGACCCCGCAGACCGCGTACGAAGAGGGCATCGAGCCCGGGTTCGCGGAGAGCCCCGACGGCGAGGGCGTCGCGTTCAAGAACTCGTTCGGCTCATCGGGCGACCAGTCGCGGGCGGTCGAGGCCGGCCTGCCGGCCGACGTCGTCCACCTGCCGCTCGAGCCCGACATGACCCGCCTCGTCGAGGCCGGGCTCGTGGCCGAGGACTACCGCGACACCGAGTACAACGGTGGCACGCAGAACTCGGTCGTCGTGATCGGCGTCCGCCCGGGCAACCCGGAGAACATCAGACTCCTGGGAGGACCTGGTCCAGGGCGACATCGAGGTGATCACGCCGAACCCGTTCACCTCGGGCGGCGCGCGCTGGAACCTGATGGCCGCCTACGGCAGCCAGATCGAGCAGGGCAAGTCCGAGGAGGAGGCGCTGGCGTTCGTCCAGCAGCTCCTCGAGCACACTCCGGTTCAGGACGCCAGCGCCCGCGACTCGCTGCAGACGTTCATCGGCGGCAAGGGCGACGCCTTCCTCTCCTACGAGAACGAGGCGATCGGCGCGATCGACGCCGGTGAGGAGCTCGAGTACTTCATCCCCGACCAGACGATCCTGATCGAGACGCTCGCCGCCGTCACGACGGAGGCCGACGATCCCGAGGCCGCGCAGGCGTTCCTCGATTTCCAGGTCTCCGACGAGGGCCAGCGGCTCTGGGCGGAGAACGGCTACCGCCCGGTCAACGAGAAGATCCTCGCCGAGTTCGAGGATGAGTTCCCGGAGCCGCAAGACCTGTTCACGATCGAGGACTTCGGCGGCTGGGAGACGGTCGCGACCGAGTTCTTCGATCCGGAGGCCGGTTCGGTCGCCGAGATCGAGCGCAATCTCGGAGTGGCGACGGAGTAGACGGTGAGCCAGGGAGCGACAGCAACCGCACAGGCACCTCCGAGGCCGGGCCTCAGGCTCGGCCTCGGAGGCCCTGGCCTCAATCGAGGCCTCGTCACGGCGTACCTCAGCATCATGGTGCTGCTGCCGATCGCGGCGATCGTCGTGACGTCGTTCGAGCTCGGCTGGGACAACTTCTGGAACGCGATCACCGCCGAGCAGGCGGTCGCGGCGCTGAAGCTGACCGTGATCGCGTCGTTCATCGTCGTCGCGATCAACGCGGTCTTCGGGACGATGATCGCCTGGGTCCTCGTCCGCGACGAGTTCCCCGGCAAGCAGATCGTCAACTCGCTGATCGACCTCCCGTTCGCGCTGCCGACGATCGTCGCCGGCCTCACCCTGCTCGCCCTCTACGGCGACAACGGGCTGCTCGGGATCTCGGGCGTCTCGTTCACGAAGGTCGGCGTCGTCATGGCGCTGCTGTTCGTGACGCTGCCGTTCGTCGTCCGCTCGGTGCAGCCGGTGCTGCTCGAGCTCGACACGGAGATGGAGGAGGCGGCGGCATCGCTCGGCGCTCGCCCGTTCACGATCTTCCGCCGCGTCATCGTCCCGAACCTGGTCCCGGCGCTGACCGCCGGCGTCGCGCTCGCGTTCGCCCGCGCGATCGGCGAGTTCGGCTCGCTGGTGCTGATCTCGGGCAACATCCCGTTCGACACCGAGGTCTCCTCGGTCTACATCTTCGGCCTGATCGAGGGCGGGAACCCCGAGAGCGCCGCTGCGGTCTCGGTCGTCCTGCTGACCTTCTCGCTCGGCGTCCTCCTGCTCATCAACGCGATCGGAAAGCGAGCGACCCGTGGCGAGCGCTGAGCCGGCCGCGCGGCCGAACATCGTCAAGGGCGGCCCGCTCGCCCGCTACTCGCTGCGCTTCCTCGCGCTCGGGTACCTCTCGCGTGCTGCTGTTCGTCCCCGTCCTCGTGATCTTCTACGAGGCGTTCGGCGAGGGCTTCGCCCACGCCTGGGACGCGGTGACCTCGCCGGAGGCCCAGCACGCGCTCTATCTGACCGTGATCATGGTCCTGATCGCGATCCCGATCAACACCGTGTTCGGGATCGCCGCCGCCCTCGTCCTCGTGCGCCAGAAGTTCCGCGGCAAGGCGTTCCTGAACGCGCTGATCGACATGCCGTTCGCGATCTCGCCGGTCGTCATCGGGCTCGCGCTCGTCCTCGTCTACGGCAGCCGCGACGGCTGGTTCGGGGTCTGGCTCGCCGAGCACGGCGTCGAGATCATCTTCACGCCGATCGGGATGGCGATCGCGACCGCGTTCGTCTCGCTGCCGTTCGTCGTCCGCGAGGTCGTCCCGGTCCTGCAGGAGATCGGCGACGACCAGGAGCAGGCGGCCGCGACGCTCGGCGCCCGGCCCTGGCAGACGTTCTGGAAGATCACCCTGCCGTCGATCCGCTGGGGCGTCACCTACGGCGTCATTCTCGCGACGGCGCGCGCGCTCGGCGAGTTCGGCGCCGTCGCCGTCGTCTCGGGCCGGATCTCCGGCTCGACGGAGACGATGCCGCTCTACGTCCGCAAGATGTTCGACACCTTCAACGTCGAGGGTGCCTACGCCGCCGCGGTCGTGCTGGCGCTGCTCGCGCTCGGCGTCCTGCTGGCGATGAACCTGCTTCAGCGCCGCGACAAGGTGGCGCTCGCTCCGGCCGTGATCGGTGACACGGCCGCCATCTCTCCGCATGAACTAGGCGAACCCGACGACAAGGAGACCCGTCCATGAGCATCGTCGTTGACAAGGCACGCAAGCAGTTCGGGGACTTCGTCGCGCTCGACGACGTCTCGATCGAGGTCCGCGACGGCTCGCTGACCGCGCTGCTCGGCCCGAGCGGCTCCGGCAAGTCGACCCTGCTGCGGGTGATCGCCGGCCTCGAGCTGCCGGACTCCGGCCGGGTCGCTGATCTCGGGCGACGACATGACGAAGGTCGCGGTCCAGGACCGCGGCGTCGGCTTCTGCTTCCAGCACTACGCCGCCTTCAAGCACATGACCGTCCAGGACAACGTCGCCTTCGGCCTCTCGATCCGCAAGCGGCCGAAGACCGAGATCGCCGATCGTGTCAACGAGCTGCTCAAGCTCGTCCAGCTCGAGGGATTCAGCCACCGCTACCCCTCACAGCTCTCCGGCGGCCAGCGCCAGCGCATGGCGCTCGCCAGGGCGCTCGCGGTCGAGCCGAAGGTGCTGCTGCTCGACGAGCCGTTCGGCGCCCTCGACGCGCGCGTGCGCACCGAGCTCCGCCAGTGGCTGCGCCGCCTCCACGACGAGGTCCACGTGACGACGATCTTCGTCACCCACGACCAGGAGGAGGCGATGGACGTCGCCGAGCAGATCGTCGTCATGAACGAGGGCCGCGTCGAGCAGGCGGGCACGCCCGACCGACCTCTACGACCACCCGTCGACCGAGTTCGTGATGAGCTTCGTCGGCACGGCGAACCGGATCGGCGAGATGCTCGTCCGCCCGCACGACGTCGAGATCAGCCACGTCCCGGCCGGGCGCGCCGAGGAGGCGATGATCGACCGGATCGTCAACCTCGGGTTCGAGGTCCGGATCGAGCTCACGCTCGCCGACGGCAACCCGCTGATCGCGCAGCTGACCCGGCCGCAGGTCGAGGAGCTCGAGCTCGCCGAGGGCCAGATCGTCTACGTGCTGCCGAGCCGCGCGAAGGTGTTCGACGAGAACGGCGCCTCGCCGCGGACCGAGGAGCTCGCGCTCGCCTGACCGGGCGGTTCGCGGATGAGCCTCGCTGCGATCGTCGCCTGGATCATGCTCGCCGTCGCTGATCGGCTGGATCGCGATCGTCCTCTATGCGACGTTCCGCCAGCTCGACGGCGAGCGCCGCGAGGCCGAGCGCCGCGGCGAGGGCGGCGGCTAGCCGAGCGAAGGGATCTCGCCCGTCCCCGGGCGCTGCGAGCGGCCGGCGATCGCAGCGGATCTGGCTCGGCAGCTCGCCGCTGACGAGATCGGCGATCGTCACCGCCTCGAGCACCTCGCGGACGTTCGTCCGCAGGGCGATCCACATCTGCTTCAGCTCCTCGCTCTCGTCGAGCAGGTCGGGCGACTCGCCGCGAACGGTGGCGAGCGGGCCCTCGACGGCCCGGATCACGTCCGCGACCGCGATCCGGTCGGCCGGCTGCGCGAGCCAGTAGCCGCCGTCGCTGCCGGGACGGCCGTGGACGAGCCCGTCGCGCCGGAGCTCGGAGAGGATGTTGCCGAGGAACGTGACCGGGATGCCCTGGGCGGCGGCGAGGGCGTCCTTCTTGACCGGCGAAGCCTCCGACTCGCCGCTCCGGCCGAGCTCGACCATCGCCCGAACGGCGTAGTCGGTTTTCGCGGAGACCCTCACCGGCGCAATCCTAGGGCGGAAGCGAAGCTGAGGAGATGGGCGGAACGTTGTTTACTGCTTTTGCCCCCGTAGCTCAGCCGCTTAGAGCAGCCGGCTTTTAACCGGAAGGTCGTGGGTTGGAGTCCCACCGGGGGCATTCAATCGAGTGCGCTGCAAGCGATCTACCGCATGGGAAAGCCAGCTGCCGCATCCCTCCGTGGACCCGGCTACGGTTTGCGGCACACGAAAACGCGGTAGTGGACAGGAAGTCTCATTACCAACGAGCCGCGGGGTTAGGGGCCCTCCGGGTCGCAGCACGAACTTAGGAGGTTCGAAAACTTGAAACGGATTTTCATCGTCGCGGCCGCGGTCGCGCTTGTCGGATGGCCGGCAGCGTCGCAGGCAGCGACTCACGACTACGCCCCGGGCGAAACGAGTTGGACCGGTGAGACGGAGTCGCAAGGGCTCTGTGTCCCGGCTCTGCTCTGCCCGGTCGTCTCCAACACCGTTCACGACGAAGTCGGCGCTCCAGGCACGAACGCCGGCTACATCGAGACGGCCGTCGGCAGCCTCACCGGCGTCGGCGCGACGTCGATCGGCATATTCACCAGCTCGCCGTTCGAGTACAACGGAGTTGGTGGCAAGAACGCGACCTCGCTCAAGTTCGGAATGTCGAGGATCGCGGATGTCGGCCAGCTGCTCGCAGTCGCGGGCAACGCCGCGACCTACTCGGTCGACCTGATCAACGCCGACGGCACCGGCGTCACGAACATCATCGAGCCGGCGCCGCTCGCCGGAGCACCGGACTGGCTCGCGATCGCGAAGGTGCCGCTCGACGACTCGGTGATGAAGATCGGCAAGGCGTACCGGATCCGGGTCACGACCCGGTATGAGACCGGCGCGACCGTGATCCCGGGCGGCGCCGCCGGCTATGACGGCATCCAGATTCGCGCCCGGCGCGCGACCGGCAAGGGCAACGGCAACGGCAACGGTGCCGACACCGACGCCGGCATCGCGAAGAGCGGTGTCGCCGGAAACGCCGTCCTGAGCAAGAACGGCAAGCGGATCCGCGTCAAGGTCCGCTGCTCGGCGAAGCTCGAGGGTGCCTGCAAGATGACCCTCACCGGCCTCGTCACCAAGCACGGTCCGAAGCTGACCCAGCGTCGCCACGTGAAGGTCGGATCCGGCAACAAGCGCATCGTCTCGCTGAGGGTGAAGAGGAAGGGCTACCTCGCCTTCGTCCAGCAGCCTGCGACGGACCGGATCTTCGTCCGCCAGAAGATCCGCGCCGACAAGGTGACGAAGCAGAAGGTCGTCAAGCTCAAGCTCAAGGGCTGAACCGTTCGCGATCCCGGCGCCGCTACGGCGGCGCCGGGTGTCGCTCCCTCTCACGCCGTCAGGGCGTGATCCGCGAGACCTCTCCGGACCCGGTGCTCGCGACCCAGACCGTTCCCGGTCCGATCGAGAGCGCCTGCGGCCGCCTGCCGACAGAAACCACGCCGTCGCCTTCGCCGCTTGCCGGGTCGATTCTGGCGACCGTCCCGGCCTCAGCGTCGGCAATCCAGAGGCCCCCGAGCCCGGAGGTGATCGCGCCCGGAGCACCCCCGAGCTCGACCGGCTCCCCGGCAGGCGCCGCGTCGCCGAGCGCGAGCTCGCTCACGGTCCCCTCCCGCGAGCTCGTCATCCACAGCGATCCGCCCGAGATCGTCAGGTCGCTCGGCGAGGTCGCGGGCTCGACGGGCCTTCCCACCTCGGGGTCGTCGGCGCTGACCGACGACGACTCGATCGGGATCAGCGAGCCGGCGTCGGCGCTCGCGGCCCAGACGGCGCCCTCGGCGGCGGCGATCGCGGTCGGCGGGTCCGCGAGCGAGGCCTCGCTCGCGCTTCCCGTGTAGGGGTCGACACGCGAGACGCTCGAGCTGCCGCGATTGGCGACCCAGACCCAGCGGTCGTCGACCGCGATGTCCGCCGGGTCGGCACCGACCGCGATCCGCTCCGGCACCTCGCGATGGCCGGGTCCGAACCGGAGCAGCTCTCCGGTGTCGGCGCTCGCCACCCAGACGGAGCCGAATCCGGTCGCGACAGCGCTCGGCGACTCGAGTTCCTCGGGGCCACGGACGACCTTCGCCGAGTGAGGATCGACCGCGAACAGCGAGCCGTCGGCGCGCGACGTCGCGATCACGTTCTTCTTGCCGACGACGATCGCATCGACGGCGTCGCCGAGCGGAACCTCCGTCACCTCGGCGGCGAGCTCGGAGCCGCCGCCGGTCGCTTCGCCTTCGGCGGGTGAGTCGTCGTCACCGCCGGCGACCGCGAAGACGACGGCCGCCGCGAGCGCCAGCGCGCCAACCCCGGCGGCGAGCGGCTTCGCCCACGCGCGTCGCTGCGGCGGCGCGGGAAGCTTCCTCGTCGGCGGCTCCGCCGCAGCCGCGACCGTCGAGACCCGGCTCAGCTCGCCGCCGCTCGAACCGCCGGCGGCGGCCGTCAGCTCCTCCGCGAGCTCGCCGGCCGAGCCGGGGCGCTCGGCGGGATCGATCGCCGTCGCCCGGACGACGAGGTCGTCGATCTCCGGCGCCAGCCCGGGAACGAGGACGGAGGGCCGCGGCCGAGCCGCGTTGGCGTGCGCGAACAGCGTCGCGAGCGACGTCTCGCGGGCGAACGGCGACTCGCCGGTCAGCAGGTGGAAGACGACGCACCCGAGCGCGTAGACGTCGGCCGCGGGCCCGGCCGGCCTTC
>CAVXYA010000009.1:0-639868 GCA_963765955.1 uncultured Acidimicrobiia bacterium
TGCGTCAGCACCGGCGCCCACACCGCCCTCGTGACCCGCCTCTCGGTGCTGAACACGAAACCCATGACCAGGGCCGCCGCGACCAGGGCCGGCTCGAGGGTGGCGATCGTGACGACGGTGTAGATGACGGTGGTCCACACGGCGGCTCGTCGTCCCCTGAACGTGGGACTGTAGAGCCCCCCGGAAGAACATCTCCTCGCCCACCGCGTTCACGAGGGCGACGGCGAGCTGCACGGCGTGGTGCCCGGTGTCGGCCCGCCCCAGCACCCTGGCCACGCTGCCCGACAGCAGTGGCACCTGGTCGCCGGCCAGTTTCCCCACGACGAAGGCGCCGAAGAGGATCGCTCCCAACCCGACCGCAACACCGATCTGGACCGGTCGTGGAAGGGGCGGTGGATTGCCCTACCACGGGACCGGTCCTGCCGCGATGGTGCCGGCCATCCAAGTCGCCGCCGACGCAAGTCCGAAGCCGTAGAAGGGGCCTGATCCGGGCACCGCGGCCAAGGTGGCCCAGAGCAGGCCGGCCCCGACAACGAGAGTCAAGCCGATCACCCGCCAGCGCCGATCCTGATGGCCGGCGACTTCGTGCCGGGGGTACTCAGGCGGCAGCACCCAGGCCGAGGCGCCGCGCCCGCGCTGCAAGCGCCTGCTGGGCGGCGTCGTCGAAGCTCATGGCCCGGTGCCCGGTGAGCTGCTCGATCCGCCGGTCGTGCACGACGACCTCGTTCGACATCGAATCGATGATGGCCCGGGCGGTGACGAGATCGACGTCGGTGATCAGCCGCAGCCAGTGGGAGGACAGGCGGGGTGACAGCAGCGGTACGGGCACGATCAACCGGACGATGCCGCCCGGCATCCTCCCGACCATCTTGAGCATCTTCCCGTAGGTGAGAGGCTCGGGCCCGCCCACGTCGAACGTCTCGCCGAGCGCCTCCGCCCGTCCGAGGACCCCGACGAGGAAGGCGATCACGTCATCGACGGCGACCGGCTGGGTGCGGGTCTGCACCCACCGGGGGGTGATCATGACCGGGAGCCGAGAGACCAGCTGGCGGAGGATCTCCCACGAGATGCCGCCGTCGCCCACGACGATGCCCGCCCGGAGCACCGTGGTGGGGACTCGAGCGGCCAGGATTCCCTCAACCTCGTGCCGGCTGGACAGGTGAGCCGACAGCTTGTCGCTGTCCTCGCCCAGCCCGCCGAGATAGATCACCTGCCGTACGCCCGCCACCGCGCGGCGTCGCCGAAGGCTTCGGCGCCCAAACGATCCAGCTCCTCGAAGTCCTCCGATGCCAGCGAGTGGACCAAGTAGTAGGCGGCCTCGCAGCCCCCCAGGGCGGCGGCCAGGCTGGCGGGCTTGCCGACATCGCCACCCACTGCCGTTCCGGCACCCCTGTAGGAGTCGGGACGCCGTGTCATTGCCCTGACCTCGTGTCCGGCGGCGAGCAGCGCGGTACACAGCCTCGCGCCCACGAAGCCGGTCGCACCGGTTACCAAGGTCCGCATGTCGGGCTCTCTACCCAACCCCAATGGTTCTCAGCTCGCCACGGACGAGCTCAGGTGGCGGTGGGGTCAATCGTGCGCGCCTTCCGGCTGGCGGGCCTAGCAGACGAGGCGACCCCCCTGCTTGGCGCCAGGCTCCGATCCCGGGATGGGCTGCCGTGCCGAATCGAGCGCCCCTGAGACCTCGCCGGCGACGGCTCGGGGGGCCGCGCTGCGGCCTTCGACCGGGGCTGAGGCGACCGACCCTCCCCGTGATGCGGGCAGGATGGAGCGTATGCGACTACGTCTCTGCTCTCGCGGAAAAGATGAAGACGAGCCTGTTCCTCGTTCCCATGGTCAGCGTCGTGGCGGCCATCGTCTTCGAGCAGATGAGCGTTTATGCAGACAGCCGGCTCGACCGAGGGTCGGCCGATCTGGCTTTCGGGCTGTCGTCGACGGTAGACAGCGCCCGGGCCGTGCTCACGACGATCGCCGGAGCCGCCTGTCATCGGATCCAGAGACACTGGCGGCTCACTGCCTGCAATCGCTACTGGCCCGGCTTTCGCGGGCCGTGTCTGAGGTCGCGGCACTTCCCCAGCCCGGCTATCTGTCGGTGTTGCACCGCGTCCGGGACCTGGCCCGCCTTGAACTGCGCGACGAGGCGCGAGACGAGCCGACGAGTTCCTGGCGATGCTTCCCGCCGGGCAACGCTGGGCAACTACGCCGGCGACCACTCAAGATGCGCCACGCGGGTGTTGACTGCGACCTGCCTGGCGAGCAGGTCGAACTTGCGAGACTCGCCTCAGCCCGATCGACTCAAACTGTCACTCCCCAGCCGGGTCCAGTGGAACGCGGAGTGCAACCACCGCCACATCATCGTGGGGGTCGCCGCACTGAAACGCCATCACGTCGGCGGCGATCCCATCAGCCAACGATCGTGCAGAGCCGCCGTTGCCGGCGATGATGGCTGCCAGGCGTTCCTCGCCGTAGAACTCGGCCCCGCACCGCCCTTCGGTGACGCCGTCGGTGAACAGAACGACCGCATCGCCCGGCCGGAGGGCGATCTCGGTGTCGAAGAACTCCGGTTGTTCGAGCACACCGAGGAGGGATCCCGGTCGACCAATGGCCGTCGGGCCGTCGCCGCACCGGAGGAGCACCGGTAACGGGTGACCGCCCGCGCTCAGAGTGGCTGCCCATGAACCGGCGTCGGAACGCATGCGTAACATCGCCGCGGTGCAGAACCGGTCGGTTTCGTGGCCGAGAAGGACTTCGTTAAGGGCGTCGAGCGCCTGGGACGGCAGGGGCAGTCGGACGGCGGCACCCCGCAGCGCATAGCGGGCAGCCGCGGTTACGACGGCAGCGTCCGCGCCCTTCCCGCAGACATCGCCAATGACCAGAGCCCAATCGCCCGCCCCGATCTGGAAGATGTCGTAGAAGTCCCCTCCGACCTCGGTGCCGTCGCCCGCCGGCCGGTAGGCGGCGGCGATGTCGAGCCCGGGCACGCAGGGAGGGGCTGGCGGGATGAGCGTGCGCTGCAGTGTCTGGGCCAACGCTCGGGCGCGGGCTTCGGACTCCTCCGCCCGCCGTTTGGCCCGCAGCAGCTCCTGCTCGTAGGCCCGGCGCTCGGTGGCGTCGAAGATGGCTGTTCGTACGACGGCCGGGTTCCGGTTGGCGTCGCACTCGAGGACCGAGTTCACCAGGACGGGAAGACGACGGCCATCGGCCCGGACGATGTCGACGGCGATGCCGTGGGCGCTGCCCTGCATCCGCAGCATCGGGGCGTAGTGGGTCTCGTGGTAGATGCGCCCACCGGCGCTCAACAGGTCGGCGAAGGTCCGACGACCGACCACGTCTTGGCGCTGGTACCCGGTGAGCGTCAAGAAGGTCTGGTTGACCTTGATGATGGTGCCGTCCGGTGTCGTCGACAAGTACCCGCAGGGGGCGCGCTCGTAGAGCTGGTCGGCGTCGTCTTCGAGCAGGGCGTCGAAAAAGCCGTCAAGCGCTTCCTCGCTGCTCACCTCAGCGTCGGGCCGGGCAGTCACCCACGGACGAATGCGGCGATGGCCTCGGCCGTCTGATCGGGCGCGCTCAGATTGGGGCAGTGGCCGGTGGCCTCCAGGAGCACGAATGAGCTGTCGGGCAGAGCATCGCTCACGTAGGTCCCCACCGCCACGGGGGCGATGGCGTCGTTGGCGCACTGCAGGACCAGGCAGGGCGTGCGCACCCGGGCCAAGTCGGCCCGGTTGTCGGAGAGGAACGTGACCCGGGCGAATCGCCGGGCGATCTCGGGATCGCTCCGGCAGAAGCTGGCCGTGAGCTCCTCCCCGAGCTCGGGGCGCTCGGGATTGCCCATGATCACCGGTGCCATGGCGCTGGACCATCCGAGGAAGTTGCTGTCGAGTGACTCCAGTAGGTCGGCGATGTCCGCCTCACTGAAGCCGCCAACATAGGCACCATCGTCGATGTAGCGCGGCGAGGGGCCGACCAGCACCAGCTTCGCAAACCGATCAGGCTCCCTGACTGCGGCCAAGACGCCGATCATGGCGGAAACTGAATGTCCGACGAAGATCACGTCGCGCAGATCCAGGTCCCGACATATGCCAAGGACATCATCGGCGTAGGCGTCGAGGGAGGTATATCTGCTCGAATCGTAGGCTGAGATGTCGGAGCCTCCGGCCCCGACGTAGTCGAAGAGCACGACCCGGAAGTCGTCCTCGAAGCGTGGTGCCACATAGCGCCACATGTTCTGATCGCAGCCGAAGCCGTGGGCGAAGACCATCGGCTGTGCGCTCGTCGGTCCGATGACCTTCACGTTGTACCGCTCGACGACACCCACCTGCGCAGGCTAGCTGCGCTCGTCGCGCCGAGAGCGGCGACGCGCACAAGAGGGTGACAATAGCGTCGGGCCAGCTGAGCGCCATGCTCCCGAGTCGGGCCAGGAGGATGGTCGCGGCCACGCGCGCCGAAGCCGAGCACACGACAACGAGCGCGATCACTCCGCGAGGCGTTGCGCCGGTTCCTCGAGGTCGCCTGACCTCACGCGGCGACGTACGAGCCGACCAGCGGCGCTTGTGGGGTAACAGTCGAAGTCCCCTCTCCGACACACGGGTCTTCAGCAGGAGGTGCTGGTCAAGGCGGAGATCAGGTTCTGGCCGACATGCTCAGCCACCCAACCGCCGCCATCTCCCATCGATGTATTCCTGGACCCATTGCGGGGAGCTCCGCCAGTCTCCGTCGGGCCCCCGAGTCGCCTGGAGGCGCCCCCGCCGAGCAGCTGTCCGGAGGGCGACCGCACTTAGTTCCGGGGTCGCCAGCGCACCTAAGGAGACGAGTCGGGCCGGCCCGGCGACCGCGGGAACGATGAACTTGTACAAATTGTCCAAGATCGCGCGCGCAAGCAACTCGCCCAGCCGTCCACAATCGCCGCCATCCGCTCGCTGCAGTGCCTTCAGGTACGTACCCCTCTCCCTCTTGTAGATGATCGCCGGTGGGTATCCGAGCCTCACGAGGACCAGGTTGAGCAGTAGCCTGCCCGTGCGTCCGTTGCCGTCGAGGAACGGATGGATGCGCTCGAAGTGGGCGTGAACGCCAGCAATTCGCTCGCAAAAGTCCACTGCCCTGGCCTGGAGGGCGTTGACCGACATGAGCCACGAGTCAGTCTCCGCCTGAACGAGAACCCAGGAGGGTGGGGTCATCCCTCCTGGGAAAGGTTCGATCTCATGCTCTCGAAAACTCCCTGGACGCTCCGCCGGAGTTGCGTCGGGATGAGGAGCGACATCCCAGACTGGCGTCATCGCCGTCCGGTGGACCTGTCGAACCTCAGTCATCGTGAGGATGCCACCCTCATCGCTCCACGCTCCCGGCTGGATGGCCTGTCGGTACACCCAATCAGCAGCGTCTGCGTACCCCTTCACCTCCATGTACTCCCGGAGCTGCTTCTCCCCGACGGCCCGCCCCGCAGCGAGCAGTGCCTCAACCTGGGAGCGGACGAGGGTGTTGCCTTCGATCGCAGTTGAGTGGTGAGCCTCCTCGAACCAGATGTCTCGCCAGATATGTCCAGTCTCGAGCGGGTTCGGTAGTCCGCCCATACGCTGCCAGAGCTCGGCGATCTGCGTGTCGAGCCGGTGGTAGACCTCCTCGCGAGGGGGGCGACCGCGCCGGGGCATGTGTTCGGTGGAATTTGTCGCGTTCATGTCTCAGCGAATTGTACAGAACAACTTCCACGAACTTGTCGCGGTCAGGCCGATTCGAAAGGAACAGAACCACAGTTGCAGCTTTGTAATTTGGCGGTGGTCGGACATGGTCGCGCTAGGACCCACGGCCTGGCCGCAGCCGAAACGCTGGACGCAGCCAGCCAGTGCCACTGCTCAGACGAGGTCTAGCGGGCTCACCGACCAACCTGGACGCGAGGGGTCAGTGCGCAAGTCCGATCTCCGGCAACAACGTCACGCGTCGGCGGCCTCGGCCAACCCGTTTGCACGGACTGCTCAAGTCGTGGCCCGAGACGCCCGATGTTCGAATCAACGCACTGCCGGTGTTGAGGAGGGTCGCGTGCCCCAGAATGATTCGATCAAGAAGCCTGGTCGCGGCCGCCGCCTGGTGGCGGGCGTGACGCTGCTCCTGGGCACGTTGTGCGCCACCGTGGTGCCCGCCGACGCGACCACCACCAAGGCGCCCGCCGCCGCCCCGGCCGCCAGCTGCGGGGCCGCGGTCCTCAAGGCGAACGGCACGCCGTGGGTGTGCACGCTGGCGGAGAACTTCGACGGCACGTCGCTCAACCGTGCCCTGTGGGTGCCCCAGACGTCGGCGGCCAGCGGGTTCGGCTCGCAGGACGACTGCTTCGTCGACGATCCCGACAACATCGCCGTCTCGGGCGGCACGCTGAAGCTCTCCGTGCGCAGGGAGGCGGCGCCGTTCACCTGCAGGACGCCGGCCAGCAGCTACAGCACCCGGTACACGGCGGGGATGGTGTCCACCTACACCAAGTGGAGCCAGGCCTTCGGCCGCTTCGAGTTCCGGGCCAAGTTCCCGGCCGCCACCGCCAAGGGAATGCACGGCGCCCTTTGGCTGTGGCCGGACAATGCGTTCAAGTACGGCCCCTGGCCGCTGTCGGGCGAGATCGACGTGGCCGAGGTGTACAGCCTCTACAACGACCGGGCCATCCCGTACGTCCACTACTGGCCGGGCACGATGGCGCAGACCAACAACTATTGCCTGCTGAAGGTCTCCGATTGGCACACCTACGTGCTGGAGTGGACGACCACCTCGATCAAGATCAGCTTCGACGGCAAGGTGTGCGTGAACGAGCCGATCACCCCGGCACCGCCCCTCGTCGCCCCGCAGCCCTTCGACCACCCCTTCATGGTGGCGCTCACCCAGGGCCTCGGCGTGGGTGGCAACCGGCTCGACCCCGCCCGGACCCCGGCCTTCCCCGCCACCATGCAGGTCGACTACGTCCGGGTCTGGAAGTAGCGCCGCCCACCCGGTTACTGCTCGGCCAGGCGGCGGCGAAGCTCGACGTAGACGGTCGGGCCGACGATGGCTTCCAGCTCCTCACCCATGGCGTCGATGACAGGACGCTGGCCGACGTAGGCCCGTTCGCCCTCGGTGCAGCACCAGGCCATGGTCTCGCCCTCGGCGCCCCAGTCGCGCCGCTCCCACCGGCGGACGGTTGCCACCTCGGTGTCGTCCTCGCCCGCCTCCCAGTCGACCTTGACCGGGAGCTGCCAGCACACCGACGGCTTCCACACGGTGGGCGACTCCCCCGAGTGGATGGCCTCCAGGTGCAGGGCGCAGCCCGCTCCTCCCGGGAACGCGGGGCGGTTCAGGAAGATGCAGGCCCCGTCCACCACCCGGGTGGTGGTGCGGGCCTCGTCGCCGAACACGCCGCCGGCGCGGGCCTCGGCGTGGTGCTCGAAGCGGGACGGATCGAGCGTGGCCGCCAGGGCGCCGATGTTGCGGGACTCGTCCTCACCGTCGAGGTCGGCGCCCAACGAGCAGCAGCCCTGGCCCAGGTGCTCGGCCGGCTCGGGGAGGATGCCCTGGCAGCCGCGACCCCAGATGCACGTCCAATTCGACGTCAGGAACGACCGTTCGAAGCGCCAGACCGTGTCGCCGTCGTCGATCTCCACCATCGACGGGTCCGTCTCCGATCGCCCCATCCCCCCATCTTCTCATCGGCGTAGGCTCCGCTTCCGGTCGGAACCGACGGGGAGAGGGGGCGGCGTGACCCGGATCAGACGTGCAAACGGCCGTTGCCGCCAGAGCGACTCGGCGGGCTCGTGAACCCACCCGACGTCTGCTTCGTCATCATGCCGTTCGGCCAGAAGGCGGACGCCGATGGCAATCTCATCGACTTCGACGACGTCTACGAGTACGTGATCAAGCCGGCCGTCGCCCACGTCCCCGGGCTCTCCTGCCTGCGCAGCGACGACATCGACAAGCCCGGTTCGATCCACTCCCGGATGATCCGCAGCATCTACGACTCCCGGGTCGCCATCGTCGACACCAGCACCCTGAACCCGAACGTCTTCTACGAGCTGGGCGTCCGTCACGGTCTCCGGAGATCGGTGACGGTCCTGATCCGGCGCAAGGGGACGACCTCTCCGTTCAACATCGAGGGCCTCAACTCGCTCGAGTACGACACCGACCTGAAGGGCGCCGAGAAGGCCAAGCTCGACATCCGGGACGCGATCGTCAGCGCCCTCGCCGACCCGGCCAACGTCGACAGCCTGGTGCACGAGGTGCTCGCCGGCCTGCAGGTGCAGCTCGGTCCGCCGCGGCTGGCGAAGCGGCTGACGAAGCAGGAGCGGTTCGAGTTTCCCCTGGTGAGCGATCCCGACCGGCTGGTGGGGCTGGTGACCGGCGATCGCGAGTACCTCTCCGTGGGCGACATCTGGGTCAACTCGGAGAACACCAACATGCAGATGGACCGCCTCTACGGCACGTCCACGTCGGCCGCCATCCGCTACCTGGGCTCGACCAAGAACCCGGCGGGGATTGTGGTGGAGGACACCATCGCCGACGAGCTGCGAGCCCGGATGGTCGAGGTGGGGGCGGTCGAGGTGGCTCCCGCCGCGGTCCTGGCCACCGGACCGGGGGCGCTCCGGGACAACAACGTGAAATGGATTTTTCACGTGGCATCGGTCAAGGGCGAGCCGCGGGAGGGCTACCGGCCGGTCGCCAACATCGAGCGCTGCGTCATGAACGCCCTGCGGGAGGCGGGGAAGGAGGCCTACCGGGCCGACTCCATCTCGTCGATCCTGTTCCCGATCTTCGGCACCGGACCCGCTGGGGGGCGGCTCGAGGAGCACGCCGAGAGGTTCATTCACGCCGCCGTCGAGTGCATGGAGTCGAATCCCACCAGCCCGATCACCGCCGTCTACTTCTACTGCTGGAGCGACATCGACCTCGAGGTCTGCCGGCAGGTGATCGGGGCCCATCCCGGCCTGCAGGTAGGCGACCGGGGTCGCTGACCGCGGAACGTCTGTTCGAGAGCCCGGTAAGCTGGGCCCGTGGCCGTGGCCTGGCAACGCTCACTCTTCGACACCGCCGACGACCTCGGACTGGGGTCGCTCGGCTCTCTCGAGCGGACGGAGCTGGGCGCCGGGGCGTGGATCGATTTCCTTCCCGGCTGGGTCACCGGCTCCGCCCTGCTCTTCGAGCATCTGGCCGCAACCGTGCCCTGGCGGGCCGAGCGGCGACCCATGTACGACCGGGTGGTCGACGTTCCCCGCCTCCTCAGCTTCTACGACGACGACGATCCCCTTCCCCACCCCGTCCTCCTCGAGGCCCGAGCGGCGCTCTGCAGCCACTACGCCGACGAGCTGGGGGAGCCGTTCCGCACCGCCGGGCTGTGTTACTACCGCGACGGCCGTGACAGCGTGGCCTGGCACGGCGACACCATCGGCCGAGGGAGCACCGAGGACACCATGGTGGCGATCATCTCGGTCGGTGCGCCCCGGGAGCTGCTTCTCCGGCCTCGGGGCGGCGGCGGAGTCGTGCGCCACGCCCTCGGCCACGGCGACCTTCTGGTCATGGGGGGATCGTGCCAGCGGACCTGGGAGCACGCGGTGCCCAAGCGATCGAGGCCGGTCGGCCCCCGGATTAGCATCCAGTTCCGGCCCCGCGGGGTGCGATAGGCGGTCCGTGGGCCGACTTCGGGCGGGAGCGCTCAAGGTCGGGCCGACGGATGCCGATGTTGGTATCGGAACGACGTCCGCAAAGAGGGAAACCAAATGGCTGCCACCTCCACCGCCAAGAAGTCGAGTCCGGCTCCCGTCAGGATGCCGATCGAGGACTACGACCGGCTCTCGGTCAAGGCGATAGTGCCCCACCTGATGGACCTGACCGGCCCGCAGCTGCAGGCCGTCGTCGCCCACGAGAAGGCGGGCAAGAACCGGGTCACGCTGCTTCAGGCCGTCCGCAAGCTCGAGCTGGCCCGTGAGGCGGTGGCTCACAAGTCGGCCCCGCCGAGCCACCTCAGCATGGTGGAGGATGCGATCGAGGAGGCCGTCGAGGTCTCCGAGGACTCCGCCGACGAGTCGTTCGAGGACGCCTTCGACGACGCCTTCGACGACGAGCTCGATACCACCTTCGACGACGAGCTCGATACCTCCTTCGATGACGAGCTCGACGCCGCCTTCGCCAACAAGATCGAGGTCAGGGTCGAGGACGAGATCGACTACGAGGTCGACGACTTTCCGGTCGTCGAGCCCATCGTGGTGGCCGAGCCGGCCTCCGCCAAGCGCAGGGCTATCGGCGGCGTGGCCCGTTCGGCGACGTCCCGTTCCGCGGCCCGGGCCGCCGCTTCCGAGGCCAAGGCGAAGTCGAAGGCGAAGGCGGCCAAGACCACGCCCGAGCCTGAGGCGCTCGACGAGCTGGAGGCCGAGGCCGAGGCCCGCCCCCGCCCGCCGGTGAAGGCGGCCACATGGGAGGAGGAGCTCCGACCGCAGCTTCCCCGCCGGATCGAGTCGTCGTACGACCTCGACTTCGAGCCGCCGGTCGTCGCCCTGGCCCCCCCGATCGCCCACGAGCCCACGTCGGGCACGGTCACGCCCATCCTGCGGGCCACCGGGGTGGCCAAGGTTCGCAAGAAGTTCGAGAGCGTGGCCCTGGTGATGGCCGCCATCCTCGCCATCCTGCTGGGCCTCGCCATCGGCACCGTCCTGGCCCGGACGGGCTCGGTCTCGGCCCAGCCCTCGTCTCCCCCCGCCGTCACCCAGACCGCAGCCACACCCGGCGGCTGACGCCGGTCGATACCGGCTGACCCTGGCCGTCGCCCTTGCGGCGACGGTCACCGTCCTCGGCTCGGGCGTCCGGCGTGGTTGACTGCACCCGTGCCCGAGCTCTACGACCAGAACCAGAACGTGCACTTCGAGCTGCGGCTGCCGCCGGAGCTGGAGGGCGGCGTCTACGCCAACTTCCTCGGCGTGTGGCACACGGCCCACGAGTTCACCCTCGACTTCTCGGCCACGCTGCCGGCCGAGCCCACCGAGCAGCCCGACGGCCCCTCGACGATGCACGTGCCCTGCCGGGTGACGGCGAGGATCAAGGTGCCGCCGACCCTCGTCTTCGACATCATTCGCGCCCTGAACGACAACCTCACCGGCTACGAGGAGAAGTTCGGCGCCATTCGCCGCCCGGGCGGCGAGGAACCCCTCTTCATCCCCGACGAGAATCCGCCCGCCTGACCGACCGGCCCGGTCAGCCCCGCCGCCACTGCTCGATGTCGACCGTACGAGTCGTCCGCACCGCCTCCAGCAGGCGCCGGTCGTGGCTGACCAGGAGGAGCGTCCCGTCGTAGCTGTCGAGGGCCTGTTCGAGCTGCTCGATGGCGGGCAGGTCGAGGTGGTTGGTCGGCTCGTCGAGGACCAGGCAGTTGGCGCCCCCGGCCATCATCAGGGCGAGGGCGGCCCGGGTCCGCTCCCCGGGTGACAGGCTGGCTCCGGGCCGGCCCACGTGGTCGCCGCTCAACCCGAACTTGGCCAGCAGCGACCGGGTCTGCTGCACCAGCAGCCCGGACTCGGCCGAGAACGTCGACACCAGGGGCTCCTCGGTGAGGAACATCCGACGGCCCTGGTCGAGTTCGCCCACCACCACGCCCGGACCGAGGTAGCGCTCCCCGTCGGCGAGGGGCAGCTGGCCCAACAGCGCCCGCAGCAGGGTGGTCTTGCCCGAGCCGTTGGGGCCGGTGATGGCCACCCGCTCCGCCCACCGCACCTCGAGGTCGACCGGACCGAGGGCGAAGGTCCCCCGTTCCACCACCGCCCGGTCGAGGCGGGCCACGATGTCGCCGCTGCGGGACGAGGGGGCCAGCTCCATGTGGAGGTCCCATCCCTCCCACGGCTTGTCGACAACCTCCAGGCGGGCGAGGGCAGTCTCCGACTGGCGGACCTTGGCCGCCTGCTTCTCGGTGCGGTTGAGCTTGAAGCCCTGCTGGGCCTTGTCGTGGTCGGTGGCCTTGCGCTTGACGTTGCGGGCGCCGGTGACCGCCCATTGCCGCTGGATGCGGGCCCGCTCGACCAGGTCACCCCGTTGGGACGTGTAGCGCTCGTGGGCCTCCTCCGCGTGGCGGCGGGCGGTGGCCTTGGCGGCGAGGTACCCGAGCCACCCGCCGCCGAACTCGGTGGCCGTGCGGTCGTGCTCGTCGAGCTCGATGACCCGGTCGACGGTGGCTTCGAGGAATGCCCGGTCGTGGGACACCACCACCAGCCCGCCCTCCGATTGGTGGAGGAAGCGCTCCAGCCGGGCCAAGCCGGCGAAGTCGAGGTCGTTGGTGGGCTCGTCGAGCAGGAGCACGTCGAACCGGGAGAGCAGGATTGCTGCCAGCGCGGCCCGGGCCGCCTGCCCGCCCGAAAGCTGCGACAGCTCCACCGCCAGCCGGTCGGCGGGAAGGCCCAGGTCGGCGCACACCGCCTCGGCCCGGGCCTCGAAGTCGGGTCCGCCCAGGGCGAGATAGCGCTCGAGGGCGACCGAGTAGCGCTCGTCGCCGCCGGGGTCGGCCAGCGCCGACGCCGCCCGCTCGAGCTCGGCCTCGGCCGCAGCCACGCCGGTGCGGCGCCCGAGATAGGCGGCCAGCGACTCGCCCGGCCGGGGTTGGGGCTCCTGGGGGAGGTACCCGACGGTGAGGTCGGGAGGGGCGGCCACGATCGTGCCCCCATCGGCCGGCTCGAGACCGGCCAGGATGCGCAGGAGGGTGCTCTTGCCCACGCCGTTGGCGCCGACCACGCCGATCCGGCTCAGGGGGCCGATCGTGAGGTCGACGCCGTCGAGCACCACGAACGTGCCGTGGGCGCGGGTGAGGCCGGTGGCGACGAGCGTGGCCAGAGGGCGCGAGGGGGACATGGGAGTTTCCACGCTGCCATGCCGCCGCCCCGGCGGCAGCCCACTTTGGGCCCGCCGATTAAGCGTAAGTTACCGTGCCTACCCGTAATCGGAAGGCCCTAAACGGTCCCCAGGAGCGTGAAAAGGGCTGGTCGCGGGCTGCTAGCCTTGTCACCATATGGTTAATTCAGGAACATACAAGCTCGGGCCCCAGGACGGGTCGCTCGTCGTCAAGATCGATCCCGAAGGCATCGGCAAGGGGATGGCCCACGCCCTCACCCTCGAGATCGGGGACTGGAGCGCCGACGTCACCGTCGACGACGACATCAGCAAGTCGTCCGTGAACGTGACGGCCAACCTTGGCTCGCTCAAGGTCATCAAGTCGTCGGGCCAGATGTCGGACAAGGACAAGGCCGACATCAAGAAGAACACCGAGAAGACGATCAAGGGCGCGACCGCGACCTTCAAGTCCAAGAGCGTCTCGGGCGACGACAAGCGGGCCAAGGTGAGCGGCGACCTCTCCGCCGGCGGCTCCAGCACGTCGGCCACCATGGACCTCTCCCTCACCGACTCCAAGGCGTCGGGCAGCATGACGGTCACCCACAGCAGCCTGGGCATCAAGCCCTACTCCGCGCCGATGGGGATCATCAAGGTCAAGGACCCCGTCACCGTCGAGTTCGAGGCCAACCTTCCCAAGTAGTCGGCGGGGCCTAGCCCTGCCAGCGGGCGGCCACCGCCGCCTGCCCCACGCTCACCCCGCCGTCGTTGGGCGGCACTCGGGAGTGGACGAGAACGTCCACTCCCGACGCGGTGAGCTCTCGCTCGACGATCTCGGTGAGGCGGGCGTTCTGGAACACGCCGCCGCTGAGGGCCACCGTGCCCACGTGGGCGGCCGTGGCCAGGTCGCGGGCCAGGTCGGCGACGGCCCGCCCGAGGGCGGCGTGGAAGGCGGCTGCCACCTCCGGCACCGGCCTGCCTCGGTCCCGCTCGGCGACCACCTGGGCGACCAGCGGTGACGGGTCGAGCACCGCACACCCGTCGTCGCCCCGGGTCACCACCGCCTGCCAACCGTCGCCCGGCGCGGCGGTGTCGAGGGGTTCCCCAGCGGCCGCCGCCTCCAGCTCGATGGCGGCCTGAGCCTCGTAGGTGACGGTCGGACGGATGCCCAGGAGGGCGGCGACCCCGTCGAACAGGCGTCCCGCGCTGGTCGTGCGCAGGCTGTCCTCCCGCTCGACGATCGCCAGGATGGATGGCCACCGCTCGTCGACCGACCGTCCGTACCGCTCCGCCTCCTCCCGGCCGAGGGCGGTGCGGGCCCAGGCCAGCGCCATGCGCCACGGCTCCCGGATGGCCCGGACGCCACCGGGCAGGGCGACCGCGGCCAGATGACCGACCCGCTCGTACGACTCGAGGTCGGCCACCAGGAACTCGCCGCCCCAGATGACGCCGTCGGTGCCCATGCCCGTCCCGTCGAAGGCGACGCCGAGCACCCGGTCGTCGCGCCGGTGTTCGACCAGGCAGGACGCGATGTGGGCGTGGTGGTGCTGCACGCCCACCGCCGGCAGGTCGAGGTCGGCCGCGAACTTGGAGGACAGGTACTCGGGGTGGAGGTCGTGGGCCACCACCTCGGGGACCACGCCGGTGAGGTGGCACAGGTGGTCGACCGCCTGCAGGAACGAGCGGTAGGCGGCCAGGTGCTCCAGGTCGCCGATGTGGTGACTGGCGATGAGGTTGGTGCCCTTGGCGACCGTCACCGTGTTCTTCAGCTCGGCCCCGACGGCCAGGACCTGGTGCCGGGTAGGCAGCATCAGCGGGATGGGCGCCGGCGCGTAGCCCCGTGACCGGCGCAGCATCTGCACCGGCTTGCCCGCCGGCCGAGCCCGTACCACCGAGTCGTCGCAGCGGATGTGGATGGGCCGGTCGTGGGTGAGGATGGCGTCGACCATGGGCCCCAGCCGGGCCAGGGCGTCGGCGTCGTCGTGGGCGATGGGCTCGTCGGACAGGTTCCCGCTGGTCATCACCAGCGGCCCGCCGAAGCGGTGGAGCAGGAGCGTGTGCAGCGGCGTGTAGGGGAGCATGAGCCCCAGCTCGGGCAGGCGGGGGGCGATCCGGGGGGCGAGTCCCGAGTCGTCCCGCCGGGGGACGAGCACGATCGGGCGCCGGGGCGAGGCCAGCTCGGCCTCCGCCTCCGGGCTCACATGAGCCACCCGCCGGGCCTCGTCGAGGTCGCGCACCATCACCGCGAACGGCTTGTCGTCGCGGGCCTTGCGCCGGCGCAGCTCGGCGACCGCCTCCTGGTTGCCGGCGTCGACCGACAGGTGGTAGCCGCCCAGGCCCTTGATGGCCAGGATCCGCCCCGCCGCCAGCAGGACCACGGCGAGGTCGAGGGCGTCGTCGGCCTTGGCCAGGGGGTCGCCCTCGGGCGAGAGAAGGGTCAGCTGCGGACCGCAGACGGGGCAGGCCACCGGCTCGGCGTGGAAGCGCCGGTCGGAGGGGTCGGTGTACTCGGCTCGGCAGTCGTCGCACAGCACGAAGCCGGCCATGGTGGTGGACGGTCGGTCGTAGGGGATCGACATGATGATCGTGTAGCGGGGACCGCAGTTGGTGCAGTTGATGAACGGATAGCCGAAGCGCCGGTCGGCGGGGTCGAGCAGCTCCCGGGCGCAGTCGGCGCACGTGGCCACGTCGACGCTGACCGCCACCGCCGGCGCCCCCTCCACCCGGCTGTCGACGATGGAGAATGTGGTCGCCCCCGACGGCTCGCCCACCGGCTCGACGACCAGGGACTCGATCTCGGCCAGTGGCGGCAGCTCGGCCACCAGTCGTTCGGCGAACCGCTCGAGGGCGCCGGCCGGCGCCGAGACGTCGATGATCACGCCCCGGCTGTCGTTGGCCACCGAGCCCTTCAACCCCAGCTCCATCGCCAGGCGGTAGACGAACGGCCGGAACCCGACCCCCTGCACGGTGCCGGTGACGCGCAACTGGTGACGCTCAAGGGCGCCATGGCGCCCTCGACCGTCACCAGTTGGTGTCGGGGGCGTCAGCACGTCCGCCTCTTCCGGGAACTGGTGACACTTAGGGGCGCTCTGGCGCCCTCCACCGTCACCGGTTCGCCGGGGGGGCTCAGCAAATGCGCGGCAGGGGGTCCCCGACGAGCATGTCGACGATGCGGGTGCCGCCGAATCCGGTCTGCAGCACGACGATGCCCGGGGGCTCGGCCGTGACCTCCCCGATGATGGCGGCGTCGGCCCCGTACTTGTGCGCCCTCAGGGCGGCCAGGGCGGCGTCGGCCTCCTCGGGGGGGACGACGGCGACCAGCTTGCCCTCGTTGGCGACGTACATGGGGTCGATGCCGAGGATCTCGCACGCCCCGTTGACCACGTTGCGGACGGGGATGGCCTGCTCCATGATCCGGACGCCGACCTCGGCCTCCTTGGCCATCTCGTTGAGCACGGTGGCCACGCCGCCCCGGGTGGGGTCGCGCATGAATCGCACTCCGGGCGCCGCCTCCAGCAACTGCTCGACCATCTCGTTGAGGGGGGCGGTGTCGGAGGGGATGTCGGCCTCGAGGTTGAGCTCGCCCCGGGCGATCAGGACGGCCACCCCGTGGTCGCCGATCTTGCCCGACACGATGATCTTGTCGCCCGGCTTGACCGACTTGGAGTCGAGGTGCACCGAGGCGGGCACCACGCCCACGCCGGCGGTGGTGATGTAGCAGCCGTCGGCCGCCCCCTTGTTGACCACCTTGGTGTCGCCGGTGACGATCATGACCCCGGCCTCGGCCGCGGCCTCGGCCATGTCGGCCACGATCTCCCGCAGCTCGACGATGGAGAAGCCGTCCTCCAGGACGAAGGCGGCCGAGATCCACTGGGGCCGGGCCCCCATCATCGACAGGTCGTTGACCGTGCCGCAGATGGCCAGGTGGCCGATCGACCCGCCCGGGAAGCGGCGGGGCTTGACCACGAACGAATCGGTGGAGAAGGCGATGCGCTCGCCCGACGGGAGCTCCATGACGGCCCCGTCGGACATGCCCTCGAGCGTCTTGTTGCGGAACGCCTCCAGGAACACGGCGTCGATCAGCGCCGCCGACGCCTTGCCCCCGGCGCCGTGGGCCGAGTTGATGAACTCGTCCTTCAGCTTCGGGCGGCGCTTGCGGAACTCCTCGATGCGCTGCATGACCTGCTCTTCACGGTCACCGCCGCCCTGCTCGCCCGCCGTCGGGTCGGTGCCGATGACGTCGGTCATGCGATCAAACTCGGGCCGGGGCGTTGGCCCCGACCTTCACCGGGATCTTGGTGAAGCGGCCGTAGTTGTAATAGGCGGCGCAGGCGCCCTCGGACGACACCATGCAGGTGCCGATGGGGGTCTCCGGCGTGCAGGCGGTGCCGAACACCTTGCACTCCCACGGCTTGATGACGCCCTTGAGGACCTCGCCGCACTGGCACGCCTTGGGGTCGGCCACCCGGATGCCGGGCACCGAGAAGCGCATCTCGGCGTCGAAGTCGGCGTAGTCGGCGTTGAGCTTGAGGGCCGACTGGGAGATGAAGCCCAGCCCCCGCCACTCGAAGTGGGGGCGCAGTTCGAAGACCTCCTGGAGGATGGCCAGGGCCCGGGGGTTGCCCTCGTCGGACACGGCCCGGGTGTACTGGTTCTCGACCTCGCAGCGGCCCTCGTTGATCTGCTTGAGCAGCATCTCGATGGACTGGAGGATGTCGAGGGGCTCGAAGCCGGCGGTGACCAGGGGCAGGCCGTACTGGGCGGGCACGAACCGGTAGGGCCGGTTGCCGATGACGGTCGACACGTGGCCTGGGCCGAGGAACCCGTGGAGGCGCAGGTCGGGGGACTCCAGGATCGCCTTCAGCGGCGGGACGATCGTGACGTGGTTGCAGAACACGGAGAAGTTCTTGACGTTGCGCTGGCGGGCCTTGAGCACGGTGACCGCGGTGGAAGGGGCCGTGGTCTCGAACCCGACGGCGAAGAAGACGACCTCCTTGTCGGGGTTGGCCTCGGCGATCTTCAGGGCGTCGAGCGGGGAGTAGACCATGCGCACGTCGGCGCCCTGGGCCTTGGCCTCGAGCAGGTTCTCGCTCCCGCCGGGCACCCGCATCATGTCGCCGAAGCTGGTGAAGATCGTGTTCGGCGTCTTGGCCACGGCGACGGCGTCGTCGACCCGGCCCATGGGGATGACGCACACCGGGCAGCCGGGGCCGTGCACCAGCTCCACGGTGGGGGGCAGCACGTTCTCGATGCCGTGCTTGTAGATGGTGTGGGTGTGGCCACCGCACACCTCCATGAACTTGAAGGGGCCGCCGTTGGGCGCACCCTCGGCCGCCCGCTCCGTGATCTTGGCGATTGCGAGCTTGGCCGCGGCCGGGTCGCGGAATTCGTCGACGTACTTCACAGCTGGGCCTCCTGCTTGAAATCGGTCATTTCCTGCTCGTAGACGTCGCCCAGGCCCCGCATGTACTGGAGGGTCTCGGCCGCTTCCTGCTCACCGATCTTGCTCATGGCGAAGCCGACATGGATGAGGACCCAGTCGCCGACCTCGACCGTGCCGCCTTCACCGCTGACCAGGCGGATGTTGATCTCGCGGCGCACGCCGTCGACGTCGACGATGGCGCGGTGCTCGGCCAGGTCGACGATCTCGACCAGCTGGCCGGGGATGCCTAGGCACATAAGAACAGTCCTTCCGTACGACTTCGTTCATTCTCGCGCCAGGGCTGTCCCGGCACGACATTCGTCACCGATCCGACCCGGCAGCGCTTCTCCGATCGGACGGTCGGCCCAGGATACGTCGGTCGTGACGCTATGCCTATAAGGACTCGCCACCTATACCGACCCGACCACAACCGTCGCCCTTGCCGGAGAAGGCGTCAGGGGATGATCTCCAGGCCGTCCTGGCGGGACGGCGAGGCCTGGTCGCCGACCTCGTTGTCGTCGACGATCCGGTCGTAGCGGGCCAGATAGGCGGACAGGTAGCGCCGCCCCTCCCGCAGGGCACCGGCCCAGGCGTGCAGCCACTCGACGCCCTCCTCGGTGAGCCGGTAGCTGCGCCGGGCGGGGCCGGCGGTGGAGTGCTCCCACCAGGAGGCGACCAGGCCGTCCTGCTCCATGACCCGCAGGGCCCGGTAGAGCCCGCCGGGGTCGACATTTCGCAGACCGAGCTGAGCGATCTGCTCGAGGAGGTCGTAGCCGTGGGCCGGGGTCTCGGCGATGAGCAGCAGGAGGCTGGCCCGCAGGTAGTTGCGGGGCAGGCCCCCCTGGGGCTCCTCGGTGGCGGTACGTGCCGGCTGCCTCATGCCGCCTGCCTCGTGACGGGATGCCTCGTGACGGGGTGGCGAGTGATGGGTTGGACGGGGCTGACCGCCCACATCCACGGCTGCATCCGTCGTGCTCGGCGCCGGCGCTCCGGCGACCGTGCCCCGCCGGGCGGTGGACCGACCGTCTCGTACAACACGCCTCCAGACTGTGAACGGCACACGATGAACGGGTACCGGCGGATGTCGGCTATCGCCTCTCCCTCCCGACGGGGAGCGATCTCTCGTCCAGCCACGACCAGATAGGTGCATTGTACACCTAGCAGCGGTGGAAAAACGGGGGGTCTTTCCACCGGCGTTCCCCAGGCAGGTCGGGGGGAGGGGTCCCCCGCCGGGGGCCCCGGCGGACCCGCAGAGTGACCGGCGGGGCCGCCATCACCGGCGGGCGACCAGCAACGGGCCACTGACCGTGGCGGAATTGAACGCCGAGAGCGCAAAGAAGGTGTTGCACCGGACAGGGCCGTGTCGTACAGTCCCCGTCACATCCGTGGTATCCGTTCGGGGTCTACGACACTCGCCGCACTCTCGTCGCTGCAGCGCTGCCGCTGGTCCCCGGCCCACACGACTCAGGGGGAAAGTATGACCAAGCGGTGGAGGTCAGCCGCCGACGAACGGGGACAGGCCACGTTCTCGCTCATCATCGTTCTTGTGGTGGTGGCGATCGCTGTGGTTCTGCTCCAGCGGACGGCGTCGACCGCAGAGAGCATCAACGACAAGGCCGGGAACATCTCGAGTTCGGCCACCGGGATCAACGAGAGCACCAAGGCCGTGCTCAAGCTGGGCACGACCAACGATCTGGCCGGATCGATCCTGAACACGGCCCAGCCGCTCGAGGGTGCGCTGAACGAGGTGATCCGCCTGGCCCAGTCGATTGACGGCCTGGCCACCTCGATCAACGGCTCGGCGGAGACCATCAACGGCACCGCCACCCAGATCAACGGCACGGCGTCGACGATCCTGAACACCGCCCGTCACATCAACGACGGCGTTGCTCAGATCAACACGAACCTCGACACGACCCTGGCCGTGGCGGCCGAGATCAAGGCCGACACCCAGAACATCAAGGACGCTGCCGCCCGCACCACGACCCTGGCCGCCGGCATCAACGGCGCCCTCCCGTAAAGAAAGGAGCGAGACATGACATCAACAATGGCAGCGCGCCGCTCACGTAGCGCATCCTCACCCGCTCCTAGGCCTGCGGGCGACCAGACCACATTCCTCTCCCGGTGGCTCAAGGTGTGGGTGATCCTGCTCACCGTGGTCACCCTGGTGGTCGTGGTGTACCTGGTGATCATCACCAACTCCCTGGCCAACATCAACGGCAACCTGGCCACCGCGGACCGGGCTGTCAGTGGTGCGGGAGCCGACGTCACGTCCCTTCCGAACCAGGTCGACCGCATCAACGGCGCCCTCACCGGCATCGACGAGGCCCTCAAGCCCATCCCCGGACAGGCCGGCGAGATCGTCACCGTCCTGACGTCGATCAACGACAAGCTCACCAACGTCGACGGCGCCCTGCAGACCATCGCCGGCACGCTGGTGACCGTCCTGAACTCGGCGAACGGCATCAGCACCACGCTGATCGACGCCGACGACCCGGGTGACCGCCTGGGCGTCCAGAACATCCACCACCGGGTGGCCGCGCATCAACGGCCGTGGCTCGCGCTTCGCGGGTCGGCGGCGGCGGCGGTGCTGGACCGTTCGCCACGGGTGGGAACCTGAGCGCAGCCGAGGCCGACGCCCAGGCCATCGCCGAGGCCCTCCCCGCCATCAACGCCAGCCTCACCGGCGTCTGTAACTCGCCGGTCCTGCAAGTGACTGGCCTGTTGGGCGGGTCGGGGTGCTCCGCATGAGCTCGGGCGGCGGAAGCCGCATGAGGGGGCAGACCGGCATCGTCGGCCTCAACCTGGCCCTCACGATCGCCTTCGCCTTGTTCGCCGTGATCCAGCTGTCCAGGGTCACCCTGGCGGCGAAGCAGATCGACGACCGGGTGGAGCAGATCACCACCGATGTCGGCCCGGGCTCCAACGTCTCTCAGCTCGACGAGACGGCGAAGCTCAACGACGTCGCCCAGAAGGCCGAGGACATCCTCAAGGCCGCTCAGCCCCTCTCGGGGCAGGCCCAGACGATCCTCGACACGGTGAAGAGCGTCGACGCCACGGCGTCGAACATCCTCACCAACGCCGAAGCCATCAACGGCACGGCCCAGGGCATCAACTCCAGGCTCGTCGAACTGCTTCCGGTCGTGAACTCGATTCGCGGCTCCGGAGGCAAGGGTGGCGGTGGCGTCGAAGCCATCAACATCCGGGCCCAGGAGGCCTTCGGACCGGTCGGCGGCATTCGGGATGACCTGGGTGCGACCCTGGGAGGCGCCCAGTCGATCCGGACGAACGCCGCTCAGATCTGTGCCTCCAGCATCCTGGCTGCTGTGGGGTGCACCCCCTAAGTAGCCGCTGGAGCTCCCATTTCGGGAGGCAGAACGAAGCAAGGTACGAACGAGGGCCCGGGGGCAACCCCGGGCCCTCGTGTTTTGGGTGGAGGCGCGGGCCGGCGGCTACCTACCCGGCTGCGGGGCCGGAGAGGAAGGCGGCCGGTGCCGCTCCCGCTTCCTGCTTCCGCTCCGAGGGACGACTGGCGGGCCGGCCCCGTCATCAAGCGTCACACCACTCCTCGAAACTCCTGCGCCCTCGACGGGATGGAGGCGCTCAGCCGGCCGGCGGGGGGGCGGCCGTGGTCTCGGTCGGGGCGGGGCCGGTGTCGGGGCGGGTCTGGAGGCTGGCCGCGATCTGGTCGAAGACCCCGCTCAGCCGGCTGAAGCCGTCCGACGGGAGGGCCTGGAAGACCAGCGTGTACATGTTGCGGCCCCGGAACAGGAAGTAATGGGCGTGCGCGCCCTCCGCCCCGGTCTCCCCGTCGATGAACGTGTAGAGGTAGTAGTACCCCGGCATCCCGTTGAGGGTGATCGCCTGCTGCTTCAGGATGACGCGCCGTCGGGTTGAGGCCGACGATGCCGTCGGTGAAAGCCTTGACGTTCTCCAGGTTCTCGGCCGTCGTGGGGACCTCGGTGCGTTGCAGCAACCGGACGGAGACGCGCGTCCCCGCCGCCGGCGTCGAGGGCCATGCCGCCCCCGTCGCCCACCGGCATGAACGTCCACGCCTTCGGGTGTTTGATGGAGAACCCTTCGGCGTCGTTGGTGTAGGTGGTGAAGTCCGCCTCCGGGAGGGTGGTGCCGGGTGCCTCCGGGTCGATCGTCGTGGACGTGACGCTCGGCGCGCCGGTGGCGCCGGTGCCGGCCTCGCCTGATGGGCGGAGCACGAAGGCATACACGATCAGGCTCACCACCGCCACGGTGAGCACCGACAGGAGGACCACCATGGTGTTCTGCGACGGGCCCCGGGGCGCGGGAGGGCCGGCAGGGCGAGACGGTCTCGGACGGGGACGGGTCGCCGGCCCGGGTCGGGAACCGGCCTGTCGGTCGCCGCGAGCGCGTTCGCCGGATCGAGCCCTGGTCGGCGGGGCCGCGGCGGTGTCCGCTCGACCGGCGGAACGGCCGCCGCTCGAGGAACCCGCGCCCGCCGGGCTCTCCGCGACCGTGGGACTCCCGCCTGCTCGTCGCGCCGTGTCCCCCCCGCCCGTGTTGCGGCTGGAGGACGGGCGGGCGGCCGGGTTGCGGCTGGAGGACGGCCGGCCGGCGGCGGGGCGTCCACTGCTGGCCCGGCTGGCCGCTGACCGGCTGGCGGCGGGCCTGCCGGCCGCGGAACGGCTGCTCGCGGCCCGTCTGGCGGCGGCCCGGCTGGCGGCGGCCCCGCTGCCGGCGGCCTGGTTGCCGGCGGCGCGGCTGCCGGCGGCGCGGCTGCCGGAGGCGCCGGACCGAGCCCGGGCGGCGGGCCGCGGTCGGGGCGACCGGGGGCGACGATCGTCGGCCGGCGGTGGGTCGAGCGGGCTGTCGCCCATGGCGGTGTCTCCTTCGAACGGCGGTGGTGGCGAACGGACCAGGCCCGTGCCCCCAGGGTGAGACCGGACCGACGGGTCCCGGCATTGTCACGGCGGGTGGCTCCAACTGGTGAAGCCCGACCGAATGACGTTGACCGTCTCTCTTGCCCAACCTTATTGTGGCAGCGCCGTGGGTGATCGGCCGGTCGCCGGCCAGCAGCGAGACGCCGTGCCCGACGGACTGTCGGCCGTGGTCTTCGACGTCGACGGCACCCTCGTCGACAGCGAACGCGACGGGCACCGGGTGGCGTTCAACCGGGCCTTCGCCGATTTCGACCTGCCCTACCGGTGGGACGAGGATCTCTACGGCCGCCTCCTGCGGGTGACGGGCGGCCAGCGCCGCATCGACACCTACCTGGCCGAGCAGGGGGTTCCGGAGGACGAGCGCCAGCGGCTGGCGCCGGCCCTCCACCGCCACAAGACCGACCTCCTCAAGGCGATGGTGGCCGAGGGGAAGCTCGCGCTGCGGCCCGGCGTCGCCCGGCTGCTGGAGGAGCTGACCGATCGCGGCTGCCGCCTGGCCGTGGCCACCACCGGCAGCCGGGGCTGGGTCGACCAGCTCCTCGAACGGGTGCTGCCCCGGTTCGCGTTCGACGTGGTGGTGACGGGCGACGAGGTGGCCGAGCGCAAGCCTGATCCCGAGGCGTTCGTCACCGCCCTCGAGCGGCTGGGCCAGGGCCCAGCAACCAGCATGGCGGTGGAGGACTCTCACGAGGGTCTGGTGGCGGCCAAGGCCGCCGGGCTGGCCTGTGTGGTCGTCACCAACGGCTATACGGCCGACCACGACCTGTCGACGGCCGACCTGGTGCTCGACGGCTTCGGCGAGCCCGGCCAACCGGCCCGGGTGGTTGCCGACCCTCACGACACCGGGTGCACCGGTGTCCTCGATGCCGACGTCCTCGAACGCCTGACCGCCTGAGGGGGGAAGGGGGCGGGAAGGGGCCCCTTGTGGAACCCCTTCCCGGGAGGGGGGTTTCACACCGCGTCACGGTGCGCTCCAAGTCCTACCCGGCCCTGACCGGGGGCTAACCGGGTTCGACGCAGTTTCGCGTCAGCCGCCGCGGCGGCAGGCGCTCACCAGCGTGGGGAAGGGGTTGACCGCGTCGCTCCCCGGCGGGTGGGCCTCGAAGTGGAGGTGGGGATCCGTGCCCTGGGCGTCGCCGGAGTTGCCGACGTACCCGATGACGGCCCCGGCCGGCACCCGTCCGACCTCGCCGTAGGAGTCGAGGTGGGCGCCGTAGTACCACAGGCCGTCGTCGCCGGAGAGGGCGAATGCCTCCCCCCCGAGTTGGTTGGGGTGGTGTTCGACCACGCCCGCTACGGGCGCCACCACGGGCGTTCCCCGGGCCGCGAACAGGTCGATGCCCTGATGGGTGGCGCCGTCACCCCAGGGCATGCCGAAGTCGTTCTCGAACCACACCGGCCCGTCGACCGGGCACCGCCAGGTACCGGGGACGGTGAGCACAGTGCCGACGGGCAGGAGGTCGGGGTCATCGAGGTCGTTGGCCGCGGCCAGCTCCTCGACCGTGCTGGCCGTGCGGTCGGCCACGTCGGAGAGGGTGTCGCCCTCCCGGACGACGTAGCCGGTGGTCGCCCCCCCGCCCGGGCCCGGAAGCACCAGCACCGTGCCCTCCCGCACCAGGTCGGGGTCGTCGATGCCGTTGGCCTCGGCCAGGGCGCCGGCGGGCACGCCCAGCCGCTCGGCGATCTCGCTCAGGGTGTCGCCCGGGCCCACCACGTACCCGGCGGTGGCCCCGCCCCCCGCGCCCGGCCCGTCCACCGAGGTCGCCGTCGCTGGCAGCACGAGGACCTGGCCGGCGACGATGTGATCGGGATCGGTGAGGTCGTTGGCCGCGGCCAGCTCATCGAGGGGGATGTGCAGCCGGACCGCGATCTCACCCAGGGTGTCTCCGGGGGCGACGATGTAGGTCGAGCGGGAAGCGGTGAGGGCTACCGCCACGCCACCGACGCCGGCGGACCCGGCCGCCAGCGCGGCAAGGACGACCGCCACCACGCGAAGCCGCACTGCGCCGCGCCAGACCACCCTGCGCCGGACCACCCCGCGCCGGACCACCCCGCGCCGAACCACATTGTCTCCTGCTCCCCTTCGCTGCGGGTCACCCTAGCAACATCAGCCACAGGAGCAACACGAGCTACTCGTGGGAGATGGCCTCCAGCACGTCGAGGCGGGCCGCCCGCCGGGCGGGGAAGAGAGCCGCGAAAACTCCCAGGACGCCGGCCACCACCACGTAGACGACGAGCTGGCCGACGGGGATCACCAGATCGTCGATGCCCTCGCCGGACAGGTCGGCGACGAGCGCCCACCCGAAGACCACCCCGACGGCCAGTCCGATGATCGCCCCCATCACCGAGATGATCACCGACTCGCCCCGGATCATGGAGCGCACCTGGCTGCGGGCCATCCCCACCGCCCGCAGCAGGCCCAGCTCCCGCGTCCGCTCGAACACGGAAAGGGCAAGCGTGTTCACGATCCCCAGGAAGGCGATGAAGATGGCCAGGAGGAGCAGCACCGACACCAGGCCCAGGGCCTGGTTGACCTGGCGCTTCTGCTCCCGCTTGAACTCGACCTGGTCGCGCACCTCCACGTTGGGGAAGTCGTCCGTCACCCGGTCGACGGCGGCCCGGGCCGCGGCCGGAGCCACCCCCGCCGCCGCCTTGGCCATGACGACGAAGTCGAGCCGCTCCGAGAAGTTGGCCTCGTAGGTCTCGGTCGAGACCGTGTAGCCGCCCAGGAGCTGGTTGCGCTCGTAGGTGCCCCCGACTCGCAGCTCGGTGTCGCCGGTACGGGCGAAGGTGACGGGGACGACGTCGCCCACCGCGAGGCCGGCGTCCTCCGCCTCTACGTCCTCCAGCAGCAGCTCGCCCCGACCCAGTGCGGCCAGGTCGCCGGTGACCATCTCGATGTTCAGGAGCTGGGCCAGATCGTCGGCGTCGCCCGCCTGGATGCCCTCGCTCGTGCCCCGGACCTTGAACTCGCCCCCCTTCAGCCCGGTCACCGCCCCCAGCTCGGGTTGGCTCTCCAGCCGGGCCGCCACCTCGGTGCTGATCGTGGGGCTGAACTGGTCGGTGCTCACGATGTAGTCGGCGGCCAGGGCCTTGTCGATGATCTCGCCCGCCGACTGCACCACCGAGGCGGCCAGAACGCTCACGCAGCCGACCAGGCCCAGGCCGATGGTGAGGGCGGCCGCGGTGGACGCCGTGCGGCGGGGGTTGCGGAGGGCGTTCTGGCGGGCCAGCTTGGCCGAGATCCCCCGCACCAGGAACAGGCGGGGCAGGGGCCGCCCGAGCACCGACGCCAGCGGGCGGGCGACCAGCGGCAGCAGGAGGGCCAGGCCGACGAAGCTCAGGGCCGCCCCCAGGCCCACCATCTGGATGCCCCCGTCGGCCCACAGCCCGACGGCGAGCGACGCCGCGCCGGCCAGCATCACCAGCCCCCCGGCGATGCTCCGGGTGCGGAGCGAGGCCTGGCCCTCGGTGCCGGCCCCCGAGAGGGCGGCGATGGGTGACAGCTTCGACGCCCGTAGGGCCGGGCCCAGGGCCGCCACCAGGGTGACGAGCTCGCCCACGACCATCGACACCACGATCGTCCGGGGCTTGATCTGCAGGCCCCCGGCGGGAAGGTCGATCCCGAAGGCGCCCAGCAGCGCTTTGAGCCCGGTCGCCACCAGGAGCCCGAGCCCGAGACCGGCGGCGGAGGCCACCAGGCCCACGATGGCCGCCTCCCCGACTACCGACGCCAGCACCTGGCCCCGGCTGGCCCCCAGCGCCCGCAGCAGGCCCAGCTCCCGCGTGCGCTGGGAGACGAGGATCGAGAACGTGTTGAGGATCATGAAGGCGCCCACGAACAGCGAGATCCCGGCGAACACCAGCAGGAACGTGTTGAAGAACCCGAGGGCGTCCTGGATCTGCTGGGCCTGCTCGTCCGCCACCTGGGTGCCGGTGAGGGCCTCGAAGCCCCCCGGGACGGCCTGCTGCACCCGGTTGCGCAGCTCGAGGGGCGAGGCGGTGCCGTCACCCACCGCGTCGACGGTGTCGAAGCGCCCCACCTTGTCGAGCACCCGCTGGGCGGTGCGGGTGTCGAAGACGGCCAGGGTGGCGCCGGCCAGGTTGTCGGCCTCGCCGAACCCGGCCACGCCGACAACGGTGAACTCCTCGGGAGGGCCCTTGAACAGGATGCGCACCTCGTCGCCGACCGCGAAGTCGTGCTCCTTGGCCGTGGCTGCGTCCATGACCACCTCGCCCGACGCCCGGGGCTCCCGGCCGTCGCGCAGGCGGAGCGGGTTGAGCTCGGGAACGTCGGTCCAGTTCACGCCCAGGGTGGGCGCCCCGCCGGTGACGATGGCCTTGCCATCCTTGCCGACGTACTGGGCGTAGTCGGCCAGCGCCCCGTCGGCCGCCTTGACCCCGGGCACGCCTGCGACGACCGGCACCAGGCTCTCGGGGACGGTGTCGCGCCCGGTGGTCTCGCTGAGCTCGTCGCCGAAGCCCGACTCGGCCCGCACCGAGACGTCGACGCCGGCCGTCACCTCCTCGAACAGGGTGTCGAACGTGCTGTTCAGGGTGTCGGTGAGGACGTAGGTGCCGGCCACGAACCCCACGCCGAGCACCACCGCGGCAGCCGTCAGCAGGAGGCGGATCTTGTGGGCCAGGAGCCCCTTGAGGGTCGCTCTCAGCACGCCGCGCTACCCGTCGCCGAGGGTCTTCATCTTGTCGAGGACCCGGTCGGGGGTGGGATCCCGCATCTCGTCGACGATGCGCCCGTCGACCAGGAAGACGACCCGCTGGGCGTACCCGGCGGCCACCGGGTCGTGGGTGACCATGACGATGGTCTGGCCGAAGTCGGTGACCGACTGGCGCAGGAAGCCGAGGACCTCGGAGGACGCCTTGGAGTCGAGGTTGCCGGTGGGCTCGTCGGCGAAGACGATGGCGGGCTTGCTGGCCAGGGCCCGGGCCGCCGCCACCCGCTGCTGCTGCCCGCCCGACAGCTCCGATGGTCGGTGGGAGAGCCGGGGCCGCAGCCCGATGGTGTCGATGAGCTTGTCGAGCCACGCCTGGTCGGGGTCGCGGCCGGCGATGTCGATGGGCAGGGTGATGTTCTCCAGGGCGGTGAGAGTGGGGACCAGGTTGTAGGCCTGGAAGACGAAGCCCACCTTGTCCCGCCGCAGCCGGGTGAGCTCCTTGTCGTGGAGCTGGCTGAGCTCGGTGTCGCCGATGAAGACCTGGCCCGCGGTGACCCGGTCGAGCCCGGCCATGCAGTGCATGAGGGTCGACTTCCCCGACCCCGACGGGCCCATGATGGCGCTGAACTCGCCCGCCGCGAAGTCGACGGATACCCCGTCGAGCGCCTTCACCGCCGTGTCCCCCTCGCCGTAGACCTTGGTGAGGCCGGCGGCCCGGGCCACGCTGGCGGTGAGGGGGACTCCTGCGGACGGCGAGTCCGAGAACGGCGTGCCTGACATCGGGGTGGCTGGAGTCATCGTTGGTTCTCCCACTTGAAGAGGCGGAGGGCGAGGACGGCCCCGGCCACGGTCCACGCCGCGAGCACGGCCAGGTCGCCGCCGTTGATGCCGGGGGCCGGGGTGCGGGGGTCGAAGGCGTACTGGAGGCCGTTGGCCAGGTGCTTGACCGGGAACAGGTCGGCCAGGGACGTGAGCCACGACGGCGCGCCGTCGAGGGGAAAGAAGATCCCGGAGATGAAGGTCAGGGGCAGGATCGAGAAGTTCACGATGGCGGGGGCGGCGTCGCCGTTGGGGCACAGTCCACTGACGGCCAGGCCGAGGGCGCAGAAGCAGGCCGCGCCCAGGGCCAGGGTGGCGGCCAGCCCGCCCACCGTGTCCCACCGGAAGTCGACGTCCAAGACGAGAACGCCGACGGCGAGGGTGACGGTGACGAGCTGGAGGGTGGTGACGATGCAGGAGCCGACCTGGCCGCTCAGGTAGGCCCACGGCGGCACCGGCGTGCCCTTCACCCGCTTGAGGATGCTCAGGTCGCGGGCGATGGCCATCCGCATGGCGATGTTGGTGTAGCAGGCGGACATGAGGCCGAAGGCGGCGATCCCGGGGACGAAGAACGTGACGAAGGTGATGTTGCCCCTCGTGTCGATCCGGCCGCCCGAGTTCAGGCTGCCGAAGATGAACAGGAACATCAACGGGAAGGCGAACGTGAACACGGCCGCCGCCGGGTTGCGCCAGAACGCCTTCTGCTCGTACCGCACCTGGCGGGCGGCGATGGCCAGATCACTCATGGGCGGGCGCGTCCTTTGACGGGACCGACTCGGGGGCCGCGGCCGGGCCGGTGGCCTCCTTGGTCAGCTCGAGGTAGACGTCCTCCAGCCGGGGACGGGTGACGGTGAGGTCGGGCAGGGTGAACCCCCGGCCGATGGCCCAGCCGGTCAGCGACGCGACCGGGACGGTGGGATCGGGTGCGGTCACCAGCACCGAGGCGCCCTCCACCAGCACCTTCGCCGGCGAGGACAGCTCGGGCAGGGCGTCGGCACCGGTGCCGGCGGGCAGGGTGAAGCGGATCTCGCTGGCCGACCCGTCGCCGGCCAGGTTGTCGGGCGGGCCCTCGGCCACGATCTTGCCGGCGACGATCACCGCCACCCGGTCGGCCAGCACCTGGGCCTCGTCCATGTAGTGGGTGGTGAGCAGGACCGTCGTGCCCAGGGCCCGCAGCCCGGCGATAGCGTCCCACGCCCCCCGCCGGGCGGAGGGGTCGAAGCCGGTCGTGGGCTCGTCGAGGAAGAGCAGCTCGGGATCACCGGCCAGGGCCAGGGCCAGATCGAGGCGCCGCTTCTGGCCGCCCGACAGGGTCTTGACCCGCTGGTTGCGCTGGTCTTCCAGCCCGGTGAGGGCCAGCAGCTCGTCGACGGTCCGGGACTTGCGGTAGTAGCCCCGGTACTGGTCGATCACCTCGGTGACGTTGAGGTAGCGCTCGACGCCGGTCTCCTGGAGCACGATGCCGATGCGCTCCTTGAGGTCGCGGTCGGCCGTGGCCGGGTCGTGGCCCAGCACCGACACCTCACCGGCCGAGCGCTGGCGGTAGCCCTCCAGGATCTCGACGGTGGTCGTCTTGCCCGCCCCGTTGGGCCCGAGGATCCCGAAGACCTCGCCCGCCTCGACGTCGAAGTCGATGCCGCCGACGGCCTCGAACGCGCCGTAGGACTTCCGTAGCCCCCGGACCCGGATGACCGGCCCATGGATTGTTGGGACGTCGTTCGCCGGCACGGAACACCCTCCTGACCTCGGCCCCTACTCGCCTGCCTGCCTTCGTCGCCGTGTGCCTGCGCCGTCGGTGTGTCCCTAGCCCGGGACGAGCCTAGCCCCCGACCAGCTCGACCTTCACCGCGAACTCGGCGGTCTCCTCGGTGGCCAGTTCGGCGATGCGCCCGGCCTCGGTGACGTCGGCCACCGCCTGGCCGAGGGCCGCCAGGCGGGGCGCGGTGTCGCTCACGACGGCGAGGCGCACCTCGGCCCGCATCGACTGGCGGGCCTCGCTCTTGGCCTTGCGCACCTCGCCCAGGACGGCGGCGGCGATGTCGAGGACGGTGCGATCGGCGGCGGAGCCACCCGCGGCGTCCCGCAGGTCGACGGCCTCTGGCCACGACGCCCGGTGCACCGACCCCTCCTGCCACCACGACCAGACCTCCTCGGTGACGAAGGGCAGGAAGGGGGCGAACAGCCGCAGCATGGTCGACAGGGCGAGGCCGAGGGCCCGGTCGGCCGACGCCTGCGCCTCGGGCCCCTGGCTCCCGTAGGCCCGGCCCTTCACCAGCTCGAGGTAGTCGTCGCAGAAGCGCCAGAAGAAGGCCTCGGTGCGCTCCAGGGCCCGGGCGTAGTCGTAGCCCTCGAAGGCGGCGGTGGCCTCCTCGACGAGGTCGGCCAGCCCGGCCAGCATGGCCCGGTCGAGGGGGGCGGTGACCGCAGCGCCGGCCCCACCGGCCCCTCCGCCCGGATCGCCGACCCGGGACAGCACGAACTTGGAGGCGTTGAGCACCTTGATGGCCAGCCGCCGGCCAACCTTCATCTGCCCCTCGTCGAAGGTGGTGTCGACACCCGGTCGCCCGCAGGCGGCCCAGTAGCGCACGGCGTCGGAGCCGTACTGGGCCAGCAGGTCGATGGGCGTGACGACGTTGCCCTTGGACTTCGACATCTTCTTGCGGTCGGGGTCGAGCACCCATCCGGAGATGGCGGCGTCGCGCCACGGCAGGCAGTCGTGCTCGTAGTGGGCGCGGACGACCGTCGAGAACAGCCAGGTGCGGATGATCTCGTGGGCCTGGGGGCGCAGGTCCATGGGGAAGGTGCGGGCGAACAGCTCGGGGTCGTCGGCCCAGCCGGTGGCGATCTGGGGGGTCAGGGACGACGTGGCCCACGTGTCCAGGATGTCGGGGTCGCCGGTGAAGCCCCCCGGCTGGTCGCGCTGGTCGGCGGTGTAGCCGGGCGGGACGTCGGTGGACGGGTCGACCGGCAGGCGGCTCTCGTCGGCGGCGATGGGGTGGTCGTGGTCGGCGACGCCGTCGGCGTCGAGGGGGTACCAGAGCGGGAAGGGGACGCCGAAGAAGCGCTGGCGGCTGACCAGCCAGTCGCTGTTGAGCCCGTTGACCCACGACTCGTAGCGGCCCTGCATGTAGGGCGGGTGCCACCGCAGCTCCCGGCCCCGCTCGAGCAGCTCGGCGCGGTGGTCGAGGGTCCTGATGAACCACTGCCGGCTGGTGACGATCTCCAGCGGGCGGGTGCCCCGCTCGTAGAACTTGACCGGGTGGGTGATGGGCCGGGGCTCGCCGATCAGGTCGCCCGACTCCCGCAGCATCTCGACCACGCGGGCCCGGGCGGGGCCGATCTTGAGCCCCCGGAGCTGTTCGAACGGCCCGTCCTCGAGGCCGGGAGGGGTGGTGTCGATGCGGCCGTCGCGCCCGATGATGGCGTGCACGGGCAGGTGCAGCTCCCGCCACCAAATGACGTCGGTGACGTCGCCGAAGGTACACACCATGGCCATGCCCGTCCCCTTCTCCGGGTCGGCCAGGGGATGGGCCACGACAGGGACAGGCTTGGCGAACAGCGGCGTGGTGGCCGTCTGGCCGAACAGCGGCTGGAAGCGGGCGTCGTCGGGGTGGGCCACCAGCGCCACGCACGCCGGGAGCAGCTCGGGGCGGGTGGTGTCGATGTCGAGGGGCCCGCCGTCGGCGTCGCGAAAGCGCAGGCGGTGGTAGGCGCCGGGCAGCTCCCGGTCCTCCAGCTCGGCCTGGGCGACGGCGGTCTGGAAGTCGACGTCCCACAGGGTGGGTGCCTCCGCCTGGTAGGCGAGGTCCTTTTGCAGGAGGTGGAGGAAGGCCTTCTGCGACGTGCGCTGGGCCCGCTCGCCGATGGTGGTGTAGGTCTGGGACCAGTCGACCGAGAGGCCCAGATGGCGGAAGAGTGCCTCGAACGCCTTCTCGTCCTCCACCGTGAGCCCGGTACACAGCTCGACGAAGTTGGGCCGGGAGATGGAGACGGCCCGCTTGGCCGGTTCCGCAGGAGCCGTGAAGTCGGGGTCGTAGGGCAGGGACGGGTCGCAGCGGACGCCGTAGTAGTTCTGCACCCGGCGCTCGGTGGGCAGGCCGTTGTCGTCCCAACCCATCGGGTAGAAGACGGCCTCGCCCCGCATCCGCCGGAAGCGGGCGATGGTGTCGGTGTGGGTGTACGAGAAAACGTGGCCCACGTGCAACGACCCGCTCACCGTGGGCGGCGGGGTGTCGATGGCGTACACCTGATCGCGGGGGGCGGAGCGGTCGAAGCGATAGGTGCCGTCGGTCTGCCAACGGGCGCCCCACTTGTCCTCCAGCCCTTCGAGACTCGGCTTATCCGGGACGTTGGCGGTCATGTGGTGGTTACGGTAACCGGGCGATGCGACTTCACGACACTGCATTGGGCCGGCCCGCCGACCTCGTCCCCCGCCATCCAGGGGTGGTGTCGATGTACGTCTGCGGCCCGACCGTCTACGACCACCCCCACGTCGGGCACGGTCGCTTCCTCCTCGTGTTCGACGTCCTGCGCCGCTATCTCGAGTGGTGCGGCAACGAGGTCGTCTACGTGTCGAACGTCACCGACATCGACGACAAGATCATCAACCGGGCCAACGAGGAGGGCCGCTCGGCGGACGAGGTGGCGGCCGAGTTCGAGGACGCCTGGTACGACGCCGTCGACCGGCTGGGGGTGAAGCGGCCGACCCACGATCCCCACGCCACCGCCTACGTCGAGCAGATGGTCTCCTGGGTGCAGGGCCTGGTCGACGCCGGCGTCGCCTACGAGACGTCGGACGGCGTGTACCTCTCGGTGGCGGTCGTCCCCGACTACGGACTGCTCAAGTCGGGCCAGTCGCTCGACGACATGCGGGCCGGCGCCCGGGTGGAGGTCAACGAGGAGAAGGGGTCGGCCCGCGACTTCGCCCTCTGGAAGAAGGTCAAGCCGGGCGAGCCGTCGTGGCCGTCACCCTGGGGACCGGGACGGCCGGGCTGGCACACCGAGTGCGTGGTCATGGCCCTCGACCTGCTGGGCGAGGGCTTCGACCTCCACGGCGGGGGCCAGGACCTGGCCTTTCCCCACCACGAGAACGAGCGGGCCCAGGCGGTGGCCGCGGGGCGGGAGTTCGCCCGCCGGTGGGCCCACAACGGCTTCGTCGTGGTCGGGGGCGAGAAGATGTCGAAGTCGCTGGGCAACTTCACGACGCTCACCGAGATGCTCGCCCCTCCCCAGGATCCTCGGGCCTACCGGCTGCTCGTGCTCCAGTCGCACTACCGGGCGCCGGTGGAGGTCACGCCGGGCAGCCTCGAGCACGCCTCGTCGACGTTGCGGGGCCTCGACGAGTTCGTGCGCCGCACCACCGACCTGCCGCCGGCCGATGCTGATGCAACCGCCCTCGACGCCTTCCGGGTGGCGATGGACGACGACCTGTCGACGCCGGCCGTCGTGGCCCTGCTGTCCGACCTGCGGCGGCGGGCCAACGTCCATCTCGACGCCGGTGAGCCGAACGCGGCCGCGCCCCTCGCGACCGCCGTCCGGGAGATCGCGGGGGCCGTCGGACTGGCCCTCGGACGGGCCACCGCTCGGGAGGTGCCGGGCGAGGTGCTCGACCTCGTGGCGCGCCGCGATCAGGCCCGCGCCGACCGGGATTTCGGGGCCGCCGACGCCCTTCGCGACCAGCTCGTCGACCTCGGTTGGGTGGTCGAGGACACACCTGGGGGAACCAAAGTTCACCAGTGACGGCGAGCATCTTGTTTGGTAGCGTTTCGGGCCGAGGAGATTGACTTTTGCACGGCAAAGACCGCACGGCTTGGCAGTCCCCTCTCTTTTACAAGCTGATCAAGAAGGGGGATCGCCACCGTGGCGACCGGCACCGTGAAGTGGTTCAACGCCGACAAGGGCTTCGGCTTCATCTCTCAGGCCGACGGGGCTGACGTGTTCGTGCACTTCAGCGCCATTCAGAAGCCCGGCTACCGCACGCTCGAAGAGGGCGAGAAGGTCGAGTTCGAGGTGCAGCAAGGGCCGAAAGGTCTTCAAGCAGCCAACGTCCAATCTGCGGGCGGAGGCGGTGGGGCCGGCGGCGGAGGCGGAGGCGGCGGCGGCGGAGGCGGCGGATACGGCGGCCCGCCGAGGCGCGACAGGTAAGCCACCTTCGCATCAACGTTCTACGGTGCCGCCCTTCGGGGCGGCACCACTCATTTTGGCGGCTAGAAGACGATCACTGAGCGGGCCAGGCCGCTGGTGGTCATGTCGTCGAGGGCGGTGTTGACCTGGTCGAGGTCGATGCGGCGGGAGACCAGCTCGTCGAGGAGCAGGTCGCCCCGGCGGTAGTGGTCGAGGAGGACGGGGATGTCGCGGCGGACGTCGGCCGACCCGTACCAGCACCCCTTGATGGTGCGCTCGGCCATGACCACGCCGAGCATCACCGGCAGGGTGAGCATCACGTCCATGCGGGGGATCCCGACGAGGATCGCCTGGCCGCCGCGCCGGGTCAGGGTGACGGTCTGGTCGATGGTCGGCCCTGCCCCGATGCACTCGAAGGCGACGTCGGCCCCCCGCTGGCCGGTGAGGTCGAACACCGTCCCGATCGGGTCTTGGGACGATGCATCCACGGTCGTGGTGGCGCCCATCGTCCGGGCCAGCTCCAGCTTGGCCGGGTGGATGTCGATGGCCACGATCTCGCCCGCCCCCGCCAGCCGCGCCCCCTGGATCACGTTGAGCCCCACCCCGCCGCAGCCGACGACGGCGACGGTGTCGCCGGGGGTGATCGTGGCGGTGTTGAGGGCGGCGCCGACGCCGGTGAGGACGGCGCAGCCGAGGAGCGCGGCCACGCTCAGGTCGAGGTCGTCGGGCACCTTGACCACGGCAGTGGCGTCGATCACCGTGGTCTCGGAGAAGGTGCCCGTGCCCAGGATCTGCTGGAGAGGCGCCCCGTCGAGGCGCAGGCGGGGGTTGCCGTCGAGGAGCCCGCCGGTGACGAGCACCGCGTCGGCCGTGCGGCAGAGGTGGGGCTGGCCGTGGGTGCAGAAGAAGCAGGTCCGGCACTGCGGCACCCAGGAGATCACCACGTGGTCGCCGGGGGCGAGGTCGTCGACGCCGGCGCCCACCTCCTCCACCACGCCCGCCCCCTCGTGGCCGAGCACCGCCGGGAGGGTGACCGGCAGGGTGCCGTTCTGGAACGAGAGGTCGGAGTGGCACACCCCCGCCGCCACCATGCGCACCCGCACCTCGCCCGGGTGCGGACGCTCCACCTCCACCCCGTCCCGCAGGGTGAGGGGCTGGTCGAGGGCGGTGAGGACGGCGGCCCGGGTAAGGGTCATGGCGGCGGTTCTACCAGGTGCGGCCGGGCTCGTGGTCGCCGCCGGTCGCCGCCGCCGCCGCTGATGGCGCTGAGCGATCGCCACTCGTGGTCCCCTCCTGGGACCACTCGCGCCATCCGCTCGCCACCGACGAGGCACGGCACCGAGCGATCGCCACTCGTGGTCCCCTCCTGGGCCCACCAGTGCCATTCGCTCGCTGTGTCGGCGCGGTCAGCGTCCTGCTCGCCGATCGTCACGCTCGGCGGCGCGGACGCCGTAGCCGATGATGATCGTGGGGACGAGGAGCACCGAGCCGACGGCCAGGCTGGCGACGACGACCGCCACGATGGCCGGGGTGAACCTGCCCGCGGCCCCGATCCCGAACACGACGATGGCGACCAGGAAGAGGAGGTACCCGACCCGCTGGGCGGCCTGGTTGATCTTGGCGATCCGGGCCCGGCGGGCCCTCACCGGATCGCTCACGGGGTCATCTTGGCAGCTCACGACGGCAGCCAGCCGGCGTCGGCCAGGAGCCGCCGCAGGCGAACCTCGACCGCGGCAAGGGAGAAGTGGCGGCGGGCGATGGCCAGGTTGGCATTGTGCAGCGCGGGATCGGGACGCTCGAGGAAGGCGGCCAGGGGGCGGGGGTCGTCGGACGGGAACCAGCGGAACCCGTAGGCCGCGATCTCGCGGGCGACGGGGTAGTTGCCGATGGCCAGCGGCCGGCGGTGGACGGCCGACTCGATGGTGGCGTTGCCGAACCCCTCCCAGGTGGACGGGAGGGCGACCGCGTCGGACGCGGCGTAGGCGTCGGCCAGGGAGACGCCGGCGGGCTCGCGGTGGATGCACCGGCGTACGGGCGCCGCGGCGAGGAGGCGTTCGAGCTCGGGGGCGTAGCCGTCCTCGGCCGGGCCGAGCAGCCAGTAGGTGGCGCCCAGCCCCTCGGCCAGGGCGATGGCGCCGGGGACGTTCTTGCGGGGGATGGCCCGGGTGGGGTGCAGGAGGAGTCGGTCGCTCGGGCCCAGGCCGAGGCGCGCTCGAGTGGCGGCGCGGTCGCCGCCTGGAGGCGAGTCGGTGTCGAAGCCGTTGGGGATGGTGACGGCGGTCACGCCCCGGTCGGCGAGCTGGCGGCGGCTGAGGTCGTTGATGGTGACGTGGCGCCAGGCCGGGTCGTCGGGCGGGAATCCGTCGATGGCGGCCAGGTGCGGTCGCTGCCAGGCCAGATCGTGGTGGTGGAGGACCGCCGGCCGACCCTTCAGGCAGGCGGCCACGGCCTGACCGGCGGCGGGGTTGAGGGGGAGCGAGCAGAGGTTCTCGACCACCACCAGGTCGGCGTCCGCCACAGCCTGGTCGAGGGCCGTCGTGTCAGGCGGTTCGTGGTCGGCGATGCCCAGGCCGGGCACCAGCCGGTCGGCCCCCTCGGCGGCCACGGTGAAGGTGCGGTACCCCAGCCGACGGAGGATCCCGGCCCACTTGCCGGCTTCCACCGAGACGCCGTCGGTCGTCCCGAAGCGGAAAGAGAGGATGGCGACGGCGCTCCCGGTCACGATCGCAACCCTGGCACGCCGGCAGATCGGGGCGGTGGCCGGCCACAGGTGCGACGACCCGGCGTCGTACGCGACGAGGGCGGGACGACCGAATCGGCCGCCCCGCCCTCCAGACCAGACCTCCCGACATCGGTCGGGCGGCCGCCGTCGATTCAGCACATGCCGCACGGTCCGTAGGCATACGTCCGGCACATGAACACGTACGAGCCGCCGCCGGGGAGCCGACAGACACAGCATGTGTTATCGGTCGACCGGTAGCTGCTGCAGGTGCTGCAGCATCGCTTGCACAGGTTCACGTTCTCGAACCCGCACCCACCTTCGGTACAGGTGTTCATGGTGGTCTGCGCGTCCTGGGCCTGCGACTGCCCGAGCCGGTAGTTGGCTGTTCGGGAGAGGATGCCGTCAACGCTCAGGGCCACGAAGGTTCCGGCGCGCTCGTAGATGGCCTGGGTGCGGATCTCGCTTCCAGGACGGACCAGATAGGTGATGACGCCCCCACCCACAGCCTGGAAGGCGGTGCTCCAGTCGGTGCGGGCGGATCCGGTGGCGTACTCGTAGACCGTCGCCGCCTTGCCGTCGATGGCGTGCTCCTTGAGCAGGTTGGCGACGTCGCGACTGGCGCGGGCCTGTGCCGCCAGCTCGTCGGCGCGGGTGCCGGTGATCAACGTGGCCGTCCCGAGCGGGATCGGCTCCGACTCCACCGTCTCGCGAGCGGCGGCGGGCTTGGCGGCCAGGCCGAGCACGACGCCGGCCATCACCCCCGCGGATCCCTTCAGGAAGCCTCGGCGCCCACTGGGGTCGTGGGCCTCGGCCCGGGCCTCGCCGGCCTGTTGTACCAGCTTGGCGATGGCCCAGGCCCGGCGGGGGCCCACCCCGGCGGCGATTCGCAGCCGCATGGGGAGTCCCCGGTGGACCCGGACGGCGTCACCGTCCAACTCCAGCAGCATTGGCTCCCACTTCCAGCCCGGGGCCGCCCGGTCGAGGTGCTGTTGCACCTCGGCCGAGCGCAGGCTGCGCACCGAGAGCCATCCGCCGGCGGCGTGCTCGATGTCGTGGGCCATTCCCGAGCACACCAGGCACCCGGAGTCGAAGAGAACGAAGCGTTCCATGCAATGGTTCCTTTCTCGTGGAGGATCCGGGTGGCTCAGAACATGCAGAGGAGCTTGGGGAGCTTGGTGCAGCCGAGGGGCTCGGGGGTGGCGCCGTCTTCGGTCGCGGCGGCGGGCTCAGGCCTACCGCTCATGGCGGCGCTCTCGGCGCCCATGGTGGTTCCGCCTGCGGCCAGAGCGGAGCCGGTGCCGATGGCACCGATCCCAAAGATCAGCGTGGAGGCGACGGTCAGGCGGACGAGGCGGGTACGGATGTTGTTCATGGGTCTCCTTCAGGTGTCTGCCGGGCTCGGTGCTCGGCTCGTGACGTCACCCTGAGGGCAAGGGCCCCTTCGCCGCATCCGGCAAATGCCTATGTCCACGCGGCCGACGCTTAGTCGGGCCAGGCGGGGCCGGGCGTCAGCCTCCGGTCAGATGCTCCTCCGGCGAGGGGTCCCGGAAGGGGCTGACGACCTCCAGCTCGTCGAAGCGCCGGCCTTCCTGGAGATCCTCCGTAAGCAGCGTGTGGGCCCCCGAGCGGCGGGCCGAAACGATGATGAGGGAGTCCCAGAACGAGAGGTGATGTCGCTCCTCGAGTTCCGTCGCGGCGACGACGTCATCGACGTCCGGACGATGGACCGGCCATGCCCGGTACGTGGCGACGACCTCGCGAGCCGATCGTGGCGAGAGCAGTCGGCCGAGCTTTCGGGTGACGGTGACGTAGAACTCCTGGAGCACCTGTGTGCTCAGACGGCCCGATTCGTCGTCCCAGAGGGCTTGCATCCAGGCTCGAGCGGCGGCGTGCTTGTCGCCCGCGTCTGCGTCGTAGGCGTAGACGAGCACGTTGGTGTCGACGAAGGTCGGCTCACCGCTCATGGAGGGCCTCTCGATCGGGGAGGACACCGCCGCCGAGGTGAAATCCCCGTTCCAGCTGGGCCAGGGCCGTCTCCTTCGCCCGCTGGTAGGCCTCGTCCTCCCCGACCAGCCTGTCAATCTCCTGGGCCACCAGCTTGCTGACCGACGTCGAGCGCCTGGCGGCCAGCACCCTGGCCTTGTGGACGGTCTCCTCGTCGAGCTGGATCGTCAGGTTGCGCTTCATGCGCCCGAGAATACGCAAGTCACGTGCGGCACGTGGCTTACGTGGCGCGATTCGGCTCAGTTGACTGGGGAGTGCCGTTATTCGAAACCTGTCGAGTGCTCCTCGGAGAAGGGGTCCTTCACCGTGATGCCGCGGAACTTGCGAAGGTCCCGGTCGTGGCTCCAGATCGTCGACACCCCGTGTTCCCGCATGAGGGCGACGAGGTGCGCGTCGGGAACGAGGTTGCCTCGGGGCTTCACGTCCGCCGCGACTCCGCGGAAAGATGTCCAGAAGTCATCCCCCTCACCGGCGACACGGACGTGTGACGGCGCGAGCACGGCTTCGACATTCGAGATGGCCTCGTCGGCCGACAGCGGCGTTCCGAGGATCGCTGGATGCGTGACGATTCGGAGGTATCCGAGGACGGTCGGCCACAGGAGGTAGGCGAGGCTGGGACCAGCGACGAGGTGCTCGACAAGCGCACGGGCCCGGTCATGGAACGGACTCGCGGTGTGGCTCGCGTACACCAGAACGTTGGTGTCGACGGTCTGGCTCACCGCCCGTCGAGGACGGACCAGATCGCGTCCTTGTCCTCCAGGTCGACTCGCGGCCGAAGATCCTTCGCGACCCACGTGAACGGTGGTGCGGGCTCGTCCTCCAACTCGATGGCTTTGGCCACGAGCTCGGATACGAGCTGTCCCAGCGACTTGCGTTCTCGTTCCTGTCGCTTCTTCAGCTGGCGGAGAACGGAGGCATCGATGTCGATGGTGGTCCTGGGCATGCACCTGATGCTATCAAGCGGCGCATCAGATGCAAGGCCGGTGGGGTCAGATGTTCGACGGCAGGAGGCGGGCGAAGTTCTCGAAGAAGACGAACAGGGCCCCGAGGAAGATGGGCGTGCCGATCACGTAGGCCAGCCACCACCGGTCCCACAGCTTGGACAGCCACCAGGTGGCGAGCCAGATGGCGGCGCACAGGAATCCCCAGCCCACGGCCGGTCCGCGGGCGGCGGTATCGCCGGAGAGCCCGGCCAGGCCGTCGGCCGCCAGTTGCGTCGGGGGCGGCGGGCTGGCGCCCTCGGGAAGGGGCGGCGGCTCGACCGGGGCGGTCACCAGCTTGGCCACGATGATCAGGCGCTCGGCGGCGCTGTAGCGCGGGTTGCAGGTGGTGAGGGTGAGGCGGTTGTCGTCGGTGGGGTTGAGCACCTCCACCGCCTCGGGCGAGACCACCAGCGACTCGGTCACCTCGTAGTTGAACTCGCCCACGCCGGTGGCGACCATGATGGCGTCGCCCACCACCAGGTTGTCGAGGTCGTAGAAGGGGGCCCCGTAGGTCGTGCGGTGCCCGGCGATGGCCGAGTTGCCCGGCTCGCCGGGCATGGGTGTGCCCGGGTAGTGGCCGGGCGCCTTCTTGAGGTCCTCGACGCCCACGCCCTCCACGATGATCTTGTCGACGTTGGCCTTGGGGATCACCAGGCGGGCGATGGCGTCGCCCTCCAGGGGGGGACGGTGGTGGGCGGGGCCGCCGGCTCCGCCGTGGGCGCGGTCGGCGGCGGGGCCGCGATCAGGGCGAACCTGTCCTCGAGGTCGTCCTGGGCGCGGCTCTCGTGCAGCCCCGTCCCCCACAGCTGGTAGGCGACGAAGAGCAGGATGAGGATCCCTGACGCGATCAGCGTCTTTCCGGTGCCACGCACCACACGCCGGATCACGGCGGTGAACTTACAGCCGCTTGGACCATCGTTCCTGGTCGCCGGTACCTTGGACACGGTCCCGATGACCCCGATCCACGAACCAGCCGACGAATCCCGCATTGTGAATCCCGCATTGTGAACCTCGCCGTTCGCTTCCGGTCTGCCGTGTCCCTCCTCGGCCGCTTCCCCGCCCTCGCCGGCGTCGATCTCGATGTCGCCCCAGGGGAGGTGGTCCTCGTCCGGGGCCCCAACGGCGCCGGCAAGACAACCCTCTTGCGGGCCTGCGCCGGCCTGGTCGGCATCTCGTCGGGGGAGGCTGAGGTCCTCGGCCACGACCTGCGAGCCGACCGCCGAGCCGTCCGTCGCCGGGTGGGGCTGCTGGGCCACGCCGCCTTCCTCTACGACGACCTCACGGTGGCCGACAACCTGCGGTTCGCGGCCCGGGCCTCGGGTTCCTCCAAGGAGGCGGCCGAGGCGGCCAGTGCCCGCCTGGGCCTCGACGGGCGGCTGCGCGACCTTCTCGGCCGGGAAGCTCTCGGCCGGCCAGCGGCGGCGGGTGGCCCTGGCCGCGGTCGTCGCCCGTCAACCGGACCTGTGGCTCCTCGACGAGCCCCACGCCGGCCTCGACGCCGCCGGGCGCGACCTGCTCGACGAGCTGGTCCGGGAGGCGGCCGCCGCCGGCGCCACCGTCCTGCTCGCGTCCCACGAGCTCGAGCGGGCGGCCAACCTCGCCACCCGCTCCGTCGTCATCGCCGGGGGCCAGATCCGGGACGGGCTCCTCGCCCCGCCGACCGCCACCCCCGCCGACCCGGCCGGGGCCCCCGATCCCGCCGGCACTGCCAATCCCGCCGCCCCCGACGATCCCACAGCGTGGAAGGCCGTCCATGTGGCGTGACGCGGCCCTCGTGGCCGGCAAGGACCTGCGGGTGGAGGCCCGGTCGCGGGTCGGTATCAATCAGGTGGTGCCCTTTGCCCTCCTGGTCCTGGTCATGTTCGCCTTCGCCCTCGACTCCGACCGCGACGTCCTGGCCCAGGTCGGCCCGGGGCTCTTCTGGGTGGCGGTCATGTTCTCCGCCCTGCTCGGCATCCAGCGGTCGTTCGTGATCGAGGCCGACGACGACGCCCGCGACGCCCTGCGCCTGTCCGGGCTCGACGGGGCCGGGATCTTCCTGGGCAAGGCAGGGGCGGTCGCCGTCCAGCTCGTCGCCCTCGAGGCGGTGCTGGCGATCGGCGTGGTCGTCCTCTACGACGTCCGCCTGCACAGCCCCGTCCTCCTGCTGCTGACCTGCCTGGCCGCCACCGTGGGGCTGGCCGCCGCCGGTACCGTCTACGGGATCATCGCCGCCGGCCTCCGGGTGCGTGACACCCTCCTCCCGCTGCTCGTCCTGCCGGTGCTGGCGCCGGTGCTGCTGGCCGCGGCCCGGGCCTGCGAGGCGGCGCTCGCCGGCACGCCAGCCGAGGGCTGGCCGTGGGTCCGCCTCCTGGCCGTCTTCGCCACCATCTACGTCGCCTTCGGCATCGTCGCCTTCGGCGCCCTCCTAGAGGAAGTGTGATCGAGGAAGCCTGATGAGAACCCGCGCCACCAGGATCCTCGGCTGGGCCACCGCCCTGTCGCTCGCCCTCACCGCGCTGCTCGCCCTGGTCGTCTCGCCCGCCGACGTCAACCAGAAGGACGCGGTGCGGTTGCTCTACCTCCACGTCCCCACCGCCTGGCTGGCGATGTACGTGTCGTTCGGCGTCACCACGCTGGCCAGCGCCCTCTACCTGTGGCCCCGCACCCGCTCCCGCTTCTGGGACCTCACCGCCGGGGCCTCGGCCGAGATCGGCGTGGTGTTCCTGGCCCTCACCCTGCTCATCGGCTCCATCTGGGGACGCACCACGTGGGGCGTGTGGTGGACGTGGGACGCCCGCCTCACCACCACCGCCGTCCTCCTCGTCCTCTACCTCGGCTACCTGGCCGTGCGCCGGGTGGTGGCCGACCCCGAGGTGGCGGCCAAGCGGGCCGCCATCGTGGCCATCGCCGCCTTCCTCGACGTGCCCCTCGTCCACCTGTCGGTCGAGTGGTGGCGCACGCTGCACCAGCCGGCCAGCCTCCTCGACGGGCCCCGCCTCGTCGACCCCCAGATCACCGGGGTCATGCTGCTGACGCTGCTGGTGAGCGTCCTCGCCTTCACCCTGCTCTACGCCTGGCTGCTCATCCACCGCTTCCGGCTGGGATGGCTGGAGGACCGGGCCGCCGACCGGCGCATGGAGCTGGCCCTGGCCGAACGCCACGCCGAGGCCGGCCTGCTGGTCGACAGCCATGCCGACGCCGAGCCCACGCTGGAGACCACGCCATGACCCACGCCGCCTACGTGTTCGCCGGCTACGGCCTCACCGCCGCCGCCCTCGCCGGCTACGCCACCTGGGTCATCACCCGCCGGCGGGTCCTGGCTCGCACCCTGGGGCTTGACGACGGCCGAATCCACGAGGGCTCGCCGGGCCCGGGCCCGTCGGAGTGACCCGACGCCTCTGGCTGGCCGCGGCGGTCGTGCTCGGCGCCCTCGGGTTCCTCGTGTACCAGGGCCTGGGCAACGCCACCCTGTACTTCCGCACCGCCGACGAGGCGGTCGCCCAGCGGGAGGAGCTCGGCGACCGCCGCTTCCGCATCGAGGGCGATGTCGTCGCCGGCACCGTCGCCCAGGTGGGCCAGGACGTGTCCTTCCGCATCGTCTCCAAGAGCGTCGAGGTGCCCGTCACCCACCGCGGCGACCCGCCCGAGCTGTTCCGCCCCGGGATCCCGGTGGTGCTGGAGGGCCGGTTCCAGGGACAGGGCTTCGTCAGCGACCGCATCCTGGTGAAGCACTCGGAGACCTACGTGGCCGAGAACCCCGAGCGGGTGCCGGACACGACGCCGCCCGTCGCCGCCCGATGAACCGATGAACGCCCGCCGATGAACGCCCGCCGATGAACGCCCCGATGAATGCGGTAGTGGGGACGGCCGCGGTTGCCCTCGGCCTGGTGGGTGCGATCCTTGGCGTCGTCACCCTCGGCGTGGGGCTGGCTCGCCACGACACCCGCCTGCTGCGCTCCGGCCAGCGCTACGTGTGGGTGGTGCTGGCGGGGGCGGTGGTGGCGACGGTCGCCATGCAGGCGGCCCTCATCGGCCACGACTTCTCCCTCGACTACGTGGCCCGCAACGGCAGCCGCAGCACGCCGCTGCTCTACACGATCACCGGCATGTGGTCGGCCCTGGAGGGGTCGATCCTGCTGTGGGGACTGGTGTTGGCCGGCTACCTGGCGGTGATGGCCCGCCACTTCCGCAGCCGGGCGACCGACCCCCTGGTGGCGTGGGCCACCCTCACCGGTCTGGTCGTGGCCGTGTTCTTCTTCGTGCTGATGGCGGGCCCGGCCAACCCCTTCCAGCTGGTGGCGGGGGCAGTCCCCCCCGACGGCGTGGGCCCCAACCCCCTCCTCCAGAACCACCCCCTGGTGGCCTTCCACCCGCCCATGCTCTACCTGGGCTACGTCGGGTTCACCATCCCCTTCGCCTTCGCCATCGCCGCCCTGGTCACGGGCCGGCTGGGGGAGGGGTGGCTGGTCGAGACCCGCCGCTGGACGCTCTTCGCCTGGGGGTTCCTCACGACCGGCATCATCCTGGGCGCCTGGTGGTCGTACGAGGTCCTCGGCTGGGGCGGCTACTGGGCGTGGGACCCGGTGGAGAACGCCTCGTTCCTCCCCTTCCTCACCGCCACCGCCTACCTCCACTCGGTCATGGCCCAGGAGCGGCGGGGCATGTTGCGGGTGTGGAACCTGTCGCTCCTGATCGCCACCTTCTCGCTGACGATCCTGGGGACGTTTCTCACCCGGTCGGGCGTCCTCGACTCGGTGCACGCCTTCTCCGAGTCGGCCATCGGGCCCATGATCCTCGCCTTCTTCGGACTTACCGTGGCCGTGTCGGTGGGCCTCGTCGCCTGGCGGGGCGACAAGCTGCGCTCACCGGGGTCGATCGACTCGCCGGTGTCGCGTGACGGCGCCTTCCTGGCCAACAACGTGGCCTTCGCCGCCTTCGCCTTCGTGGTGCTCCTGGGCACCGTCTTCCCTCTGATCGCCGAGGCCCTCAGCGGCGACCGGCTGTCGGTGGGGGGCCCCTACTTCGAGCGCATGACGATGCCCATCGGCTTCACCCTGCTGTTCCTTATGGCGGTGGCCCCCGCCCTGCCCTGGCGGCGGGCGTCCGCCGAGGTGCTGCACCGGCGGCTGGTGGGGCCGGCGTGGGCGGGCACCCTCACCGTCGTCGCCTGCGTGGCCTCCGGCATCCGCGGCTTCGGGCCGCTCGTGGCGTTCGGGCTGGGCGCGTTCGCCGCCGCCTCCGCCATCCGCCAGCTGGTCGTGTCGGTCAGGGGCACCAAAGCCCAGGGGGTGCCGGTCTGGCGGGGACTGGTGGGGCGGTCGAACGGGGGGATGATCGTCCATTTGGGCGTGGTGCTCATCGCGGTGGGCTTCGCCGCCAGCTCGTCGTTCGGCCAGAGCCGCCAGTTCCGCCTGGCCCCCGGCGAGTCGGCCAGCCTGGCCGGCCACACCGTCACCTACCTGGGCAGCGAGATCGTGGAGGAGCCCAACAAGACAACGTTCAAGGCCCGGGTTCGGATCGACGGAGGCAAGGTGTACGCCCCCTCCCTCCACCAGTTCCCCTTCGCCACCCAGGCCATCGGCTCGCCCTCGGTTCGCAGCGGCCCCTTCGACGACGTCTACCTCACCCTGGTGTCCGCCGCCGACCTCGACGTGCCCGGGTCCACCGCCGTCATCGGGGTCAACATCCAGCCCCTCGTCGCCTGGCTGTGGCTGGGCGGAGGGATCATGGCCTTCGGGACGCTGCTGGCGGCCTGGCCCCGCGACCGCGACCGACGTCGCCGGTCGATCGCCGACGCCGGCCCCGCCCTTGAGGAGACGCCCCTGGCCGGCGACGTGCCCGAGGCCCGTCCCGAACCGGCCGAGGTGCCCGGTTGAGGGGGCGCGGATGAGCAGGCGGGCGGTCTGGGCGGCCATGACGCTGGTGCTGGTGGGGGCACTGGTGATCGGCTCGCCCCAGGACGGACCGGTCACCGACGAGGCCCGGGTCCGCCGCATCGGGTCCGACCTCCGCTGCCCAACCTGCCAGGGGATGTCGGTGGCCGACTCTGACGCCCCCGCGGCGCGGGGGATCGAGGAGGAGATCCGCCGGCGGGTGGTCGAGGGCCGGGAAACCGACGGTCAGATCAAGGACTTCATCCTCGGCCTCTATCCCGACATCAGCCTCCGCCCCGAGACACGTGGCCTCGGGCTTGTCGTCTGGGGCCTGCCCGTCGTGGCCGCGGTGGCGGTCGTGGGGGGCCTGGCGGTTGTGGTCGTGCGACGACGCGGCCGGCGCGGTGCCGAGGTGTCCGACGAGGACCGCCGCCTGGTCGAGCAGGCCTTGGGATCGTGACCCCCGAGCCGGCCGCCGACCACGCCGCGGGGGAGAGGTCGCGGGGCTCGAGGAGCAACGTGACGTCCTGCTGGCGTCGCTGCGGGACCTGGAGAAGGAACGGGCCGCGGGCGAGATCGGCGAGGACGACTACGTCACCCTCAAGGACGACTACACGGCCCGGGCCGCGGCCGTGCTGCGGGCGATCGAGGCCGGCAAGTCGGCCGGGGCCGGCAGTCGGCCGCGGCCGGGCCGAAGCCGGCCGGGGCCCGGCCGGGCCCACCACGCCCGGCCCGACGGGCCCCAGTCCGCGGCGCGGCACCCCCGGCGCGACGTCACCGGACGGTCGCCATCACGCTCGGCGTGGCCTTCGCCATCGTCGCCGTGGCCGGCATCTCGGTCGTGCTCCTCGCCGGTGGCCGCGAACCGGGTCAGCCGGTGACCGGCTCCGTGCCCACCGACAACGCCCGCGCCGATGCCGACGACGTCTCCGGCGACCCCATCGACAACTCCACCGCCCGGATCACCGAGGCCCTCTCCCTCGAGAGCGAAGGCCGGGCGGTCGACGCCCTCAAGATCTACGACGAGGTCCTCGCCGGGAACCCCGACAACGTGGAGGCCCTCGCCTATCGAGGCTGGCTCCTGCAGCGGGCGGGGTTGCCGGACAAGGCCCTGGAGTCCCTCGACCGGGCCGTGGCGCTGGCCCCCACGTTCCCCGACGCCCACTTCTTCCGGGGCATGGTTCTCTACAAGGACAGGGACGACCCGGCGGGGGCGGTGCTCGAGTTCAAGGCCTTCCTGGCCAACAACCCGCCGCCGGGCTTCGTTGCCCCCGTGCAGAAGATCCTGGAGGAGGCGGAGCAGGCGGCCGCGGCCAAGGCCGCCGGGGCCCCTCCGCCGGCCACCCCCACGCCTGACCAGCCGCCGCCCGGGTAGCGAGCCCCTGGAGGGGGCAGGCTAGGCGGCATGGAACTGCTCCTCATCATCCTGAGCCTGGTCGTCTCCGGCATCATCTTCGGTGCTCTCGGCCGGCTGGCCGTGCCGGGGCCGAACCCGATGAGCATCGGGGTCACGATCCTGGTCGGCATCGGCGGGTCGATCCTCGGCACGCTGGTGGCCTACCTCCTCGGTGCCCGCCCGGAGAACAACCCCTGGATCTTCTTCATCGCCCAGGTGTTGGGGGCGGCCCTCATCGTCTACCTGATGAGCCGCCGCCGGGGCCGCGTCGCCTACTGATCCCGCTCACGACCGAAGCGACCGCAGGCGGGCCACGACCTCGGGGAAGGCCCGGACGAAGGCGTCGACGTCGTCGTCGGTCGTCGACCAGCCCACCGACACCCGCAATGACCGCTCCGCGGGCACCCCCATGGCCTCCAGGACGGGCGAGGGCTCCAACGACTCCGAGGAGCACGAGCTGCCCGAGTGGGCGGCCACCCCGGCCTGGTCGAGACCGAGCAGGACGGGCTCGGCCTCCACACCGTCGACGCCGAGGCACACCAGGTGGGGGACCCGCCGGTCGGTGTCGCCGAACGTCTCGACCCCCGGGACGGCGACGGCGGCGGCGACCACCGCCTCCGTTTGACGCCGGTTGCGGGCGGCCTCCTCGTCCAACCGGCCCGGCTCACCGAGGGTGGCGGCCGCGGCCCCGAACCCGACGATGGCGGGCACGTTCTCCATCCCCGCCCGCCGGGCCCGCTCCTGCTCGCCGCCGACGAGCAACGGCCGCAGCCGGAGGCCACGGCGGACCAGCAAGGCCCCGATCCCCTGCGGTCCCCCCAGCTTGTGGGCGCTCACCGACAGCAGGTCGGCGCCCAGGGCCACGAAGTCGATGGGGACGTGGCCGGCGGCGGCGGCCGCGTCGACGTGCACCAGCACCCCCCGTTCCCGGCAGGCGGCCACCACCTCGGCGACCGGCTGCAGCGTCCCGACCTCGTGGTTGGCCCACTGCACGTGCACCAGCGCCGTCTGGCCCGGGCGGATGGCGGCCAGCACCTCGTCCGGGTCGACCCGTCCCAGGCGGTCGACGCCCACCTCGGTGACCTCGAATCGGGCCGACGCGTCCCGCACCGCCGAGTGCTCGACCGCCGGCACGACCATGTGCCCGCCCCGCTCGCCCGCCCCCCACACCGCGGTGGCGATGGCCTCGGTGGCACCGCTGGTGAACACCACCTCCCGCGAGCGGGCTCCGAGCAGCGCCGCCACCTGGTCGCGGGCGTCCTCGACAACGGCCCGGGCCACCCGGCCCTCGGTGTGCACCCGCCCCGGATCGGCCGCCCCCGACAGCCAGGGGACCATGGCGTCCACCACCGCCGGGCGGGCCGGCGAGGTGGAGGCGTGGTCGAGGTAGTGGCGGCTCAGGAGCTCAGACGAACGTCACGCACACCGAATCGCCCTGGGGCCGGGACGAGGAGGTCTCCGGCACCGTCTCGCCGTAGAGGCTGGAGAGCATGCCCTTGACGATGCCCCGGTCGACGGCGCAGATCACCGGGTGCTGCACCGCGGCCTCGCCGAAGGGGCACTGCTCGGAGATGATGGCCAGCGCCCCCTCGCGGGACTGGGTGTGGGCCGCGAACCCGTGCGCCGTCAACGCGTCGGCCACCGTGTGCAGCGCCACCTGGAGCGACCGGTGGCCCTCGGCCGGCGCCATGGTGGCGGCCAGCGAGCGGCCGTAGGCCTGCCCCACGTCCTCGGCCATGGCCTCCGCCGCCTCCAGGGGCACGAGGGACAGGGTGCGGGCCAGGAGGGTGACCAGCAGGTCGTCGCGCCGGGCGGGGAAGTCGAGGCGCATGTCCTTGGCCACGGTGCGGTAGTGCTTCGACGGCCGGCCCGCCCCGGGGTGCTCGGCCCGCTCGACGGCGACCTCCAGGTAGCCCCCGCCGGCCAGCTTGTCGAGGTGGTGGCGGGCGACGTTGGGGTGGAGCTCGAACTGCTCGGCCACCTCGGCCGCGGTGACCCCCCGCTCCGACTTGTGGGCGAAGAGGTAGATCTCCCGCCTCGTCGGATCGCCGAAGGCGCTGGTGACGGCGCTGACCGCGGCGCTGAACTCGTCCGACGTCAGAGCACGTTCAACCACCCCGGTATTCTACCTATAGCCATAGGAGAAATCGGAGCCCTCACCGCTGATGACCAACGCAGCCCCGACCGAAGCGAGCGTTCTCGAGGCCCTGCGGCCCGTCCAGGACCCCGAGCTGTACCGCAGCATCGTCGACCTGGGCATGGTCAAGGGCATCCGCATCGACGGCTCGCGGGTCGGAGTCACCGTCGCCCTCACCGTGGCCGGCTGTCCCCTGCGGGCCGAGATCACCCAGCGGGTCACCACCGCCGTCGGCGCCCTCGACGGGGTCGACCACGTCGACGTCGAGCTCACGGTGATGACCGACGAGGAACGGGCCGCGGTACGGGGCGAGATGCAGTCGAGCCAGAAGCGTCCCGGACCCCCCCAGGGCGAGCACGGCCACGCCGCGTCCACCATCCCCTTCGCCGATCCCGGCTCCAAGACCCGTGTGCTCGGCCTGTCGTCGGGCAAGGGCGGGGTGGGCAAGTCGTCCACCACCGTCAACCTGGCGGTGGCCCTGAGCCGCCTGGGCCACGAGGTGGCGGTGCTCGACGCCGACGTCTACGGCTTCTCCATCCCCCGGATGCTCGGCATCACCCAGGAGCCGGTGGTGATCGACGGGATGATCGTGCCCCCGGTGGCCGCCGGGCTGAAGGTCATCTCCACCGGGTTCTTCGTGCCCGACGACCAGGCCGTCATCTGGCGGGGCCCGATGCTGCACAAGGCCCTCGAGCAGTTCCTCACCGACGTGCTGTGGGGCGAGCCCGACTACCTGCTGGTCGACATGCCCCCGGGCACGGGCGACGTGGCCCTGTCGATGGCCCAGTTCCTGCCCCGCTCCGAGGTGCTGGTGGTCACCACGCCCCAGCCCGCGGCCCAGCGGGTGGCCCAGCGCTCCGCCCTGATGGCCCGCAAGGTCAAGCTCCCGGTGCGGGGCGTGGTCGAGAACATGAGCTGGTTCACCGGCGACGACGGCACGCGCTACGAGATCTTCGGCTCCGGCGGCGGCCAGCTGCTGGCCGACGAGCTGGGCGTGCCCCTGCTGGCCCAGATCCCGCTGGTCACCGCCCTGCGGGAAGGTGGCGACGAGGGTCGGCCCATCACCCTCACCGACCCCGATTCCGAGGCCGCCCAGGCCTTCGAGGGGCTGGCCCAGGCGGTCGAGAGCATGGGCGCCAGCCGCATCTACAAGTCCGAGCTCAAGATCGGCTGAGCCGGCACCCGCCGGGGGCTGGGCTAGACAGGTCACGATGCTCAGCCTCCTGACCCCGCTGACACCGCTGACGCCGGTGTTCGCCGTCCTGGCCGCGATCTCCTACGACCCGCTGGTGCGGATCCACATCGGTCCGGTATCGATCTCGCCCCACGGCATCGGCATCGCGGTCGGCTTCCTGATCGGTGCCCGGTTCATGCTGCCGCAGTCCCGGGCCCGGGGCATCCCGGACGAGGAGGTCTACCCGCTCTTCACCCGGGCCGCCATCGGGGCGATCATCGGCGCCCGCGTCGCCTACGTCATCAACCACTTCGGCGAGTACGACTCGGTCCTCGACATCCTCCGGGTGTGGGAGGGCGGCATCTCCCTGCTGGGCGGGATCACCGGCGCGGTGCTGCTGGCGGTTCCCCGCATGCGCAACCGGCGGCTGTCGTTCTGGAAGATCATGGACGCGGCCGCCCCCGGGCTGGCCCTGGGCATCGTCGTCGGCCGCATCGGCGACCTGATCATCGGCGACCACCTGGGCAAGACCACCGACTTCTTCCTCGGCTACCAGTGCCCGCCGGCCGGCGTCGACGTCGGCTCGCCGTGCGTCCCGGGCACGATCGTCCACCAGACGGCCCTGTACGACCAGTTCTTCGCCCTGGTGGTGCTCATCGTCCTGCTGCGACTGCGCCGCCGCCCGCACTACGAGGGCTTCCTGGCCATGGTGTTCGTGGCCGGCTACGCCACCAGCCGGATCATCGAGGACTTCCTGCGGGAGGACCTGCGCCACTTCGGGCTCACCGGGAGCCAGTGGTGGGCCCTGACCATGCTCGTCCTCAGCCTGTACGGCCTCGTGGTGCTGCGGCGCACACCGAGATGGGGACGGTGGGACGAGCGGCCTCCGCCGCCGGAGGCCGGTTCGGAGACCGATCTGATGGCGCCTACCCTGAGCGACGACGAGCCGGAAATTTCGGAGCCTGGGATTTCGAAGGACATCGGTGGCGAGGACCGCCCCGAGGAAGGAGTGCGCAGTGGAGATCAAGATCGGGGTAATTCAGTCCCCGAGGGAGATCGAGATCGACATGGGTGACGAGGTCGACAGCGAGAAGCTGGTCGCCGACATCCAAGAGGCCATGGGCAACGACACGAACATGCTGTGGTTCACCGATCGCCGGGGCCGGCGGGTGGGGGTGGCCACCGAGCGGCTGGCCTACGTCGAGGTGGGGGCCACCGGCGAGCACCGCCGGGTCGGGTTCAGCGCCGTCTAGTCGCCTTCGGAAGCGGAGCTTCCTCGGCGAGTTCTACGGAGCTCCGGGCGGCCGGCGGAGCCGGCCGCCCTCCGCACCGCCTTTCTGGCCGGCAGCCGGGGACGGGGCCGCCTTCGGCGGCGTGAGCGGCCGCCGGCTATCTCTGGCGTGAGGCCCGGTCCCTCGGCTCCCGGCCACGGTTCGTACACTTGGCTTCGACATGGCCACGCTTGCCGAGATCGCCAGCCAGACGTCCCTGGAAGGGCCGGCGTTGGCCCACCTCCAGCGGCTGGTGGGGACGTGGGGGCTCCTGTCGGACCTGTGCTTCGCCGACCTCCTCCTGTTCGTGCCGGTCGACGAACCGCCCGACGGCCGGTTCGTGATCCTGGGCCAGATCCGGCCCACCACCAGCCAGACGCTCTACCGCGAGGACCAGATCGGCAAGGTCTTCGACTCCTTCGACCGGCCACTGGTGGCCCGGGCGTGGCAGCTGGGCGACATCATCGACGGCGAGGTCGACCTCACCCCGGCGGGGGAGGTGGCGGGGGTGCAGTGCATCCCTGTCCGGTGGAAGGACTCCCTGCTGGGCGTGCTCACCCGGGAGGCGGCACCGTCGGTCGGACGCCGTCCGGGCGACCTCGAGCGGGTCTACGTCGAGATCTTCGACCGCTTCGCCCGCATGATCATCGCCGGCGAGTTCCCCTTCGGCGCCGAGGAGACCGAGCCCGACGAGGCCCCCCGGGTGGGGGACGGTGTGGCCCGCCTCGACTCCGCCGCCCGGGTCGACTTCGCGTCCCCCAACTTCGTCTCCGTCCTGCACCGCATGGGCATCCACCGCAACACCCACGGCGCCCGGCTGGGTGAGATCGGCTTCGACGAGTCGCCGGTGCGGGCGGCCTACGCCATCGGGCTGCCCATCACCGAGGAGATCGAGCGCCGCGACGTGGTGGTGCTCGTGCGCTGCATCCCACTCCTCGAGCACGGGCAGGTGACGGCCGCGGTCGTGCTCATGCGGGACGTGTCCGACCTCCGCCGCCGGGACCGGATGCTCATCTCCAAGGACGCCACCATCCGGGAGATCCACCACCGGGTGAAGAACAACCTGCAGACGATCTCGTCGCTGCTGCGCCTCCACGCCCGCCGGCTGGAGTCCCCCGAAGCCAGGGCCGCCCTGGAGGAGTCGGTGCGGCGGGTGCGCTCCATCGCCCTGGTGCACGAGACCCTGTCCATCGGGGCCAGCCAGGAGGTGGAGTTCGACCAGATCGTCCGCCCCCTGGTGCGGATGGTGGAGGAAGGCCTGGGGTCGGAGGAGCGCCCGGTGCGGCTGGAGGTGCAGGGCGACGCCGGCGAGCTGCGGGCCGAGATCGCCACGCCCCTGGCGGTGGTGCTCACCGAGCTGCTCCAGAACGCGGTGCAGCACGGGTTCCCCACCGACGACGTCTCCCCGCCGACCTCCTCCCCCGAGACGGCGGTCGACGCCGCCGGCCTGCGGGAGCTGGCCGGCGAACCGCCGGTGGAGCGGGTGCCGGGACGGGTCGTCGTGTCCTTCGCCAACGACGGCAGCGAGCTGCTGGTGCGGGTGCGCGACGACGGCGTCGGCCTCCCCGAGGGCTTCACCATGTACGGCCCCCGCCTCGGCCTCACCATCGTCCGCACGCTGGTCACCACCGACCTCGGCGGCACCATCAAGATGTGGAGCGACGGCGGCACGGTGGTGGAGCTGCGGGTGCCCGTCAGCGCGGGCACGGCCATGGAGGCCACCGCCCCCGGCGACTGAAGCCGGTTTGGGGATACCCCCTCCGCGTCGTGAAGAATGTGCGGATGGGAGACCCGCCGCCGGGGCACCGATCGGGCATGACGAAGGGCCTGCGCCGCCCCGCGACCGACGCCGACCTGGACTTTCACCGGCGACCGATGGTGCGCTGGCTCGACCCCCACCAGCTTCTCGACACCTCGGCCCGGGTCTTGGCGTCGGGCCTGTGGAGCGCCTACACCGACAACCGGGAGCTGCAGGCGATGGTGCCGGCCGGGGTCCACGACCGGTCGGAGCCGGCCGAGCTGTGGGTCGACTACGTGTCCGACCTGGGTGACGGGTTCAACTCGACCTACACGGTCGCGTCCCTGCTGGCCCAGCCGGAGCTGGAGCTGACCCAAGTGCAGGACCACGACGCGTCGGGCGACGGCGAGGTCCACCGCACCCAGCGGGGCCGGATCCTGGTCATGGGCGGCGACCAGGTGTACCCGGTGCCCAAGGGCTCGGAGTACGAGGACCGGCTCCTGGGCCCCTACCGGGCGGCCATGCCCGGGCCGGCGGGGGCGGTCGACCTGTTCGCCATCCCCGGCAGCCACGACTGGTACGACGGCCTCATCAACTTCACCAACATCTTCTGCCGGGGCCGTGAGCTGGGGGCGCTGCGGACGAGCCAGGCCAGGAGCTACTTCGCCGTCGCCCTGCCCCATCGATGGTGGCTGTGGGGCATCGACCTGCAGTTCGGGGACTTCCTCGACGAGGCCCAGCTCCGCTATTTCGCCAAGGTCGCGGCCGAGGCCATGGAACCGGGCGATCGGATCGTCCTCTGCATGGCCAAGGAGGTCGACAGCGGGCCCAAGAGCTCGGAGGTGTGCTCGGACCGCAACCTGGCCTACCTCACGGCGGAGGTGGTCGAGCCGGCCGGCGGCCGGATCGAGGTGTTCCTCAAGAGCGGCCGCCACTACTACTGCCGCTACGAGGAGGAGGAGGGCTCCCGCCAGCTCATCACCGCCGGCGGCGGCGGCGCCTTCCTCCACCCCACGCACCAGCTCCCCGTCCGCAGCAGCCCCTACGGCGCCGCCGGCGAGCAGAAGTACGAGCGTAAAGGGGTCTATCCCAGCCCGGAGACCTCGAGGCGGCTCCGGAAGCGGGTGTTCCTGCTTCCCGGCTACAACCTGCCGCTGGCGGCGGTGCTGGGCACCGCCCACCTGATGCTGGCCTTCCTCCTGCGCCTCCACCTGCGGGACGAGTACCTCTCCATCGGGATCGGCGACCTGTGGCAGGCGGTGTGGGAGAGCCCGGCCGCCTTCCTGCTCATCCTCCTGCTGATCGGCAGCATCGGCGGCATGGTGCTGCTGGCCCACGACGCCAGCGGCTGGCCCCGCCTGGCGCTGGGCGTGGTCCACTCGTTCCTCCAGATCGGCGGGCTGGTGTTCGTGTTCGTGGTGGCGTCGCAGGCGTCTGCCGCCATCGGCTACGAGGGACTGGCCGCGCTCGTGACGTTCCTGTTCGTGGTGTGGGTGGTTGGCGGTATCGGGGGCGTCCTGGGAATCGCCGGGTACTTCTGGGCCACCAATTGCCTCGGCTACCACGGCAACGAGGTCTACGCCCCCCTTCACCACGAGGACCTCAAGAACTTCCTCCGCCTCCACTTCGACGCCGACGGTGGGCTCACCATCTACCCCGTCGGCATCGACCGGGTCGGCCGCCACTGGAAGCTGTGCCCCGATGCGCCCGCCGACGACCCGTGGTTCGAGTCGGCCGACGGCCAGCCCCAGACCCACCTCATCGAGCCACCGGTGCGAATTGGGGGGCGCTCCCAGGCCCAGGAGCCGCCCGCAGCCACCGAGGACGAGATCGATCGAGCGGCCGCCGGTGGCGTCCCGTATGAGCCCGCCCGAGCGACGCCGCCGGCACCGGCCCCTTCAGCGGGCGACTGAAGCGACCGTCAGCGGGCGACGGTCAGCGGGCACAGCGACGGTCAGCTGGCGCGGCGGCGGCTGGCCAGCCATGCCTTGCGCAGTTTGCGCCGCTCTTCCTCCGACGTCGCACCCCACACGCCCGCCTCCTGATTCGTGGCCAGGGCGAACTCGAGGCACTCCTCGCGGGCCTCGCACGCCCGGCAGACGATCTTGGCCGCCTCGATCTGGTCGATGGCGGTGCCGGTCGTGCCGACCGGGAAGAAGAGGTCGGGATCGGTGTCCCGGCAGGACGCCCTCTGGCGCCAGTCGTCGACATCCCATTCGTAGGGCCGGTTCCACGTCAGTGCCACGTCGCTCCTCTGTCTGAGGATTTGTGATTCCATTCACAAACCGGGACACCGCAAACGAACGGTGCATGAACAAGTTGTCGCCCGAACGAGACTACTTGCCCCCTAATGCCTGAACAAGGGGGACAAGCAACCAGCGCTCACTCCCCCCTGAGAGGGAGGGGGCGACGAGGGAGGACACTACGATGAAGGAGCAACGATGGCCAGGGCGTGGGGCTCGTAGGAGATGGCCAGCGCCTCGGTCATTCCCAGGTAGTCGCCGTCGACCTGGTAGGGGAACGGTCCCAGCCCGGTGACCGTGAACGACAGCAGGTCGGGGCGGTGGTCGACCTGGGGGTTGCGCCGGAGCCGCTTGCCGCGGCCCATGGCCGAGGTGAGCAGCCCCACCACGGCGGGCAGGTGCATGGTGCGGACGGTGACCGCCACCAGGCCCCGGCCGGGCTGGGCGTCGGGGGTCAGGTTGAGCGAGATGCGGCCCAGATAGGTGTACGGATTCGAGTTCATGACCACCGCGTAGGCCCCGTCGACATCGGTGCCCCCCCGGTCGGGATCCCCGAAGTGCATGGTGAAGTGGGGCACCCGCAGGTCGAAGTGGCCGGCCAGGGTGACCACGGTGGCGTGGACGAAGATGGCCTGGCCCAGCTTGCGCTTGAGGGAGGCCCGCCGCTCGACCTGCTCGACGACGGCCGCATCGAAGCCGAGGCCGGTGTGGAACAGGAAGCGCCGGCCGTTGACGACACCCAGGGGCATGCGCCGGATCGACCCTGCCGCCAAGAGCCTGCTGAGCTGGATGACGGCCTTGCCCGCGTCGTTGGGCACGCCGATGGTGCGGGCGAACACGTTGGTCGACCCCGCCGGCAGGGCCGCCATTGCGGTGGCGGTGCCGGCCAGGCCGTTGGCCGCCTCGTTCAGGGTTCCGTCGCCCCCCAGCACGGCCAGCACCTCGGCGTCGGCCGCGGCCGCCTCGGCCGCCAGGAGGGTGGCGTGGTCCCGGCAGGTCGTCTCCACCACGGTGACGTCGTGCCCCTCGCCCAGCACCTTCTCGACCAGCGCCCGCTTCTTCGGCGTCATCGTCGAGGCGAACGGGTTGACCAGCAGGGTCACCCTCACCGGCCGCACCCCAACGGGATCAGTCGTCCCCTGCGTCGGCCGCCTGGGATCTGAGCTGGGACAGGCTCCGGGCCAGCAGGCGGGACACGTGCATCTGGCTGATCCCCAGCCGTCCCGCGATCTCGGACTGGGTGAGCCCCTCGAAGAAGCGCAGGTGCAGGATCGTGCGTTCCCGGGGCGGGAACTGGGCGATGAGGGGCGAGAGGGTCACCCGGTGCTCGCTGTCGATGAGGCCCTGGTCCTCGGAGCCGAGCTGCGACGACAGCGAGCCGTCCTCGTCGCCGCCGACGGGGGCGTCGAGGGACGTGAAGCGGTAGGCATGGCCCGCTTCGATGGCCTCCAGCACCTCCTCCTCGGAGACCGCCGCGGCCAGGGCGATCTCGCCGATGGTGGGTGAGCGACCCTTCTCCTGGGACAGGGTGCTGACGACCGACCCGAGCCGAAGGTGCAGCTCCTGGACCCGCCGGGGGACCCGCACGGCCCACCCCTTGTCGCGGAAGTGGCGCTTGAGCTCGCCGACGATGGTAGGGGTGGCGTAGGTGGAGAACTCCAGGCCCCGGTCGGGATCGAAGCGGTCGACCGCCTTGAGCAGCCCGAGGGCGGCCACCTGGACCAGGTCGTCGAGGGGCTCGCCCCGGTTGGTGAAACGGCGGGCCAGGTACTCGGCCAGGCCCATGTGGGCGGTGACCAGCTCGTCGCGGAGCGTCCGGTCGCGCGATTTGGCGTAGTCGACGAACTTGCGCCGGAGCTCGTCTCGCTCCTTGCTGTCGAACGCCACCGTCAGACCGGCCGCAAGCGCTTGACCATGCGGAAGGTCGGCCCTTCGGGGCCCGCACCCAGCTCGACCTCGTCCACCATGGCCCCCAGGATCTGGTGCGACATGGGGGAGAGCACGGGCTGGTTGTGGCCGTCGTCGGTGAAGTGGCCGACGCCTTCCACGGCCAGGCCGTCGTCGAGCATCTCGTAGCGGAGGGCGACGCTGCCGGTGCGGCCCTTGCCCACCAGGGCGAAGCACAGCTCGTCGATGGCGATCCGGAGGTCCTCGACCTCGTCGAGGGTGAACCCGAGGCGGCTGGCGACGCCGGCGACCATGATCCGGGTGATGCGGAGGAACTCCGGGGACGCCGGGACCTCCAGCCGCACCTCTCCAGTGGTCAAGCGTTCTCCTCCTCGAAACGGGGGGTTGATCGACGGGCGCGACGGGGTTCCGCGGCAGGTCGCCGGGGCCAGCCTAAGCGGGCACAGGGCATAGTGCTGTCGGGGCGTCCGGCCGAGGCTGGCTCAGGTGTGGTCGGTGGCCCGCACCGCCCACGCCCGGCCACGGGACGGGTCCTCGATCGCCAGGCCGAGCGACCAGCCGCCAGGGGTCGGGCCGGCCTCCCACCGGTACCACCGCAGGCCAGTGACGGCCGCGCCCAGCTCGTCGGGCCGGAAGGGCCAGTCGTCCAGGCGTCCGGCGACCGCGGCCGCCGCCCACCAGGCCGAGAACCGGCCGAAGGCCATGCCCCGCCGGCGGCCGTGGGCTCCCCCGCTGGCGGCGGCCACGGCCATGACCGCCAAGGCGTGGGCGGGCGACACCTCGCCCATCCGCACCGTGCCCACCTCGTGGGTGTCCGGCTCGGGCCCGAGGGCGGCGACCGCGCTCGAGCGCGTCGCCGGCGACGGCGGTCGCCTCGACGGTGCCGTTCGACTCCTGCTTCCAGGCCATGGCCAGCTCGGCCAGGGCCCGGACGGCCTCGGGATCGTCCGCCGGCCGGACGTCGGCTCGCCCGACGGGCAGGTCGACCGTCTCGAGGTCGGCCGCGGGGGCGTCGGCCACCTCGATCTTGTGGGCCCGGTAGGTGGCCAGGGGGTAGTCGGGCTCCCACGGCTGGAGGCGCAGGGGCAGCTCGAGCACGGAGGGGTCGACCCCGTCGTCGCCGGTGAGGTCCTCGCCCCGCACCACCCGCTCGTGGGCGGCCATGCCCGCCTCGGGCGAGCTCGACAGGTGCGGGCCGCAGCTCCGACCAGGCGTGGGTCGAGGCCGCCACCTCGGGGAGGGGACCGAGGGCGAAGCGACCGGTGCCGGGGACGAGCATGGCCGCCGCCTCCCGCCCGGGTGCCTCCAGGGCCAGGCGGTACTCGGCGTGGCTGGCCGCCGGCCACAGCTGGCGTCCCCGCTCCAGCGCCCGCCGGCTGCGGTCGCGCAGGTCGAGGACACCCGCCCAGTCGCGATCGGCGCACAGGTGGTCGATGCGGATGAGGAGGGCGTCGAGGTCGCCCATGTCCACCAGCTCGGCCGTCGTGAGCGGACTCATGCGGTCACACCAGGGGCCAGGGGTAGGCCCACTGCGAGCGGGGCGGGGGGAAGTACGGTCGGCGGACCAGCCCCGAGGCCCGATGGACCAGGGCGTCGAGCTCGTCAGGGCTGAGCAGGTCGAGCAAGCTCGTCGGGCGGGGCGATGGCCAGGCGGCCGACGTCGGCGACCCGCTCGGGGGGCAGGGGCTGGCCGGCGAAGTCCCAGATGACGGTGCGCAGCTTGGGCTCGTCGTGCAGGCACAGGCCGTGGTCGATGGCCCAGACCTTTCCGTCCTGTGCCCAGGAGGCAGTGCCCGCTCTTGCGATCGCCGTTGTTCACCAGCAGGTCGAACAGGCAGATGGCGCGCAGGGCGTCGTGGTGCTCGGGCCGTTCGAGCAGGGTGAAGTAGTGCTCGGCGAAGTCGGCGGCCACGAACCGCTGCACCGATCCCGGTCCCAGGGGGCCGTCACGGAGCACGGTCTCCGGCACCAGCCCCCAGCCCAGCGCCTCGGACACGAGGTACACCGCCCGCTCCCGGCGGAACAGTCCCGACGGGTAGTCCCACAGCGCCCGCTCGCCGGCCACCGGCTTGTAGACGCCGGACACGACGCCCTCCCGGGTCGGCGTCGTCGGCCGGGCACAGCTCGACCAGGAAGGTGCCGTTGGAGCTCCACGGCAGGCGGCCCTTCACCTCCATGTCGCCGGCCCGGAGCAGGTCTAGCGACTCTGGCTCCGGTGGCCGTTCAAGCGCACGCACACGTGTCCCTCGGCGTCGAGCGGTTGACCGCACAGGGGGCAGGGAGGACGTCCCGACGCCACCACCTCGGCGCCGTGGGCGGCGAGGGCGGCCACCTGCTCCCGGGTGGCGAGAACGCGGGCCGACGCTCCTCCCTCGTCGCCCTCCTCCACCATCTCCTCGGCCAGGACGAGGATCCGGTCGCTGGTCTCGTCGTAGTTGACCCCGAGGGCGCCCACGATCCACTCCGCCACCACCGGCTCGATCAGGTCCATCTCATCCGGCAATGGCCCCGGAGCGGGAAGGTCGGACAGCATGGCCGTGAGGTAGGCCACCAGGGCCGCCACCTGCGTCTTCTCCAGCCGCAGCGACACCACCTGGGTGCCGGCACTGGCCTGGAGGTAGAAGACCCGCTGCCCGGGAGGCCCGACCGTCCCCACCGTGAGCCGGTCGACCTCGCCCAAGTCGAACGACGAGCTCACGAGGGCTTGACCGCCCGCAGGTCGCCGAGGGAGTTCACCGACAGGACGGTGGGACCGGTGTCGCCGTAGGAGATGGCCGTCACCGAGCAGGGCGAGATGACGATCCGCTGGAAGAGGTCGAGGTGGGTGCCGAGGGCGTGGGCCACGGCCGCCTTGATGGGGTCGGCGTGGGAGACGAGCACGATGACCTGGCCGGGGTGGGCCGCCCGCAGCCGGTCGATGGCGCCCACCATCCGCTGTTGCATCTCGGGGAACGACTCCCCGCCCGGGAACCGGAACCCGCTGGGGTACGAGTGCACCGCCTTCCACTCGGGGAGCTTGGCCACCGTCTTGAGCTCGAGGCCGGTCCACTCGCCGATGTCGGCCTCGAGCAGGCCGCGGTCGATGGTCACCGGGAGCTGGCGGGCGGCGCCGATGGGCTTGGCCGTCTCCCGCGTCCGCTCGAGGGGCGAGGCGTAGATGGCGTCGATCTTGGGCAGCACCGCCAGCCGCTCGGCCACCGCCTCCGCCTGGGCCCGGCCGGCGTCGGAGAGGTGCAGGCCCCGCGCCCGCCCGGGAAGGAGCTTGCCGGTGGTGGGCGTCTCCCCGTGGCGGACCAGGAGGACGAGGGTGCCACGAGGGGGCGGGCTCTTGCGGGCCATGGCTCCGGCCACCGTACCGTGGCTGCGCGCGCCCCTCGATCGGGCTGCAGGCGGGCGGCAGGCACTGCTCGGTGGCAGGCGTGGGTTGGCGAAGTCGTCCACGCGGTAGGGAGGCGGTGGAGCTCAGAGGGAGCTCGGCCAAGGAGGAACCGTGAGCGAGCAGACCAGGGACGAAGTAGAGAGCGCGACGCCCGACGACGACGACATCGTCGCCGACGTTCCCAACGACCCCGGCACCGAGGGCGGGGATCTCAACGCGGCCGGCTCCGAGCCTGCGGGACGGGGCGAGTAGTTCGTCGGACTTCGGAGCCGGGTCGGAGACCCTCTCCGACCCGGCTCCTCTCGCGTCGGCGCGCCGGCTGGGCGCAGCGGTCGGAGTGGGACGCCAAAGTGATGTGATGGACTCGCTCGACCGGGTGACGGCGGAGGTGGTGGCCTGCCGGGCCTGCCCCCGCCTGGTGGCGTGGCGGGAGCAGGTGGCCGAGGTGAAGCGGGCTTCGTTCCGCGACGAGACCTACTGGGGCCGGCCGGTCCCGGGCTTCGGCGACCCGCGACGCCACCGTGCTGGTCGTCGGCCTCGCCCCCGCCGCCCATGGCGGCAACCGCACCGGGCGGGTCTTCACCGGCGACCGGTCCGGCGACTGGGTGTTCCGGGCCCTGTGGAAGGCGGGCTTCGCCAACCAGCCCACGAGCGTCGACGCCGACGACGGTTTGGAGCTCACCGGCGCCTACGTGGCCGCGGTGGTGCGCTGCGCCCCGCCGGCCAACAAGCCGACCCCCGACGAGCGCGACCGTTGCCTCGGGTACCTCCGGCGGGAGCTGGCCCTGCTCGCGGGCGTCCGGGTCATCGTGGTCCTGGGCCAGTTCGCCCTGGACGGGGTGAGCCGGCTGTACCGCCTGCGCCCCCGACCCCGGTTCGGCCACGGGGTCGAGCACGTCCTACCCGACGGGCGGGTCCTGCTCTGCTCCTACCATCCGAGCCAGCAGAACACCTTCACCGGCGTCCTCACCGAAGACGCCTTCGACGCCGTCTTCTCCCGGGCCCGGGAGATCGTCAGCCCAGGGCCGCCACCAGCTCACTGACCCCGTAGACGACGGCCAGCAGGCCGAGGAAACCGGCCACCGCCAGCCGCAGGCGGCGGTCGGAGGCGCGAATCGATAGCGACGCCCCCAGCCGGGCCCCCGGGATCACGCCGAGGGTGAGGAAGAACGCCAGCCGCCAGTCGATGTCGCCCAGGAAGGCGTGGGTGACGGTGCCGGGGACGGCCAGGATGCCGACGCACGTCAGCGACGTGGCCACCGTGGCCTTGAGCGGCAGGCGCAGGATCTGGTTGAAGGCGGGGACGAGGACCGTCCCGCCGCCGAGGCCGAGCAGGCCGGAGAGCAGTCCCGCCGCCGTCCCCACCCCGGCCGCCGCCACCCTCGACCGGCGCACCGGTGGGATCACCGAGGCCCCATTCTCGCCGGACTCGCCCACGGGCGTGCGGGCCATGCGCAGGGCGGTGATCCCGATGGTGACTGCGGTGAGCACCATGAGCCAGTGCCCGTCGCCGGGCACGACGTGCGACAGCAGGGAACCGGCGACGGCCGCGACCACGCCCGCGGGCGCGACGCTGGCTACCACCCGCCAATCGACGAGGTGGTCGCGGGAATAGCGGATCGTGCCCGACACCGCCCCCGGGAAGATCGAGGGCAGGGTGGTGCCGACAGCCACCAAGGTCGACGCCCCCAGGAGGCGCACGCCCGGCGTCGAGATCACCGCCCCGCCGATGCCGAAGGCGCCCGACAGGATCCCCGTGAGCACGCCGAGGGCGACGGCCAGCAGGTCGCCCAGCGGGCCGGTCACGGGCAGGTGGCTAGCGGCGGATGGTGGTGTGCTTGAACTCGTTGATGTCGGGGCAGTCGTCGATGAGCCCCAGCACCCGTTCGACGGTGGCCCGGGCCCCGTCGGCATCGCCGCCGGGACGGCTCATGACCCGGACGAACACCGCGTCGTCGCCCACCAGCACGGTGGGCACCCCGAACACCTGGTGCTCGGCGACCACTGCCAGGTGCTCCCGGCGGAAGGTCTCCCTCGGCTCGCCGGATGCCACCAGCGCGAACACCTCGTCGGGATCGAGCCCGTTGTCGGCCAGCACCTTGCGCAGGACCGACTCCTCCCGGATGTCGAGGGCATCGTCGTGGCGGGCGGCGAACAGGGCGAAATGCACTTCGGGGAAGGCCTCGGGGAACGTGTCGCGCACAGCCACGCCCACCTCGACGGCCAGCCGGTTGGCGGCCATGGCCGGGTCGTCCCAGACGTCGACGCCCCCCTCCTCGACCTTGGTCTGGTTGAGGGAGAACGGGATCCAGCGGACGGTCCAGCCCGGCTCCTTCTGGAGGGCGACGAGCACGTGCTCGGAGAAGTTGCGGGCGAACGGGCAGCGGTAGTCCCAGGTGACGGCGAAGTCGGGCACGGTGCGGGTCATGGCGTAGGACTACCCGCCGCGGCCGCCGGCGATCCTTCCTCGGCCGGTAGGGGGCGGGGGCGCCTTCTTCTTCTTGGGCGGGTCGGGCGGGCGCAGGCGGGGGGCGTCGACCGCCACCTCCGGCCACCGCTTGCGCTGGTTGTGCGACAGCCGCCGTGAGCAGCTCGATGGCGCCGGGGTCGTCGTCCCCCGGCCGTCCCTCGATGGTGCCGTCCTGGAGCATCCGCACGATCAACTCCCGGCCCAGGTCGGTGCGGACGATGGTGAGCGTCCAGTCGCCGAAGGCCCCGATGCCGCCGGTGGAGATGTCGGCGTGCTCGGCCGCGAAGTCGGGGCACATCTTGCAGCCCTCGCGGGTCCAGGCGTGGCACTCCTTGAGCGGCACCTCGTGGTAGCTGCCGTCCCGCATCCAGATCTGGAGGACGCCCTTGATGTTCATCTTCACCATGTCCTGCCGGCGCAGGCCGTGCTTGGCCTCCAGCAGCTCCTCGAAGATGGCGTCGTCGAACGTCTTGGAGCACAGCAGGCCGATGTTGAGCACGAAGCGGCGGGCGGGTTTGCCCGCCTTGCGCACCGTCATCACCGGGGGCACGGACGATTGGCAGCTCATCCCCACCAGGGCGATCTTCTCGGCGCCCGCCGGCGACCGCCTCCTCGTAGGCCATGGTGTTGGCCGAGTAGGTGTAGCGGCTGCCGGCCGCGGCCAGCACCTCCTCCCGGGTGCGGGCCACGCCCGGGATCGCCTTCCACGAGGTGCCGTCGCCCTCCAGGTAGGAGACGAGGGCGGCGTCGATGATGTCGTGCTCGAGGGCCCAGATGAGCATGGCCGAGACGAGGCCGCCGTCCTGGCCGATCTCGACCAGCTTGGGGTCGGCGGCCCGGGCCAGGATGATGTCCTTGGAGATCCCCGAGACCTCCTCCTTGGCCCGGGTGCGGCCGAAGATGGCGGTGTCGATCTCCGGCTCCCAGTCGCGGAAGCGGGGGCAGGCCCGGGTGCAGGAGGTGCAGCCCCGGTCGCCGTGGCCGCAGCCGCCCGGTCCGCCCTCCTCCTCCAGGTGGAAGGGCTTGTAGATGCCCTCGCCGTCGTCGTAGCCGAGGACGTCGTGGGGGCAGGCGACGACGCATCCGGCACAGCCCGTGCACAGCCCCGAGGTGACGACCTCGGAGTACAGGTGCTTCCAATGCAGGACCTCGCGCGCCACGAGGAACCACTGTACGGCCGCCGGATCACCTGCCAGGACCCAGTGGACTTTGGCGCGTACGGGGCGGCACGCGCCCACCGTGCGCTAAAGACCGTTGCGACGAGCCCAGCGTCGCGCGCCGGCCACGTTTCCCCGCCGGAACTCTGGCGCGTCCGGGGCGGCAGGCGCCCATGACGCGCCAAAGACCACCAGTGCCACGACGGTGTCGAGCGGGGAGCCGGAGACGGGTGCGTACCGGGAGCCCGGCTGTTGACAGCCCCTATGGGGAAGAATACGTTTGCGACCGCGGCGCGATAGTCCCAATGAGCGTGTCGCCCGTTCGGCTTACTGCACCTAACCTGCTCTGGACCCCGGCAGGCAGAGAGGTACCAGTCCGCAATTTCTGTCGAGTCCATTATAGAGGAACGAGTGAGCAGATGAGCCTCATAATTACGCTGTTGATCATCTTCCTGATTTTCGCGGTGGCGGGCTGGGGCTGGAGGAAGGGCCGGGGCGGCTGAACTGGCTCAGCTCGACGACGACCGCTGAAGCAGCCGTCCGATCGGCGTCCGGTCGAGTTCCCGCAGGATCTGGGCCACGTCGTCGTAGACGGCGATGGCGCCCGCCTCCTCCAGGTGGCAGCGGCTGATCCCGCCCGTCAGCACGGCCACCACCTTCAGCCCGAGCGGCTCGGCCGCCTTCACGTCCCACACGGTGTCGCCCAGCACGAGGGTGTCGGCCGGGTCGAGCCCGGTGGCCTCCAGCGCGGCCTGGAACACGTCGGGCTCGGGCTTGCTGTGGTCGACCTCGTCCTTGCTCACGATGTGGTCGATCGACCCGTCGGGGGCGCCGATGGCCTCCATCATGGCGTCAAGCTGCTCCTCGTTGGCCGAGCTGGCGATGGCGACGCGGGCTCCCCGCCGGTGGACCTCGCCGATCAGCTCACCGGCTTGGGGGAAGGCCCGGATCTCGGCCATCAGCTCCCGGAAGTGCTTGGAGTGACCGTCGGACGCCTCCTCGCTCGCATGGCCGATCAGCTCCTCGACGAGCATGTCGCTGCCCATGCCGATGAGGTGGTGGATGCCGGACATGGGCACATCCGCCTCGCCCGCGTCGCGAAAGGCGCGGGCCCAGGCGATGACGTGGAGGTAGTTGGTGTCGGCGAGGGTTCCGTCGACGTCGAAGATGACACCGGTCGAAGCCATGGCGACGGGCCTACCCGTCCCGGTCGGGGTCGCACACCGGGCGACGGGTAGAAATCGCCCATGCCCGTCTACGCCGCCCTCCTCCGGGCCATCAACCTGGGGAGCCGGAACAAGATCTCCATGCCCGACCTGCGCACGCTGTTCGAGGCCGTGGGGGCGGACGATGTGCGGACGCACGTGCAGAGCGGGAACGTGGCGTTCCGGAGCACGGAGCGGTCGCCGGCCAAGCTGGTGACGGCCATCGAGGAACGCATCTCGGCCGACCTCGGCCTCGACATCCGGGTGTTGCTGCGGACCAAGGCCGAGCTGGCCAAGATCGTCGACGGCAGTCCCTTCGCCGACGACGCCGACCACTCGACGCTCCACGTGACGTTCCTGGTCGACAAGCCCGATCCCGATCGGGTGGCGGCCGTCGACCCCTCGAAGTACGAGCCCGACCGCTTCGAGGTGATCGGGCGGGAGGTCCACCTCCACTGCCCCAACGGCTACGGCCGGTCGAAGCTGAGCAACGCCTTCTTCGAGAAGAAGCTCGACCAGGTGGGGACGACCCGCAACTGGAAGACGGTCACCACCCTGGCCGAGATGACCGGCGGGTAGGGAGGCCCTCGCAGCGATGCCGGAGCTGGTGGAGGTGGAGGCCTATCGGCGGCTGGCCGAGGGCGTGGTCGGGCGGCGGGTGGCCGAGGTGGTGGCGCCCGACGCCTGGTACCTCAAGCGGGGCCTCGACCCGGCGACGGCCGAGGCCGTGCTGACCGGCGCCAGCGTCGTTGGGACACGGCGCATCGGCAAGCTGCTCATGCTCGACCTCGACGGCGATCGTCCCGTCCTCGGGCTGCGCTTCGGGATGAGCGGGCGGCTGGTGGTCGACGGGCAGGCCGGGGTGGACGAGCTGATCTACTCACCCGATCCTCCGCCTCGACAAGTGGGACCGCTTCGGCCTCCGCTTCGACGACGGTGGCGACCTGCGCATGCAGGACCCCCGGCGCCTGGGCGGCGTCGAGCTCGACCCGCCGGAGGCCCGGATGGGCCCCGACGCCCTTTCCGTCACCCCGTCGAAGCTGGCCGCGGCCATCGGGCACGGCCGCAGCACGGCGCCCGCTCAAGGCCCGGCTCATGGACCAGTCCCGCATCGCCGGGGTGGGCAACCTGGCCGCCGACGAGCTGCTGTGGCGGGCCGGCCTCGACCCGGCCCGGCCCGCCGGCGCCCTGAGCGACGCCGAGCTGCGCCGCCTGCACCGCCACCTCCGGCGGACGATGTCCGACCTGATGGAGCGGGGTGGCTCCCACGCCGGGGACTTGATGGCCGAGCGCCGGGTCGGGGGCGTGTGTCCGAAGGACGGCACGCCCCTCATCCGCCGCACCGTCGGCGGCCGCACCACGTTCTCCTGTCCCAGGCACCAGACGTGACGCCGGGTCGCCGGAAGCAACGATCGGGAGGATTGACCGATGGCCGATGCCAAGAGCGACGAAGAGCGGTACAGCGTGTCCCTGACCAATCTCGACCAGCCGTTGTTCGACGGGGCGGGGGCCACCAAGCGGGACCTGGTCGAATATCTCGATGCGGTCGCCGACCGGATCCTGCCCGTCCTCGAGGACCGTCCCCTGTCGGTGATCCGGGTGCATCGGGGCCAAGAGGTGTTCATGCAGAAGAACGTGCCCAAGTACACCCCCGAGTGGGTCCCGACGGTGACCATGTGGGCGGAGAGCTGGGACGTGTCCTACGCCCTGTGCAACGACCGCCGCACGCTGCTGTGGTTCGCCAACCAGCGGGCGGTGGAGTACCACCCGACCCTGGTACTACCTCTGCGGATGGTCGAGGAGGGATGCGGACTCTCAGTCGTCGTGCTTGGTTCCGATATCGTCTGTAGCCGCGTAGATGTCAAGCATGCGACCGAGGAGCCCTTCTGGTTGAACACCAAGAGCTGTAGCTGTCATGTGCAACAGAACGGCAGTTATATTTAGCATCCCCGTGAACATCGGCTCGATACCCCGATCTTCCCGCGCCATTTGGTTGACTTGGGCTTCGAAATCAGCGGTTCCGCCTCCCTCGGCCTGCCAAAGCGACATAATTTGGACCGCGTGGTTGTCTCGCCGAAACCACTCCCGTACCGTGGCCGGATCGAACCTCGGGTTCGGTGGTATCTGCGGCGCCGAGTGCAGCGCCGAAGGTTCAAGCTTTCCATTTGCGACGCGCTCCAACATCTCCACGGCCTCTACCTGGATATGGCTCGGGGTAATACGGGTGATTTTTTCAGATGACTCAGCGCTACTCGTCGAAAAGCGAAATAGTGTTGGGAGCCCATCAATATCGCTCGGAAGCATAGAAAGTAGCTCACGCACGTCGGTTATGGTACGAGCCGCATCTTCAATGGCGATGTCAAGCAGCAACCTATGAATATCTCGCAGCTGCTCCATCGCTTCGGAAGCTAAGGGTCCTAGATCGAATTTCTCGTCCATGCTTTCAATGTCGGACCGCACCATTGAGCCCCAATCGAAGCTGGACAAGAGATGAGTCCGCGAAAGTTGAAAGCTCACTTGCTGCCGAATATGTGGGTTCCCCCGCTCGCCTTCCACTCGGCCGATGTCTAAGCTAGAGATGGGGGCGCCACAATGTTGCACATAATTCCGGAACTTACAGACGAATCTGTAGCCGAGGTGCTGGTCAAAGGCTTCGGAGGTCCGACGTAGAAACAAGTGAACTGGCGTGTGTCGCTACCGTACCGCCGTTTGAGTGCTGTCTCAGCATGGTCGAGGAAGAGTCGGAAAGACGTAAGCCAGTTTACGATCTGACCCATAAGTGCTTCGGCTAGTGACAGTCGGTCTGCGCTTCCGAAGGCCCGACCGAGCTCGATCAGAGTTGCTGCAAACTTCTGATGGTCTAGGTAGCTCTGGAAGTTTCGCTCTACCAAGGTCACCGTGAAATGTCCGCCTAGGCCAAGCACCTTGTTGACTGCCTCGGCGTATCTCTGGTAATTCGCACGAAGTGTTCAACTATCTCGAATGCTGGTCCGGCTGCTTCCTGTCTATATGCGCCAACTCCAAAATGCTCGACAACCTCGACTTGAGCCGGATCGTCGTCTTGCGGTGTCAACAAGTGCAGATCCATGGCCTTCGCCTACGCTAGGGAGACAACTGAGGATTGTCATTCTAGGAGCCCGTTCGACGCGACGCGGGGGATTAGGTTGCAAGGCGGTCCGCTGAGCGGTTCGTGTCACGAAAGCAAGCGCGCGCGGCTCCTTACCCGAACGCGATCGGCTTACCTCCGGGGGATCTGTGGCTCGTCGAGCGACCGGGATTCCCGGTTCGGGGCGGGCGGTTTGCCGATGACGAGTCGACAAAGTGGCGAGAGGCGACTGCTACGCGTCGGGTCGGTCAGGAGCGCAGACGTGCGACGGGGGTCTACGACCCACCGCCGACGCCTGTCCGGGGCCTTGCGCCCCGTCGCGAGAGCAGCGCAGTGTTGGCGCCATGTACAACGACGGTCACCGCAGGTTTCAGGACCGGTTCGACAGTCGTCGCATCGCCGACCGGCTGGAACAGGTCACGGTGCACGCCGACCTCTCCGACGGCGATGTCGCCTTTATCGAGGCGAGCGCCATGTTCTTCCTGGCGACGGCGGACGGCGAGGGGTGGCCCGACGTGTCGTACAAGGGCGGCCAGCCCGGCTTCGTCCGCTGCCTCGACCGCCACACGATCGCTTTCGGTCCTACGACGTCAACGGGATGTTCCGATCGCTCGGAAACATCGTGGTCAATGATCGCGTCGCCCTGCTCTTCGTGAACTTCAGCCGGACCGGCTGCGGGTGCACGGGACAGCGTCCGTGGCCGACGCCGACCCGCTGTTGTCGACGTGGGAGGGCGCCCAGGCCGTGATCCGCGTCACCGTCGTGCGCGCTTTCCCAATTGCCCGCGATACATCCACCGCATAGTGCTCGATCAGCTGTCCGTGTTCGCTCCCGCTCCCGGCCATCAGCCACCGGAGCCCAAGTGGAAGGCGAATAAGGAATTCGGCGACTACCTGCCTGGCGCACACCTCCGAGGAGTAGGTCGAGTCCGCACTCGGAGGAAGCCAGGAGCTCCAACGCGCCGCTCCGACCTCGCGGAGGGTTGCCGTTCCCACGACATTGCCGGATGTGCGTGCGACGAAGTCGCGCACGTCGCAAGAGCCGTGCCCACGGATCCGGCGTTCGATGCTGCCATCACGCTCAACTCGTCGTTCCGCGCTCTTGCGTACGATCGTGGGTAGGCAGGCTTCGGGACGGAACAGGGAGCTTAGCGAACGACCAGTCGTGCTAACTGGTCATGAATTCTACGCCCCTTAAAGCGAACATCAAGTCTTCATTGTAATCTAGTCCAGCGACGATCCCAACGGGAGTATGAGCAACCAGAGTCCGCTGTAGGGAGAATAGCCGCAACATCAGAGTGACAAACGCCATCGCTTCGTCCACATCGTCTTGGGTAAAGTGGGTGGCTAGGTCTACTTCAAGCTTATCGAGGCGGAATAGGATCATACTGCGCAAACCCACTAAGCCATATCGAGCGACGAATTGGTCGCGGCTTGTTTTCATTGTGTCAGGGTCGTCCAGCGCGTCAAAATAGTCCTCAAGTACCTCGGTAACGGCGTCCGCAAAGCTGTTCACTCCCGCTTCACCGACTCGCTTTCCCGGGTCAAAGGTGGACCTTTCGGTAATTGTGGAAAAACCGCACCAAGTCGTCTCCGACTACAAAAGTCCGATCTGGGGCCAACTCAGGGCGGCTGGAGGCTATGGCGATAGCCGACATCAGCCCATCCCTCACGGTATGGTACTTCGCGCGCTTATTGCCGCGAAGATCTATGAACTTCTTACCCCGTAAGTCTCCAGGCAACTCAGCGATGTCGACTCGGCCTAGAAGGATTGGGATGACGACCGCCTGGCGCCTCTCCATTTCCTTCAGCATCGCTGTATCGAGCTCATTCAAAACCCAACGAGACGCAAGTGACCGGGGTGAGATGAAGACCAGAACCGACGCACTTTCCTGGATGCCTTGGTTAATCGCCTCTCTTATCCGCTCAGCTGGTCGGATTGCCTTCTCGTCCCACCAAACCCTCACGCTATGGGCCTCTAGGTCGGCGACGACTTCGCGAACAAATTCTTGGTCCTTACTGGAGTAGCTCACGAAGACGTCCCACGAGAAGGACGGAGCTAAGTCGGTCATGCGAGGCTCATAACAATCTGGACGCCCTCTCGGGCGCTGTCACGGCCGAGGACAGCCTTGGTAGGTTGCCGATCCGCGATCGGACCCGTTCCGCAGGCACGTCCGCATTCTACGGACGGATCGGCAACGGTGCAGAGACCCGCATGCATCCTGTCGAATGTGGGGTCTGCAACCCGAGACGACGCGACCAATCGGTACGATCCTCGCGGTGCGAACGCGCGACCACCTCTTCATCGGCGGCGACTGGGTCCGGCCCGAGTCCTCGGCGTCCATCGAGCAGCTCAACCCGGCCACCGAGGAGGTGATCGGCCACGTGCCCGACGCGTCGGGCGGCCGACGTCGACCGGGCGGTCGCCGCCGCCCGGGCCGCCTTCGAGGGCTGGGCCGCGACACCGGTCGACGACCGGGCCAAGCTCATCGAGCGGATGCACGAGACCCTCGTGGGCCGCCTGTCCGAGATCGGGCTGCTGGTGGCGGAGGAGGTGGGCTGCCCGCTGTCCCTTCGCCACCCTGGTCCAGGTGGGCGGGCCGCTCATGGTGATGGCGTCCTACGCCGAGGTGGCCCGCACGTTCCCCTTCGAGGAGGAGGTCGGGCTGTCGCTCGTGCTCCACGAGCCGGCCGGGGTGGTGGCCGCCATCACCCCGTGGAACTACCCCCTGCTCCAGGCGGTGCAGAAGGTGGCGGCCGCCCTGGCCGCCGGGTGCACCGTCGTGCTCAAGCCGTCGGAGCTGGCGCCCCTCACCGCGTTCGTCCTGGCCGATGCGGCCCGGGAGGTGGGGCTGCCGGCGGGCGTGCTCAACCTGATCACCGGCCGGGGCGAGGCGGGGGAGGCCCTGGTCACCCATCCCGACGTCGACCTGGTGTCGTTCACCGGCTCGTCGCCCACCGGCGGGCGGGTGGCCGCCCTCGCCGCCGGCCGCTTCAAGCGGGTCGTCCTCGAGCTCGGGGGCAAGTCGGCCAACGTCGTGCTCGACGACGCCGACCTCGACGAGGCGGTGCGGGCGGGTGTCCGCCAGTGCTTCATGAACGCGGGCCAGACGTGCGTGGCCTGGAGCCGGATGATCGTCCCCCGCCACCTGCACGACCAGGCCGCGGCCCTGGCCGCCGACCAGGCCCACACCTACGTGCTGGGCGATCCCCTCGACGCCGCCACCACCATGGGCCCGGTGATCTCGGCCGCCCAGCGGGCCCGGGTGCGGGCCGCCATCGAGGGCGGTGCCGGGGAGGGAGCCACCCTCGTGGCCGGCGGCGCCGAGGCCCCCGACGGGCTCGAACGGGGCTTCTTCGTGCGGCCGACGGTGTTCGCCGGGGTCGACAACCACATGCCGCCTGGCCCGCGAGGAGGTGTTCGGACCGGTCGCTGGCCATCATCCCCCACGACGGCGACGACGACGCGGTGGCCATCGCCAACGACAGCGACTACGGGTTGGCGGGACGGTGTTCTCCGCCGACCGGGAGCGGGCCCTGGCCGTCGCTCGCCGCCTGCGCACCGGGATGGTGGGCGTCAACGGCGGCGGGTTCGACGCCCTCGCCCCGTGGGGTGGCTACAAGCACTCGGGCACGGGCCGGGAGCAGGGCCGGTTCGGCCTGGCCGAGTACCTGGAGGTCAAGGCGGTGCAGCGCTGAGACCGCCGGCAACGGACGGCGTCGAGCGCACCATCCGCACCGAACGACCCATCAGCCTGCGCCTCACGCTCGGCCCCCTTCGCCGGGGGGGCACCGACCCCACGATGCGGATGGGCCCCGGCGGCGTGTGGCGGGCCACCCGCACCCCGGAGGGGCCGGTGACCACCCACATCACCTCCGACGGCCGGGGCGGCCTCACCATGCGGGCGTGGGGCGACGGGGCGGCGTGGGCCCTCGAGACGTTCCCCTCCCTGGTCGGGGCCGACGACACCGACGGTCCGCTCGACGCCATGGCCCTCGACCCGCTGGTCGCCGACTGCCGCCGCCGCCTCCCCGGCCTGCGCATCGGCCGGTCCCAGGCGGTGGTGGAGGCGCTGGTGCCCACCATCCTCGAGCAGAAGGTGGTCGGGATCGAGGCCAAGCGCTCGTACGCCCACCTGGTGCGGGCGCTCGGCGAGCCCGCCCCCGGCCCCGCCGGGCAGGCCGGGATGCGGGTCCCCCCGGCGCCGGCGACGCTGGCGGCCACGCCCTCCTACGTCTTCCACCGGTGCAACGTGGAGCGCAAGCGGGCCGACGCCATCCGGGTCGCCTGCACCTACGCGGCCCGGCTGGAGGAGACGGTGGGGATGGCGCCGGCCGACGCCCACCGACGGATCACCGCTCTGCCCGGCGTGGGCCTTTGGAGCGCGGCCGAGGTGGCCATGGTGGCCCTCGGCGACGCCGACGCGGTGAGCGTGGGCGACTACCACCTGCCCCACCAGGTGGCGTGGGCCCTGGCCGGCGAGCCCCGGGCCGACGACGCCCGGATGCTCGAGCTGCTCGAGCCCTACCGGGGCCAGCGGGGCCGGGTCATCCGCCTCCTCCTCGCCGGCTCCACCGCCGGCACCCCGCCCCGCCGCGGCCCCCGCATGCCCCTGCGTTCCATCGCCTCCATCTGACAAACGGCCACGCGGCTACGGCAGCTGCAGCTCCAGCGCCTCGGTGAAGGCGGCGGCCCAGTGGGCGTAGCCGAGGGCGCCGGGGTGGAAGCGGTCCTCGGCGAACTTGCCCTCCCACGGCGGCCCGGTGTGGGCGTACACGTCGGCCACCCGCAGGCCGGCCTCGGCCGCGGCCGAGCGGATGAGGGCGTTCAACGGCTCCGTCCGCTCCCGCCCCAGGCCCTGGGGGAGGGTGGCGACCACCGATCCCGGAGGCAGCCGGGCGATGATCTCCCGCAGCTCCCCTTCGATCTGGGCGAGCGGCGTGCGGCGGACGACGTCGTTGGCCCCCACCGCGCACGTGACCAGGTCGGGCGGCACGTCGAGCGCCTCCATGAGGGGCAGCTGGCGGGTCAGCACGTCGGCCGCCCGTCCCCCCGACCTCGACAGGTTGAGCACCCGCCACGGCGTCACCCGTCTGCGCCGCCAACCAGCGGTGGACCTGGCCCACGTAGCCCTCGTCGGGGCTGGGGGCGCCGATGCCCTGGGCGGTCGAGTCCCCGAGGGCGACCCACAGCGGCCCCGACGCGGCCAGGGCCAGGGCGTTGGCCTCGTCCCAGGCCTTGGCGTACACCGGCACCTGGGCGTGGACCCGTCTCAGGCCGGGAAGCGCCCCCCGCACCAGCAGTCCCACCACCTTCGGCGGACTCCACCTCATTGATCGGGGCTCATCAGAGCCTGCGGAACCGGCTGACGGAGAGGGGGACGAACACGGCCAGGATGACGGCGATCCAGCCCAGCGACCGCAGCACGTGGGTGGCGGCCGGTCCGCCGAGGAAGAGGGCCCGCAGGGCGTCGACCACGTGGGTGACGGGGTTGACCCGGGCGAACGCCTCCAGCCAGCCGGGCATGGTCTCGACCGGCACGAAGATGGAGCTGGCGAAGGTGAGCGGGAACACCCACACCAGCCCGGACGACTGGGCCGACTCGACGCTGCCCAGCGACAACCCGATGGTGGCCGAGATCCACGAGAACGACAGGGCGAACAGCACCACCAGGCCGAGCCCGGCCACCGCCGGCACCGGCCCGTTGTGGAACCGGAACCCGATGAGCAGGCCGACGCCGGCCATGAGGCCCACGACCAGGAAGTTGCGGATGGTGTCGGCCGCGGTCCGCCCCACCAGCACCGCCGAGCGGGCCATGGGCAGCGAGCGCAGCCGGTCCACCATCCCCTTGGACATGTCCTCGGCCAGTCCGATACCTGTCTGCATGGCCCCGAAGGCGACCGTCTGGACGAAGATCCCCGGCATCAGATAGTCGATGTAGCTCAGCCCGGGGATGTCGATGGCGCCCCCGAACACGTAGCCGAACAGCACCACGAACATCACCGGGGTGACCGTGGAGAAGACGATGAGGCTCGGGATTCGCACGTAGTGGAGCAGGTTGCGGCGGGTGAGGACAAAGGCGTCGGCCACCGCGGTGCCGGTCACGTCGACCTCCCCACCCGCGGCGCCGGCGCCGGCTGAGGCTCCGGCGGCGGGTCGACCGCGGATGGGCCGGCAGTGTGGCCGGTCAGGGTGAGGAACACGTCGTCGAGCGTCGGCCGGCGGACGGACAGGTCGGCGATGGCGATCCCGGCCGCATCCAATAGGCGGACGGCGTCGGCCACCACCGACCCGCCGGCGGCGACCGGCACCGACACCCGCCCCGCCTGGGGGTCGACGTGGGCCTCACCCGAGGCGATGGCGGACAGGGCGGCCACCGCGGCCCGGGCCTCGGACGCCGGCGTCACCGCCACCTCCACCACCTCGCCGCCGACCCGGGCCTTGAGGTCGTCGGGCGTCCCCTGGGCGATGACGCGGCCGTTGTCGATGACCGCGATCGTGTCGGCCAGCCGGTCGGCCTCCTCCAGGTACTGGGTGGTGAGGAGGAGGGTCGTCCCCGCCGCCACCAGCTCGCCGATGATCTCCCAGAGCCCGATGCGGCTGCGGGGGTCGAGGCCGGACGTGGGCTCGTCGAGGAAGAGCACCTGGGGCCGACCGACCAGGCTGGCGCCCAGGTCGAGGCGCCGGCGCATGCCGCCCGAGTAGGTGCCGACCCGCCGGTCGGCGGCCGCCACCAGGTCGAAGCGCTCGAGCACCTCGCCCGCTCGGCGGGCGGCCTCGGCCTTGCCCAGGTGGTAGAGGCGGCCGACCAGGACGAGGTTCTCCCGGCCGGTGAGCGTCTCGTCGACCGCCGCGAACTGCCCGGCCAGCCCGATCACCGCCCGCACCTTGGCCGGCTCCCGCACCACGTCGTAGCCGGCGACCCGGGCCGTGCCCGCGTCGGGGGTCAGGAGGGTGGTGAGCACGCGCACGGCGGTGGTCTTGCCCGCCCCGTTGGGTCCGAGCAGCCCCAGCACCGAGCCCGCGGGCACGCTCAGGTCGATGCCGTCGAGGGCCCGGATGGAGCCGTACGACTTGTGGAGGCCCTCGACGAGGATGGCGGGCTCGCCTGGTTCGGAGGTGCGGACAGGCAGCTCAGGCATCTCGTCGCAAGCTATCCGTGGCCGGCCCGATAGTTGGACCGCAACCGGTCAGGTGGTTGTCAGAATGCATGGCCCCGCCGTAGGATTCGCGGCGTGGGCGGATGCCGCCGGGCGCGGTTGAGTGGGCGGGACCGGGACGAGAGCACCGACCGCGCTCCCGTCTCGGTGCCTCGGACGACACCCACGACGCAGACCGTGGCCGGCGTGCTCGAGCTCCAGCGAACGATCGGCAATCGAGCCGTGCTCCGAATGGCCACCGGCACTGTCCAGCGCAAATTGTCGGTCGGACCGGCTGACGACCACTTCGAGCGGGAGGCCGACCGGGTGGCGGAGGAGGTCATGCGCGACCTGTCCGCGGTGGTACCGGGCCACGACCCCCCGCAGGTGAGGCGGACGCCCGCCGACAGCACCATCGGGTTGGCCGGCGGCCCCCTCGCCGGGGAGACCGAGCAGGTCCTCCAGGATCAGCGGGGGGGCGGGTTCCCCCTTCCCCGCACCCTGCACCAGTCCATGGGAGGCGCCCTCGGTGCCGACCTGAGCGGCGTGCGCCTGCACACTGGCTCGGCCGCGGACTTGCTCAACCGTTCCATGCAGTCGCGCGCGTTCACCGTCGGCGGCGACATCTTCTTCGCCCGCGGCCAGTACCAACCCCAGAGCTCCGCCGGCCAGCGGCTGCTGGCGCACGAGCTGACCCACACGGTGCAGCAGGGAGCGTCCGTACGCCGCCAGGCCGCCACTCGCGGCGCGACTCCGTTGGGGGCTGCCGGCCGCGTGCAACGGGTCTTCGCCCCCGAGTTCTTCATCGACGCGACCGTCCGCCATCACTTTCCCAACGGCGGCGCGGGGTACCAGACGAGCCAGGTCGCCCAGAAGATGCGGATGGAGGTCCAGGAGAACGGTGCCGGCGGGCAGGACACCGGCTACGGCTTCAAGATGAAGAACCTCTACCACAAGTCGTCCGGCGTCCCGAGTGGCACGTCCGTCTCGGTGATCTTCACCGTGCATCCGACCTATGTGGTCGCCATGGGCGAACACGCCACCGACACGTCCTACCGGCTGTATTGGGTCAATCCCAATGTGAGCCACTGGGCCGTGGGCAATGTCGTGGGGCTCAACAACGGAGCGCGGATCGACGTCGCCAGCAAGGCCGACATGCGGGCCGTGTTGAACCAGCAGGGGTATGCGGCCGACATCCAGCGCAACGGCGGCCAACTGGGCTGGGCGGGCGGCGGGCCTCTCCAGGGCAACCAGTTCACGGTGGAGAAGACGGCGTACTGCGGGCCGGCCGGGGTCACCCTTTACGCCTTGAAGGGGCCGGGTGTGAAGGGTATCTGGGAGCGCACCAACAACCAGCAGGACACGATTCTGGCCAACAACTTCAAGAAGGGCTGAGGGGGCGCGCCCATACTGGTCGGCACCAGAGAAACCGCTCGCTTCGGCTTGCTGTGAGCACCGGCAGAATGGTGACGACCGTGCCCAACCCGATTTCCCCCGCCGCCGTCCCCCCCATCGACGTCCGCCGCGCCGACGAGCGGTTCCACACCCGACTGCCCTGGCTCGACTCCCACCACTCGTTCAGCTTCTCCCGCCACTACGACCCGACCAACGTCGGGCACGGGCTGCTGCTGGTGAACAACGACGACATCGTGCGGGCCGGCACCGGGTTCAGCACCCATCCCCACCAGGACATGGAGATCGTCACCTGGGTGCTGTCGGGCGAGCTCGAGCACAAGGACTCGGTGGGCAATCTCGGTGTCATCTACCCCGGCCTGGCCCAGCGCATGAGCGCCGGCACCGGCATCTGGCACTCGGAGATGAACCCCTCCAAGTCATCATCAGGGGGCGAGGACGTGCACTTCGTCCAGATGTGGGTGCCGCCCGACACCGAGCGCCTCGATCCCGGCTACGAGCAGCTCGACGTCAACGCCGAGCTCGACAAGGGCGGCCTGGTGCCGATCGCGTCGGGCCGGGGCCACGACGCCGCCATCGCCATCCGCCAGCGCCAGGCGGTCCTCTGGGGTGGACGGCTGAAGCCGGGGGAGACGGTCGCCGTCCCCGACGCCCGGCTGGCCCACGTGTTCGTCGCCGCCGGGCGGGTAGGCATGGAGGGCGCGGGCGAACTCTCGGCCGGCGACGCGGTGCGTCTCACGGAGGCGGGCTCGCCGCGGCTGGTCGCCGCCGACGTTCCAGGAGGTGCCGAGGTGCTGATCTGGGAGATGCGATGACCACGATCATGGTGGCGACGACGGCCGGGCTGTACCGCATCGACCAGTGGCCCGAGCTCCTCCACATCGAGCCGATCCTCGACCTGGCCGGCGACTTCGTGCTGGTCGGCGGCTTCGGCGTGCAGAAGGGGTTCACCTTCACCGACGAGTACGTCGACGTTCCCGACGCCACCTCGCTGCTGTGGACGGGCTCCGAGCTGTTGGCCGGCACCCGGGGCGCCCACCTGGTGAGGGTCGGCGTCGACGGCACCCCCAACCAGCCGGTGCGGCCCTTCGACGAGGCCCCCGGCCGGGAGAAGTGGTACCAACCCCACGGCGGGCCGCCGGCGGTGCGCACGATGGCCGTCGACGACGACGGCCGGATGTACGTCAACGTCCACGTCGGGGGCATCCTGCGCTCCGACGACGGTGGGCAGACCTGGCAGCCCACCATCGACATCGACGTCGACGTCCACCAGGTGATCACCGTGCCCGGCGAGCCGGGGCGGGTGCTGGCCGCCACCGCCCGGGGGTTGGCCGCCAGCGACGACTACGGGAAGTCCTGGAAGATCATGGACGACGGCCTCCAGGACCAGGCCCGGTACGCCCGGGCGGTGGCGGTGAGCGACGACATGATCTTCCTGTCGGTGTCGGAGGGCCCGGCGGGGAAGAAGGCGGCCGTGTTCCGCCGGCCCCTGCGCGGCCCCCGGCGGTTCGGCAAGGTCCGGGGAGGGCTGCCCGAGCAGTTCGCGGGCAACGTCGACTCCGGCTGCATCGCCGCCCTCGGCAAAACCGTGGTGGTCGGCGCCCCCGACGGCCGCATCCACCAGTCCGTCGACCAGGGCCTCAAGTGGCACCAGCTCACCACCGGCCTGCCCCCCGTCACCCGGATCCAGCTCCTGCCCGACGGCACGTAGCCCGAGGGGCCTACGTCCGGGCGATCCTCTCGAGGCGGTCGAACAGCCGCTCGCCCCCCGCCGAGCATGATGGGCACGATCCCACGTGGAGCTCGTCGATGGCGCCTCAGTCGGCGGACGTCGAGGCGGGGACGTCGGGGTTGCGGCCGAGCAGCTTGAACCGGGCGCCGGTCGGGTCGGCGGCCGTCGCCAGGCGACCGTACGGCGTGTCCTCCGCGGGCTGGACCACGGATCCGCCGAGGTCCACGATGCTCGCCAGGGCGGCGTCGGCGTCGTCGACCATGAAGTAGACCGACCAGTGGGCGGGGACGCCTTCGGGCAGGAAGGCGGAGGCGTCCATGATCCCGGCCAGCTGGGCCCCGTCGTGCACCTGGATCGTGTAGCGGAAGTCGTCGGAGTCGCCCACGGCCTCGGTCTCCCACCGGAACACGTCGCGGTAGAAGGCGACGGCCGCCTCGTAGTCACGCGTGTGGAGCTCGAACCAGGCGGGGGTGCCGGGCTCGCCCAGGACTCCGAACCCCTGGAAGCTGTCCGCCTGCCAGGCGCCGATCCCGGCGCCGCCGGAGTCGGCGAGGACCACCATGGTGCCGAAGTCACCAACCACCATCGGCTCGACGTAGACCTGACCGCCGTGGGCGGTGGCGCCGCCGGCCGTCTTCTCCGCGTCATCGGTGGCCAGGTAGACCGACCAGACGTCGGGCATGCCCGAGTCGGGCTGAGCGGCCATGCACCCGGCGACGCGGACGCCGTCCTTGGCGAAGTTGAAGTAGCCGCCGAACTCCTCGGCCGGCTCGTCCGCCTCCCAGCCGAAGAGCTGGGAGTAGAACTCCCGGCTGCGGGCCGTGTCCGACGTCATCAGGTCCACCCAACAAGGCGCTCCGATGGGGGCGGTCTCTCGTGTCGGCATGATGGTTGCTCCTCCGTCTCGAAACTCGTATCACTCGCTACGACCCCGCCGCCGGCTGGGAATCATCGGTCGTCGGCGCCGCCTCTACCGAGAATTCGCCGTCCGTCATCACCACGACGACCCCCTCGCCCTTGCCCAGCGGTGCGACGACCTGCCCGGTCAGCCCCAGCACGGCCGCCTCGTTGGTGGGGCTGTGGCCGACGACCAGGGCCGCCTCGCCATCGGCGAGCAGGTCGAAGACCCGCTTGAGGGCGAGGCCGAGGGAGTTCGCCTGCTCGTCGACGAAGTCGGCGTCGGCGTCGCGGAACGCGTGCAGGTCGCCGCCCGCGGCCGCCTTGCCGGCCAGCGCCCGCCAGCGGTCCTCATCGTCGGAGCGCAGCCCCGGCTCCACGATCACTCCGTCCGGCACCCTCTGGCCCAGCCCGGCCAGCATGCAGGCCAGGGCCTGGGTGGCCCGCTGAGCGCCGGTGGACACTGCCAGCCGGTACCCGCCGGCCAGCCCGCGACCGATCTCAACGGCCGCTTGTACCCCTTCGGGCGTGAGGACGTCACCGTCGTTGTCAGTATGGCGCCGCATCTCGATCCTCTTGGCCACGTCGAAAACGCTACCGGCGACCTGCCGCTCGTGTCCCCCGTCGAGTGCACGGGTAGGAGGACGGCCATGCGCAGCAGCGGCGACGAACGCCTCCTCCGGGACTCCAACCCCGAGGAGGAGGGCGTTCCCGACCTCGAGGGCGATCCCGAGGCGATGGTGCTGGCCGGCGACGATGTCGAGGACATCGTTCTGCCCCGTGACCGTCCGATGGCCTCCCTCGACTACGGGGTGACGGCGGCGGAGCAGGATCTCGAGGAAAGCCTGGAGGACCGCGTCCGTCGGGAGGAGCCCGACGTCTGGGAGCGGGCTCTCGTCGACGAGGATCGGGTTTCGCCCGGCCGCCTCGTCCAGCCCGACGGGGGGTCGTTCGACGGCGACGACGTGGCCGAAGAGGTCGCCTCCGGCACCGACGACATCTACGGCCTCAGCGCCGAGGAGGAGGCGGTCCGGGTCGAGCCCGAGGACGACGCCGCCCACCTCGGCTTCGGCACCGGCCTCCCTGGCTACCTCGACGAAGAGGGTTGACGCCGGGGGGCCTCGGAATGTAACGGCGGGCTCGTCGGGCGGACGTACGGGCATGGATTCGAACTCCATCCCCGACCCTGGCAACAGGGCAGTCCGTGACGACCGCCTGCTGGCTCCGACGAGGTGGGTCTCGGCGGCCGTCGTGCCCGTGCTGGCCGCCGCCTTCGTGATCCTGTACGTCTTCCCCGACCACACCATGCGCGTGTGGTCGTGGATGGTCTGCCCTCACATGTCGGCCTTCGTCCTCGGCGGGGGCTACGCGTCGGGGGCCTACTTCTTCGCCCGGTCGTCCCGCGCCCGTGAGTGGCACCGCGTCGGCGTCGGCTTCGTCGCCACCACCGTCTTCAGCTCGATGCTGCTGGCGGCCACCATCCTCCACTGGGAGGTCTTCACCCACGACCACGTCTCGTTCTGGGCGTGGCTGCTGCTCTACGTCGCCACGCCGGTGTTGCTCCCGGTGCTCTGGGCCAACAACCGCCGCACCGATCCGGTCACCCCCGGCCCGGGCGACGTGACGGTCCCTCGCCCGCTGCGCATCGCGGCCGGCGTCGGCGGAGGCCTGCAGCTGGCGCTGGCCGCGGCCATGGTGCTGTGGCCGACGGCCGTGGCCGCGAGGTGGCCGTGGGTGATCGACGTGGCGACGCTCCGGGTGCTGGCCGCGTTCGTGGCGTTCCCGGCGGTGACCTGGCTGTGGATGCTGTTCGAGCACCGTTGGAGCAGCTTCCGGATCACCCAGCAGACGGCCGTGATCGGGCTGGGCTTCATCCTGTGGGGGGCGCTGCGCTCACCGGACGAGTTCCGCAGCGACGCATGGTTCATGCTCTACGTGGCCGCGGTGACGGTCGCCGTCGTCCTCAATGCGGCGATGTACGTGGCCATGGAGCGCAGAGCCCGGAGGTCGGCCCCGTCGCTCCCACCGCCGCCGGTGCCGGGGCCCGTGCCACCGACGGGCGCCAGCGATGTGGCGAGGGTCCTGGAACCGGTGGGTTAATCGAGGCCTTGGCGGGCATCGTCGGCCGCTTTTTGGATGATGGTCCGTTTAGGACCATGGTCGGCTACGATTGCACCATGGTTCTCGTCGAACTTGAGAGGGTCGAAGCGCTTGAAGTTCTTGGGATGACGCTTGCCCACCTCAACGACGCCGAGGCCAGAGGCGAGCTTTCTCCTCGAGTCCCGCTGCTGATGGCGGTCCGAGACAAGCTCGCACGCGCCCTCCGGGAGGAGTCATGAGTTACACCGAGGCACAGGTGTCGTCCGCAGTTTCGGCCATGGAGAAGTACCGCGGTGGCGACACGGGTGAGGTTGGCGCCGCTCTCGCGGTTGTCGGTCTGAGCGCCGAACGCACGGCCAAGGAAGCGCAGATCCGCGACGACATGATCCGCGTCGCCCACCGCGCCGGCGCCTCGCTCCGCCAGCTCGCGGAAGTGTCGGGTCTGGACCGCAAGACGGTGACGGCGATCGTCGCTGCATCTCAGCGAGCACCGGACCGACTCGCCCCGAACACCGGGTAGCCGTACCCAGGTGGCGGCGTCCCCGCCACGCTTGGACTGCTCGCGCGCTAGCGGGCTCGTTGGTAGCGGCAGATTTGGACGCCGGTGCTGGTCGTGGTCGCCGAGAGCAGCTCGAAGCGGCGCGCCTCGCCGTCGTCGGGGAAGATGCCCTTGCCTCCACCGAGCACGATGGGCTCGATCATGAGGTCGAGCTCGTCGACCAGGTCGGCGGCGAGGAGCGTCCGCACCAGCTGGCTGCTCCCGATGATGTTGATGTCCCGTCCCGGTCGGTCGCGCAGCTCGGTCACGGCTTCGACCACGGTGTCGCCGGGGATGAGTGACGTCGGCTGCCACGTCAGGTCCGACTCGGACAGCGTGCTCGACACCACGTACTTCTCGATGGCGTTGATCCAGTCGGCGAAGGGATCGCCGGCCCGCTTTGGCCACGCTCCCGCCATCACCTGCCAGGTGCGCCGGCCGTAGAGCAGGGCATCTGTCCGTTGGGCCATCTCGTCGAAGGCCGGGCCCATCGTCTCGGCGTCGAAGAACCGCATCGACCAGCCGCCGTGCCGGAACCCGCCGTCGGTGTCCTCCTTGCGGCCACCGGGTGCCTGCACCACACCGTCGAGACTCATGAATTCGCTGATCACGATTCGCATGGTCCTCCGACGATGCCACAACCCGAAACTCATTGCGCGGGAACCACCGCGCCGAGACCCAAAGGGTGTCTAGGGAGCGGAGGCCATGAACCGATCGAGCGCATCCGAGGCCCGGCGCAGGAAGAGGGTCGCGCCTTGTTGCTCGGCGACGGAGATCGCCCGGCGGATGCTCGTCTCCGCCGATTTCGCGTCGGACCCCCCGCCGCCCTCGGCCAGCGCCGTCCCCCGCAGGCGGTGGAGGTCGGACTCGCAGACTCGCTCCCCGACGAGGTCGCACTGAGCCAGACCCTCGTCGGCCGCGGCCACCGCCTCCTCCCAACGTCGCGCCTGGGAGCAGGCGTCGGCGAGGAGGGCGAGACGGAAGGGTCGCCACATGCGCACCCCGTCATCGTCGCAGGCGGCAAGGTCGGAGCGAAGCTGGGCGAACGCGGGTGGCGTGGGATCGACGCGGGCGATCGCCCAGCTCCTGATCACGACCGCCACGGTCACCGGCTCCCGGAGTCCGGCGGCCCGGCCGAGGGCGATGCAGCGCTCGGCCTCGGCCCGAGCCTGGCTCACGCGACCTCCCCAGGCGTGTCGGATGGCGGCGCAGAGCTGCACGCCCACCGGCCAGAACGGGTGGCCGGCGGCCTGAGCCAGCTCCCCGGCCTCGAGCAGGGCGGCCGCAGCCTGCTCGTCCTCACCGGACAGGGCCAGGCCCAGACCCCCGACGGCGCGGGCGAACACCAGTGGGTTCACCCACAGGAAGGCCACCTCCGGGCTCTGTTCCCAGAGGGGGCGGGCGATGGCGATCGCTTCCTCGATGTGTCGGCGGCTGTCGCACAGCTCGCCCATGAACAACTCCGCGTTGCCGAGGGTGAACAGGCCTGCGGCGCGCGCGAGAGGGGCTTCGGACGCCTCGCCCAGCGCGTGCATCTGCTGGCCCAGGCTGGCGACGACCTGCCACTCGGCGCGCACGATCGCCGCTTTCGACAGCCCGGCAATCGACGACATCAGCTCGCGTGTGTCCCCGAGGCGCAGGGCCAGCTCGGCCGCCCGGTCGCAGGCCCGGGCCGCCGCCGGCGAGACCAGGCCGCCGTTCATCATCAGGGACAGGGCCAGCCGGTTCTGGACCTGGAGCTCCAGATGGTCGCGCTCGGGGCCGGCGGGCATCCCCTCGACGAGCTCCAGCGCCCGGCCGAGGTGCCGCTCGACCGCCTCGTAGGCCAGCCGGGCCTGGGCCGCGGAGGCGGCGTCCAGGGCGTAGGTCACCCCTTTCTCGGGCCCGACGGCGGGCGCCGCCCGGTAGAAGTGCTCGGCCAGCGCCGAGAGGCGGGTTTCGTCGCGCGGAAGCTTTTCGAGGACGGCACCCACCCGGACGTGCAGCCGGACCCGCCGCATGGCGCTCAACTCGTCGTACAGCGTCTGGCGGACGAGGGGGTGGGCGAACCGGTAACGGCCGACCACTGCCCGGTCCTCGACCACCACGCCGGCCAGCAGTGCCGCATCCACCGCCTCGAGGGTGCGGTCCTCGTCGTACTCGGTCGCCGCGCTGAGCAGGTCGAGGTCGAACGTCCTTCCCACCACGGCCGCCATGCGCAACGAGGCGTTGGTGGCTTCGGGCAGCCGGCCCAGGCGGCGACGGATCACGTCGCGAACCCCCACCGGGACCTGGGCCGCGGCGACGGCGTCGGGCCGGCCGAGGGTGCCCTCGCTGGCCAGCAGCCGTACCAGCTCGATGAGGAAGAAGGGGTTTCCCTCGGTGCGGGCGTGCAGGCCGGCGACGAGCTCCTCGGAGGGCGTAACCGCCCATCCTCCGGCGACGAATCGGCCGACCTCCTCGACCGTGAGGCCCCCGAGCGTGATGCGTTCCAGTTCCGGCTGTCGGGCAAGTGCGCCGAGGGTCGCCACCAGGGGATGGTCGAACGCCAGGTCGGCCGGACGGTAGGTGCCCAGCATCAGCAGGCGGGTGCCGTGGAGGCGGGCGGCGACGAACTCGCACAGCCCGAGTGAGGCATCGTCAGCCCAGTGGAGGTCGTCCAGGATCACGACGAGCGGGCGGTCTTCGGAGATCGTCGTCAAGGCGGACGTCACCGCCTGGTAGAGCCGGAAGCGGGCCGATTCGGCGTCGAGTTGGGGCAGGGGGTCAGACGCCCCCAGGCCGGTGATCACCTCGGGGACCAGCGGGGCCAGCGACCGTCGCCATTCGCCACCGGCCACCGCCTCCTGGTCGGACTGGGCGAGAGCAGCCCGCAGCACCTGCATCCAAGGCCAGAACGCAGGAGCCCCGTCGCCTTCGTGGCTCCCGCCCCAGGCTACGAGCGCCCCGGACGACGTCGCCCGGGCCGCCAGCTCCTCGGCCAGGCGCGTCTTGCCGATGCCCGGTTCGCCTGTCAGCAGCACCATGCGTCCCCGCCCGGCGGCCGCCTCGCCCAGGGCAGCGTCGAGGAGGGCCAGGTCTGCCGCCCGGCCCTCGAACGGGGGGACAGCGGCAAAGCGGCGACCGGGTGCGACGACGACGGGCGCCGGTGGACCGCCCTCCTCGGGCGCTCGCCGCCATTCGAGGGTGGGGGCGTGGGCCAGGATGTCGTGCTCGAGCCGGGCCAGCTCCGGGCCCGGATCGACGCCCAGCTCGTCGGCCAGCACCGCCCGAGCCTTGGCGAAGGTGCGGAGGGCGTCGCCTTGGCGCCCGTTGCGGTAGAGGGCGACCATGAGCAGTCCCCACAGCCGCTCGCGGAGAGGGAACCGGCCGACGAGGCCCTCCAGGGTGGCGACGGCAGGACCGTGCGCCCCCAACACCAGCTCGGCCTCAAGGAGGTCCTCGGTGGCCGAGAGCCGGAGTTCCTCCCACCGGGCGATGGCCGGGCGGGCGAACTTCTCGTAGGCGAACTCGGCCAGGGCATCACCCCGCCACAGGGCCAGGGCCTCCTCCAGCGCCGCCGCCGCGGGGATGGGGCGACCCTCGTCGAGGAGACGCCTGCCGCCCGCGGCCAAGTCCTCGAAGCGGGACGCATCCAACTCCGCCGGCTCGATGCGCAACAGGTAGCCCGGTGGCCTGGTGAGCAGCACCTTGGGCGGGGTGTGGGGCGGGCGACCGGGCTCGAGAACCCGCCGCAGGTTGGAGACGTAGACCTGGAGGGAAGCGGTGGATCGGGCGGGCCGGTCGTCGCCCCACAGCAGGTCGATGAGGCGGTCGAGGGACACGACGTGGTTGGCGTCCAGGAGCAGCACCGCCAGCACGGCCCGCTGCTTCGGACGGCCCAGGTCGAGCACGCGGTCGCCGTCGTCGTCGTGCACCTCGAACGGCCCGAGAACCCTGTATCGCACGGCCTGCCTCCCGGCGGGCAGCCTAGCGACGCGTGATCAGCGGGAAGGAGGCCGGTGGCCGGCCCTAGAGGTGGAGCGGGGCGGAGACTGCCGTCCTGGGCGTCCGTGTGACCGGCCGCCGAGGACGGCAATCCTCACTGGCCCGCCGTGACCATGGCTGCACCCTCGCACGCGCCCCTTGGCATCCGCTTGGCGTCGGCGGCGCTGATGCCGAACGCCGAACGCCGAACGAGAATGCGCCCCGCTTCGCCCGACGGCGGATCAGGCGAAACGGGAGCGCGAGGGGAGTCTTCCAGGTCGTCGAACCGCGAGCAATTGGGGAAACCCGGCTGTTCTTCAAGCCTCCGACCGGGGCCTTGACGCCATGACGTAGTGTGGTGGTGTACGACCGGACAGAGCCGGACGACATATCGCCAGCGTCCGCAGGTCGTTGCCTCACCGCTTCCTCCGCAGATCGCCAGGCCAGACACGGAGGAACACATCATCATGGCAACCGGAACCGTCAAGTGGTTCAGCGACGAGAAGGGCTTCGGCTTCATCTCGCCCGACGACCAGGGCAAGGACCTGTTCGTGCACCACTCGGGCATCGCAGGGGGCGGCTTCCGCTCGCTGACCGAGGGTGACAAGGTCAACTACGACAGCGAGCCCGGCGACAAGGGCCCCAAGGCCGTCAACGTCTCGCGCGTCTGACGCGTAGGTAGGAACGGCCCGCCTGACCGAGAGGTCAGGCGGGCCGTTTCGCGTGTGCGGCCGGCGACGGCGAGCCTCAGTCGGGCAACTCGGTCGGCGTGACCGTCACCGACTGCACCTTCCCCGAGCGGAACACGCCGACCGGCACCTGCCGTCCGATGCGATCGCCGGTCATCAGCCGTTGCAGGCCACCGACGTCGGCCACCGGCACCTCGTCGATCGAGAGGATGATGTCCTCCGGCCGCAGTCCGGCCGCCGCCGCCGGGCTGCCGGCCACGACCGTCAGCACCTCGATGCCCTTCTCCTGACCGGTCGCCCGGGCCGCCCGCGGTGGCAACGGACGGGAGCCGCCGGCGATGCCCAGGTAGGCCCGTCGCACCCGGCCCTCGGCCATGAGGGCGGCGACGATGGCCCTGGTCGTGGCGTTGATGGGGATGGCGAGCCCCAGGCCCTGGCCGATGCCGGGACCGACCACTGCCGTGTTCACCCCCACCACCTCGCCCCGGCCGTCGGCCAGTGCCCCGCCGGAGTTCCCGGGATGAAGGGCGGCGTCGGTCTGGATCACGTTCTCCACCAGCCGGCCCCGGGGGCCACCCACGGGGAACGAGCGGCCGAGGGCGCTCACCACCCCCGCGCTCACCGACCCGGCGAAGCCCAGGGGGTTGCCGATGGCGACGACGAGCTGGCCGACCCGCAGCCGGTCGGCGTCGCCCAGGGTGGCCGGCACCACGCCCTGGCCGCCCAGCGGCGTCGAGGATCGGATCACGGCCAGGTCGGACAGCCGGTCGGAGCCGATGACCTCGAACTCGGCCTCGCCGCCGTCGGCGAACACGGCCACCCCGCCCGCAGATCGCTCCACCACGTGGGCCGACGTGAGCAGGAACCCGTCGCCGGTCACCACCACGGCCGAGCCCGAGCCCTGCTGCTGGCGGCCGCCGGGGACGCGGGCCATGACCCGCAGGCTGGCGACCGACGGGCAGCAGGCGTTCGGCGACGGTGGTGACGACGGTGGAGTAGGCGTCGAGCGCCTCGGCGTCGGAGGGGATGGGAGGACGGCCGTCGGGGTGCACCGGGGCCACGGCCACGGCCCTACGCCGATCCCTCTTCACGGGCCGCGTCGCGGCCGAAGCTGACCGTGACCGACAGCTCCTCGGCCCCCCGCACCACGCCCAGGGCCAGCGACGAGCTCTCGTCCAGGCCGTCAAGGATGGTGTGGAGGTCGTCGACCCGGGCCACGGGCTGGCCGGCGGCCTCGACGATCAGGTCGCCGCCCCGCAGGCCGGCCCGGCCGGCGGGGGAGTCCTCCTCCACCTCGCTGACGAGCAGGCCGTCGCGGTCGGCAAGCCCGACCGACCGCCGTAGCTGGCGGGCGGCCCGTCCCGGAACCAGGCCGACCCCCAGGAACAGGCGGGACGTCGACTCGCCCCGGGACAGGGCCTCGACCCGGGAGCGGAGGTCGGCGTCGGCCGGCAGGGCCAGGTAGAAGCCCTCGCCCAGGCGGTTGGTGTTGAGGCCGACGAAGCGGCCGTCGGCGTCGACCACCGGTCCGCCGGACGAGCCCTTGGCCATGGGGGCGGTGTGCTCGACGCTGCCGGTGACCCGCCGGCCGCGGGGTCCACGGAAGGAGCGTCCCACCGACGAGACCTGGCCCAGGGTGACCCGAAGGCCCCGGCCGCCGGGGTTGGCCAGGGCGAAGACCACGGTCCCGACCGCCGGGTCGCCGTCGCCCCACTCGATCGGCGGGGCGCCGGCGGTGTCGGCCGACAGCACGGCCAGGTCGCCGTCGACGTCGACTCCCGCCACGGTGGCGGTGACGGTGCGGCCGTCGCCGAAGCTCAGGGGCACCTCGTGGTCGTGGACGTTGTGGGCGTTGGTGAGGACCAGGCCGTCGCCGATGACGACGCCCGACCCCCGGCCCCAGCCATGGCCGATGCCGACGACCGACCCCCCGGCCGTACCGGCCACCGACTCGGTTGCCTCCTGAAGCTGCTCGAGGATCCCAGATGCTGCCATCGGCGTTGCTCCTTGCCTTCGCGTAGTGACTTGTAACTTGCAAGTTAGTATCGGCAAGTGAGTTTGGCAAGATGTCTCTCGTGAGCGCGCTGGAGGAGGCGGTGGCCCGCGTCGGGGACAAGTGGACCCTCCTGCTGGTGTCCGCCCTCCTCGACGGACCTCGCCGGTTCAACGACCTGGTCGACGACGTGGGTGGCATCGCGCCCAACGTGCTCAGCCAGCGGCTGCGCCAACTCGAGCACAACGGGATCATCGTGGCCACGCCGTACTCCACCCGTCCCCCGCGGTTCGTCTACCAGCTCACCGGCTCGGGCCTGGAGCTGGCCGGGGTCCTGCGCCTGCTGGCCCAGTGGGGGGCGGGGCAGGGCCCAAGCGGCGTCGGGGGCGGGGGCGGGGGCGCGGGCGGGGCCGCGGCCGGCGGCGAGCCCCTTCGCCACTCGACCTGCGGCACCCCGATGGATGCCCGTTGGTACTGCCCCACCTGCACCACCGTGGTCGACGACGACACCGTCGCTGACGACGAGGTCCGTTTCCTGTAAGAAGAGGGCAGCAGAGGAGGGCGGAATGAGCATGACGGGATCGGGCCCCTCGAAGAAGGGCTACCTGCTGGGCGGCGCCATCGTGGCCGTGGGGGTGATCGGCGCCATCGTCTGGTTCGCCACCGGCTTCACGAGCTTCGCCGACACCGTCGACGGGTTCCAACGGGTGTCGGCCAACGGCCAGGGAGAGGTCACCTTCTCCGAGCCCGGCGGTTACGTCATCTACTACGAGGCGCCGGGGGCGGACGACGGCAACATCCCCGAGATCCTGGCGCTGCTGACGCCCGTCGACTCCGACGAGCCGGTGCCGCTGGAGCGTTACGGCTCGGAGCTGAGCTACGACGACGGCGACCACTCCGGGTACGCGGTGGCCACCTTCGACATCGACCGACCCGGGAGCTACATCCTGGGGTCCGAGTCGGACGGCAACGGCGACCTGGCGGTCGGCCGGAGCGTCGCCAGCAAGCTGGTGACGACCATCGTCGGGTCGTTGGCGCTCGGCGGCCTGGGCGTGGTGGTGGGGGCGGTCATCTTGATCGTCACCGCGGTTCGCCGCCGCAACGCCCGCGTCCGCGCTGCACCCGGCTATCCGCCCCCGCCCGGCTATCCGCCTCCGCCCGGGTACGGATCCCAGCCTTCCGGGCCGCCTCCGTCGTATCCGCCGCCCCCGCCGGGCGGCTCGGGTCCCCCGCCCCCACCGCCGCCCGGCTAGCCGCTCAGAGGTCGACCAGCCCGCCGCCGCCCGGCCAGCGGTCTGGGGCATGAAAAGGGTCGCTCAGCGCACCTTTTCATACCCCAGACCATCCATCGCTCAGAGGTCGACCCGGTAGACCCGTCCTGGCCGCTGGACGTCGGCCCACGCCAGCACGGGCACGTCGTGGGCCCGGTGCAACCCGCCGGCACTGTTCTTGTTGGCCCCGATCACCTTGGTGGCCGATGCCGACCTGCCGGTCGCCAGGTCGACGAAGAGCACCTGATCGGCGCCGGACGCCCCGTCGATCGAGCTGACGAGGAGCATGGACTCGTCGGGGACGAGCGTCACGCCAGCCGGGGTGCCGAGGCGAAGGTCCGTGCGCACCGAGGTGACGGAGCCGCCGAACACCCGCAGGACCTGTCCCTGGCCCGGGCCGGAGCCCTGGTCGGTGACATAGGCGACGCCTCGGGCGTTGACGACGACGGAGTCGGGCGAGGCCAACGGAGCGCCTTCGGCGACGACCGAGACAGTCCCGCCGGCAGCGGGCACCTGGAACAGGCCGGGCGTCTGGTTGGCCGGGTTGGTCCCGGTGAAGTAGACGACGTCGCCGCCCGCCTGCCTGAGAACGTCGAGCCCGCGGGGCGACCAACCCTGGGTGCCCGAGAGCGGGGTCGGAGCGTCTGTCCCCCCGCCCGGGGCGACGGTGAGGATGGCGCCCGACGCTCCGGACTGCCGGTCGGCGATGTAGACGCGGCCGCCGTCGGTGGCCACCGCCACCCCCGAGGGCGCGCTCAGCGGGGCCCCCTGGGCGAGGGTCGCCGGCGCACCCCCGCCGGCGGGGACCCGTAACAGCGCAGCGTCGGCGACGCCCGTGGTGATGTAGTAGATGACCGTGCCGTCGGGCGACGGGGCCGCGTCGACCGGCTGGTTGGAGCCGTCCGTCTGCGCCACCACCTCGGCCCCCCTGATGGCATCGTCTCCTATCAGCCGGGTGGTCATGTCCCCCCCGCTGCCGCAGGCGGCCAGTCCGAAGACCGTCGCCGCCACCAGAATCGCCCTTCCCATTGCCTTCCGCATGGCCTACCCCCTCCGCGAGTGGGGTCAGTGGGATTGCCGGCCCCACCGGGTGTTCGTTGCCGCCGGGGGGTCGGATTTCCTGTTTTCTACTCGCTGCCGACCCCTTGGTGCAGGCGGATCCAGCGGTAGCCGTAGCCGTTGAGCGCCAGCTTGGCCGGGTCGGGTCGGGGGTCGTCGTAGTCGCCGTCACCGAAGACCTCGGTAGGTGCGGTCGGCAGCTCGCCCAGCTGGTCGGCGAGGTCGATCCGGCACGGCTGGTCGCCGAGGTTGGTGAGGGCCAGCATCACGCCCGAGGGTGCTTCGTAGCGCAGGGCCAGCACCGAGCGCTCGCCGCTGTCGAGGCGCTCCCAGCGGCCGACGGCGAACTCGGGGCACTCGTGCAGCGTGTGCAGGGCCCGCTCCATCCAGGACAGGAGCGAGTTCGGGTCCCGCCGTTGGGCGGTGACGTTGAGCGTCGGGTACCCGAACTCGCCGTCGTCGATCATCGGCCGGCACAGGTCCTGCGGCTTCGCCGTCGAGAACCCGCCGTTGGGCGCCTCCGACCACTGCATGGGCGTCCGGACGGCGTTGCGCTCCTCCAGCGACAGGTCGTCGCCCATGCCGATCTCGTCGCCGTAGCGCAGGACGGGCGTGCCCGGCAGCGTGAACTGGAGGCTGTAGGCCATCTCGATCCGCCGCCGGTCGTTCCCCAGCATCGGCGCCAGCCGCCGGCGGATGCCCCGGCCATAGGCCTGCATCCGGGGCTCGGGCCCGAACGCCTGGAGCACCTCGTCCCGCTCGACGTCGGTCAGCCGGCCCAGGTCGATCTCGTCGTGGTTGCGCAGGAACGTGGCCCACTGGCACTGGTGGGGGATGGGTGGCGTCATGGCCAGGCCGGTCAGCACGGGGCCGGCGTCGCCCCGGGCCAGGCCGAGGAACATCTGCTGGTTGAGCAGGAAGTTGAACAGCATCGGGAGGCGGTCGCCGGTGCCGAAGTACTCGATGAGCTCCTGGGGCTCGGCGTTGGCCTCGGCCAGCACCAGCGTGTCGCCCCGCCGCCACGCCATCACCTCCCGGAGCTCACGGAGGTAGTCGAAGTCCTTGGGCGGGTTGGGGTTGCCGGGCTCGGAGAGCTCGATGACGAAGGGGGCGGCGTCCATCCGGAACCCGGCCACGCCGAGCTGCAGCCAGAAGGCGGCGATCTTCTTGACCTCCTCCCGCACCCTCGGGTTGGTGGCGTTGAGCTCGGGCTCGAAGTCGTAGAAGCGGTGGTAGTACCAGGCCTTGGCCTTGCGGTCGCGGGTCCAGGTCGCCACCTGGACACCGGGGAACACCATGCCCTGCTGGTAGTCCGGGGGACGCTCGTCGGACCACACGTAGTAGTCGCGGAACGGTGACTCGGGGTCCGACCGGGCCGCCTCGAACCACGGGTGCTTGTCGGACGTGTGGTTGATGACGAGGTCGATCATCACCCGGAGTCCCCGGTCGTCGGCCTGGTGGATCAGCTCGACGAAGTCACCCAGGTTCCCCAGTCGGGGATCGACGCCGTAGAAGTCGGCCACGTCGTAGCCGTCGTCGCAGTTGGGCGTGGGGTGGATCGGGTTGAGCCAGATGCAGTTGACCCCGAGGCGCTCGAGGTAGTCGAGACGGCTGATGAGCCCGGGCAGGTCGCCCACCCCGTCGCCGTTGGAGTCCTGGAACGTCTCCACGTCGAGGCAGTAGATGACCGCTTGCTTGTACCAGCGCTCTCCCATGCCCCGGTGCTTACCCGGGAGCCGCGTCCGGCACTGCTAGCCGCGAGGGGGGATCTGCTGCACCGCCCAGCCGTTGCCGTCGGGGTCGGCGAAGAAGACGAACCGTCCCCAGGGGAAGTCCTGGACCTCGGTGACGTCCACCCCACGATCGACGAGCTCGGCCCGAGCCGCGTCGATGTCGGCGACGACCAGCTGGAGGCCTCCCACCGAGCCCGGCGCGGCCTCCGACATGCCGGTCCCGAGCGCGATCGAGCAGGCCGATCCGGGCGGCGTGAGCTGGACGAAGCGGAGGGTGTCGCTGACCTGGTGATCGTGGTCGGCCACGAACCCCACCTGGTCCACGTAGAACGCCTTGGCCCGGTCGACGTCCGACACGGGAACCGACACCAGCTCGAGCTTCCAGTCCATGGCCGGAGCCTATGGGGTCGCGCCGTCAGGCGCTGCGGCGCAGTTCCTCCTCGGCCGCGACGGGCGCTGGGAGGGACACCGGCGCAGTGGCAACCCCCAACTCGGCCGTCGACCGGCCGTTCGGGAGACGGGCAGCAAGCGTCGCCCGCCGGACGGAACGGGCCAGCCGATCACGCCCGGCCTCCCGGTGCAGGTCGTTCAGCCGTGCGTTCGACAGCCTCATCAGGGAATCGCTGTATGCGTCCACCGGGTCACCTCCGTCCACCTGGGAAAGTGTGGTTCACGGAGCTTCCGCGGCGCTGCGAATAAACGCCGAACCGCCGCTCGCCGGATAGGTGGCCGGGACGTCGCAATCGGTGCCGACCGCCGCCCGCCCGCGACGAGATCGCGAACGACGGTCAGGGGCCGACCTGGAACGATGCCCGGGCGCTGAACGAGGCGCCCTCGGTCCAACGGCCCACGGCGGTGTAGGTGCCGTCGGGGACCTGTTCGCAGAACGGCAGGTCGCAATTGCCCTGCTCCCAGGTGAAGGTGCCGCTGAACGATTGCCCCGGCTCGGCTTTCGACGGCATGCGGTAGTCGGCGGTGTAAGCGAAGTCGCTCACGATCTCCCCGGCCGAGTTCTCGATGGTGAAGAAGACGCGCGCCGGGATCAGGCAGGCCGTGCTCGACCGGTTCTCGATGGTGCCCGAGCCGGTGACGGTCTCGCCCCGGGCGTAGGCGGCCTTGCCGGTCGTGACCGTCACCCCCACCTGGTCGGTCGGGCAGGCGGCCAACGAGGGGTCGACCGGCGGCGGCCCGACCGGCTCCTGCCCCGATGGGATCGACTGCACCGGGCTGCTCTGGTTGCCGTCGTCGGCGGGCGCGTCGCCCACTGGATCTCTGCCTTGCGGGCCGTCGCTCCCGTGGTCGTCGCTTCCGGGCCCGCTCCCGGCGATCGACGTGGCCGGGGACCGGGGGGCGGCGATCTCGTCACCCGGTGCCTCCGGGGCGGGGTCGATCCGGAGCTCGCCGAGGGCCGCTCCGAGCTGGTCGAGGGCGATGGCTTTGGTCACGGTCCGGTCCGCTGACAGGGGCGAGACGAAGAAATTGACGTCGAAGCCCTTGTCGATGCCGACCGGGACAAGGCTGGCGGAGCCGCCGTCGTCGAGATCGAGGCGGACGCCGGCGACGTCCTTGCGTATGGCACCGCTGAGGAACGTCGGGGTCAACCCCCGACTCAGCCCGCCGGCGATCGCCTGGTCGCCACCGGTCTGGTGGCCGCATTCGCTGCTGGTCACGCCCGCATGCTCGATGTCGAGGCAGAGTCCCCTTTGGTCCGGCCGGACGAGCAGGCGCCAGTGCTTTCCACCAACGTCTCCTTCGGCCACGACCACCGAGGAGCCGGTCACGCCGCCGGTCGCGGGCAGCCTGCGCCCGTCGCCCGGGCGGCTGGCCGAGTCCACCACCTGGGGGCTCTCCGGGACGAGGGCGGTAATGCCGACACAGAGCGCCACCAAGCCCACCACCGCGGCCGCCCCCCGACCCTGCCACCGGTGCCGCCGCCGGCGCTCGGCCCGGGAGACGATGCCGGACAACGGCTCCGGGGCCACTGTCGGGTCGTCGGGAAGTCGCCCCAGGGCCTCTTCGAGCTCACCCATGCTGCTTCGCCTCCTCCGGCTCGGACTCGTTGCCCAGGAGCGCCCGCAGCTGGCGACGGGCGCTGGTGAGCGTGGCCGCGGCCGTCCCCGGTGCCACTCCCATGGCGCTCGCCACCTGCTCCTGGGTCAGGTCGAGGACGTAGCGGAGGGCGATGGCCTGGCGCTGGCGCATCGGGAGACTGCGCACTGCCTGCCACAGCTCGGGCGCCGGCGATGCCTGTGCCGAAGCGGCCGGCCCGGGCGAGGTCGCCAGCCGGCGCTCGATGGCGGACCGGCGCCAGCGCCGGCGAATGAGGTTGACCCCAACGGTGTGGGCCCATGCCTCGGGGGAGCCCATCGTGCTCACCCTGGCCCAGCGCTCGAACGCCCGGGTGCAGGCCTCGGCCGCCGCCTCCCGGCCGACGTCGGCGTCGCCGGCGACGACCGCCAGGGCTGCCGCCAGCCGGGGAGCCGATCCCCGGTACCACGCCTCGAAGCCGTCCACTGCCCCTAGAGCCCCGGGGCCGTCCGTCTGTTTAGTCCGAGAGCTTCGAATGTCCCATCTTGGCCGAGCGCCGAGGGGCGGACGCGACCGTGCCCCCCGAAGGGGGCACGGTCAGCTGCGACGGTGGGGTGCGACGAAGGGTGCGGCCTATGCGGCGGCGACGACGGCGTCACCCACGATGGGCGCTGGCTCGAGGGCCAGTGCCAGCACCTCGGTGACGTCCTCCACCAGGTGGAAGGTCATGGTCTCCTTGACGGCGTCGGGGACGTCGTCGAGGTCGGGCTCGTTGCGCTTCGGGAGGATGACCTCCTTCAGCCCCGACCGGGCGGCGGCCAGCACCTTCTGCTTGACGCCTCCGATGGGCAGGACCCGTCCCTGCAGGGTGACCTCGCCCGTCATCCCCACGCTCGACCGCAGCGGCCGGCCCGACATGAGGCTGACCAGGGCCGAGACCATGGTGACGCCGGCCGACGGGCCGTCCTTGGGGATGGCGCCGGCGGGCACGTGGAGGTGCACCCGGTCGGCCAGGGGGATCCCGATGGCCTCGGCGTGCGACCGCACGTAGGAGAGGGCGATCTGGGCCGACTCCTTCATGACGTCGCCGAGCTGGCCGGTGATGGTCAGGGCGCCACCGCCGTGGTTGTCCTCGCCCGAGGGAAGCGCGCTGGCCTCGATGAAGAGGACGTCGCCGCCCATCCCGGTGACGGCCAGGCCGGTGGCCACACCCGGCACCGCGGTGCGGTCGGCCGCCTCGAAGAAGAACTTCTGCCGGCCGAGCCACGTCTTCACGTCACCCTCGTCGATCACGACCGGGGGCTGGAGGTCGCCGCCGGCCACCTTGGTGGCCACCTTGCGCAGCGACTTGCCCAGCTCCCGCTCCAGGTTCCGGACCCCGGCCTCCCGGGTGTAGCCGGACACGATCGAGCGCAGGGCGTCGTCGGTGACCGAGACCTCGTCCGGTCGACATGCCGTTGCGCTCCAGCTGGCGGGCCAGCAGGTGGTCGCGGGCGATGGTGACCTTCTCGTCGTCGGTGTAGCCGTCGAGGGGGATGATCTCCATCCGGTCGAGCAGGGGCCCGGGGATGGTGTCGAGCTGGTTGGCGGTGGCGATGAAGAGGACGTCGGACAGGTCGAGGTCGATCTCCAGGTAGTGGTCGCGGAACGTGTGGTTCTGGGCCGGGTCGAGCACCTCGAGCAGGGCCGACGAGGGGTTTCCCCGCCAGTCGCTGCCCAGCTTGTCGACCTCGTCGAGCAGGAAGACGGGGTTCATGGTGCCCGCCTCCCGCAGGGCGCGGACGATGCGGCCGGGCTGAGCCCCGACGTAGGTGCGGCGGTGGCCACGGATCTCGGCCTCGTCGGCGACGCCGCCCAGGGACACCCGGACGAACTTGCGGCCCAGGGCGCGGGCCACCGACTCGCCGAGCGAGGTCTTGCCCACGCCCGGAGGGCCGACCAGGGCGATGATGGCCCCGGAGCTGCGCCCGACGACGGCACCGAGGCCCCGGTCGGCCCGCAGCTTGCGAACGGCCAGGTACTCGACGATGCGGTCCTTGACGTCGTTCAGACCGGTGTGGTCGGCGTCGAGGATGACGCGGGCGTCGGCCACGTCGAGCTGGTCCTCGGACTTGGTGCCCCACGGCAGCTCGGTGACGGTGTCGAGCCAGCCCCGGATCCAGCCGTGCTCGGGGTTCTGCTCGCTGGTGCGCTCGAGGCGGCCGAGCTCCTTGTCGACCGCCTTGCGGACGTGCTCGGGCACGTTCTCGCCGGCCACCTTGGCCCGGTACTCCTCGATGACGTCCTCGCCGTCGCCCGACTCGCCCAGCTCCTTGCGGATGGCGGCCATCTGCTGGCGCAGGATGAACTCGCGCTGGGTCTTCTCCATGCCCTCGTTGACGTCGTTGTGGATGCGCTCCTTCAGGGTGATGTCGGCCAGGACGTCGTGCATCCAGGCCAGCACCTTCTCCAGGCGCTGCTCCACGTCGACCGTCTCCAGGACCTCGACCTTCTGCTCGAGGGTCAGCTCGGGGGCGTAGCCGGCGGTGTCGGCCATCTGGCCGGGGTCGGAGATGCCCCGCAGGTGCTCGTTGAGGTGGCTGACGCCCTTCTTGTCGAAGATCGTCTCGACGATGGCCCGGTACTCACGAGCCAGCTCGTGGGCGCGGGGGCCGAAGGGCGGGACGGCGATGGGGTCGGCCTGCACCAGGAGGGCAGTGCTGCCCGTGGCCACGCCGGCGCCGACGGTCGGCCCGCTCGATGCCCCGGATGATGAGGCCCCGGATGCCACCCGGCAGGTCGCCCGCGTTCTCGATCTTGCCGATGGTGCCCGTGCGGGCGTACTGGCCGTCGACGAAGGGAACGAGGAGCAGCCGGCCGTCGCCCCGCTCGGCGGCGGCCACCGCGGCCTTGGCCTCGTCGGTGTCGGCCGTCAGGGTGACGACCATCCCCGGCAGGATCACGCCGGTGGTGAGGGGCATGAGGGGAAGGGTTGTGGTCTGCAGCTCAGGCATTGGTGACCTCGATCAGGGATGGTCGGGGAGTTAACAAACAGGTATGTAGCAGAACACGGGTTTCGCCCCGCCTGTTCCCGTCCCGCCTCGGTCGCGGGCATCCAGGCGTCGCACGCCTCGGAAATCCACAGGTTGCGCCCCTTCCATTCCCCAGACGTTTTCCGTACAGTGAGCTTCGTCCGGTGCCGAGCACGCCGGGTGAGAGCGAAGCGGAAGGCGCAAGCCGGAAGCGGACCAGGATCCCGGTGGGGCAGCAGCGGACGAGGCGAACCGGAGGCAGCCTGCCCGCAAGGGCGGCCGCCGAAGGGGAGCCGAGCGAGTGCGGTCCCGAGAAGCGCGAAGGGTCTCGGCCCTGAGGGCTACTCGGGGCCGATTCGCGTCCGCCCCCAGGCCGAACTGGTGACACCCGTGGGCGCCAGGGCGCCCGACAGCGTCACCAGTTGGCGGCAGCCGTCGAACTGGTGACGGCCAGCACCCGCATGTGTCGCTCGAGCGTCACCGGTTGGGGGTGGGTCAGAATCGGCGCCGTGGATCGGTGGGCCAGCTTCGACTGCTACGGGACGCTCATCGACTGGAACGGGGGGATCTCCGCCGTCCTGGCCCGGCTGTGGCCGCCGTCCGAGTTTGGCGAGGACGTCGAGGGGCTGCTGGCCTACTACCACGCGGTCGAGCCGGTGGTGCAGTTCGACGGGTCGCTCACCTACCGGCAGGTGCTCGAGCGTTCGCTGCGGGCCCTGGCCGCGGTGCGGGGCCTGCCCCTGGCCGACGCCGACGCCTCCGCCCTGGCCGACTCGCTGCCCGAGTGGCCACCGTTCCCCGAGGTGACCGAGGCCCTGACCCGGCTCCGGGCCGACGGGTGGAAGCTGGCCATCCTGTCCAACACCGACGCCGACTTCCTCGACGCCTCCATCGCCCGGCTGGGCGTCGACATCGACGAGCGGGTGGTGGCGTCCGAGATCGGGTCCTACAAGCCCGGCCACCGCCACTGGGACGAGCTCGAGCGGCGGACGGGCTTCCCCGAGACCCACGTCCACGTGGCCGCCAGCCTGTTCCACGACATCGAGCCGTGCGCCGAGCTGGAGATCACCAGCGTGTGGATCAACCGGCGGGGGGAGCGAAGCCGCAGCGGCCAGCTGTGGGCCGCCGAGCTGCCCGACCTGCGTCGATCTCCCCGAGACCCTGGCCGGTCTGGCGTAACGCGGCCGGCGGGACGGGGGACGGTAGCGGTGTCCGAGACGAGGAGGAACCAGTGGAGTTGACCCCGAAGCAGGAAGAGCTGTGTCGCCAGACCACGTGGGACTTCTCCGACCTGCGGGCCCTGTTCATCAACTGCACGCTCAAGCCGTCGCCCGAGCTCTCCCACACCCAGGGCCTGGCCGACATCTCCATGGAGATCATGCGCCGCCAGGGGGTGACGGTGGAGCTGGTGCGGGCCGTCGACCACGACATCCCGGTCGGCGTCTACCCCGACATGACCGAGCACGGCTTCGAGCGGGACGAGTGGCCGGCCATCTTCGAGCAGGTCAAGGCGGCCAACATCCTCGTGCTGTGCAGCTCGATCTGGCTGGGCGAGAAGACGTCGGTGTGCACCAAGGTCGTCGAGCGCCTGTACGGCAACTCCCACCTGCTCAACGACGCCGGCCAGTACGCCTACTACGGGCGGGTGGGCGGCTGCCTGATCACGGGCAACGAGGACGGGGTCAAGCACTGCGCCATGAACATCCTCTACTCCCTGCAGCACCTCGGCTACGTGATCCCGCCCCAGGCCGACGCCGGGTGGATCGGCGAGGCGGGGCCTGGCCCGTCGTACCTCGACCCGGGCTCGGGCGGTCCCGAGAACGACTTCACCAACCGCAACACCACGTTCATGACCTGGAACCTGCTCCACCTGGCCCGCATGCTCAAGGACGCCGGCGGCATCCCGGCCCACGGCAACCAGCGATCGGAGTGGGACGCCGGCTGCCGCTTCGACTTCCCCAACCCCGAACACCGGTGACCGCACTGCAGTGAAGGCCGCGTAGGCGCGAAAAGGCGCCCTCCCCGGCTGACGGCGGACCAGCCAGGGAAAGGCGCAGGCCCATTGTGACCGCTGGAGCGCCCCCCGGCAAGGACCCTCGCCCGGCGAGCGGAATTGCCTATGGCGCCAGGCGCCCGCCGCGGTAGGCCGCCGGCCACGAGTCGGACTCGACCATGTCGAGGGCGTCGTCGAGGGTCAGCGATCGGCCGACCATCCGGGCCCGGTGCAGCGCCGGCGCCCCCATGGTGGCCGCCAGCTCGGTCAACACCCTCGTCTCCAACTCGCTCTCGTCCGGCCAGGCAGGGGTGCCGAGGGATTCCCGCAGCGCCTCCGCCGCCCCCACCAGCCGGGACGCGATGTCGCGCCGCCGGCGGTCGAGGGCGACGTCGGCCAGCTCGAGCAGGCAGGCGGCGGCCAGCCGGCGGTCACCCAGCCGGTGGAAGGCCCGCAGCGCCTCCTCCATGCGTGACCGGGCGCGGGCGATGTCACGCCCCCGGCGGGCCACCCGCCCGAGGTCGGCCGCGGACCGGGCCAGGCCGTGCTCGTCGCCCACCAGGGAGCGGAGCTGCAGACACTCGTCGTACCAGGCCCTCGCCTCCGACAGCTCGCCGGCTGTCTCCGCCAGCCACCCCAGGTTGGTGGCGGTGACCGCGACGCTCCACGGGTCATCGAGGGCCCGGAACAGGCTGAGGGCCTCCATGAACCGGCGGGTGGCCACGTCGGTGTCGCCCCGGCGGAGGGCGATCACGCCCAGGCAGTTGAGGCCGTGCCCCGTGCCCCGGTCGTCGCCGATGGCAGTCGAAAGGGCGGTGGCTTCCTCGAACCGCTTCTCGGCGGTGTCGTAGGCGGCCCGGTCCTCGGCCACGATCCCCAGAGTGAGGATGGCGGCGGCCAGATCCTTGGCCGAGCCCAGATCGTGGGCCAGGACCCGGGCCCGCTCGAGACAGGCGTCGGCCGCGTCGAGATCGCCCTGCAGCCGGGCCAGGACGCCGAGTCCGGTGAGGGCCCGGGCCCCCGCCACCGACGAGGTGTCGGCCTGCTCCAGGGCCAGGCTCAACCACTGGCGCCCCTCGGTGAGCCTGCGGGTGGAGAAAAAGCGGGACAGGGCGGCGGCCATGGCCAAGGCGTTGGCCGGATCGTTGTCGAGCGCCCATGAGAAGGCGGCCGCCAGGTTGGCGTACTCCCTGTCGAGTCGGCGCAGCCACTCGCCCTGGTCGCGGTGGCCGGTGATCCTCGACTCGGCCTCCTCGGCCAACGCTACGAAGTAGCCGCAGTGGCGGCGGCGCAGCTCGTCGAGCTCGTCCCGTTCGGCCAGCCGCCCCAACGCGTAGCGGCGGACCGTCTCCAGGCACGCGAACCTCGACTCTCCGTCCTCCGTCTGGACGGCCTGGATCAGGCTCTTGCCCTCCAGCTCGGTGAGCCCCAGGAGCACGTCGGCGCCACGGTCGGAGCAGACGGACTCCGCCGCGGCCAGGCTGCAGCCCCCGGCGAAGACGCCCAGGCGGGCCAGGAGCGATCGCGTGCCTGGGTCGAGCAGCTCCCAGCTCCAGTCGAGGGCCGATCCGAGCCGGCCGTGGGTCAGCGGGTCGCCGGCCCGGTCGCTGGCGCGGTCGGTGGGCAGCTCGAGGCGGTCACGGAGGCTGCGCACGATGTCGGAGGGGGACAGGATGCGGCTGGCCGCGGCCGTGAGGTTGATGGCGAGGGGAAGCCCGTCGAGCCGGGCACAGATCTCCACCACCGGGCGGCGGTTGGCGTCGGTGAGGGTGAAGGCGGGCCGGGCCACGCGTGACCGATCGACGAAGACCCGCACCGCGGGGTACTCCTCGGCGTCGTCGAGCGTCTCCGCCAGCGGGTCGGGGAACCCGAGGGTCGTCACCCGATAGGACCACTCCTCGGACAGGCCGAGCACCTCTCTGCTGGTGGCCAGGACGCGGACCTGCGGTGCCTCCGCCAGCAGCCGGGCCACGATCGTCGAGGCGGACAGGACGTGCTCGAAGTTGTCGAGCACCAGGAGGAGGTGCTGGTCGCGCAGGGCGGCCACGACCACGTCCGTGGGTTGAGTGCCGCCGGAGTCCCGCAGTCCGAGCCGATGGACGAGGGACGCGGCAACCGCCTCGGGGCCGGCGACCTCGGCCAGGGGGACGAAACAGGCCCCGTGCCGGAAGTCGGCCGCGACCTGCCACGCCACCTCCACCGCCAGGCTCGTCTTGCCGATCCCCGGCGCTCCCACGAGGGTCACGCAGCGCTCGTTCCCCCGGATGAGGCGGCCGACTTCGGCCACGTCCTGCTCCCGACCGATCAGGGGGAGGGCGGGCATGGGCAGGCGCACCCGGTCCGACGGGCGTCTCGACACCCGGACCAGGTCGTCCTTCGGCGTCGCCGCCACCTCGGCCAGGCGGGTGAGGAACTGCGACGTGGGCCGGCGGCTGCCCCGTTCGATCTTGGCCACGTAGGACACGTCGTAGCCGAGCGCCTCGGCCAGGCGCTCCTGGGTCCATCGGTTGGTGTGGCGCCATTCACGTACCCACGGGCCCAACCCGTCGACGGACACGGGCCCGACCGAACGGATGGCAGTCATGTCTTCCTCGTTGGGGGATGGAGGTTCGGGTTCACCCGGTGTTGGTTGTCCCGGTTTGTCCCTTCTCGCACAGGGGCCCACGGACTTGCATGCAGGCATGGGGGCCCGCCGAAAGGCGACTGACGACGGACCCTCGGCTGATCCGTGCGGCGAGGGCCGCCCGACGACGACGGCCGCTGTCGTCTTCGGACCTCTCCCCGCTCCGGACCTCGCGTCCGGGAGATTTCACGGGTGGTGGGAACCGGCCACATCGGGCTGGGGGCGCTCCGGCAATGGCGCCTCCAGCCCGGGCCCAGCCTTCGACTGTCCGACGCGGCATTGAGCAGCTCACCGGGGGGTGAATCGTTGAATTTGACGCGTTCGTCGAGACGGGCCGTCCGCACGAGCATTGGGCGGCGGACCATGCAGTTCTCGGTGGCAGCGGCGACCGTGCTCGCCAGCCTGGCGGTGGCGGCGCCTGCATCTGCCTGGCCGATGTGTGGTTGGTGATACCGGCGGCTGATCGGCCTCCGGTGGGCAGTGGTCAACTGTCCGCCTTTCCGCTGCGGGCTCGACAGGCGAGCCGGACGGTGGGCCAGGCGTCCCCATGGGCTTTCACGGTTCCCAGCCGGGCGAATGATACCTGGGTCGACCCCGCCGGGCCCGGCCCGCCTCACCCGAAGGCGACCACGCCGTAGGTGCTGCACAGGCCGTAGGCGTTGATCAGGACGAAGGATCCAACAACCACCAGCCCCACCGCCCGCCGCCAGCCGCGGAGGGGGCGGGGCGGGCCCTGGGGTACCGGCATGTACCAGGCGGGCAACGGGTGGTACGACTCGCCATCGCCACCCGGGTCGAACGGCACCGCGTCCGCGTCCACCTCGGCGTCGGGGTCGGCGGCCAGAGCGAGGGCGGTGAGCTCCTCGTCCGAGATCTGCACGCTCACCGGGCCGAGGCTATCGCCGCGGCCCGGCCGCCGCCGTCGGGCCTGCCCGGCCCGGGGGGACGGATGGCGGCCGCGACCGATGTCGATCACCTCCACGGCTCGGTGCTCGCCTTCCGGGCGGCGGCGGTGAAGCACCCGCGGCCGGGAGGACCCAGCCACCTGGTCACCGAGTTCCGCGGCGGCGGCATCAAAGGCCTCTTCGGGCCCGAGGTCCCGATCCCGGACGACGCGCCGCTGCTCGACCGCATCCTCGGCGTCAGCGGCCGCGACCCTGGGTGGCAGGCACCCGGCCGCTAACACCTGGAAGGACATCCGGGCCGTTACCTCCGGCGGCGGCATCGAAGGCCTCTTCGGGCCGAGGTCCGATCCGGACGACGGCGCTGCTCGACGCATCCTGGGCGTCGGCAGCGACCGGGTGGCAGCCACGACGAGTAGCAAACGCAGCAGGGCTGTCGCCGACTCGGTCACCTCCGCGGCCGCGAAGTAGAGTCTCGTGTGGAAAGCCTGCTCGGCACCTTCGATTCGTTCGTGCGGGAGAAGATCGAGAAGAAGCTTCGCAGATGATCTGTGAGGCAAGGCTCTACGCCAGCGAACCAGCAGGGTGACTTAGACTAATCCGGCTCTGGATCACACAGGAGTTTGCAGCAATGAGGTCGCACGTTGGGTGGCAGAGAAGGTGAATGACAAGACCTCGCCGTGCTCTCCTGCCTGCATGAATTAGATCCGGACTCCTGGATGACATGACACTCGTCCACGAGCTCCGGGTCCACGGAGTCGGGGGTGCGCACGGCGCCCGGATGCTCGGATTCGAGTCTGCGTCCGACGTGACGGTCGTCGGTGAAGGAGTCGGCGGCACGGCCTTCCTGGCCCGCCGGACCGACCGGAGCGTGGAGAGCTACGACTGGGGCGACCTCACCTCCGGCACGGGCTTGCTTCGGTCCCTCTGGGTCGTCCTGCTCCCCTTCACCCTCCTCAACCTGGCCGGCTGGATGCACCCTCCCGTGCCGCGCTCCTCGCAAGGACGGGTGAAGGGGATCCGAGGCTTGGTTCACGCCTTGTCGGGGCTGCTCACGATGGTGTACGTCTTGAGCTTCGCCATAATCGTCGTCGACATCCTGGGATGGCAATGGTCGCGCCGGCTGGCGTCCCCGGGCGAGGAATGCGCCTACGCAGTGGGCAAGGTGCTCGACCCGACACTGGGGTCTCAAAGAACGGGAGTCCTCGCCGCCCTGATTGGTTTGGGCCTCGTGGTCGGCGGCGTCTGGTATGTGGCCGGCAAATCGCAGGTCCGCTTCGAGAAAGCGCCGCTCTCACCCGAGATGAAAGGTGACTTGACCGGTCGAGAACCGTGGGGTGCCGACGAGCGGCTGGACCACAGTGGCTTCTTCTTCGACCCAGGCGCAGCCGGGAGGATTCGGCTCGTCCATACCGCGATCCTCGTGGTCACGGGACTTGGGGTCGCCGGGTGGACGTACTGGTGCGCGTGGGTGGACGACACGCCACCAGCGCGATTGGACATCGGCTACGCCCTCGCCGTAGTGAACTCGATCGCCATCATCCTGGTCGTCGCCCTGGCCGTGATGTCCTGGAGTAACGGAAGAACAGGTCGGGAGCGGTGGGTGCCGGCGGCCCCGCCATCGCCGCCACCCTCGGATTCATCCTCGCCAATGCGGTGTTCGCGGGGCATGTTGCTCGCCCAGAAGCGACTGAACGACTGGCCGAAGCGTCCGGACATGGCGCCGAAGATCCTCCCCGGTACGGAGATCAACCTGGTCGACGTCTGGGGACTGATGATCATCCTCTTCGCACTCATAGGGCTTGGCTTCGGTTTGTGGTGGCGCCGTCCTCAGGGGGTGGAAGACATCCTCGAGCGTCGGAGGTCGTCACCAGGTGGCGCCGTCGACGGGCTCGACGAGGGGTACCGCAGGTCCATCGGGCGGAGCCGGGCGCTCGCCACGAGGGCACGGCTGAGCGGCCACATCGCCCTGTCGGTGGCCGCGCTGCTCGTGCTCGCCAACTTGGCCGCCGTCGGCTGGCGCGTGGGCTTCCAGATCCGGGCTCACGGGTTCTTGCATCCGTTCCTGTCACCGCCGACGGCGCTCGACAACTTCTTCTACCGGGTCGGGGCCTACCTCCTGCCGCTGCTCGTCGTGCTCCTCGTCCAGCTCGTCAGCAAGGGCCGCAAGGGCGTACGCACGTTCGCCGCGACCCTCTGGGATGTCATGACGTTCTGGCCCCGCCGGTTCTCGCCCTTCGCAGCGCGTCCTACTCGGAGCAGGCCATACCGGAGTTGTACGGCCGGATCGTCCACCACGTCCATAACGAGCGGCAGCGGCATCCGTTGGTGCTCAGCGTGCACAGCCAGGGTTCGATCCTGGCCTTCGTGGTGTTGGCGCCCATGCCCGCCGCCGACCTCCAACAGGTCGCGCTGGTCACCTACGGCTCGCCCATCTCGACGATCTACGGAACGTTCTTCCCCGCCTACTTGGGCCCCGACGAGGTGGAGAAGGTGCGGGCCAAGCTTCCGGCGCCCGGAGCCGGTCTCCTGGGGTGGCGGAACTTCTACCGAGCCACCGACCCTATCGGGGGTCCGGTCTTCCTCTCAGGACCGCGCACCACCCCGGAGGCGGATTGCCAGCTCGACGACCCGTTCCGGGGCGACGTCAGCTCGCCCCCGTCCGCCACCACTCCTCCGCTCGAGCGTGATCGGCCTCCGTGGACGCAGCTGGCGATCCACTCCTATTACGCACAGGAGCCGGTTTTGAAACGCTGGGTGCGCGAGCTGAAGGCAGCCATGGGGTCGGGTCCGCCATGAACGCTGATCCGAGAATCCGCCGCTGACGCGGCCCGGCCCGCTGGGTCGGGCGGCCTGCCCGCCGGAACCACGCCCACCACGATGCGCCGGTGTCAGGGTGCCGGTTGGGCCGTCATCCGGGCGAAGTCACTCGCCGCCGTCTGGTTGAACGCCAGCTGGTACAGCTGGTCGATGTCGTCGAGAATCCCAGGACTGAGCGCCCATCCGAGGGGGAGCCGCCGTCCCGGATGGGTGTACATGGCGAACTTGAGCACCTGCACCTTGTCCCGCCCGGCAGCGGTACGGAGGCCGTCGAGCGCCTCTTTGCTCTGGGCGCTCCCGGTCAGGATCCCGAGCTCCGCCTGGAGGACGCGGAGCGGCTCGGCCAGATCCGACTTGAGCTCCGGCACCTTCGTGGTCGTCGCCGGCGTTCTCGCCGTTCTCGATCTCGACGACGAGGGGTTGGACGGGCCGGTACCCGCCGAGGTTGGCCGACTTGTACCTGTCCAGGAGAGGCGAGACCACGCCATAGAGCTCGCCGATCTGCCCGGCACCCGAGTTCTCCAGGTAGCCGCCGTCGACGACGTCGACACCGGAGTCGACGTCACGGGCGCACTCGTCCCCGCCGAGCAGGTGGCCCGACGGGGTGGCCAACGGGAACCGGGCCGAGAGGAAGGCCGCGTCGAAGAGGTAAATGTCCTGATCGTCGCAGAGGACGTCGCGCAGGTCGACGGACCCGCCGGCCCACGAGTAGCTCAGCTCGTCGGTGACGGCCGCCGAGCCGTCCAGGGGGAGATGTTGAAGCGCTGACCTGTGCGCACGACCGTCCCGTTGAGCAACATCAGCGGCACCTGGCCGGAACAAGCGTCCTGCAGCTGCAGGAACCCGACGTCATCGAGGGCCCTCCCGACGAGCGGCCCGCACGCCGACCCCTGCACCGTGCTGAACGGGCGGGACCAGCCCTCGATGAGCACCTCGGCCCGATCCTGGCCCGGCGCCAACCCGATCGCGGCCAGCGTCAGCTCGCCGAGGACGGCCTTGCCCAGCAGCGGGCCGACATGGTCTTTGCCCAACGCCGGCACCGAGTCGGTCCGCTGGTCCACCGGTGCGAGATGTTGGGCCACGGTCGATACGATCCCGACACTGCCCCCGGACGCGCCGCCGGCCGCGAACAGGAACCGGAACGGGTTGGCCTGCCCTGCGGCTACGCCCGCTCGGCCGTTCAGGCACGGGTCTGAGCCTTCCGCCGGCGGGGCCAGGAACAGGCAATCGAGCACCCGTGCCGTCCACGCCGCAGCCCGCACACCGCCGCCGCTGGCGGTGACGAGGACGAGCGGCACGGGGGTGGTGTCGGTGTTGCCGTCACCCACCTTGGCGTTGGCGACCAGCCAGGAGCAGAGCAGGGAGGCGACGGCCGGCTCATGCGGGCGGGGCTCTGTGGTCTGGAGCGCCTCGAGCAGGGCCTTGTCGGAACACGTGGCCGGGCCGTCCGCCGTCCACGTCATCGTGCGCACCACGTGCGGCGACTCCTTCTCGTTCTCCCACTGCGCCGTCACCGCGGTCGCGACGACGAACCAGATCAGGAGCAGGGCGACGACTGGCGTGCTGCGAAACCCGAGCCTGGCGATCAACGCCGGCCGGTCCCAGTCGGCCAGCAGCAGGCGGGCCGCGCCGCAGGTCGCGGCAAAGGCGGTGAGGCCGAGAAGGAGCACCCCGAACGACGACAGCCAATGCCCGAGGGTCGGCATGACGTCGACCTTCGTCCCCACGACGGCGACGGCGATCGGCGCCAGGCTCAGCACCAGGAGCGCGCCGGCCAGACCCTTGTGATCGACGAACCGGTCCCAGCGCGATAGTGGAAGCCTCTTGGACGAGTCCGTCTCGATGACGGGAATCTCGGGTCCTTGCAGGCAGTACCAGGCGACGCCGGCCCCCGCGGACAACAACGCCACCGCCACGAACGCGAGCAGTGCGAGGCTCCCGCCCGAGGCGTCGGTTGCCAGCTCGCCCGAGAACAACCGCCCGGCGAGCATGGCCAGGCTGGCCGCGGGCAGCAGGGCGGCAGCGGCGTAAACACCCCGTCCCGAGCGCTCCCCCACCGGCGGGTCGGGCGGCTCGTCCGCTGAGGGGACAGCGACCAGTGCCGACCCCAGGCCGATGACGAGGATGATCGCGCCGAGGGCCAGGGGGCCGGTCATCCGGCCTGCCCACAGCAGGAGGCCGCCGGCGGCGGCAACGCCGAGACCGTAGAGGATCAGCCGTCCCGCCGGGGGTGGCACTGCCGGGGGGAGCCGGATGCGGCTCACCATGACGACCACGAACAGGTAGAGGCTCACCTCGAGGAGGAGCAGGAGGGATCCTGGGCCCCGCTCGAGCTCGCGACGTAGCAGGTCCTCGGCCTGGGCCCCGATGTCGGCGAACTGCAGGAGCCCGGAGAAGGCGATGGCCATGAAGAGCACCAACCGGGCCGTCGCCGGCGACTGTCGGTACGCCGCCCGGCCCTCCTGGAGCGCGTCGAAGCGACGCACCGCCACGATGAGCACCAGGATGACAGCTCCGCCGATCTTGACTGGGCCCAGGACCTTGAAGGCGAACGCGAATCCCAACGGGTTCGATTGGACGCTGAGGGCGAGATCGAGGAGCGCTCCGATGACCGCGACGAGGGTGACGATCGCGAGCAGACCGTGGAGCCACTTGCCCCAGCCCCCCAGCTCGGCGCGTGCCTGATGACGAGGTGCGCGAACCAGGCCAGCAGCCCGATCGAGACAAGGGCCACGACGACATGGATCCAGACCATCACCTGCGGCTCGACCGGGTTGAACGTGGCCAGCGCTGTGGCCCCGCTCTCCCAGGACTCGAAGGCGGCCGCGGCACCCTTGCCATGGAGGCGGGAGTACGGGACCTCCTCGGCGCCGGGGACTCGCAGCCGCCCGATCTGGTCCTCCAACGCCTGCAGGAACGACAGCAGCACCACCGCCGTCAGCCCGCTGAACGCCAGCTTGACGCCCTGGCGCCCGCGTCCGAGAGCCGCGATTCCCCGACGCGCCCGCGCGCCACCCGGCCTCCCGAGGTCTTGCCTTCGGTCATCGCCCCTCCCGCCTCACGAGCCCACCCGCCGTGAGTCAAGCACGAAGTAGGTCGCCCGCGGGTCGTCGATCGTCGTCGATGGCGGCGCGTACCTTGGCCGGGTGCTGCTGGCCGAGGTGGTGCGGACGTCGGAGGCGGTGGCGTCGACGCCGGCCCGGCTGGCCAAGGTGACGAGCCTCGCCGACCTGCTCCGGCGGTTGGCGCCGGACGAGGTGGAGGCGGCGGTCTCGTTCCTGATCGGGCGCCCCCGGCAGGGCAAGGTCGGCATCGGCTGGGCGACCCTGCGGGCCGTCGATCCACCCCCGGCCGAGAACCCGTCCATCGAGATTCTTGAGCTCGACCGGGCGGTGACCGAGCTGCAGGCGCTGGAAGGACAGGGCTCGGGCGCCGTCCGCCTCGGCCTGCTCGGGGACCTGGTGGCCCGGGCGACAGCCCCCGAGGCGGACTTCATCCGCCGGGTCCTGCTCGGTGAGCTGCGCCAGGGCGCGGTCCAGGGGGTGATGGCGGACGCCGTGGCCCGGGCCTCGGGCATCCCGATCGCCACCGTCCGCCGGGCCGCCATGCTGGCCGGCGACCTGGCCCGGGTGGCGACCGTCGCCCTGACCGAGGGCGAGCCGGGCCTGTCCGCCATCGGCCTCGACGTGCTCCGCCCCGTCCTGCCCATGCTCGCCTCGACCTCGCCGGACGTGGCCTCCGCCCTCTCCGAGCTCGGCCCCTCGCTGGTGGAGTGGAAGCTCGACGGCGCCCGCGTCCAGGCCCATCGGCGGGGCGACGAGGTCCGCCTCTACACCCGCAACCTCAACGACGTGACCGATCGCCTGCCGGCCGTCGTCGACCTGCTCCGCTCGCTCGACGTCGACCGGGTCGTGCTCGACGGAGAGATCCTGGGCGTGAGCGACGACGGGCCGGAGGCGTTCCAGGAGACGATGAGCAGCTTCGGACGGCGGACCGGTCCGCCGGGCCGGGCGTCGCTCGGCGTGTGGTTCTTCGACTGCCTCCACCTCGACGGGGAGGACCTGCTCGACCGGCCGCTGGTCGAGCGGGCGGCCGCCCTCGACCGCACCGGCGCCCCCCGGGTGCCGTCGCTGGCGACCGACGATCTCGACGCCGCCCTCGCCTTCCAGAACGAGGCGCTGGCTGCGGGCCACGAGGGCGTGATGGTGAAGGCGGTCGGATCGCCCTACGAGGCCGGGCGGCGGGGGGCGGCGTGGCGGAAGGTGAAGCCGGTCCACACCCTCGACCTGGTCGTCTTGGCCGCCGAGTGGGGGAGCGGCCGCCGCCGGGGTTGGTTGTCGAACCTCCACCTCGGGGCCCGGGATCCCGACGGCGGCTTCGTCATGGTGGGCAAGACGTTCAAGGGCCTCACCGACGCCCTCCTCGAGTGGCAGACAGCCGAGTTCCTGGCCCGCGAGTCCGGCCGCCCGCACCCCCACGTCGTCGAGATCGACCCGCCCCTCGTGGTGGAGATCGCCCTCGACGGGGTGCAGGCGTCCACCCGCTACGCCGGGGGCGTGGCCCTCCGCTTCGCCCGCGTCCGCCGGTACCGCCACGACAAGGACCCGACCGACGCCGACACCATCGATGCGGTCCGCACGATGCTCCGGCGGGGGAGCGAGCCCGGCGACTAGCTCACGAGGCGAATGCGCCGGGGTCTCCTCGGATCGCAAGCTCGTAACTACACCCTTGTACTCTGTCTCACCCCTCGGCCAGACTGGGTCCCATGTCGGAACCGGCTGAGGTGGCGCGGCTTCGGCTGTATGCCTATGCCACCGCCCCTGAGGCAGGCGGCTACGTCGCCATCATGAGGCTGTTCGTCGGCGCTCTCCTCGCCGAGTGGTCCGCCCACGACCTTGCCGAGCGAGGCCTCGACCTGCCCGTCGAGGTCATCGAGCAGCGGCTGCGCTTCCTCGAACAGCACGGCAACCTCTTGGCCAGCCCCCGTGAGGTGCGGGTCACCTCCATCGCCGAGTACCAGCGCCAGCCGGCCCGGTATGCGATGACGAGCCTGGGCGTGCGCGTGCATCGCCAGGTCGAGGAGGTGCTGGCCGCGGCAGGGGGCGCCCGGGAGGTGCCTCGCGAGCTGCTGGCGGCGGTGGCCCACCGGCTCACGGCATTGGCCCGGCTGTCGCCGGCCGAGGTGGCCGCCACCGACCCCGCCCGAATGGCCGAGACGGTGTCCACCGTGTTCCTCCAGTTCGAGACGTTCGCCAGTGCCGTCACCGACTTCTACAGCTACGTCGGCTCGGTGCTGGCCCGGGCCGACCTCGACGACGAGGAGTGGTTGGGCTTCAAGCATCTGCTGCTCGACTACCTCGAGACGATCGTCGAGAGCGTCACCCGCCACACCACGTCGATCCGGCTGGCGCTCGACCGGCTCGCGCCGCTCATCCCGCTGGTGGTCGAGCGGGCTGCAGCCGCCGACCCGGCCGCCGAAGCGCTGCGGGCGGCCAGCCCGGGGGGCGAGGGGGTGCAACGGGCGCGCGGCCGTTCCGTCGACGACTGGGTCGAGCTTCGAGCCTGGTTCGGCGACCCCGGCGACCGGACCTCGGGCTCGCAACAGCTTCGAGCGGCGGCCGTCCGGGCGGTGGGAGCACTTTTGGCCAACGTCAAGCGCATGAACTCGGCCAGCAGCCGGGAGACGTCGGTCCGCCGGCACTTCCTCCGCCTGGCCGGTTGGCTCGACTCGGCTACTCCCCACGACGCCCACGTCCTGTACACGTCCGCCTTCGCCCTGTACGGCGCCCGCCACCTTGGTGTCCCGCTCGAGGCCGAGATCGGCGAGGCCCTTCCCGCTTCGACCAGTTGGTGGCTGGCGCCGCCCGCCCCGGTCCCCGTCAGCATCCGTGAGCGGGGGGACCGAACGCCTCGGGGTGGGGTGGTCCGGGTCGTCGACCACCGCGCCCAGAAGGAGCGGCTCGTCGCCGAGCGCCGTCGGGAGGCCGAGCAGCGGGCCCAGGCCGTGGCCGAGCTCCTCGCGGTGGGCGACCGGCTCGACGAGGTGCGGCTGTCGGGCGCCGCCCTCCAGGTTCTGTTCGAGCTTCTCGGCCAGGCGACGGCCCGGTTCGGGCCCGAGCTGGCCGGCGCCTCGGCGGCGCTGGTCGACGCCGGCGTGGTGTTGTGGGTCGAGCCGTCGCCCCGCCCGACGACGCTGCGCAGCGCGGTGGGCAATCTGACCGTCGAGGGCTTCCGCCTGGCGATCACCGAGGCCGGCCGTCGTCCTGTCCCGACGAGGGGCGAGAGAGCCGAGGGGCTGGCGGAATGACCTCGTCACCGATGTCCACCCGGGAGGCGGCCGAGCGCCAGGACGCAATGCGGCTCCTGCTCCGCCATCCACTCGTGACGGCCGACGGGCCTCACGCCGAAGGATTCCGGCTCGTGCGCCGTCACCGCGACCAGCTCGGGCGCGACTTCCGCCAGCAGCTCGGGTACCGCCTGGTGGTCGAGACGGGCTTCGCCCGCCTCTACAAGGCGGGGCTCGGCCCCCATCGCGCCCGCCCCCTCCGCCGGGCCTCGGGCGCACCCTTCTCGCCCCGCGCCTACTCCTACCTGGCTCTTTGCTGCTCGGTGCTGCTCACCGGCCGCCAGCAGATGCTGCTGTCATCCCTGATCGACCAGGTCCGACACGCAGCCGTCGAAGCCGGCATCGACCTCGGCCGCGACAGCCACGCCGACCGGCGGGCCTTCGTCGCCGCCTTACGGCAGCTCGTCGCCTGGGGGGTGTTGGTCGAGGACGACGGTACGGTCGGCGCCTTCGCCGACGACAGTGGGGCCGAGGCCCTGCTCTTCGTCCGCCGCGACCTCGTGCGCCACCTGCTGGCCGTGCCGCTGCGGGAGGTAGAGGATCCCGACGAGCTCGTCCGCCTGGCCGCCGAGCCGGGAGTCGGCACCGGGGCCCGTCACCGTGTCCGCCGCCTCCTCGTGGAGGAGCCGGCGGTGCTGGCCGACGACGTCGACGACGAGTCGTGGGCCTGGCTGCGACAGTTCCAACGCCGCGAGGCGCGCACATTCGCCGAGCTGTTCGGCCTCGAACTCGAGATCCGGGCCGAGGGCGTGGCTGCCATCGACCCGCGGGACGAGCTCACCGACGAGGCCTTCCCCCGTAGCGGCACCGTCGGCCACGCTGCACTCCTGGCGATCAGCCAACTGGCTCGACGACTGCGGCCCGAGGGGGCGACCCGCGACGCCCCGGTCGGCACGGTCCCGGTCCCGCACGGGTTGCTCGACGAGGTGGTGGCCGACCTGCTCGCCCAACACGGTCAGCGCTGGCGGAACGAGTATGTCGAGCACCCCGAGCGCCTGCCCCGCGACGTCGAGGACCTGCTCGTCGCCATGGGCCTCCTCCGCCGGGGGCCCGATGGCGGGTTGCGCCTCACCGCGGTCGCCAACCGTTACGCCCCCGAGGTCGTCGTCGTCCCCCTCGCCTTCTCGTTCGAGCCCATGGAGGCACCCTCGTGACCACCCGCCTGTTGCCTGCCGGCCCCGGCCGGCGTGACCTCGCCGAGCCAACCGACGATCACGGGCCGAGCCCGATCGGCCGATGGGTGCTGCACCGGGCCGGCATCCTCAACGTGTGGCAGTACGACCGGGTCGAGCTGCGCTTCGCCGGCGGCCGCCTGCTGCTGCGAGGCAAGAACGGCGCCGGCAAGTCCAAGGCGCTCGAGATCCTGCTCCCATTCCTGCTCGATGGAGACACCCGCGCCCTCGACGCCACTGGTCGCGACCGCACCACCGTCCGCTGGCTGATGACCGAGGGCCGCCCCAACGGGAACCACGTCGGCTACGTGTGGCTCGAGCTGCGGTGCGTCGACGACGACGGTGCCGAGACATTCCAGACCCTCGGCGCCGGGCTCAAGGCCTCGACCGCCGCCGGTCGGGCCGACAGCTGGTTCTTCCTCACCCACCAGCGGGTCGGGATCGACCTCGAGCTCGACGTCGCCGGTGAGTGCCTCTCGATCGAGCGCCTGAAGGAGGCCCTCGGCGACGACGCGGTCACCGCCTCGGGGGCCGAGCACCGCCGCCGGGTCGGGCGTCACGTCTTCGGACTGTTCGACGAGGCCCGCTACCGCAACCTGCTCCATCTGTTGCACCGGCTTCGCGACCCCAACATCGGGAACCGGGTCGAGGCCGGCGAGCTGGCCAGCGTGCTCACCGACGCCCTTCCACCGATCGACGAGCGGGTGCTCACGGAGGCGGCAGGCCACTTCGACGACCTCGACGCCATCCGCGATCAGGTCGACCGTTCGACGCGCACGGCCATGGCCCTCGGGCAGTTCCTCGGTGACTACCGGCGCTACACCCGCACCGTGCTGTCCCGCCGGGCGGCGGCCGTCGAGCAGGCCGAGGCGGCCCGGGCCCGGGCCGCCCGCACCACCCGCCAGCTCGCCCGAGCGGTCGACGAGGCGGCCAGCGCGGCCTCGCGGGCAGAGGAGGTGCTCGTCGCCCACCGCTGCGAGCGCACCGATCGGGAAGCCGAACGCCGCCAGCTCGAGCGGAGCGAGGGCTACCGGGCCCACCAGGACCTCATCGACCGCCAGGAGCGAGTCGCCGCCCTCGACGTGGCCGCGGGCATCGCCGAGTCGGCCGCCGGTCGGGCCGACGCCGCTCATCGTCGTGCCTTCGTCGACCTCACCGCAGCTCGCGACGAGGTGCACCGGTCCCTGGCGACGGCCGGAGAGGCGGCGGCGACGGTCGCCGGGCTGGCGAACGAGGCGGGCCTCGAGGCGTCGCTGCTCGGTCCTCCTCCGGCCACCGGTGCCGACGGCGATGTGGATGCCACCGGGCTGACGATCGCCGACGAGCGAGCTCGAACGGCGCGCACGCTCGTCGACGGGCGCCGCCGGCGAGCGGACGACCTCAGGACGTTGGCCCAGCAGGCGGAACGGGCGGCTCAGGAGGCCGTCGGTGCCGACGACCGGGCCGCCGCGTCCGAAGCCGAGGTCGACCAGGAACGGATGCGCGTGGCGGAGGCACGGTCGGCCCACGGCGCCGCCGAGCAAGTGTGGATCGGTGCCGTCGACGCCTGGACCACCACGGGCCCGGCGTCGACGGTCGATGTCGACTGGGCCCCGGTGCGCTCCGTCCTCGCCCCCAGCCGAGGGGGACCGGCGCTGGTCGCCGACGTGCGCCGGGCCGTCGCCGACGCCCTGGCGCGGCCACTGCAGCAGGCCCGGCAGTCCGCCGCCGAGGCAGACGTGGCGGTGGCCCGCGCCGAAGAGTCCCTGGCCGGGGCGGAGGCCAGGCTGGCCGATGTCGAGGCGCAGCCCGAAACCCGGCCGGCGACGTCTCGGTTCAGCAGTGCCGAGCGCGACCCGGCCGCCGGAGCTCCGTTCTATGAGCTCGTCGACCTGGCTCCTGGGGTGGGTGCCGACGACGCCGCCGGCCTGGAGGCTGCGCTCGAGGCAGCTGGCCTGCTCGACGCGTGGGTCACAGCGGACGGGCTCGTTGTCCACCCCGGCACCCGCGACACGCTGCTGCGGGTCGACGCCCCGGCCTTGCCCACCGGCACCGCCACCCTGGCCGACGTCCTCGTACCAGCGGCGGCCGACGGCAGCCCGGTAGGTCCCGACACCGTCTCGGGCGTGCTGCGGGCCGTCGGCCTGGGCGAGCAGCCCACGGCCGAATCGTGGGTCGGCCTCGACGGCCGGTGGGTGCTCGGCGTCCTCCGCGGCGCCTACCGCAAGGAAACCGTCGAATTCCTCGGGGCCGGCGCCCGGCGGGCCACGCGCGAGCGGCTGATCGCCGAACTGCGGAGCGAGGTGGCCAGCGCGTAGAGCCGATGTCGCCGAGGCAGGTGGTCGGGCCGAGGTCGCGGCCCATCGCCGCGACGCCCTCGAGGGGTTGCCCGCCACCCTGCCGCCGGCCGACGCCATCGACGAGGCCGAGCGCGACCTGCGTACTGCCGAGCGCACCCTCGCTGCCGCCCGCGCCCGCCACGACGCCGACCGCCGGCGGGCCGAGGAGGCCAGAGCAACTGCCAACCGGATGGCGGCAGTCGTCGCCCACCAGGCCATGGACGACGGGTTCCCCACCACCGTCGCCGACCTCGACCGCCTCCTCGCGGCCATGGGCGAGCTGCGCGACTACCTCGCCGATCACCGGCGGGCCCTGCGCGACCTGGCACGCGACGCGGAGCGCCTGGCGGTCCGCCGGGCTGAGGAAGCCGACCGCCGGGTCGAGGCGGCCGGCGTGGCTGGCGAAGCCCGTCAGCGGCGGGGCGAGCACGACATCGCAGCCCACGAGCTCGACACCCTGCGCCAGGCGCTGGCGGCGACGGTCGACGCCGTGCTGATCGAGCACGCACAGGTCACAGCCCGACTGGCCGAGCTCGAACAGTCGCTGCTGCCAGCGGCCGACGCCGCCCGGCGCCAGGCCGACGCCGATCACGCCACTGCCGCAGCCCGCCTGGTCGAGGCTCGCCGCGTCGACGACGAGGCCCGGGCTCTGCTCGTCGGTGCCGGGCAGGTGCTCGCGGAGGCGGTCGCCCTTCCCGGCGTCCTCCTCGCCGCCACCGGGCTCGACCCCCAGCAGCTCGATGGCCTCGATCCCCTCGGATCCGGGTCAGATCCCGGACGGGCGGGCGTGGCCCTCGCGGCCGCGGTTGCGCCTCTTGTCGACGGCGACGACGAGGTGTCCGACGGCATGATCCTCTCCCGCTACGACCGCCTCAGCGAGGCCCTCCCCGGTGGCTACGACTCCGCCATCGACGAGCACGGCGGCGTCAAGGTGGTCCACGTGGCCGACGACTCTGGCCGCCAGACCCTGGCCGTGGTGGCGGCCCGCCTGGCCGAGGAGGCCGAGGCCGCTCGCAGCCGCCTGGCCGCCCGAGAGCGCGAGGTGCTGGAGCGCTTCCTGCTGCGGGAGCTGGCCGACGAGGTGCGCTCCAAGCTGCTCGACGCCCTCGACCTGGTGGCCGGCGCCAACCGCACCCTGGCCGGCGTGAGCACGTCGCACGGCAAGGGCGCCCACCTCGACTGGAAGCTGCGTGACGACGCGACCGCGCCGGCCGGTGTGGCGGCCCGCCTCCTCGTCGACGAGCTGCGCGACGAGGCGGCTGACGCCGAGTTGCGGGACACGCTGCTCGCGCTCATCGAGGCGGAGCGGGCGGCCGATCCCGCATCCGGGTACGAGCAGCATCTGCGGGCCGCCCTCGACTACCGCAGCTGGTATCGATTCACGGTCAAGGTCACCGACACCGCCCATCCCGGGTCGTCGCGCATCCTCTCCAGTCGGCTCGGTCTGTCCCAGGGCGAGCAACGGGTGCTCTCCTACCTGGCGCTGTTCGCGGCCGCCGCGTCGCACTTCGAGGCGATCGCCCGCGACACGCCCACTGCCCCTCGCCTGCTCTTGCTCGACGACGCCTTCGCCAAGGTCGACGAGCCCACCCATGGCCACCTGCTCGGCCTGCTCGTCCACCTTGGACTCGACTTCGTGCTCACCAGCGAGCGGATGTGGGGCTGCTTTCCGTCGGTCCCCAGCCTGGAGATCTACGAGGCGGTACGGGATCCGGCGCTGCCCGGCGTCGCCCTCGTCCACTTCCGGTGGGACGGCCACCAGCGCCACCTCGTCGGCGTGTGACTGCAACCGGGGTTACCGCGCTCGACCGGCCGGGCCTCGGCCGGTTGTGGGACCAGGTGGCCGATCGCCTGCAGCGCAATGGCCTGCGGCCCACCGGCCTGGTTCGGCTCGACCAACTCGACCGGACCGAGCGTCACGCCCTCGCCGGCCTCCTGGGACGACCGGTCGTCGGCGATCGGGTCACCGTCGACCTCGCCGGTCTCGACCGCCGGCTCCGCGACAGTGGAGCCGCGTCAGGCCTGGTGGCGGCGGCCGACCGCTTGCGGGGGCCGCTCGTCGACCGACCCGGCCGGCGCCAGGACCGGGCCGACGCCGTCGCACGCGTCTGGGCCGCCGGCCGCAGAGCCCTCGACGACGTCGGACTGGCCGCGTGCCCGTGGGTCGAGCCGTGGCTCGAGGAGCTGCGCCGAGCGGGATCGCTCGGACGGGTTCCCCCCGAAAGGGCGGAACGGGCCCTCGCCACCGCGGTCCGGTGCGTGGCCGCCTTGCCGCGCCATCCGGGTGACGCCCCCTGCGGACGGGGAGAGCTGGCGTCGCTGCTCACCGGGGACGCCCACGGCCTCGACGACGGCAGCCTGGTCGGAGCCGTGGTCCTCCGGGCCGCGGCCGCCATCGCCGGCACACCGTACCCAGCGAGCCCGGCCGGCCGGCGGGCGCTGTGGCGTTCGGTGGGCGTGATCACCGACGAGGTCTCCACCACCGCCCTCACCGCCGGCCTTCGCTCGACCGGCGACACCTGGCTCGACGATCGCACCCGCGCCGGGTGGGAGTCCCATCTCACCGCCCGCGACCTGCGGAGGCTCGACCTCGTGTGCCCGGTGGGAGCTGTCGTCCACGTGTGCGAGAACCCGCGGGTGCTCGAAGCGGCGCTCGATGCCCAGTGTCGCAGCGCGGTCGTCTGCACGCTCGGGCAACCGACCGTGGTCGTTCTGTCGTTGCTCGAGCAGCTCCGAGTCGCGGGCGCCGAGCTGCGCTACCACGGCGACTTCGACTGGCCCGGTATCGCGATCGCCAACCTGCTCGTCGGGGTCCACCAATGCCGGCCCTGGCGGTTCGCGGCCGCCGACTACGTCGGTGCCCTGGCCCGCCTCGCCCCCATCGTCGCCGAGCTTCCCCTGCTGGGCTCCGAGCCGGTGACCGCAAGTTGGGATCCACGACTCACCTCGGCGATGGCCGCCGCCGGCCGAGCCGTCCACGAGGAGCTTTTGCTCGACGAGCTGCTCGCCGACCTCTGACGGAGTGCGCCCCCAGGGAGTCCTTTTTTTTGCCGATCGTCTTTCGAGTGCGCCGGTCCGCTGCTTGACCGGGCGGGTTCGCCGGTGGAACAGGGATGCTTGAACCGGTGCCAAGGATCCGCCCGAGTAGCCCTGCGCAGCATCGCTACGGCTTTCGAGCGAGGATGACACTGCGGTCCGGCCCCGCCTCCCGATGCGTGATTTCTTCGAAGCCCGCATCGACGAGAAATCCGTCCATCTCTCGCACGGACCAACACTTTCCCCAGGTGGAGTGAGTGAGCAGTACGGAATAGCGGGCGATCGGCAACGGCCCCGTCTTGTCAGTATTGATGTGGGCATCGTGGTCGACCAGCCAGCCTCCTGAGGGCAGTGCGTTGAACGAACCGGTCAGGATTCGGCGCACCCGGTCCTCGTCCCAATCGTGGAGCACGTGCGAGAGCAGATGCAGGTCGTGGTCGCCAGGCAACACATCGAACAAGTCTCCGCTCACGACCGCGACACGATCGGCGTATCCGCGCTCGGCGAGGATCGTTCGAGCGGCCGAGTCCACAGGGACGCGCTCGAAAACGGTCGCGTGCAGGCCCGGACGTTCGTCCACGAGCGCGGTCGCGGTAGATCCCCGAACCACCTGCGATGTCGAGGAGGCGGTCACCGGGAACGTCCGCCAAGCAACTGGCCAGGGCGGGTGCGAGCAGTGTTCCCCGAGCGTCCATGGCCGCGGTGATGCTCCTGGCGAAGGCGACGCCGGCCAGCTCGCTCTCCCAGTCACCACCGCTCGCGGCACTTGCCCAGCTGGCGGGCTCGCCAGTCCTGAGTACCTGCAGGAGCTCACGACAGATAGGTCGGTCTCGGAGCGAGGCGTAGTACGGGCGCAGGTCGAAGCACCCCCCGGCGGCCAGATGCTCGATCGCGATGGGGGTCGGTCGGAGCGGATTTGGCTCTGGCTCCAGGAGACCCATCGCCCGGAGGAGCGTGCACATGACGTCGGCCGGGCGAGGCGCCAGTCCGAGCTCGCGACAGAGTCCGTCGAGATCGACGGGATGTTCGTTCAGCCTCGTGAAGACGTCCAGCCACGCCACGGCCGCGAGAACCAGATCATCGGCGTAGATCCCGTCCCGTACCCGGCAGAGGTCGAAGCCCGCCGGAGTTTCAGGAGCCATCCCCGCATCCTTGTCGACGCAGGTCCGCCAGCGGAGCCCCGGAGCAGGCCGCATGACGGCCGCCGACATCGCCACCCCTCCGTGAACTTGCCCGGTCCATTTGCCGTCGCTTCCCAGGCCGGCGAAGCGGCCGACGTTGGCCCGGACCTGATCATCGCCGAGGGAGGGGAGGGGGGCGGGTTCGGGCGCGCTCTGAGCCCGGACCCGTTCGCTCAAATGTCCCTCGTCGGTGAACCGGGCTACATTTGGCTGAATTCGCACTACTCGGCCGGGGCAACTCAAGGAAAGGGATTCCATGAGCCATGCCGGTTACGAGTTGTCAGTCAGCGGTGATGGGAGGGGCGAGGGTGTTTTTGCCACCCATCGCTTTCGGGTCGGTGAGACCGTTCTCGTCGGCGAGATCGAGCGGAGGCTGCCCGGGAACCATTCCCACGCCACCCAGCTCGGCCTCTGCGAGTACGTCCAGGTGCGTGGCTTGGGATCGAAGGTCAATCATTCGTGCGACCCGAACTGCGGCGTTCGGATCAACGATTTCGGCGCCCCCGACCTGGTAGCTCGACGGGACATCGAGCCCGGCGAGGAGATCACCTTCGACTACGCCATGCGCAACTACTCGATCGAGCACTTCCCGAGCCGGTGCCGGTGCGGAATGGCGACCTGCCGGGAGACGGTCACAGGGTGGAAGGATCTTTCCCCGGAGAGGAAGGCCGCCTACCGGGGGCTCATGGCGCCATACCTGCTCGACCTTGACCGAGAAGCGCGCACCGGTGCTCGGCTCTCCTCCCATCGTCGGCACGCTGACCGAGGCCAGCCGTTGTCGGAACGCAAGGATCGGCGGGTCGTCCCGTCGGCCGCTGGAGACCCACCCGCCCAAACGGGGTCGCAAGCCTGAGCGGCATCGCCGCACGCCGCACGCGGCGCGGCGTTCCGTGCGGCGTCGAGGTTTCGAGAAATGAGTGTGAGGCCGCAAGAGCCCGAGACAAGCGGGCTGATCCGCGGTCGTCAAACACGCAACGAATAGTCGGAGCACAAGTCTGAGTGCCCTTCGGACGATTCTCAGCCGCCACCGTGCGAGGTCGCCCTGCCATGGAGGACCGAGGTCGTAACCTTGCGGCGTGGGCTTGGGGACCGCGGTCGAGCCGGAGGAAGCCGCCTGCCTGGTCGCCCCCACGCCGGCGCTGGCCGCGGTCCCCGAGGGTCAGCCACCATGGCGATGGCTCCTGCCGTTCTTCCGACCCCACCGCCGGCCCTTCGTCACCGCCGTCGCACTCGGACTCGGCGCCGCCGGCCTGGAGATGCTGATTCCCCTCGCCGCCGGCCGCATCGTCGACGGCGCCATCGCCGAAGGGGACCGGGGCCAGCTCCACCTGCTGGCCCTCGGCATGCTCGGCGTCCTGGTGGCCGCAGTGACCGCCGGCCTCGTCCAGCGCTGGCTGCTGGCCCGGGTCGCCGTCCGCTACTGACGCGGCCACGCTCCACCACATCACCGAGCGGCTTCTGGCCCTGCCCGCCACCTACTTCGGCGCCCGCCGCACCGGCGACATCGAACGGAGGGTCGCCGGCATGCGCCAGGTCCGCATCTACCTGGTGCAGCAGGGCGTGGTCGGCCTCACCGCCGCGGCCCAGGTCGCGGCGGCCGTCGTGATCATGGGGATCCTCAGCCCACCGCTGGCCGCGACGCACCTGGCCACCGTGCCCCTCTACGCGGCGGCCATGGCGTACTCCCGCCGCCGGCTCCGGCCCATCCTGGCCTCTCTCGAAGAGTCGTTCGGCACCTATCACTCCCGCCAGATCGATGCCATCCGCGGCATCGACACGATCAAGGCCCGGGGCGCGGAACACGCTTTCCAGACGCTGATGCGCCGGCAGTTCGACGCCCTCGCCGGCCGGGTCTACCGGTCCGACCTGGCCTTCATGCGCTACGACGCCGCCGTATCCCTCGTCACCTTCCTCACCCTGGCCCTGGTGCTCTGGGCGGGAGGGCTGTTCGTCCTCGGGGGCGACCTGTCCATCGGCGAGCTGGTCGCCTTCAACGGCCTGGTCGTGCTGGCCAACGGCCCGGTCGGCAACCTGCTGCGCCTCTGGGACGAGCTGCAGTACGCCAGCGTGCTCCTCGGCCGCCTCGACGACGTGCTGGCCCAGGAGTCCGAGCAGGGCGAGAACCACAGCCACCTGCAATCAGTGCCGGTCCTGAGCGGGCGGGTTTCCATCCAGCACCTCACCGTGCGCACGCAGGGGCCCGTCCCGGCGACGATCCTCGACGACGTCTCGCTCGAGGTCGAACCCGGCCAGACCATCGCCCTCGTCGGGCGCAGCGGTGCCGGCAAGACAACTCTCGTGCGCTGCCTCGCAGGTCTCCAGCCCGTCACGTCTGGCCGCATCCTCTACGACGGCATCGACCTCGACAGCCTCGATCACCGGGAACTGCGTCGCCGCATCGGCTTCGTCCTCCAGGCCGACCACCTGTTCGACGGCACCCTGGCCGCCAACATCGCCCTGGGCGAGGAGGAGGTCGACCTCGAGCGGGTGCGGTGGGCGGCCCGGGTGGCCGACGCCGCCGGCTTCATCGAGCGCCTGCCCCTCGGCTACGGCACGCACATCGGCGAGACGGGCATCCGGCTCTCCGGCGGGCAGGCCCAGCGGGTGGCGATCGCCCGCGCCGTCTACCGCAAGCCGTCGATCCTGATCCTCGACGAGGCGACCTCGTCGCTGGACGCCGAGTCCGAGCAGGCCGTCCGCCACGGTATCGATGAGCTCCTCCACGGCCGCACCGCCTTTGTGATCGCCCACCGCCTGAGCACCGTGCGGGAGGCCGACCGCATCGTCGTCCTCGACCACGGCCGGGTCGTCGAGCAGGGCACCCACGACGACCTGCTGGCCCGCCGCAGCCTCTACTGGCACCTCGCCGGCCAGCAGGTTGACGGCTGAGGGCCGGGGCCCGTCTGTCGCTGAGCAGGACGTTTGCGGTGCGCCCCCGGGGACCCGAACCCTGAACCGGCAGATTAAGAGTTGTTCCTGATTGTCTTACGGCCAAGCCCTGCCGAGCGCCTTGGCCACGGTGCTCAGCTTTACGATGAGTCGCCGCGGGTTGCCCGGCACCGCCGCGAAGTCGTGGGCCTCGTAGAACGCCGCAGCAGCGTCATCGACAGCGTCGACCACGACAATCTTGCCGCCGGCGACGAGAGCAGCGTCGACGACGGTCGACAGCGCCCGGATCAGCAGCTCTTGGCCCAGGCCCTGTCCTTGGAGCCTCGTGTCCAGAGCGAGCTTGGCCAGAAGAATCGCCGGTACCTGGCGGGGCGCCCGTTGTCCCATACGCCGTGGCGCTTGCTCCCGCTCGATGAGATGAGGAGCCAACGCGAAGTACCCCAGCACCTCCCTGTGGCCCTCCTCGATCAGGACGTAGCTCCGGGTGCCCTGCCCAACGGCATGCCGAGCGTGGTTGTGAAGCCAGTCGGTCAGGTTGCTGTTTCCGCAGTCGAAGGATGCGACGTCGTGTTCGTCGGTGAGCGGCTCGACGACGAGGCCGGCCATCAGCCGATGCGGCGAACCTGGCTTACGCGTTTGCCCGCTTGTACGAGCCGAGGCGCCCGACCGGGCTCGTCGAGCGCAGCCACCAACCGGTCGAAGTACTCGGCGGGTACCACGGTCACAGTGGGTTCCGCGAGGATCTGGTCAGCGCGCTCGACCGCCGCCTCCACGATGAACGAGGACAGTGACCGGCCCTCGAATCGCGCGGCGCGCTCGATCCGCGCCCGCTCGTCTGCTGACAGTCGGGCCTCTACCCGTTCGGACCTTGTCGACATCGTGGCTCCTCGTGATCCGTACAAACACCGTACCGGAACATTGTACGGCATCGTGCGCGGCGACCCGGAGCGACGACGGCGTCGACGGCGTTGGCGGCCGGGGCTGCCCCGCTCGCTCCGTGAGAGCTGTGGACCGAAGTGCTGGCCCCACGATGCCGGAGGGTTTACCGGCCACATCGCCGACGCCGTGACCATCAATCAAGGTCCCGGCTGTTCACTTCGGCGAGCTGCCGATAGATCGTCCCCGTGAGCATCACCGGATGATTGCACCCGGAGTCCCTGCGCTCGCCGCAAGACTGGTTGCGTGCCGGCAGCGTCGGCTCCGGAGATTGGCCTTCATGACTCGGCGTTCGGGAAAGGGTCAAGACAGGCTGAAGACCACCCGCTGGACCTTGCGACTTTGTGGAGTGCGCCCCCAGGGACTCGAACCCTGAACCCGCGGATTAAGAGTCCGCTGCTCTGCCAATTGAGCTAGAGGCGCTTGTGTGAGGGTGACCGAGGGGACTTGAACCCCCGACCTCCAGGGCCACAACCTGGCGCTCTAACCACCTGAGCTACGGCCACCATGCGTTCCTACCAGCATCGCACATGGGCGGCGTGTCGCCCCGCTGCCTTCGGTGGCCGTCCGCCGCAGCCCGCAATCGCGGGTCCTCCGCGTTCGCCCGCTGTACCGTGAGGGCTGGCCCCTGTAGCTCAGCTGGATAGAGCGGCTGCCTTCTAAGCAGCGGGTCGCAGGTTCGAGTCCTGCCGGGGGCACAGCCAAAAGTGCAGGTCAAGGGCACTTTCTCGTCGGGCGGCGTTGACCGCTTGGAACCCTCGATTCGCCTCCATGGCGCGCGGCACCGCGCCATAAACGCTGTGCCATTAACGCGCCATCGTGGGGGATGCATGTCGAAATCCACGGCTCGCCGAGCTTGACACCGCCTCAGTGGGTCATTGCTCACCTCAACCCCAGGGCAACCCCGACGCTCAGGTGGATGGCGGATAATCGCGCATCCGCCGGGCGCGCGCGACACTTCGGTAGCCCTACGGACAGCGATGAGGGCTCGTCCTCGTAGACGCGGGTCGCGGGTTCCGTCGGGGGCCGGATGCGCCGGTTGGCGTCGAGCGCTTCCGCCGCCCGCCTCCGGGACAGGGGAACCCAGACGGTGAGGAGGCCGAACAACAGCGGGAAAAGCACGGTGAACGCCATCCACCCCCACTCCCGCCGAAACCCGTGGATGACCGCAGGCGCCGTGATCCATGCAACAAAAAGGGCGTCGCCCACCCGTCGGAGCGGCGTTCGAGGCGGGTAGGCCAGGAGCGCCGCGGCCATCTCCATGGCGGGCTCGGCCAGCCATGGATCGTCCACGGCGGTGCCAGCCTCGACTGCCCGACCGATGTCGCGCCGCTCGGCGGCGGACAACGTCCGGGCGGTCTCCGCCCACACCCGACGGACGGCGCGAAGGCTCGCGTGACGTCTCCGGTCGACGATCTGGTCGATGGCGACCACGGCTAGGCCGAGCACCTGCAACAAGCGGATAAGATTCACGGCGCGCCAACTCCGCCGTGTGCCATACGAGCATCGTCGGCGCCTGTCACTGCTGACTTGAGTCCGGCGGGGCCCATCGACGCGACGTCCTCCCGCACCATTCCGTGACGCTCGCCGCCGTGCGGGAGCCAGTGACTCATTTGCCCAGCTGCCGTCTTCGGTCTTGACGATCGCCGACCGTGGCTCGCGAGCCGACTGTGTGATTTGGACTATCTGTCGGCACGGCGTTCCTCATGTTCGCCCCGGCCGTCGAGCTGAGGTCGCGGCGCCTCGACCGCGCCCAAATGCCCACACCGATAGCCCAGAGGGCTCCGAAGATCCCCATGACGCTGCGCTTGCCCTTCGGCCAACGCGGCGAGCCGATCAGCGTTGCCGTCGGGAACCCGCACCCGCACGGTCACGACTGGTTGAATGGTTGCCAGGAGGTCACACTGACGACGATTGACCGAAGCCGGTTCGACGTGCCGCTGTACACGGTGGCCGAGGCAGCGCGCATCATCGACGTTCCGCGCTCGACGCTGGCCACCTGGGCGAAGGGGTACGTGCGGCGTAGCCAGGACCGCGCCGACGTCGTCGGTGATGCCGTCATCACCAGTCTCGTTCCGGCCAATGCGGCACAGCCATCTATTCCCTTTGTCGGTCTGGCCGAGGCCCTCGTTCTCGCCGCAGTCCGCCGCAGTGGGGTGCCCCTCCAGCGCATCCGGCCAGCGCTCGACCAGCTCCAGCGAGGGATCGGCGTCGACCACGCGCTTGCGTCCCGCAAGCTCTACACCGACGGGGCCGAACTGCTCTTCGACTACGGCGACGCCAGGCGGGACACTGCCGAGGGGCACGCGGCGCTAAACCTTGTGGTCATACGCAGCGGCCAACGGGTGTTCGCCGCTGTCATCGAGGACTACCTACGGCGGATCGAGTATGCCGACGACGGCTATGCCTCGCTGATCCACGTGCCCGTCTACGAGCGTGCCGAGGTCGTGGCTGATCCCACCCGGTCGTTCGGCGCGCCGGTCTTCGAGCGGGGCGGCGCACGCGTCGATGACGTCCTCCATCGGTTCTGGGCCGGTGAGTCGCTCGACGAGCTCTCAGCCGAGTTCGGCGTCCCGGTCGACCAGCTCGAGGACGTGCTGCGTGTCGCATCCCGACGCGCTGCCTGATCTCTTCCTCGATCGCAGCCTTGGCCGGATCAAGGTGCCGGCTCTTCTGCGGGCGGCCGGCCTCCGGCTGACCACGCTGGCCGAGCACTACGGCACCCCAGCCGACGAGGCGGTCACCGACGAGGAGTGGCTGGGCCTGGCTGGCGCCCGCGGCTGGGTCGTGTTCATGAAGGACACCCGAGTCCGCTACAACCCGGCTGAGCGGGAGGCCGTCAAGGCCAGCCGGGTCCGATGCTTCTGCCTCTCGAACCAGAACCTGAGTGCCGCGGACATGGCCAATCGGTTCGTCCACAACCTCGACGCGATCGTCGCCGCCTGCGCCGCCGCCGGCCCAATGATCTTCGCGGTCCACCGCAACCGGATCGAGCGCCTGCTCATCGGCGACGAGTAAGAACCCGCACCGCAGCTACCCGGCACCCGCAGCCACGGCTCCCGGGTACCCTTGAACATCCCTGCCGGTCGAAGATCCGGGTGACGACGCAGCCGTCTGTTCTCGGCCGGCGCGTGGCGGCCGGCTCGCCGCCGCCCCAGTCGACGGCGCAGGTATGGGTCTCGTTGCTGCCGAGGTCAATGGAGCTCACCGCCACGTCGACCGGGTCGCCGGCGCGGTACCTCTCAAGCCTGCGGGCCGGAGACCGTCATCTCGGGGGCCACGTTGGTCACGTCGACTGTTGCGCTGTGGGAGATGGGGGGCGGATCTCCGTGGCCGTCGCCGGCGGTGACGGTGCCGTCGTCTGATGATCGTGGCCGACGCCAGGGCGGCGTCGCCGGCCGCAAGGTTTGGTCAGCCGGTGCCGGCGTCCTCACCCCATGTAGTCGCCAACTACAAGGCGCCGGAACCGTCGCCGGGTGCTGGCCGGGCCGGCAGCCTCAGATGCAGGACGACTGCTTGCCCGCGACGTCGGTGAGCACGACCGCGACCTGGGCGGCCTGGGCCTGGTTCACTTTCGTTGCGCTGAACGCAACCGGCGCGTTGGTGCCGGGAGTGAAGACGATCGGCGAGACGGTGACGTTCACCGCAGTAGTTACGGTGATCGAGGACAGGCCTCCGCCGGCGTCCAGCACCGTGAAGTCGATGCGCTTCGGATTCCCGGCGACGATTGTGTAACTGCAGGTGGGCGTGACCGTGTCGACGATCTGTCCCCGGATCTCGCCGCCCGGGAATGTGCCGGAGTGGACGTTGAAGTAGAACTGCCCCGCCTTGAGCTGTGCCACTTGGGCGGCCGTGATGGGGAAGACCTGGGTCGGGATGCTCCCGGTCGTCGCGGCCGGGACGCCGGCGAACCCGAACAGGATGCCTGCATTCACCCCCGGGCCGGCGGGCCCGTGGATGTGGGCCATCGTGGCGTTGGCGGTGAGACCCGACCAGCTCAGCCGGGCCGCGATGAGCGTCTCGGCCCCGTTGAGCTCGACCGACCCGGTGCCGGTGGCGGGCGAGCCGTTGGGCGGAACCTCCTGGGCGCCCGAGAGCGTGACCGTGTACAGCTTCGTCGGGGTGAGCTGGCCGCGGATCTCACCGCCGCCGAGGTTGACGCTGTGGATGTTCACGTAGAACTGCCCCGCCTTGAGCTGCGCGACCTGGGCCGCGGTGATGGCGAACGGCTGGGTCGGAATGCTCCCCGTTGGCGCCGCCGGCACGCCGGCGAACGGGAACAGGATGCCCGCGTTGGCCCCGGGGCCGGCGGGCCCGTGGATGTGGCCGGCGTTGGCGTTGCTACCCAGCCCGGTCCAGCTGGCGTCCACAGTGATCGTGGTCTCGGCCGCGTTCAGCACCACCGACGCCAACCCGGTGGCGGTCGACGCGTTCGCTGGCACCTCCTGGAGGCCCGACAGGGTGACCGTGAACGTCTGCGCGGTGGCCGCCGCGGGGCCGGCCGACAGGACCACGACGCCCGGGACGACAGCGCCCAACACACCGACGAAGGCGAGCACGCGCCTCGAGCGCTGCGCGCCGCGGCGAGCCTGCGGGCTCTTCGAGGAGATTCCGATACCCATCGCTGCCACCTCCCGGCCGGTGCCGGCCGTCTCGGCCTAGATGGTACAGCGGCGTCGCGAATCGAGACGCCTCAACTGCAGCAACGAAACCACTGGGGCGTCTGCGCGTGCGTCGAAAACGATGGACGCCGCGAAGACGTCCCTTGACCTTCACGACGGGGTCATGCCCGGCAGCGAATGCCGGCGTTCCTCGAGGAAACGGCGCTCGGCGGTGTTGGTGACGAGGGCCAACGCCGCGTCGTAGGCCTCGGCGGCCTCGTCGACCCGGCCCAACCGGCGGAGGAGGTCGGCCCGGGCGGCGTGGAACAGGTGGTACCCGTCGAGGTCCAGCTGGTCGACCTCATCCAAGGCGGCCGCCGGACCGTGGACCTCGCCCACGGCGACGGCCCGGTTGAGCGCTACCACGGGCGTCGGCGAGACGGCCAGCAACTGGTCGTACAACGCCAGGATCTGGCCCCAGTCGGTGTCGGCCGCAGCCGCTGCATCGCTGTGCACGGCGTTGACCGCGGCCTGGAGCTGGAACGGCCCAGGCTGGTTACGGCGGATGCACTTCGTCACAAGCGCCTGGCCCTCTGCGATCAAAGCCCGGTCCCAGCGCGACCGGTCCTGGTCCGCGAGCAACACCAGAGAACCGTTGGCTGCGGTGCGGGCCGCCCGGCGGGACTCCACCAGCAGCAGCAACGCCAGCAGGCCGAGGACCTCGGGCTCGTCGGGCATGAGGTCGGCCAGCACCCGGGCCAGGCGGATGGCCTCGGCGCACAGGTCGGCCCGCACCAGCTCGTCGCCTGTGGACGCGGTGTAGCCCTCGTTGAACACCAGGTACACGACGGCCAGCACCGGGCGCAGGCGGTCGGGCAGCTCGGCGTCGCCCGGCACCCGGTAGGGGATGCCAGCGGCCCGGATCTTGCGCTTGGCCCGCACCAGGCGCTGGGCCATGGTGGTCTCCGGCACCAGGAAGGCGCGGGCGATCTCGCCCGTCTCCAGTCCGCCGAGGAGGCGGAGGGTCAAGGCCACCTGGGCGCTGGGGGCGAGCGAGGGATGGCAGCAGGTGAAGATCAGCCGGAGACGGTCGTCGGGCACGGGTCCCACCTCCTCCCGGGGCTTGTCGAGCTCGTGGACGAGGGCGGCCTGGGCGTGGCGGTCGTCGCGGGACGACTCCCGCCGCAGGCGGTCGATGGCCCGGTTGCGGGCGGTGGTGACGATCCAGCCCCCCGGGTTCGGGGGGACTCCGGCCTCCGGCCACCGCTGCAGGGCGACGACGAAGGCTTCCTGGACCGCCTCTTCGGCGAGGTCGATGTCGCCGAAGAGGCGGACCAGGGTGGCCACGGCACGGCCGAACTCCTGCCGGAAGGTCTTCTCGACGTGCGAGACGTCGGTGGTCGGCACGCGGCCTAGGCGTCCTGGAAGGGACGCACCTCGACCGGCGATTGGCAGGCGGTGGCGCCGGCGGCGGCCAAGGCCAGGGCGGCGTCGAGGTCGGGGGCCTCGATGACCCAGAATCCGCCGAGCTGCTCCTTGGTCTCGGCGAACGGCCCGTCGGTGGTCAGGACCTCGCCGTCCTTGACCCGGACCACGGTGGCGGTGTCGGACGGGTGCAGCCCGCCGGCGAACACCCACGCGCCCTTGGCCTTGAGCTCCTCGTTGAACACGTCGACGTCCTTGTACATCTGCGCCATCACCTCGTCGGACGGAAGGGGCTCGCCCTCGACCATGTGCACGGAAAGCAGGTACTGCGTCATCGGAATCTCCTTTCGCACGGCCCGGCACCGTACCGGCCCTCACCCTGTCCACGAACGGCGATCACCGGGATCGACACTCCGGGCCAAATTTCTTCTGCGGACGTATCGTGAGCGGGAGGCGAGCAGGCCCGAGCGAGGGAGGGAGCACCCATGCGCAGGATCGCCACGGTCATGGCCATGGTGGGCCTCGCCCTGGTGTCGTGCGGCGACGACGCCGAGCAGGTACCGGCGACCGACTCGACGACCGTGGCCCCGACCTCGGTCGTGACGACGACCCTGGCGACAACTACGACCACGATCACGTCCAGCGCGACCAGCACGACCAGCGCCCCGGCGGGCGTCCTCGAGTGCGCGACCGTCGCCTTCACCCCCAACAGCGAGGACGCGGCCAGCGACATCACGGCGACCGGGCTCTCGTGTGACGAGGCCGAGTCGTTCGTCCGCCGGGCGGGCATGCAGACCAGCTCGGGCGGTCCGGAGGAGGTCGATGTCGACGGCTTCCACTGCATCCGGACGTCCAGCCAGCAGGACCCCCTGCCCCGGTCGTCCTACGAGTGCACGAACGGCCCCAAGACGGTCACGTTCGTCCGCTCCTGACCGATTTCAACGTGCCGGGATGCCGGCGGAGGGAGAACCGATGGGACAGCCGGTGGTGCACTTCGAGATCATGGGCCAGGACGGCGCCGCGCTGGCGTCGTTCTACTCCGACCTCTTCGACTGGAACGTCGACGTCAACAACCCGGTCAACTACGGGATCGTGGCGCGGGAGGAGAACGTCAACCCCGACGGCATCGGCATCGGGGGCGGCATCGGCCAGGCGCCCGACGGCTACGACGGCCACGTCACGTCTACATCGAGGTGCCCGACGTGGAGGCGGCGCTGGCCAAGGCGGAGGGGCTCGGAGCGACGCGGATGATGGGACCGGAGAAGGTGATGGAGGGCGTGGAGGTCGGCCTCTTCACCGACCCCGAGGGGCACATGATCGGGGTCGTCAAGGCCGCCGGCCAGGGCTGAAGGGCGACCCCAGGCAGCCCCAGCAGCCCCAGGCCGCCGGGGGCGCAGCGGCGGCTGCGGTCTGCGACACTCTGCCTGATCGCTCGCCGAGGGTGAACGAGGCGATGAGTGGGTAGTGCGCAGATGGTGCCATCTCACGCCCGGCCGGGCTCTCCCGCGCCGTGCGCTCCGCTGAGGGTCAAGGAGGTCCATTCGATGCGACGCAAGGGCAGTTTCGCCCGGCTGGCAGTCGTGCTCGTCTCGATGACGCTGCTCGCCGCCGCCTGCAGCTCCGACGACGACTCCACGGACACGACGGGGGGGTCAACCGAGAGCCAGGCCGGCGGCGTGTTCCGCATCCCGATCGGCGAGCCCTCGGCCATAGACCCCTACAACGCCCGTGAGTCGGAGGGCACCAGCGTCAACAAGGCGCTGTTTGTGGGTCTGGTCACCTACGACGGCAACCCCGAGCTGAAGATGCGCCCAGGAGTGGCCACCGAGTGGACGGCGAACGACGACTGCACCCAGTGGACGTTCAAGCTGCGCCAGAGCCAGTTCAGCAACGGCGAGCCGGTGACGGCCGAGTCGTTCATCCGGGGGTGGACCCGCACCGCCGACGCGAAGGCGGCGTCGCAGGTGGCTTACCACCTGGCCGGCGTCCAGGGCTACAACGAGCTCCATGGCGACCCCCAGACGGCCACCACGTTCTCCGGGCTGTCGGCTCCCGATCCTCAGACGCTGGTCGTCAACCTCGAGCGCGGCCGACTGCGAGTTCGACAAGAAGACGCTCGTGCCCCCCGCCGCACCGGTGCCCTCGGTCGCCGGTGCGGCCGACAACCAGGCCTTCAACGAGGCGCCCATCGGCAACGGCCCGTTCATGATGAAGCCCGGCACCAAGTGGGAGCACAACCAGGGCATCTCCCTGGTGCGCAACGACACCTATTTCGGCGACAGGCCCAATCTGGACGGCGTCGAGTTCCTGATCTTCCCCGCCCAGGGTCGGCTGGAGGCCGAGTACCGGGCCTTCACCGCGGGCGAGGCCGACTTCGCCCGGGTACCGCCCAGCCTGTTCACCCAGGCCAAGAACACCTACGAGCCCGAGGGCAGCTTCCTGAAGGCGGAGATGTTCGCCATCAACTACATCCTGATCAACAACGCCAGCGGGCCCATGTCCAACCCCGACGCCCGCCGGGCGGTGTCGCTGGCCATCGACCGCAAGGCGATCAGCGAAGGGGTCTTCCAGGGCTCCCTCACCCCCGCATCAGCGCTGGTGTCGCCGCCGTTCGGCCAGTTCCACACCGCGGGCGTGTGCGGCGAGTGCCAGTTCGACGTGGTCAAGGCCAAGGACCTGGCGGCCAAGGGCGGCCTGACCCCCGGCACCCACCTGCGGCTGCTGTACAACAACGACGGCGGCCACGAGGCCCTGGTCCAGGCCTGGAAAGACCAGTTGGAGCGGAACCTCGGCGTCGTCGTCGACCTCGACGGCGTGCCCTTCGCCGAGCAGCTCACCAAGAGGGACAACGGCGAGTTCGATATCGCCCGCGCCGGCTGGATAGCCGACTACCCGACGGTCGAGAGCATCCTGAGCCCGGTCCTGTTCAGCACATCGACCGACAACGACGGCAAGTACAACAACCCCCAGGTCGACACCCTGATCAACCAGCTCCGGGCCCAGAAGAACGACGAAGAGCGCCTGAAGGCGGCCAAAGAGGCGGAGCGGATCGCCGTCGGTCAGGATCAGGCGCTGGTGCCAACCTTCTACCGGACCGTCTACCGGGTGTTCGACTCCGGGAAGTGGACCGGCGTCTCGCTCGACTTCTTCGAGAACGCCACCGTCGAGAAGATCAGCCTCAAGGCCTAGGCGAACCCGACCCCGACGCCCGGCCCCAGGACCGGATCCACATGGCCAGGTACGTCGTCCGGCGACTGTTGCAGATGGTGCTGGTCCTCTTCGGGGCCAGCATCGTCCTGTTCGTGAGCCTGTACATCCTCCCGGGCGACCCCATCGCCACCCAGCAGGGTGAAGGGCGGAGCCTGGACTCTTCGACCCGGGCGTTGCTGGAGAGGCGCTACCACCTCGATGAGTCCTTGCCCAACCAGTACCTGCACTACGTGGGCCGCTTGGTCCGGGGCGACATGGGCGAGTCGTACACCTTCCGGCGGTCGGTGAACACCATCCTGGGCGAGAAGCTGGGCAACACCGTGAAGCTGGGGCTGGCCGCCATCGCCCTCCAGATCGTCATCGGGTTGACCGCCGGCATCATCGCCGCCATCTTCCGCCACTCGTTCCTCGACGTCCTGGTGACGCTGGCGACCACCATCGCCATCGGGTTCCCGACGTTCGTCATCGGGCTCGCCCTGCAACAGGTGTTCTCCATCAACCTGGGCTGGCTCCCGTTGCAGGGCGACCGGGAGGGCCTCCGCTCGATCCTGCTGCCGGCGCTGACCCTGGCCTCGCTCAACGCCGCCCTGGTCGCCCGCCTCATGCGGGGATCGCTGCTCGAGGTGCTGCGGGCCGACTACATCCGCACGGCCACGGCCAAGGGGTTGTCGAAGCGGGTCGTGATCTTCAAGCACGCCCTGCGCAACTCGATAATCCCGGTGCTCACCTACCTGGGCATCACCTTCGGCACCCTGCTGGGCGGGGCCCTGATCACCGAGACGATCTTCAACTGGGACGGCATCGGCCTGGCCCTGGTGGGTGCCATCCAGCGCCAGGACAACCCCATCGTCCTCGGCCGCGGTCACCTATGGCGTGGGCGTCTTCGTGCTGGTGAACCTGCTGGTCGACCTGTCGTACGCGGTGCTCGACCCCCGGATCCGGCTGGACTAGGCGGCCGTGCCCGAGTCGACCCTTCCTCCCTCCGTGGCCCCGACCGGCGCTGGCGCGGGCGAGATCACCCTGGAGACAGGGTCCGAGGGCTTCGGCGCGGCCGAGACCCAGGCCACCGCCCTGGGCATCCGGGCCCAGACCCAGTTCGGCGACCTCCGCCGTCGCTTCTTCCGGAACAAGCTGGCCGTGGTCGGGCTGGTCATGGTCGGCATCGTGGTCGTGGCCGCGGTGGCCGCGCCCCTGCTCGCTCCACAGGACCCGCAGGTCCAGGACCTGTCGAACACCCTGGCCGAGCCGTCGGCCGACCACTGGTTCGGCACCGACGAGAACGGGCGCGACCAGTTCAGCCGGGTGATCTACGGCACCCGCATCGCGGTGGTCGTGGGCGTGGCCGCGATCCTGCTGGCGCTGGTCATCGGGGTGGTGCTGGGCTCGCTGTCGGGGTACCTGGGCGGGGCGTGGGACGCCGTCATCATGCGGGTGGCCGACGTCTTCTTCGCCTTCCCTCTGATCATCGGGGCCATCGTCATCGTGCTGGTGCTGGGCCGGGGCCTGACGCCGGTGGTCCTGGCCCTGGGCATCTTCAGCTGGGCCACCGTGGCCCGGCTGCTGCGCAGCTCGATCCTGTCGGTCAGGGAGAGCGAGTACGTGGAGGCGGCCCGCTCCCTCGGCGCGGGCCGGTTCCGGATCGTCACCCGCCACGTCCTGCCCAACAGCCTGGCGCCGGTGCTCGTCTACGCCATGGTCAGCGTGGCCACCGCCATCGTGGCCGAGGCCTCGCTCAGCTACCTGGGCGTGGGCCTGCAACCCGACGTCGCCGACTGGGGGAACATGATCTCCGCCGGCCAGAAGTTCTTCGGCTACAAGGACTTCCTGTGGTTGTTCCCGAGCATGGCGGTGGTGTTCACCGTCCTCGGGTTCGTGTTCATGGGCGACGGGCTCCGCGACGCCCTCGACCCCCGCCTGCGATGACCACGCAGGTGGAGGCAGGTGCGGGCCAGGCGCCACCCGGTCCCGAGGCGCCGCTGCTGAGCGTGGAGGACCTGCGGGTCCACTTCCACACCGACGCCGGGGTGGTGAAGGCGGTCGACGGCGTGAGCTGGTCGGTGGGGCGGGGCGAGACCCTGGGCATCGTGGGCGAGTCGGGGTCGGGCAAGTCGGTGTCGGCTCTGGCCGTGATGGGGCTGGTCCCCGTCCCCCCGGGACGGTTCGAGTCGGGACGGATCCTCTTCCAGGGGCGCAACCTGCTCGAGGCGGGAGAGAAGGAGCTGCGGGCCATCCGGGGCAAGGAGATCTCGATGATCTTCCAGGACCCCCTCACGTCGCTCAACCCGGTGTTCAAGATCGGCCACCAGGTGGCGGAGGTGATCCAGGTCCACGAGAAGGTGGGCCGGGTGGTGGCCCGGAAGCGGGCGGTCGACCTGCTGGGCGAGGTGGGAATCGCCAACCCCGCCCAGCGGGCCAGGGAGTACCCCCACCAGTTCTCGGGCGGGATGCGCCAGCGGGCCATGATCGCCATGGCCCTGGCCCTCGACCCGGCCGTGCTCCTGGCCGACGAGCCCACCACCGCCCTCGACGTCACCGTCCAGGCCCAGATCATGGACCTGCTCCTCCGCCTCCAGGCCGACCGGGGCACGGCGGTGGTGCTCATCACCCACGACCTCGGGCTGGTGGCGGGCCACGCCGACCGGGTGGTGGTGATGTACGCCGGCCGGGTGGCGGAGACGGCCGGCACCGACGACCTCTACTACCACCCCCGCCACGCCTACACGCTGGGCCTGCTGTCGAGCCTGGCCCGCCTCGACCGGCGCCGCACCGACGCCCCCGGCGGCGGGAGGCTCAAGCCCATCATCGGCCAGCCCCCGAGCCTCATCCGGGTGCCGCCCGGGTGCGCCTTCAACCCGCGATGCCCGTTCGCCACCGACGTCTGCCGCCAGGACCGTCCCGAGCTGGCGCCGCCGCCCGACGTCGAGCCCGGGCACCTGGCCGCCTGCCACCACGCCGACGAGGTGGCCCGCCAGCCGTCGGTGATCGGGACACCGTGGCCGTGAGCGTGACCGAGCCGACGGTGCCGGCGGTGCCGGCGGCGCCGACGCCGGCCAGCCGGGCCCCCTTCTGGAGGTGACCGACCTGGTCAAGCACTATCCGGTGCGCACCGGGATCGTGTTCAAGCACACCATCGGGGCGGTCAAGGCGGTCGACGGCATCTCCTTCGCCATCCGGCCCGGGCGCACGTTCGCCCTGGTGGGGGAGAGCGGATGCGGCAAGTCGACCACCGCCCGGGCCATCCTCCGCCTGGTCGAGCCCACGTCGGGCTCGGTGCGGTTCGAGGGGGAGGACGTCATCGCCGCCGGCGCGTCGCGGATGCGCCACCTCCGGCGCCAGATGCAGATGATCTTCCAGGATCCCTACGCCAGCCTCAACCCCCGGATGACCGTGCGCACGATCCTCAGCGAGCCGTTCAAGATCCACGATCTGCCCGAGAACGGCCGGGTCGACGAGCTGCTGGCCCTGGTGGGGCTGTCGCCCGAGCACGCCGGGCGGTACCCCCACGAGTTCTCCGGCGGGCAGCGCCAGCGGGTGGGCATCGCCCGGGCCCTGGCCCTCGACCCCAAGCTCGTGGTCTGCGACGAGCCCGTGTCCGCCCTCGACGTCTCGATCCGGGCCCAGGTGCTCAACCTGCTGGAGGACCTCCAGGACCAGCTGGGCCTCACCTACCTGTTCATCGCCCACGACCTGAGCGTCGTCCGCCACATCGCCGACGAGGTGGCGGTGATGTACCTGGGCTCGATCGTGGAGGTGGCCGATCGGGACGAGCTGTTCGAGCAGGCATCGCACCCGTACACCCAGGCCCTGATCTCCTCGGTGCCGGTGCCGGACCCGGTCCGGGAGCGCAGCCGCCGGCGCATCCTCGTCACCGGCGACCCCCCCAGCCCGGTGAACCCGCCCAGCGGCTGCCGCTTCCGCACCCGCTGCCCCAAGTTCGCCAACGAGCTGTCGGAGGTCGAGCGCCAGCGGTGCGTCGAGGAGCCGCCCGCCCTCGTCGTGCGGGACGGCAGTGCCGGCCACCCGTCGGCCTGCCACTACGCCGAGGCCAAGCAGCTGGTGTAAGCGCCTGGCGCCGGCCGGCGGCCGGCGGTGGGGACCAGGTGGCGAACCAAGCCGGCGGCGCCCTGGACGTCTACTGTTGCGCCACTCGCGAGCGGAGGTGAGACGACGGCCACTCGGCACATCGGCGTTTCCCTGTCCGGGGGTGGGCACCGGGCCAGCCTGTTCGGCCTGGGCGCCCTGATCTACCTCGTCGACGCGGGCAAGGGACCGGAGATCTCCTGCATATCGTCGGTGTCGGGCGGCTCGATCACCAACGCATGGGTAGGGCTCAAGACCGACCTGTTCGTGGCCGCGTCCGGCGACTTTCGCACCGACATCGCCCCCTTGGCGGCGGCGGTGTCCACCAAGGGCACGCTCTGGACGGCGCCGCTCACCTACGCCTACCTGGTGCTGCTCGTCGCCATCCTGGCGGTCGCCACCGTCCTCTGCTTCCCTCTCGAAGGGGTGTGGCCGTTCGCCGTCTGGGCAGTCGCCCTGACCGTGGTGGGGTGGCTGGCCCGCCAGCGGGGGTGGATCGCGGCCCGAGCCTTCGACCGGGCTCTCTTCCGGGGGGCCGCCCTCAGCCGGCTCAACCCCACCACCGACCACATCATCTGCTCGTGCGATCTCCAGACGTCGGAGGCCGTCTACTTCTCGGGCCGGTTCGTCTACTCCTACCGCCTGGGATGGGGCGTCCCCGGCGACCTGCCCCTCGCCCGCGCCGTCCAGGCCTCCGCCTGCCTGCCAGGAGCCTTCGCCCCGGTGGTGCTGCCGATCGAGCGCCATCACTTCACCCTCGCGGGGGCGGGCGAGCACCCCCTCACCCGCATGCTCCTCACCGACGGCGGCGTCTACGACAACATGGGCACCGAGTGGCCGCTGCGCCTGCGGCGCCCGGGTCCGCGAGGGTGGCGGTCCCGAGCCGGCCCCTCACATGGTCGACCAGGTGGTGGTCGTGAACGGGTCCGCCGGCCTGGGCGTGAGCGCCCGCAGGTCGGTGACCAAGCCGGTCCTCGGTGAGCTGACGACGCTCCTGGCGGTGAAGGACGTCCTCTACGACCAGACCACGAGCGTCCGCCGCCGGCTGCTCGACGTCCGCTTCCGCGCCACCCGGGAGGGGGTCAAGGACGGGGCCGTCCGCCTGGCGGGGGGCATGGTGCAGATCGACCGTTCTCCCTACGACCTGCCGCGGACCTTCGCCTCCGGCCACGACGACATGGCCCGGCGGGCGAGAGCCGCCCTCGACGCGCTGGCGCCGGACGGGGAGACGGCGTGGAGCGCCGAGGCGGCGGCCAACAAGGGCGTCAAGACCTCCCTCTCCAAGATCCCCGCCGACCGGGCCGCCCGCCTCCTCCGCCACTCCTACGTGCTCACCATGGTGAACATGCACGTGCTGCTCGACTATCCGCTCCTGCCGGTGCCGACGGTGGCCGACTTCGAGAAGCTGGTGAGGTAGCGACCACCGGTCGCGGCCCGGCACACCCATGAAGCCGCAGAGGGCGTAGAATGGTGGGCGGTCCGCCCCGTGCTCGCGGCCCGGCGGACCACTCAGCTCCGAAAGGCCAACTTCTCATGCCCGCGCGGCAAGATCTCCGGAACATCGCCATCATCGCCCACGTCGACCACGGCAAGACCACGCTCGTGGACGCCATGCTCTGGCAGTCGGGAGTCTTCCGGGAGAACCAGGACATGGGCGAGCGGATCCTGGACTCCAACGACCTGGAGCGGGAGAAGGGCATCACCATCCTGGCCAAGAACACCTCGGTGCGCTACGGCGACGTGAAGCTCAACATCGTCGACACGCCCGGCCACGCCGACTTCGGCGGCGAGGTGGAGCGGGCCCTGGCCATGGTCGACGGCGTGCTGCTGCTGGTCGACGCCGTCCGAGGGCCCCCAGCCCCAGACCCGCTTCGTGCTGCGCAAGACCCTCGAGGCCCGCCTGCCGGTGATCCTGGTGATCAACAAGGTCGACCGGCCCGACGCCCGCATCGCCGAGGTCATCGACGAGGTCTACGAGCTGTTCCTCGACCTCGACGCCGACCACGACCAGATCGAGTTCCCCATCGTCTACGCCAACGGCCGGGCCGGCTGGGCGTCGCTCGACCCCAAGGAGCAGGGCACCAGCCTCAAGCCCCTGTTCGAGCTGCTCCTCGAGCACATCCCGGCACCCACGTACGAGGAGGGCCACCCCTTCCAGGCGATGGTCACCAACCTCGACCGCTCGCCCTACCTGGGCCGGCTGGCCCTGTGCCGCATCCGCCACGGTCGCATCTCCAAGAACCAGCCCATGGCCTGGTGCAAGGCCGACGGCACCATCGAGCGGGTCAAGATCTCCGATCTGTCGATCACCGAGGGACTCGACCGGGTGGCCGCCGACGACGTGGGCCCGGGCGAGATCATCTCGGTGGCGGGCCTGGCCGACGTCACCATCGGCGAGACGCTGGCCGACGCCGAGGACCCCCGTCCCCTGCCCGTCATGACCATCGACGAGCCCAGCCTGTCGGTCACCATCGGGGTCAACACCGGGCCCCTGGCCGGCCTGGAGGGCACCAAGCTCACCGCCCGCCAGATCAAGAGCCGGCTCGACACCGAGCTGGTCGGCAACGTGTCGCTGCGGGTGCTGAACACCGAGCGCCCCGACACCTGGGAGGTCCTCGGACGGGGCGAGCTGCAGCTCGCCGTGCTGGTCGAGACCATGCGCCGGGAGGGCTTCGAGATCGTGGTGGGCAAGCCCCAGGTGGTCACCAAGGAGATCGACGGCAAGCTGTGCGAGCCGGTCGAGCGCATGTCGGTGCACGTGCCCGCCGAGCACCTGGGCACCGTCACCCAGCTCCTGGCCACCCGCAAGGGTCGGCTGCAGGACATGGTCAACCACGGCACCGGCTGGGTGCGCATGGAGTACCTCGTGCCCGCCCGGGCCCTCATCGGCTTCCGCACCGAGTTCATGACCGAGACCCGGGGCACGGGCATCCTCCACCACGTGTTCGAGGCCTACGAGCCGTGGCACGGGCCGCTGCGCACCCGGATGCTGGGCAGCATCGTCGCCGACCGGCGGGGCCACACCACCGGCTTCGCCCTGGCCAACCTCCAGGAGCGGGGCGAGATGGTGATCGGCCCCGGCGTCGAGGTCTACGAGGGCATGATCGTGGGCGAGAGCTCCCGGTCCGACGACATGGACGTCAACCCGGTCAAGGAGAAGAAGCTCACCAACATGCGGGCCTCGTCGTCCGACGAGCTGGTGCGGCTCACACCGCCCCGCCCCCTGTCACTCGAGCAGGCCCTCGAGTTCATCGCCGAGGACGAGTGCGTGGAGGTCACGCCGCTCTCCGTGCGCCTGCGCAAGGCGGTGCTGCCCATGGCCGACCGCCGCCGCATCCAGCGCCGCGACCGCCCCGCCTGAGAGGCCAACTGGTGACGATTGGGGGCGCCAGGGCGCCCCGAAATGTCACCGGTTCGGAACGCCCCGCCAACCGGTGACGTTTGTGGGCGCCAGGGCGCCCCGAAGTGTCACCGGTTCGGAACGCCCCTCCAACTGGTGACGAATTGGGGGCGCCAGGGCGCCCCGAAGTGTCACCGGTTCGAGAGGGCTACCGCCGGCGGCGGCGGGCGCCGAGGGTGCGCAGGGTGCGGGCCCGGGCCTGGGTGGCGGTCGAGGTGCCGCCCGCACCACCGTCGCCGCCGTCGGTGCCGGTGGCCTCTTCGGGCAGGGGCGCCCACTCGGCGGAGAGCAGGTCGGTGAGGCGGATGTCGTTGGAGAACAGCTCGACGATCATCTGGCGGATGCCCAACCGGCGGCGCAGACGCTCGTTCTCGTGCAGCTGGTCCCAGAGGAGGAGGCTGACGGCGACACCGGTGGCGCCGGCGCGGGCGGTGCGGCCCGACCGGTGCAGGTAGGCGGTGTGGTCCTCGGGCGGGTCGTAATGCACGACGACGTCGATCCCGTCGACGTCGAGGCCGCGGGCGGCCACGTCGGTCGCCACCAGGACGCCCAGGTCGTCCTCCCGGAAGTTCCGGAGGGCCCGCAGGCGGGCGTTCTGGGGCAGGTCGCCGTGGAGCACGCCGGCGGTGATGCCCTCCCGCTTGAGCTGGATCTCCAGCCGGTCGGCGCCCCGCTTGGTGCGGCAGAAGATCAGGGTGCGGCCCGTGCCCTTGGCGATGGCCGCCGCCACCTTGACCTTGTCGAGCTCGTGGACCTTGAGGAAGCGGTGCTCCATCTCCTCGACCGTCGGCTGGGTGGACTCGACCTCGTGGCGCACCGGGTCGTTGGTGTAGGTGCGCACCAGGCGGTCGATCTCGGAGTCGAGGGTGGCGGAGAAGAGCATCGTCTGGTGGTGGGTGGTGATCCGGTCGAGGAGCCAGGTGACCTGGGGCATGAAGCCCATGTCGGCCATGCGGTCGGCCTCGTCGAGGACGAGGACGGTGACGTCGGCGACGGACACGTCGCCCCGCCGGCACAGGTCGATCAGGCGACCGGGGGTGGCCACCACCACGTCGTAGCCCTTGCGGACGGCCTTGATCTGGCGCTCCATGGGCGTGCCGCCGAAGACGGCGGTGACCGAGCGGTCGGCGGCGTGGCCCAGCGGCACCAGCACGTCGCGCACCTGGACGGCGAGCTCGCGGGTGGGGACCAGGATCAGCCCCGTGGGCCGGCCCGGCTTGGCCTTGGGAACCTTCATGAGCAGGGGAAGGCCGAAGGCCAGGGTCTTGCCCGAGCCGGTCTTGGCCTTGCCGCACACGTCGCGGCCGGCGAGGGCGTCGGCGATGGTGAGCGCCTGGATGGGGAGAGGGGTGACGATGTCGGCCGCCTCCAGGGCGGTGACGAGAGGGGGCGACACCCCCAGTTCGGCGAACGTGGGCGCGTCGAGGGTGGTCATGGTGGGGATGGGTGCTCCTGTTCGATGATGGGGACTGGTGGGTCGTCCCGGCATCACGGGGGCCGCAGGCGGCGGCCACAGGAGGAAGGATGACCCCGGAGCGGCCCCGATGGCCGCATCCGAGGCCCAAGTGTAGCGGCAACCGGCCACCCAAGGTGCGATTCGAATGTGTCGGCGGCCACTGGAAGTGGTAGGCACGGGGTGTGAGGCGAACTATCGGAGTCTTCGGCCTGGCGGGGGCCCTCGTCCTTTCCGCCCTCTTCGTGTTCCCGTTGGGGGCCCAGGCGGCCACCCCGGCGGCCAACAAGTGGGCCCTTCTCATCGGCATCGACCAGTTCCAGTCCGGCACCCGTCCCAACTTCGGGGGCAAGGCCGACGCCGCCGACACCCGCGAGGTCCTGATCCGGGCCGGCTTCCCGGCCGACCACATCCGGGTGCTCACCGACTCCGGCGCCCGGGCGGCCGACATTCGGGCCGGCCTCAGCTGGCTGGTGGCCAACAGCAGCCCGACCACGTTCTCGGTGTTCTCCTACTCCGGCCACGTCCTCCAGGAGGGCAGCACCGAGTACCTCTGGCCCCACGACAACGCCCACATCCCCGATACCGAGCTGGCGGCGTCGATGAAGGCGCTCAAGGGCCGGGCATGGGTGAACATCGCCGGCTGCGAGGCGGCCGGGTTCAACGAGGGCATAGCCAGCGCCACCCGCCTGTTCACGGCCGCGTCGGAGGCCGACGAGAAGGGCTACGAATGGCCGGCGGGCAAGGTGTCGGTGTTCTCGATGTACATGGTCCGCAAGGGGATGCTGGGCGGCGAGGCCGACTTCAACCGCGACGGGCGGGTGTCGGTGCAGGAGGGCTTCCGGCTGGCCGCCGAGCGGGCGCCGATCTTCACCGCCAACGCGGCCCAGGGACCGCAGCATCCGGTCATCGCCGGCGGCGACGGCCGCGAGCTGTTCCTCGACGACCCCTTCCCGCAGGCAGGGGGAGCGGCGGCAGCCGCCTCAACCGGTGCCGGCGCGAAGGCGGCGCCCCCGGTGGTTGCGCCTCCCCGCTCGGCGGGCGCCTTCCACAAGTAGCGCCGGAGCGCCCCGCTCAGCCCCCGCCCGGTAGGGCGTCGGTGGCCTGCTGGAGGAGCGGCCCCCGGCGGCGGGACGTGGTGAGCATGGAGATCTCGGCCGCGCTGAGCGTCTCCTTCTCGGACAGGGCCTCGGCCACTCGCCGCAGGTCGTCGCTGTTGTCGCCCAGGATGGTGCGGGCCGCCTGCTCGGCCCGAAGCAGCAGCTCACGGACCTCCTTGGCCCCGTCGCCGTCGTCGTCCTTGCCCTTGTCGGCCAGGTCGAAGCGGCCGGTCATGGCCAGGCGCTCCACCATGCGGCGGGCCAGGGCGGCGGCGTGCTCGAGGTCGTCCTCCGACCGGGTGCTGGGCTGCCCGAACGTGTTCATCTCCGCCGCCCGTCCTCCGAGGAGCACGATCAGCTGGGCCATCAGCTCCCGCTTGGTGAGGACCTCGCGGTCGTCGCTCGACGACCACGGCGAGCGTCCGAAGGCGCTGCCCCGGTTGACGATCGAGACCCGGGCCGGCGGCTTGACCCCCCGCAGGAGGAGGGAGAGCAGGGCGTGCCCGGCCTCGTGGACCGAGATCAGCTCCTTCTCGTCGTCGGTCATGAGGCGGGCGCTGCGGGCGCCGGCCAGGACGCGCGAACACGCCTCGTCGACGTCCTCGGGGGTGACCCGGTCGCGGTGGCGGCGGGCGGCCAGCAGGCAGGACTCGTTGACGATGTTGGCCAGCTCGGCGGCGTTGAGGCCGGCGGTGTTGGCTGCGATATCGGACCAGTCGACCCGGCGGGAGATGGGCCGCTGGCCGGCGTGGAGGGCGAGGATCTTCTCCCGGCCCTCGCGGTCGGGGCGGTCGACCTGGATGCGGCGGTCGAAGCGGCCGGGACGCAGGAGGGCGGAGTCGATCAGCTCGGGCCGGTTGGTGGCGCCGATGATCATCACGCCGGTGTTGCCGGCGAAGCCGTCGAGCTCCACGAGGAGCTGGTTGAGGGTGTTGTCGAACTCCCGGTCGCCGGTGGACTCGGCGTTGCGGTGGCGGCCGATGGCGTCGAGCTCGTCGATGAAGATGATGCAGGGGGACTGGGCCTTGGCCTGCTCGAAGAGCTGGCGGACGCGGGCCGCGCCCAGGCCCACGAACTTCTCGACGAAGGCGGTGGCGGACACGAAGAAGAAGGGCACGCCGGTCTCACCGGCCACGGCTCGGGCGAGGAGGGTCTTGCCGCAGCCGGGGAGGCCGTAGAGCAGCACGCCCCGGGGCAGCTCCGCGCCCAGGGCCTGGTAGCGCTCCGGCGCCCGCAGGTAGTCGACCACCTCCTGCAGCTCCATGATCGCCTCGTCGAGGCCGGCGACGTCCTTGAACGTTACCGACTCCGTCTGGCCGGTGATGTCGCTGCGGTCGGCCTTGCCGATGCGGAAGGGCTGCTCGCCCTGGCCGCCGGCGACGGCCCGCTCACCCCGGCGGCGGGGGCGGAACTGCCCGAAACGGGCCCCCGGACGGGTCAGGCGGAGGGTGCTGACCGCGATGCCCACGATCAGGAACATGACGACGAAGGCAATGATCCAAATCACCGATGTACTCCCGGATGTTCCGTGCCCGTCCGGCCGGCAACCCAGAACGGGACCAGAATGGAACTGGGTTCTACACGATCACGCACACAGTTGCCGCTGCGCCAGTAACAGTTGTCGGCAGATAGGTCATCCGACTCAAGCGATTTCCCGGTCCACCCTACCTGGCCTGGGTCTTCGCCGGGGTGACTAGCACTCAGAACACCACCGCGGCAGCCGCTTCGGGCGTGGGCGGGGTGGGGGTGTTGGCCCCGCGGCTGCGGGCCTGCTCGGCCGACACGATCGCCACCCGCGTGCCCTCGGGCACCATGGCGAACAGCTCGGCTTCGTTCTCCTCGAGCATGCGGATGCAGCCGTGGGAGGCGTTGTAGCCAATCGAGCCCCGGTCGGACGTGGCGTGGATCAGGATGCCGGGGGCGTCGAGCTCGAGGGCCTTGGTGCCCAGGGGGTTGTAGGGACCCGGCCCGATCACGGCCGGCAGACCGCGGGCCCAGTCGCTGCCGGGGTTGTACCAGGAGGGGTTCTCGATCTTGGAGACGATCTTGTAGATGCCGGTGGGCGTGGGGTACGAGGCGGTGCCGGTGGCGACCGGCCAGGTCTTGACGATCACGCCCTTGTCGTAGAGGTAGAGCTTGTTCTCGCCGGTGCGGACCAGGATCACCTTGTTCAGCGTCGAGTCGGCGGCTCCGGCCGACACCGGCGTGGTGACCAGCCTCACCGAGGTGTCGCCCAGCTGGACGCCCTGCATGATCGCCTTCTTCGACGCCTCGAGGTCGAGCGTGCGGCCGGCCCGCTCCGGGGTGAGGCGCACGAAGCCGCTGGAGATGTCGATGTCGGCGTTCTGGGGGGCCTCTTTCACCGCCTCGGCCGCCTTGGCCAGCACCGCGTCGAGGTCGCCCTCGCCCCATGTGGGCGGGGCGTCGACGAAGACGGGCTCGTTGGGGCCCAGCACCCGGTTGCCCAGCCGGGTGATGATGTTGCCCGAGTGGCGCTGGGCGACGCGGACCCGGTCGGGCACGTCGACCCGGAAGCCGAGGTCCCAGGGCGTGGTGGTGACCTCGAAGCGGTCGGTCTTGAGCACCACCGGGCGGCGGAGGGGCTCCTCCACCTGGGCCCGGACCCGGACCACCGCGGCCTCGAAGTCGAGGCCGCCGACGGGGACGTCCTCGATGATCGTGCCCGAGGGCAGACGGGCGGTGGCGTTGCGGTCGACGGCGACGAGGACGACGCCGCCCACCCCCGCGACCACCAGCCCCACCACCAGGCCGACGGCCAGCTTCGGCGACATCCAGGAACGTTTGGACGCCATGACCCGACCGAATCTAGTTCAACGCCGTAGGAGAATCCTGCGCATCTCGGCCAGGTCGTCCACCCGCAGGAGGCGGCAGGCGGCCAGGAACACGACCGCTCCGACCATCCCGCCGGCCACCAGCTCGACGATGTCGGGCTCGAGGATGTCGACCGTGAGGACCATGAAGGCCCAGGCCAGGGCGGAGGCAACGGTCACCCGGGCCAGGACGCGGGCCGCGGGGCCGAGGCGCAGACCCCCGACCCGACGGGACAGCAGGCGGCCGGCGATGACCGCCCCCGCGACGTAGCAGAGGCTGTGGGCCAGGGCCAGGCCCCGGACGTCGATGGAGGGGAACAGCGCCACGGTGGCCGCGATGAACACCGCGTTGAGAGCCAGGTTCACGAGCATCGGCGTGCGGGCGTCCTGACGGGCGTAGAACGCCCTGAGGAACAGCAGGAACAGCGAGAAGGGCAGCAGCCCCAGGGCGAAGAGCTGCAGCATCTGGGCCAGCAGCTCGCTGCTGCCGGCGCTCACGACGCCGCGTTCGAGGAGGGTGGAGATCAGGGGCCGGGCCAGGGCCAGGTAGACGGCGGTGGCGGGAAGCATGACCAGCCCGAGGGCCCGCACCCCGCCCGAGATCGAGGCCGCGAAGCCGGCTTCATCGCGGTCGACCGCCTGGGCCGACAGGCGGGGACTGAGGGCGGTCATCACCGAGACCGAGGCGATGCCGTAGGGGAGCTGGAAGAAGGCGAAGGCGGTGAAGAAGGCGGTCGGCCCGCCCCTGACCCCGTTGGCCAGGACGAGGCCGATGCCGAGGCCGATCTGGTTGGCCACCACGTAGCCGAGGGTCCAGGTGGACAGGCCGGCCAGCTTGCGCACCGCCGGGTGGCGGAAGGACGGTCGGAACCGGATCCGGGTCGGCAGCCGGCGGACGTAGGGCCAGTGGGCCAGGGCCATGGCCGCCACCCCGCCTGTCGTCCCCAGGGCCAGGAGGAGCTTGGCCCCGGCGTCGCCGGTGACGGCGGCGTCGCTGGCCGAGGACCCGAAGGTGGCGGCGAAGGCCAGGAAGGTGCCGATGACCACCACGTTGTTGAGGATGGGGGCGAACATCGGCACCGCGAACCGGTGGTGAGCGTTGAGCAGGCCGCCGGCGATGGCGGCGTAGCCGTAGAAGGCGATCTGGGGGGCGAAGAAGCGCAGGAAGTAGGTGGCCAGCTCCTGCTGCTGGGCCGCCTCCGGCCCTTCGAGGCGGAAGGTGAACAGCCTGATCACCCACGGGGCGGCGACCACGGTGACGACGCTCAGGACGACGAGCAGGGCCAGGGCGGTGGTGGCCATGGCCGACACCGCCTCGTCCGCTTCCCGTTTGGGCTTGGTGCGCAGCTGCTCGACCACCACCGGGATGAAGACCGACGAGAGCACCCCCCCGAGCACCAGCTCGTAGAGGATGTTGGGCATGGTGTTGGCGATGTTGTAGGAGTCCGCCAGGCGGGACTCGGTGACGCCGAGGGCGTACACCAGGGCGGCCAGCCGTCCGAGGCCGGTGAGCCGGGACAGGGCCGTCCCCACCGCCATCACCGCCGCCGACCGGCCGAGACCGGCAGGCAGCACAGGCACCTCGCCTGTGCCGGGCCCCCCGTCCTCGGGCAGTTCCGGGGGCCCGGGCGGTGCGGCGCTCATCGAGGGCGGAGGCTACTCACGGGGCGCGTGCGGATCGGGTGGAGCGGGTGACCGGGATCGAACCGGCATAGCCAGCTTGGAAGGCTGGAGCTCTACCATTGAGCTACACCCGCCCGGTCGGGGAGGGGGGATTTGAACCCCCGACCGCCTGCCCCCAAAGCAGGTGCGCTACCACTGCGCCACTCCCCGGTCTCGTTCTGTGCCTCTGAGCTGGACTTTTACGCCTCCGGAGGCTCCCCGGGCCAGGAGCCTGCCGCCTCGGTGGGTTTCGAGGAGGTGCGCGATGCCCAATCAGCGGTCACGGCAGCAAGCGTAAACGACATCACCGCCCTGCAACGAGACTTCGTGCGCTCGCTGCGGGCGGACCGACGATTGCCCCGCACCGTCTAGACCTATGGCGAGGCGATCAGTCGGCTAACCGCCTTGGGCCGACAAACGTGCCCGCGAGGCCCACCGCAAGCTGCGCCCCGGCGACCAGCTCTGAACTCCCGGCGACAGGATGCCGATGGGTCGTAGGCTCAAATCCGAGATGTCGAGCGAGCCCGCCGAGCCGACCGGAGGAGTTGCTCCAGCGCAGTCGGCAGCGGCCTCCGTGCGGCGAGATGGTGATCGACCATCTCCCGGAGATGGAGGCTGACGCGTTCCTTGATGCCGCCATGCGCTGACCAGCCAGCAGCATCGGAGACCGGGTCCGACTACGAGATCTGGGTCGACGACCACACCATCGACGACGACGGCAACATCATCGCCCTGATGAAGCACGCCCGATTGGGCGTTGATCCCCAGGTCGGCAAGGTGTTCATGGTCGGTGACGGCGAGCAGACACCGTTCCCGGCGCGGGTGATCGAGCGCACTCGCTACGGGCTGGTGATCCTTGCCACCGATCCCGATCCCGATCCCGACCCCGCTGTTCGGTATTGAGGCTCATCGAGTGGCGAAGGCGGCAGGGATGGGGATGCCGCATCGAGACGGAACTGCGGCGCGTTTGGATTACAAGCTTGTAGTCTAAGCAGGCACAGGATCGACAGGAGTGATGGCGTGGCGTACCCGACGCATGTCGCAGCAGCGCTGAGCGGCGCTTCGCTCCGGCAGTTGCAGTATTGGCGGCAGCGCCGCAACGGCGAACCACTCCTGGCTCCCGAGGCGCGCTCCGGCGGCCGCGTCCTCTACTCGTTCCGCGACCTGATGGCCTTGCGAACCTTTGTGTACCTGCGGGAACAACTGCCGCTCCAGCGCATCAGGAAGGCCGTCAGCAACCTGGGTCAGCTCGCCGATGGCGAGCATCTCTCCGCGTACCGCCTGTACGTCTCGGGCGCCTCGATCGTGTGGGCGGAGAGCGCCGACAAGCTAGTCGACCTGGTCGAGATGCCCGGCCAGTACAAGCTGGCGGCGGAGATGCGAGACGTCATCAAGCCGTTCACGAACCTCCAAGGCGCCGAGGTCATCGACCTTCTGCGGCCCCGTCGGCGCCTCGAAGTCGATCCCGGCGTCCGCGGGGGTTTCCCCGTGGTTCTCGACACCCGTATCCCCTACGACATCATCGGCGGACTGGTGGCCGATGGTGTGTCGCCGGGAGAGGTGGCCTACTTCTACCCCCCCGTCGACGCGGGGGCCGCCGGCGATGCCTTCGACTTCCACCGCTACGTCGAGTCGTTGCGAGGTCGCCACGTCACCGTCTCGGTGGCGTGAGGATCCTCTGCGACCAGGACGTTCCGGAACCTCTCGTCGAGCCCCTGCGCCATCTGCTCCGGGGCGACCACACCATCGATCACGTGAACCAGCTTCACTGGACGGGCAAGCAGGATCGCTTCATTTACCCGGACGCGACGCGACGTGGTTACGAGGTCATTCTCACCAACGACGCCAACCAGCTCAACGATGCCGACGAGACCGACGCGATCAGGCGCTCGGGCCTGCACCACGTCCGGTACCCACACCGGCAACGGGGCATGAACGGGTTGGCCCTCGCCATGGGCAGCATCCTCGCGGCGATGCCGCGCGTCGCCGAGGAGTTGGGTGTCGCCGACGGTCAGCGCCTCGTGCGCATCGCAGCGATCAGTCCGCACGACCGATTCGAAGTCGTCGATCCACGGCGAGACCCGCCTCGGTATTGGCGATGATTCTTAGCTGGGCTTTGGAGGGTCTCAGCGCGAGAGCCGTGTGAAGTACGCCTTCCTGGCCGCCTTGCTCAGGTGCGCTACCACTCCGCCACTTCCCGGGCGTGCTGGTAAGAGGGTTCGACGCGATCGACCGCGGCGGATGGGCGAGGTCCGCTCTCCGACCCGTTGCGCGATGGGGACGGCCAGGTCAGGCTTCGAGCGTGTCGTCCCAACCCCGTCCGGCCTCGGTGGGGCGGACCGTCGCCCTCGTCGTCGGCATCGCTGCCCACCTGGCGGTGGGCGTCTTCTATCTGGCGGCCGGGCTGGTGGTGCCGTGGCCCGCGCTCCCGTTCTTCTGGGCGTTCTGGATCTTGCTGTTGGTCTTGGCAGTAAGGCACCGCCACCGTCCGGCCTGGGTGCTGGCCACGCCGGTCGTGGCCGCCGTCGCCATCCTCGCCGCCGTGTCCCTGGGAGAGGCCGTCTTCGGCTGGACGGCCTGACCCGCCGGCACCACACACGAATCAGTCGTTGACCAGAACGGCAATCTTCTTTACCCTTCTCCCCGGCCCGCCAAACGGGTCCCGGCGGTTTCTTCACAGCTCACGTCATAGTTTCCGGCCGCGCCGGGGGGTACTCACAGCTTGCGACGCAGCAGACGCCCGGTAGGCGGTCGGGTCCATTACGAAGTGGCGGCGGTGATCTCGGTCCTGGGGCTGGCGGTCATGGGCCGCCCGATCTTGGCCGGAGGACAGCCGGCGGCGCCCGTCACCCTCTCCGCCTCGGCCCTCCAGGCGTCAGCCGAGCCGGCCTCGGCCCTGGGCATCGTCCCGATCGGCTCCGGTCCCCTGGCCTGGTTCGCGCCCGCCGGCAGGAACGAGGGCGCCGAGAACCTGGCCATGACGCTGGCCCGCCTCGCCCTCCAGGACAACGAGCCCCTCTACCTGAGCAGCTCGTGGGGACGCCGGTCGGGCCCGGCCAAGTCCGACCACCATGTGGGCAACACCGACGCCTGGGCCGTCGACCTGGCCGTGGCGGGCATCCAGCGCCCAACGCCGCAGACGGAGGAGGCGGCCAGGCGGGTGGCGGCCGCCCTCGGTCGTCCCGACTGGAAGGGTGGCGACCTCAAGGTCACGATCCAGGGCTACCGGTTCCAGGTCTTGTGGAGGGTTTCCGGGCACTTCAACCACGTGCACGTCGGCGTCAAGAAGGTGTGACGGGCGGCCCGACGGCCCCCACCTCTCCGCCGCCACCCTTGCGGGCATCCGGGAGTACCCCGCCAGGGCACCTACAATCCAGATCCCGTGAAGACCACCGTCGAACCCCTCGAGGGCAACAAGGTCAAGCTTTCCGTCGAGGTTGACGAGGGCGAGTTCAGCGACGCCATCGACGCCGCCTTCCGAAAGATCGCCCGGCAGGTGAAGATCCCCGGCTTCCGGCCGGGGAAGGCACCCCGCCAGATCATCGAGGCCAGGGTCGGCCTCGACGCCGCCCGCCAGGAGGCGTTGAGCGACTCGCTGCCCGACTTCTACGAGCGGGCGCTCAAGGAAAACGACATCGAGCCCATCGCCGCGCCCGACATCGACATCACGTCGGGCCGGGAGTCGGGCCCGATCATGTTCGACGCCGTCGTCGAGATCATGCCGACGGTCTCGGTGGCCGGCTACCAGGGCCTCAAGGTCGTCCTGCCCGGCTTCACCGTCACCGAGGACCAGATCGACGGCAAGATCGACATGATGCGCGACAAGTTCGCCGAGCTGGTGCCGGTGAGCCGGCCCGCCCGCGACGGCGACCACGTGTCGATGGACCGCTCCCTGACCCGCCACGACGAGACCATCCACAAGGTCGAGGACGAGCTCTACGAGGTCGGCTCCGGCACCGGTGGCCCCCAGCTCGACGAGAACCTGCGGGGAGCGCGGGCGGGCGACATCCTCAAGTTCAACGTCGAGCACCCCGACCCCGAGATCGGCGAGGTCACCTTCCACGTCCTGGTCAAGGAGGTGCAGGAGAAGGTCCTCCCCGAGGTCACCGACGAGTGGGCCCTCGAGGCCTGGGAGCTCGACTCGGTGGAGGAGCTGCGCAAGGACGTCCGCTACCAGCTGGAAGCGGTGCGCAAGGTGGAGAACGCCTTCGTCATGCGGGGCCGGGTGGTGGAGGCCCTGGTCGAGCTGGTCGACGAGGACGCCCCCGAGGCCCTGGTCTCGGGCGAGCTCGACCGCCGCCTGCGGTCGCTCATCCAGCGGGTCACCAAGCAGGGCCTCGACCTGGGCGCCTGGCTGGAGGCCACCGGCCGCAGCCAGGAGGACGTCATCCTCGAGCTGCGCAACGACTCGGTGGCGGCGGCCAAGCTCGACCTCGCCCTGCGGGCGGTGGCCGACATGGAGGGCATCGAGGCGGGCGACGACGAGATCGACGCCGAGATCGCCCGGCTGGCGGAAAAGACGGGCAAGAAGGCGGCCGTCATGCGTCGCGAGCTCGACGGCGCAGGCCAGTTGCCCGCGGTACGCTCGGATCTCAGGAAGTCCAAGGCCCTGGAATGGCTCATCGGCCAGACCGAGTACGTCGACGAGGAGGGCCAACCCGTCGACCGCTCGTACCTGTTCCCGCCCGATGCCGACCCGGAGCCCGAGGCGGCCGACGCACCACAGGAAACCCCAGAAGAAGTCGAGGCCCCGTGAAGCTGCAGCCCATCTACAACTACCTGGTCCCCACTGTCGTCGAGCAGACGAACCGTGGCGAGCGGGCCTTCGACATCTACTCCCGGCTGCTCAAGGAGCGCATCGTCTTCCTGGGCACGCCGATCGACGACACCGTCGCCAACCTGATCATGGCCCAGCTCCTCCACCTCGAGTCGGAGGACTCCGACAAGGACATCAACCTCTACATCAACTCGCCCGGCGGCGAGATCACCGGGCTGTTCGCCATCTATGACACCATGCAGTTCATCAAGCCCGACATCGCCACCTACTGCATGGGCCAGGCGGCGTCGGCGGCAGCCGTCCTGCTCGCCGCCGGCACCAAGGGCAAGCGGCACGCCCTCCCGCACTCCCGGATCCTGCTCCACCAGCCCTACAGCGGTGCCGGCGGCCAGGCCTCCGACATCGAGATCCAGGCCCGGGAGATCACCCGCATGCGGGAGCTCCTCGAGTCGGTCCTCTCCCACCACACGGGCCAGACCGTCGAGCGGGTCAACAAGGACACCGACCGCGACTTCATCATGAGCGCCGACGAGGCGAAGGCATACGGCATCATCGACGAGGTGATCGCGACCCGGGAGCTCGACTCGGTCCCCCAGGTCGCAGGCGTCAGCTAAGACGTCACCCAGAACTGTCAAGCCAGGCTTTAGGGGGTTTGCGTAGTGGCCAAGTTCGGCGATGGCGGCGAGTTGCTGAAATGCTCGTTCTGCGGCAAGTCGCAGAAGCAGGTCAAGAAGCTCATCGCCGGCCCCGGGGTCTACATCTGCGACGAGTGCATCGACCTCTGCAACGAGATCATCGAGGAGGAGCTCTCCGAGACGTCGGAGGTCCGCTTCGACGAGCTGCCCAAGCCCCGTGAGATCTACGAGTTCCTGAACGACTACGTCATCGGGCAGGACTACGCCAAGAAGATCCTGGCCGTCGCCGTCTACAACCACTACAAGCGGGTGCAGGTGGGGGCGGCCGCCGGCCCCGACGGCGACGTCGAGCTGGCCAAGTCCAACATCCTGCTGCTGGGGCCCACCGGCTGCGGCAAGACCCTCCTGGCCCAGACGCTGGCCCGGATGCTCAACGTCCCCTTCGCCATCGCCGACGCCACCGCGCTCACCGAGGCGGGCTACGTGGGCGAGGACGTCGAGAACATCCTCCTCAAGCTGATCCAGGCCGCCGACTACGACGTCAAGAAGGCCGAGACCGGCATCATCTACATCGACGAGATCGACAAGATCGCCCGCAAGAGCGAGAACCCGTCGATCACCCGCGACGTCTCGGGCGAGGGCGTGCAGCAGGCCCTGCTCAAGATCCTGGAGGGCACCACCGCCTCGGTGCCGCCCCAGGGGGGCCGCAAGCACCCCCACCAGGAGTTCATCCAGATCGACACCACCAACATCCTGTTCATCTGCGGTGGGGCCTTCGCCGGCATCGAGAAGATCATCGAGAGCCGCATCGGCCACAAGGGCGTGGGCTTCGGCGCCGAGCTGCGCCGCTCGGGCGACAAGGACCTGGGCGCCCTGCTCTCCAAGGTGCTGCCCGAGGACCTGCTCAAGTTCGGCCTCATCCCCGAGTTCGTGGGCCGGCTACCGGTCATCGGGGCGGTGTCGAACCTCGACCAGGAGGCTCTCGTCCGCATCCTGGTGGAGCCCAAGAACGCCCTGGTCAAGCAGTTCCGCCGGTCGTTCGAGCTCGACTCGGTCGAGCTGGAGTTCTCCGACGACGCCCTCGAGGCGGTGTCCGAGCAGGCCCTGCTGCGGGGCACGGGCGCCCGCGGCCTGCGGGCCATCCTCGAGGAGGTTCTCCTCAACGTGATGTTCGACCTGCCGTCGCGCACCGACATCGGCCGGTGCGTCATCGACCGGTCGGTCGTGCTGCAGAAGGTCAACCCCACCCTCGTGCCCCGCACCGAGCCGGCCCGCCCGCCGGCCCGTCCCCGCCGGGCCGCTTCCTAGGGCTTTCCGGACGAAAAGCGACCTCTGAGGTCGCTTTCGCGCCACAAAAGCAGTCGGCGGCACCGCGGAGTGCACTTTCGGACCCACGGGTAGGGTGGATGTGAACCCTTCAGGAGGTTGCGTATGAGGAAAGCCGTGAAGTTGTTGCTGTTGGGAGGGGTTGTCGGGGCCGCCGTTGTCGCGGTCAAGTCCCTCCGGTCCGAGGAGCAGGTCGAGAACCTGCCCGTCCAGGCGGCCAAGTCGGCCGGCATGGGCGCCGCCGCCGGAGGTGTCGTTGGGCTCCTGCTCGACGTCCGCTCCCGGCGCAAGGAGACCAAGCGCCGCCGGTTCGTGAAGAAGGCGATGGCGGTCATCCCCGCCATCCCCGTCATCAAGAACTTGGGCGGCAAGCCCGACGCGGCCGACCACCTGCACGACCTCGAGCGGGCCAGCCGCAAGGCCCGCAAGGCGGCGGTCAAGGCCGCCCACCGAGCCCAGGCCACGGCCGAGCACCTGGCCGAGGCCACCCGGGAGAAGCTGGCCAGCTGACAGGTCCCCAGCTGGGCCGCCTACCGTCGGGCGGCATGAACCTCGAGGGCGCCCTGGCCTACCTGGACGCCCACGTCAATCTGGAGCAGTCGACAAGCCGCCGGGCAGCAGCCCGGCGGCTTGATCGTATGGGCCACATGGCCGGGCTCATGGGTGACCCCCAGACGAGCTATGCCGTCATCCACCTCACCGGCACCAACGGCAAGGGATCGACGGCGCGGATGCTCACCGCCCTGCTGGTGGAGATGGGCCTTTCGGTGGGCACCTACACCAGCCCCCACCTGGAGCGCATCAACGAGCGCCTGGCGTGGAACGGCGAGCCCATCGACGACGACGCCCTGGCCGAGGTCATCGAGGCCGTGTCCCGGTTGGAGCCCCTGCTCGACTCGCCACCGACCCATTTCGAGATCCTCACCGCCGCCGCCTACCGGTGGTTCGCCGATGTCGCCGTCGATGTGGCCGTGGTCGAGGTCGGGCTCGGTGGCCGGTGGGATGCCACCAACGTGGCCGACGGCCAGGTGGCGGCGGTCACCAACGTGAGCCTCGACCACGCCGAGGTCATCGGGCCCACCATCGCCGACATCGCCGAGGAGAAGGCGGGCATCGTCAAGACGGGCAGCATGGTCGTGGTGGGTGAGACCGACCCCGACCTGGTCGCCGTGTTCGACCGGGCCGCCTTCGTGGCCGGGGCCGACGGGGTGTGGCTGAGGGGACGGGACTTCGACTGCGCCCGCAACGAGCTGGCCCACGGCGGACGCCACATCGACCTGGTCACGCCCGGTGGCCGGTACCCAGGCGTCTTCCTGCCCGTGCACGGGTCGTTCCAGGGGGAGAACGCGGCGGTCGCCCTGGCCGCGGCGGAGGCCTTCTTCGCCGCTCCCCTCGACCCCGAGGTGGTGGCCAACGCCCTGGGGTCTGTCCGGCTGCCGGGCCGGCTGGAGGTCATCAGCCGCGACCCGCTGCTCGTGCTCGACGGGGCCCACAACCCGGCGGGGGCGGCCCGGTCGACCCAGGCCATCGACGAGGCGTTCGCGGTGCAGGGCGGCCGACTGCTGGTCGTGGGGATGCTCGCCGGCCGGGACCCCGACGAGATGCTCCGTGCCTTCGACGCCGGCTCGGCCCGCCTGGTCGTGGCCTGCCCGCCGCCCTCGCCTCGGGCGCTGCCCGCGGCTGAGGTGGCGGCCGCCGCCCGTGCCCTGGGCACCGACAGCGAGGAGGCGGACTCGGTGCCGGAAGCGGTCGCCACCGCCCTGGCCCTGGCCGGCCCCGACGAGATGGTGGTGGTGACGGGCTCGCTCTACGTCGTGGGCGCGGCCCGGGCCGCCCTCACCGGCTCCGGCGCCCAGTAGGCCCAGCCGGCCGAGCCGCGGCTGAGCCCGGTGCCGGCGGGCGGCCGAGGCCAACTAGCCTCGCGGGCGGATGGACCGCACCCTCGTGATCTGCAAGCCCGATGCGGTTGAACGCGGGTTGGTAGGCGAGATCCTCTCCCGCCTCGAGGCCCGCACCCTGCGCATCGTCGCCGCCGAGCTGCGCACCATCGACAAGTCGGTGGCCGCCGAGCACTACGGCGAGCACCTGGGCCAGCCCTTCTACGAGGATCTGGTCGCCTTCATCACGCGGGGCCCGTCGCTCCTGGTGGTGGTCGAGGGGCCCTTCGACACCCACGCCGTCGTCCGCACCATGATCGGCGCCACCAACCCGGCCCAGGCGGCTCCCGGCACCATCCGGGGCGACCTCGCCATCAGCAACACGGAGAACTTGATCCACGGCTCGGATTCCCCCGAGTCGGCCACCCGCGAAATCGCGCTCTTCTTCCCTGGTCTCGAGACACGTCTTGTGACCGGCGAGCCGGGCGCATAGCCTCTGGGCCAACCCCAGGCCAGGCGTGGAGCCGCCATGTCCGACAATTTCTTCACCGCGTTTCTCGGGCGCGACATGGCGGTCGACCTCGGGACCGCCAACACGCTCGTCTACATACGCGGGCGCGGCATCGTCCTGAACGAGCCGTCGGTGGTGGCGGTGAACGTCAAGGACGGCCGGCCCCTCGCCGTCGGGCTCGAGGCCAAGCGCATGATCGGCCGCACGCCGGGCCACATCCAGGCCGTCCGTCCCCTCAAGGACGGGGTCATCAACAACTTCGAGATCACCGAGAAGATGCTCCGCTACTTCATCCACCGCGTCCATCAGCGGCGGTGGGCCAAGCCCCGGATGGTGATCTGCGTGCCGTCGGGCGTCACCGGTGTCGAGAAGCGGGCGGTGCAGGAGGCGGCCGAGTACGCCGGCGCCCGCAAGACCCCGTTCATCATCGAGGAGCCCATGGCCGCCGCCATCGGGGCCGGCCTGCCCGTCCACGAGCCCACCGGCAACATGGTGGTCGACATCGGGGGCGGTACCACCGAGGTGGCCGTCATCTCCCTGGGCGGCATCGTCACCAGCCAGTCGGTGCGCATCGGCGGCGACGAGCTCGACGAGGCGATCATCCAGTTCATCAAGAAGGAGTACAGCCTGGCCCTGGGGGAGCGCACCGCCGAGGAGGTCAAGATCGCCCTCGGCTCCGCCTACCCCCTGGAGGAGGAGCTGCACGCCGAGATCCGGGGCCGCGACCTGGTGACGGGCCTGCCCAAGACGATCGTCACGTCCACCGAAGAGGTGCGCAAGGCCATCGAGGAGCCGGTGCAGGCCATCGTCGACGCCGTCAAGGTCACCCTCGACAAGACCCCTCCCGAGCTGGCCGCCGACATCATGGAGCAGGGCATCGTCCTCACCGGCGGCGGGGCGCTGCTCCACGGGCTCGACGTGCGCCTGCAGACGGAGACGGGCATGCCCATCGTCATTGCCAAGAACCCGCTCTACTCGGTAGCCCTCGGAGCCGGACAGTGCCTCGAGGAGTTCAACGTCCTTCGGCAGGTGCTTTCGACATCCGGCGAACGGTAGCCCCGGGGAGAGCCTGGTTTGGCTGTCTACCGGCGTTCGAGGCGCCACCGATACGCGCTGCTGCTCCTCGTCCTCACGTCGGTCACGGTCATCACCCTCGACTTTCGGGACGACGGCCAGGGCGTGCTGGAGTCGGTGCGCTCGGGGGCCCGGGACGCGTTCTCCCCGGTCCAGTCGGCCGTGGGGAAGGTCTTCTCGCCGGTCGGCGACTTCTTCGGCGGGATCACCCGCTACCGGAAGGTCAAGTCGGAGAACGCCCAGCTGCGGCGGGAGCTGGAGGCGGCCCAGGGCGAGGTGATCAGGGGCGCCGACGCCACCCGGGAGCGGCAGCTGCTCCTGGCCCTGCAGCGCCTCGACTTCGCCGGCGACCTCCGGGGCGTCACCGCCCGGGTGGTGTCGAACTCGCCGTCGAACTTCCAGCTCACCGTCACCGTCGACCGGGGTAGCGACGCCGGCGTGGTCTCCGGGATGCCGGTCGTCACCGAGGCCGGCCTGGTCGGGCGCATCGCCGAGGTGTCGAGCGACCGGGCCACGGTGCTGTTGCTCACCGACCCCGCCTCCAGCGTGGGCGTGCGCCTGGCCGGCACCGGTGACATCGGCGTGGTCACCGGCTCGGGCCGCCGCGACCAGCTCCCCCTCAACCTGGTGAGCGTCGAGACCAAGGTGGCGGAGGGAGAGGCGGTCGTCACCAGCGGTCTGCAGCAGGGCCTCTTCCCGCCCCAGATCCCGGTCGGCCGGGTACGGGGGGCCAAGATCACCCCCGGCCAGCTGGAGCAGGAGGTGACCATCGAGCCGGTCGTCGACCTCGACCGCCTCGAGTTCGTCCGCATATTGATCTGGGAACCGGCCCCTTTGCCGTAGGGTTCCGACCGGCCCGGGGGGACGGCGCCGCCTAGTCTCGGAGAGATGCTCGGGTTTGCCTCGCCGGCCGCTCCCGCCGCCGCAGGCGGCCTCTTCGGATGGCCCCCCGCCGGCCGCCGGCCGGCACGCCCTGGGGGGGAGGTCAGGAGGGGGGCCTGCCCCCCTCCTGAGACATGACTGCCGACCCGCGATTTCGGGTGCCGTTGCTGCTCATCTCGGCCCTCGCCGTGCACCTGGCCCTGCTGCCGGTGCTCCGGGTGGCGGGGGCGGCGCCCGACGTGATGCTGCTCCTGGCCGTGGCCGGGGGCCTGGTGGGGGGTCCGGTGCGGGGGGCCGTCCTGGGCTTCGCCGCCGGGATCGCGGTCGACGTCTTCCTGCGCACTCCCATGGGGCTGTCGGCCCTGGTGTTCACCCTCGTCGGCTACGCGGTGGGCATCGTGTCCACCGGCGTCCTCACCCCGTCGTGGTACCTGCCGGTGGTCACCGCCTCGATCGCCAGCGCAGCCGGGGTCGTGCTCTACGCCTTCGTCGGCGCCATGCTGGGTGAGCCGATGCTGAGCAGGAGGCTGGTGACGATCGTCGGCGTGGTGGCGGTGGGCAACGCGGTGTTCGCCATCCCCGTCATCCGGGCCGTCACCTGGGCCATGGGCTCCGGCGGTGGCTCGGGCGTCGACGTGGGCGGGCGCCGGTCCCGGGCGCGAGCAGAATGGCGATGACGGAATGTCGATGAGGGGCGACACCACCCGGCTGCGGTTGGGGATCCTGGCCGTGGTCGTGGTCTCGCTGTTCAGCGCCCTGCTGGCCCGGCTCTGGTACCTCCAGGTGCTGGCGTCGCCCACCTACCGGGCCGAGGCCCAGCTCAACAGTGTCCGGTTCGTCTACACCGACGCCCCCCGGGGCCGGATCCTCGACCGCAACGGCCAGGTCCTGGTCGGCAACCGGGTGGTGCCGACCGTGGTCGTCGACAAGAGCGAGCTGGGCGACCAGCCCGAGGCGGTCCTCCAGCGGCTGGCCGCCCTGGTGAACCTGTCCCAGGAGAAGCTCCAGGAGCGCATCGACGACCCCCGCTACAGCCCGTTCAAGCCCATCCCGGTGGTCGACGAGGTGCCCAAGGAGACGCTGATCCACATCCGGGAGCACCAGGTCGAGTTCCCCGGCGTCCAAGCGGTGATGCTCACGAAGCGCTTCTACCCGCACGCCACCCTGGCCGCCCACGTCCTCGGGTACGTGGGCGAGATCAACGACGAGGAGCTCGCACCCCGCCGGAGCAAGGGCTACCGGCCGGGTGACAGCATCGGCAAGTCGGGCGTGGAGCTGGCCTACGAGGACGACCTCAGGGGCCAGGCCGAGGTGGAGAAGCTCGAGGTCGACGCCCAGGGCCGGGTTTTGCGCTCCCTGGGCCGGCAGCCGGCGGTGCAGGGCCACGACGTGCGCCTCACCATCGACCTCGACATCCAGAAGGTCACCGAGGAGTCGCTGCAGCAATCCCTGGCCGCGGCCCGGGGCGCCTACGACAACGAGTCGGCCAAGCGATTCCTCGCCCCCGCCGGCTCGGCGGTGGTGCTCGATCCCCGTGACGGCGGGGTGCTGGCCATGGCGTCGTACCCCACCTACAACCCCACCGACTTCGTCGACGGGATCAGCGAGGCGACGTTCGGGGCCCTCCAGGACCCGGCCGGCCACTTCCCCCTCAACAACCGTGTCACCCAGGGGCTCTACGCCCCCGCGTCGACGTTCAAGCTGGTCACGTCCATCGCCGGCCTGGAGACGGGGCTCATCACGCCCCAGTACACGGTGAACGACCGGGGCACCTTCACCATCGGCGACCCGCCCACGATCCTCACCAACGCCTTCAGCGAGCCCTTCGGGTACGTGAACCTGGCGGCCGCCCTCACCGTGTCGAGCGACGTGTACTTCTACGAGCTGGGGTCCCGCTTCTGTCCCGGCCAGTGCCGCACGGGGATCCAGGAGACGGCCAAGGAGCTGGGGATGGGCGACTTCACCGAGATCGAGCTGCCCTTCGAGGCCAGCGGGCGGATCCCCGACGAGCAGACCAAGAAGCGCCTCCACGACTCCAACCCCGACGCCTTCCCCGACCCAGAGTGGTACACGGGCGACAACCTCAACCTGGCCATCGGCCAGGGTGACACCGTCGTCACCCCCCTCCAGCTCGTCAACGCCTACGCCACCCTGGCCAACGGGGGGACGGTCTTCGCCCCGCACGTGGGCGGCGCCGTGGTCGACGTGAACGGGGTCGAGCTGCGCCAGGTCGAGCCCCGGGTGAACCGCAAGACGTCGATCCCGGCTGCGATCCGGGCGCCGGTGGTCGCCGGCTTCGAAGGGGCGGTCTCCGCCACCCGGGGGACCGCCGCGCCCGCATTCGCCGGCTTCCCGTTCAGCCGCTTCCCGATCGCGGGCAAGACGGGCACGGCCCAGGTTTCGGGGAAGCAGGACACCGCCCTGTTCGCCGCCTTCGGCCCCACCGACGACCCCCGTTACGCGGTGACGGTCGTGCTGGAGGAGTCGGGCTTCGGCGCGGCCGCCGCCGCTCCCGTCGCCCGCCGCATCTTCGACCACGTCCTGGCCCTGCCGCTCACGCCCGTCGCCTACACGGTCGGCCGGGACTAGTGACCGTCCTCGACCTCCGCAACGCGGCCGCGGCCCGGCGCAACACCAGCGCGTGGCGCCACGTCGACCTCCTGCTGCTGGCCGCGATCGCCGGCATCACCGCCATCGGCCTGCTGATGATCTACTCGTCCACCCGCCAGGGCCAGAGCGCGGCCGGCCTCGATCCCGCCTACTTCGTCAAGCGCCAGGCCCTCTTCGTGGTCATCGGCCTGGTGGTGCTGGCCGGAGTCGCCCTCCTCGACTACCAAATCCTGCGTGACATCGCCCCCGCCGTCTATGCCGCGTCCCTCTTCGTCCTGCTCCTGGTGCTCACCCCCCTGGGCACCGAACGGCGGGGCACCCAGGCGTGGTTCCAGTTCGGGCCCTACCAGTTCGAGCCCTCGGAGGTCGCCAAGCTGGCCCTGGTGATCGCCTTGGCCGCCTTTTGCGCCGCCCATCGCGGCGAGCTCGACTCGGGCCGCCTCACGACCGCCCTCGGCATCGCCGCCCTCCCGCTGCTGCTCATCTACCTCCAGCCCGATGTCGGGAGCGGGATGGTCTTCGTGGCCATCCTCATGGGCATCCTGCTGGTGGGCGGGGCCAGCCCCCGCCAGATCGCGATCCTCACCCTCCTGGGGATCACCGCCATTGTGATCGTGCTCGAGCTCGGCGTCCTGAAGGACTACCAGCGCGACCGGCTGTCGGCGTTCCTCGACCCCAAGGAGGACGTGCAGCGGTCGGCCTACAACCTCAACCAGTCCAAGATCGCCATCGCCGCCGGGGGCGTGGCTGGTCGGGGACTCTTTCAGGGCACCCAGACCAACCTGTCCTTCGTGCCCGAGCAGCACACCGACTTCATCTTCACCGCCGTGGGCGAGGAGCTCGGCTTCGTGGGGGCGACCACGCTGCTGGGGCTGTTCGGGCTGGTGATGTGGCGGACCTGGCGGGCCGCGATCACGGCCAAGGACGAGTTCGGGATGCTGGTGTGCGTGGGCGTGCTGGCCATGCTCGTGTTCCAGGTCTTCGAGAACGTCGGGATGACGATGGGCATCACCCCGATCGCCGGCATCCCGTTGCCTCTCATGTCGTATGGCGGTTCGGCGACCGTCGCCACCTTCGCCGCCCTCGGGCTGGTGCTCAGCGTCCAGATGCGCCGCTTCACCTGAGCGCCTCGCCGTCCGGCCCAGCCGGGTGGGGTGGTTGTGCGGTAAACTTCCGCCCGATTTGGTGACCTTCCTGTGGCCAAGAATCCAGCTGCTGCTGGCCAAGGTCTCTCTGGCGCCCCGGCAGGCGCCCCTGCCCTCGTCCCAAGCGGCACTGCCCGCGCTGCCGAGCACCCCCTGGCTGGCACGCCCGGTCGAGGAGCCCGCGGGCCCCTCGGCGGACGCTCCCACGGGCGAGCCGGTGTCCCCCGACCGATCTATCGAGCGCTCCGGCGCGCGGAGGGCCGCCTGCCCTGCCGCCCGCGACGGACGCCCCGCACGCCCGTCGGCGTGCGGACGCAGAAGGGATCGCACCCATGTCCGAACCTCTCCCCGACCACCCGGCGGACCCCGGCCCTCGGCCTGTCCCCACCTCACCGCCCGGCGCTGACGCCGGGTCGGCCACACCGGCGGGCCCCGAAGGGGCGTCCGACGGTGCCCCCGGCAACCGCCGCCGCCGGGGATCCCGCGGCAGCCGCGGCCCCGGCCGTCCCCCGGGCTCCGGTCCCGGGCCGGGAGCGGAGGACAGCGGCACCCCTGCTCCTACGACTCCCCCCTCTGCCGCCGTGGCATCCCCGCCTGGATCTGTCACCCCGGCCACCGAGGCGCGCGACCCTCGGGCGCCGCGGGCCGGCGGGGGCGCTGGGGGCGAGGGGCTACCCGAGCTACCCGACCCGCCGGGCGAGGGCCGTCCCCGCCGCACCGCTTCGGGCGGCGGCCGGGGCGCGGGCGGCTCACGATCGGGCGGCGGACGTCCGGCGGCCACCCCCCGCCTCACCACGCCCAAGATCGGCGACACCCGCCCCGCCCCGGCCGGCACGACCGCGGGTAGCGGCCGGGACGGGAGCGGCGTCGACGGGAGCGGCCCCGACTCAAGCGGCCCCGACTCGAGCGGCCCCGACTCGAGCGGCCCCGACTCAAGCGGCCCCGACTCGAGCGGCGCCGACTCGAGCGGCGCCGGTGCCGGCGAGCGCGGTCAGAATCGAGCGCCGGGCGGCCGCCGCCCGGCGGCCCCGGCTCAGAGCGGGGGAGGGGCGACGGCGCTCGACGCGTCCTCCGCCACCAAGCGCCGCCGGAAGCGGGGCGGACGGGGTCGGGGCGCGACCGGCCCGGCGGCCCCCGGGGGCGCCAGCAGCCGCGAGGTCGAGGAGCCAGTGGCGCTCGACGAGGAGACCCTCGAGCGGCGGCGGGGCCGCGAGCGCAAGGGCCGCCCGGTCGGGCGCTACATGATGGCGGTCCACGTCCGCCCCGAGGCCACCCAGATCGCAGTTCTGGAGGGCCGGTCGCTCATCGAGCACTACGTGTCCCGTCCCACCGACGACGCCACCCAGATCCACGGCAACATCTACCTGGGCAAGGTCCAGAACGTGCTGCCGGGCATGGAGGCGGCGTTCGTCGACATCGGCACGCCCAAGAACGCCGTTCTCTACCGGGGCGACGTCCACGACCACGAGGACGTCGAGGGCAAGGTGGCGGCCTCGGCCCGCATCGAGCAGATCCTGCGGCCGGGTCAGACGGTGCTGTGCCAGGTCACCAAGAACCCGATCGGCACCAAGGGGGCCCGCCTCACCCAGGAGGTGTCCCTGGCCGGCCGGTTCGTGGTCCTCATCCCCAACAGCTCCACCTACGGCATCTCCAAGCGGCTGGCCGACGACGAGCGCAAGCGCCTGCGCCGGATCCTCGACGACGTCCGCCCCGAGGGCCAGGGCCTCATCGTGCGCACCGCGGCCGAGGGGGCGACCCCCGAGGAGCTGCGCCGCGACGTCCAGCGCCTCCAGAAGGAGTGGCAGCACATCGAGAAGCTGGCCGCCCGCTCGGCGCCGGCCCTGCTCTACCGGGAGCCCAACCTGGCCGTGCGGGTGATCCGGGAGGAGTTCAACAAGGACTACCGGGGCGTGGTCATCGACGACCCGGTCCTGTACGCCGAGGTCCACGACTATGTGGGCGCCCTCATCCCCGAGCTGGTCGACCGGATCGAGCTCTACGAGGAGGCCGCTGTCCTGCCCCTCTTCGAGCGCCAGCACGTCCACGAGCAGCTCCACAAGGCCCTCGACCGCAAGGTGTGGCTGCCGTCGGGCGGGTCGCTCATCATCGAGCGCACCGAGGCCCTCACCGTCATCGACGTCAACACCGGCAAGAACGTGGGCAGCTCCAACCTGGAGGAGACCGTCTACCGCAACAACCTGGAGGCGGCCGAGGAGATCGCCCGCCAGCTCCGCCTGCGCGACATCGGCGGCATCATCGTCATCGACTTCATCGACATGGAGATCAAGCGCAACCGCGACGATGTCCTCCGCTGCTTCAAGGAGGCCCTGGCCCGCGACAAGACCCGCACCCAGGTGTTCGACATCTCCGAGCTGGGCCTGGTGGAGATGACGCGCAAGCGGGTGTCGGAGGGGCTGGTGGAGGCCTTCTCCGCCACCTGCCCCACCTGCGCCGGCCGAGGCATCGTCCTCGACCCGACGCTGCTGTAGCCCGCTCGCCGGACATCGGGACTCCGGGCGTCTTGTAGGCTGGTCCGCCTATGTACGCAGTGATCAAGACCGGTGGCAAGCAGTACAAGGTGGCGCAGGGTGAGCGGCTCGACGTCGAGCGCCTCACCGGCGACGGCGACGGCTTGGTGTCGTTCGACCCCGTGCTCGTCGTCGACGGCGAGACGGTGCTGGCCGCGCCCGACCAGCTCGGCGGGGCCCGGGTGACGGCCAAGGTCGTCGGCGACGCCAAGGGGCCCAAGATCATGGGCCTCACCTACAAGAACAAGACCAACTCCACCAAGCGGTGGGGCCACCGCCAGCACTACTCCACTATCGAGATCACCGGCATCACCGGTACCGGCAGCACGAAAGAGGGCTGAGATGTCCAAGACCAAAGGTGGCGGGTCTACCCGCAACGGCCGCGACTCGGCCGCCCAGCGGCTGGGCGTCAAGGTCTACGACGGCGGCGTGGTCAGCCCGGGCAAGATCATCGTCCGCCAGCGGGGCACCCACTTCCACCCCGGCGAGCAGGTGGGCCGGGGCGGCGACGACACCCTGTTCGCCCTGGCCGACGGCAAGGTGAAGTTCGGCTTCCGGGGCGGCAAGCGCCGGGTCGACGTCGTCCCCGAGTAGCTAGAACCAGGCGCCCAGATCGGCGGCCGGCACCGCCGGCACCGCCCGCCCGAAGTCGACACCTCGGATGCGCAAGGATGCAGCGGGCTCGATGCTGGTAACGAGAAACCGCTTGGTGACAGGCCCCGGCGCATCAGCCCCTCTCCCGGCGATGTCGGGATCGTTCGGGACGGGATCGATGGGCCGGGCGATCGCGACCAGCGGTTCCTCGTCACCCGGCTGGAACAGGATGGCGCGGTAGTCGACTCCCGTCATGATCCTCCGGGTGGGGATCTCAGCCACCCGGGAATCGGTCCCAGGTGCGTCGGTGGTTCCTTGTGCCAGTGACTTCTCCAGCTCTTTGCGGAAGTATTCGACCAGGCCAGCGACCTTGTCGACCTTGTAACGCTGTTTGAGGTCGGCGCCTACCCGCTCTGTGAGGTCGAGTAGCACCCTCATCGTCACCGGCTCGGCCATGACGACGATCGTACCCGGGGCGACGTCACTGCGGGTCGGCCGGAGGCCTCGCAGCGGCCCCCCCGGATTGAGCTCTGAACTCCTGGGCCGTCTCCTCGTCGGCTCGGGCGTCGAGATAGTCGAGTGTCATCTGGGCGACTGCGATGAGATTGGCGATGGTCCGCTTCTCGAGGTCCCAGGGGTTTCGTAGGAGTTGGCGGTTGGCGTCGGCCAGGAGTCCCAGTTCCTTCTCGAACTTCCAGTACCAGCTGGCGAGTTGGTCGCCTTTGACCGCCCATTCGGGGCTCATCTCGACGCCGCGGGCGGTGATGATCTGCTTTTGGACCTCCACCCAGGTGAGCAGGAGCTTGTCGACCAACTCGGAAGTGGGTTCGCGGAGCAGCGTGTCGATGAGCCGGCTCAGCTCGTCGACGTTCGGGTTGTCGAGGATGACATCGGCCAAAGCCTGGGCCACGTGGCGAGCGCCCTCCTCGACGGCTCGTTGGTCCACACCGACGAAGACCTGCTGTTTCGTGTCCACGGAGATGCGGTTCAGGACTACATCCCTGACCTCGTCGATGTCCTTTCTTACCTTTTCGAACTCACGCTCGAACCGGGTGAAGGAGAGGGGGCCAAGCGTGGCCGACTTCATCTCGTGCCCGAAGAGGGCCACGGCCGCCGCCGATATGGTCCCGACCGCAACCCACGGCAGTGCAGGATGCGGACGGCACGTCGTCGATCCGGTGACGATCGGTGCCGGAGAGGTCGGGGCGGACGAAGCGGTTGTTGACGGAGCTACCGAGCCCGGAGCCAGCGAGGTTGACGTCATCGGCGCCGCCTGCGACGTCGTTTCGACGAACGAGCAGCTCAGCGGCTTGCCCGTCAGCACGACGAGGAACGTGGCGATGGCGATCGCGGCAAGGATGCCGGCCGCCAGTCTGGGCGGTGCCTTCTGGGGTCTGGCCACGGCGGCTCCTGTGCCGCTCACGGCAGATCGGGGTGCCATCCCATCGCCTTGGGCCATGGCTCGGTTCTATGCGCCCCGGTATTCGTGGCGCAAGAAATTCGGAGGGCGCCTTGGTCGTATCCTTCACCCCTAGATGTCCGCATTCGTCGACGAGGCCGCGCTCTGCGTCCGGGGAGGTGACGGCGGGGCGGGATCGGTCTCGTTCCGGCGGGAGGCCCACGTCCCCCGGGGCGGTCCCGACGGTGGCAATGGCGGCAAGGGGGGCGACGTGTGGCTCGTCGCCGACCACCAGTCCGCCTCCCTCCTCGCCTTCCGCGACCACCCCCACCGCATCGCCACCAGCGGCGTGCACGGCATGGGCCGGGCCCGCCACGGGGCGGCCGGCGACGACCTGAGGGTCAGCGTCCCGGTCGGCACCCTCGTCTTCGAGGGGGGCGAGGTGGTGGCCGACCTGGTGCACAGCGGCGACACCTGGCTGGCGGCCCGGGGGGGACGGGGTGGGCGGGGCAACGCCAGCTTCCTGTCCAACCGCCGCCGGGCGCCCAACTTCGCCGAGCAGGGCGAGCCGGGGGAGGAGCGGTGGCTGAAGCTGGAGCTCAAGCTGATGGCCGACGTGGCCCTGGTCGGGTTCCCCAACGCGGGCAAGTCCACCCTCGTCTCCCGGGTGTCGGCGGCCAAGCCCAAGATCGCCGACTACCCGTTCACCACCCTCCAGCCCCACTTGGGCGTGGTCCGGGGCGACGGCTACGAGTTCGTGATGGCCGACATCCCCGGGCTCATCGAGGGGGCCAGCGAGGGCAAGGGCCTGGGCCACCAGTTCCTCCGCCACATCGAGCGGGCCCGGGCCCTGGTGGTGCTGGTCGACCTGGCCCAGGCCGACGGGGTGACGCCGGCCGAGCAGGAGCGGATCCTCCTCAACGAGCTGGGCCGCCACCGCCCCGAGCTGCTCGAACGGCACCGCCTGGTGGTCGGCACCAAGGCCGACGTGGCCACCATGGAGTGGGACGGCGAGCGGGTCTCGGCCGTCACCGGCGCCGGGGTCCCCGAGCTCGTGGGTCGCCTGGCGGTCATGGTCGGCGAGGCCCGGGCCGCCGAACCCGGTCCCGAGGCCTATGTGGTGCACCGCCCCGAGCCCGAGGGCGTCCGGGTCGAGCGAGACGACGACGGCGTGCTGGTGGTGCTCGGCCAGGCCGCCGAGCGGGCGGTCGCCCTCAACGACCTGACCAACCTCCAGGCCCTCGACTACGTGCGCGACCGGCTGAAGCGGTTGGGCGTCGACAAGGCCCTGTTCCGGGCGGGGGCACGGGAGGGCGACGTCGTGCGCATCGGCAAGATGACCCTCGAGTACTCCGACGACAGCGCGGTGCGGTCGGTGTCGCCCACCAAGGGGGAGCGGGGCGCGGGCCGGTGATCGTCGTGGCCAAGATCGGGACGTCGTCGATCACCGACGAGCACGGGGAGATCTCGGTGACCTCGGTCGAGAAGCTCTGCGCGGAGGTGGCCGACCTGCGGTCCCAGGGCCACCGGGTGGTGATCGTGACGTCGGGGGCGATCGCGGCCGGGCTCCCGGCCCTCGGCCTGTCGGGCAAGCGCCCCAACGACATCGCCACCCTGCAGGCGCTGTCGGCAGTGGGCCAGAGCCGGCTCATGGGTGTCTACGACGCCGCCCTGGGAGGTCACGGGCTGGTGGCGGGGCAGGTGCTGCTGGCGCCCCTCGACTTCGCCCACCGGTCGCAGTACCTCCACGCCCGCCAGACCCTCCACCGCCTGCTCGAGCTGGGGGTGGTGCCGGTGGTCAACGAGAACGACGCCATCGCCGACGACGAGATCCGCTTCGGCGACAACGACTTCCTGGCCGCCCTGCTGGCCAATCTGGTGGCGGCCGACCTGCTGGTGCTGCTCACCGACACGTCGGGCCTGCTGAGCAGCGACCCCCGCCTCGACGACAGCGGGTCGCTGATCGAGGAGATCGTCGAGATCGACCACGAGATGGAGCGGGCCGCTGGCGGTCGGGGGTCGGTGCGGGGCAGCGGGGGGATGGCGTCCAAGCTGGCCGCGGCCAAGATCGCGTCGTGGTCGGGGGTGCGGGCCGTCATCGCCGCCGCCAACCGCCCGGGGGTGCTGGCGGGGGCGGTCGACGGGCGGCCGGGCGTCGGGACGGTCGTGTGGCCCCGCGATCGGCGGCTGCCGGCCCGCAAGCTGTGGATCGCGTTCGCCATGGCCATGTCGGGCACGATCGTCGTCGACGACGGCGCCCGGCGGGCACTTGTCGACCGGGGACGATCGCTGCTGCCGGCGGGGATCGTCGAGGTCCGGGGCCACTTCGAGGTCGACGACGCGGTGGAGATCGCCGACCAGGGGGGCAAGGTGTTCGCCAAGGGGCTGGTGCGGTTGAGCGCGGTCGACCTCAAGGCCGCCGCCGGCCGCCGCACCGGCGACCTGCCCGAGGGCACGCCCCACGAGGCGGTCCACGCCGACGACCTGGTCGCCCTGCCGTGACTGAGACGGGCGCCCCTCGGGGTACGGGTCGTGCTCGTCGTGCTGGGGGTGGCTCTCTTGGCGGCCTGCACCACGGTCCGGGGGTTGCTCGACACCGAGCAGGCCCTCGAGCGGGCCGGCTTTACGCAGGTCGACATCGGTTTCGACAGCAACAACGGCTTCGACCAGGTCGAGATCACCCTCCTTCCCGACGGCACCGAGACCAGCGCCGACGAGCAGGCGGAGCGGGCCGCGGGGGTGGTTTGGACGACCTTCCCCCTGCGCTTCGACCTCCTCCGGATCGAGCTCCTCGGCCGCTTCGAGGGTGAGGTCAGCACCTACACCTACGGGGAGATGGCGGAGATCTTCGGGCCCCGGGACTCCCAGCTCGACGAGAAGGAGCTGAGCGACGACGTCGTCCGGGCCGGGCTGGGGATCGCTATCGTGCTCGCCGTCGGGGGACTGTTGTTCCTGGCCGCGGTGGTGCTGGCGATCGTGTTCGGCGTGCGAGCCAGCCGCCGGCGCAAGGCGGTCACTCCCCCGCCGTGGCCTCCGATGGCGGGCCCGACGGGTGGCGCGGCGGGACCGTGAGGGCTCCGAACACGTACCTTTAGGAGCACGGACCGGCACGCGCAGCCGATTATTGAGAGGAAGTTGATCATTGGCGCGCAATCCTGAACCTTGGAGTGTCGTATCCTCGGTAAGTGCTCCCTTCGCCGAGCGCGTCTCCTGCCCGGGAGGCGGGAGGTCGGGGGCGTGGACGTGCGTGGTCGAGGCGGGCCGGTGAGCCCGCCGAACCGCCGGAGGGCGACATGCTGGGATGGCACGGTTCGGCGGCCATGACCCTGGACGACGAGACCCACGAGCTCGACGACGAGGCGCCCAACCTTCGCCCACCGCTGGCCGCGGCAACGCTCCCGAGTTCCGACGACGAACGGCCCCGGGACCGCGCCGTCGACGCCCGCCCGAGGGCGTCCCGCAAACCAACCTCGGGCACGGCGGCGACCCGCCTCCGGGCCGCGGCCCGGACCATCCAGGCGCTCACCGGCGGGCTGATCCTCGTCTACATCGCCTCCACCATCCTGCGCGACCACCCGTCGACGATCAGCTTCTACGACGGCTGGGTCGGCAACCTGGCCTACTTCGGGTGCGCTGCGCTTTGCGGCCTGCGGGTCGTCGCCGTCCGTGATCGCCAGCGAGGGGGCTGGGCGGCGATGACGCTCGCCCTCCTGCTGTTCGCCCTCGGCAACCTGGTCTGGACGACCTCGGTCCAGTTCCTGGACCCCGTGCCCTACCCGTCGCTCCAGGACGCCCTCTTCCTGCCCTTCTATCCGGTCGCCTACCTGGGAATCGTCCTCCTCGTCCGCAACCGCCTGCCCAACTGGGGCTCCCGCGCTATCTGGCTCGATGGCATCATCGCCGCGCTGGGGGTGGCGGCCCTCGAGGCGGCCATCGTCATCGCCGCCGTCTCCCGCTACAGCACGGGTGACACCGGTGACGTGGCCACCAACCTGGCCTACTCGATCGGCGCGGTGGTGCTCACGACCATCCTGGTGGGCGTCTTCGCGGTCCAGGGCTGGCGGACCGACCGCCTCTGGTGGGTCCTCGGCGCGGGGCTGGCGTTGTTCGCGGTCGCCGACAGCGTCTACATGATCCAGGCCCTCACCGACGACTACGTCACCGGTACCCCGCTCGACGCGGTGTGGATGGTCGGCACGTTCCTGATGGCCTCCGCCGCCTGGCTGGGGGCGGGTTCGCGGCACGAGGCGGCCCGGATGACCCAGCCGGTCTTCATCCCCGGGCTCTTCATCGTCACCTCCCTGTCGATCGTGGTCTACGCCACCTGGCACACCGTCCTGCCCCTGGCCGTGATCCTCGCCACCTGCACCCTGCTCGTGGCCGTGGCCCGCATGGGCAACGCCTATCGCCAGCTGCAGACCCTGGCCGAGAGCAAGCGGGAGGCCAGGACCGATGAGCTCACCGGTCTCCCCAACCGGCGCCTGTTCTACGAGACCCTCCGCAGCCGCCTGGAGGACGGTGCCGGCGAGGAGCAGCTGGCCGTGCTCATGATCGACCTCGACCGGTTCAAGGAGATCAACGACAGCCTCGGCCACCACGTGGGGGACGAGGTCCTGCGCCAGCTCGGGCCCCGCCTGGCCTCGGTGGTGGCCGATTCAGGCACTGTCGCCCGTCTGGGCGGTGATGAGTTCGGGCTCCTGCTCGTCCCCCTGCCCGACCGGGCGGTGGCCACCGAGGTCGCCGAGCGCATCTGCGACGACCTGCGCAAGAGCTTCCTGCTGGAGACCATGACCCTGCACGTCGACGCCAGCATCGGCATCGCCATCGCCCCCGAGCACGGGGTGAAGGCGGACGCCCTCCTGCAGCGGGCCGACATCGCCATGTACGAGGCCAAGCGCAACCGGCGGCCGTGGGCGGTCTACTCCCAGACGCGCGATACCCACACCCGCGACCGGCTGGAGCTTATGGAGGACGTCCGGGGTGCGATCGACCGCCGGGAGCTCGTCCTCTACTACCAGCCCAAGATCGACCTGGCCTCCCGCACCGTCACCGGCGTCGAGGCGCTCGTTCGGTGGCAACATCCGGAGCGGGGCCTCCTCGCGCCCGACCGGTTCCTCGGGCTCTTCGAGCAGAGCGGCCTCATCGGCCCCCTGGCCATGGATGTCCTGAACCAGGCGGTGATGCAGCAGGCCAGCTGGGCCAGCCAGAACGTCGACCTCAGCGTGGCGGTGAACCTGTCGGCCGCCAACCTGGCCGATGCCGAGCTGCCGGAGAAGGTGGCCGACGTGCTCCGCCGGCGGGGCGTGTCCGCCAGCAGCGTCGTGCTCGAGATCACCGAGGACAGCCTGATGGCCGACACCGAGCAGAGCCTCGACGTCCTCGAGCGGCTGTACGCCCTCGGCGTCGAGCTCTCGGTCGACGACTACGGCACTGGATTCTCGTCACTGGCCTACCTGCGCGACCTGCCCGTTCACGAGCTCAAGCTCGACCGGGCGTTCCTCGCCGCCGCCTCCCACGACGACCGGGCGGTCGCCATCATCCGCTCCACCATCGACCTGGCCCACTCGCTCGGCCTGCGCATCGTGGCCGAGGGCGTGGAGACCGACGAGAACCTGGCCCTGATCGCGGGGATGGGCTGCGACATCGCCCAGGGCTACCTGCTCGGGCGTCCGGCCCCGCCGTCGATGCTGTTCCGGGTGCCCGGCGACGAGGTGGGGGCCACGCTCCGGTAGCCGGGGCTAGGCGGCGGTGGTGGTGGTCGCCCCGATCGATGACTCCGCCGATGATTCGGCCGGTGACTCGGCCGGGGACTCGGCCGGTGGCTCCGTCGGGGCCGGTTCGAGCGCACTCCCGTGGCGCTCGACATCACGCACGCCGGGGACGAGCAGGAAGCCCAGGGTGACGGCGGCGCCCAGCACTCCGGCCAGGAGGAGGGTGGTGCGGGCCCCGATGGCCGCGGCCACCGGGGCGGTGACGGCGAAGGAGAGGGGCACCAGGCCGGTCGAGATGAACCAGTCGAAGCTCGACACCCGTCCGAGCAGGGCGCGGGGTACCAGCCGCTGCTTGGTGGTGAGCCAGACGACGGTGCCGGCCGCCTCGAGGGCGCCGAACAGGAAGCTGACGACCATCGCGTGCCAAGGCACCCGGGCCACGGCGTAGCCCGCCACCGCCAGCGTGGCCAACGCCCAGGCGACGTAGACGAACGTCATGAAGCGCCGGGGCAGGCCCATGGCGCCCACCGCCACCGCGCCCGTCAGCGCGCCCACCCCCCCGCAGGCGAGGACCGCCCCCAGGGCGCCCGCGCCACCGCCCAGCTCGTTCTTGACCAGGTAGGGCAGGAGGACGTCGACCGGGCCCATGAAGAGCAGGTAGGCGAAGGTGGCGGCCACGAACGTCGCCCACAGCCAGGCGTTGGCCCGCACGTACCGGAAGCCCTCCCGAACGTCTCCTAGGACGCCGCTCCCGGCCGGGCCGCCCTCGTCCTCCGCCTTGCCGAGTGCGACGGGCGACCGCACCCGGCTGAGGAAGGCGATCGAGACGGCGAAGGTGGCGGCGTCGGCGAGGAAGGCGGCCGCGCTCCCGCCGGAGGCGATCAGCACGCCGCCGACCGCGGGACCCAGCATGCCGTGGGCGCAGGGGCGCACGAACTGGTCGATGGCGTTGGCCTGCGTCAACCGGTCGTGGGACACGACGTCGGGGACGAGGGCGTCGAACGCGGGCCCGAAGAAGGCGGTGGCCGCCCCGAACACGACGACGAGCGCCAGGACGTGCCAGAGCCGAAGGGTCCCGGTGAGGGTGAGGACGCCCAGGATGGCGACGACCGTGCCCCGGACGGCGTCGGAGGCCATCATCAGCCGGCGGCGGTCGAAGCGGTCGCTAGCCACGCCTCCGAGGAGGAGGAACGCGACGTGGGGCACGGTCATGGCCACGCCCACCGCAGCCATGGCGGTCGGGGTGTTGGACAGCTCGTAGACCTTCCAGGCCAGCGCCACCAGCAGGATGCCGTCGCCGACCAGCGACACGGTCATGCCCGCCCAGAGGAGGCGGAAGTTCCGCTCCCGGAGGGGGGCCAACGCCCCGGATGCGGCCCGCCCGGCGAGGCCGCGCAGGCCGATCACCCGACGGCGACGGCCTCGTGGTGGGCCTTCGCCGGCTCCGGCCCCGGCCAGGCTCCGGCCAGCCCGAAGCGTTCGCTGGCTTCGGCCAGGACGGTGAGGAGGTGGCCGACCTCCTCGTCGGTGTTGGCCGCCGTCACCTGGATGCGGAAGCCCACCTCGGCCCGGGGCACGAGCGGGAAGGCGGCCAGGGTGACGTAGATGCCGCGGTCGAACAGGAAGCGGCCGACCTCGTCGATCTTGGACGCGTCGCCCAGGGGGATCTCGATGATCGGGAAGCCGGAGGTGTTCGGCGTGGCCACGCCCAGCGCGTCCAGCCCGTCGAGGATGCGGTGGGACTTGACGTAGAGGTCCCGGCGGATGGCGTCGCCCCGGGCCTCGTTGACCTCGAGGCCGGCCAGGACGGTGGCGAGGGAGGCGACGGGCGACGGGCCCGAGTAGAGGTACGGCGCGGCCGCGATCTTGAGCACGTTCTTGAGCCGGGTGGGCAGGGCGAGGAACGCCAGCAGCGAGGAGTAGGCCTTGGAGAACCCGCCCACCAGCACGATGTTGTCGTAGGTCTCGCCGAAGTGGCGGACGATGCTGTTGCCCCGGGCGCCCCAGTTGCAGGCCTCGTCCGGCCGCCGCTCGCCGATGACCCCGAAGCCGTGGGCGTCGTCGACGTACAGGAGGGCGTCGTGCTCCCGGGCCAGGGCGGCGAAGGCGTGGAGGTCGGGGGCGTTCCCGGTCATGGAGTTCACCCCGTCCATGCACACCAGCCGGGTCCCGCCGGGGGCGGCCTTGAGCAGCTCCTCCAGGTGGTTCAGGTTGTCGTGGTCGTAGCGCTGGATCCTCGCCCCGTTGCTGGACGCGATCTTGGTGCCGTCGTAGATGGTCTTGTGGGCCCGGCGGTCGAGGAAGATGGTGCCCCCGCCGGCCAGGACCGGGATCACCGACATGTGGATGTGGGTGATGGTGGCCATGACCAGGGTGTCGGGCGCACCCAGCAGCTCGGTCAGCCGATCCTCGATCTGCTCGTAGAGGATCGGGCTTCCCAGCAGGCGGGACCAGCTGGGGTGGGTGCCCCACTTGGCCACCTGGGGCTCGACCGCGGCCATGATCTCGGGCTCGAGGTCGAAGCCGAGGTAGTTGCAGGAGGCGAAGTCGGTCAGCCAGTGGTCGCCGATGCGGATCCGCCGGCCGTCGATCTCGTCGATCACGGCGTCGAGCATGGGGTTGGTCGCCTGGAGCCGGGCCAGGTCGCTGCAGGTGTCGAGCCAGCGGTCGAGCCAACCGTCGTCCCGCCGCCGGCGGGTGGGGGGCTCGCCAGGGGCGATGGGCAGGGACTGGAGCTCTCGCAGGAGGGAGATGCTGCGGGTGGGGCCTGAGCGCAACGTGGGCGGGGGGGAACTGTCCGGATCGATCATCTCTCGCCTGGCTCCTCGCTCTCGACCGGCGGGCGACCTCGTCGAGCAGGCGCACACCGGCGTTTCGCTCTGTATCGGTCGGCCGGAGGGGCCGCCTGAGCGGGATGTGCGGGCGGCCCCAACTTTGGGCCGAACGACCTACGGGGCCAGGCTCGTCACCGGCGCAACGCCGGCCGCCGCGTGTCAGCCGGCGAGTCTCAGCCGGGCTGGGCCTCGGACGATCCCGGGGCCGACTCGGCTGCCGGTGCGGTCTCACTGTCGAGCTCGCCGCCGGCGGGCGCCGATCCGGACGACAGGCCGAGCTGGCTGCGGATCTCGGCCAGGCGGGCCTGGGCCTCGGAGTTCACCTGGGCCTGCTCCACCTCGAGCATCCGGCTCTCCACCGACGTCTCGGTGAGCTCGGCCGTGCCGAGGGCCTTGGCGTAGCGGGCTTCGATCTTCTCCCGCACCTGGTCGAGGGTGGGGACGTCCTGGCCCACGGTCTCGTTGAGCGACGCCATCGCCTTGTTGACCTGCTCCTGCATCTTGGCCTGGTCGAGCTGGCCCATCAGCTTCTGGCGGTCGGCCAGCTTCTTCTGCAGGGCCATCGAGTTCTGGCGCACCGCGTGCTTGGCCTGGTCGGCTGCCTCGGTGGCCTGGAGGAGCAGCTGCTTGAGCGACTCGCCCTCCTGCTCGGCCGAGATGAGCCGGTTGGCGAACGCCTCCGCGGCCTTGGTGTAGTCGGCCATCTTGGCCGTGTCGCCCCTGGCCGTGGCCTCGTCGGCCATGGTGACCGCCTGGCGGGTGGACCCGTTGAGCTTCTCCATCTCGCCCAGGACCCGGTTGAGGCGCATCTCGGTCTGCTTCTGGTGGGCGATGACGTTGGCCGCCTGCTCGGTGAGGCGACGGTGCTGGTCCTGCGCCTCCGCGATCGCCTGTTGGAGCTGGACCTTCGGGTCAGCCTTCTCTTCGAACGTGCCCGACATCTTGGCGGTCAGGTAGGCCCACCAGCGTCCCAGGAGCTTGAACATGTCGCGACTGTACGCCGCAGAGGCGGCCGGATACGTACGCTCTTTGCTGGGCCTCGAGATGAGCGCCTGGGTAGGAGGACCGCGTGCACATCCCGTTCCACGCCTCGGAACGCAGCAGCCTGGGGGTCGAGGTCGAGCTGGCCATCGTCGACCGCGGCACCCGGCAGCTCATCAGCGCCGCCACCCCCATCCTCGAGGAGCTGGGCGTGGGCCACCCGGGGGGCGAGCACCCCAAGGTGAAGCACGAGCTCTTCGAGTGCACCCTCGAGATCATCACCGGCATCTGCGGCACCGTCGCCGAAGCCAGGGACGACCTCGAGCACACGCTGAAGGAGGTGACGGCGGCCGGTCGACGCCCGGGGCCTGGCCCTGCTGTGCGCCGGATCCCACCCGTTCTCCTGCTGGCAGGACCAGCAGGTCAGCCCCAGTCCCCGGTACGCGGCCCTCCTCGAGGAGACCCAGTGGGCGGGGAAGCGGCTGCAGATCTTCGGGGTGCACTTCCACGTCGGCGTCCGGTCGGCCGAGAAGGTCATCGCCATCGCCAACGCCCTCAACGCCTACATCCCGCACTTCCTGGCCCTGTCCGCGTCCAGCCCCTACTGGGAGGGCTACGACACGGGCATGGCCTCGAGCAGGAGCAAGGTCTTCGAGTGCCTGCCCACCGCCGGCCTGCCCTACCAGCTCGCGGGATGGGCCGAGTTCGAGGCGTTCATGGGCACGTTCATCGCGGCCCAGGCCATCACCAGCATCCGCGAGGTCTGGTGGGACATCCGTCCCCACCCCGATTTCGGCACCGTCGAGCTGCGGATCTGCGACGGCATCCCCACCATGCGGGAGGTGGCGTCGCTGGCGGCCATGGCCCAGAGCCTGGTCGAGTGGATGGACACCCGGCTCGACGCGGGCGAGAAGCTCCCCGTGCCCCGCGAATGGGTGGTGAAGCAGAACAAGTGGAAGGCGTCCCGCCACGGGCTCGACGCCGACACCATCGTCGACGACCGGGGCACCCGGGTGCCGCTGCGCCAGGCCATCGCCGACCTCGTCACCGAGCTTTCACCCACCGCCGCCCGCCTGGGCTGCCTCGACGAGCTCACCGCCAACCTCCAGGTGCTGGCCCACGGCGCCAGCTACCGCCGCCAGCGGGCGATCGTCGCCGACGGCGGCACCATGGCCGACGTGGTGGACTCACTGGTGGCGGAGCTGGAGTCGGGCCGCCCCGCCGCCTCATGAGCCGGCCGGGTGGCCGCCCGGCAGCCTCTAGGAGTTGCCGCCGCTCTTCTTCTCGGACTTCTTGGCCTGCTTGGCCGCCCGCTTCTCCTGCAGGGACTTGCCCGTCTTCTTGGGTTGCGGTTTGGCCGGCGCCTTGTTTGCCATGCCCTCAGCCTACGCCCGTGGGGCGGACGACGGGGCGGGTTTGCGGGCCCGCCGCCGGGGTGAGGACACCTGCGTGATCGACGTCCCCGACGAGCTGCCGGAGGAGGACATCGAGGCGGCCGAGGCGACCACGGACGTCGTCGGCGATCATGACCACGACGGCGTCACCGGGCTGGACGGGAGCCTGGCCGATCACCTCCGTGCCGTCCACCACCTCGACGCCGACTCCGGCCTGAGCGCCGCCACCCAGGAAGGCCTCCACGACCGGCTCCACCAGGAGTCCAAGGCGTCCGACGACTGAGGCGGACCGGTTCCCGGCTTCAGGCGAAGATCTGCACCGGCGTGCCGGGGGGGCGGCGTTCGCCAAAAGGGTGATGTCGTCGTTGGTCATGCGGACGCATCCGTTGCTGGCGGGGGTGCCGAGCAGGGCTGGGTCGTTGGTGCCGTGGATGGCGATCTGGCCGATGCCACCGCCGAAGCTGTAGTGCACGTCGGAGAAGGCGGCCACGCTCATCTGGTACGCCCCGTAGGGACCCGAGGGGTCCGGCACCTGCACCGTCCCGTCGACGAAGTAGTTGCCGGTGGGGGTGGGGGTGCTGCCGGTGCCGACGGCCACGCTCGGTGTCGAGGAAGGTGCTGGCCCCGTCGTAGGCGATGAGCCGGCGTTCGGAGAGGTTGATGACGATGCGGTACTGCGTCTGGCGGATGGAGACGTCGGCCTTCCTGATCCACGCCGTCGACTCGTTGGGCCGCATCGGGATCTGGACCTCGAGCCAGTCGCCGTACTCCTGCTGCACCAGATAGACGCCAGGGAGGCCCTCCCACGTGGGGTTGTCGAGGCTGTCGGACGGCTCCGGATCTCCCGGGGCGCTGTAGAGGCCGACCGTCGGGACGACGGCGTCGGCCACGATGGCGGGGGACGAGGGCGGGCGGGCGTAGCCCAGGCGGAGCGTCTTGCCCGGCCCCGCCTCCCGGGTCGGCCCCAGGACCACGGGGACGCTGGTGGTCGTAGGCGCGGCCAGGTTCGGGGCCACGGTCGGCGCGACCCTGGTCGTCGTCACCGGCCCGCCCCGGGTCTCGATCCTGGAGGAGTCGCGGGTGGACATGTTCCGCCACGTGAGGCCGAACAGCGCCGCCGCCAGGATGGCGGCCGCCACGCCGATGGTCGTCGAGGTGCGACGGCTCATGGGAGGCAAAGACTACCGTCACCCTCCCGTCGACGGCACGCGGCCTTCCCCCTCGCCGGCCGCAGGGCGACCGGTCGACCGCTACCTCTGGGGCCCGCCGCCGGAGAAGGGGACCGGTGCAGGCGTGATCCGGGGGAGCTCGACGGCGAGGCAGGACACGGCTCGGGGATCGCCACCGGCCAGGGCCACCATGCGGGCGGCGGCCTCGCTCAACCGGTCCTCCGACAGTCGCCCGGCCCCGATGGCGTCGACCAGCCCGTCGCGCATCTCCTCGGCGAAGAACCCGTCGGTGCCCAGGAGGCCGTCGGCGCCGGCGGCGATGGCCATCGGGGCCGCGTCGTAGAAGCCCCACGTCAGGTTGACCGCGCCCATGCCCAGGGAGTCGGTGATGGCGACCCCCTGGAAGCCGAGGTCACGCAGCAGCGAGTAGGCCTTGGGCGAGAGGCTGGCGGGCAGGTTGCGGTCGAGCGCGGTATAGCGCAGGTGGTTCATCATCACCACCGGGATACCGGCCCGGACCAGATCGCGGAACGGGCGCACGTCGGTGAGGCGCAGGACGTCGAGCGGCACGGTGATCGGCTGGGCGGCCTCGAAATGGATGTCCTCCGTCGAGCGCCCCTGGCCGGGGAAGTGCTTGGCCACCGCCCGGACGCCGCCGTCGGCCATGCCCTGGGAGTAGGCGAGGGCGTATTCCGAGGCGATGGCAGGATCGAAGGAGAACGACCGGTCGCCGATGATCTCGTCGTAGGGGCCGTCGGTGAGGTCGGCCACCGGCGCCAGGTTGAGATCGATGCCGAGGGCGGCCAGCTCGGTGGCGACGGTGGCGGCGTAGGTGCGGACGTCAGTGGCCGGATCCTCGTCGGCCATCCGACGGGCGGACCGGCTGGAGCCGATGAGGTCCCCGAGGGTCGACACCCGGCCCGGCTCCTCGTCGATAGTGATCACGATCGGTCGTCCCGCCTGCCGGCGGATGCTCCGGATAAGAGCGGTGAGCTGGGAGCGCGACTCGACGTTGCCCGGGTTGAGGAAGATGCCCCCCACCCCGATGTCGAGCACCTTCTTGACCATCGGGTCGGAGGGGTCGGTGATGTCGGGGAGGCCCACGATCAGGGTCCGGGCCGCCCGCTGGGCCAGGGAGGCGGGTGTGCAGCCGGGGATGGGGGCGGGACCGGTGGCCCGGCTCCCGGCGGCGGCCCGTGTCCCGCCGGGCACCGTGGTCCCCGTGCCGAGGTCCGAGCCTGGGGCAGCGGCTCCCCTGGCGGCGGCTCCCGTGCCGTCGAGGGCGGCCGCGCTGGGCTCGGCCCCGCCGGTGGACGCGGGCGTGGTGATCCACGCCACCAGGCCGGCGAGGGCGACGCCTACGAGGATCAGCCCGCCCCACACCTGTGCCCGGGTCCGGTCGTGCACGGAGGGACGCTACACGCGCCGGTCCCGGGCGTGCGTGTTCCAGGACCCCTGTCTCACGAAGCGGCGCCCGACTCCTCGAGCGCCAGCCGGAGGGACTCCAGCTCGGCCACCACCCCGTCGACGTCGGCACCGAGGGGTTGGAGGGCACCGATGTCGGCCGGGCCCAGCGACAGCTCGACGGCCCGGGCCACCGCCTCGTTGAGCTGGGCGTTGAGGCGACGGAGGCGGTCGAGGGCGTCGCCGGGCGACATCGGTGACCCGGACGGCCGACTCCAGCTGGCGCCGGAGGGCGGCCACGGTGGCCTCCAGCTCGGGACGGCCGGGCGAGCGGTGGAGCTCGGCCTCCCGGGCGTCGAGCTCGGCGGCGATGGCGTTGGCGTTGAGCTGGCGAACGGCGGCATCGAGGCTGTCGCCCCGCTGGGCGATCTTCCAGGACGCGTCGACGGCCACGCTCACCTGGGCCGACACCTCCGCCAGCCGGTCCTTCAAGGGGCCCGAACGGGTGCTGCGCACGGTGTCGTTGAACCGGTCCTCGGCCTTGATCGTCTGGCGGACGAGCGAGCGCCATGGCTCCTTGACCGTCGGCCGGGTTCATGTCGGGCCGCCGGACCTTGCGGGGCATGGCGAGGGCGACCTTCCCGGCCCAGGCCAGCGCGCCGACCGCGGCCGCCGCCGCCAAGGGCACCCCGGCCAGGATGGCGGCCGCTGTCCCCGCCCCCGCCAGGAGGATCGCCGACGGCGCCATCACCGCCCGCGCCATCGCCGGCGTGCGGGCCCGCTCCGGCAGCCGTTCGAGCATCCCGCCATTCTGGCCGCCCCGAGAACCGGAGACCTCGTCGGGCCGCCACATGATCGGCCCGCCGGATCGCCACGGCGGTGTCGTCCCCGCGTTTTCGGGCGTCGGGACAGGTGGCACACTTCGATGGTGCGTCGTGCCCGACTGGCCGCCATCGCCGCGATGCTGCTGGTCGGGGGGATGGCAGCCGTCATCATCCCGGCGTCGCCTGCCGGAGCGACCGTCCCTGCCGGGTTCACGGACCAGCTGGTCGTGGGCGTCGGCGGCGGTCCCACCGCCCTCGCCTTCACCCCCGACGGTCGCATGCTGGTGACCAGGCAGAGCGGGACCCTTCTGGTGGTCGAGAACGGTGTCCCGCTGCCGACGCCGGCCGTCGACCTCACGGCGAAGATCTGCGCCAACTCCGAGCGGGGGCTGCTGGGCGTGGCCGTCGACCCCGCCTTCGCCGCCAACGGGTACGTGTTCCTGTACTACTCGTTCGACAAGGTCGGCGACTGCGGCATCGGCACCGTCAACCGGGTCGCTCGGTTCGTGATGACGGGCAACGCCCTCGGCGGCGAGGTGGTCCTCGTCGACAACATCCCGTCGCCGGCCGGCAACCACAACGCCGGCGACCTCCAGTTCGGCAAGGACGGGACGCTCTACGTCAGCGTCGGCGACGGCGGCTGCGACTACCCGGGAGGCACGCCCAGCGGCTGCGGCGGCAGCAACGACGCGGCGAGGGACCTCCACGTGCTGGTGGGCAAGATCCTGCGCATCGACCGCGACGGGAACATCCCCGCCGGCAACCCGTTCACCGGGCAGGCGACGGCCCGCTGCAACGTGAACCCCATCCTGGAGGCGGGGCAGATCTGCCAGGAGACGTTCGCCTGGGGCCTGCGCAACCCGTTCCGAATGGCCTTCGACCCCAACGCGCCCGCCACCCGCTTCTACATCAACGACGTGGGCCAGGGCGCCTGGGAGGAGATCGACCTCGGTGCCGCGGGTGCCGATTACGGATGGAACGTCCGCGAAGGGCACTGCGCCACCGGCTCGATCATCATTTGCGGGGCACCACCTACGGGCATGACCAATCCGATCTTCGACTACGGCCGGGCGGACGGCTGTACCACCATCACCGGCGGCGCGTTCGTGCCCAACGGCACCTGGCCGGCGGAGTACCAGGGCAAGTACCTCTTCGCCGACTTCGGGTGCGGCAAGATCTTCCGCCTCGACCCAAACGGCAGCGGCGGCTTCACCCGCACCGACTTCGCCACCAACCTCGGGGCCACCGTCGACCTCGAGTTCGGGCCGGTCAGCGGTGGCCAGGCGCTGTACTACACGACGTACGCAGGGGGCGGCCAGGTCCGTCGCATCGTCCACGCCTCGACGACGCCGATCGAGGCGGCTCCGATCGCCGATTTCGACGGAACCGGCACCACCGACATCTCCGTCTTCCGGCCGGGGAACAACACCTGGTACCTGCGCACGACGAGCCCCACGGCCGTGGTGTGGGGGGCGGCGGGCGACATACCCGTGCCGGCCGACTACGACGGCAACGGGACGGTCGACGTCGCCGTGTTCCGGCCCGGGAACAACACCTGGTACCTGCGCACGGCCAGCCCCACAGCCGTGGTCTGGGGCCAGGCGGGCGACATTCCCGTGCCGGCCGACTACGACGGCAACGGCACGGTCGAGATAGCCGTGTTCCGGCCCGGGAACAACACCTGGTACCTGCGTACGGCCGGCCCCACAGCCGTGGTCTGGGGCCAGACGGGCGACGTCCCGGTCCCCGGCGACTACGACGGCAACGGCACCGTCGACATCGCCGTGTTCCGGCCCGGGAACAACACCTGGTACCTGCGCACCGCGAGCCCGACGGCCCTGGTTTGGGGCCAGACCGGCGACGTACCCGTGCCGGGCGACTACGACGGCAACGGGACCGCCGACCTCGCCGTGTTCCGACCGGGGAACGGCGCCTGGTACCTGCGCACCGCCAGTCCAATGGTCCAGGTGTGGGGCCAGACCGGCGACTTCCCGGTGCCGGGCGACTACGACGGCAACGGCTCCATCGACCTCGCCGTCTTCCGACCCGCTACCAACACCTGGTTCGTGCGCACGGCCAGCCCGTTCAACGTCGTGTGGGGCACGAGCGGGGACCGGGCCCTCCCTCTGGCCCGGGCCATCCAGAGGGTCTACTTCCCGTAGCGGCCGGGTTCCCAGGCGGGGCCGGGGTGCGGAAGCTCAGGCGGGGGACACCTGGCGGTCGGTGGTCCGGTCGGTGGTCCGGTCGCCTACCGCCCGGTGGAGCAGGTCGGCCAACTGGGCCCGCTCGGCCGGGTCGAGGCCGGCCAGCACCCGGTCCTCCACCCGGGCCCGGAGCACGTTCAGGCGGCGGGACGCCTGCTCGCCGGCCTCGGTGAGCACCACCGCGTGGCGGCGCCGGTCGTCGGGATCCCGCCGGCGTTCCACCATGCCCGCCTTCTCCAGGGTGTCGAGCACGCCCACCACGTCGCTGGCGTCGAGGCCGAGGCGGTCGCTGATGGCCCGCTGCGACACCGGACCCAGATGGGCCACCACCGCCATGACGCCCAGGCAGGGGGGCCGGAAGCCGGCGTCGACGGCCCACTGCTCGGAGGCCATGAGGTCGCCGATCTCCCGCCGCAGCTCGCGGGCCAGCATGAAGACCCCCGACACGACGTCGCCCTCGACCGGCGGATCGCATGCGCCCACCGCCCCACGATACCGCTTCTTGACATTCCGTGGGGATGGCCTATCGTTGGAAGTTCCAACGAATAGGAGCACGGGTGGAGCACGACAGCACTCGTCCCCCGGCGATACGGGTCGCGGGACTGGAGAAGCGCTTCGGCGAGGTGCACGCGGTGCGGGGCGTCGACTTCGAGGTGGCGGCGGGGGAGACGTTCGGGTTCCTCGGGCCCAACGGCGCCGGCAAGTCCACCACCATCAACATGCTGTGCACCCTCCTACGGCCGACGGCCGGGGACGCCACGGTGGCCGGCTTCGACGTGGTCGCCGAGCGGGACGACGTCCGCCGGGAGATCGGCCTCGTGTTCCAGGACCAGACCCTCGACACCTTCCTCTCCGGCGCCCAGAACCTCCGCTTCCACGGCCAGCTCTACGGGGTGCCAACCGACGAGCTGGCCACCCGCATGCGCCAGGTCCTCGAGCTGGTCGGGCTCTGGGACCGGCGGGACAAGGAGGTGTCGACCTACTCCGGAGGCATGCGGCGGCGGCTGGAGATCGCCCGCGGCCTCCTGCACTCGCCCCGGGTCCTCTTCCTCGACGAGCCCACCGTCGGTCTCGACCCCCAGACCCGGGCCTCGATCTGGCAGTACCTCGACCAGCTCCGCCGCCAGGAGGACCTCACCATCTTCCTCACCACCCACTACATGGACGAGGCCGAGCACTGCGACCGCATCGCCATCATGGACGTCGGCCGGATCGTGGCCCTCGACACCCCCCAGGCGCTCAAGGCGGCGATTGGCACCGACCGGGTGCGACTGGTGACGGCCGACGACCAGGCCGCGACGGCCGCCATCGCCAGCCGCTTCGGGCTCGAGGTCGTGGCGACGGCCGACGGCCTCGTGCTCCAGGTGGCCGACGGCGAGGCCTTCGTGCCTCGGCTGCTGGCCGAACTGGGCGTCGCCGTCCGCTCGGTGAGCGTGACCCGGCCCACCCTCGACGACGTGTTCATGGCCTACACCGGCCGCACCATCCGCGACGCCGAGAGCTCCGGCCCCGAGATCCCGCCCATGTTCCGGGGACGGAGGTAGCGCCATGGCCGTCCCGCCGCCCACCACCGCCGCCACCGCGGGCGAGCCGACCCCCCCGTCCCTCGGGCCCCCAACCCCGGAGTCCTCCTCCACCACGGGGACTGCGCCGGCCGCCTCGCCGCTGCCCGTCGCTCCCATCCGCCGGGCGCCGGCGGGGCTGGGCAGCGACCTGCGGGCGGTCAAGATCGTCTGCCACCGCGAGCTGCTGCGGTGGTTCACCGACCGCCGGCGGCTGGTGGCGGGCATGGTGCAACCCTTCGTCTTGCTGTTCGTGCTGGGGACGGGCCTGTCGCGGGTGGTCGAGCCCGGCACTCAGGGCCTCGACTTCCGCACCTTCCTCTTCCCCGGCGTGCTGGCCACGTCGGTGATGTTCACTGCCGTGTTCTCGGGCGTGTCGGTGGTGTGGGACCGTGAGTTCGGCTTCCTTCGGGAGATGCTGGTCGCTCCCATCAGCCGGACGTCGATCATGGCCGGCAAGTGCCTGGGAGGGGCCATCGTGGCCACCGCCCAGGCCCTGGTGCTGGTGGCGATGGCCGGCCTGGCCGGCGTGCCCTACGAGCCGATGATGCTGCTGGAGCTGGTGGCCATCCTGTTCCTGGCCTCGCTCTCCATCACCGCCTTCGGCCTGCTGCTGGGGGCCAAGGTGTCCAACATCCAGTCGGTCATGCCGGTGATCCAGGCGGTCATCACGCCCATGATGTTCCTATCGGGGGCGCTGTATCCCACGGCTGGGCTGCCCGTTTGGCTGGCGGTGGCGACCCGGCTCAATCCGCTCACCTACGCCGTCCAGCCCATGCGCCACGTGGTGTTCGGCCATCTCGACCTGTCGCCGGCGGCCGTCCGGGCCCTCGACCCCCCGCTGACGTGGCTGGGCTGGCCGGTGCCGATGGGCCTCCAACTGGTGGTCCTGGCCGCCCTCGGCGCCCTCGTGTTCGCGGTGGCCGTGGCCCGCTTCAGCCGCACCGACTGACGTCGGACGACGGCGTCCGTCGTCCGTATGCTGTGCCGCCGTGGCTGCTCCGAATCGAGCGACCGGGCCGAATCGAGCGTCCGGGCCTCGGTCCACCGGGCTTCGAGCGACCAGGCTTGCACCCAGCCGGCAATCGTCGCCCGTGGCGGCGGTGCTGGGGCGCCGGAAACCGGCGGTGCCGGGGCGCCCGAAGCCGGCGATTGCGGATCGCTGGCTTCCGGTGCGGCTCTTCGGTGCCTGCTGGGCGGCTGTCACCCTGGCCACGGCCGCCGGCATCGCCAGTCTGGGCAGCTACCGGGTCCACCGGATCTCTCCCCACGCCACCACGTCGGGCCTCCTCGGCTGGCTCCAGGGGTGGGCCTGGTGGGACGGAGCCTGGTACGTCGGGATCATCCGCGACGGGTACTCCTTCCGTCCCGGACGGATGTCGTCGGTCGCCTTCTTCCCTGCCTACCCGGTGCTGGGCGAGGGACTGACCGCATTTCTCCGGGACCCGTTGCTCTCGCTGGTCGTGCTGAGCACGGTCAGCGGCCTGGCCGCGGCCGTCCTCCTGCATCGGTGGTGCCTGATGCGGCTCGACCCGGTGGAGGCGCGGTGGACGGTGGCCGCCCTGGTCGCCTACCCGTGCGCCTTCTACCTGATGGGCATCACCTACGCCGACGGTCTGTTCCTCGCCGCCGCCCTGGGGGCCTTCGTCGCACTCGAGAAGGATCGGCCTCTGACCGCGGGCGCGCTGGCCGCGATCGCCACCGCGGCCCGCCCCCTCGGCCTGGCCGTCGTGATCGGTCTGTGGCTGCGGGCCGCCGAGCTTCGCCGCATCGAATCGGGGCCTCGGCATCGGCAGAGGCCGACGGTCGGCGGCCGAGGTGGCGAGACCGGGCGGGGTTGCTCCTGGCGCCCCTCGGGTTGGTCGGCTACTGCGCCTACCTGGGGATTCGCTTCGGGCGACCGTTCGCCTTCGTCCAGGCTCAGGCCGGCTGGGGGCAGGAGCCGGGACCGGCCACCTGGGCCAAGGTCTCGTGGTTCCGGGAGATGGCCCGTTCCCCCTACCTCGATCCCGGGCACCTCCACCTGATCGGCAACGCCGCCGTCGCCGTCCTCGCCGTCTGGCTCCTGCCCCGCGTCTTCCGGCGCTTCGGCCGGGCCTACGGCGTCTACGCCACGATCCTGATCCTGGCCGCCGCCCTCTCCACCAAGGACTTCATCGGCATGGCCCGGTACGTGCTCCCTGCCTTCCCGCTGTTCGCGGTGGCGGGAATCGGCCTGGCCCGCTCGCCCCGGAAAGGGCGCGGGGCCATCGTCGTCGGTGTGGTGCTGCTGGTGGTCCTGTCCTTCGTCCACGCCCGGGGCACGCTGGTCTCGTGAGGGCTGAATCAGGCGAGGCGGCTCAGGTCGGCTCGGGCCGGCTCATCCGACCGTAGACCAAAGCGGAGCCGACGAGGACGGCGGCGAAGCCGGGCACCAGGACCCAGGTGAAGGCCTTCGAGGTGTCGAGGTCGTCCCATCCCCGCACAACCGACACCAGGATGAGGACGAGCATCACCATCGCCACCTGCAAGGGGATGCGGACGGCGGGCCACCCCCGGTCGAACACGATGCTTGCGCCGGCGAGGCCCAGACAGAAGATGCCCCCCGTGCCCCGGGCGGTGAGGGGCGTCAGCATCCACGGCCACTCGTCGAGCACCCGCTCGGGGGCGAGGAAGAGGAGGAGCCCCATGCCGGTGGCAGCCAGCCCAACCAGGAAGATGGCGGTCCTCGCCGGGTCGGAGAGCTGTCGGTCGCCGTCCGCCGCCGGTTTCCCCGCCACCCGCCGGTTGGCCAGCCACACTCCGAAGACCAGGAACGGGGTGGTGAAGTACAGGCCCGTCCACAGCCAGAAGGCGAGGTGGTCGTGGTTGAACTTCTCCCAATGGATGATCGTGTTCATGCCCATGATCGAGGCGAAAGTGCCGACCGGCACGAAGCCCCCCTTGATCGTCCGCCAGCTGCTGGCCCGGGCCGCCTGCACGAAGAAGAAGGCGCCGCCCAGGTAGACCGATCCCAGGACCATGGGCGTCAGCCGCGGGTTGATGGTCCAGGCGAACAGGCGCTCGGTATCGGCCGGCCAGAAGAACAGCACCGCGAAGCCCACCACCAGGAAGGGGATGATGAAGATCGACAGCGCCCGGGTGGCGGGCAGCACCTGATCCTCGTGCGACACGACCGCCATGGCGAGCCTCCTTCGCTGGAAGGTGGACTAGAAGTTGGAGATGACGGCGGTGAAGACTTGCACGATGGTGGTGGGGTTGCTGGCGTCGTAGGCGGCGGCGTTGGTGGCCTCCGCGATCCGCTTGAGGACGGCCAGGTCGGCGTCCTGGCCGTAGGCGATGGGGAAGACCCGTACCGGACGGCTCGACTGGCCCTCGCTGCTGGCCCGCAGGTCGGTGAGCAGGCGCTCGAGGTCGCGGTTGCGAGGATCTTCGTTGCGGCCGTCGCTGAGCAGCACCACGGCGTTGATCTTGGCCGGGTCGTACGTCTCCCGCATCTCGGTGAACGACGCCCCGGTGACCGTGTAGAGCGGCGTGCCCTGGGTGGGCACCAGGCTCCGGATCTTGGACGCGATCTGCTCCCGCTGGGCGCCGATGGGGCCGAAGGGCACCAGGTCGAGGTAGTCGGTGGGCTCCTGGGGGCTGACGTCGGTGGAGAAGATGCGCAGGGCGACGTCGTCGTCGGCCTTGAACTGGGCCAGCGCTGTCACCGCCGCCTGCTTGGCCAGGTCGAGCTTGGTGTTGCCCTGGTCGTCGGCCTCCTCGCCCATCGAGCCCGACACGTCGATGACCAGCATCACCCGGGCGCTGCGCCGCTGCTCGCCCCACAGCTCGAGGATCCGGGCCAGCACCGGCGGCTGCGGCACCTCGAGGATGTTCTGGGGCTGGTCGGGGTCGACCCCGTTGGCCCGGTCGATGGGGTTGCCCATCGCCACCTCGGGGTTGCCCGGCCGGAAGCCGAACTGCACGACCCGGCGCTGGTTGGCCGGGTCCTGCACGAAGCGCTCGAAGGCCCGCGCCCCCTCCCGCTCCCGGTCGTCGACCCAGGGGGCGTCGAGGAGGAAGAAGGGGTTGTCGGAGAAGAGCGTCCCCTCCTTGGGGTAGATGGCGACGAGGGGGATCTTGGGCGGCCGGGGCCGCTCGCCCGGGTCGGTGATCCCGTCGGGGTTGCCGAGGTTGTAGTCGATGACCGACTTCTCCTCGACCGCCACCGCCGAGGTGTAGGTGAGGGCCGTGCCCCGGGCGTCGTTGCGGTACCAGTTGTTGAGGAACGTCGGCGTGATGTCGCCGTAGTGCACCACCGCGTTCTCGACCCCCCGGGCGAAGGCGTCGACCTCGGGCCGGGCCAGGTCCTCGGCGGTGAGGTCACTCGTCTTGCCGGTGGCCGCGTAGTACTGGGCGATGGTGGCCGACAGCCCGCTGGTGGAGAAGTTGGGATTGGTCTTGCCCAGGCGGAAGGGGCCCCACTCGGGATGGCCCTTGCCGCCCCACCCGGCCGGATCCTGGGCCAGCGCGATGATGTCGGCGTAGCCGATGGGCGTGTTGGGCCAGCCGATGGCCTCGGCCATGGGACGGGGCATGGCGATGACCAGCGGGGTGAGCATGAACGCCTGGGCCCCGGTCGGAGCCATGGCCGGCTGGCCGGCTGCGGCCAGGCGGTGGTTGAGGATCGCCCCCCAGGCGCTGGACGCGGGCGACCAGATGACGGGCCGGGGCCCGTTGGTGGCCTCGTCGGGCCATCCCTCGGTGAGCAGCGACATCCCCACGCCCGACGACGTGCGCTTGACCCTCACGAACGCGCACCGGCCGCCGGGCTTGGCCTCGTCGGAGTCGTTGAAGGTGCGGGCCAGGTCGGTGAGCAGCTCCACCTTCTCGGGGGACACGGCCATGTCGATGGCGGCGCACCCCTTGGGGACGGCCTGGGTGCCGCCCCCGGGGCCACCCCCCGATCCATCGCTCGTGGTGCAGGCCGCCGCGGCCATGGCCAGGATCAGCCCGAAGAGGACGATTCGCCGCATCGAGGGTCGCCCATCGAGGGCCGCCGCTTCGGGGGCCGTCTCACCGGCGGGCCTCTCGGGCCCGGGAGCGGAGGGCATCGAGCAGGCCCGGCGAGGGCAGCCCGTTGCCGTCGGGCAGACCGTCGCTCCCCGGCGCCTTCCATCCGACCTCGGTCAGGGTGTCACGGGCCGGATCCCGGACGATGTCGCGCAGGCGCACCCCGCGGTCGCCGGGCGTCACTGCCAGCACCACGTCGGCGGTCGCCATGGCTGAAGGGTAGATCTTGGTGAGGGCGGCGCGGCTGGCGGCCCGGTCGGCCAGGCGGGAATCGGCCTCGGTCGTGCCGACGGCGTCATAGGCGGCCCGGCCGATCGTCAGCATCCGGCCCAAGGGAGACCCGGCGGACGGCTGCATCGGGCGCTCGAGGCCCGCGAACCAGCGTTGGAAACCATCCTCGTCGAGGTCGATGGTGGACAGGTCGGTGCGGCCGAACCATTCCACGGTGGCCTGGCCGAGCACGAGCAGACCGATGCCGTCGCTGGCTGCATCGGCGTGACCGGCCTTCACGTCGCCCCACTCCGGGTGGCCCGGCCAGGGGCGACCGGCGGCCTCGCCCAGGCACTTCCACCCGACCCGGCCTTCGGGGCAGGCCGGCGCCAGGGCCTCGGCCCGGTCCTTCCAGGCCACGATCACCAGCGGCGACCGGGCGATGGGGGCGGCACCGGTGGCGAACAGGGGACCGAGGGACGACGACTGGCGGGCGCCGTCGACGATCGCCGGCCACGGGTCGGCCACCAGCCAGCCGTCCAGCCCGGGGTCGCCGTCGAGCGACCGGAGCCGGTCGGCCGTCGTGCCCGCGGCCTCGACGGTCACCTCCACCCGGCCGGGGAAGTCGGCCCGCAGGTCCTCGCACACCTGGCCCAGGTCGACCGAGCACACCAGGCGGTAGGTCTGACCCTTCTCCACCTCCCGTTCGTCGAGACGGCCCCGCACGTACATAGCGCCCGCGACCATGGCCACCGCCCCCACCACAGCCAGCACCCGGCGCACCCCCGGAGCGTAGGCCCCAGGTCGCTCGAACCTCCGTCGGAGGCGGCTGGTCGACGAGGTAGGCCTACGAGGGCGGGTCGATGTCGATGCCGGTGCTGCCGAAGTCGGAGAGGACGAAGCTGGCCGTCCGGCCCTCGTTGCTGTACACCATCTGCCGCACCAGCCGGCTGGCGTCGTCGATGGTGAGCACGATCGTGGCCCCTTGGGGCAGGGTGACGGTCACGGTCCGGTTGCCGGCGGCGTCGGCGTCGGACGGGGCGCCGAAGGCGGAGTCGTCGAGGTTGTCGACCGGCTCGAGCACCATCATGACCGGGTCGACCACGTCGACCTGCTCGGCGCCGCCCACCTTCTTGCCCTTGGCCTTCTTGGTCTTGGTCTCGGACTTGGAGAACTTGTCCTGCTTGGCGTTCTTGACGTGGATCTCGTCGTCGATCACCAGCTGCTCGACAGAGGCGTCCTCGCCCTTGGGGGTCTTCAGCGCGACCTTGGACTTGAACTTGGGCACGTCACCCGGGTCGTTGGAGAGGTCGACCTCACCCGCGACCTGGCCGCTGGCGGGGTCGGTGGCGCTGCCGACGCCGGCGATCGTCTCCTGGAACCGGAAGCGCTCCATGCCCCGCACGTTCTCGATCGCCTCCCGGGCGAAGGCGGCGCCGTCGGTGGGCGGCGCCGCGGTCGAGACCACGTAGGTGATCGGCGGGGGCGCATCGTCGCCTCCCCGGCCCGCGGCCACCACTGCCCCGACGAGCACCGCCGCGGCCACGGCCGCCACGCCCAGGCGCCTGCCAATGATCGATCCCATCCGTCGTTCCTCCTACGCAGCCTGAAGCGCCGTGGCGTTCTGGGTGAGGATGTCGGCGCATCGGACCGTTATCGACTTGCCGGTCTGCGCCGAGATCTCGTTCTTGAAGGCGCCGAGCAGATTGTCCGACGCGTTGTCGTTGCCCTTCTCGTCCTGCTTGGCCGAGTTCTTCAGCTTGACGTCCAGCGAGTGGAAGGTCGACTGCTTGCTGATGCACCCCCGGTCGAGCGCCTTCTGGAGGTTGGCCTGGAGGCTGCCGGCGGTCACGATGGTCAGCCACGGGACCTCCAGCGAGCCCACGTTGCCGAGAAGGTCGGCCTGCTCGGCCCGGTAGACGTGGGTGCCGGCCGGGAAGTCGAACAGGTCGGCGCTGCCCGGCGGTCCCGGCTGCAGCACGCCGTCGACGAAGTGCCTGGCGGTGGCCGGGTCGACACCCGAGCCAGGGCCGTCAGCTGGCGGTGAAGTCGAGGGGCAGGATCACGTCGGAGGCGAAGCTGGCGCCCGGGGGAGCCGGGCTCACGACGGTGATCACCGGTGGGGTGCCGTCGAGGGTGAAGCTGCGGGTCTGCTCGGCCTCGGTGTTGCACTGCCCCTGGCCGTCGCGGGCGAAGAACTGCACGTTGTGGACGCCGTCCGCCCCGGTGATGCGGAACGGGGCGGGGTCGGCCGGGACCCCCGCCCCGTAGGCCGGCGCCGGCCCCGAGGCGGGGGAGGTGCGGACGAACACCCGCAGGTCGGGCTTGTCGAAGTAGTTGTCCGTCGACTGGATGGCGATGTCGGTGTCGTCGGTGATGAACGTCTGCCCGCTGTTGGTGACGTTGGGCCCCGAGACGCCGAGCGTGCTCACCGGAGCCACCGCGTCGCTGATGGGCGTGGGCGGGTCGCCGGCGTCGCCGAAGGCGTCGATGCCGACCACCGGCTGCTTGAACGTGGTGCGGAACACCCGGACGCGGGACACGCAGTCCTCGAACAGGGGCATGTTCCCGTTGCCGTAGGACCGGTTGTCGTTGGGCGAGTTGACCCGCCACTGGTACTCGGCGTCGATCGACTTGGCCCAGCCGGTCATGACGTTGTTGGGCACCGCCCACGAGCCGCTCAGGTTGGCGTGGGGGCCGTAGAGGTTGCCCAGGGCGGCCGTGTTCCCGCCGGCCCGGGCCTTGAAGAAGGCGTTGAGCCCGTTCTCGTCGAGCATCGCCAGCTTGGCCAGGACCGTCGTGTCGTAGAGGCCCCCGAAGCCGTTGGGGTCGTAGTCGCGGAACACGTCGGCCGCGTCGTCGTCGGTGCCGGGGGGCAGGCCCATGTCGGCGTCGATGAGGGCCCTCGTGCCGGCGGGGAAGATCGCCGGGTCCTCGATGTACTCCTCCGGTTCCTGGATCACCCGTATCACCTCCCTCGGCGTGATGAACCCGTCGTCGTTCTTGTCGATGGCGTCCTTGGTGTCCGGGTTGAGGTTGGTGAACCCGAGGGCAAGGGTGATGAAGACCCCTGCGATCTTGTCGGCGATGTCCTCGATGGCGTTGACGATCGTCTCCTTGACCTCGTCGATGAAGCCCTCGACCAGGACTATCAGGTCGCCCAGGATCGGTATCTGTTTGATGGCGTCGAAGAGGAAGCTGAGGACGTCGGTGATCAACCCCACGACGAAGTCCACGATCTCGCCGATCAGGAAGATGCCCTCGCCGACGAAGTCGGGCAGGCCGAGCATCGAGAGGAGGTCGCGCAGGGCCCACTCCTTGAAGGCGTCGAAGATGGCGTCGGCGTTGGCCTTCTTGCCCGTCATCAGCTCGTTGGCGATGACCTCCCAGACGTCGACCCAGTCCCGCAGCCCCCGGTCGATGTCCTCGATCCAGTTCTCCAGGTACTGCTCGATCAGGAAATCGATGCCCAGCTCGACCAGGTTCAGAGGCGAGTCGGTCGGGTCGGGGACGCAGAACGGGCACTCGCCGATGAAGTCCTGGGTCGTGTTGTCGTCGTGCATCGCCTGCTCTTGGTCCTTGAGGCCGTCCTGGAGGCCGAAGAAGAAGTCGTAGAGCGGCGACGACGAGTGGCTCTTGGAGAAGTCGGAGAGGATGAGCTTGTCGCCGATGAACTTCTTGGGCGCGTCGATGGCGAAGGTGGCCGTGTCCTCGAAGCCGGGGCGGTGCTTGTCGACGTAGCCCTCGACGACCAGGTGGCGCACGGAGATGTCGGACTCGGCCAGGTTGCTGAAGTCGGGGAAGACGCCCTCGGCGTACTTGTTCACCCAGGTGTGGGCCCAGCTGTCACCGTTGGCGTGCCCGCCCATGTAGCCCAGGGCGAAGGCGATGTTCTCCAGCCGCTCGCCCTCGGGCTGGGCCGGATCCCACGCCTGCTCCCACAGGAACTGCAGCCACTCGAAGGTCTGGGACGTGTCGGGCGAGGTCGGCGGGGCGGTGTCGTTCTTGGTCCTGGTGTCGGGGTGGATCTGGCTCTGGCCGAACAGCAGGTCGGGGAAGGCGTCGGGCCCGATCGTGCCCGCCCGGTAGACCGCGGGGAACTGGGTGATCGCCTGGAGGATCGTGGCGTTGACGGCGGCATCGGTGGTCGTGGTTCCGTCGGCCGAGGGGATCGTGACCGTCCCGTCGAGGGCGTCGTTGAGCGCGAACTCCGTCCCGAAGAGATGGGTGGGTGGCTTCCACGCGTGGGCTGCCGGCACGTTCGCGGGTACGAGCACCAGGCCCAGCCCCAACACCCCGGCGATGACGATTCCAACGATTGTCCGTCGCACCCGTCTCCACTCCCTTTCGCCCATCTGACGCCGTTGGAAATCCTGACCAGCGCAGACGGGTCGGTTCAATGGTGGAAGCCCGCCTGTGCTCAGGTGGTGCTGGCACCACCAACGGGCGTGTTCGGGCTGCGGGTCAGGGAAGGCCGGCGATGACGGTGGCGAACTTCTTGGCCACCGCCTCGAAGCCCTTGGCCGTGGGGTGGAGCTCGTTGGCCCAGTCGGTCTTGTAGTTGGCGCTGGTCAGCGTGCGCCGGAGGTCGATGTGGTGCACGTGCCCGAACCCGGGGAGCGCCGCCACCTCGGCCAACATGCGGTTGAAGCGGTCGATGAGCACGACGATGATCGCCCGCCGGTCGTCGAGGCGGGAGTAGCCCTTCACCCGGAAGCCGGGCTCGAGCCAGGGCCCGGGGAGGAACCCGAAGATGCCACCCACGCCCCGCCCGTCGGGGACCGGGTAGTCGTAGCCGTGGACGACGATCGGTAGCTTCCGCCCGAGGCGGGCCTCGCACGCTCGGGTGACGCTGCTGAGGATCACCACGTAGGCGGTCTTGAGGCGTTCGTCGATCACGCCCCGCAGGATCGACTCGCTCAGCCCCGCGATCCCGGACTCGGCGTGGTTGAGCATCATGGCGAACTCGGGGCCGGCCAGGTCGTTGCCCCCACCCGACAGCACGATGGCCCGGGGGACGACGCCCCGGCGCAGGAGCTTCTCGATGCGGCGCAGGAACTCCTCCAGCTGGCCGTTGCTGTAGGCCATCTGCTCGACGCTGTCGCCGGCGTGGGCCGCCGACTCCACGTCGTAGCCGTGGCGGTCCTCCAGGAAGCGGAGCACGTCGTTCAGCGGGTAGTCGAACCAGGAGTCGCCCTCGGCCACGAGGGTGCCGATGGCTCGCGGCCCGGCGGCCAGCACCATCGACTCGGCCACCATCACGTCGGCCTCGGCCGCGACCATCGGAGCGGCCGCGATCGCCTTGGTCCGCCGCTTCAGCTCCCGGTCCCGGAACCGGACGACCTCCTCCGCCTTCCGGTACCCGATCTCCGCCGCCTCCAGCATGTCGTCCGTCGCCATCCGAGTCTTCTACCACTTCACCAGCCTTCGAGGCGCTCGCCGGGATGACCCGGCAAGATTGAGGCACGAGCGGGTCGAGGACACCTGAACCATTTGCGGACCCCGTCCGTATGGAGGGCACACCGAGCGAAAGGGGCGTACCGGATGGGAACGGGACACAGGAGGCGGGCGGCCGTGCTGATGGTGGCGGTCGGGCTGTCGCTCGGACTGGCCGGATGTGGCGACGACGACGAGGGGTCGACGGCCGACACGCGCGACGACGACCGCGCGGCCGTGGCGACGACCGCCGCCCCGGCGGCGACGACCACCACCCAGGCCGTCACCGGGTCGACGTCGGCCCTGGTCAAGACGGCGGAGAACGCCACCCTGGGCAAGATCGTCGTCGACGGCGCCGGGTTCACGGTCTACACCTGGGACCGCGACACCGGACCCACGAGCACGTGCACCGGCGGCTGCGCCGGCACCTGGCCCGCGGTGCTGGTGCCCGACGGCACGCCGACGCCCATCCCGGCCGAAGGCGTCACCGGCACGCTGGCCACGTCCGCCCGTCCCGACGGGGGGAACCAGCTCACGCTGGACGGGAAGCCCCTCTACCGCTACGCGGCCGACTCGGCGCCGGGCGACGCCAAGGGCGACGGTGTCGGCGGCGTCTGGCACGTGGTCAAGCAGGCCTGAGCGCAGTACCCGCCGCCTCGGATTGAGTGGGCGGTCCTGGTTCAGGTAACCAGGGTCGCCAGGTCGTCGACGATCTCGGTGTTCGGCAGGTGACGGAACAGCTCGGGCGTCACCCTCACCTTGAGCGACCGGCTGCCGCCGCCGAGGACCACCCGTCCCGGCCCATGACCCGGGCGTCGACCCACACGCGGACAGTCGTCGGGCAGGCCGAGGGGCGTGACGCCGCCGATGGCCATCCCCGTCACCGCCTGCGTCTCGTCGGCCGAGGCGAACGACGCCCGCTTCACGCCAAGGCGCCGGCGGACGATGCCGTTGACGTCGAGCCGGGTGGTGGCCAGGACCACACAGCACACGTAGCGCCGGGGTTCCGATTTCCCGACCACCACGATGGCGTTGGCCGAGTCCTCGGGCGCCACCCCGTAGCGCTCGCAGAAGGCGGCCGTGTCGGCGAAGTCGGGGTCGCAGGGGAGGAGCTCGTGGTCGACGCCCGTCGCCTCCAGCGCCCGCCGCACGGCGTCCTCGATGCGGGCCGCCTCGATATCTTCCACCGGGTTCGAACGTAGCGCCGGTAGCCTCGGTGGCGATGGATTCCACCGGGGCCTCCACCCCCCTCCCCGAGCTCGGACGGCGGGTCAAGGCCGCCAGCCGGGTGCTCGCCAACGCCTCGTCGTCCACCAAGGACGCCGCCCTCCACGCCGCCGCCGACCTCCTCGGGTCCCGATCGGCCGAGATCCTGGAGGCCAACGCGGCCGACGTGACCCGGGCCGAGGCGGCCGGCGTGAGCGCCACCGTCGTCGACCGGCTGCGCCTGACGGCCAAGCGGGTCGAGGCCATGGCCGACGGCCTGCGCATGGTGGCCGCCCTGCCCGACCCGATCGGCGAGGTCACCGAGGGCTGGACCCGGCCCAACGGCCTGGCCATCGAGAAGGTCCGGGTGCCCCTCGGCGTGGTGGCGATCATCTACGAGAACCGGCCCAACGTCACCAGCGACGCCTTCGGCCTGTGCCTCAAGGCGGGCAACGCCGCCTTCCTGCGGGGCTCGGGGGCCGCCATCTCGTCCAACATCGCCATCGCCGCCGCCCTCCGGGAGGGAGTGGCCAAGGCCGGCCTGCCCGAGGACTGCCTGGTGCTGGTGGAGGACGTCAGCCACGAGGCGGCGGCCGAGTTCATGAAGCTCCGGGACTACGTCGACTGCCTGATCCCCCGGGGCGGGCCGTCGCTGATCGCCAGCGTGCTGGCCAACGCCACCGTCCCCTACGTGATCGACGGCGACGGCAACTGCCACGTCTACGTCGACGCCGAGGCCGACCTCGACCAGGCCCTCGACATCCTGGTCAACGCCAAGACCCAGCGGACGTCGGTGTGCAACGCGGCCGAGTCGCTGGTGGTGCACGCGGCGGTGGCCGGCGAGTTCCTGCCCCGGGCGGCGGCCGCGCTCGACGGCGTGGAGCTGGTGGGCGACGAGCGGTCGCGGTCGATCGTCGGCGGCGACCGCATCGGGCCCGCCACCGACGCCGACTTCTCGGCCGAGTTCCTCGACATGAAGCTGTCGGTGGCGGTGGTCGACGACCTGGAGGCGGCCATCGAGCACGTCAACCGGCACGGCACCGGCCACACCGAGGCCATCTGCACCCGCGACCTGGCCGCCGCCCGCCGCTTCGCCAAGGAGGTCGACGCGGCGGCCGTGATCGTCAACGCCTCCACCCGGTTCACCGACGGGGAGATGTTCGGCTTCGGGGCCGAGATCGGGATCAGCACCCAGAAGCTGCACGCCCGGGGGCCGATGGGGCTGCGCGAGCTCACCACCCTCAAGTACGTCGTCACCGGCGACGGCCAGATCCGGACCTGACGCGGTGGCCGCTCGGTTCGAGTCGCTCGACGCGGTGCGGGCGGGACTGGCGTCGGTGGGCTACCTGGCCGACGACGCCACCGCCGGGGTGGCGTGGCTGGCCGACCGCCTCGACAAGCCGGTGCTGGTGGAGGGACCGGCCGGCACCGGCAAGACCGAGCTGGCCAAGTCGATCGCGGCGTGGTCGGGCGCCCGCCTCATCCGCCTCCAGTGCTACGAGGGCCTCGACGAGTCCAAGGCCCTGTACGAGTGGAACTACCGCAAGCAGCTCCTGCGCATCCAGGCCGAGCGGTCGGCCGATTCCGCATGGGACGCGGTCGAGGGCGACATCTTCTCCGAGGACTTCCTGCTGGCCCGGCCCCTGCTGGAGGCCATCCGGGCCGACGAGCCGGTCGTCCTGCTCATCGACGAGGTCGACCGGGTGGAGGTGGAGACCGAGGCCCTGCTGCTGGAGGTGCTGTCCGACTGGCAGGTGTCGATCCCCGAGCTGGGGACGGTGGCCGCCACCCGCATCCCCCTCGTCTTCCTCACCTCGAACTCCACCCGCGACCTGTCGGAGGCGCTGAAGCGGCGGTGCCTCTACCTCCACCTCGACTATCCCGACCCGGCCCGGGAGAAGCAGATCGTCCTGGCCCGCCTGCCGGGGATCGCCGACCGGCTGGCCGAGCAGGTGGCGGGCGTGGTGCGCACCATCCGCCAGCTCGACCTCACCAAGCCGCCGTCGGTGTCGGAGACCCTCGACTGGGCCCGCACCCTCGTGCTGCTGGGCGTGGCCGACGTCGACGTCGACGTGGTGACGAGCACGCTCCACGTGCTGCTCAAGCACCGGGGCGACATCGCCAAGGCCGACCGCGAGCTGCGGGCGGCGGCCGCGGCCGCCGGCTAGGGCGCGTGCTCGACACCCTGGCCGGCTTCGTCGGGGAGCTGCGCCGGTCGGGCCTGCCGGTGTCGCCCACCGAGAACCTCGACGCGGTGGAGGCGGTGGCCCACGTGCCCCTGGACGACCGGGAGGCGCTGCGCTGGGCCCTGGCCACCACCCTGGTGAAGCGCCAGGAGCACCGGGCCGCCTTCGACACCGTGTTCGACGTGTGGTTCTCGCTGCGCCTGCCGGCGGTGGCGGCCGACGAGGCGTTGACCGCGGGCGAGCTGGCCACCCTGCTGGAGGAGGCCCTGGCCACGGGCGACGACGAGCTGCTCCGGGAGCTGGCCCGCCAGGCGGTGGCCCGCCTGGCCGGCATGCACGCGGGCCGGCCCGTCGGGGCGACGTTCTACGTGTTCCGCACCCTGCGCCAGCTCGACGCCGAGGGGGCGCTGGAGCGGCTGCTGGCCGGGGCCGGGTCGGGCGACCGGTCGGGGCTGGACGAGCGGCTGGAGCGGGACGAGCTGCGGGCCCGCCTCGACCGGCTGCGGTCGGAGGTCGAGGCCGAGGTCCGCCGCCGGCTGGTGGCCGAGCAGGGCCCGGAGGCGGTGGCGGCCGCCCTCCGCCGCCCGCTGCCGGCCGACGTCGACTTCCTCCACGCCAGCCCCGACGACCTGGCCGCCCTGCGCCGGGCCCTGCACCCCCTGGCCCGCCGGATGGCCGCCCGCCTGGCCCGCAAGCGCCGTCACCACCGGCGGGGACGGCTCGACATGCGCCGCACCGTCCGCCAGTCGCTGTCGTACGGCGGCGTGCCCGTCGACCCCCGGTTCCGCCGGCCCCACCCGTCGAAGCCCGAGATCCTGGTCCTGGCCGACATCTCGGGGTCGGTGGCCGCCTTCGCCCGCTTCACCCTGCAGTTCGTGCACGCCATCTCCGGGCAGTTCTCCCGGGTGCGCTCGTTCGTGTTCATCGACGGCGTCGACGAGGTCACGTCGATCTTCGAGGGGGCGTCCGACCTGTCCGAGGCCCTGGCCCGGGTCAACGACGAGGCCGACGTGGTGTGGGCCGACGGCCACTCCGACTACGGCCACGCCTTCCAGGCCTTCTGGGAGCGGTGGGGGAGGGAGATCACGCCCCGCACCTCGGTGGTCGTGCTGGGCGACGCCCGCAACAACTACCACGCGGCCAACGCCTGGGTGCTCGACGAGCTGCGCAAGAAGGCCCGCCGGGTGTACTGGCTCAACCCCGAGCCCCGGTCGTACTGGGACACCGGCGACTCGGTCGCCTCCCTGTACGGGGTTCACTGCGACGGGGTTTTCGAGTGCCGCAACCTCCGCCAGCTGGAGCGCTTCGTCGCCGAGGTCGGCTAGCGGTGATCGATGGTGCCGGCGGGTCGCAGGCCGGCTGGTGACCGTCGCCGATGCGAAGCGGACGACGATACGAGGCGACCGGCACGACGGGCCCCGACGGGGGCGGACGGAGCTGGTTGTCCTGGTCCTGCCCGCGGTGGTCGGGACGGTTGCCCTGCTCCTGGTCACCCGGAAGGGCGTCTACGCCAGTCCCGACACGGCGTTCTACGTCGGCACCGCCCGCAACCTGCTCGACGGCAACGGGCTGACGGCGCCCCCGGGGTCGCCGCCGCTGTCGCACTTCCCGCCGCTGTTCCCCCTGGTCCTGGCCGCGTTCGGATGGCTGACGGGACTCGATCCGCTCGACGCCGCCGGCGTGCTCAACCCTCTGCTCCTCGGGCTGACGGCCCTGACTGTCGCTTTCGTCGTCCGCCGGCGGAGCGGGTCGGTGGCCCTCGGCGTGGCCGCGTCGGTCGCGGTGGTGGTGGCCGTCGACCTGCTGGTCTACTTCGCGTCGGCCCTGAGCGAGCCCTTGTTCGTGGCGCTGGTGCTGGGCGCGGTGGTGTCGCTGGCAACCGCCGTCGAAGGGGGCCACCGGTGGGCGTGGGCGGTCGCCGTCGCCTGCACCGCCGGCGCCTGCCTCACCCGCTACGTGGGCGTGGCCCTGGTCGTGGCCGAGGTGGCCGTGCTCCTGCGCGTCGGGGCCGGCGGCCGCAAGGCCCTCGCCCGGGCCTCGGTCCTGGCCGCCCTGTCGCTGGCGCCGCTGGCCGGGTGGCTGCTCGCCGCCGGCCCCGGCAACCGGCCGGTGGTCGTCCACCTGTTCGACGCCGGCTACTGGACCGGCGCCGCCCGCAGCCTGTCCCGGTGGGTGCTGCCCCCCTGGGTGCCGTGGCCGGTGCGGGGGGTCGCGACCGCCTTGGTTGTCGCCGCCCTTACCGGGGTAGCCGCCGCCCGCCGTCGGCGCCGACCCGAGACTGCCGGAGAGCAGCGGTCGGGCGACGTGCTCGGGCGGCTGCTGGCCGCGTTCGCCGTCGCCTACGTGGCCCTGTTGGTGGCCGATCGGGTGTTGCTCGACGCCACCGGCCGCCTCGACCTCCGCTTCCTGGCCGTCCTCCACGTCGTGGCCATCGTCGGCCTCCTGCCCTGGCTCCACCGGGCGCTCGCCGGGCGGGCCCGGACGGCGGCGGCCGCCATCGGCCTCGCCCTTCTCGGACTCCACGGCCTCCAAGCCGGCTCGTGGGTGGCGGACGGCCTGACCGACATCGGCGTCGGTCGTCGGGGGTTGAGCGCCGAGGCGTGGCGGGAGTCGCCGGTGATGGCCACGATCGCCGCCCTGCCGCGGGATACACCCGTGTACAGCAACGCCCCCGAGGCGATCTTCCTCCTCACCGGCCGGTCGACGACGCCATTGCCCGCCCACACCGACTACCTCTCCGGCCGGAGGCGGACGTCGTACCAAGCGGAGCTGGCGGCTACGGGCGGGCGCCTGGCGGCGGCGGACGGGGTCGTCGTGTGGTTCCGTCCCTACGCCTTCCGGGAGCGGTTCCTGGCCCCGGTCACCGCCTTGGACGTGGAGCCGGTGCTGGACGACGAAGTGGCCATGCTCTTCCGCCCGCGCTGAGAGCGAAACGCGACCGTTTGGGTCAGACTTGGAGATGACCGACAGCACCCCCGACAGGGCATTCGACAGGGCCAGGGCGCTCGAGCGGCTGGCCACCGAGGAGTTCGACGTCCTCGTGATCGGCGGGGGGATCACCGGGGCCGGCGTCGCCCTCGACGCCGCCACCCGGGGCCTGCGCACCGCCCTGGTGGAGGGGCGCGACTTCGCCTACGGCACGTCGTCCAAGTCGTCCAAGATGGTGCACGGCGGCATCCGCTACCTCCAGCAGGGCGACGTGAGGCTGGTGTGGCAGGCCCTCCGGGAGCGCAAGAAGCTGCTCACCAACGCCCCCCACCTGGTGCGCCCGCTGGGGTTCATGATCCCGATCTACACCAAGGGCGGGCTGATCCCGAGGTTCCTGGCCCGCCTGTTCCGCATCGTGCTGTTCGGCTACGACCTCGTGGGTGGCGCCTCCATCGTCGGCCGCCACCAGCGCCTCACCAAGGACGAGGCGCTCGCCTTCATGCCGAGCCTCAAGCCCGACCGCCTGCACAGCGCCCTGCTCTACTACGACGCCCGCTGCGACGACGCCCGCCTCACCCTCGCCATCGCCCGGACCGCGGCCGACCACGGGGCGGCCGTCGCCAACTACGTCCGGGTGGTGGAGATCCTCAAGGACGATCGGGGAAAGGCGACGGGGGCCAAGGTGGACACCGGCGGCGGCACCATCGACGTGTCCGCCCGCTGCGTGGTGAACGCGGCAGGCGTGTGGATCGACGACGTCACCGCCATCGACGTCGGTCCCGGCCAGGAGATCATGCGCCCGGCGAGGGGCGTCCACATGACGCTGCCCATGTCGGCGCTGGGCAACCGGGACGTCGCCGTGATCCTGGCCGCGTCGGGCGGGCTCGGCAGCGTGTTCGCCGTCCCCTGGGGAGAGTTCGCCTACGTGGGCACGACCGACGTCGACTTCGCCGGCCCCCTCGACGACCCCTACGTGTTCGCCACCGAGATCGACACCCTCCTCGAGCACATCAACCCTTCCATCGGCGAGCCGCTGGCGGCGGAGGGCGTGCTGGGCAGCTGGGCCGGCCTGCGCCCGCTGCTCAAGGGTGCGCCCGACGCCAAGACGGGCGACCTGTCCCGCCGCCACCGGATCACCCGCTGGCCGAGCGACGTGGTCAGCATCGCCGGGGGCAAGCTCACCACCTACCGGCACATGGCCCAGGACACGGTGGACGAGGCGCTCAAGGTCCTCGGTCGGAGCGCCGCCTGCCGCACCAAGACCCTGCCCCTCCACGGATCGCCGGGAGGAGGGGCCAAGGTCCCCGACGACCACCTGAAGAACCGCTACGGCACCGACGTGGCCGCCGTGACCGCCCTGATCGCCGCCGACCCGGCCCTGGGCGAGCCGCTGGTGCCCGGCCAGCCCTACCTCCGAGCCGAGGCGGTCTACGCCGCCCAGCACGAGATGGTCGTCGAGCTCGACGACGTCCTCGCCCGCCGCACCCGGGCCCGACTGTTCGCCCGGGACGCCACGGACGAGGTCGCCGAGGCGGTGGCCGCGCTCGTCGCCGAGCCGCTGGGCTGGTCGGCCGACGAGCAGGCCCGCCAGGTGGCGCGCTACCGGGACTCGGTGGCGGCCGAGCGAGAGGCGATCCGGTCGCCGGCGCCCGCGGCCGAGCCCCGCCGGGCGTCGGGGTGGGTCCCCGGCGTCAACCTGCCGAAGTCGCTCTCGTAGCGGCTGGCTGCCCGGTCACTGGATGCCGGCCTCGGGCGGGGGGAGCTGGAAGTCGATCTCGTCCTCGACCGCGGCCACCCCCTCTACCCCTCCCACCGAGTCGCGCCTGTCGGACGGCACCGAGCCGGTGATGATCCCGATGTCGCCCAGGACCTGGTCGACCTCCAGCCCCTCGGCCCGGAGCTTCTCGGCCACACCCTCCAGATCGTCGAGGTGGTCGTCGTCGACGGTGACCGTCACCTTCGACCCCGTCCCCTGGAAGCCCGGAGTCCGCAGAGGCGTCTCCGTTTCGGGGTCCTTCGGGTCGGGGGCCGGCTGGTCGGGGACGGGCTGGTCAGGCGCCGGCTGGGACCCCGCCTTCGTCCCGGACACCTGGCGGTAGGGAACCTTGGGGTCCGACCCTTGGGCCCCGCTCCCCGTGGCTCCGCCCGATGCGGCCTTTCGCGCCGGTGGTCGCCCCCGACTGGCCGACCCGTTCGGTACGGCACCTTGGGACCGGGCCGCGGTTCCTCCGGGCCCGGCCCGCCACTCGACCCGGCGCCGCTCACGGCGCCTGGGCCAGGCCGGCGCCCACGTCGACCGTGCGGACGTCGAGCCGGCGCGCCTCGCGCACCACGGTCGACCACAGGGCGGAGCCCTTCTGGCCCGTGGCCTGGCTCCACATGGCGGCCAGACCGGAGACGTGAGGGGTGGCCATGCTCGTGCCCGAGATGGTGTGGTAGCGCTTCGGCATGGGCCACGACGAGTAGACGGCGACACCCGGACCGGAGACGTCGATCTGTCCGCCTCGGGAGAGGAACTTGCTGCGGGCCGAGAAGTCGGCGATGCGCATCCGGGAGTCGACCGCCGCCACCGCCATCACCGAGGGGCTGTTGGCGGGGACGCCGACGAAGCCGGCGTCACCGGCCGAGCGCCGGGCGTTGTTGCCGGCGGCGGCGATGATCAGGCAGCCGGCGGCCATGGCCCGCTGGCCCGCCCGCTCGTAGGCCTGGGAGACCTGGCGGATGTCGGCCCCCAACGACATCGAGATCACCTGGCAGCCGTTGGCGACGGCCCAGTTGATGCCGGCCAGGATGCCGTTGTCGTCGCCCGAGCCCTCGTTGCTGAGGACCTTGCCGACGAAGATGTCGGCCGCGGACGCGACGCCGTAGCGCCGGGTGCCGGGCGGCGAGGCCGAGCCGCAGGACGTCCCCACGCAGTGGGTACCGTGGCCGTGGCCGTCCTGCACCTGTTGTCCCGGTACGAACGACTTCGACGTGACCGGTCGGCCGGCGAAGTCGGGATGGAGCAGGTCGAAGCCGGTGTCGAGCACGCACACCTTGATGCCCTTGCCGTCGCGGGTGGTGGCCGACGCCTTGGTGGCGAGGAGCCCCCACGTGAACTCGGCGGTGTCGGCGAAGGTGGCGGCCGCCTCGGCCTCCGCCGCGGCCTGGGCCCCAGCCCCTCCCGTGAGCCCGTCGTAGAGGGCGATGGTGGCGTCGCGGAACCCGCGTGCGTACTCGAGCGACGGCGACGGCGAACCGGTCTCGTCGATGGCGTACAGGATCCGCTCCCGCTCCACCGCGATGATGCGGGAGTCGGCCACGGAGAGGCTCTCCATCGACCCCGACTGGGTCGGGTCACCGGTGACCACTGCCACGCCCAGCTCGGCGTACACGGTGGCGTCGGCCCCCCGGGCATCGTCGGCGTCGACCGCCCCCGCCTCGTAGTCGCTCGAGGTGGCCACGCTGGCCACTCCCGGGACCGAGCCCAGAGCCTCGGTCATCGCCCCCGCGTCGCCGGTGACCTCGTCGGCGAACACCACGATGAACCGCCCCGTGTACTGCTGCCCCGATCTTCCTGAGAGGGGTGCCTCACCGTCGTCCTCTGGTTCCATCGGCCCGTCCACCATGATCCGCCTCCTGGTTGCCTGTTGGTGAGGGAACTCTACATCCGGGCTTCGGATTTTGGCCGTCGGATTTGCGGCGATTTCCACCCTGTCTTCACCTGTAGACTTGCAGGCCATGACGCCGACCGTCCGCACCGAGGACCTCATCGACGCCAGGGGTATCGCCGAGCTGCTCGGGCTCAGCCATCCCAACAGCGTCAGCACCTACATGCGGCGCTACCCCGACATGCCCCGCCCGGTCGTCGACCTGGGACGGGGCCGGCCCCGGCTCTGGCTGCGACCCCACATCGCCGATTGGGCCGGCCGGCGGGCCGCCGCCCACGCGCCCCCGACCGCGCCGGCGGCGACCGCGCTGGTCGCCACGACGCTGGTGGTGACGCCGTGATCGCGCCGACCCGGCTAGGTCGCAACGACAGGTGCTGGTGCGGCAGCAACCGTCCCTACAAGCGCTGCCACCAGGCCACCGAGAAGCCCCTCCGGCCGGGGCGGCTCAGCCCCATCCGGCCGGTGCCGCCGGAGATCGTGGGTCCCGACTACGCCCTGTCGGGAACGCCCGAGCCGGAGGTCGAGGCGATGGTGAAGTCGGCCGACGTCATCGCTCGCATGCGGCGGGCGGGACGGGTGGCGGCCGAGGTGCTGGCCGCAGTGGGCGCCCAGGTGCGGCCGGGCGTCACCACCGACGCCCTCGATGCCATGGCCCACGCCGAGTGCCTGGCCCGAGGGGCCTACCCCAGCCCGCTCAACTACAACGGCTTCCCGAAGTCGCTGTGCACGTCGGTGAACGAGGTGATCTGCCACGGCATCCCCGACGACCGAGCCCTCGTCGACGGCGACATCGTCAACCTCGACGTCACCGTCTACCTCGACGGCGTCCACGGCGACACCAGTGCCACCTTCCTCGTGGGGGAGGTCGACGAGGCGTCCCGCCGGCTGGTGGAGGTCACCCGCGAGTGCCTCGACCGGGGGATCGCGGCGGTGCGCCCGGGCCGGCCGGTGTCCGACATCGGCGCCGCCATCGAGGCCCACGCCGAGGCCCACGGTCTGGGCGTGGTGCGCGACTTCGTCGGCCACGGCGTGGGCGAGAAGTTTCACACCGTGCCGACGATCTACCACTTCGCCAACCCGTCGGCTACCACGCTCATGGAACCGGGGATGACCTTCACCATCGAGCCCATGATCACGTTGGGCGACTGGCGCCACGTCCTCTGGGACGACGGCTGGACTGCCGTCACCGTCGACCGCCGGCGCAGCGCCCAGTTCGAGCACACCCTCGTCGTCACCGACCACGGCGCCGAGGTCCTCACCCTCACCGGTCCCTGAGGTAGGCCGGACAGTTCGATTTTGGACGGATACATACCTCTGAGGTACATATCCGTCCAAAATCGGTCGAGACGACGCCGGGGCCTTCGTTTCAGCGGTCGCGCCCGCCCCTGGTCTCGCCGAAGGCCTCGTCGATGAGGCGGGTGGCGGCGTCGATGACCTGGTCGGACGGGTTGGGCGCCGGTGCCGGCCGCAACTCGGTGCGGACGTCGTCGACCGCCCGCCGGGCCGCATCCTCCGACTGCCGGCGGCGGAGGCGGACGTCGTCCCAGGCGGCCGCGATCTCCTTCTCGCACTGCTCGAGCATCGCCTCCGAGTCGGCCTGGGCGCGGGAGAGCAGGCGGTCGGCGGACGTAGCCGCCTCCCGTACCGTCCGGGCCGCCTCCTCCGTCGCCTGGGCCCGAAGGAGGTCGATCTCGGCCTTGGCCCGCTGACGCTCCCGCAGGACGTACTGCTCGGCCGTGTGCTCGGCCTCCTCCAGGATGCGGGCCCGCTCCGTCTGGGCCTGGCGGCTGCTGGCCAGGGCGCCGGCGGCGGCGTCGGCCAGCAGCTTGGACACCTCCTGCCGCGCCGTCGAGCGAGCCCGATCGAGGGCCTCGTCAGCAGTGGCCGTCGCCTGCTCGACGAGGGCGTGGACCTGGATGTCGGCCTCGGTGCGCCGGCGGGCGGCGTCCTGGTCGGCCTCGGCGAGAAGGCGAGCCTTCTCCTGCTCGCCCGCCAGTCGGGACTCGTAGAGCACCCGGTCGCCCTCCCTGATGGCGAGCTCGGCGGTCTGCCGGGCGCTGGCCGCGGCCTCCTCGACGACGTTCTCGGCCTCCATGCGGGCCCGTTCGAGGAGCTGGCGAACCTGCGTCTCCGCCTCTGACCGGAGTTGTGCGACGTGGGCGTCGGCGTCGGCCCGAAGGCGGGTGACCTCCTCCTGGGCGACCCGACGATCCTGCTCGGCCGCGGAGACCGCGGTCTCCCGGGCCGCGTCCTCGATGGCCCGGGCCCGGGCGGCCGCTTCCGCCAGCAGGCGGGCGGCGGTGTCCCTGGCCTGCTCCACCATCCGCTGCCCGTCGTTGGCGGCGTGGTCGCGTAGACGGTCGGCCTCCGCCGCCGCCGCCTGCCGGGTCTCGTCGAGCATGCGGGCGGCCTCCGCGGCCGCCTCCTGGGCGACCCGATCGGCCCCGACGGTCGCCTCTTCGATGAGCCGGGACGCCTCCGCCCACATCCGCTCGAACGATCGCCGGGCCTTCTCGTTGGCCTCCTCGCGGCGAGTGGCTGCTTCCGCCTCGGCCGCAGCCAGGGCCTCCTGCTCCAGGACGGCGGCCTTCTGCCGGGCCTCGTCCACCAACTGGCCGGCCTCGGCCATGGCGTCGGAGAGGGTGTCGGCCGCCGTCGCCCGGGACGCGTCGAGCAGCGCCGCGGCCTCGGTCTCGGACGCCGCCCGGGCCTCGTCGACCATCTGGTCCCGCATCGCCGCCGCCTTGGCCGAAGCGGTGTCGACCAGCTCCCGGGCCTCCTCGGTGGCGGTCTCGACCATGGCCGCCGCCTCCCGCCGGGCCCTTTCGGTCGCCTCGGTCACGAGCGCGGACAGCGGTGCTCTTGGCCTCCTGGACCAGCCGCTCGGCCTCCTTGGCCGCCTCGGTGCGGGCGTCGGACAGGAGGCGCTGGCGCTCGACCGCCGCCCGCTTGAGGATCTCGGCGTGGGCCCGGGCCCGTTCGGCGTCGGCGTCGGCCCGGATGGCGGCCGACCGGTCCTCGAACGCGGCCCACGCCTCGTCGATGATCGTGGCCGCGTCGGCCTCGGCCTCGGCCCGGATTCGCTCGGCGTCGGCCGCGGCGGTGTCGAGCAGGCGTCGGGCCTCGGCCTGAGCCTCGGCCTCGGCCTGGGCCTGCTTTGCGTCGGCCTCGGCCTGGGCAGCCGCCGATCGAGCCTCGAACCGGGCCCACGCCTCCTCCAGGATGGCGTCGGCGTCGGCCTGGGCCTGGGCCCGGAAGCGCTCGGTCTCCGTCTTGGCGGTGGACGTGATCCTCGCCGCGTCCGCCATGGCGTCGGCCTTGGAGTTCGCCGCCTCCCGCTCGGCCAGGCGCCGCAGCCGGGCCGTCTCCTGGTCCTGGGCCGCCCTCGCCTTGGCCAGGATCGTCGCCGCCTCCAACTGCGCGTCGAGCCGAATCCGCTCCGCCGCTGCACTCGCCTCCGCGATCACCCGAAAGGGCTCGACCCTGTTTGACGGCGTGGTCGCGGTGTCGGGCTCGGGGTCGTCGGGGGCGGGCGCGGGGGTTGCCGTTGCGACGGCCGGCTCGGGGGCCGGCTCGGGGAGGGTTTCGGCAGTGGGTTCGGGGCGGCGGCTCGGGCGTCGGTTCGGAGGTGGGCGCCCGCCGCCCCCGCCCGCCAAGCCCCTGCCACGCCCCGGAAGCCATAACCCTGATGCTATCTGGCGCCCGTTCCCGACCCCATTGGTGCGGTTGCGTCGGATTGAGGCTGCTGTCTGCACCATCGGTCCGTGGCTGCTACCGGAGAACCACCGCCTGGATCTGCTGAACCGGAAAGTCGTCGATCCGCCCGACGGTGCGCAGCTCGTCGAGGGTTCCCGACGCGGACCCGAAGCTCCACGTCGCCGTCCACCGCTCGGTGACCACGACGTCGTACGCGCCGACCCGCAGGTATTCGTGGGTGATGCGCCCGTCGGGCCACGGCCCACCCTCGTCGGGATGGGGACCGGTGTGGGTGCCGTCCCCCCAGTCGACGTAATAGGCCCCCGTGGCCACGATTTGAAGCGGCCCGAACGGAGTGTTCGGCTCGTTGTAGGTGTGCGTGGTGCTACCCCGCGTCTCGAGATAGGCGAACATCCCCGTGATCGCCCTCCCCGGCGCGATATGCGGTTTGGGCGCGGGCAATGGGATGTCTCGCCAGTACCGGGCTGCAAACGACTGAGGTGTCTCGGGAACAACTGGGCTGCCAGGCTCGGGAGGGCATTCCGGATAGACGGTCCGGATATTCCCGAAGTCTCGATCGGGGATGGCGGAAACTACGGCTGGATCCACGTTCTCGGGAACTTCGCGATACCCAGTCGTGGTGCAAGCTTCGCCGTTCGCGCCCTCCGTTTGGGACGATTTTCTCATAAGCCGAATATCGGGTAGCGGGAGCGTCGGGTGCGGCCTCATATCGTGCTTCTCGACGAGACCCGTGGCGATTTCGAGCGACATCTCCCCTTGGCACTCGACGCTGCCGTTGTTCCCTCCTTACCGCCAGCACACGAGCTGGGTTCTATCGGTTGGTAGCTGAGCGAAGCGCTGGATTCGCTGCCGGTCCCAGAGCTGGCAAGACCAGCAGTGAACGTACTTACGAAGCCGGCGCATGGGTCTGGTGGCTCGGAGAGATCTTGACGGAATCCTTCGTAGATGAAGACCCATCGAGTCGGGTTGTAATCGTTGGGGTCGCTGCGAATGGTTCGAGCGGGACTGAGAGCGACCCACTGGGTCTGAAATCGGGATTTGGGTTGACGCTGACTGCGGAAAAGTCGATATTGAACTTGGCAAAGATGCAAGTCGGGCTCAGCGACCAATTAGGCGTGGTGACTTCGTCTTCTGGTTTCCCGGGATGCTCTCGATATCCAGCGAAGTCGCGAACATGTCCCGCTGGAAATCGTCGACTTCAACTGCAAGGCGTCGCCGACATACATAGCTTTCAGCCGATCGATGACCTCGGGTGGGATGTCCCGCGTGCTCACGACAAGGCGCACGATGTCCCCCACGGCCTGGTCTAGGCCGGCCAGCACGCGGTTGACGTAGGCCTCGTCGATGACGGCGGGGACGGCGTAGGGGTCGGTGGTGGTGGTCGGCTGGGGGACGGTGGCGGTTGGGCCGAGCGGTTCCTTGTCGCCGCCGCACGCGGCGAGAACCAACAACGCCACCGCCACCCCGACTCCGGCCCACCGCCTCACGGGGTACTACATATCATGCAGTTTCACCCCCTCGCAAGGGGGTCTACCCTCGAAGTAGCTCCGCCACCCGGTAGGCGAGGTCGAGGCTCTGGCGGGCATTCAACCGGGGGTCGCACATCGAGAGGTAGTTCCGGTCGAGCTCGGAGTCGAGCACCTCTTCCGCCCCTCCGAGGCACTCGGTGACGTTCTCGCCGGTGAGCTCCACATGCACCCCGCCCGGCCACGAGCCCTCGGCCCGGTGGACTGAAAAGAACGAGGTCAGCTCGGACAGGATGGCGTCGAAGTGGCGGGTCTTGACCCCGCCCGGCGTCTGGTAGGTGTTCCCGTGCATCGGGTCGCACACCCACAGCACCGGGTGCCCGGCCTCCCGAACGGCCCGGATGAGCGGCGGCAGCAGCTCCTCGATCCGCCCCGCCCCCAGCCGGGTGATCAGCGACAGCCGCCCCGGCACGCGGTCCGGGTTGAGCCGCGCGCACAGTCCCACCAGCTCGTCAGCCGACACCGACGGCCCGATCTTCACGCCCAGCGGGTTGCCCACCCCGGCCAGGAAGTCGACGTGGGCGCCGTCGAGCTGGCGGGTGCGGTCGCCGATCCAGAGCAGGTGGGCCGAGCAGTCGTACCAGCCGCCGGTCAGCGAGTCACGACGGGTCAGTGCCTCCTCGTAGCCGAGGATCAGTGCCTCGTGGCTGGTCCAGAAGTCGACCTCGTGGATCCCGCGCTCGGTGGCCAGGTTGATCCCGCAGGCGGCCATGAACCGCAGCGCCCGGTCGATCCCCGACGCGATCCGCTCGTAGCGCTGACCTTCCAACGACGAGGCCACGAACTCCTGGTTCCACACGTGCACCTGGGTGAGGTCGGCGAAACCGCCCTTGGTGAACGCCCGGAGCAGGTTCAACGTCGCAGCCGACTGGTTGTAGGCCGCCAGCAGCCGCTGCGGGTCGGGTACCCGGGCCGCAGCGGTGGGGGCCAGGTCGTTCACCATGTGACCCCGGAAGACGGGCAGCACCTCGCCCCCCACGACCTCGGTCGAAGACGACCGGGGCTTGGCGAACTGGCCCGCGATCCGGCCCATCTTCACGACCGGCACGCCCGACCCGTAGGTCAGCACGACCGCCATCTGGAGGATGACCTTGAGCTTGTCGCGGATGGTGTCGGCCGAGAACCAGTCGAACGACTCCGCGCAGTCGCCGGCCTGGAGCAGAAACGCCTTGCCGTCGGCCACCTCGGCCAACGACGACGTGAGCTGCCGCACCTCCCCCGCGAACACCAGCGGCGGGCACCCGGCCAACCGCTTGAGGACGTCGTCGAGCGCGCCCTCGTCCGGCCAGACCGGCTGCTGGACAGCAGGACGGCTCCGCCAGCTACTCGGGCTCCAGGGACTCTCCATCACTCGGGACACCAGGCTAGAGCCAACGCCGGGCCTCGTACGATCGATTGCCATGGCGATTGTCGTGGCAGAGCGGCTGGGGGTGCTGGGGGGCACGTTCGACCCCGTCCACATCGGGCACCTGGCCGCGGCGGTCAACGCCCGGGCCGCCCTCGGACTCGACCGCGTCCTGCTGGTGGTGGCCAACCAGCCGTGGCAGAAGAGCGGACGCCGGTTGACGCCGGCCGAGGACCGCCTGGCCATGGTCGAGGCTGCGGTCGCTGGCCATGACGGCCTGGAGGCGAGCCGGATCGAGATCGACCGGGGAGGCGACACCTACACCGCCGACACCCTCGAGCAGCTCATGGCCGAGGACCCCGACCGCCAGCTGTTCCTCATCGTGGGCACCGACGTGGCCGCCGACCTCGACACCTGGGAGCGCCCGGACGTGGTCGCCCGCTTGGCCACCCTCGCCATCGTCGGCCGGGGCGGCGCCAGCGACACACCGAACGCACCACCCAGCCCCCCGTGGCGGGTCGAGCGGGTCGACATGCCCGCCCTGGAGATCTCCAGCTCCGACCTCCGCGACCGCCACCGGCGGGGCCTCCCCCTCGACTACCTCGTCCCCGACCCGGTAATCAACCTCATACGCCGACGGGGTCTGTACGCTGGGGGCACGATGACGACGGGCCCCGGAGGCCGGTGACGAACACCGGCGCAATCGACCAGGTGCGGGACTGGGCGAGAACGGCAGCCAGGGCGGCGGCCTCCAAGGGGGGCGAGGACACCATCGTGCTCGAGGTGGGCCGGGTGCTCGCCATCACCGAGTCCTTCGTGATCACCAGCGGCCGCAACCACCGCCAGGTGGCCGCCATCGCCGAGGAGGTCGAGGCCCAGCTCAAGGCGTCGGCCGACATCCGTCCCCTGCGCACCGAGGGCCTGCAGCAGGCCGAGTGGGTGCTGCTCGACTACGGCGACTTCGTGGTCCACGCCTTCCTCGACGAGACCCGCCACTATTACGACCTCGAGCGGCTGTGGTCCGACGCCCCCCGCATCGAGTGGGAGGACAGCGCCGCCCGCTCGTAGGGTTACACGAGCGCAGGCTCGTGGAAACAACGGCGAAACGAAGGGGTGCGACGATCCGCCAGATGGGGGATTTTCTCGACGAGTACCCGGCCGGAGATGGCTGGGACGAGATGTTCGACGGGTCGGGACAGCCCCGCCAGGCCTACACCGCCCTCCACGAGGCCCTCCAATCCCTGTCGGCCGCCGACTTCGCCGCCCGCTGCAGCGCCCGCGACCTGTCCTTCCGAGACCAGGGCATCACCTTCTCGCTGTCCGGTGAGGAGCGACCCTTCCCCCTCGACCTGGTCCCCCGGATCCTGTCGGCCAGGGAGTGGCCGGCCATCGAAGCGGGCGTAGCGCAGCGGGTCAAGGCCCTGGAGGCGTTCCTGGCCGACGTCTACGGGCCCGGGCGCATCCTGGAAGACGGGTTGGTGCCCCGCCGGCTGGTCACCACCTCCACCCACTACCACCGGCCGGCGATGGGGCTGGAGCCGCCCAACGGGGTGCGGGTGCACGTGTCGGGGATCGACCTGGTCAGGGGGGCGGACGGTGTCTTCCGGGTGCTGGAGGACAACCTGCGCACCCCGTCCGGCATCTCCTACGTGGTCGAGAACCGCCGCACCATGGCCCGGGTCTTCCCGGAGCTGTTCACCAGCCACCGGGTGCGCCCCGTCGACAGCTACCCGGCCCGCCTCCTGGAGGCGCTCCGGGCCGCTACCCCCACCGGGTCCGCCGATCCCACGGTGGTCGTGCTCACCCCCGGCGTCCACAACTCGGCCTACTTCGAACACGCCTTCCTGGCCCGCCAGATGGGCGTGGAGCTGGTGGAGGGCCGCGACCTGGTGTGCCGCCAGAACCGCGTCTACATGCGCAGCACGGAGGGCGAGCACCGGGTCGACGTCGTCTACCGGCGGGTCGACGACGACTTCCTCGACCCCCTCCACTTCCGGGCCGAGTCGATGCTCGGCTGCCCGGGCATCCTCAACGCGGCCCGGGCCGGCAACGTCACCATCGCCAACGCGGTGGGCAACGGCGTGGCCGACGACAAGCTCGTCTACACCTACGTCCCCGACATGATCCGCTACTACCTCGGCGAGGAGCCATTGCTTCCCAACGTGGAGACGTACCGCCTCGAGTACCCCGACCAGCTGGCGGCCGTGCTGCCCCGTCTCGACGAGTTGGTGCTCAAGCCGGTGGACGGGTCGGGCGGCTACGGCCTGCTCATCGGGCCCAAGGCCACCAAGGACCAGCTCCTCGACATGCGGGACGTGCTCCTCGACAACCCCCGGGGCTGGATCGCGCAGGAGGTCGTCCACCTGTCGACGTCGCCCACCCACGTCGGAGGCGCACCTCCGGCCCCGCCACGTCGACCTCCGGCCGTTCGCGGTCAACGACGGCGAACGGGTGTGGGTGGTGCCGGGCGGGCTCACCCGGGTCGCCCTCCCCGAAGGCAGCCTGGTGGTCAACTCCAGCCAGGGCGGGGGGTCGAAGGACACCTGGGTGCTGGCCGAGCCGGGCGGCGTCCGGGCCAGCCGGCCCCGGCCGTTGCCGGCGGCGGCGCTGGAGCCGCCGGAGCCGGGCAACCCCCTCGACCCCGGCCCCGCCGTCCCCCAGGCCGCGCAGCAGCAACAGGGCCAACAGCAGCAGGCGGGCCGATCAAGGTGAGCAGGCCATGTTGAGCCGTATTGCGGAGTCGCTCTACTGGATGGGGCGCTACGTCGAGCGGGCGGAGGACACGGCCCGCATCCTCGACGTCCACGTCCACCGCCGGCTGGAGGACCCGTCGGTCGAGGAGGAGGCCGCCTGCCGCGCCGTCCTCGGCGTCATGGGCGTGAAGGCGGACGACACCCCCTGCGACGCGGAGTCGATGCTGGAGACCCTCGCCTTCAAGACGCCCGACACCACGTCGATCGCGGGCGCCCTGAGCGCGGCCCGAGAGAACGCCCGGGGGGCGAGGGACGCCATCTCGTCGGAGATGTGGGAATGCCTCAATGCCACCCACAACGCCCTGCCGGCCATGGTGTCCCGGGCCGGGGCCATCGGGCCCCACGGCCTGTTCGCCTACGTCAAGGAGCGGGCGGCCATCCTGTCGGGACTGGCCGACTCCACCATGAGCCGGGACGACGGGTGGCGGTTCCTCGTCCTCGGCCGCAGCCTGGAGCGGGTCGACATGACCGCCCGCATGCTCTCGGCCGGCCTCCAGGACGCCGAGGAGCCGGGCGACTGGGTGGCGACCCTGCGCTGCTGCTCGGCCCACGAGGCCTTCCTGCGCACCTACCGGCGGGCGGTCACGGCCCGACCTGGTGGTCGAGTTCCTGGTGCTCGACCGGCTGTTCCCCCGCTCCGCCTTCCACGCCCTGGGGGTGGCCGAGACCTGCCTGGCCGAGCTCCAGCCCCACGAGGGACGGGCCGGGCTCGACGACGAGGCCCGGCGGGTCATCGGTCGGGCCAGAACCGACCTCGAGTACCGCCGCCTGCAGGAGTTGGTGGCCGACCTCCCCGCCCGCCTGCGGTCGCTCCAGTCCGCCTGCCACGAGGCCGGCGACGCCGTCGCCCGACGCTTCTTCCGCCAGGCCGCACCCCGCGAGTGGAGCCTGAGGGGCTAGGGCCGGCCCATGACCTGGCGCATCGCCATCACCCACACCACCGGCTACCGGTACAAGCGCGAGGTCACGTCGTCCTACAACGAGGCCCGCATCACGCCGATCTCGAGCGACCGCCAGCTCGTCCTCGAATCGGAGGTGGCCGTGAGCCCGGCGGCCGTCGCCTTCCGGTACTGGGACTACTGGGGCACGCTCGTCCACGCCTTCGACATCCACGTCCCCCACCTGGAGCTGTCGGTGACGGGGACCTCGGTGGTGGAGACATCGGGCCGACCCGACCCGCCGGACCACCTCGTGAGCTGGGCCGAGCTGGCCCAGCCCGAGCTCCGTGACCGCTTCGCCGAGCTGCTGGCCCCCACCACCCACGTCCCCCTCGACGACGACCTCAGGGCCGCGGCCGAGCCCTTCCTCAGGGAGGCGACCCCGGTCGCCGCCTGCGAGGCGGCGGTCGAGTGGGTGAAGGGCAGCCTGCGCTACCAGAAGGGCACGACCGACGTCTCGACGCCGGCGCCCGACGTCCTGCGCCAGGGCAGCGGCGTGTGCCAGGACTTCGCCCACGTCACCCTGGCCGTGCTGCGGGCGGCCGGCATCCCCGCCCGCTACGTGTCCGGGTACCTGCACCCGCATGAGGAGGCGGGACTGGGGACGGCCATGGTGGGGGAGAGCCACGCCTGGATCGAGGCGTGGACGGGCGACTGGCAGGCCTTCGACCCCACCAACGGGGTGGTCGCCGAGCGCCACGTGGTCGTGGGCCGGGCCCGCGACTACGCCGACCTGTCGCCCTTGCACGGGATCTACCACGGCGGGCCGGCCGAGGCCCTGGGCGTGTCCGTGCAGCTCACCCGCCTGTCCTGAATCCGCCCGTCGGTGGTGACGGCGGACGAAGGGGCCGGCCCCACGGTGTACAAACGTGTCAATGGACAACGAAACAGCCAAGATCCTCCAGCGGGCCGTCGACCAGACCGGCAAGATCGTCGCCGGCATGGGGGTCGGGCAGCTCGGCTTGTCCACCCCCTGCACCGAGTGGAACGTCCGGGACCTGGTCAACCACCTCATCTCGTCGCTGTACATGTTCAGCCAGGCGGCCATGGGGGCGCCGTTCAACCTGGAGGAGTTCGGCGTCGACCGGGTGCGGTACGACGCCACCGTCTCCTACGCCCAGGAGGCGGCCAAGCTCAAGGTCGCCCTCGGCCGGGCCGGCGTGCTCGAGCAGGAGTGGAAGCTGGCGTTCGGCGAGACGCCCGGCTGGCTGGCCGTCGACATCGCCATCATCGAGTTCGTCACCCACGGCTGGGATCTGCACAAAGCCACCACCTCGAAGGTCGAGCTCGATCCTGAGCTGGCCGAGGTGGCCCTGGCCAACGCCCAGGAGCTGATCGCGCAGTTCGGGCGCCAGGAAGGCGTCTTCGGACCCGAGGTCGAGCTGGCCGAGGTGCCCGACAACTACCACCGGCTGGCCGCCTACCTGGGTCGCGACCCGAACGTCGTCCTGAGGTAGCGAGCGCCCGGCCCGGCGGCGAGACTGGTCGCCCGTGGCCACCCGACCGCTGTGCTTCGTCCTCATGCCCTTCGGCCGCAAGCCGGACGGCGCCGGCGGAACCGTCGACTTCGACGCCGTGTACAAGCGGGTCATCCACCCGGCGGTGGAGGCGGCGGGGCTGGAGCCGATCCGGGCCGACGAGGAGCTCGTGGGGGGGATCGTCCACAAGCCGATGTTCGAGCGCTTGATCCTGTGCGAGTACGCGGTGGCCGACCTCACCACCGCCAACGCCAACGTGTTCTACGAGCTCGGCGTGCGCCACGCGGTGCGGCCCTACAGCACCGTGCTCATGTTCGCCCAGGGCGGACGCCTGCCCTTCGACCTCGCCCTCGACCGCATCCTGCCCTACCAGCTCGACGCCGCCGGACTGCCGGTCGACGTCGAGCCGACCCGGGCCACGCTCGTCCAGCGGCTGGAGGCGGCCCAGGCGGCGCAGACCGACAGCCCCGTGTTCCAGCTGGTGGAGGGCTTCCAGGCGCCCGACATCGCCCGTCTCAAGACCGACGTCTTCCGCGACCGGGTCGACTACTCCAACGAGATGAAGGGGCGCCTGGCTGTCGCCCGGGATAGTGGTCTCGACGATCTCCGGGCCATCGAAGGGGAGCTGGGTGTCGTGGCCAAGGCCGACGCCGCGGTGGTCATCGACCTCTTCCTGTCGTACCGGGCGGCCAAGGCGTGGCAGGCGATGGTCGACCTCGTCACGCGGATGTCGGCGCCACTGGCGGCCACCGTGATGGTGCAGGAGCAGCTAGGACTGGCCCTCAACCGGCTCGGCCGGCGCAAGGAGGCGGAGCGCGTGCTCACCGACCTCATCGCCCGCCGGGGACCGAGCAGCGAGACGTGCGGCATCCTCGGGCGCGTCTTCAAGGACGCCACCGCCGACGCCTTGGCCGCGGGGGAGGGGTTCCTGGCCCGGGGGTACCTGGATCGGGCGATCGGCGTGTACCTCCAGGGATTCGAGGCCGACTGGCGCGACGCGTACCCGGGGATCAACGCGGTGACCCTCATGGAGCTGCGGGAGCCGCCCGACCCCCGCCAGCGGAACCTGTTGCCCGTCGTTCGCTACGCGGCCGAGCGCCGGCTGGCGGCCGGGACACCCGACTACTGGGACCACGCCACGTTGCTGGAGCTGGCGGTATTGGGCCGGGACCAGGAGGCGGCCGGCGAGGCTTTGGGGAAGGCGCTGGCCGCAGTCCGGGAGCCCTGGGAGCCGGAGAGCACGGCCAACAACCTGGCCATGATTCGCCGCGCTCGTGAGCGTCGGGGCGCGGCCGACGCCTGGGCCAAAGAGGTCGAGGACACACTGCTCCGCGGCGCGGGCTGAGGCGGAAGGCCGGTGCTCCCGCTCGCTGGCCGATCGGAACGCCGCAAGAGCCGTCCACATGTCGGCGGCGGCCGACACGTGCTCGCTCGTCGGGCGCCTCATCGTGAACTGGGGGCGATCCCGATGGCCAATCTGGGATAGGCGCCCGGCTGTTCCGGCAGCGGGCATTCGCAAATGCCAATACCATCGTTGTGGAAATCCGTCCCCACGCCGTCGGAGTGGGGAGTGAGCGCCGAGGCCTGCCGCCGGGCAAAGAGCGGCAGTGACCGAGGAACGTGGCAACTACGCCTTTAGCGGCCCTACGCGTCAGAGTGGGGACCGGTCGCTGACGGGGGCCGCCGGGTCCAAGAGCGGCAGTGACCGAGGCGCGAGTGACGTATGCCCGCACCTGCGCTTTGTCGCTTCTTTCGGGCGACTCACCCGGCGCGAACTGGGCGGCCGAAGCGCATGGTGGGATCTTCTCCCCACTCAGACGCGGGGGAGCCCTTAGCTGGGCCTTTGAGGCTTTCCGCCGGAGCGAAACCCCCGCTGCGGGAGTGCCCGCCGAGGTCGTGCTCGACTTCTCCTCACTCTGATGTCGGACGCCAAAGAAATCGAAGAGATATTACCAATTTGACTTGCGCCATTGATCGAACACGTGTACGCTTAGGACGTGCTGGAGGATCTGGCGACGGCGATCGAGAGGCTGGACATCCCGGTCGATCGGGATGCGTTGGTTCGGGTGTTGGCTCTTGCGTGACCAGCTCGATGCTCGCATCGCCGAGGTGGCCGGGGCCTTCGATGCGCACGAGCTGTGGGACATCGACGGGGCGACGTCGATGACGGCGTGGTTGCGGTCGATGGCGTCGATGACCGACCGCTCGGCCAAGCGGCTGAGCGTGCTGGCCCAGAGAATGCGTCAATTGCCGGTCTGTGCCGCCGCCTATGGCGACGGGTCGCTGTCCGGTGGGCAGGTGGAGGCGATCCTGGCCCAGGTCGACGATTCGACGGTCGCGCTGTTCGCCGAGCAGGAGGCCGACGTGGTGCCCTACCTGGTCCCGCTGACCGTGGCCGGTACATCTCGGGCCATGGCCAGCTGGAAGGCCCGGGCCACCGAGCCGCCGGAGCCGGCCGAGCCCGAGCGCTCGCTTTACCTGTCCCAGACCCTGGACGACCGCTACGTGCTCGACGGGTCCTTCGACGCCGAGGGCGGGGCGGTGGTGGCCACCGCCCTGCGCCTGGCCACCACCGACGATGCCGACGACACCCGCACGCCGGCCACCAGGAGGGCCGATGCCCTGGTCGATGTCTGCCGGTTCTTCCTCGACCACCAGCACTCGAGGGCCGGGGGCCGGCACCGCCCCCACCTGAACGTGGTCGTCGACATCGACGCCCTGGCCGAGGGCGCGGCGGCCGGGTCATCGGGGGTCCCGCCCTCGACGGGGACAGCGTGTCAAGACTCCTGTGCGACTGCTCCCTGCACCGGGTGCTGATGGCGGGACGCTCGGCCATCCTCGACTACGGCACGTCGACCCGAACCATCCCCGCTCCCCTGTGGAGCGCTCTGGTCATCCGCGACGAGCACTGTCGCTTCCCGGGCTGCGACCGCCCTTCAACCTGGTGTGAGGGCCACCACGTGCGCTGGGTCACCCACGGCGGAGCCACCGAGCTGGACAACCTGGTTCTCGTCTGCACCCGCCACCACCACCGGCTCCATCAACCCGGATGGCAGGCCAAGCTCCTGCCCGATGCCACCTTCGAGGTCACCCAACCCGACGGCATCGTGCGCTGCACGTCACCACCCAGGTCCGATCCGGGCTGGGGGTAGCGGGGGACGGCGATGCAAGACCCGAGGATGGACCGCGGGGTGAAGAGGCGGCGCCAGGTGATGGCGTCAGGCGACAACCGAGCCGGGTGATGCCGCGGGCGGATCCCGAACAGTCGTCGAACCGGTCCACCCGGGCGACTGCCGCCGTCGGCCCGAGTTCAGTCAAACGTGACGTCCGAGCCCCGATCGCCCGTGCACTCGCCCGAAAGCGCCCACGACCGGGCTCGGTGCCGATCCACGGGCCCGAGCGCACTGCCCCCCGATGACAGTGAACCGCAAGGTAGGCGACGCCGGAACGTAAATCTCCGGAATCGGGGCGGCAACGGCGGCTCCATACGCTCCGGCCTCGATGGATGCTGCCCTGTATACAACGGAGGACCCGCCCGGGCTCCGTCGGGAGCACGCCTACGACGAGCTCAAGCGGGGGCTGCTGGTGGGCGACTTCCCCCTCCACCTGCGTCTGGGGGAGGAGAAGCTGGCCGCCCTCCTGGGCGTGTCGCGGACCCCCGTCCGGGAGGCGCTCCTGCGCCTGCACGCCGAGGGGCTGATCGGTCCGCACCCGGAGGGTGGCTACCGGCCGATCGCGCCCGATGTGGACGAGGTCCACGACCTCTACGAGGTGCGCATGGCCCTCGAGCTCCAGGCCCTGCGCCGGCCGGGGGAGTTGGGCCGCACCCACGACCTCGAGGACCTCGGCCAGCTTCGCAACGAGTGGCTCCTCCTCGCCGAGAAGCAGCCCGACCCCGATCCCGGGTTCGTCACGCTCGACGAGGACTTCCACGTCCGGTTGGCCGCGGCGTCCGGTAACCCGTCGCTGGCCGACCTGCTGCGGATCGTCAACCAGCGCATCCGGGTCGTCCGGATGCACGATTTCCTCACCGCCGAGCGGGTCGAGCGCACGATCACCCAACACCTCGAGATCGTCGACGCGGTGCTGGCGGGGGACCTGCCCCTGGCCCTGGCCCGTTTCAGTCGCCACCTGGGCGAGTCGATGGCGGTTGTCGAACTGCGGGCGGCCCAGGCCCTGGCCCGCATGGCCACCGGCAAAGGAGCGATGCGGGCATGAAGCGCACCACACGCACGGCCGCCACAGGATCACGGACGAGATCGGGGGCGGTCGCATTGGCCGTCGGCCTCCTGGCTCTCACCGCCTGCGGGGGCGGCGACAGCGATTCGTCGTCCAGCGAAGGCCCCGCCGGCACCGGCGCCACGGTCGAAGAGTTCACGGTCAAGGTCGGCACCCTCCGGCAGCCGCACCTGTTCGCCCCCGCCTTCTACGACAAGTTCCTGCCGGCGAACATCACCGTGGAGACGGTCCTTTTCGCCAACTCCACCGAGATCAAGACCGCGGTCGTCACCGGATCCGTCGACTTCGCCGTCACCGGCATCACCGCCGCCTTGGAGGGGGCGGCCCAGGACGAGCCCTTCCGGGTGCTGGCCGCGGCCGCCGACGGGGCGTCCGCCATCGTGGCCAAGAAGGACTCCGGCATCGCCACCGTCGCCGACCTGAGGGACAAGAAGATCGGTTACGTGGCCGGCTCGGCCCAGGACATCCTGCTGCGCCTCACCCTGCAGGACGCCGGCATGGACGCCAACAGCGACGTCGAGCTGGTGAAGGTGGCCTTCTCCGACATGGCCAACGCCCTCGACCGGGGCGACATCGACGCCTTCTCGGGGGCGGAGACGGGCCCGTCCGACGCCCTCGTGCGGGGCGTGGCCCAGCTCGTGGTCCATCCCTACGACACGAGGATGAAGAAGATCAACATCGTCTTCGGCACCAGCCAGGCGATGATCGACAAGGACCCCGAGCTGGTCAGGACCATGGTGGCCACCCACGCCCAGGCCACCGACTACATGAAGGCCCACCCCGACGAGTGGGGCCAGGCGGTGGTCAAGGCGTACAGCTTCCCGGCCGAGTCCCTCACCCTCGCCATCGCCAACATCTCGCTCGGCTGGCAGCTCGACGACGCCTACATCGCCCAGGCCAAGGTGCTGGGAGGCGAGCTCGAGGGTCTCAAGCAGATCAAGAAGCAGCCCGACTACGAGGCCTTCTTCGACACCACCTTCGTGACCGAGCTGATGAAGGGCGGGTGAGCCGAGGATGTCGATCCCGGTCCTGACCGCTCCCTCGCCGGCCGAGCCGACGACGACGCCGACGACGGCCGCGCCCGCCGCCCCCACCCGGCCCGCGCTCCCCAAGGCTGCGGGATGGAAGCGGGTCCTGTGGGGCCTGCCCCTGCCGTTGGCCCTGCTGGCCCTCTGGTACCTGGCGGTTGAGAACGGCTGGGTCCGGCTCATCCCCCAGCTCGACGAGGTGGGCAAGGAGATGTGGGACTTCGCCTTCGGCGGCATCCACGACGACGTCTACAGCTCCTCCCTGCTCACCCACCTGTGGGCCAGCACCCAGCGGGTGCTCAAGGGCTTCGCCTATGCCACCGTGCTGGCCGTCCCCCTGGGCATCCTCATGGGCCGCCAGCCCCGGGTGGCAGCCATGACCGATCCCACCATCAGCCTGCTCCGGCCCATCCCGGTGACGGCGTGGGTGCCGCTGGTGCTGATCGTGTTCGGGCTGGGTTCGAAGTCGGCGGTGATCCTGATCTTCCTGGCCGCCTTCTATCCCATCCTCCTGAACACGGTGGCGGGGGTGAAGGCGGTGCCGCCCCGCCTGGCCGAGGCGGCGGCCATGCTCGGCACCGGCCGCCGCCAGATGCTCACCCACGTCGTCCTGCCCGCCGCCCTCCCGTCGATCCTCGCCGGCATGCGCATCGCCCTCGGCTTCGCCTGGGTGGTCGTGGTGGTCGGCGAGACGGTGGGCGTGTCCACCGGACTCGGCTCGGTCATCAGCGAGGCCCGGGAGATCAGCAACACGTCGCTGATCATCACCGGGATGATCTTCATCGGACTGGCCGGTTTTGCCACCGACCGCCTCATGACCCTCGGGATGCGTCTCGCCTTCCGCAACCGTCCCCTCGTCTGAGGGAGGAGCACCGATGTCATCGATCACCACCGCCCCGGCCCGTCCGCCGGAAGCATCGTCGTCCACGACCCCCGCGGTTTCGCTCTCGGGCGTCGGCAAGATCTATCGCAGCCCCGATGGAGCACACACCCACGCCCTGGAGGGTGTGGACCTCACCATCGGCGAGCGGGAGTTCGTTTGCATCCTGGGCGGGAGCGGCTGCGGCAAGAGCACCCTGCTGCGCATCGTGGCCGGCTTCGAGACGGCCACCGCGGGCGATGTGACGGTGCGGGGGGTGCCGGTGCGGGGCCCCGGCCCCGACCGGGGCGTCGTCTTCCAGGACTACGGGCTGTTCCCCTGGCTGTCGGTGGCCGACAACATCGCCTTCGGACTGCGGCGTCGCCGGCTCCCGAAAGCCCAGGTGGACGCGGCCGTCGCCCGCTTCACCGCCCTCGTCGGCCTCGATCGCTTCGCCACCCGGTTCCCCGGCCAGCTGTCGGGCGGGATGCAGCAGCGGGTGGCGATCGCCCGGGTGCTGGCCAACGACCCCGCGGTGCTGCTCATGGACGAGCCGTTCGGCGCCCTCGACTCCCTCACCCGGGAGGCCATGCAGGCGGAGATCCAGGACATCGCCGACGAGCTCGGCACCACCGTGGTCTTCGTCACCCACAGCGTGGAGGAGGCGGTCTTCCTCGCCGACCGGGTGGTGGTGATGGGCGGCGGTCCCAGCCGGGGCACGCCGGGCCACGTCGAGACGATCGTCCCCGTCCCCCTCGCCCACCCGCGCGACGTCACGTCCCCCGAGTTCAACGCCATCAAGCGCGAGCTGCGGGACGTGATCCACGGCACCCCTCGTCCCGAGGAGGTACTCCCATGACCATCGCCCCTCCGGCCCCGGTCGAGACCACCGAGGCCGCACCCCTGCTCACGGTGCGAGATGTCACCCGCCGCTTCGGCGAGGTGGTGGCCAACGACGCCGTCGACTTCGAGGTGCGGGCGGGCGAGGTGCACGCCCTGCTGGGGGAGAACGGCGCCGGCAAGAGCACGCTGATGAAGCTCATCTACGGGGTCCATCGCCCAGATTCGGGCGAGATGCACTTCGCCGGTGCGTCGGTGACGATCGACTCGCCGGCCGTGGCCCGCCAGCTCGGGATCGGCATGGTGTTCCAGGACCTCCGACTCGTGCCCGCGTTCACCGTCGCCGAGAACGTGGCCCTGGCCCTGCCCGGGAAGGGGCTGCGCCTCGACCGGGCCAAGCTGTGCCGCCAGGTGGACGAGGCCGCCGCCCGCTACGGCCTGGCGTGCGACCCCCGGGCCCTCGTGCGCCACCTCTCCATCGGCGAGCGCCAGCGGGTCGAGATCCTCAAGGTGCTGATGGCGGGGGCCCGGCTGGTGATCCTCGACGAGCCCACCAGCGTGCTCGCCCCCCAGGAGGTCGACACCCTCTTCGCCGGCCTGCGCCAGCTGCGGGCTAGCGGACTGTCGGTCGTGATCATCACCCACAAGCTGCACGAGGCCCGGGCCATCGCCGACCGGGTGACGGTGCTGCGGGGCGGCAAGGTCATCGTCGGCGGGGTCGATCCGACCACCCTCGACGACCGGGAGCTGATCGGCGCCATGGTCGGGCGCACGGTGCCGGCGCTGCCCGCCGTCCGTCCCGCGCCGAGGCCGGACGCCACCCCCGCCCTCGAGCTGCGGGGGGTCTCGGTGAAGGGCGACCGCGGCCACCTGGCCCTGAGCGACGTCGACCTGGTCGTGCGCAGCGGCGAGCTGGTGGGCGTGGCCGGCGTCTCCGGCAACGGGCAGCGGGAGCTGTACGAGGTGGCCATGGGCTTGCGGGCGGCGTCCGCCGGGACGGTCCTGGTGGCGGGCACCGAGCTGACCACTCGGGGCGGTCCGCGGTCGGCCCTGGCCGCGGGCGCCGTCGGCATCCCGGAGGACCCGGTGGCCGACTCGGTCGTGCCCGGTCTCACCATCGCCGAGCACATGGCGCTGGGCGACCTGAAGGTTCCCCGTCGGGGCCTCGGCATCGACTGGTCGGCCGTGCGGCGGCGCCTGGCGACCCACGACGAGGAGACCCAGCTGCGCATGGCCGCTCACACCCGCCAGGTGGCGTCGCTGTCGGGGGGCAACATCCAGCGGGTCATCCTCACCCGGGAGCTGGCCCGGGCGTCCACCCTGGTGGTGGCCGCCTACCCCAGCCGGGGCCTCGACGTGGCGACTACCCGCCGTACCCAGGAGCTGCTGCTCGCGCGGCGGGCCGCCGGTGCCGGCGTGCTGATGATCTCGGAGGACGTCGACGAGCTGCTGGAGCTGTCCGACCGCATTTTGGTGCTCCACGCCGGCCAGGTGGCCGGCATCGTGCGGCCGAGCGAGGCGGATCGCTACGCCATTGGTGAGCTCATGCTGCGAGGTGCCTCGTGAGCGCCCGGGTGGAGCCGGTGACCCGGGCCGAGCGCCTGGCCCGGGGCGCGGGCCGGCTGGCCGTGGCCTACGCCGCCGCCTTGGTGCTCTTCGGGGCCTTCGTGGTCACCAAAGGGGCCAACCCGCTCGACGTCTACGGAGACATGTGGCGGTCGTTGGCAGACGTCACGTCGTTGGGCGAGGTGCTGGTCAAGGCCTCCCCGCTGATGCTGGCCGCCCTGGCCGTGGCCGTGCCCGCCCGAGCGGGACTGGTGAACGTGGGTGGCGAGGGCCAGGTGGTCATGGGCGCCATCGGGGCCGCAGGCGTGATGTTGGCCCTCGACGGCACCCTGCCCGGCCCGGTCACGCTCGTCGTGATGATGCTGGTGGCGGCCGTGGCCGGCGCCCTATGGGCGGGGCTCGCAGGGGTGCTGCGGCTGACGGTGAAGGTCAACGAGGCCATCACCACCCTGCTCCTCAACTACGTCGCCATCGACCTGATGCTCTACCTCATCTACCAGCCGTGGAAGGACCCCAACGGCTCCGGCCAGCCCGCCACCCGGCAGCTGGCGGCCGCCGCCCGCCTGCCACTGGTCGGCACCACCCGGATCCACGCCGGGATCTACGTGGCCGTGATCGCGACCGCCCTGATCTGGGCCCTGTTCCGGTACACGTCGTGGGGCTTCCGGCTCCGGGTCGTGGGAGGCAACCCGGAGGCCGCTCGCCGGGCCGGGCTCCCGGTGTCGAGGCTCCTGCTGTCGGCCATGCTCGTCGGGGGCGCCCTCGCCGGCCTGGGCGGCATGGTCCACTTCGCGGGGGCCGAGCTGAAGCTGCGTCCGGGCATGACCCTCAACTTCGGCTACATCGCCTTCCTCGCCAGCTGGCTGGCCCGCCACAAGCCGGTCAACGTGGCCGCCGCCGCCGTCCTCCTGGCCGGCATCGCCATCGCCGGTGACAGCCTCCAGCTCGACTCGGGGCTGCCCGCGGCCGCCGTCAACGTCCTGATGGGCCTGGTCCTGCTGGCGGTCATGGGCCGGGGGACCGTCCGGGCCCGGACTGCGCCGGTCGAGCCGGTCCCCGCGCCAATCGAGCCGGCCATGACCGCCGGGGCGCCGGCATGACGGCCACCCTGGTCGAACTGGTGACGATCGGGGGCGCCCTGGCGCCCCGAAGTGTCACCAGTTCGAGGACGGCTCCCGAACTGGTGACGATTTCGGCCCTCCCAGGTACCAGAAGTGTCACCAGTTCGAGGACGGCTCCCGAACTGGTGACGGTCGTGGGCGTCCTGGCGCCCAGAAGTGTCACCAGTTCGCCGACGAGCGCAGGAGGCAGCCGATGAGCCTGTTGCTGCAGGTGCTGATCGGGGCGGTACGGGGCGGCACGTCCATCCTCTTCGCCGCCCTGGGCGAGACGATCTCGGAGCGGGCCGGGGTGATCAACCTGGGCACCGAGGGGTGCATGCTGGTCGGCGCCCTCTCCGGCTACGCGGTCACCGCCACCACCGGCAACCCCTGGGTGGGCGTACTCGGCGGTGCCGCCGCGGGCGGGCTCCTGGCCCTGATCCACGCCGTCCTGGTGCTGCACCGGGGCGCCAACCAGCTGGCGACGGGCCTGGTCGTGCTCTTCCTCGGCCTGGGCCTGACCTCGCTCTTCGGGGCCGCCTTCGTGGGCGAGTCGATCAACGCCTTCATGCCCATCGCCATCCCCGGCCTGTCGAGCATCCCCTGGCTGGGCGACATCCTCTTCAACCACGACCCGTTGACGTACCTGTCGTTCGCGGTCGGCCCGGCCATGTGGTGGGTGCTGTACCGCAGCCGCTGGGGCCTGCTTGTCCGGGCCGCCGGCGAGCGGGAAGAGGTCTTGGCCGCCTACGGCCACTCGCCCCTGCGGGTGCGGTACCTGGCCGTCGTCGCCGGCGGCGCCCTGGCCGGGATCGGCGGGGCCCAGCTGTCCACCGCCTACGCCAACGCCTGGTTCGAGAACATGACCGCCGGCCGGGGCTTCATCGCCGTCGCGCTGGTGATCTTCGCCGCCTGGCACCCGCTGCGGGCCATGGGGGGCGCCTACCTGTTCGGGGCCGCCCTCGCCCTCTCACCCGCCCTCCAGGCCAGGGGCGTCGGCATCAACCAGTTCGCCCTCGACGCCATCCCCTACGTGGTGACCATCGCCGTGCTGGTCGTCCTCGGCCGGCGGCGCATGCACGCCGCCCCCGAGGGGCTGCGCAAGGTCTTCGAGATGTCACCTTCCACATGATCCGGATCAACGAACGAAACAAGGAGAGGGGTACACAGACATGACCAAGCGATGGCGGTCGGGGGCGGTGCTGGTGGCCGCCCTGGCCATGATGACGGCGGCGTGCAGCAGCAACAGCACCCCGGGCGAGACCACGACGGGGGGATCCACCGACACGGCCACCGCCCCCGGGACCGGGGGCACGGCGATCGGCTTCATCTTCGTCGGGCCCAAGGACGATGTCGGCTACAACCAGGCCGCCTACGACGGCAGCCAGGAGGTGGCCAAGGCCTACCCCGAGCTCGAGGTCATCCAGGCCGAGAACGTCCCCGAGGACGCCAACGCCATCCGGGTCATGGAGGGCATGATCGCCAAGGGGGCCAAGATCCTCTTCGCCACCAGCTACGGCCATCTCGACCAGGCGAAGGCGGTGGCCGCCGCCCACCCCGACGTCGTGGTGCTGCAACAGGGGAACCTGATCGAGGGCGGGGCGCCGGCCAACCTGGGCACCTACTTCGGCACCGTGTACGAGCGGGTGTTCCTGGCCGGCATCGCCGCCGGCAAGGCGACCAAGTCGAACAAGCTGGGCTACGTCTACGCCTTCCCCATCACCCAGACCACCCAGAACATCGACGCCTTCCACCTGGGCGCGGCGTCGGTGAACCCGGCCGTGCAGACCTTCACGGTGGCCACGTCGGACTGGTGCAACCCGGGCAAGCAGGCGGCGGCGGCCGACAGCCTGCTCTCCGAGGGCGTCGACGTCATCACCCAGCACCAGGACTGCACCAAGACGATCATCGAGAGGACGGAGGCCGCCGGCGCCTTCACCGTCGGCTACCACGCCGACGGTTCGGCCCTCGCCCCGAATGGTTGGCTGACCGGCTCCGAGTGGGACTGGGGCCCGCTCTACGTGGACATGGTCAAGACGGTCCTGGCCGGGACCTTCACCGGCAGCAAGTACAACGACAACTACCGGGTCGGGCTCAAGACCGGTGACAACCCGTTCGTGCAGTCCCCCTACGGCCCGTCGGTGACTCCCGAGACCAAGGCCCTGGTCGAAGCGGCCAAGGCCGAGATCTCCAAGCCCGACGGCTCGCCGTTCAAGGGCCCGGTGATGGACCAGGACGGGAAGGTGATCTTCCCGGCCGGCACCACGCCGGACTACGTGGCCATCGAGGGCCAGACGTTCTTCGTCCAGGGCGTGGTCGGCAAGCTGCCCACCTGAGCCGTGGCCCAGCCTGTCCACCTGGCCGGCACCCGGCCCTACCCGTGGCCCTACGACGGGATCCTCGATCCCGCCCGTCTGGCGCTGGTGGTGGCCGGGGGCCAGGCCTGGTGGGCGGGACGGACGATCGATCCGGAGGAGGTCCTGTCCGCCCTGCGCACGACGGCCAAGATCGTCCGGGACGCCGGGGGCGCGGTGGTGCTGCTGCGCCACTCCCTCCGGCGTCACGACGCCGGCGAGCTCGTGGTCGACCCCTCGGCCGGCGATGTGGTCGTCGACTGCGTCGGGATGTCCGGCTTCTCCGGCAGCCGGCTCGACGGCGAGCTTCGCGCACGGGGAATCGACCGCCTTGCCGTCGGCGGCCTGGGTATGGAGACGGCCGTCTACTCCACCCTCGGAGCGGCCAACGACCGGGGGTACGAGTGCCTGGCCCTGGCCGACGCCTCGGCGTTCCACGACGCCGGCGTCGGTCCCCGGGCCCTCGCCAGCATCACCATGTCCGGCGGCATCTTCGCCGCCGTCGGTACCACGTCAGCCTTGTGTGACGCCCTTCTCGAGGAGTAGCCATGACCACGACCTACGGGACGATCGAAGCTGATCCCTACCCCTGGCCTTACGACGGGGCGGTTGACCCGTCCACCACCGCCCTGGTGTGCATCGATTGGCAGGTCGACTTCTGCGGCCCGGGCGGCTACGTCGACACCATGGGCTACGACCTCAAGCTCACCCGGGCCGGCCTGGAGCCCACGGCCGAGGTGCTGGCCGCCTGCCGGGCGGTGGGGATGACCGTGATCCACACCCGCGAGGGGCACCGTCCCGACCTGTCCGACTGCCCGCCCAACAAGCTCTGGCGGTCGAAGCGCATCGGGGCCGGCATCGGCGACGCCGGGCCCTGCGGCCGCATCCTCACCCGGGGCGAGCCGGGATGGGAGATCGTCCCCGAGGTGGCGCCCGTCGAGGGCGAGATCGTCATCGACAAGCCGGGCAAGGGATCGTTCTACGCGACGGACCTCGACCTCGTGCTGCGCACCCGGGGCATCACCCACCTGATCTTCACCGGGATCACGACCGACGTGTGCGTCCACACGACCATGCGCGACGCCAACGACCGGGGCTACGAGTGCCTGCTCCTGGAGGACTGCACCGGTGCCACCGACTACGACAACTACCTCGCCGCGCTGGCGATGGTGAAGATGCAGGGCGGGGTCTTCGGGGCGGTGGCGCCGTCGAGCGCGCTGCTGAGCGTCCTGAGCGCCGGTTGAGGCCGGCCGGCAGCCTCGGCCGCCAGTCGGTGGCCGCGGCCCGGGCCCTGATCGCCGGCTACCGCCCAGGCCGGCCCGACCGCCGCCCGGCCTGCGACTACACACCGCCGGGCACACCGGTGGAGCCTTCGTGGCCGGCCGGCGACGACGGGACGGCCGGCCACGATCCCCTCGTCAACGGGTCCGGTCCCGTGGCGGCCGCGGCGGCCGACCTCCGGGCGGGCCTGATCACCAGCACCCAGCTGGTGGAGGACTCGTTGCTGGCGGTCGAGAAGCACGACGGCGAGCTCATGGCCGTCGTCCACCTCATGGACGGCGCGGCGCGGGCCGAGGCCGCCGCCTGCGACGCCGAGGCCGCCGCCGGCCGGTGGCGGGGGCCGCTCCACGGCATCCCGATGACGGTCAAGGACATCATCGACGTGGCCGGTGTCCCCACCCGGTGCGGCTCGGCCGCCTACCACGACGTGCCCTCGACCGATGCCGTCGGCGTGGCTCGGCTGCGGGCGGCGGGCGCCATCGTGGTGGCCAAGGTTTCCACCCACGAGTTCGCCCTGGGGGTGACGACGCCGCAGAGCCGGAACCCCCACGACCCGACCCGGATCCCAGGGGGATCGAGCGGCGGCTCGGCCATCGCCGTCAGCACCGGCATGGGCCTGGCCTCGCTGGGCACCGACACCCGGGCGTCAATCCGGGTACCGGCGGCGCTGTCGGGGGTGGTGGGTTTCAAGCCCACTTACGGCTCGGTGCCCACCGGAGGCGTCGTCCCCCTGTCTTGGACGATGGACCACGTCGCCCCCATCACCTCGTCGGTGGCCGACGCCGCCCTGCTGGTCGACGTCCTCTCGGCGCGGCCGCCGGCAGCACGGCTCGTCGACCGGGTGGGCTCCTCGGTGTCGGGGCTGCGCGTCGGCGTGCCCGAGGCCGCCTTCGCCGGCTGCCAGCCCGAGGTCGAGGCCTGCGTCCGGCAGGCCATCGAAGCCCTCGCCGTCATGGGCTGCGACGTGTCCACCGCTCTCCGGCCCACGGCCGCCGACCTCGAGTCCGCCAACGCCGCCGGCCTGCTGATCAGCCGGTGCGAGGCGGCCGCCTTCCACCGCCGGCTCGGACTCGACCGGTCGCTCTACTGGGAGGAGGTGGCCGACCAGCTGGAGGCGGCGGCGGAGCTGTCGGCCGTCGAGTACCTCGATGCCCAGAGCCTGCGGGCCGACCTGGCCGATGGGCTGCTGAAGGTGTTCGCCGACCACGACGTCCTGGCCATGCCGACCGTGCCGGCCGTGGCCCCGCCACTCGCCGACTTCGCCCGCCACCTCATGCTGCTCTCCCGCAACGCCATCCCGTGGAGCCTCACCGGCTTCCCCGCCCTGTCCGTGCCGTGCGGGTGGGCCGGTGGGCTGCCGGTAGGGTCTGCAGCTGGTCGCCGCCCCCTGGCGGGAGGATCTCCTGGTCGCCGTGGGCTGTGCCGTGGAGCGCTGCCGAACCGGCTGGTGACCGAACTCTCCACGTCGGACGCGGGGGATGGGCCGGTGGTCGATGTTGGTGCACGGCGTGGGGATCGGGGCGTGGGCCTTCGCCGAGGTGGCCGCCGCCCTCGCCGTTGACCATCGGGTGCTCGTTCCCCACCGGCGGGGATACGGGCCGTTCGACGAGAAGGTGGAGGTCCCCCGGTCGGCCTCGATCGCCGAGCAGGTGGACGACATGCTCGGGCTGCTCGGGGCCCGCGGGATCGGGGACGCGATCCTCGTCGGGGTGTCGGGCGGCGCCACCCTGGTGCTGGCCCTGGCCATGGCCGCGCCCGGGATCGTTCGGGCCGCAGTCATCCACGAGCCCGTCCTCGGCCCGCTGGCGCCCGAGCTGCATGCCGTGCTGCAGGCGGCCGCCGCCCGCCTGGCCTCCGATTCCGGCGCCGGTCCGGACGGCCTCCGGGACTTCATGAGCGGGCTCGTGGGCGAGGACAACATGGCCGCCCTGCCCCCGCCTGCCCTCCGGGAGATCCTGCGCCGATGGGAGGTGGTGCGGGCCGAGGTGCCCGAGTTCGTCGCCTTCGCCCCCTCCGCCGCGGACCTGGGCAGGCTCTCGAGGATGCCCCTGGTGACGACCGTCGGCTCCCGCAGCCCGCAGTGCCGGCACCTGGCCGCGGGCATCCTGTCGCAGCTGGCCGGCGCGCGGGTGGAGATCCTCGACGGGGTGCGGCACCTGCCCCAACTGGAGGCGCCGAAGGCGTTCGAGGCGGTCATCCGGGCCGCTGCCGGCGGACGCTGACTCGTCGTTTGCCGCCGGTGACCCACTGGTAGGGTGAGGACCGACTTCGGGGCTGTAGCTCAGTTGGTAGAGCACTTGCATGGCATGCAAGGGGTCAGGGGTTCGAGTCCCCTCAGCTCCACAAAAGAGTCCAGGATGGCCGATCTTCGGGGTGATGCTAAACCCCGCCCAACTGAACTGCGGACCCCGACATGGCGCCGACGCCACTCCGAGGGCGTCACCGACGTGACCACTACGTGCTCAGCCAGGTTGGAAGCCCCTTCGCTCAATGAGTAGGCCCGTAGCTCAGTATCCACAGTGGAGGAGCAAGTCGCGAACGGTGAGGTGGTCGGCGGAAGTCCGCGGGGATCGGACGGGCTGCCGGCGACCGAAGAAGTACTGGAGCGGTCCGCCACCATCGGAAGCGGGCGATCCCGCAGGCAGCAGCAGAGTCCGAAGGTTGTCGCTCAGGAGCACTTCGACCGTCGCGCCCCACACGAAAATTGGTCTGTCCTCACGACCCTCGGCATCGTCCCGGTCACGCAGTCCCGCACCTACCAACTCCCCGTTTGGTCCTTCAAACGCCTGAAGCCAAAGGCCGTCGCACCTCACGAAAGAATGCGGCCGCCCAAGCACGCCCCAATCGAGCGTTCGGCTGACGATTCGATATCCAGCGCCGTCGTCCGATGAGATGAACGTGACGACCCAGTTGCTGGCGAGGTCCCAGGCAACAAGTACAGCACCGTCGCCGTCACGCGTGAAGAGCGTCTGCTCGTATGTCCCGGTCGACTGCCGCCAGGTCAGCTCCTCTGCGGCGCAGAGATGAAACGGCTGGGCAAGCTCAGGAAGGGCTGCCGCGACTGCGAATAGCACATCCTCGGGTATGGCGGCGCCTGTCCCCACCCTGCGGGAGCAGTGGAGGCTCCCGGCAGGCGTGTGCGGCTGGCGCGCTGCATCGGGAAGGTCGAATAATCCGGTGCTTGACGGTGCAACGGCGGCCGGTTCCCCGCCGGGCTTCGGCTCCGTCGGCGTTGGCCGTGCGGCCGAGACAACAACCGAGGTCACTACCGTGGCGCCGGTCATCAACCCGATCCACATTGCAACGATCAAGGCCAGCCCGGCTGCACGGGCCGATCTGCCCGCTGGTTTGGCTGCCTCGCCCAACCGACTCGATCCGCCGCCGCGTGGGCCCCGGGCGACGACCGAAGCGACGCGAAGTGGCACCTGGAGGAGCCGGCCCCCCCACTCCTCTAACCCGTTGCAAGCCGCTGCGATCCGCGTCTCCCCCTGGACCTGTCGGCGATGACCAAGCCAGCCGGACCCCCAGAGCAGCATGGCAACTGTTCCGACGACGACCCCGTTCACCACAGCCGCCACCGGGAGGGGGAGCTTCAGACCGGTAACGGCGGCGACGATGACGGTTGTCATCGCGACTACGTTCAGCGACCGACGGCGCTTGGGCTCCGCCGTAACACCAAGCCAGGGCAGAGTTGCCAAAACGATTGAGGCGACCATTAGGACGCCCAGCAGTGGCCCCCAGACCCATGCCCAAGCGGCCCACAGGCGCGTCCACCATCCGTGATCGCTTCCGTACTCCGCGATCGCCAGGCCCCCGCCCCCGGTAGCGACAGCCAGCTCGAGGCCGCGAACGACGTGAAGTCGAAGGCTGGCCTTCGATCGCGCCGCGCTACGTGTCGGAGAGGTCACGGACAGGTCACCTCAGCGGCCGGCTTCCCACCACGGCTACCAGCGCTCCATGACGATGACCGTCCGTCCCTCAACGTAGAGTCTAGTAAAGACTAGAGCTTAAGAAGGCTCTATGTCTAACTCTTGCCCTGAAGAGCGCAGATTGCCATCAACTAGCAGGCCCAGTGGTGTAAAGTAGGAGAGTGATCTACCTATGACCAGCGGCTTCAACCTGACCCCTGAGCCCCTGGAGACGTTGCTCCACCTGCTTCAAGGCAAACAGGAGGGACTCGCCGCCCGACAGCAGCGTCGGGAGTTGGTCGCCGATGAGCTGCGATCGTTGGATCGCGACCTCCGGAGCCTTGAGGCGCAGATCGGGATCCTTTCGGAGCTCGTAGCCGAGCATCAGCCCCGCGACGCCGAGAAGGTGACCCAGCTTCGGGCGCGTCAGCCGAACGAGGATGGCCTCGCCGTGAAAGCACTCGACAACATGCCGAGGGTGAAGGCCATCGAGACTGTGCTCGCGGAAGCGGGCGATGGAGGGCTTCATCGGCGCGAAGTGTGGAGGGCGATGAGCCAGCGTGGCTTTCACGATGACACCCTCGCCGACGTCAGCGCTGGGTTGGCATACCTCAAGCGGATCGGCCGAGTGGTCAACCCGACCCGCGGCTACTGGCGTATCAGGCCGGTCAACTCACTGGCTGGTTAGGGGGCGGGTCCATGTCAAGGCCCGCCCGTGCAGGCGGTTCGGCGATCGGGCAAACTACACGCGTGTCTGCTGACGTCCTCGACCGTGAGATGTTTGCCGAGGCGGAAGCAGCCCGGCTGCTTCAAGTGGCGAAGGGGACATTGCACTACTGGCTCGAGGGCGGCACGCGAGGGGAACGGGACTACTTACCGATCCTCCGACCGAGATCGACCGGCTCGAAGATCGTCACGTGGGGCGAGTTCGTCGAGGCGGGACTCCTTCGCCAATATCGCCGCAAGCATCAGGTCCCGATGGCAGAGCTGCGGGCGGTCATCGAGCGGCTGAGGGACAAGCTCGGCGTTCCGCACCCACTGGCCTATTTCAAGCCTTTCGTCGGACCAGGCCAACGCCTGCTCCTGGAGGTCCAGGAAGCCACCGGGCTACCGGGCGATTTCTGGCTTGTCGCCATCGCGGACGGGCAGCCCACGCTTACCGCTCCATCGGAGACCTACATCGAGCGGGTTGAGTGGGCCGATGACCTGGCGGTCGGCTGGCGGCCGGCGGGAGACACCAGATCGCCGGTGCGAATGCGGCCCGACGAGCGTTTCGGACTACCTGCTATCGGCGGCATCAAGACTGAGATCGTCTGGGAGCACCTTGAAGCTGACGAGACCTTCGACGATGTCGCCGAACAATTCGACCTCACGGTTGACGAAGTGCACTGGGCGCATGCGTTTGAGACGAGCCTGCGGGCTGCGTGAAGCCGGCCGACGTCCGGTTCTACCTGGATGCCGACATTCTCGGACTTGGCAAGCTCCTTGGCGGGCTTCGCTCCGACATCACCTACCCCGGCGATCCAGGCATCACGATCCACAAGCGAGCAAGACCTGCGTGCGTCATCACCACGCCTCGCACCAAAGATTCCGTCTGGATTCCCAAGGTAAGTGAGCACGGCCTTCTCATCGTCACCCGGGACAGCAAGATCCGGCAGCACAGCGCGGAGATCGCAGCGGTTATAGAGAACCAGGGCCGAATGGTCGCACTGTCATCCCGCGACTCGTCCACGGTCTGGGGCCAGTTGGAGGTCGTGATGACACAGTGGCGCCGGATCGAGGAGCTGTCCGAGCTTCCCGGGCCGTTCATCTACACGGCAACTCGCACGGCCCTCACGAAGGTTGAGTGACGGCCGGGGACAGGCACTGGCCCCAGGCACAAGGGATCGAGGGGGCGAGGTCCCGTCGACCCGACGTGCTACTTCTTCTTATCGAACGGCCTGAAACTGGGCGGTCCACGTCGTGTGAACGTCATCCCCTGACAGCGGATGTCGGTGTCATCCTTCAGCTTCACGGCCTCTCTCTCAAGGCGAACGGGACGTTCGCTTCGCTGACCGCGAGTGTCGGCATGAGCAGATCGACGTCGGCTGCGGACAGTTCGAGCTGGCCCTGGCAGTAGGTCGCGTCGGCGGGGTCCACGACAGAGTCGATAAAGACCTCACCCGGAGTGATGTTCAGCAACCTGGCTTTCACATTGCTGGTCGGGTGGTTGCCTCCCAACCTGGTTCTCAACAAGACGGAACGATGCAATCCTGCAAACGAGGGTGATGACCACCGTGGATGCCGTCCTGGCGGAAGCAGGCGGCCAGGCCCGTGGCCACCTCGACGACCTTGCGGGCATCGCCGTCGGTCTCGCACAGCAGCCGCAGCTCGGCCGTTCCCGATAGATTCCCGCCACCTCACTGGCGACAATCCGTGAAAGGCGCGTGCCGCCGGGGATCTCGAGGATACGGAGGTCCGCCGTTGCCACAGTGTCGTCTCCGGACCGGGCGCATCTCAACAATCGGACAACCTCGGCCGCCACCCCGTACGGCACGGTCGATCGCCTCCGTCGACGGGGCTGGGCGGGTAGCCGAGGTCGCCGGACGGGGCGGCCGTCGCCCTCGCATCGACGGGGCCGATGGGCGCCTCCTGGGACGTGTCCGGGCTCGCGCCCGGCCCGATGGGCCGGAGCGTGGACGACGCTCGACGCTCTAGAATGGATCCTTCACTGGCGGCGGTGGGGCGTGCGGGAGGGGCGGTGTGTCAGGAGAGGCGAGCATCAAGAGACGTTGAAGAGGCGCGCCTCCGTGATCGACGAACGAATCGGCGACGCGGCCTGAGGCCCATCTCTGTCTCGTGATGAACCAACGTCGATGAGAGCCGGATCTCGTCCATCAGGAGGCTCACCGTCGAGCGCGCCCCGGGCGCACCCGACCGCACTTTGGGCCGCCGCTTTCATCGTGATCATCGTCGTGCTGGGCTCCGGGGGCCTGGTTCCTCAGTCGTCGGGGGCACAAACCAATCCGCCGCAGACGCGGCCGGCGCGGGTCGTCGTCAAGAGCTTCGTGCCGTTCGTGATCATCCAGGGGGCGACGTTTCAAGGGTTCAGCGTCGACCTGTTCGCGGCCGTCGCCCAGCGGGCGGGGTTCGCCTACGAGATGCGTGAGGTGGGAAGCGTCGAGGCCCAGCTCGACGCCCTCCGTTCCGGCGAGGCCGACCTGGCCGTCGCCGGCATCAGCATCACCAGTGGACGAGCGGATGTGGTCGACTTCTCCCACCCGATCTTCAATTCCGGCCTCCAGATCCTCGTTCCCGACCAGACCTCCACCTCCACGGCCAGCAAGTTTCTGAGCGTGCTGTCCTCCCCCGGGCTGAGGCAGCTCGTCGGCGCCCTGGTAGCCGTCATCGTCGTCGTGGCCCACGTCGTGTGGCTGGTGGAGAGGCGTCGCAACCCGGACTTTCCGCGGGGCTACTTCCGCGGCCTCTGGGAGGGATGCTGGTGGGCGGCCGTCACCATGGCGACCGTCGGGTACGGGGATCATCCGCCGAAGAGCGTGATCGGCCGATTGCTGGCCATATTCTGGATGTTCGCCGCCATCGTCATCGTGGCCAACCTGACCGCCAGCATCTCGTCGACCCTCACCGTCAAGGAGCTCCAGGGCTCGATCAACGGCCCCGACGATCTCTTCGGCAAGCGGGTGGCGACCGTGAAAGCGACGACATCGGCCCGGTACCTGTCGCAGGTCCACATCGCTCCGGTCCAGGTGGACAGAATCGAGGACGCCTACCCGCTGCTGGAGCGCGAGGAGGTGGACGCCATCGTGTTCGACTCGCCGGTGCTCCAGAACTTTGCCTCGTCGACCGGCAGGGGGAAGGTGCGCGTGGTCGGCCCCCTCTTCCAACGGGAGGACTACGGGATCGCGATGAACGACGGCAGTCCCTATCGGAGGATGATCAACCGCTCTCTGCTGAGCCTCATCGAGGACGGCACCTTTGACCAGCTGCGAACGAAATGGTTCGGGTCCGATGCGGATGCCCTGGAGCCCGCCCGCTCACCGGGATGACAGTGAACGTCGTCGTCGCTGCTCCGGCTGCCCCGAAGATGACTCGGTCGATTGCTCCGCCACGCCCCGCGGCCGGAGCTGGATACGGGCAGTCAGCAAAGGCCGGTGCGTCCGGCGGTCGCCGGTACGATCGACCGCGCTATGGCCGAGTCGGGCAGCGTTCAGGAGGTCGGCATCGTCAGGTGACGAATCCGGAGATCTACGTCAGCACCGACATCGAGTCCGACGGGCCGATCCCCGGTCCCAACTCCATGTTGAGCATCGGGGCCGCCGCCTTTACCGCCGACGGCACGATGCTCGCCACCTTCACCGCCAACCTGGAGCCGCTGCCCGGCGCCTCGGGCGATCCCGCCACGATGGCATGGTGGGCGCAGCACCCCGACGCCTGGGCTGCCGTCAGCGCCGATCCGGAGCCACCGGTGGTCGTCATGGACCGGTTCGCGAGCTGGTTGCGCGAGCTGCCCGGTCAGCCGGTGTTCGTCGGGTACCCCGCCGGCTACGACTTCATGTTCGTCCACTGGTACCTCGTACGGTTCACCGGAACGACCCCGTTCGGGCTCATGGCCCTCGACGTCCGGACCTATGCCATGGCGGTGCTCGGCCTGCCCTACCAGGCGTGCGGGCGAGAGCAGATCGCGCCCCTGCTCGGGCCGCCTCGGGTCCACACCCATGTGGCCGTCGAGGACGCGATCGAGCAGGGCGAGATCTTCTGTGCGCTGAAGCAGAAGCGATCTGAACGAACACCTTTGCCAGACGACCAACCACGAGAAGGGGGCGGGGAATGACCACGAACGACGAGGCCTCGGCGACACGGTCCCGAATCATCGAGACCGCCAGCCGCATGGGAGTTCAACTCGACGAGACAGAGCTGGACCGTTGGATGACCGCCGTCACCACGACGTCGGAGGGCGACGACATCGCCATGGACGAGGCGACGGGCGTGTTCGGCCACAAGCTGTCGATGCTCGACTTCAGCCCGGCCGACCTGGCCCATTTCCGGTCCATTGGCAAGATCGTGGAGTTCGACGACATTCCCGGTGTGGTGGAGACGGCCCTGGCATTGTCGGGTTCCGCGGCCCAGTCCAAGATGCAGACCTATCCGGGCGACTGCGACTACTTCGAGCGGGTGAACGTCATCGCGCCAACCCGTGAGGAAGCGTGCCGCATCCTGGCCAAGCTCATCCAGGACAAGACGAGGGACTTCCTCACCGGGCCCGGCTACCAGATGATCGAGGCCAAGTTCGGCAGCTACCCCCAGGAGGTCAGGCGGGGCGACAGCGAGTACGCCAAGGGCTCACCCATCGCCTGGATGCCGGCGGAGATCCTGGCCGGTCAGCTCGAGGCGACGACCCCGGCCGGTGAACCGGTGGTCGTACGCTGGGACGACGTCGCCGCCGACCCTGGCTGGTGCAAGCTCGACTGGCTCGTCGTCGACACCACCCGGGGTGGCCTGGCCAACGCCAGCAACATGCTCGACGTCACCTGGGAGGCGCCCGACGGCGTGATCACGCCCCTCGACGGCTACCTCGACGGGTACTTCCAGGAGATCTATCTCGACGCCCAGTCGGCCCCCATCTTCAACAAGCTGGTGAAGCAGATGTCGACCGACAGCCTCGACGACTACGTCGCCCAGTTGGAGAAGGAGGTGAAGAAGTACTTCGCCTCCGACCATCCCAACTACGGCAAAGCGGCCAAGCGGATGTACAACGTGTTCCGTCTGAGCGGGCGCTACGAGCCGGCGGCATTCCTGCGGGAGCTGTTCGACGAGCCCGCGGCCCTGCTCTATCAGGTGTATGCCCTCATCCGGACCGTCGAGGAGGCCACCGTCAAGAGCGACGTCTTCTCGATCGACAGCATCCTGGATCAGACCGACGAGCTCATCCTGGCCGTGATCAAGGTCCTGGAGGGGGAGAAGGAGGTCGAGATCGTGCGCCATCTCCTGCGCCTCTACCGGGGCCTGGCCCGGCACACCGAGGGCACGCCGCTGGGCCCCCACGTCGACGCGGCCCAGGCCGAGGTGCTCAACATCGTGAACAACTTCTTCTACGAGAAGATGACGTCGCACCCCTCCATCAACGAGTACGTCGCCGGGTTGAGCCCCTGACCGCCACCGAGGATGCTGACGTTCGATGAGCGGTCGGGAGCCCGAGGAGGAGGTCCGCCGCCCGGCCAGCCGCCAGAGGTGGGCGACCATGACCTTCCTCCACTGGCGGTACGGGGTGGACGAACTGCGGACCCATCTGCCCGCCGGTCTGGAGGTCGACACCTACGACGGCTCGGGATGGGTGAGCATCACCCCGTTCCTCATGCAGGGCTTCCGTGTCGGCCCGCTACCGGCCGTCCGCGGCGCCTCCGATTTCCCGGAGACGAACGTGCGCACCTACGTGCGGGGCCCGGACGGCCGGGACGGGATCTGGTTCTTCTCGCTCGAGGCCGACAGCCTCGCCACGGTGCTGGCCGCGTCGACCTTCTACGGGGTGCCGTACCGCTTCGCCGACATGGCGGTCGCCCAGGGCGACGTCGTGCGCTATCGCAGCCGGCGTCGGGGCAGCCCCGGGATCGGCCACGACATCACCATCCGTCCCGAGCGACCCTGTCCGGCCCCGTCGGAGATCGACCACTGGCTCACCGGTCGGTGGCGGGCCTACTCCGTCATCGCCGGTCGGCTGGTCACGGTGCCGGTGCACCACGAGCCATGGCCGCTGTGGGAGGCGTCGGTTGTCGAGCTCGAACAGACCCTGCTCGCCGCGGCCGGCCTGACGGACCCGGAGGACGCCCCGCTCGTCCGGTACTCACCGGGGGTCGTGGACGTCCGCCTCGGAGTTCCCCATCCCGTCTGACGGCACGTCCACCGTCCCATGAAATCGCCGGAGCCCACGTCTAGGGTGTGGCGTCGCCATCAACCCTCCGCCACGTCGGGCGGGTCGGCACGGGGCCGGTCACCGCTGCGGTACGGGGTGAGGCCGGCGCGGGTCAGCGGGAGCCCGGTGACCGTGGCGCCGGGCCGGCGGGCGTTCCTCGGCTTGCTCCTCCTGGCCACGGCGGCTGCGACGGTCGCCATGTGGCCCGGGCCCGGCGCCGCCGCCCAGAGCGAGGGGGCCCAGAGCGCGGGGGCCCAGAGCGAGGGGGCCCAGAGCGACGGGACGGCGACGGCCCCGGGTGACGAGGACACCCGTCTGCTCTATCTGGCCGACTGTGGCGTCTGCCACGGCACCGAGGGTCGGGGCACGACCCGAGGGCCTTCGCTGGTGGGCGTCGGCCGGGCGTCACTCGACTACCAGCTGACGACCGGGCGCATGCCGATCGCCCGCGTCGGGCGGGCGGAGGAGCCGGGCCATCCCCTGCAGCCGCTGCCGAACCGGGGCCTGCCCGAGGCGGACGAGCCGAGCAAGAGGCATCGGCCGGCCTACTCGGCCGAGACGATCGCCGCCCTGGTCGACTACGTCGACCAGCTCACCGGCGGGGGCGGTCCCGACATTCCGGTGCTCACCCACGGCGACCTGGCCGAGGGCGGCAGTCTCTACCGCCTCCAGTGCGCCGCCTGCCACGCCTGGGCCGGCGACGGAGGCGCCCTCCTGCACGTCGACGCCCCCTCGCTGCACGCGTCCACCCCGACCCAGATCGCGGAGGCCGTCCGACTGGGCCCGGGGCAGATGCCGGCGTTCGGGGAGGCGGCGCTCACCGACGAGCAGCTTTCGTCGGTCGTCACCTACGTCCGCGACCTCGACAACGCCCGCGACCACGGGGGCCGCCCCCTCTGGCACCTCGGTCCGGTGGCCGAGGGTGGCCTGGCCCTCCTCGCGCTGGCCGGCCTCATGGTGTTCCTCCGCTGGATCGGCGAGCGCGGATGAGTCCCGACACCGTCGAGCGCCAGGCCCAGGGCCCGGAGGGCACCGGCGAGACCATCGCCGAGGAACGACGGGCCGAGCGCCGGGTGTCGATCTCGTTCCTGGTCTCGGCGGCCGGCGCCGTCGGCCTGGCCGTCGTCTACCTGCGAGGGGGCGACCCGCAGCTCGAGGGCGTGTTCCTGGCCGTCGCCCTGGGCGGGGTGGCGGTGGGGTTCGTCATGTGGGCCAACCACCTCATGCCCCGGGGGCCCTTCGTCGACCAGCGCCACGAACCCTCCAGCGGCGAGGCCGAGCTGGACGAGCTCGAGGACGACGTCGAGCGGGGCGGGATCCTGACCCGGCGCAAGCTCGTCCTGCGCTCCCTCGGCATCGCCGTCGGCGGCCTGGGGATGGCCGCCCTGTTCCCCATCCGCTCCCTCGGCCCGAGTCCCAAGCGCTCGTTGGTGGAGACGCCATGGCGCAACGGCTTGCGGCTGGTGACGGAGGACGGTCGCCCGGTTCGCGTCGAGGAGGTGCCCCTGGAGGGCCTGGTCACCGTGTTCCCGGAAGGCCACGAGGGTTCGGCGGACGGCCAGACGGTGCTGGTCAACGTCGGGCCGGGCCTGGTGAAAGCGCTCCGGGGCCGGGAGGACTGGGCCCCCGAGGGGTTCGTCGCCTACTCCAAGGTGTGCACCCACGCCGGCTGCCCGGTGGGGCTCTACCAGCCCGAGAGCCACGAGCTGTTGTGCCCGTGCCATCAGTCGAGCTTCGACGTGCTCCACCACGCCCGGCCCAACTTCGGCCCCGCCGCCGCCCCCCTGCCCCAGCTGCCGCTGCGCGTCGAGGGCGGCTTCCTCGTGGCCGGGGGCGACTTCTCCGAGCCGGTCGGTCCCGTCTTCTGGCGGCGCACGTGAGGGGGCGGCGGGCGCTGGCGGTGGGGGCCGGGGTGTTGGTGGTCGTGGTGCTCCCCGCGTGCAGCGGCGACTCGCCCTCGATGCTCGACCACCACGGCCCCGAGGCCCGCGACGTCGCCGGGGTGTGGTGGCTCATGTTCGTGCTGGCGTCCGTGGTCTACGTGGTGGTCGCCGGGCTGGTCGTGATCGCCATTCTCAAAGGCCGCCGGGGGACGGGTCGGCCCGAGGCCGTCGGTGGGGCCGACGAGCGCGGTGACTCGGCATTCATCTGGCTCGGGGGGATCGTGGCCCCGGTGGTGATCCTGGCCGTCTTGGCGGTGGTGACGGTGAACACGACGAAGGACCTGCGCAAAGCCGACCCCGACGAGCTCGTGGTCGAGGTGACGGCCAAGCGCTGGTGGTGGGACGTCCGGTACCCGGACTCGGGCGTGGCTACAGCGGCCGAGGTCCACATCCCGGTGGGCCGGCCGGTCGACATCGTCCTGCGGTCCGACAACGTGATCCACAGCTTCTGGGTGCCGCAGCTGGCGGGCAAGGTCGACGCCGTACCGGGGCAGACCAACCACCTGCGCCTCCAGGCGTCGGAGGCGGGCACCTACCTCGGGGCCTGCGCCGAGTACTGCGGTCTCCAGCACGCCCGGATGGGGTTCATCGTGATCGCCGACTCGCCGGCCGATTTCGACCGGTGGTTGGCCCGGCGAACGGGTGCCGGCACCGGTCCGACGTCGGAGGAGACGGCGGCCGGACAGCGGGTGTTCATGCGGGAGACCTGCGCCGGGTGCCACACCATCCGCCGCACCGAGGCCACCGGCCAGGTCGGGCCCGACCTCTCCGACTTCGGCAGCCGGCGCTGGATCGGTTCGATCACGGTCGAGAACACGCCGGGGAACCTGGCCACCTGGATCAGCGACTCGCAGACGATGAAGCCCGGCAACCTCATGCCCCCCATCAGCCTCGATCCGGACGAGCTCACCGCCCTGGTCGCCTACCTGGAGAGCCTCCAGTGACGCTGTTGCAACGGCCGAAGCCGCCACCGCCGTCTGGCGACGACCTGGCCACCCTGTGGGAGGACGCGCCCGGCATCCCCGGCTTCTTCTCCACCGTCGACCACAAGCGCATCGGGATGCGCTACATCTACACCTCGTTCTTCTTCTTCTTCCTGGCCGGGCTCACCGCCCTGCTCATGCGGGCCCAGCTGTCCGCCCCCGAGAGCGGCGTGATCGGGCCCCAGCTCTACAACGAGCTGATGACCATGCACGGCACCACCATGATCTTCCTGTTCAACACGCCGGTGCTGGCCGGGTTCGGCAACTACCTGATCCCCCTCCAGCTGGGCACCCGCGACATGGCGTTCCCCCGCATCAATGCCTTCAGCTACTGGATCTTCCTGCTGGGCGGGATCTTCATGTACCTCAGCCTCTTCATCGGCAAGATGCCCGACGGGGGCTGGTTCGCCTACCCGCCGCTCGTGTCCAAGACCTACTCGCCGGGCATCAACCTCGACTTCTGGGGCCTGGGCATCATCTTCGTGGGGCTGTCGACGACCGTGGGCGCGGTCAACTTCATCGTCACCATCTTCAAGCTGCGGGCCCCGGGCATGTCGTTGCAGCGGATGCCGATCTTCGTGTGGTCGATGCTCGTCTTCTCGTTCATGGCCATCTTCGCGGTGCCCGCGGTCACCCTGGCGGCCGGCCTGCTCGAGCTCGACCGGCTGTTCGGGACGTCGTTCTTCGTGTCCGCCCTGGGCGGGAGCGTGCTGCTCTACCAGCACCTCTTCTGGTTCTGGGGCCACCCCGAGGTCTACATCCTGTTCGTGCCCGCCACCGGGATGATCAGCCAGATCATCCCCGTCTTCTCCCGGCGGCCGCTGGCCGGCTACCTGTGGGTGGCGGCGTCGCTCGTCACCATCGGGTTCATCAGCTTCGGCGTGTGGGTCCACCACATGTTCGCCACCGGCATGCCCGCACTGGCCATGTCGTTCTTCTCCGCCGTCAGCCTGATCATCGCCATCCCCAGCGGGGTCCAGTTCTTCGCGTGGATCGCCACCATGTGGAAGGGCGTCGTCCGGCTCACGACGCCGATGCTGTTCGCCGTCGGCTTCCTGCTCATCTTCCTGCTGGGGGGGATCACGGGCGTGATGGTGGCGGTGCTGCCCTTCGACTGGCAGGTCACCGACAGCTACTTCGTCGTGGCCCACTTCCACTACGTGCTGAACGGGGCCGTCGTGTTCCCGATCTTCGGCGCCATCTACTACTGGATGCCGAAGATGACGGGCCGGATGCTGAGCGAGCGCATGGGCAAGATCAGCTTCTGGGTGATGTTCGTGGGCTTCAACATCACCTTCTTCCCCATGCACATCCTCGGGTTCCTGGGCATGCCCCGGCGGGTCTACACCTACCGCGACGGCCTGGGCTGGGAGGGCCTCAACGTCATGGTGAGCCTCGGGCTCGCTCGTGTTCGCCCTGGGCACCGGCCTCACCCTGGCCAACTTCCTGTGGAGCAGGTTCCGGGGCCAGCCCGCAGGCGACGACCCGTGGGAGGCCGACAGCCTGGAGTGGTCGACCACGTCGCCACCGCCCGAGTACAACTTCGCCTCGGTGCCCGTTGTGACGAGCCCGCATCCCCTCTGGGACCAGAAGCCGCTGCCCTACGCCGAGTCGGGGGACGAGGAGGAGACCAAGGGCCTGGGACCGGAGGGGGCAGTCGCCCGGGAGACACCGGTGACCAGCGGCATCGACACCGGCCCCGAGGGCAACCTGTCGATCCCCACGGACACGTACCTGCCGCTCCTGACCGCCATCGGCCTGGTCGTGCTCTTCCTCGGCCTGCTGGTGAACGCGGCCGCGGTAGGGGTCATCGGCGTGGGCCTGGCCGTCGTGGGCGCGGTGTGGTGGATGTGGCGCACCGAGGAGGACCTGACGTGACGGCCGCCGTCCAGGCGCCCGGCGATATGTCCGGCGACGGGTCCGGCGACGGGCCCGGCCCGGTCACGCCCTCCACCCGGCGGGGCTACTCGACAGCCTGGTGGGGCATGGCCGTGCTGATCATGACCGAGGCCATGGTGTTCGCCATCCTGCTGGCCTCGTACTTCTTCCTGCGGGCGTCGGCCAAGGAGTGGCCGCTGGACGGGATCGAGCCGCCGGAGCTGGGCCTGGTGGTGCCCTTCAGCTTCATCCTCTGGGGCAGCAGCATCCCCGTGTTCTGGGCCGAGGCCGCCATCCGCAACGGGAGGCTCGGGCCGTTCAAGGCGGGCATGGCGATCAGCTTCGTGATGGGGCTGTCGTTCCTGCTCTACACCCTCTACGACTTCGAGGAGCTCACCTTCGGCTGGCGGGACAACGCCTACGGGTCGATCTTCTACACGATCGTCGGGCTCCACGCCCTCCACGTGTTCATCGGCCTGGCCATGAACGTCGCCTGCCAGGCCAAGGCCTGGCTGGGCCGCTACGACCGGGGCCGCCACGCCAGCGCCGAGGTGTTCTCGCTGTACTGGCACTTCGTCGACGTGGTGTGGCTGTTCGTCTTCCCGTCCCTCTTCGTCTCGCTCCACCTATGAGCGAGCACACCCTGTCCGCCGGCGAGGCGGCCCGCCGTTCGCACAGCATCGTGTCGGCCATCAAATCGGCGGTCACGGTCTGGTACGCCCTGCTGGGAGGCATCGGGGCCTGGACCATCCACCTCGTGGCCCTCACCAGCTTCGTCCGCTTCACCTGCAACACGGACAACTACGTGTGGGTGCTGCACCTGATCACGGCCGTCACCCTGGGCCTGACGGTGGCGGCCATGGCCCTCTCCCAGCGACTGGTGCGGGAGGGCAAGGCCGGCACGGGCGAGGAGGCCGAGCGGACCCAGTTCATCGGCCAGCTGGGGCTGGTGGTGGGCGCGGTCAACCTCATGCTCATCGCCCTAGAAGGGCTCTACGTGTTCGTCCTGGAATCGCGGCGCTGTGGCTGACCCGGGTCCCGCGGTCCTGATCGTGGCCGCTGCCGGCTGCTACTGGGCTGGTCGCCGCCGGGAGCCGGTGGCCGCCGCGGCCGGCCGGGAGGCGTGGCGTCGGTGGCTGTTCGGGGCGGGGCTGGCCACGGTGGCGGTGGCCCTCCTCTCGCCCCTCGACGCCCGGGCCCACGCCAGCCTGACCGCCCACATGGTGCAGCACGTGCTGCTGCTGGCCGTCGCCCCGCCCCTCCTCGTGGCCGCGGCCCCGGTGCCGGCCCTGGTGGCAGGCCTACCGGGCGCGCTCCGCGGCCTGGTGGCGCACGGGTGGGGCGTCGTGCGGGCGTCGGCTCGATCCCGCCGCTGGCCGGTGTGGATGGCCGGCGCCATCCTGGTCCAGACGGGGGTGATGTGGGCGTGGCACGCCCCCACCCTGTACGCGGCCGCCCTGCGTCACCTGCCGCTCCACGCTCTCGAGCACCTCAGCTTCCTCGGCACCGGGCTGCTCTTCTGGGCCGTGCTGGCGGCCGCGGTGGCGACGGGGCGAGGTGCCGGGGTCCCGGCCATGTTCGTGGCCGCCCTGCCCGGCACCGCCCTGGGTGCGGCCCTCACCCTGGCCGCCCGGCCCTGGTACCCGGCCTACCCCTCGCTCGAGGACCAGCAGCTGGCCGGCGTCGTGATGTGGGGCTTCGCCGGAACCGTCTACGTGGTCGCCGCCGGCGTCGTGTTCGGCCTGTGGCTGGCGGCGGCGGAGGACGACAATCCCGCCGCGGTTCACAGCAGTCTCGCCCCCTCCGTCGAGCAGGTCGGATAGGCGGGTCGGATGATCGAGAGGCTGTACCGGTGGGTCGACTCCCGGCTGGGCGTGACTCAGGTTCTCCCGCCGGGCCCTGAACAAGATCTTCCCCGACAACTGGTCGTTCATGTTGGGCGAGGTGGCCATGTACTGCCTCGTCGTGCTGATCCTGACCGGCATCTATCTCACGTTCTTCTTCAGCCCCAGCGCCAACGTGGTCGTCTACGACGGGAGCTACGTCCCCCTGCAGGGGGTGCGGATGTCGGAGGCCTTCCGGTCGACCGTCCGCCTGAGCTTCGACGTGCGGGCCGGGCTCGTGTTCCGCCAGATGCACCACTGGGCCGCCCTCATCTTCGTGGCCGCCATCGTCGCCCACCTGTGCCGGGTGTTCTTCACCGGCGGCTTCCGCCGTCCCCGGGAGCTGAACTGGATCATCGGGGTGACCCTGCTGACCCTCGTCATCTTCAACGGGTTCAGTGGCTACTCGCTGCCCGACGACCTCCTGTCGGGCACCGGCCTGCGGATCGCCTACTCGATAGCCCTGGCCGTCCCGGTCGCCGGCACGTGGATCGCGTTCCTGCTGTTCGGGGGTGAGTTCCCCGCGCCCGACATCCTGTCGCGGCTGTTCGTCCTCCACGTCCTGTTCGTCCCCGCCGCCATCGTGGGCCTGCTCGGCGCCCACCTGGCCATCCTCTGGCACCAGAAGCACACCCAGTTCCCGGGCGTGGGCCGCACCGAGGACAACATCGTGGGGTCCCGGCTGTGGCCGACGTACGCGGCCCGGTCCATCGGGCTGTTCGCGGGCGTGTTCGCCCTGATCGCGGCCCTCGGCGGTCTGGCCCAGATCAACCCCATCTGGCTCTACGGCCCGTTCGAGCCCTCGGCCGTCACCACCGCGTCCCAACCCGACTGGTACATGGGTTGGGTGGAGGGGGCGATGCGCCTGTTCCCCGCCTGGCGGCTCCACATCTTCGGCTACACAGTGTCCGAGCTGTTCTGGCCGGGCGTGGTGCTGCCTGGCATCACCTTCGGGCTGCTGTACGCGTGGCCCTTCCTCGAGGCGCGGGTGACCGGCGACCGCGGCGTCCACCACGTCCTCGACCGGCCCCGGCACCGACCGGTGCGGACCGCCATCGGGGTCGGCACGCTCACGTTCTACGTCGTGCTGTTCATCGCCGGTGCGCAGGACATCGTCGCCCAGAAGCTCGGCGTGGGGGTGCCGACGGTGATGTGGACGCTGAGGGTCATGCTCCTGGTCCTGCCCCCGTTCGCCGCTCTGGTGGCGTACAAGCTGTGCCACGACCTGACCGGCGCCGACGACATCGAGCGGGAGAAGGAGGTGATCCGGTCGAGGGGCGCGGCGGAGGACGAAGGGCCCGAGGACGGCATCGACCCGACGACGGCGCCGGCGAGCCCTCCTGCTCCCGGCAGCCCGGCGCCCACGCCCGGAGAAGGCGCCCCGGTGAGCGCCGCCCTCCTGGGCCGCCTGGTGGCGTGGCTGCTGGACCGGGTCCGGAACCGGAGGGGCGCCCGCCGCTGACGGAGTCGGCCCGAGCGGGATGGACCACCCCGATCGTGACACCATCCGCGGCCCGGGGGAGCGGTGCGGGTATGGTCGACTGCGCTTCCCCAGCACCCGACGACGAGCCAGGGAGGTCGTGTGGCCCGTACCCCGCCCGGTCGTGCTCAGGCGCGGGAGGAGCCCTCGCTCCTCGGAGCGCTCGGCCGCCTCGACGAAGTGGCCCTGGCCACCCTGCTGACCGTCCGTCCCGACCTGGCCGACCCTCCGCCCCGCAGCCTGATCGACCTGGCCGCCCGGGCTGACGCACCGGCGAGCGTGAACGCGTGTCAGGAGACCCTCGATCTGGCCAGTCACCAGGTCCACGCCGCCCTCTGCCTCCTCCCTGCGCCGGCCACCGTTGGCCAGCTGTCGCAGCTGTTGGTGGTCGACGAGCACGATCCTGATCTGACGGCCGCCCTCCGCAGCCTCGTCGACCGGGCGATGGTGGTGCGCGACGGCGATCGGGTGCGGCTGCTCCCTGGGCTCGAACTGCGTTTCCCGGCCGGCCTGGGGCCTCCGGTGGCCGTCGCCCTGGCCGCCCAGTCGGCGGTCGCCTTGGCCAACTGCGCCCGGCGGTTGGGTGTCCCGGCCGGCACCACCAAGGCGGCCACCCTGGCGTCGATCACCGCCGCACTGGCCGAGCCGGGGCAGGTGGCCCGCCTCCTCAAGGGGGCGCCGGCGGGCGCGGCCGAGCTGGTCCGCCGCCTGGCCCATGACGGACCGGAGGGCTACGCCCCGGGAGCGGCCTACAACGGCGACAAGAGCGCCGCCGGGTGGTTGGCCAACCGGGGGATGGTGGCGCCCGTGGGTTGGGACACCGTCCTGCTGGTGCGGGAGGTCGGCCTGGCCGTCCGGGGCGGCAACGTCTTCCCCGAGCTGGCCCTTCACCGGCCCGACCTGTCGCTGCAGCCGGTCGATGGGGCGGGCGCCGATCGGGGCGCGGCCGAGCGGGCGCTGCGGCTGGTGGCCGACGTGTCCACCATCCTCGACGGCTGGGCGCTCGATCCGCCCCGCCTGCTCAAGGCCGGCGGTCTCGGGATCCAGGCGGTGCGGCGGGCGGGCAAGGCCGTCGACCGGCCGGAGGTCTCGGTCGCCCGGGTGATCGAGCTGGCCGCGGCCGCCGGGCTGGTGGGTATCGACGACGCCACCAACGCTGCCCTCCCGCTGCCCGCCTACGACCGGTGGTCGGCCCTGCCGGTGGCCGGGCGGTGGTCCCACCTGGTCGGCGCCTGGATCGCGTGGGACCTCCACGTGAGCGCGGCCGGGGCCCTCGACCAGAAGCACAAGCCGATCGCCCCGCTCATGATCCGCGCCCCCGAGCCCCACGCCGCCGCCCGGCGAGCCCGGGTGCTGGCCATGTTGGCCGAGGTTCCCGCCGGCACCGCGGTGTCGTTCGAGACCGCCTACGACCGGATGCTCTGGGACGCGCCGGTGCTCTGGTCGGGTGGCCCGGGCCCGGCCGAGATGCTGGTCGCCTGGACGTTGGCCGAGTGCGAGCTGCTCGGGCTGTGCGGCCTCGGTTCGCTGAGCACCTGGGGCCGTCTGGCGGCGGTGGGCGATCTCGAGGGAGCAGAGGCCGCCCTCGGTCGGATCGTCCCGGAGGCCACGTCGCGCTTCGTCGTCCAGGCCGATCTCACCGCGCTGGCCCCCGCGGAGCTGGTGCGGCCGGTGCTGATCGAGCTGGCATCGATGGCCGACCTCGAGTCCCGGGGGGCGGCGACGCTCTATCGGTTCACCGAGGCGTCGGTGCGGCGGAGCTACGAGGCGGGTCGGGGGGCGCCCGAGATCCTCGCCTTCCTCGAGGCGCACGCGGCCAAGGGCGTGCCCCAGGCGCTGACCTACCTGGTCAACGACGTCGGCCGGCGGTTCGGGCAGCTACGGGTGACGGCGATGTCGTGCTGCGTGAGGAGCGACGACCCGTCCTTGCTGGCCGAGGTCGTCGCGTCTCGTGCCGGCCAGCGGCTCGGCCTCCGCCTGCTGGCGCCCACGGTGGCCGCCGCCACCGCCGATGCGCCGGCGGTGCTCGACGGCCTGCGGGCCGCGGGGTACGTCCCCGCCGAGGAGGGGCCCGACGGCGCCCTCGTCATCCGCCGGCCCACGCCCCGCCGGGCCGTCCCCGACCGGCGAGTGGCGGCGCTCACCGGCCGCCGGCCGGGGGCGTCGGCCGGGTTCGGCCCGGTCGGCGACCCCTTCTCACCCGCCGACCACTCGTCCGTCGGGCCCGCGACCCCTCCAGGCCCGGCCGCCGCCGGGGGGAGCCGAGGATCGGTCCCCGGCGGCGATCGCGGCCCGTCTCGTCCGATCCAACCGCCAGGGCGCGCGCCAACCGCGCCGCTGAGGCGGCGGCTCCCGTCGGCCCAACCGCCCGCCCGTCGTCCGGAGCCCGAGCGGTTGCTGTCGCTGGCCCCGCCGCCTCGGCAGGGGCTGACGGGCTCGCCCTTCGAGGTCGCCGACGCCTTCGCCCGCCCGGCCACCATCGCCCGGGGGCCGCTGGCGGTGTCCGACCTCCTCGACCGGGCGCTGATCGAGGACTGGCCCGTCCGGCTGGCCTACACGAGCAAGAAGGGCCGTACCACCCAACTCACGGGTTCGGTCCTCGACGTCGGCGACCGCGACGTGGTGTTCGAGCTCATCTCCTGGGAGAGTCGGGTGCTGGCGTTGAGCCGGATCGAGTGGGCCCGGGTGCTGACCGAGGCCGAGGAGGACGCCCTCGCATGAGCGAACAACCTGGTGGCGGACCCACCGCGGGACCGCTGATCATCCAGTCCGACCGCACGCTGCTGCTCGACGTCGACCATCCCGACGGCGCCGCCTGCCGGGTCGACATCGCCCCCTTCGCCGAGCTCGAACGCTCGCCCGAACACATCCACACCTACCGCCTCACCGCCCTCGGGCTGTGGAACGCGAGCGCCGCCGGCCACGACGCGGAGCAGGTGGTCGACGCCCTCCTGCGGTGGTCCCGCTACCCGGTCCCCCAGGCCCTGCTCATCGACGTGGCCGACCTCATGGCCCGCTACGGACGGCTCGTGCTGGAGGTCGATCCCGTCCACGGACTCGTGCTGCGCAGCACCGATCGGGCCGTGCTCGAGGAGGTGGCCCGGGCCAAGGCGGTCGTCCCCCTCCTCGGGCCCCGGATCGACGGCGACAGCTTCGGCGTCCCCCGGGCCGAGCGGGGCCGGCTCAAGCAGGCGCTGCTCAAGGTCGGATGGCCGGCCGATGACCGGGCCGGCTACGTCGACGGCACCGCCCACCAGATGACGCTGCGGACGGGGGTGGGCTTCGACCTGCGGCCCTACCAGCAGGAGGCGGTCGACGCCTTCATCGCCGCCGGCAGCGGCGTGATCGTGCTGCCGTGCGGGGCGGGCAAGACCCTCGTGGGCCTGGGGGCGATGGCCCGGGCCGGCGCCCGCACGTTGATCCTGGTCACCAACATCGTCGCCGCCCGCCAGTGGCGGGCCGAGCTGTTGGCCCGCACCACCCTCACCGAGGACGAGGTGGGCGAGTACAGCGGCGAACGCAAGGAGATCAGGCCGGTCACCCTGGCGACCTACCAGATCATCACCACCCGGCGGGGAGGCCTCTACCCCCACCTCGAGCTCCTCTCCGCCGAGGACTGGGGACTGGTGGTGTACGACGAGGTCCACCTGCTGCCGGCGCCCGTGTTCCGGATGGCGGCCGACATCCAGAGCCGGCGCCGACTGGGACTCACCGCCACCCTGGTGCGGGAGGACGGCCGGGCGGGCGACGTGTTCAGCCTCATCGGGCCCAAGCGCTACGACGCCCCCTGGCGCGACATCGAGGCCCAGGGCTGGATCGCGCCCGCCCGGTGCGTGGAGGTGAGGGTCACGCTGGCCGACGAGGAGCGGATGGCCTACGCCCTGGCCGAGCCCGAGGAGCGCTACCGGGTGGGCGCCACCGCCCGGTCGAAGCTGGCCGTGGTGGAGGCGCTGGTGGGGGAGGCGGTCCGCCGGGGCGAGCCGACCCTGGTGATCGGCCAGTACCTCGACCAGCTCGACCAGCTCGGCGAGCGGCTGGGCGCCCCCGTTCTCAACGGCAAGACGCCCACTGTCGAGCGGGAGAAGCTCTACGACGCCTTCCGCCGGGGCCTGGAGCCGGTGCTGGTCGTCTCCAAGGTGGCCAACTTCTCCATCGACCTGCCCGAGGCGTCGGTGGCGATCCAGGTGTCGGGCACGTTCGGCAGCCGCCAGGAGGAGGCCCAGCGCCTCGGCCGCATCCTGCGTCCCAAGGCCGACGGCCGCCAGGCCCACTTCTTCACCATCGTGGCCCGCGACACCAACGACCAGCAGTTCGCAGCTAACCGCCAGCGGTTCCTCGCCGAGCAGGGCTACACCTACGAGATCGTCGACGCCGAGGCCGTCCTCCACGCCGCGTCCGTCGTGCCGGGGCCGCGGGGCCGCCGGGGCGGGTCCCGAGCCTCTCGGTGGCGTCCCCGGGTCGGCGGCGCTGCCGCCCCCCGTATCGGACTGCTCCCACTCCCCGTCCCGAGCTCCTCGGCCCGCCGCCCGACGACCGATGACCCCGAGGCCGTCGCCTCGCGGGCGGCGGCCAGCGGGGCTACGGAGCCTCCGACAATGGCCGGGTCATGCATAACTCCGCCGTCCCACCGATGGGTGCACCTTCGGCCGCCTCGAACGAAGGGATATTGCAGCCTCGGAGGCTATCCGGGTTGTTAGCTGGCGTTATGCGTATTGTGTGGGGTAGCGTTGTACATCTCAACTGATGTACACCGTTCTCGGTGTACAGTTTCGTCGTGAGCCGCCCCGAGGACAAATCCCAGAGCCAAAGCTCGGCTGAGCCGTGGGCCATGATGGCGAATCTCGGCGGTCCGGTCGACCCCGACGACCACGTCGGCCATAGCTCGGAGCTCGACCAGGTCCTACTGTCGACGGAGCATGTCGGTTCGCTCGTCACCGGGGACCGTCGGATGGGCAAGACGTCACTGCTCCGAAAGGCTGAGCAACTGCTCGGCCAGGAGCACGTCGTGCTTCGCATCAGCGCCGAGACCGACGACGTCGTGTTGTTCGGGCGCCGTTTGCTGGACGTCCTGCGGGGCCATCAGGTGTTCGCCGATGAGCTTGATCGGTGGAGCGTGGCGGTCGATGTCGGTTACGGCGGCGTCCGCCTGCGGCGGCAACCGGCCGGAGCCACCAGCGAAGAGGATCAGAGTGACGACCTGTTCGCCTGGGCGGCCAGGAGAGCGGCTCCGGGAAAGCTGATTGTCATCCTGGACGAGATCACGGTGTTGGCGAGTGCCATCGAGCACGGTCGACCTGGAGGCGGGCTCGAGTTCCTCCGGAGCCTACGCCGTCCCCGGCAGGAACTGGAGAACGTGGCGATGGTACTGGCGGGGTCCGTCGGATTGCACCACGCGGTGCCCGATAGCGCGCCGCTGAATGATCTCCAGAAGGTGCGGGTTGGCCCGTTGGCCACCGACGACGCTGTGCTGCTGGCTCGCTGCCTGCTGCTGGGTGAGGAGATCGTGACGTCCGACGAGCTGGCCGTTGCCCGGGCCATGGTGGCGGCGAGCGACGCCATCCCCTACTTCATCCACCATCTCGCCAGTGCCGCCCGACGTCACGGTGGAGTGATCACGCCCGGAGTCGTTGAGTCATTCCGTGGAGAGGCGCTTACCGACCCGGACGATCCGTGGAACCTTCGCCACTACCGGGACCGGTTGCCGGGCTACTACGGCGCTAACGCTGACCTCGCCGGGCACATCCTCGATGCCTTCGCCAAGGTCGATGGGCCCCTCGACATCGAGCGCCTCACGTCGCTGCTCGGCGCCGTCGACCTCGACCCGCGGCCGGCGCGTGCCGACCTCGTGCGCCTCGTCGAGCAACTCGAGTCCGACCACTACCTCCGGCGGGACGGTGCCGCAGACGAGTTCGCCTACCGCATCCTGCGGGACGCCTGGCGGGCCATGCGCCGGCTGTGATCGACGGCTCCCACCGGGCGACCCTCCGGCCCTTCACTCCGTCGCGGGAGCCGGCGGAGGCACTCGCGGCGCGCACTGTCGGGAGAGACGAGGTCCTCGACGCCATCTGCGCCCGCATGCGCGCGGCCGCCAGGTCGAAGAACCGCCCCCACACCCTCATCGTCGGGCCCCGGGGCTCGGGCAAGACGCACGTCATCGAGGTCGTTCTCCACCGGGTGCTCTCCGACGACCGCTGCCGGGCCAGGGTGGCCGTCGCCCGGGTTGACGAGGACGCCGTCGGGATCGTGTCGTACGCCGACGTGCTCGTCGAGGTCCTCTCGTCATTGGGCCCGGCGCCCGATGTGCTGGCGACCGCGAGGCGGACCCGGGACGTCGCTGCCCTCGAGAGAGCAGTGCACGACCAACTCGGCGGCCGCGTGCTCCTGGTGGTCATCGAGAATCTGTCGCGGCTGTTCGGCGCTCTCGGGACCTCAGGCCAACGCGACCTTCGGTCATTCGTGGAGACCTCCGGCCAAGTTGTCCTGCTCGCCTCGACGCCCCTGCTGTTCCGTGCGATCGCCTCACGCGACGAACCGTGGTTCGGCTCGTTCGCCATCGAGCACCTTATGGAACTCACCCTCGATGAGGGGTCGGAGCTGCTGCGCCGACTGGCGCTGGAGGACGGCGACGTCCGCTTCGTGGACTTCCTCGACGGCCCCCGCGGCCGAGCCCGGCTGACAGCACTCCATCACCTCGCTGGTGGTTCGCCGCGGCTGTGGATGATCCTCGCCAGCTGCGCCACTGTGGAGCTGCTCGACGAGCTCGTGCCGGCCGTCGAGCAACTTCTGGAGAAGCTGGTCACCTATTTCCAGCAGCGTCTGTGGGAGCTGCCCGGGAACGAGGCCAGGCTGGTGCGAGAGCTGGGCACGGGCCCCCCATCGGCGCCTGTCGCCGACATCGCCGCTGCCTGTGGCCTGGAGGAGCGGACGGTCGCCAACTCGCTCGGACGCTTGGCGGAGGCGGGGTGGGTGCGAGGCGAAAAGCTCCCCGGCTCAGACCAACGCAAGACGTGGTACCGGCTGCGCGAGCCCCTCCTCCGCCACCACTTCCAGTATCGCCGGTCCGACGGCGAGCCCCTCCGCCTCATTGTCGACGTCCTCCGCGTCTGGTTCGACCCGTCCGAGCGCCGGGGTCATCTCGCCAGCGCCCGCCCGGCCTCGCAGGCCGAGCGCCATCTCCTGGCGACGATGTCGCTCGATCCTCCCGAGCGATCCGACGAGCCATGGGCAGATCGCAACCTCGACCGTCTGTTGACCGAGGCTCGGCGCTGGATTAGCGACCGGGACACAATCGGGACCGCCGGGGCCGGCGTGATTATCGAGGCGGCGGTGGTCGCGTTTGGGACCTCGACGGCGGCAGCTCGGAAGGTTCTGCGCGATCGAGACGCCTCGTCCGTGCTCAGCTCGATTGCAGAGCGCCTGTTCGCCCTGGTCGAGCTCCAGGCGGCCGCGGTCCCCGTCGAGGACACCATTGGCGAACTCCTCGACGTCGCAGCCGCAGCCGTTGAGAATGGTCCCGACCGCTTGGTGCTGGGGCTCGTAGCCGCGGGCTGGAATGCCGGCAAGGACCCGTTGGCGGCGGTTCGGCGACTTGAGGCTATCGTCGAACCGTCCGGCACGGATCGGCTGCGACTGACGATCCGCGCTGAGTATGGCTACTGGCTCGAAATCGTCGGACGGCACCAAGAGGCAATCGACGTTCTCCGTGCGGTCCTCGACGATCGTACCCGTGTCCTTGGCCTCGACCACCCCGATACGCTGCAGACGAGTCACGATCTGGCGTACACGCTCAGTGGGCTTGGCCATCACGACCAGGCACTATCGGCGTTCTCCTCAGTCGTCGAGGACCGCACGCGCGTGCTGGGTGCCGACCACCGCGACACGCTCGAGGCGCGCTACAACGTCGCCTTCGAGCTCGGCGCCGTCGGCCGTCACGATGACGCGGCCACCGCCTACGGTGCCGCGCTGAAGGACGAAACCCGGGTCCTAGGTGCGGACCACCCGGATACGCTCGCGACCCGGATGAGCCTCGCTTTCGAGCTCGGCGAGCTCGGCCGTCACAGCGAGGCCGTGGCCGCCCTTTACCTTGTGCTCGACAGCGAAATTCGCATCCTGGGCGAAGATCACCCGGCGACTCTTGCGACCCGCCGGAGCCTTGCTCTCGAGCTCGGCGGGCTCAGCCGCCACGATGAGGCCGTCACGATCGCTGTTCGGGGCGTTGACGCTGCGCTCGCTGGTTTCGGTGCTGCCCACGACGAGTACATGAAGGCGATCAGAACGGTCGTGGACCTTTCGGTCGGCGTCCTTCGTGCGGGGCGACCGCTTCCGGCGGCCCAGTTCTTCGGATCCTTCGCCTCGACTACAGAATTTGAGCTTGTGAAGTCCATGGAGGCGGCGCGGGACGGATCGGTGGAAGCGGCGGCGAGGCTGCCGACCGAGCTCCGGTCGCTCGTGAACGCGATCAGCGCAGATGCTGGCCGTTCCATCGAACGCTGACCACGGGTACGAGCGACCGTGGCGGCGGCCCCACTCACCTTTGGTCAGCCCTACAGCGTACCGGGCGCCGGTACGATCGACCTCCTGATGGCTGAGGCGTACGACGTCCAGGAGGTCGAGCGCAGGTGGCAGGCCCGTTGGCGGGACGAGGGCACCTACGAGGTGGAGAACGACGACCCCCGGCCGCCGTTCTACGTCCTGTGCATGTACCCGTACCCGAGCGGGCCGGCCCACATGGGCCACGTCCGGAACTACACGTTCGGCGACCTCAACGTCCGCTACCGCACCATGCAGGGCCACGGCGTGCTCTCGCCCATCGGCTTCGACTCCTTCGGGCTGCCGGCGGAGAACGCGGCCATCAAGCAGGGCGTCCACCCCCGGGAGTTCACCGACGCCCGCATCGCCGAGCTGAAGGCGTCGCTGACCCGCCTGGGGGCGGTGTACGACTGGCGGCGGGAGGTCCGCAGCCACGACCCCGACCTACATCCGCTGGACCCAGTGGATCTTCCTGCGCCTGCTCGAGGCGGGGCTGGCCTACCGCAAGATGGCGCCCGTCAACTGGTGCCCGGGGTGCCAGACGGTGCTGGCCAACGAGCAGGTCCTGGCCGACGGCACCTGCGAGCGCTCGGGCGACCTGGTCACCAAGCGCGACCTCGAGCAGTGGTTCTTCCGCATCACCCAGTACGCCGACCAGCTCCTCGACGACCTCGACTCGCTGGACTGGCCCGACCGGGTCAAGGTCATGCAGCGCAACTGGATCGGGCGGTCGGAAGGGGCCGAGTTCGACCTCAAGGTCGCCGGTCACGACGTCGAGCATCCGGGTCTTCACCACCCGGCCCGACACCAGCTTCGGCATGACCTACGTGGTCCTGGCCCCCGAGCACCCCCTGGTGCCCGACCTCACCACCGACGGGCAGCGGGCGGCGGTGGAGGAGTTCGTGGCCCGGGTGAGCATCGAGTCGGAGGTCGAGCGCCAGACCACCGAGGGCCCGCTCGAGAAGCGGGGCGTGTTCACCGGCTCCTACGCCACCAACCCGTTCAACGGCGAGGACGTGCCCATCTACCTGGCCGACTACGTGCTGATGGGCTACGGCACCGGCGCCATCATGGCCGTCCCCGGCCAGGACCAAAGGGACTGGGACTTCGCCCAGGCCTACGACCTGCCGATCGTCCGCACCGTCCAGCCGCCCGACGGCTGGGAGGGCGAGGCGTACACGGGCGACGGCCCAGCCATCAACAGCCGGTGGCTCGACGGCCTGAACAAGGCGGACGCCATCGCCACCGCCATCCAGTGGCTCGAGGACGAGGGCTTCGGCCGGCGCACCGTCAACTACCGGCTGCGGGACTGGCTCCTGTCGAGGCAGCGGTTCTGGGGCTGCCCCATCCCCATCGTCTACTGCCCGGAGCACGGGGCGGTACCCGTGCCCGACGCCGACCTGCCGATCGTCGCCCCCGACGACGTGGAGTTCCGGCCCACGGGGGAGTCGCCCCTGAAGCACCACCAGGGCTTCCTGCAGACGGTGTGTCCCGAGTGCGGGAAGCCGGCGCTGCGGGAGACCGACACCATGGACACCTTCGTCGACTCGTCCTGGTACTTCCTGCGCTTCTGCGACCCGTGGAACGACGAGGCGCCGTTCGATCCCATCGCCGCCGCCCGCTGGCTGCCCGTCGACCAGTACATCGGCGGCATCGAGCACGCCATCCTCCACCTGATGTACGCCCGCTTCTTCACCAAGGCCCTGGCCGACCTGGGCGTGGCCCCGCCCGACCTGCGGGAGCCGTTCGGGCGGCTGTTCACCCAGGGCATGATCCGGATGGACGGGTCGAAGATGTCGAAGTCGAAGGGCAACCTGGTGGCGCCCGAGAAGTACTTCTCGACGGTGGGGGCCGACGCCCTGCGCCTGTTCCACCTGTTCGTGGGCCCCCCGGCCGACGATGTCGACTGGACCGAGGAGACCGACAGGATCATCGACGGCACCGCCCGCTACCTGGCCCGGGTGTGGCGGCTGGCCATGGGCGAGGTGGAGGCGGTGGAGATGCCCGAGGCGACGGCGCCGCCCGGTCCGCCGGGGAGCCTGGAGCGGGCCACCCACCAGCTCATCTCCCGGGTCAGCGACGACTACGCCCGCTGGTCGTACAACACCGCGGTGGCGGCCTGCATGGAGTTCACCAACCTGCTGTACAAGCACGTCCAGGCCGGCACCGAGCGGGCGTCGGTGAAGTTCGCGGTCGACAGCCTGCTGCTGCTGATGGCGCCGATGGTGCCCCACGTCACCGCCGAGCTGTGGGAGCGCCGCCACCCGGGCGAGCACATCCACGAGTTGGCGTGGCCGACGTTCGACGCCGAGCGGGCGGCCGCCCTGACCGCAACCATGGTGGTGCAGGTCAACGGCAAGGTCCGGGACCGGATGCAGGTCGACGCCGGCATCGGGCCCGACGACATGGAGCGGCTGGCCCTGGAGTCGGCCAAGGTGCAGGCCACGCTGGCCGGCCGCACGCCGGCCAAGATCGTCACCCGACCGCCCAAGCTGGTCAACCTGGTGGTGAAGTAGCCCCTCGCTCGGTCTGGCGGAGCCGGGCCTCGACCTCGTCGAGGGCCGTCTGGAGGGTCGCGTAGTAGACCTCCACCCAGTCGCAGGCCGGCTCCCAGATGAACTCGTCGTACCAGTCCTGCATGGCGGTGACGAAGTCGGGGTCGTCGACCACCACGCACGCCCGGAGGCTGGGGCGGCTGCGGCGGTCGGGGATGGCGATGAGGGCCTCGTTGGCCCCGATGATGAAGTCGAGGACGAGCGGGTTGCCGAAGCAGAACCGGCTGCGAATGTTGCGGACGTCGTCGGCCGGCCGGGCCCCGGCGAGGCGCACGGCCGTCTGGCGCACGAGGGCGATGTTGTCGGCGCTGGACGCGCACACCCGGTACAGGGTGCTCTCGGGGTCGTCGGCCAGCTTGTCGGTGAGGCTGCGGACGAAATCGGCCTGCCACAAGGTGGGAGCGTCCTGCTCGCCCTCGAGCATCCTCACGCTGGTGGTACGCAACGGGTGGCGCGGGGGGTTGCGGTCGATGAGGGCCTTGGCCGCCTGGTAGACGCCGTCGCCGTCGGTGCACACGGCGTAGCCCGGCCCCGACCAGCCCCGGGGTCGGCGGCCGGGTGTCCCGGTGGCGCCCCGTTCCTGATTGCGGAGACGGATGAGCTCGGTGGAGCTGATCCCGAGGTAGCGGGCGAGTGATCGCAGCACCTGGTCGGACGGCCACGGCCCACCCGTGCGCCAGGCCGAGCCCTCGATGCGGGACAGGTAGCTGGGGGCGATGCCCGCCCGCCGGGCCAGCTCGACCTGGGCCAGCCCGGCCGCCACCCGGGCGCGGCTGATCATGGTCGCCACGCCGGCGGCGTCGTCGGGTGCGGCGTCCTCCGGGGCAGTGACCGGAGTGGCCTCGGCCGGCGGCTCCTGGTCGGTCGTGATCTCTAGGATACCGTCCGGCTTGAGCGGCACTGGTGGCTGTTCTTGCTTGAACTGTGCCTAGTGGAAATTTCGGCGCCGGGCATACGCTGCGCTCTTCGGGCGGCACGGCGGGGGCCCGGGACGGTGCTGGGGAGGACGGAACGACGGATCGGCATCCGGCGGGGGTGTCGGACTCTGCGGCCGCTCTCCCCGACGCCGCCCCGGGCAGGTGGGCCTGACTAGTTTCGGTCCCGATGCCTGGTCGCAGCCCGGTGTTTCTCTCGCTCGATTTCGTGTACGTGCCGACGGCCGACGTCGACGCTTCCGCCGACCGCTACGTGGAGGTGTTCGGGGCCGAGCTCGTCTGGAAGGTCCGGGGGATGGGCACGGTGGTCGCCTGCCTGCGAGTGGCCGGCGAGGGTCCGTCGATCCTGCTGTCCGGCCACCTGGAAGGGGAGAACCCGGTCCTCGTGTGGCGGGTGGCCGACTACGCGGCAGTGGTGGCCGGCCTGCGGGCGGAGGGTGTCACCGACATCGACGAGCTGGAGATCCCGCATGGGCCGTGCGCCAGCTTCCGCGCTCCCGGCGGCCAGCGAATGGCTGTCTACGAGCTGGTCCGCCCGGGGGCGGACGCCCACTTCACCGGACGCATCGACCAGTAGCGGGCCTGGCTGCCGGGGGGCGGACTGCCGGCTACTGGTCGCGGAGGAACTTCTCCAGCTCGGCGGCCAGCTCGTCGCCGGTGGGCAGGTTGGCCCACCCGGCGGCCACCGCGCTCTGGTTCTCGGCCTCGGCGTCGAACTGCGCCTCCAGCTGGCGGATGAGCGTGCGGTGCTGGGCGCTGTTGGATGCCAGCTCGTCGAGCCGACGGTGGGTCTCACCGGCCGCTTCCCGCAGCTCGGGGGCGTCGACCCGGACGCCCGTCACCCGGGCCAGGCCGTCGAGGAGCTGGATGCTGGCGTCGGGGTAGGGCATCCCGGCCGCGTAGTGGGGGACCCGGGCCCACAGGCCGATGGTGGGCACGCCCACCACCCCCAGCCTCTCGCCAAGGGCGGCCAGGATGCCCGCCGGCACCTGCAGGATGCCGGGCACGATGCCGACCGACAGGGCCAGCTCGGTGGACGAGGCGCTGGCCGCGAGGGGAGCCGTGCGGGTGTGGGGCACGGGCGCGGGGAAGCCGGCCATCCCCACCAGGAGGCGGGCCCCGAACATCCCCGCCAGCTCGGCGACGGCGCCGGTGAACGCCTTCCAGCGGCTGTCGGGCTCGGGCCCGACCAGCACCAGCACGTCGTGACCGTCGTCGTCGCGTCCCGAGCGCAGCTCGATGCGGGGCCAGACGAGGTCCTGGTAGACGCCGTCCTCCATCACCGACATCGGGCGCCGGGCCCGGTAGTCGATGAACTCGTCGGTGTCGAAGGAGGCGACCAGCTCGGTGGGGATGTCCTTGAGGAGGGCGGCTATGGCGGCCCCTCCCGCCAGGCCGGCGTCGATCCATCCGTCGGGAGCCAGCACGAGGGCGGGGTGGTCGAGCTCGGGTCGCTGGTGGACCTCGTAGAGCGGGTGATCCTGGTCCATTTGATCCAAGGTACCTTCGGATCGGAATCCACAGTGAGGCCGAGAGGTTTGAGGAGTCGTATGGTCGACGTCACCGACGCCACGTTCGAACGAGACGTCCTCGACCGGTCGGTCGAGGTCCCGGTGATCGTCGACCTGTGGGCGGCGTGGTGCGGACCGTGCCGCACGCTGGGCCCGATCATCGAGCGGGCGGTGGCGGCCACCGACGGGCGGGTCGAGCTGGTCAAGGTCGACGTCGACGCCAACCCCCGGGTGTCGGCCACGTTCGACGTGAAGTCCATCCCCGCGGTGTTCGCCCTTCGCGACCGCCGGGTGGTCGACTCGTTCATCGGCGCCCTGCCCGAGGCCGAGGTGAAGGCCTTCGTCGACCGGCTGGCGCCGGTGATGTCCGAGGCCGACACGCTGGTGGCGGCGGGCGACGAGGCGTCGCTGCGCCAGGCGCTGGAGGTCGACCACGATCACCCGGGGGCGGTCATCGCCCTCGCCGACCTTCTGATCGACGGTGGCGCGGTCGAGGAGGCCCTCGAGCTGCTGAAGCGGTTGCCGGAGACGGCCGACGTGCGGCGGGTGTCGGCCCGGGCCCGCCTCTCGGGGTCGACCGGGTCGGAGGACTCCGACGGCGGCCTCGAGGGCCGGTTCGAGTCGTTGCTGGGACGGGTCAAGGACGACGAGGCGGCCCGCCAGGAGTACCTCGACATGCTCGAGCTGCTGGGCGCCGACGATCCCCGCAAGTCGCAGTACCGCCGGGCGCTGGCGTCCCGGCTGTACTGAGTCGTCGGTCTCGGTCTGGTTCGGGCTCGGGGCTGGTGGCGATCCAACGGCGGGGCGATCACTGGCTTTGGGTGGGGGGGCCAGTGCCGCCGGGGTCCGACGCCATCACCATCTGGTCCTTGATCTCGGTGCGGCGGGCGGCGGCCGACAGCGCCTGGCTGCTGCGCCACGAGGAGGAGCACGTCCGCCAATGGCGGGCGCTGGGCCCGATCGGGTTTCTCCACCAGTACCTCGGGGCGTACCTGTTGGGACGGTGGCGCGGGTTTGGCCACCGGGCCGCCTACCGGATGATCCCGCTGGAGATCGAGGCCGAGGACGCCGCCCGGCGGTTCATGGAGAGCGGCGGTGGCGCGGGTGGCGGCGGGGGCGGGAGCGTGTCGTAGCAATCGGATAATGTGAGCGGGCCGGCTTCCCCCTTGGCTGTTGTCGTCGCCGTGGGGACGTGCCGATGTCCGATCCCGATCTGTTGCAGGCGCCTTCGTCGGCGCCGCCCTGGGGTGAGCGATGGGCGGTGGTGCGGGCGGCTGTCACGCCGACCCGGGTGGCGCTGGCGGTGCTGGGCGCGGTTGCCACCGTCGTCTTCGGCCTGGTGTTCCTGCGCACGCCGTCGCAGCCGCCCGAGCTCGTCCTACCCAAGGCCGGTGACCTGCCAGCGGCGACTGCGGCCGGCGTTCCTGGGGCGCCGTCCACCACCGTCGCTGGCGGGTCGCCGTCCACCATCGTCGCCGGCGGGACGGGGGTGGTCACGGCTCATGCCGCCGGGCAGGTGGCGGCGCCGGGGGTGTACTCGGTCCCGGCCGGGGCCCGGGTGGCCGACCTGGTCACCGCCGCCGGGGGTTTGCTGCCCGAGGCCGACGTCGATCGCCTCAACCTGGCCGCCCGGGTGGTCGACGGCACCCGGGTCTACATCCCGCGCAAGGGCGAGGCGCCGCCGGTCGAGGCCGCCGCCGGCGATCCCGGGGCGGGGGCCGGGGCCACCGGTGCCGCAGGCGGTGGCGGACCGGCGGGGGTGGCCTCCGGGCCGGTCGACCTCAACACCGCCACCGCCGCCCAACTCGACACCCTGCCCGGTGTGGGGCCGGCCACCGCTGCCGCCATCCTCACCTACCGGACCCGCCACGGACGGTTCAAGTCCGTCACCGAGCTCCTCGAGGTCCCCGGCATCGGTCCCGCCAAGCTGGAGGCGATCCGCCCCTTGGTGGTGGTGTCGTGATCCGCCCCCCGCCGTCGGCGGCCGTTCCCGCCGCGCCACCCGCTCCCGCCGCGCCACCCGCTCCCGCCGCCCCGCCGTCGCTGCCGTGAGCCCGCTGAGCCGATCGGGGAGGGCGGGGCGGACGATGGGCGACGTGGCCGTAGTTGTGCTGGCCCTCGCCACCGCTGGCGGGGCCTGGGCCGCCGTCCGGCTGCCACTCCTTCCGGCGGCGGCGGTGGCGGTCGTCGGAGTGGTAACCCGCCGACCGGTGGTCGTGATCCTCGGAGCCGCCCTGCTGGCGTCGACCCTCGGAGCCCGGGCCGAGGCCGGATTGCGACCGCCCATGGTGGGGGAGTGGCGGGGCACGGCCACGCTCGTCGGCGACCCAGCCGACGCCTTCGGCGGGGTGAGGGTCGACGTGCGCATCGGCGGCAAGCGGGTCGAGGCCCAGGCCCGGGGCCGGGCCGGGGCCCGACTCCGGCAGCGGTTGGCGGGCGAGCAGGTGTCTATGGCCGGCGAGCTGCGGCCGGTGCCCGACTCGGCCCGCCGCTTCCTGTCCCGCCGCCATGTCGGGGCCCGCCTGGTGGTGGCCGAGGTGGGCGGGTGGCAACCGGGCCGCGGGCCCAGCCGGGTGGCCAACGGCATCCGCCGCACCCTCCTGGCCGGCGTGGCGTCCCTGCCCCCTGACCGGCGGGCGCTCTACGCCGGCTTCGTCCTGGGCGACGACCGGGGCCAGCCAGTCGAGATCACCGACGACTTCCGGGCGGCCGGGCTCACCCACCTGCTGGTGGTGAGCGGCCAGAACGTGGCCTTCGTCCTGGCCCTCCTCTCGCCTGTCCTGCGCCGGCTGCGCTTGGGCTCCCGGTTGGGGGCAGGTCTCTTCCTCCTGCTGCTGTTCGGGATCCTGACCCGGTGGGAGCCGTCGGTGCTGCGGGCCGAGGCCATGGCCGCGCTGGCTCTGGTGTCGTCCACCCTGGGCCGGCCGGTGTCGGGCCTGCGCATCCTGGCCCTGGCCGCCACCGGGCTGCTCCTGGTCGACCCGCTCCTGGTGGGATCGCTCGGCTTCCTCCTGTCGGTCGGGGCGTCGGCCGGCATCCTGCTGCTGGCCAAGCCGCTGTCGGCCCTGCTCCCCGGGCCCCGGCCGCTGGCCGAGGCCCTGGGGGTCACCCTCGCGGCCCAGGTGGGCGTGGCGCCAGTGCTGGTCCCCGTCTTCGACGGGATTCCGGTGGCGTCGCTCCCGGCCAACCTCCTGGCCGTGCCGGTGGCGGGACCGTTGATGATGTGGGGCATCGCCGCCGGCCTGCCCGCGGGCATCGTCGGCGGAACCTTGGCCCGGCTGGTCCACATCCCCACCGAGATCCTGGTGGCGTGGGTGGCGGCCGTCGCCCGGTGGGGCGCGGGACTCCCGCTGGGCCGGGTCCGCCTCCCCCATCTGGCGGTGCTGGCGATGGTGGTCGTCGGCGCCATGGCCGCCCGCCGGCGGGGGTGGCGGCGCACCGTCCGGGGACTGGCGATCGCGGCCGTCGCCGTCCTGCTGGCACCGGCGGTCGCCGCCCGGTGGCCGCCGGCGCTCGACGGACGGACGCTCGTGGCGGGCGCCCACCTGTGGCGTGACGGCTCCACCACGGTGCTCGTGGTCGACGGCTCCACCACCACGTCGGGCCGGCTCCTCACGGCCCTGCACACCAACGACGTCCGCCGGCTCGACGTCGTGGTGATGGCCCGACCCGGCGTCGCCGCCGCCCGTTGGATCGAACCGGTCCTGCGCCGGTTCCCGGCCCGGCTCCTGCTGGCGCCTCCCGGCCACCGCCTGGCCGGCGCCGTCGTGCCCGCCGAAGGGTCACGGATCGTCGCCGGCCCGCTGGCCGTCGACATCGACGCCGTCACCCCCAGGCTGGCCGTCCGGGTGGGCCCGGCCCGGGGCCCCCCGGCCCCGGGATAGGTTCGCCGCCATGCGGCTGACCCTCGGCGCCCGCACCTACGACCTGGCCACCCGGGCCCTGGTCATGGGCATCCTCAACCGCACGCCCGACTCCTTCTTCGACAAGGGCGCCACTTGGGCGTTCGACGCCTTTCTTCGCCGCGCCGAGCAACTAGTCGACGAGGGGGCCGACATCCTCGACGTGGGCGGGGTCAAGGCTGGCCCCGGTCCCCACGTCAGCGAGCAGGAGGAGCTCGACCGGGTGATCCCGGCCCTGGAGGCCCTCCACGCCCGTTTCGATGTCCCCCTCTCGGTCGACACCACTCGGGGCGCGGTCGCCGGCGCCGGCTACGCCGCGGGCGCGGTCGTGGGAAACGACATCAGCGGGTTCGCCGATCCCGACTACCTGCCGGTGAGCGCGGACGCGGGCGCGACCGTGGTCGCCACCCACATCCGCCTGGCGCCGCGCGTCCCCGATCCCGATCCCCACTACGACGACCTGCTGGGCGAGGTGCGGGCCTTTCTGGTCGAGCGGGCCCACCGGGCGGAGGCGGCCGGCATTCCTCCTGACCGGATCGTGCTCGATGCCGGCCTCGACCTGGGCAAGAACGCCTGCCAGTCGCTCGAGTTGCTCCAGCAGTCCCGCCGGCTGGCCGAGGTGGGCTATCCCCTCCTCCTGTCGGCGTCCAACAAGACCTTCCTCGGCGTGCTTCTCGACCTCGACATCAGCCAACGGCGGGACGCCTCGATGGCCGCCACCGCCCTCGGCGTCGCCCGCGGGTGCCGGATCGTCCGGGCCCACGACGTCAAGGGCACCCGCCGGGTATGCCGCACGATCGCCGCCATCCTGGAGGCTCCATGAGGCGGGGCCGACCTCTTGACCAGCCCGGCCCCGGTCCTTCCCGTCTACCTGGTGAAGGGCGATGACCCGGCGATCGTGGGCGACGCCGTCCACGCGCTTGTGGCCGAGCTGGCCGGCGACGACGACCCCACCCTGGTGGTCGAGGAGCTGAGCGGCGAGTACGAGATGCGCACGGTGGTGGACGCGGCCCAGACTCCGCCCTTCTTCGGCGGCCGCCGGGTTGTCGTAGCGCCGCGACGTGGGTCGGTTTCTCACCGCCGACGTCGCCCCGCTGGTCGCCTACCTGGCCGACCCCCTTGACACCACCCGCCTGGTGCTGGTCGCCGGTGGCGGCCAGATCTCCCGATCCATCGCCGACGCCGTGCGCAAGGTCGGCCACGTGGTCGACGCCGGCGTTCCCACCGGTCGCAATCGCTCGACCTGGCTGGCGGCCCGCATCAAGGAGGGTCCCGTCCGCCTCGATGCGGCCGCCGTCGACCTGGCCGGCAAGCACCTGGGCGACGACCTGGGCCGGCTGACCTCGCTGCTGGAGATGCTGGCCGTGGCCTACGGTCCGGGCACCCGCTTGGGCGTCGAGGAGCTGGCGCCCTTCCTCGGTGAGGCGGGAGGCGTGGCCCCCTGGGAGCTCACCGACGCCATCGACCGGGGCGACACCGCCGCCGCCCTCACCACCCTGCACCGGCTCCTGTCCGCCGGCGGGCGGCACCCGCTCGTCGTGCTGGCCACGCTCCACACCCACTTCGCCCGCATGCTCCGTCTCGACGGCGCTGACGCCCCCGACGAGACGGCCGCAGCCCGGATCCTGGGGATGACGGGGTCGACCTACCCGGCCAAGAAGGCCTTGCTCCAGGCCCGCCGCCTCGGGTCAGCCCCCATCGGCCGGGCCATCACCCTCCTGGCCGACGCCGACCTCGCCCTCAAAGGCGCGGTGGAGTGGCCGACCGACCTGGTTATGGAGGTCCTGGTGGCCCGCCTCAGCCGCCTGGCCCCGACGACTCGCCGCTGAACCCCCGCCGGCCCGCGCCCGCCGGGCACCACCGACGGCCCGCGCCTGCCCGGCACGCCCGGCCCTCCCGGTGCCGTCGGCAGCCAACTCGCCGCGCCCGCCTGCGCACCCGCCGCCCGCCGCTTGGGACTCCGACGTGCCTCCAGCCGGACCGTTCATCCTCGGTTGTGGCGGCGGGATCGTCTCATGCCCCGTGGGCCGACTTTGTAAGTCCTCGGTCGACGGCCTCACTCGAGGGTGGTGGGTGGCGATCGCCCGGGTGGGCAAGAACCGTCAGTCCGCGTTCGAGCGGCCTCACTCGAGGGCGTGGCGAGGATGGCGGGGATCGTCTGGCGGAACGAGCGGCCGTTTGCCTCGGCCCTCGACCAGCATCCAGTTCTTCCTGGTCTTGAGGGCGTGGCAGTGCCCGCACAGGCGATCGAGCAGGTCGAGGACGGTGACGTGGCTGTCGGCCCAGTCGAGGCGGTGCTCGTAGTCGAGCCGGGCCCGGGCGCCACAGGCCTGGTTGGCGCAGCTCGGATACAGCCACTGCAGCGCCGTCTGCTGCGCCGCGTTGGGCCGCCGCCCCAGATGGGCCACCCCCACCACCTGCTGGCCCTTGGTCGCGACCGCGGCCAGAAACGGGTCGTCGCTGTCGATCATGTCCTGCACCGCGGACACCGCCACCGGCCCGAACCCGGCGATCTCGCACACCTCCCCCTCGATGGGCCAGCCCCGCAGCAGCGCCTCGAGGTCGACCCGCACGATGATCTTGGGCGGAGCCGAGGACCGGGCTGGCCGCCTGGGCCGAGGGGGGCGGGATGCCGCCGGGTCGGCGGTCTCCGCGGTCGGATCGTTGCAGGGGCGGGGGCCGGGCACGGCAACGGCATCGGCGTCGGCATCGGCGTCGGCATCGGCGTCGGCATCGGCGTCGGCATCGGCAACCGACCCGGGATCCCCCTCGGCGTTGCCGTCGCCCGCGCACCGGGCCATCTCGGCCAGGGCGTCGGCGGCGTAGGCGTCGGGGGGCTCCCGTCGGCCCTCGGAGCGGGCCCGGCGGAAGATCGCCTCCCGGAACGGCTCCAGGGCGGCCATGACCCGGGCCCCGACCTCGGGGTTGTTGCGGCAGTGCAGGTGCCACTCGCCGTCGGTGTCGGTGTAGGAGCGCAGCGAACGGCGCTGGTGGATGCGTGACCGGCGTGCCTCGAGGTCGACTTGGGCCGCGGCCTTGGCCCGGCCGCACTCCTGCCGCAGCTCGGCCAGGGGCGAGCGGCGGGCGGCCTCCAGCAAACGGTGCTCGGCATCGGCGTCGGCACCGGCGGCGCCGGCGATGGCCGACGCCTGCTCGGCCGACAGCTCTCCCCGCCGGGCCGCGGCCGAGGTCTCGGGCAGGGCCTCCAGTCGACGGGCGGTGTCGATGGCCGTCGCCGCCTGGACGACGGTGGTGCCGGTGCGCCGGGCCAGGTGATGGGCCGCCGAGCGGTCGCCCGCAGCCCGCCAGGCGCCCGTCTCGGCCACCCGGGCCGCAGCCAGCGCCTTGAGGGTGGCGGCGATGTTCTCGATCCGCGACGCCTCGTCCACCACACGCTCGGCCTGCGTCGCCGACAACAGGGCAGGATCGAACCCGGCGGCGTAGCCGCTCAGCGATTCCCGCAGCTCTGCGATCCCCACGCCCATGGCCGTGCTCCATAGTCCGAACGAACGAGATGACTACCGGGGAAGCGAACTGGTGTTCGTATACTACCACGTCCCGCCGGCAAAGCAAGCTAGGGACGCGCCTCTGAAAGAATCACTCGACGGTCGGTCCACGCCTTCCAGGCCGACCACCGCCGGGGGCTGTTCGGCGACAAGATGTTCGCCGACCTGTTCCCCTCGGGACGAGCGGCCCGTTGATCCCGGGCGAGGTCATGGCCGCGGCCTGGCCCTCACCTCAAGTCCCTGGAGGGACTCTCCGACCGCGGGCGGCCGACGCCCCGCGCTGCGACATCCGCTGGAGGTGGCGGGGGGGCCTGCCGCTCGACCATCCCGGGGTCCACTCACCGTCTTCACTAACTGGCGCACCCGCCTGGAGCAAAGTGAGCGGCCGGAACGCAGCAAAGAGGCGGTGAGCTCGGTCATCGAACTCGTCGCCGACGGTCACCGACGGGTCCGCTCGCTTCGGGTCGCTGCGATCATCACCTGCGGCGGCTGGTCGACCTCGGTCTCGACTTCGACGGGACTGGGTGCTCGCCTGGCAATCGTGATGCGAGTCCGGGTGTCTCAGGGAGGGAACCACTCCAATGGGCCTTGCCCTACCAGGGTGGCCGGCTCACACCCTCTTCACGCCGGCGCTTCGGTTCGAGCTTGCCCGGACTCGCGACGTCGAGACTACGACCGAGGGCGCACGCCGTCTACGGCTTTCAACAAACTCCTACGAGAGCGACGCCACTCGCTTCATCAGGCGGGACTTGCGGTTCGAAGCCTGGTTGGGGTGGATGATGCCCTGGGCCGCGGCCTTGTCGATGCGCTTGACCGCCAGGCGGACCGCCTCGGGGCTGGTGTCGTCGCCCGCCTGGACGGCGGCAACGGCGTTCTTCACCCGGGTCTTGATCTCGGACTTGACGGCCTTGTTGCGAACGCGGCGAACCTCGTTCTGCTTGTTGCGCTTGATCTGACTCTTGATGTTCGCCATGGCCTGACCAGGGTACCAGCGCCACCGGACCCCCCTCCCCAACCCGCCGGCCCAGCCCTACGGGCCTCGGTGGGCCACACTCGTGGCGTGTTGCTGGCCGGGTTGGAGGGCAACGAGCTGGAGCTCCGGGTCGTCGGCTACCAGTTCCCGTTCGACGCCACCGACCCGTGGGACTCGAACTGGCTGCTCGTTTCGGTGCGGGTCGTCTCCCCCGAGGGCACCTGGGAGGTCATCGACCCGTGCCTGACCACGTGGGAAGCGAAGCACCTGGTTCGGTGGCTGGTGGCGCTGGCCCGGGATCCCGGCACCACCCTCGAGTCGGTCACCACCCCCGTCACCTTCACCGAGCCCAACCTCAGCGTGATGGCCCGGCCCAAGCCGGACGAGCCCAACCGAGTGCTGGTCCGGGCCTGCTTCGAGCTCGAGCTGCGGCCGCCGTGGGTGGGCGGAGCGGGGGGACCGAGCTGTGCGTCGACCTCGATGTGGGCCGGGCCGCCCTGGCCCGGGCTGCGGCTTCCCTCCTGGGCGACCTGGTCCGATTCCCGCAGCGGGGCGACGACCCCACCCTGTGACCCTCCTAAGGTGGTCGCCATGTCCACCTTTGCCCTCGTCCACGGAGCTTGGTTCGGCGGCTGGTGCTGGGCGCCGCTCGCCGTCCGCCTGCGCCGGATGGGCCACTCCGTCGTCGCCCCCGACCTGCCCATCGAGGACCCCGACGCCGACATCGCCGCCTACGCGGCCGTCATCGAGCAGGCGCTGGAGGGGGCGGAGGACGACGTCATCCTGGTGGGGCACTCGCTCGGCGGGCTGACGATCCCGGTGGTGGCCGAGCACCGGCCCGTGGCCGGGCTCATCTTCCTCTGCGCCTTCCTTCCCGAACCGGGCAAGCCGATGCAGGTCGACCCGGACACGTTCTCCCCCGAATGGGCTGCCCTCTCCGCGCATCAGGTCACGCACGACGACGGGACGACATCGTGGCCGGTGGAGGCGGCCATGCAGGCCTTCTTCCACGACTGCCCGAGCGATCTGGCCATGGCGTCCGCCCGCCAGCTCCGCCGCCAGTCGTGGACCCCGGCCAACCTCGACAACCCGCTGCAGGCGTTGCCGACGGCCCCCGCGGCCTACGTCCTGTGCGCCGGCGACCGGGTGGTCAACCCGGAGTGGTCGCGTCGGGTGGCCCGCAGCCGGTTGGGCGTCGCCCCCATCGACCTGCCCGGCGGACACGCCCCGATGCTCGTCGACCCCGATCTCATGGCCGACATGCTCGACCAGATGGCGGCCGGCCTGGCCCAGCTCCGCCAAAGCCCTCCCCCCGGGTAGGGCCACCCACCGAGGCGGCGGCGCCCGCCCGACAGCGGACGCGAGACGCCCGGCTCGGGGCCGGGGCTGTAGGACAATGGGCGGACACCCATGATCTCCCGCCACTCCATCCGCAACCTGTCGATCATCAGCCACATCGACCACGGCAAGACGACGCTTTCCGACCGCATCCTCGAGCTGACGGGCGCGGTGGACGCCCGCGACATGCGCGAGCAGTACCTCGACTCCATGGACCTCGAGCGGGAGCGGGGCATCACCATCAAGGCCCAGAACGTGCGCCTGCCGTGGAAGGGCCACACCATCCACCTCATCGACACTCCCGGCCACGTGGACTTCGGCTACGAGGTGTCGCGCTCGCTGGCCGCCTGTGAGGGGGCCATCCTCCTGGTCGACGCCACTCAGGGGATCGAGGCCCAGACCCTCGCCACCTGCTACCAGGCCATCGAGGCCAACCTCGAGATCGTGGCCGCGGTCAACAAGGTCGACCTGCCGGCGGCCGATCCCGAGCGGGTGGAGGACGAGATCGAGAAGGTCCTCGGCATCGATCGCAGCACCATCCTGCGCATCAGCGCCAAGACGGGACAGGGCGTGGCCGAGCTGCTCGACGCGGCGGTGGCCCGCATCCCGGCCCCCACGGGCGACCCCGAGGCCCCCCTCCAGGCCCTCATCTTCGACTCCATGTACGACCAGTACCGGGGCGTCGTCGAGCGCGGTGCGGGTGTTCAACGGCGTGCTCTCCACCGGCGCCCGCCTCCGCTTCATGCAGGCCGGCGCGGTCCACGAGGCGGACGAGGTGGGCGTGCGGGCGCCGGCCCTCATCCCCATCGCCGAGCTGGGACCGGGCGAGGTCGGCTACCTGGTGGCCGGCATCAAGGACGTGAGCGAGGCCCGGTCCGGCGAGACGGTCACCGAGGCCGGCCGTCCCACCACCGAGCCCCTGGTGGGCTACCGCGAGCCCAAGCCGATGGTCTTCTGCGGGCTCTACCCGGTCGACGGCGACGACTACTCCGACTTCCGCGACGCTCTCGACCGGCTCCGGCTCAACGACAGCTCGTTCACGTTCGAGCCCGAGACCAGCGGCGTCCTCGGCTTCGGCTTCCGCTGCGGGTTCCTCGGACTGCTCCACATGGAGATCGTCAGGGAGCGCCTGGAGCGGGAGTTCGACCTCAGCCTCATCGCCACCGTCCCGTCGGTGGAGTACCGGGCCCACCTCGTCACGGGCGAGATGGTGGAGGTCGACAACCCGGCCGACATGCCCCCGCCCACCAAGTTGAAGTCGATCGAGGAGCCCTACCTCACCCTCACCATCCTCCTGCCGTCCGACTACACCGGCGCCGTCATCGACCTGTGCCAGGGCCGCCGGGGCGAGATGAAGAAGATGGAGTACCTGTCGCCCGAGCGGCTGGAGCTGGTCTACCGGGTCCCCCTGGCCGAGGTCGTCATCGACTTCTTCGACCAGCTCAAGAGCCGCACCAAGGGCTACGCCAGCCTCGACTACGAGCCCGACGGCTACGAAGTGAGCGACTTGGTCAAGGTCGACCTCCTCCTCAACGGCCAGCCGGCCGACGCCTTCAGCACCGTCCTCCACAAGTCCCGGTCGGAGGACTACGGGCGGAGGATGACCGAGAAGCTCAAGGAGCTGATCCCCCGCCAGCAGTACGACGTGCCCATCCAGGCCGCCATCGGGGGACGGATCATCGCCCGCACCACGGTGAAGGCCGTCCGCAAGGACGTCATCGCCAAGTGTTACGGCGGCGACATCACGCGGAAGAACAAGCTTCTCGACAAGCAGAAGGAGGGCAAGAAGCGGATGAAGTCGATCGGACGGGTCGAGGTGCCGCAGGAGGCCTTCATCTCCGCCCTCCGCCTCGAGGAGTGACGGGGCCTCGAGGAGTGAGGCTCGAAGAGTGACCGGGCGGGGCCGGGCGCACATCGGATGCTCGGGATGGATGTACAAGCACTGGCGCGGCCCCGTCTACCCCGACGACCTGGCCCAGAAGCGGTGGTTCGAGCACTACGCGTCGATGCTCGACAGCGTCGAGATCAACAACACGTTCTACCGGCTGCCGCAGGAGAAGACGGTCGAGGACTGGGCCGCCCAGGCCCCGGCGAACTTCGTCTACGCCCTCAAGCTGGGCCAGTTCGGGTCGCATCGCATGAAGCTGACGGACGCGGCGTCATGGTTGCCCAACCACCTCGACCGCCTGGAGCGGCTGGGCGAGCACGCCGGACCGACCCTCGTGCAGCTCCCTCCCCGTTGGAGGCGGGACGCGGCCCGCCTGGACGAGTTCCTCACCGTCGCCCCCAAGACGTGGCGCTGGGCGGTGGAGTTCCGGGAGCCGTCGTGGCTGCACGAGGAGACCTACGACGTCCTGCGCCGCCACGGTGCCGCGCTGTGCATCCACGACCTGCTGGAGGGCATCCCGTGGGAGCAGACCACTGACTGGTCGTACTGGCGCTTCCACGGCCCCGACGCCCGCAACCGGGCCTACCAGGGCCGGTACGGCCCCGACGGCCTGTACTGGCCGGTCGAGCGCATGACCTACTGGCTCGGCCGGGGCCACGACGTCTACGCCTACTTCAACAACGACGACTCCGGCTTCGCCGTCGAGGACGCCCGCTGGCTGGCCGACCGGCTGCCCGTCGTAGCGGCGCCCGCTCGTCCGACGGAGCGATCGCACCTCGACGGACGCCGCTCGAACGGTTCATGATCGGGGGATGCGACGGGTGGCCGGTGCCCTGCTCCTGACGGTCGCGGTGGCGTGCGGCGGTTCGTCATCGTCCTTGTCGTCGGACACCACCGACGCTGCCTCAGGGCGGAACATCGACAACGACGCCGGCCGAGATCACCTACGTCCCGATCGACGGGACCGGCGGCAAGGCCTTCCTTCCCGTGGGCAGGGTGCCGGCCGAGATCTACACGGTGCAGGGCCGTCACCCCGGCTCGCTCGCCCTCTGGGGCCAAGGCTGCAGTCCAACCCGGACGCGCTGCTGGAGCAGGTCGCCAAGGCAGAGCCGGGAGAGCCCCTACCCTACGACCCGAGCCTGGGGCTGACGCGAGTCGAGTACGAGGAGTTGCTCGGCCTCATGGAGAATCTCGAGCCCACCAAGGCGGCCGACAGCAGCTTCACCGTGACCCGCGAGGGGTCGACGTTCCGGTTCGACGGCGGGCTTCGCCTCTCCGACCTCGACGGGGTCACGGTCGATCTCGGATCTGATTCGGTGACTACCCCGTTCGGCGTCGCCGACGTCCGGTCGGTCTCGCCGGGCGACATCGATTCCGCGCAGGCGACGTGGCCGTGGAGCGGGCGTGACGTGGGAGCTTGAAGAGGGCTTCGAAGGAATCGAAGAGGACTTCGACGTGAGCGACCCTTGCGGGGGCGGCGGGCAGGGTCGTCCATGTTCAGCCATCGGCCGCCGGCTGAGCGACGGCGCCGGGCTCCTCTACTTCAAGGTCCGGGTGGCGGAGGACGGTGCCATCACGGAGAGCATCGACACGATCCTCACGTTCCCCCTTCCGGTGTGAGCGGCGTCAGGCGCGGTTTTCAAACTGCCCGTCCCTAGGTACATTCCGCCCAGCCGCTCGGGCTTCCGTCGGCGTCGGTGGGGGGGAAGGGGGATTCGGCATCGCCGTCGTACTGCTCGACGAGTTGAGGAAGCTCCAGGTCATCATGTCGGCGCTGGCCGCCGCCCCGTCGGAGGAGGCGATCGCCGATGTGGCCGTCGACCAGCTCCTGCCCGCGGTCGGGGCCGACGCGGGCGTGCTGGCCCTGAAGGACGACGATGGTGGCCTCGACGTGCGGCGGGCCGTCGGGTACGGGGACCTCGCCTCCGAGTGGCGCCGGATCCCGATCGACGCCGGCCTTCCCCTCAGCGAGTCGGCCCGGCTCGGCGAACCGGTCTTCCTGTCGACCGTCGCGGAACGGATCGAGACGTACCCGGCGTCGGCGACGATCCCCGTGCCCCACGAGGGCCTCGTCGCCCTGCCCCTGGTCGTCGGCGGGCGCTCGCTGGGCGTCCTCGGCCTGAGCTTCACCGAGCCCCGCCATTTCGATCCGGACGAGCAGGCCCTGCTGGTCACCATCGCCCAGCTGTGCGCCCTCACCATCGACCGCTTCCACCGGGGCGAACGCCTCAGCCGCCTCCAGACCCTCACCGGCCACCTCTCCCGGGCCTTCACCGTCGACGACGTGGTACGGGTCATCATGGACGAGCCCATCCCCGAGCGGGTCGTGCGCAGCCGGGGACTGTGGTTGCTCGACCACGACAGCGGCGGCCTGCGATTGGCGTCCCCCAGGCGGGATGGGGGAAAGCCGGATGAGTCCGTCGTCGTCCCCCTCGACGCCGACCTTCCGGCGGCCGAGGCGGCCCGCACCGGGGAGGCGGTCTGGGCCCGGGGGCTGGCCGAGCCCGGCACCCGCTTCCCGTCCCTCGCCGGCAGCGGCAGCCGGAGCGCGGTCGCCATCCCGCTCGCCGCCGAGGACCGGGTGGTGGGCGTCCTCACCCTCGGCTTCGACCACGCCCTGCCCCTGGAGGACGACGACCGGCGCTTCCTGGTGGCCCTGGCCGAGCAGGCGGCGGTCGCCCTCGAGCGGGCTCGGCTCTACGACAGCGAACGCCTCTCTCGGCGCCAGGCGGAGGCCGACCGCCACCGCACCCTCGAGCTGGCCCGGGCCCTGCAGACCAGCCTCCTCCCGCCCCGCCTGCCCGACGTGCCCGGGCTCGACCTGGGCGCCCGCTACCACCCGGCCCTGGCCGGACTCGAGGTGGGCGGCGACTTCTACGACGTGTTCGACACCGGTGGCGACTGGGCCGTCGTCGTCGGCGACGTGTGCGGCAAGGGACCGGAGGCGGCCGCCCTCACCGCCCTGGCCCGCTACACGATCAGGTCGGTGGCCATGGACCTGCGCCACCCGGCCCAGGTGCTGCGCAAGCTCAACGACACCCTGCTCCACCACCAGCTCGACGAGCGGTTCTGCACCGTCGCCTACGGACGGGTGGTCCCCACCGTGGGGGGAGTGCGGGTCGCTGTGTGCCGGGGCGGCCACCCGCCGCCCCTCCTGCTGCGGTCCACGGGCGAGATCGAAGCCATAGGCGCCGACGGCGGCCTCATCGGCGTCTTCCCGGAGATCCGCCTGTGGGAGGAGACGGCCCAGCTCCACCCGGGCGACAGCCTCGTCTTCTACACCGACGGCGTCACCGAGGCGCAACGGGACGGCGAGCAGTTCGGCGACAAGCGCATGGAGGACGTGCTGCGCTCGTGGGCGGGGATGACGGCGGCCGAGGTAGCCGAGAACCTCGAGGCGGCGGTCATCGACTTCGGTGGCCCCGAGCCCCGGGACGACGTGGCCATCCTCGTCCTCCACGTCCCAGTCTGAGGCGCCGTTGGGCGAATCAGTCGGTGTCGACGCCCTCGTCGAAGGTGTCGCCGACCACGATCCCGGCCGGGGTGATCACGTACTCCCTGATCTCCGGCTCGTGGAGGCTGGCCCGGGTCTTCAGGACGGTGAGGGCCCGTTTCACCCGCGACCGACTGCGCAGGAACTGCAGGAGGATCACGTTGTCGGACATGTTGGAGATCCCTGACTCCGACAGCCGCGACAGGTGGAACAGGTCGGGGACCTCCATGGTCATCAGGACGCTGATCCCGCGGCGGGAGCACCGCTGGGTGAGCGAGTAGATGTACTCCCGGAGACGGACCATGTCGGGCGAGGCAAAGGCCAGGTCGCCCAGGCTGTCGATGACCAGCCGGGTCACGTTCTGCGACTCGACCGCCTCCAGCACCGCGTAGACCCACTCGTCGACGTAGAGGTCGACGGTCGAGCGGTACAGCAACGACACGTTGGGATCCTCGAGCGACCAGCCGAACCCGCCGGCCGTGCGCTGCAGCTGGCTGGGGTTCTCCTGCAGGTTGGCGATCAGGCCTTTCTCGCCCCGGGCGGCGCCCCCGAAGATGAAGCTCAGCCCCATCACCGTCTTGCCCGACCCCGAGGGCCCCGCCACCAGGGTGCAGGCGCCGGGCCAGTAGCCGTCGCCCAGCATGGTGTCGAGGGCGGGGATGCCGGACGAGATGCGCTCGTCGGACAGGTCGTAGTCGGTGGCGTCGCCGATGTCGGCCAGCCGGGGGAAGACGTCGATGCCCTTCTCCGACAGGCGGTAGGAGTGGCGGCCGGACAGGAAGCCGCTGCCCCGCAGCTTGAGCACCTGGAGCACCCGGGACTCCCGCTCGTTGACCATCGTCGACGACAGCTGGATGATGGCGTCGGCCACCGCGAACTCGGGTTCCCGGGCGATGTCGTCGGGCCCGTACTCCCCCACCCAGAACGACGACGCCCCCGAGGCCGAGAGACGGGCTGCGAAGTCGTGAAGGAACCAGCGGAAGTCACCCGGCTCCCGGGCGAAGGCGTGGAGCGCCTTGAAGCTGTCGATGACGATGATGGCCGGGGAGTGCTCGGCGATCAGCGACTGCAGGCGGTCGACGAAGGCGGGCAGGCCCCGCTCGTCGAGCAGCCCGCCCAGGTCCTCGTAGAACACCGCCTGGCCCACCATCGTGTCGTCGTAGAACGACAGGCTGCGGGCGTAGCGCAGGATCTTGTCCATCGGCTCGGAGACGGTGGACACGTAGAGGGCGGGCGCCTCGGGAATGGCGTTGGAGAAGACGAACTGCTGGGCCAGGAGGGTCTTGCCAGTGCCCGGCGCGCCCGTGATGAGGGTCAGGGCGCCAGCCGAGAGACCACCACCCAGGACGAGGTCGAGCCGGGGATGGCCGCTCTTCAGTCTCGAGGTCACGACCGTCCCGTCGCCATAAGGGTGTCGGCAATGTAGGCGCGCCGGCTGCCGCCCCGCTCACGCCCGCCGGTGGGTGAGGCGGGCGGCCACGTCGGCCAACGACGTGGTCACCTGGTACCCGTCCCGCAGCAGCCACTCGCGGTTGCGGCGCTGCAGGTCGCTGCCGTCCCACCGGTTGAGCACGACGAGCACCGGTGCGCAGCCGGTGAGGAGCACGTCGACCGACAGCCGGACGGCGTTGATCGCTCCGATACCCGGCCTCGGCCACGAGCACGACGACGTCGGGGGACAGGGCGGTGCAGAGGTCGACGCTGTCGCCGTCGGCCGCGATCGGCGACCTCGGCCCGCCGGTCGTCTCCACCATCCCCACGACGGTGTCGGGCGGCCAGGCCAGCTCCAACACCAGGTCGTCGACGCTGAAGGCGGGCCGGCCCAGCACCGCCGCCGCCATCGGCGGGGTGAGGGGGGCCTCGTACCAGCGGTGCGGAGGGCACACGTCCTCCGGCCGCTCGCCGGCGGCGGCGGCCAGCACGTGGGCGTCGGTGGAGGTGGCGTCCTCCGGGGCGAACGACTGCACCGGCTTGCGGGCCACCGCCCGGGCCCCGTCGCGGGCAAGCTCCTCGAGGACCCCGGCCGTGATCCAGGTCTTGCCCACACCGGCGGCGGTGCCGAGCACGATCACCAGCCGCTCAGGACGCCAGGGCACCCGCGGCCTCGATGTCCTCGGGGTGAGCGGAGGGCGGCACGCCGCAATGGTCGCACCGCAGAACCCGTCGGCGCGTTGCGATCGCGTCCGACCTGGTGGTGGGGTCCCGTTTCGACCCAGAACGGCGGGCCCTCGGTATCATCGCTGGCAGCATGCTCGACGATCGCAAGGCCGCCATCCTCCGGGCCGTGGTCCAGGAGTACATCCACACCGCCCAGCCGGTGGGCTCCGCCCACCTGGCCCGCACCCGCAACCTGGGCGTGTCGTCGGCCACCGTCCGCAACGAGATGGCGGCCCTGGAGCGGGAGGGTTTCCTCGCCCACCCCCACACCAGCGCCGGGCGCATCCCCACCGACAAGGGCTACCGGTTCTTCGTCGACAGCATCAGCGCCCCCCAGGGATCGCTCGAGCCGGTGCAGAAGCAGCAGGTCCACACCTTCTTCGCCCGGGCCCACGGCCAGCTGGAGGAGATGCTGCACGACACCAGCTGCCTGCTCTCGAGCCTCACCCACTACGCGGCCATGGTGGTGGCGCCCCACCACGAGGACGCCACCGTGCGCTCGGTGCAGATCGTCCGGCTGGCGCCGCGGGTGGCCCTGGCCGTCGCCGTCCTGTCCACCGGGGCCATCGAGAAGGCCACCCTCGAGATCGACCCGGAGGTGGGCGACGGTCACCTGGCCGCGGCCAACGCCCATCTCAACGGCCACCTGGTGGGCTTCCCGGTCACCGACGACCGGGCCATCCCCGCCACCGGCGACGAGACCACCGACGGCCTGGCCGCGGCCACCCGTGCCGGCCTGGTCGACCACCACCGCCGGGAGGCGGAGCAGGTCTTCGTCGACGGGGCCTCGCACATGGCCGCCACCTTCGAGGCGGTGGCCACCGTCCGCCAGGTGCTCACCATCCTCGAGCAGCAGTACGTGGTGGTGAGCCTCCTGCGGGAGGCCCTCCTCGACGACCGGCTCAACGTCCTCATCGGCACCGAGCACCGGGTGGAGTCGCTCACCGAGTGCTCGCTCATCGTCGCCCCCTACGAGGTCGACGGCGGCCGGGCGGGCACGATCGGCGTGCTCGGCCCCACCCGCATGAATTACCCCCAGGCCATGGCCGCGGTGGCAGCCGTCAGCCAGCGCCTGGGCCGGGCCCTCAGCGAGAGCTGACCGGATCCCCGTGGCCGCACTTCCCGAGGACTTCTACGAGCTGCTGGGCGTCAGCCGGACCGCGACCGAGGACGAGCTCAAGAAGGCGTACCGGGCCCGGGCCCGCGAGCTGCACCCCGACTCCAACCCCGGCGATCCCGAGGCCGAGAACCGCTTCAAGCTGGTCACCGTCGCCTACGAGACCCTCCGTGACCCCGAGCGCCGTCGTCGCTACGACACCTTTGGGCCCGAGGGCCTTCGGGGGACGGGCGGGCCCGGCGGGGCCGGCGGCTTCGACGACATCTTCGGCGCCAACCTGAGTGACATCTTCCAGTCGTTCTTCGGCGGCGGCTCGCCCTTCGGGGGCGGCGGCCGCCAGTCGGGGCCGCCGCGGGGCAACGACCTGGAGACGGCGATCCAGCTCGAGTTCCGGGAGGCCGTGTTCGGCGTGTCCCACGAGGTCAGGATGCGGGTGCCGGTGACGTGCGAGACATGCTCGGGCAGCGGCGCCCGCCCCGGCACGGCCCCCATCACCTGCTCCCAGTGCGGCGGCTCGGGCGAGGTCCGGCGCACCCGGCAGTCGATCCTCGGCCAGATGATCACGTCCAGCCCCTGCCCCCGGTGCGGCGGCGTGGGGGAGATGGTGGCGTCCCCGTGCCCCGACTGCCGGGGCGAGGGCCGGCGCACCGAGGAGCGCACCTACACCGTCGACGTGCCCGCGGGGGTCGACGACGGGAGCACCCTCAAGGTCACCGGGCGAGGGGCGGCCGGTCCCCGGGGCGGGCCTGCGGGCGACCTCTACGTCCACCTGCGGGTCCGGCCCGACGAGCGCTTCGTCCGCCAGGGCAACGACCTGGTCCACGTCCTCCACGTGCCCATGGTGCAGGCCGCCCTGGGCGCGGTCATCCACTACGAGACCCTCGACGGCACCGAGGACCTGGTCATCCCCAAGGGCACCCAGACGGGCCGGGTGTTCCGCCTGCGGGGGCGGGGGGTGCCCCGGGTGGGCGGGGGCGGCAGCCGGGGCGACCTGCTGGTGCAGGTGGCGGTCGAGACCCCGGCCGAGCTGTCCAAGGAGCAGGAGGAGCTGCTGCGCCTGCTGGCGACGGCCCGGGGCGAGGACGTGGCCCCGCCCGACACCGGCTTCCTGGCCCGGGTCCGCTCGGCCTTCAAGTAGGGCTCGGCCCGGGCGTGGCCGGCCGTCCGGCGGTGGGCGCCACCGAGGCCAAGGCCCACGTCTTCGTGGCCGACCTGGCCTCGCCCGTGCTCGATCCGGGCGACCGGCACCACCTGGAGCGGGTGTTGCGGCTGCGGGCGGGCGAGCTCGTCACCGCCTCCGACGGGGCCGGTCGGTGGGTGGCGTGCCGGTTCGCCACCGGTGGCCGTGAGGGGCCGGGCCTGGAGGTCGACGGCGAGGTGGTGGTGGAGCCGGCCGCCGACCCGCCGATCACCGTGGCCTTCGCCCCGACCAAGGGCGACCGTCCCGAGTGGGCGGTGCAGAAGCTCACCGAGCTGGGGGTCGACCGCATCGTCCCCCTGCTGGCGGCCCGGTCGGTGGTGCGCTGGACGGGCGACCGGGCGGCGGGGCCCGTCGAGCGGCTGCGGCGGGTGGCCCGGGAGGCGGCCATGCAGAGCCGACGGGCGTGGCTGCCGGTGGTGGAGCAGCCGACGACGTTCGCCGAGGCGGCCGGGCGGCCGGGCGCGGCCCTGGCCGTGCCCGGGGGACAGCCGCCGTCGCTCGGGCGCACGGTGGTGCTGGTCGGGCCGGAGGGCGGCTGGGATGCCGGCGAGCTCGGCGCCGGCCTGCCCACGATGGGCCTGGGGCCCAACGTGCTGCGCACGGAGACGGCGGCGGTGGCCGCAGCCACGCTGCTGGCCGCGCTGCGCAGTGGGCTGCTGTCCCCTCACGATTGATCCGGCGGTTTCGCCCACCCGTCACGGTCCGCGAGCCATTGGTCACGGAGCGCGATTGCTTTGGTGACTCAGAGCGAGATAACGTGGCGCAGCCGGCGACGTGGGGAGGGGGCTCGGTCGTGGACGAGGACACCGAGCTGGCTGGACAGGCGCAGACCTACGCCCGGCGCGTCGGCCAGCGCCTGCGGGCCATCCGCCGGCAGAAGCGTCTTTCTCTCCAAGAGGTCGAGGCCGCCTCCGAGCAGGAGTTCAAGGCGTCGGTCCTGGGCGCCTACGAGCGGGGCGAGCGGGTCATCTCCGTCCCCCGGCTGCACCGCCTGGCCGACTTCTACAGCGTGCCCGTCGACCAGCTGCTGCCCCGGGAGGGGGAGGACTCCCCGGCCGGGTCCGCGGACGACAGCGGTGAGGCCTCGGAACGGACCCCGCCGTCCGCGTCGTCCCGCAAGATCACCTTCGACCTGGCCCGCTTCGAGGCGCTCGACCCCGACCCGGAGCTGGAGATGGTGCACAAGTACCTGGCCAGCATCCAGGTGCTGCGGCAGGACTTCAACGGGCGGGTGCTCACCATCCGCCACGACGACATCCGGGCCATCGCCGGCCTGTTCGGCACCGACGCCGACGCCCTGGTCCGCCGCCTGGAGGACCTCCAGCTCCGCCGTACCCCCGCCTGACAGGCGCCCCGGAGTCAGACGAGGGCGATCTCGTGGTGGGTGGGCCGGCCGTCGCCCACCAGGCCCGGCGGCGGATCCTCCAGGTAGGCCACGCAGACCCAGATGTCGGTGGGCTGGGCCCACAGCCCCTTCAGGGCGACGGCCAGCGGGTCGGCCCCGTCGAGGCCGACGTTGAGGAACGAGAACCCTCGGCGGCGATTGTCGTTGTAGGCCCGGAGGACGAGCGCCCGCAGCACGCCCGGGTCCTCGGGCGCCACGCAGACCTGCACCGCCGTCAGGTTGCGCAGGGCGCCGCCGGGGGCGGGCAGCCTCGTCCCGCCGACCAGAGGACCGAAGGTGTTGAACACCCGCCGCACGGCGGCCAGCTTGCGGGAGTAGCCGGTCACCCGCAGCCGCTTGATGGCCGACTGGTCCCACACGCCCACGAATCCGGCCAGCTCCCCGTCGGGCCGGCGGGCCAGCAGGTAATCGGAGAGGGCGAGGTCGGGGGCGGCGTCGATCCAGGCGCCGAACGACGCCCCGTCGTGCACCGTCGCCAGCTGGCGGCCCGGTGCCAACCGGGCCCAGAGGGCGGCCATGTCGGCCAGGTCCTCGGGACCCGCCCGGCGCACGTCGACCCCCGAGTCCGGCGCTCGGCGGCGTCCCAACAGGGGGATGGTGTGGGTGCGGTAGGTGGCCACCCGATCCACCTCGGGCAGGCCGCGCGGGCCCTTCATCCGCCGCTCCATCCCCTCGTTGCCGGCCAGGATGGTGAGGAACACCAGGCCGTGGGGCCCGACCGCGGCGACGCACAGGTCGCGGGCCCAGACGCTCAGGGCGTCGGCCACCCCGCCCCCCCGGTGATCGGGATGGACCTTGAGGTCGCTGACGTACACCCCCGGGGTGGCCTCACCGTTCAGGTACACGTGGCGCTGGGCGACGGCGATGCACCCGATGGGGGCGCCCTCGGGCCCGTCCACCACGCCGACCCGCCACGTGTCGCCTTCCAGGCGGTTGAGGGCGAAGAAGTCGGGCGCCCGGTCGACGGCCAGGCCGATGTCGCCCTCCATGGGGCAGGCCACCGACAGGGCCACGAGCGCCTCGTTGTCGCCCGGGGTCGCGTCCCGAACGGTGATCAGGCGTTCACCCGGCAGACGGCGATGCGCCGCTGCACCGCGCTCCGGTCCCGCTGGATGAGGGCCTCGCCCAGGCCGCGGTCCTCCTTCACCACGTCTCGCCAGCGCTCGGGCACCTCGGTCCAGCCCACGAAGTTCCGGAACACGAACCGGGCGCCGGGGACAGCGGTGCGCACGACCTCGGCGAACAGCTCGTCGGTCTGCTCGGGCGTGAACCACTCGAGGATGTTGGAGATGGCGAATCCGTGGACGCTGGCGTCGGGGCACGTGCGCAGGTAGGTCGTGTAGCCGCCGTCGACGAGGGTGAGCTGGTCGGCGGCCGCCCGGACGACGGCCGCGGCCTCGGGGGCCAGGTAGGGAGGCACCCCGCCGGGGACGTCGACCGGGTACGAGCCGGTGAGCATGTGGTGGACGAAGTAGTTGGTGGCGATGGGCACCTCGGTCAGCGAGTGCTCGGCCAGGGCCCGGAAATGGCGGGCGAAGCTGGGGTTCTCGACGTGCTCGAAGAAGCCCGGGTGGTAGGTCTTGCGGAACACGGCCCGGTTCAGGAGCATGGTGAACAGGAGCCGCCAGCGGACCGTGTCCCACTCCTTGCGGTAGAGCCGGCGCTGCTCGTCGAGCGTCTGGCAGGCGAGGAGGCGGGCGATTCGCTCCGGGGGGTGGATCGCCTTCTTGACGGTGGTCATGATGCCGCCGATGAAGCGCTCGGTGACGCCGGCGTTGAGCACGCCCTTGGCGATGGGCGCGGGATGGGCCGTCCACCAGTCCCTCGCCGAGCGGCCCAGGGCGGGCGCCAGCGTCTCGAAGCGGTCCCGGCGGTCCTCCTCCGACATGGGCGCGCCGCCGAGGAAGGCGGTCGCCTGTCCCGGCTCGAGGGTGGCGACGGCCGTGGCCTTGAGGTCGGTGAGCAGGTTCTGAACCCGGTTGAGGTCGACCGCGACCACCTTCCCCGCCCCCGCGGCGAGGAGGGAGAGGGCGGTGCAGCCGCCCGAGCCGACCACCACGAGGGTCTCGCCGGCGGCCGGTTGAAGCGCCTCGATCTCGAGCACCGGGTCCTCCCGGACCTGGGCGAAGAACAGGCGGTCGTCGACCGAGTCGGCCAGGTTGATCTGCTTCGCCACGCCCCCCTTGTAGCACCTCCGGTGCGCCCGTACACTCGGCACCATGAGTCGGGGACCATGAAGTCGGCCGAGGTGCTCGACGGGTGGTCCCGCCGGGGCGACGCCACGGTCGCCGACAAGGTCGCCATCGCCACCCACACCGATGCGGGGTTGGACCGAGACGACCTACCGCGGTCTCGACCTCCAGTCGACAGCGATCGCGGTCCGGCTGGCGGCGGCCGGGGTGGGCCTCGGCGACCGGGTGGCGCTGCTGGCCGAAGCGGGTGGCGGCTGGGCGGCCGCCTTTGTCGGGATCCTGCGCCGGGGGGCGGTCGCCGTGCCCCTCGACGTCAAGCTCACGGCCGAGGAGCTCGAGGTGCTCTGCCGGCGATCGAGGCTGGCGGCCGCCATCGTCTCGCCGGCCTACGCTCCCCGCTGGCCGGACGGCGTCCCGATGCTGGACCCCTCGGCCGCGCCGACGGCTGGCGAGACGCCCGCCGGCACGGAGCTGTCTCGGCCGGTGGGCGACCCGGCCGTCCTCGTCTGGACGTCGGGGAGCACGGGCGAGCCCAAAGGGGTGGCCCTGTCGTTCGCCAACCTGGCCTATGTAGTGGCCCGGGCCAGCGAGATCCAGGAGACGGGGCCGGACGCCCGCTGGCTGTCGGTGCTGCCCCCGAACCACCTGCTGGAGCTGTGCGGGCTGCTCTCGGGTCTGGCCGCGGGGTCGACCATTTTGGTGGCCCGCACGATCGTCCCCCACGAGCTGGGGTCGATGATGGCCGAGGGCAAGGTCGACCGCATGGTCGTCGTGCCTGTCGTCCTGCGCATGCTGAAGCGCCACATCGAGTCCGCCACCCGCAAGGACGACCTCGGCGGGGCCTATCTACGGGCCGCCGACCGCGTCGCCGGCCGCCTGCCATCCGTCCGGCTGCGGCGGGCGCTGTATGCCCCCGTCCACCGGCGGCTGGGCGGCCGGCTGCGCGCCTTCTACTGCGGGGGAGCGCCCCTCGACCCCGAGATCGCCGCCTTCTTCGACCGCCTGGGCATCGGCGTCTATGCCGGCTACGGGCTCACCGAGGCCGCGCCCACGGTGGCCATGAACAGCCCCGGCCACAACCGGCTGGGCTCGGTCGGCCGCCCCCTGCCCGGCACCGACGTGCGCATCGCGGCCGACGGCGAGATCCTCGTCCACGGCCCCGGCGTCATGCTCGGGTACTGGGAGGACGAGGTTGCCACCCGGGAGGCAGTCGATGCCGACGGATGGCTGCACACGGGCGACCTCGGGCGCCTCGACGACGACGGCTACCTGTTCGTCACCGGCCGGTCCAAGAGCCTGATCGTGCTCGACAGCGGCAAGAAGGTGCAGCCCGAGGAGGTGGAGACCGCCCTGGCCCGCAGCGAGCTGTTCGCCGAGGTGTGCGTGCTCGGGTGGCGGCCGAACGGGAGCGGCAACGGGAGGGCCGGCGAGCAGGTGTGCGCGGTCGTCGTCCCGGCACCCGCGTCCCCGCCGATGTCGGAGGAGGCCGCGGCCGGCGAGGTGCGGCGGCTCACCGCCGGCCTGAGCGGGTTCAAGCGGCCGACCGTCGTCCGGGTCCACGAGGGCGAGCTGCCCAAGACGGCCAAGCGTTCGCTGCGGCGGGCCGAGGTGGCCAAGCTGCTCGATGTCGGTGCGGTCCGCCCGTGACCGACGCCTACGTCGACCGGTTCGGCTACGCCCTCGGCAGCCAGAAGCACTCGGTGGAGGAGAGCGCGGCCGCCGGCCGCACCCACAACCCGGCGTCCGCGTTCCTGCAGTCGGGCTTCCGCTGGCACCACACCTGCGCCGACGACGAGACGTCGTACGACCTGGCCAAGGCCGCCGTCCTGGCCATCGGCGGCGACGACCTGGGGGATATCGACGCCATCCTCTACGCCACCTGCATCCCGGCCAACGCCAACCTGGGCGATCCGGCGAAGTTCACGGAGACGGCCGACGTCAAGCACCTCATGGACTTCCCCGTCAGCCGCCTCCAGGCCGACCTCGGCCTCGACCGGGCCTTCGTCGTGGGCATCGGCCAGCAGGCGTGCACCAGCATGCTCGGCTCCCTGCGCATCGCCCACGGCCTGCTCGCCACCGACCCCTCGATCGCCCGGATCCTGTGCGTCAGCGCCGACCGCTTCCCTCCCGGCGCCACCTACGAGCAGGCCTACAGCCTCATCTCCGACGGGGCCGCGGCGTGCGTCGTCTCCCGCGACCCGGCCGCCTACCGCCTGGTGGCGGCCCACCACATCACCAACGGGGCCATGGTCTTCGCCGACGACGACGAGACGGTCGGCAGCTACTTCGCCTACACCCACCGCCTGGCGACCGAGCTGCTGGCCAAGGCCGGGCTCACCACCGACGACGTCGACTGGGTGGTGCCCCAGAACACCGACGTCAAGGCGTGGCAGATCCTGTCCCGCCTGCTGCGCATCGACCCGGCCAAGGTGTGCTGCCCGTCGCTGCCGGACGTGGCCCACGTGATCAGCGGTGACAACATCATCAACCTGTCCTTCCTGCACGATCGCGGCGTGGTCGAGCCGGGCCAGCACCTCCTGCTGACGATGGCCGGCTTCGGGATGAACTGGCAGGGCGTCCTCCTGGAGAAGACGTGACCGCGGACCAGGCCGGCCTCACGGACACCGTCCGCAAGCTGAGCGCCTCCTCCCGGCGCAACTACCAGAACCCGTACCTGGCCATCGAGTGGCCCGACCAGCTCGAACGGGCCCAGTGGTTCACCAGTCCCGAGCTCATCTCGCTCCACGGCACCCCCGCCTGGGACGGCCTCTCCGACGAGCGCCGGCGGGAGCTCAGCTTCTGGGAGGCGGTCAACTTCTTCAGCCTCAACATCCACGGCGAGAAGCGGCTGATGGAGGGCCTGGCCCACCGCCTCTACCAGCCCGGATCTGGAGGGCGTGGCCGAGTACCTCCACCACTTCCTCGACGAGGAGAACAAGCACAGCATCTGGTTCGGGACGTTCTGCAACCGCTACGCGGGCAAGGTCTACCCCGACCGCAAGATCGACTTCCCCCGGGAGTACGCCGACGGCGAGGAGGACTTCCTCTTCTTCGCCCAGGTCTCGATCTTCGAGGAGATCGTCGACCGCTACAACGTCGCCCAGGGCCGGGACGAGCGGCTCGTCGCTGTGGCCCGCCAGATCAACGCCAATCATCACGCCGAGGAGACCCGCCACCTCGTCTTCGGACGGCGGGTCGTCGAGTGGCTGTGGCGGGAGTGGGTCGACCGGTGGTCGCCCGAGGTGGTGGCCGGCATCCGGGCCCACCTCGACGCCTACGTCACCGCCACCTGGCGGGAGTACTACAACCCCGACGTGTACCGCGACGCCGGCTTCGCCGATCCGTGGGCGGTGGCGCGGGAGGCGTGGGACCACCCCGCCACCCAGGCCCATCGGGCCGCCATCACCAAGTTCGGCCTGCGGCCGCTGGTCGAGGCGGGGGTGATGTCGGCGTGACCGAGTCTGAAGAGCGAGAAGCGCTGCGGGCGTGGATCCGCGACCACAACCCGGAGGTCCCGGCGGACGAGCCGGCCGACGACACGCCCATCATCGAGCGCCGCTACCTCACGTCGCTGCAGGTCGCCGACCTGCTGCTCTACATCGAGGAGCTGCGCCAGGCGCCGATCGACCCCCGCCGGCTCAAGGCGGGCGTGTTCCGGAGCATCGACACCATCCACGCCACCTTCTTCGCGTGCCCCTGATGGGCCCCGTGATGGGCGACGTCCCCGGGCTCCGGTGGATCCCCAACGGGCAGTCGGTGCTGTACGGACCGCTGCTCGAGCTGGCCGAACGCCTCGACCGCCGGTTCCTGGGGTGGGCCGCCGACTGGGGCGCGCCCGACCACCGCTTCCCGACCTTCCTGCCGGCGACGGTGCTGGAGCGCATCGACTGGTTCCGCTCGTTCCCCCAGCACGCCACCTTTCCCGCCTGCATCGACGCCGACGAGGACAACCTGGCCGCCTTCACCGACGGCGAGCCGGTCGACGGCGAGGGCCGGGTCCACCCCACGCAGCTGGCCCCGATCCGCGACGTCCTCACCCCGGCCGCCTGCTACCACCTCTACGACCACCATCGGGGCGGGCGCTTCGACGGGGCCCGCTACTTCACCACCCGCAACACCTGCTTCCGGCGGGAGACCCACTACGTGCCCCTCGAGCGCCAGTGGAGCTTCACCATGCGGGAGATCGTGTGCATGGGGACGGCCGACGAGGCCCGGACGTTCCTGGAGAAGGCGACGGCCGAGGTCGACCGCCTCACCGCCGGCCATCGGCCTGCCCCTGCGGTGGGAGCAGGCCAGCGACCCGTTCTTCCGGGCGTCCAAGAACCCGCAGTACCTGATGCAGCAGGTCGACCCCACCAAGTTCGAGCTGATGTTCGACGACCGCCTGGCCATCGCCTCGACCAACCTCCACCACGACCACTTCGGGCGGGCGTTCGACATCGAGCGCGACGGCGAGCCGGTGCGGACTGCGTGCATCGCCTTCGGCATCGAGCGCTGGCTGTCGGCGTTCGTCCACCACTTCGGTCCCGAGGGACCGTGGCCCGACCTGCCATGACCGTCCTGGTCACCGGCGCCGGCGGCTACCTGGGCACGCCTCGTGGCCGGGCGCTACCGCGACCAGGGCGTCGACGTGATCGCCCACGGGCGGGCGGTGGGCGACCTGGCCGACGCCGACCCCTTCGCCGCCGTCGCCGACGAGCAGCGGGAGGCGATCACCCACATCGTCCACTCGGGGGCGATCACCCGGTTCGACGTCGACCGGGACACCGCCCGGGCGGTCAACGTCGAGGGGACGGAGAAGGTGCTGGCCTTCGCCCGCGCCTGCCCCCGGCTGGTGAGCTTCGGGCTGGTCAGCACCCTCTACTCCACCGGCCTGCGGGCGGGCCCGGTCGAGGAGCGGCTGTACGACGACGAGGCCGGCTTCGCCAACGACTACGAGTGGTCGAAGTGGGAGGCCGAGCAGCTGGTGGCCGCGGCCGACGACCTGCCGTGGCGCATCCTGCGGGTGGCGACGGTGATCGCCGACGACGACTCGGGCCACGTCACCCAGCACAACGCCTTCCACGAGACGCTGAAGCTGTGGTTCCACGGGCTGCTGCCCCTCGTCCCCGGCGACGGGGCCACCCCCCTCTACCTGGTCACGGGCGACTTCGTGACCTCGGCCATCGTGGCCCTGATGGGGCTCGACACCGCGGCCGGCGTCTACCACGTGGCCCACGACGCCGAGCGGTCGTTGACGCTGGCCCAGGCGCTCGACGTGGTCTCCGAGTCGTTCGAGGGGGTCGACTCGTTCCGCCGGCGGCGGGTGCTGCGGCCGCTGCTGGGCGACCGGGAGACGTTCGACCTGCTGGCCAGCGGGGTCGACGCCTTCGGCGGGGGACTGGTGCGCCAGTCGCTGCAGTCGGTGGTGCCCTTCGCCCGCCAGCTCTTCGTGGCCAAGCAGGTCGACAACGCCCGGCTGCGCCAGGCCCTGGGCGACGCCTACCAGGCGCCCGGATGCGGCCGGGCTGGTGCGGCGCACGTGCGAGTCGCTGGTCGCCAACAAGTGGGGCCGCCATGCGGTGGCGTGACGACACGCCTGGGGGTGGCGGTCGAGCTGGCCGCCACCGGTGAGCCGGTAGCCGTGGCCGACCTGTCGCCCGGCGAGCGGGTCACAGGTCCCCGCGGCCGACAGCGCCCGCCGGGACGACTGGCTGCGGGGCCGGGCCGCCCTCAAGCTGCTCCTCGGCCGGGCCGCCGACACCTCGGCGGTCGCCTTCCCCAACCGCTGCCTGTCGCTCACCCACGCCGCCGGCCTGGCCGTGGCCGCCCGGTGCGACGAGGACGGCCGCGGTCAGGCCGGCCTCGGGGTCGACTTCGAGGACGAGCGCCCGGTCGACCCCCGCGCCGCCCGCTTCTACCTGCGGGACCACGAGCAGGGCGACCTCCTCCGCCTGTGGACGGTCAAGGAGGCGTTGTTCAAGGCCACGCCCGACAACGGCGACGCCACCCTGCTCGACTACGAGGTGGCCGACCCCGATGCCCTGGCCGGCATCCGCCACCGACCGGGCCGGCCGCCGGTTCCGGTACTCCAGCGGCCGCCTGCGCCAGGGCTGGCTGACGATCGCGGTGGGCGATGCTCCGTCTGAGGGCGCTGCTGTCCGACGACGAGCACTGGGTGCTCAGCTACTACCGCACGTCGGAGATCAACGGGTCGCTGTTCTTCGGCCGGCTGGCCCGCACCCTCAAGCCCAGCCCCATCCAGCACGACCTCACCAAGCACTTCGCCGACGAGGCCCAGCACGCCTGGTACTGGACCGACTGCCTGGAGCGCCTGGGCACCCGTCCCATCAAGCTGTCCGACGCCTACCAGGACCAGTACCTGGAGGCGGCCGGGCTGCCGGCCAACCTGATGGAGATCATGGCCATCACCCTCGTGTTCGAGCGGCGGGTGATCAACCAGTACGCCAAGCACCTGGCCGTGCCCGACCTGCGGGTCGAGGTCAAGGAGACCATCGAGCGGATCATGCAGGACGAGCGCTGGCACGTGCAGTGGGTGCGCGACGCCCTGGCCGGCATGGGCGACAAGTACGGCAAGGACAACATCGCCGCCACCCTCCGCCGCTTCAAGGAGGCCGACCGCGAGGTCTACGCCCAGACCCTGGCCGAGCACGAGGCCCGCCTCGGGTTCCTGCTCGAGTCCCGACCGCACCCCCAGGAGGACTGACAGCGATGCCCGCGCCCACCGTCGAGGAGATCTTCGCCCGCGTCGCCGACGTGCTGGGGGTGCCGGAGTCGAAGGTGGGGCCCGACGTGGCCCTGTCCGACCTGGTGATGGACAGCTACCGGCTGGTGGAGATGGCCATCGACCTCCAGGACGACTACGACGTCATCTTCTCCCAGGCCGACCTGGCCGCCGTTACCACCGTCGGCGACCTCGCCGACCTCGTCCGCAGCCGAGCCTGAGGGTTACCGGGGCAGGACTGCCTCGACGAAGCCGACATCGGCCTCGTCGGGGTGAGGGACGGGCAGCCCGTCCTCGGCCAAGCCCGTCAGGTGGAGGGCGATGGCCTCTGCGATCAAACGCTCCGTCTCCTCCCGTGTGGCACCGGCCACGCCGACACCGGGTAGGGCGGGGGGATAGGCGCTCCAGCCATCCGGGGTGCGCTCGTAGACCACGCTCCAGGTGCTCACGGAGCCTCCTTCGACCATCCGGCCTGACGCCTGATGTTGGCGAGCGTACCGCGAGCCATTTCGTTTCCGGGGTTGCCGGCCACCGTCACCCGACCGGGCTTGGTGGGATGACGAAACTGGCGGTGGATGCCGCGTCCCGCCACCCGGTACCAGCCGTCGTCCTCCAGCATTCGTACGACCTCGCGCACTTTCATCCGGCAGGGGGGACCGGCGGGACGGTGAAGACCTGGTCGGGGAAGATGAGGTGGGGGTTGGCCGGGTCGGCGAGCTCCGACCGGTTGGCCTCGATCAGGCGCTGCCAGTAGGGAACGATCTCGGCGTCTGTCGGTGCCCGGCCCCAGGCCCGCTGGAGCACGTCGTCGGCGATGGTCCAGAAGCAGTCGCCGGGCTGGACGGTCCAGCGGTCGGCGGACTGGACTGCGGGCGGGTCGGCTACCGGCGCATCCGGTTCGGCGTCCGGTGGTGGGATGCGCCGCATGGTGATGGTGTCGGGCGTGCTGGCCGCCGGGACCGAGGTCGATGTCGAGGTCGCCACGAGGTGGACGTGGTGGACGGGGCCGGCTGGGCGGCGCGCCAGCGTGGCGGTGGGGCCGATCCCGGCCAGGGTGAGGGTGAGGGAGCCGGCCAGGAGGCGACGGACGGGGGCCACGGTGAAGGCGTCGGCCACGGCCACGAGGACGTCGGCCCGCAGCAGGCGCAGGACGGCGCCCACGACGGTGGTCGCCGCCAGGTACCAGCAGGCGCACACCGCTGCCATCCGCAGGACGGCGAAGGCGGCGCTGGCCGGCTCCCGCTGCTCGAACCATGCCTGCCACCGGCTGGGCGACTCGAGTGGCGGAGGGGCGAGGGCGCCCTGCCCGCTGGTGGCGAGGGCGAAGAGGACGACGGCGATGCCGACGGCCCACGCCGTCAGCCGAAGCAGCCGCGCCGGTCGGGTCACGGCTGTGGCCTCGGCAGGCGGACGACCTGCGGCGGCAGGTCCCCCCGTTCGACGACCAGCTCGTGGCAGCCGTCCCGATCGACGTCCGCCGCCCGGACCGCTTTCCCGTCCCGCACCATCGCCACCATCGAGCCCGTGACCTCATCGTGGGCGCCGACGGCCCAGGCGTCGAAGCGGAAGACCTCGCCGGTGGACGGGCGGAGGAGCACGACCGTGCGCACCCCCCGGCACGACCAGTCGCCGGTGGCCAGCTGGTCGCCGTCCCGGCCGAGTGACCAGCGCAAGCCGGCCGATTCGAGCACCCCGCCGTGGAAGTGGAGGGCGTCGAGGCAGCCGTCGGCGTCGATGTCGGCGACCAGCACGGACGTGGGTGCCGGGCAGTCGGTCCGGACCGCCGGGGCGTTGGCCGGGGGGATGGAGGTGACCGAGGGGGGAGTGGACGGCACCGACGCAGCCGGGGCCGGGGTGGTCGGTACCCGAACGCTCTCTGACGGTCGGGGCGAGGACCACGGCGCGAGCACGAGCAGGCCTACGGACGCCACCGCCACGAACGCTCCGGCGAGGGCCGCCGACCGCCTGGGCAGCAGCCGACGGTCGGGCGGGGGTCGCCGGGCCGCCCGGCGAGAGTCTGGATCGAGTGTCGCGGACGGTCGGGGAATGTCGAGGTCGGCACCCTCGCGGCCGTTGTCGATGCCACCGTCGCCGTCGACGGCATCGGCGGCATGCCAACCATCGGAGGTGTCCTGGCGTAGTCCGTCGGAGCCGAGCAGGCCCGCCACCTTGCGCCGGACGCCCGGGCTGGCACCGGTATCGGAGACACGCCGGGGGCGAGTGCCGTCGCCGGGGCCGGGGGCGGCCCTCGCCTCCGTCCGCCCCTGCCTTCCGCCTCGGCGCCCGCGGTCGGCGCGGGCTCCCGCCAGGAGCGATCGCACGTCGGTCGCCGCGCCGCCGCCGGTGCTCCCACGCGGGGCCGGCAGCCGGGCCCCGGGCACTGCCGTCGCCAGCTCGTCGGCCATGGTCCTGGCCGACGGCCGCGCCGCCGGGTCGTCGATCGTCGCCGCCTCGGCGATGCGACGGAGAGGGCGGGCGTCGGGGCCGATTGCCAGCCGGCGAAGGAGGCGGCCGAGGGCGGCGACGTCGGCGGACGGGTGCAACTCGTGGTCGCCGCCGGGCGACGTCTCGCCCACCCTGCCTGCCGAGCCGAAACCACAGAGGACGGGCCGGCCGTCGGGGCCCACGAGCACGTGCTCGGGCGCCACCGCCCCGTGGACGATGCCCATATCGTGCAGGTCGGCGAGGGTGGCGGCCAGTGCCTCCGCCACGCCGGCGACCTCCTCGACGGTGAGCGCCAGCGGAGCAGCCAGGGTCGGTCCCGGCACGAGGGTCGTGACCAGCACGGGCCGATCCGCGTCCCCCTCGACCCCTCGTGCCTCCACCACGCCCGGGTGGGAGGCCTCCGCCAGCAACTCGGCCTGGCGGCGGATGGAAGCGCCATTGCCAGGCCGACTCGTCTTACGATGCAACTCCATGATGTTTCATCATACCCCACACGAACCGTCTGTCGGGCTCTGTTCGGGGCCGGCGACCGACGTGGCCCGCACCGAGGCCTCGTCCGGCCCGCCGGGGAGGGCTTTGGCGAACACGTACGGCACCCGGGACGACGCCGAGACCCGCACCGTCCACGGGCATCCGGGCCCTGCGGGTGGACTGGCGGTGACTCGCACATCCAGGCCCCGGTGGCGGGACTGGTCGATGGCCAGCCGCACCCTCTCGACCGCCACCGCCTCCAACGCGTAAGGGTCGAGCTCGATCCGGTCGCCTTGGTAGAAGGCCTGGCCGTCGACCGCCCGGCCGGCGGCGTCGTTGGCCGCGGCGGCGGTGGCGTTGGCCAGCTCCCGTTGGGCGAGGAAGGCGATCGACGAGTCGACCGTGATGGCGGCGAGGACCAGCACGATCAACACCGCCGCCGGGAACAGCAGCAGCACGCTGCCCCGCTCGACCCTCAGCCACTGTCACACCGGGCGGTGGCCGACGGGACGCCGTCCCGGTACGGGTCGACGACCTCGGCGTGTCGGGCGGCCGCGGTGAAGCCGGCGCCGCCGCCACCGACGAACGGCAGCGTGACCGTGGCCACCCTGTAGCTGGCCTCGAAGCGCACGACCTGGCACCGGGTGAAGCCCGACTCGAGGGGTCGAAGCTCCATCCGGTCGGGATCGCGACCGTGGCCCCGCACCGCCTCCCGGGCCGCCGCCTCGGCCAGTGCCATCGGATCGGAGCCGGCGGGCGCCTCCACGTAGGCCCTGGTGGCCTCCCGGGCCGCGGCCGACATGGCGATCTTGGCGTCGACCACCGCCCACGCGTTGGCGGCCAGGAGGACCGCCACCACGAACGTGAGCAGCCCGAAGCAGATGGCTTCCAGCCCCGCCACCTGCCCCGACTCGTCCGTCGACTCGTCCGTTCTCACCGGAAGGTCTCGACTCGGACCCGCACTGTGCGGTCGATCTCGTCGAAGGCCAACGGCCCGGCCAGCGCGGGGAGCAGTCGGGTTGGGTTCCGGGCGTGGACCGACAGCACGACCACCTGGCCGTCGTCCGTGCCGCTCCAGTCGAACGTCACCCGCTCGCCGTAGCGGCCGAGTGCCCGACGGGCATCGGCCTCGGCCGCGCCGATCGACGCCGTCCCACCGTCGGCCACCGCCACCCGCCGGGCCGCGTCGTAGGCCACGGCGGTGACCACCGACGTGGCGTACAGGTTGAACAGCGCCTGCACCGCGAACAGCAGCAACCCGAGAAACACGACAAACCCCAACCAAGCCGAGATCGGCCCCCCACCCCTCTCGGAGCGGACGGTTGAACTTCATCGCCGGCCGCGGACGCCGCCGCAGGCGGCCTCCCCGGATGGCCCCCCGCCGGCCGCAGGCCGGCATGCCCTTGGGGGGAGGTTCGGAGGGGGGCTTGCCCCCCTCCGAGTTACCTTCCGATGGTGTCGATCTGGGCTGACGTCTGGCTGCTGGCATTGCCCCAGATGCTCTTGAATCCCACCCACATGAGGGCGCCGAGGGCGGCGAAGATCAGGACCGCGATGGCGGACGACACGACGCCCTCACCGCGCTCGTCCCGGTCCGTGATGGCGCCGGTTGAAGTGATCATCAGGCAGCGGGTCCACACGTAGGCCCGCAAGAGTCGCTCCTGCAATTGAAACTCCTTTCGAGAGTCACGACGACGAGAAGAGGCTGAGGGCCTCGAGGAAGGGGATGGCGATGAAGATCACCCCGGGCAGGAGGGCGGCGATGGTGACCGGGATCCAGACCTGCTGGCCCCGGCGCTCGGCGGTCTCGACGAGGCGGCGCTGGAGGTCGCGCCGGATGGCCCGGGCCTCCTCCGAGAGCAGGCGTCCCAGGTCGCTCGACTCCCGGTTGAGGGCCAGCACCGGCAGCAGCCGGTGGAGCGCCTCGACGTCGGCCACCGCCGCCCACTCCCGGATGGCCTCGGTCTCCGTGAGTCCCTGGCGCAGCCGGGCGCACACCCGCGTCAGGTCGGTGGCCGCCGCTCCCCGTCCCCGGGCGGCCAGGCGGTTGAGGGCGGCGCCCAGCGAGTAGCCGGCGGACAGGAGCATGGCCAGCTGCTCGGCCACCACCGGCAGCTCGACCACCAGCCGTCGCTTCCACCGGTCGGAGGCCGAGGCGACCTGCTGCTCGACGATCAGGAAGGCCAGGAGCGGTCCACCGAGGATGAAGAGGAAGGCCACGACCGCCGGCGGGCGGGCGGTGACGGCCAGCATCGACCCGATGGCGAAGCCGACCCCGCTCCATCCGAGCTGGCGGACCCGGAAGGCGGTCACGTCGAGCGGGGAGTGGATCCGTTGCAGCCGGATGGCCAGGTCCTCGGTGACACCGAACACCGCCGCCACCCGTTCGCCGAGCGCCCGGCTGAGGGGTCGGACGACCTCCCGGAACGATTCGACCGACAGCACGCCGTCGCGCCGGCGCCGAACGCCCAGCCCGCCCGGCGAGTAGGGCCGGAGGCGGTCGACGAGCGTGGGCCGGGCGAACCAGCGGACCTCCGACAGCAGCAGAGTGGCGCCCGCCCACAGGGCCAGCCCGCAGGCGACCGCCAGCCGGGCGCCCGTCACCGCCGAGCCGGCCACCGCCGGTCCTCAGCCAGGTCAGTCAACGAAGACCCGCTCTTCCTCGGGCAGCCGCAGGAGCCGCCCCGACCACAGCCAGCAGGCGACGACCATACCGATGGCGAACACGGTGGCCAGCTGCCCGAACGGGGTGCCGTAGGCGGCCCGGGCGTTGCCGATGGTCAGCCCGCACAGCGCCATCCCGACGGGCACGAAGAGGACGAAACGGCGGGCGAACCTGACCCCCGCCTGCTTGGAGGCGGCGTCCTTGCGCCCGTGGACGTCGGCCACCCGGTCCTCGACCAGGGCCGCCAGCCGGCGCTGGACGTCGCTGCCGCCCACCTCGTGGGCCACCAGCAGCGTCTCGCAGGCGGCGTCGGCCGTGGCATCGGCCAGTCCCGCCTTGAGGACGGCGACGCTGCGGGCGAAGTCGGTGCTGACCAGCCACGTGCGGTTGGCCGCCTCGAAGGCGGGCCGCATCTCCTCGGGTCCGCCCCGCCCGACCTCGAACAGGGCCTGGGGGATCGAGCGCCCCAGCGCCCCGGTGAGCAGGGCGATCTCCTCGATCATGCGGGGCCAGGCCTCGGCCGCCCGACGGCGTCGCTGCCGGCGCCGGCTGCGGTAGGACGCCACCGGGTAGCTGGCGGCGAACGTCCCCACCGCCAGCGCCGGGAGGAGGGCGCCGAACACGGCGAAGGTGAGGCCGGTGCCGGCGACGGTCAGCAGGCCCATCACGGCCAGGAACTCCGCCGGCCGCACCTCCTCCAGCCCGGCCTGCACCAGCCACTGCTGGGCCCGCCGCCGGCGACGGACCCGGGGCGCAGCGGTGCGGGGTCCGACCCCGACGCCCTCCCAGCCCAGCACGAGGGCGGTGTAGAGGAAGAACACCCCGCAGGCGCCGGCCACGGCGACGACGAAGGGCGGCATCAGGCGTCCCCCGGCCGGAGCGGAGCGACTGCGCCCATGGCCGGCGGTCGGCCCCGGCGAGCCGCGGGACCGGTGACGACACGGCCCGAGGGACGGCCGCGGGCGGGCGTCGTCGGACGAGAAGGGACCCGGCGATCGGCGTCGGCGTCGAGGAGGGAGCGCACGTCGTGGCCCGCCTCGGCCAGCGCCCGGGCCGCCCGCACCGGGAGGTTCCCGGTCCAGGTCAGCGGCTCGTCGGCCGTGGGCCGGGAGAACAGCTCCGTCACGGTGAACTGGGTCGCGTCCGGTCCCACCTGCTGGTCCTCCACCGCCACCACCTCGTTGACCCGCACCCGCCCGCCGGTGCGGGTGCAGTGGACGACGACGTCGATGGCCTCGCTCACCAGTGCGCTCAGGGCCGACATGGGCAGCTCGTTGGACGTGTCGGCCAGCTGGCAGATGAAGCGCAACCGGGTGAGGGCCTGGCGGGCCGACCCGGCGTGGATGGTGGTGAAGCCTTTGACGCCCGACGACAGCGTGAGCAGCAGGGGCAGGGCCTCCCGGTCACGGACCTCGCCGACCACCGCGATGTCGGGGGCCATGCGCAGGAACCCCGACACCAGCCGCCGGAGGTCGACCGCGGGCCGGTCCTGGCGGGCGGGCCGGGTCTGCATGCTGGCCACATTGGGCAGGGGGAGGTCGGCCTCGAACACCTCCTCGGCGATCACCACCCGCAGCGTGGGGTCGAGCTCGGCCGCGCAGCACGACAGGAGCGTGGTCTTTCCCGATCCCGGCGCGCCCGAGAAGACGGTCGACAGGCGGGACCGCACGCACGCCCGGAGGAAGTCGGCCACCCGGGTGTCGAGCATGTCGAGCTCGACCAGCTCGTGCAGGTTGCGGAACGGGATGCCGGTGAACTTGCGGATGTTCACCAGGGTGTGGCCGTCGCGCCCGACGTCGCCGTGGACGATGTGGAGCCGGGCGCCGGTGTCGAGCTGGGCGTCCTGGAGGCCCTCGGCCGGATCGAGCTTGCGGTGGCTGCCCGACGCGTCGTCGAGGATCTTGGTCAGGGTGCGAACGACGTGGTCGTCGTCGTTGAAGACCTCGTCGTGGTAGCTGCTCGGCCCCTGGTGGCGCTTGACGAAGATCTGGTCGGGACCGTTGATCATTATCTCCCAGACGTCGTCGTCGGCCAGGAGCGGTTCGAGGGGCCCGTAGCCGGCCAGGTTGCGGTAGGCGCGGGTGGCCACCAACTCGGGGTCGGCCAGGTCGAAGGCCCGCAGTCCCCGCTTGAAGTCGCGTGACCAGGTCGCCACCTCGTCATCGACGAGGGCCCGCAGCCGGGCTCGACCGCCGTCGTCGCCGACGTCGAGGGCCAGGTTGCCGGCCCGCTCCTGCACCCGCCGCTCGATCTCCTGGAGCGGCGACAGCTCCGCGTCGCCCATCAGACTGCGCCCATCAGACCGCGGCCTCGTCGCCGGTCCAGGTGCCGAGGGATCCCGGTCGAACCCTTGCGCCATCGGCCGACGAGCCACCCTCGTCCAGGGGACGCTCGGCCACCCGCTCCATCACCGCGTGGAAGGCGCCCGCCAGCGGAGCGCCCAGGACCGAGGGCAGGCGGTGACCGTCGTGGAGGTCGCCCTCGATGTCGCGCTCGGGCAGGTGGACGGGCCCGGCCAGCCGGGCGCCGTTGGCGGCGGCGGCCAGCTCGGCCACGGCGGTGCCCAGGGCGGCTCGGGCCCGCGGCGACCGGGGAGAACGGTTGAGCACGGGCACGACGCGGTGGGCCGGCACGCCGTACGCCATCAGCTCGGTGATCACCCGCACCAGGGCGTGGACCCCCTTGAGCGACGGGCTCCCGACGGCGAACACCACGTCGGCCCGCGCCGCCGCCGTGCGGGCCATCACGTTGCGTTCCTCCACGTCGATGGATCCGCCCCCGTCCTCGCCTTCGAGGTCGGGGTCGACGTCGCAGACGACCGCCCGGTACGCCTGGCCCAGCGTGTCGAAGGCGGCCTCGAACGACTGCGGGCGCAGGGCGGGCCAGAAACGGGGCCGGCGCAACCCGAGCAGCAGGTGGTAGCGGCGCTCGTCGACGACCCAGGCCAGGGCGCGGGTGGCTTCGACCGACGGCTGCCCGGACCGGTGGGCCTCGACCAGCTCCTGGATCCCAGGGGCCACATCGCGGACGTCGTGGAGCATGGCCAGCTCGGCGTTGAGCCGGAGGTCGGCCAGAAGGACGGGCCCGATGGCCTGCACGTCGTCGCCCAGTGCCTGGGCCAGGGCCATGGCCGCCGTCGACACGCCCGTGCCGCCGGGGCCGGTGACGGCCACCACCGTGCCCCGCCGCCGCAACAGCGAGGGCCGGGCCAGCAGGTCGGCGGCGGGTGCGTCGCCCCGGCGGATGGGCCGGGCGCAGGCGCCGAGGGCGGTGACGAGCTCGGCCCGGGAGAAGGAAGGCGCGAGCACGCGGGACGCGCCCAGGGCGATCCAGTCGCGGGCGGCCCGTCCGTCGTCGACCACCAGCACCGCGCAGTCGGCGCCGGCGGCCGCGGCCAGCAGGTCGCGGTCGACGCTGGGCAGGCCGGCGTCGGCGACCAGGGCCGAGAACGGCCGGCCCGACGCCAGCCGGGCCCGGGCCTCCTCGGCCGAGACGCACTTCAGGAACTCGGCCGGGAGGGCGCCCGACGTGGCCCACACGCCCACCGAGCGGAACCACGTGGCCCGGGGCGGCGCCAGCCCCAGGACGACGAACCGCTCGCCCGGGATCACGGCTGCTCGCCTCCCTGGGCGGGGCCGGGCGCCCGGTAGGTCGGCGGGGCGCCGTCGGCCGGCGCCGCCCCGGTGGTGCGGACGACGGTGAGCTTGCCGACCTGGGCCGCGTGGCTCAGGGCGAGCTCCTGAGCCGGGTCGGCGACGGCCACCGAGACGAACACCGGGCTGGTCTCACCGACGCCGACCCGCGTGCGGTCGACGGTGATCACCGGCAGGTCGCGGCCGGCGACGAGCGTGTAGGCGTCGTCGCCCGTGCCGTAGGTGGCGAGGAGGTCGATGCGCTCGCCGTCGCGGATGGTGGGGCCGATCCGGCCCCGCTCGACGGTGAAGGTGAGCTCCCGGCTACCGGCGGTGGCGCCGCCGCCGATCACCGCGCTGACCTGGATCAGCTCGCCCGGCCCCACCGGGGCGAGCAGGGTGGCGCCGGCCAGGGCCCGGGGATCGTCGAAGGCGCGCGCCCGGATGGTGGGCGGCAGCTCGACACGGGCCAGGGTGAGGTCGCCGGCCTCGAGCCGGGTGCCGGCAGTGAGGGCCCGTCCCGCCACCACGTAGGGATGGCCCGGCTGCCGCCCGGCGGTCGTGGCCGCCGAGAAGAGCCCGACACCGGCGGCAGCCACCAGCACGCCGCCGACGACGGCCCGGCTGCCGGGCAGCCCCCGCCGACGACCCACCCTTCGGACCGGCCCCTCGTCCCCGCCGAGAGGGTCGCCCACGGCCTGCCTGTCCCGAATCCCCGCCCCTTTGGTCGCCAACCGCCCTCCCGCATGGTCCGAGTCCCGTCCGCTGTCCCGGTCCACAGGATAATGAAACACCATGGAACCACAAGAGGATATCTTGAGGATTTCCTAGGGAAAGGGTGTGTGCTGTTTGTGGACAGACGCAGAAGACGGCAGTTGCCCGCCTGTGACAAGTCGTTTCCCAGTCATCGGGCGGCACGAAGGGTGGGACTACCCGCCGTATGAAACCTCATGAGATCCCACAAAGGGGAGAGGGCGGGCGGTACCATCAGGACATGCCTGATGACGACATCCGCTGGATGAGCACGGCCGCCGCCGCCCGACGGCTCGGCGTCACCGTCCGCACGCTCTACCGGCTCATCAACGAGGCCGAGCTCCCCGCCTACAAGTTCGGGCGGGTCATCCGCCTCAAGCAGGATGAGGTCGACAGCTTCATCCAGGCGTCCCGGATCGCCCCCGGGTCGCTCGAGCACCTCTACCCCGAGTCGAAGAGGGACACCTCCGACACCGAGGCCAACATCACGTAGCTGATTCCGGCCGCCTCGCCGTCGGTACGGATGGTGAGCACGTCGGTCCCCACTGCCCGCAGCTCGCCCACGACGGTGACGTCACCGAGCACGACCGCCACGCGAGGCCGGCTCGCCACCGCCTGGGCCAGAACCTCGGCCAGGGTGACGTCGAGCGAACCGCGCTCGGCCGCCGACGACGCGGCCACCGCCCGTCGGCCCCCGTTCGGCAGTCGCACCTCGGCCACCGCCGCCAGACACACCAGCGTGAGCCGCCCCTCGGCGCCGCCGACGGCCACGAAGTCGGTGCCCACGCCCACGATCGGGCCGTGGTGACGCCGGCCGCCCGTGGTGGTCAGCGAGACCGGCCGACCGTCCTCGGCCAGGTCCACCAGCAGCCCGGCGAACGAGGCCTCCTCCTCCGCCGCCTGGCGCAGCCACCGCTCGCGCACGCGGGCCTCGGCCGCGTCCTGGGCCCGTGCTCCCGCCGCCCACCGCTCGAGATCGTCGAGCACCGCCGCACGCTACGGGACCATCACCCGATTTTGGACGGATTTGTACCCCTGAGGTACATATCCGTCCAAAATCGAACCCATGACGAGCGATTGCATCTTCTGCCGCATCGTGGCCGGCGAGATCCCGTCCGACGAGGTGGCGTCGTCCGAGCTGAGCTACGCCTTCCGCGACATCACGCCGGCCATGCCCGTCCACGTGCTCGTCGTCCCCCGGCGGCACATCATCTCGGCCGACGACGTGCAAACGACCGACGCCGACGTCGTAAACGACATGGTGCTCACCGCCCAGCGGGTCGCCCGCCAGGAGGGGCTGGCCGAGCGGGGCTACCGGCTGGTGTTCAACGTCGGCGACGACGCCCTCAACTCCGTCGGCCACCTTCATCTGCACGTCCTGGGCGGCCGGGGGATGGGGTGGCCGCCAGGCTGACCGGGGGCCGGTACCCTTGACGCAACCACCCGTGTCCCCCACCCAAGTCAAGATCCTCGTTCCCGGCAACCACCTGATGGTGGAGCTGCTCGGCCACCGTGACCAGTTGTTGCGGCTGGTGGAGGACGCTTTCGACGCCGACGTGCTCGTGCGGGGCAACGAGATCTCCATCAGTGGGGCCGACGCCGACCGGGTGGGACGCCTGTTCGACGAGCTGGTCGTGCTCCTCGGACGGGGCCAGACGCTCGACGCGGCCGACGTGGGCCGCACCATCGAGATGGTCAAGGCCGACGAGAAGCCTTCGGAGGTGATGTCGAGCGAGGTCCTCCGCTCGGTGAGAGGCCGCAGCGTGCGCCCCAAGACCAGCGGCCAGAAGCGCTACGCCGACGCCATCGCCTCCAACGTCATCACCTTCGCCATCGGCCCCGCCGGCACCGGCAAGTCGTACCTGGCCGTGGCCCAGGCGGTCACCGCCCTCCAGGCCCGCCAGGTGAGCCGCATCATCCTCACCCGGCCGGCGGTGGAGGCGGGGGAGCGGCTGGGTTTCCTCCCCGGCGACATGCTGGCCAAGGTCGACCCCTACCTGCGTCCGTTGTACGACGCCCTGTACGACATGCTCGGCCCCGAGGGAGCCAAGCGCCTCCTCGACGGCGACACCATCGAGGTCGCCCCCCTGGCCTACATGCGGGGGCGAACCCTCAACGACAGCTTCCTCATCCTGGACGAGGCCCAGAACACCACGCCCGAGCAGATGAAGATGTTCCTCACCCGCATCGGCTTCGGCAGCAAGGCAGTCGTCACCGGCGACGTCACCCAGGTCGACCTGGCCGCCGGGCGCAGCGGCCTGCTGGGGTTGGAGAAGGTCCTCACCGGCATCGACGGCCTCGCCTTCGTCCACCTCACGTCGAAGGACGTCGTCCGCCACCGCATCGTGCAGGACATCGTCGACGCCTACGAGCGGGCCACCCCTCCATGAGTGTGGAGGTCTTCGCGGCCGACGAGCAGGCGGACGAGCCGGTCGACGCCGTGCGGTGGGTCGACCTGGCCCGGTCCGTCCTCGGTGCCCAGGGCGTCCGGGGCGACACCGAGGTCTCCCTCCTGTTCGTCGACGAGCCGGCCATGGCCGAGCTCAACCTGCGCTTCCTCGACAAGGCGGGCCCCACCGACGTGCTGGCCTTCCCCATCGACGAGGAGGAGGCGCTGGAGGCGGGGCCGGCCGGGCCCCGGTCGCCCGACTCCCTCGGTCCCGGTCCGACCGACGAGCCCAATCCGGGCGACGTCCCCCGGCTGCTGGGCGACGTGGTCGTGTGTCCCGCCGTCGCCCGCCGCAACGCCCCCGGCCACGCCGGAACCTACGACGACGAGATGGCCCTGCTGATCGTCCATGGCGTGCTTCATCTTCTGGGTATGGATCACGAAGACTCCCAGGAGGCAGCGGTGATGGAGCGACGGGAGCAGGAGATGCTCGAGCGATTCCACCGAAAAACGGTGACCCAGCAGTGAGCATCCGGCCGGGGGAGGCCGTATGAGCACCACCGCGCTGATGGTGGTGGGCGTGTTCGTCCTGATCGCGATGGCAGCGGTGCTCGCCATCGCCGAGACGTCGCTCACCCGCCTCACCCGGATCCGGGCCCTCACCCTGGCCGAGGAGGGTAGGAAGGGGGCCAGGCAGCTCCTGAAGCTGGTGGAGCACCCCGAGCGCTTCATCAACCCGGTCCTGCTGCTGGTGCTGCTGTGCCACCTGGCCGCGGCCAGCATCGTCGGCGTGCTGGCCGAGCGGTGGGCGGGCGCCCTGGGCGTGGTCCTGGCCGTGGTGTTCGAGCTGGTGGTGATCTTCGTGCTGGCCGAGGCCGTGCCCAAGACCTACGCCGTGCAGCACCCCGACCAGGCCGCCCTGCGGGTGGCCCCCCTGGTGGGGGCCATCGTCGGCTTCCCCCCGGTGCGGCTGTTCTCCAGGATGCTCATCGGGCTGGCCAACATCGTCGTCCCCGGCCGGGGCCTCAAGCAGGGCCCGTTCGTCTCGGAGGAGGAGCTGCTGGCCACCGTCGACGTGGCCGTGGAGGACGAGGTCATCGAGCGGGAGGAGCGCCGCCTCATCCACTCGATCATCGAGTTCGGCGACACGGTGGTGCGGGAGGTGATGGTGCCCCGTCCCGACATCCTGGCGGTGGAGGCCCGGGCCACGGTGAAGGACGCCTTGGAGGTGGCGCTGGCGGCCGGGTACAGCCGGATCCCCGTCTACGAGCAGGGCATCGACGACATCATCGGCATCCTCTACACCAAGGACCTGATCCGGGCCGTGTACGACGACCGGGGCGACGAACCGGTGCGCGACCTGGTGCGTCCGGCCAACTACGTGCCCGAGACCAAGCGGGTGGCCGAGCTGCTGCCGGAGATGCAGAAGCAGAAGCAGCACATGGCGATCGTGGTCGACGAGCACGGGGGCGTGGCCGGACTGGTCACCCTGGAGGACCTCATCGAGGAGCTGGTAGGCGAGATCGTCGACGAGTACGACGTGGAGGAGGTCCCGGTCGAGGACCTGGGCGGGGGCGAGTTCCGGGTCAACGCCCGCCTGCCCATCGACGAGCTGGAGGAGCTGCTCCACGTCGCCCTCCCCGAGGGCGACTACGACACCGTCGGGGGACTGCTGCTCGACCTCCTCGGCCATGTCCCCGTCCAGGGGGAGAGCGTCCCCTTCGACGGCCACCGTCTCATCGCCGAGAAGGTGCAGGGCCGGCGCATCGGCCGGGTCCGCATCTCGCCGCTGCACCCGGGGACCGGCCAGGCCCACGATTCATCCCCGGACGGGGCACCGGAGGAGCAGGAGCCGTCGGTGAGCTCGCCGGCTTCGGAAACAGGGTGAGATCGGGGTTCGCCACCCTCGTGGGGCGACCCAACGTCGGCAAGTCGACCCTGCTCAACGCCATCCTGGGCACCAAGGTCACCATCACCGCCACCGCCCCCCAGACGACCCGGACCGAGGTGCGGGGGGTGCTCAACCGGCCCGACGTGCAGGTGGTGTTCGTGGACACGCCCGGCATCCACAAGCCTCGGTCGGCGATGGGGGAGCGGCTCAACGCCACCGCCACCGGCGCTCTCGACGAGGTCGACGTAGCCGTCCTGGTGATCGACGCCACCGCCCCCCTCGGCAAGGGCGACCGCTACGTGGCCGCCCGCCTCCCGCCCGACTCCATCTGCGTGGTGAACAAGATCGACGCCGCCTCCCAGCCCGAGATCCTGTCCCAGCTCACCAAGGCGGGGGAGCTCGAGCTGTCGGCCTACTACCCGGTGTCGGCCCGCACCGGCGAGGGTGTCGACGTCCTGGTGGACGCCATCGTGGCCCGCCTGCCGGAGGGCCCCCAGTACTACCCGGACGGGATGATCTCCGACGCCGGCGACGGCTTCTGGGTGTCGGAGCTGGTGCGGGAGCAGCTGCTCAAGGTGGTGCGGGAGGAGATGCCGCACTCCATCGCCTGCCGGGTCACCGAGTGGGAGTGGCCCCTCATCCGCTGCGAGATCCTGGTCGAGCGGGAGTCGCAGAAGGGCATCGTCATCGGCAAGGGCGGCGCCGTCCTCAAGCAGGTGGGCCAGGCGGTGCGGGCCCAGCTCGACCCGGGCGCCTACCTGGAGCTGGTGGTGAAGGTCGACAAGGACTGGCAGCGCCGCCCCCAGGCCCTCGACCGCCTCGGGTACTGAGCTTTCCGAAAGGCCGTGGCCGGCCGGCACGGGAGGTGTATCATTGGTGTATGTCTCGCACCAACATCGATCTGGACGACGACGCCTGCCGCGCCGTCATGGAGCGGTACCGCTTGTCGACCAAGCGAGAGGCCGTGAACTTCGCCCTCCGGACGCTGGCCGCCGAGCCCCTGGGGCTCGATGCTGCCCGGCGGCTGCGGGGGACGGGCTGGGACGGAGATCTCGACGAGATGCGAGCGCCACGCGCCGGTTGATCCTCGTCGACACCTCGGCGTGGGTGGAGTTCCTGCGCGACACGGGAAGCTCCGTCTGCTCCCGGGTCGACGCGCTCCTGGGCGAGGGTCTCAGCACGTGCGAGCCGGTCCGCATGGAGCTGCTCGCCGGGGCCCGGGACGAGAAGCACCTCGACGACCTGCGGAGGCTCCTGGCGAGAGCCGAGCTGATCCCGACGGAGGCACGCGACTACGAGGAGGCGGCTGCTCTCTACCGGACGTGCCGCCGCCGGGGAGAGACGGTCCGGCGAATGACCGACTGCCTTATCGCGGCGATCGCCATCCGCGCCGATGTCGCCCTGCTGCACGCCGACGCCGACTTCGACGTGCTCGCCCGCCACACCCCCCTCCAGATCGCCGAGTGAGCTACTCCGACTCGGACGGCCGGCCGCGGAGGCGTTTTCGCTCGCCGGTGCGGCGCTTGGCCTCCAGGCGGCGGGTCTTGGCGCCTTTGGACGGCCGGGTCGGCACCCGCGGCCGCTCGACCTTGAGGGCCTCCCGAAGACGGGCGGCCAGCCGGTCGAGGGCGAGCTGGCGGTTGCGGAGCTGCGAGCGCTCGTCGTCGGCCACCACCCGCACCACCGGTCCCAGGCGTTCGAGCAGGCGGGCCCGCTGGCGGGGACCGAGGGAGGGCGAGTTGGCGACGTCGAAGACGACCTCGGCCCGGGTGTTCGAGGTGTTGGCGTGCTGCCCGCCCGGTCCACCGGACGCGGAGAAGCGCCATTCCAGCTCCGAGAGGGGGATCCGGCACGAGCGGCTCACGACCAGCATCGGGACCCGACCGTACCGGCTGGTACCATTGGTCAGCGCTTGGGCGACCTGCCAGGCGCGTCCGCAATCGGCCATTCCCAGCGAAGATTCCTGGGGTGTGGCCGGGGACAAGGAAGATCACAGCGAGCGTATGCCCGACAAAACCGCCACCATCGGCGAGTACCGGCTTCACGAGACAGACACCGGCTCGCCCGAGGTCCAGATCGCGCTGCTCACCGAGCGGATCAACCACCTCACCGGCCACCTGAAGGACCACAAGAAAGACCATCACGGTCGGCGTGGGCTCCTGATGATGGTCGGCCGCCGTCGCCGCCTTCTCGACTACGTGAAGGCCAACGACGTCGAGCGCTACCGGGCGTTGATCGCCCGGCTCGGGCTGCGCCGGTAATGCTCATGGGAGCGGCCCTTCGGGCCGCTCTCGCACCGTGAGGCGGCCCGCCGTGGGCCGCTCTCGTCATTTCGCAGCAAACAGTAGGGGCGACCGAGTCAGCTGCCAGTCGCCGGCTCCCCGGGCCGACATCGCCGTCCGGGTGGTCGACAACTGGGAACTGGCCGTCGCTCCGCACAGACCCTCGAACCAAGAGGAAAAGGAGCGACACACATGACGGAACCCGTTTCCGTTTCGTCCCCCGTGAGTGGGACCGACAAGACCATGTCCTTTCAGGCCGGCAAGCTGGCGCAGCTGGCCGACGGCGCGGTGCTGGCCCAGCTGGGCGACACCATGGTGCTCTGCACCGCCACCGCCTCCCGCAGCGTGCGCGAAGGGGTCGATTTCTTCCCCCTCACCGTCGACATCGAGGAGCGGATGTACGCCGCCGGCAAGATCCCCGGCTCGTTCTTCCGGCGGGAGGGCCGGGCCACCGACCAGGCCATCCTCACCTGCCGCCTGCTCGACCGGCCCCTGCGGCCCTCGTTCCCCGAGGGCTTCCGCAACGAGGTCCACATCGTGGGCACGATCCTCGGGGCCGACCAGGAGAACCCGCACGACGTGCTGGCCATCAACGGCGCCTCCGCCGCCCTGATGCTCTCCGGCATCCCCTTCGACGGGCCCATCGGCGCCGTCCGCATCGCCTACACATCCGCCGGCGAGTGGATCGCCCACCCCACCTACCAGGACGGCGACGAGTCGACGTTCGAGCTGGTCGTGGCCGGGCGGGCGTTGGAAGCCGACGATGATGGGGAGTACGACGTCGCCATCATGATGGTGGAGGCGGGCGGCACCGAGGACGCCTGGCGCATCTACGAGGCGGGCGCCCCCAAGGTGACCGAGGAGGTCATCGCCCAGGGGCTCGAGTCGGCCAAGACCTGGATCCGGGAGGCCATCGACCTGCAAAACGAGCTCGTCGAGAAGTTCGGCCAGAAGCCGCCGGTGCCCTACGTGCCCCAGGTCGACTACGCCGACGACGTGTTCGCCCGGGTGGCCGAGGTCGGCACCGAGCGCATCGCCGAGGCCAGCGCCATCTCCAGCAAGGCCGAGCGCAACCTGGCCACCGACGCCGCCATCGTCGCCATCAAGGACGAGCTGAAGGTCGAGTTCGAGGGCCGCGACAAGGAGATCAAGGCCGCCGTGCGGTCGCTCCAGAAGCAGATCGTGCGCAAGCGCATCGTCGACGACGGGCTGCGCATCGACGGTCGGGGCCCCACCGACATCCGGCCCCTGTCGGCCGAGGTCGGCTTCATCCCCACCGCCCACGGCTCGGGCCTCTTCCAGCGGGGCGAGACCCAGGTGCTGTCGGTGGCCACCCTGGGCATGCCCCGGATGGAGCAGATGCTCGACACCATCGGCATCGACGACTCCAAGCGCTACATGCACCACTACAACATGGCCCCCTTCGCCACCGGCGAGACCGGCTTCATGCGGGGCCCGAAGCGCCGGGAGATCGGCCACGGCCTGTTGGCCGAGCGGGCGCTCCTGCCCGTCGTCCCCCCGATCGAGGAGTTCCCCTACACGCTGCGGGTCGTCTCCGACTGCATGTCGTCCAACGGCTCCACGTCCATGGCGTCGGTGTGCGGGTCCACCCTGTCGCTGATGGACGCGGGTGTGCCCATCAAGGCGCCAGTCGCCGGCATCGCCATGGGCCTCGTCTTCGCCGAGGGCAAGTACACGACGTTGACCGACATCCTGGGGGCGGAGGACGCGTTCGGCGACATGGACTTCAAGGTGGCCGGCACGGCCGACTTCGTCACCGCCCTTCAGCTCGACACCAAGATCGCCGGCATCCCCGCCGACGTGCTGGGTGCCGCCCTGGCCCAGGCCTACGAGGCCCGGATGAAGGTGCTGGCGGTCATGACCGAGGCCATCGCCGAGCCTCGGGACGAGGTCAACGAGACCGCGCCCAAGATCATCAGCTTCGAGATCCCCATGGACAAGATCGGCGAGGTCATCGGGCCCAAGGGCAAGGTCATCAACGCCATGCAGCAGGAGACGGGCGCCGACATCAACGTCGACGACGACGGCCAGGTGGGCACCGTCACCATCGGGTCCAAGGACGGGGCCGCCGTCACCGAGGCCCGTCGCCGGATCGAGCTGATCCTCGACCCGCCCCGGGCCAACGTGGGCGACGTCTACACCGGCAAGGTGGTCAACATCACCAAGTTCGGCGCCTTCGTCAACATCCTCCCCGGCCGCGACGGCCTGGTCCACATCTCCAAGCTGGGCCAGGGCAAGCGGGTCGAGCGGGTGGAGGACGTGGTCGCCCTCGGCGACGACATCGTCGTCCGGGTCGACGATGTCGACCCCCAGGGCAAGGTCGCCCTCTCGCCCGTCGGCGAGAACGGCGAGTCCGCCCCCGCCAGCACCGGCTCCGACCGGCCTGATCGGGGCGACCGTCCCGAGCGGGGTGACCGCGGTGACCGCGGTGACCGGGGTGACCGTGGAGACCGGCCCGAGCGCTCCGATCGTGGTGGCTTCGGCGGGGGCCCCGACCGGGCTCCCCGGGCCGAGGCGGCCCAGCCCGCGGCCGACTCCGCGGGACGCGAGTTCGTGTCCTTCGAGGAGGCGTTCGACTCCGAGGCCAAGTCCAAGTTCGGCGACCTGGGCCCGGCCGAGGTGGTCACCGGTGCCGGCGGCGCGGGCGACGGCGGAGGTCCCCGGCGCAACCGTGACCGTGACCGGCGCCGCAGCGGCGGCGGTGGCGGTGGCGGCGGCCGGAGGTAGTCGTTGATCCGGTCCACCCGTCTCGACAGCGGCCTCCAGGTCGTCACCGAGGCCATGCCCGACTCCCACTCCGCCACCCTGGGGTTCTGGGTCGACGCCGGCTCCCGTGACGAGACGCTCCCCGAATGGGGGGCGTCGCACTTCCTGGAGCACCTGCTTTTCAAGGGCACCGACACCCGCAGCGCCAAGGACATCGCCGAGTCCATCGAGGCGGTGGGGGGCGACATGAACGCCTTCACCACCAAGGAGTACACCGCCTACTACACCCGCCTCCTCGACGAGGACGTCGAGCTCGGCCTCGACATCCTGTGCGACATCATGGACTCGCCCGCCTTCCGGGGTGACGAGGTCGACGCCGAGCGCCAGGTCATCCTGGAAGAGATCAACATGCACGAGGACGAGCCGTCCGACCTGGTGCACGAGGTGTTCCACGAGGCCCTCTACCCCGGCCACCCGCTGGGGCGAGAGGTCCTGGGTGAGCGATCGACGATCACGGCGATGACGCCGGAGCAGATCCGCACCTACTTCGACACCCGGTACCGGCCGCCCAAGATGGTGGTGGCGGCCGCCGGCAACGTCGACCACGACCTGGTGACGGCCGGCATCCAGCGCCGCTACGGCGGCCGTCCGGGCGACGCCCCGGCGCGCATCGTGCCCAACCTGGCCCCGCCCGTGCCCTTGCGGGTGGTCCGTCGCAGCACGGAGCAGGCCCACCTGATCGTGGGCATGCGCTCGATCGACCGCACCGACGACGACCGCTTCGCCCTGGCCGTCCTCAACCAGATCGTGGGCGGGGGCATGTCGAGCCGGCTGTTCCAGGAGATCCGGGAGAAGCGGGGGCTGGTGTACTCGGTGTACTCCTACCGGGCCGCCTACCTGGAGACCGGGGCCTTCGCCGTCTACGCCGGCACCGCCCCCGGCCGAGCCCGCCAGGTGCTCGACATCATCGACACCGAGTTCGACAAGCTGCTGCAGGACGGCGTCACCGACCGGGAGCTGGCGGTGGCCAAGGGTGGCCTCAAGGGGTCGCTCACCCTCGGCCTGGAGGACTCGGCCGGCCGCATGAACCGGATCGGGCGCAGCCAGCTCATCCACGGCGAGGTCATGCCGTTCGAGGAGGTGGTGGCCCGCACCGAGGCGGTGGGCCACGACGACGTCCGCCGGGTCATCGACCGGGTGCTGGGCGCCGAGCGGGTGCTGGCCGTCGTCGGCCCCTTCGCCGAGGAAGACTTCGCCGAGCGCGTCGCCTGACACAGCCACTCGAACTGGTGACGGTCAACGACACATACGGGCTCTGCGTGTCACCGGTTGGCGATTCGCGACCCGCGAACTGGTGACGTTTCGGGGCGCTATGGCGCCCCTTCGTGTCACCGGTTCGGAGTGGCGGCGGGGCCGGTAGGGTCACCGAGGTGGCGATCAAGGTTGGTGTGTTCGGGGCCGGCGGGCGGATGGGGTCCACCGTGTGCCGGGCGGTGGTGGGCGACCCCGATCTGGAGCTGGTGGCCGGGGTCGACCCGCTGCACGCCGGGATCGACCTGCGCAAGGTCACGGGGGCCCCGATCGGTGGGCTGCAGATGTCCCCCGATGCCGATGCCATCTTGCAGGCGGGTGCCCAGGTGGCGGTGGACTTCACCCACGTGGACGCGGCCCGGGAGAACGTCGCCTGGTGCGCCGAGAAGGGCATCCACGCAGTGGTGGGTACCACCGGGTGGCTCCCGGAGGACTTCGCCTGGCTGGCGGAGACGTTCACCCGGAGCAACTGCTTCGTGGCGCCCAACTTCGCCATCGGGGCGGTGCTCATGATGCGCTTCGCCGAGCTGGCCGCCCCCTGGTTCGAGACGGCCGAGATCATCGAGCTTCACCACGACCAGAAGGTCGACGCCCCGTCGGGGACGGCCCTGCTCACCGCCGAGCGCATGGCCGCCAGCTCGTCGAACTGGTCCGAGGACCCGACCGAGCGCACGGTTGTCGAGGGGGCGAGGGGCGGCGCCGGGCCGGCGGGCATCCGGGTCCACTCCGTCCGCCTGCGGGGCCTGGTGGCCCACCAGGAGGTGCTGCTGGGCACCACCGGCCAGAGCCTGACCATCCGCCACGACTCCTACGACCGCGACTCGTTCATGCCCGGCGTCCTCCTGGCCGTCAAGGCGGTGGCCGACCACCCCGGGCTCACCGTCGGCCTCGACCGCCTCCTCGACCTGTAGCGCCCTAGCGGTGGTCGGCCGCGGCCAGGTGGTGGAGGGCGACGGCCGCGGCCGTGGCCACGTTGAGGGAGTCGACGCCGAGGGCCATGGCGATCCGCACCCGGCGGTCGGCGGCGGACAGGGCGGCCGCCGACAGGCCGCCTCCCTCGGCCCCGACGAGCAGGGCCCGGCGAGGGTGTGCCGTCAAGGTGCGGAGGTCGTCGGCCGAGGCTGACGGCGTGAGGGCCACCACCTCGAAACCCTGGGACTGGAGGCCGGCGATGGCGCCGTGGGGCCAGTCGTGCATCCGGGCGAAGGGCATCCGCAGGACGTGGCCGGCCGACACCCGCACCGACCGGCGGTAGAGCGGGTCGCAGGTGGTGGGGTCGAGCAGGACGGCGTCGACGCCGAATGCGGCCGCGTTGCGGAAGAGCGATCCGAGGTTCTCGTTGTCCCCGACCCCCTCGACCAGCAACAGGCGGCGAGGCGCCAGAGAATCCGGACCGGCCGCCAGCACGGCCGGATCGGGGAGGGGGCGGCGGTCGGCGGCGGCCAACGCTCCCCGATGGAAGCGGAAGCCGGCGATGGCCTCCATCACCGGCTGGGTCGCCAGGTAGACCGGGGCGCCGATCTGGGCCAGGGTCAGGTCCCCGAGCACTGGCGCCAAGGCCCGCAGCCCGCGGTCGGTGACCAGGAACGAGCGCACCCGGTACGGCGACCGGACCAGGTGCCCGATCACCACCGAGCCCTCGGCCACGAAGAACCCGCAGCCGCCCGCCGGATCGGCTGCCACGTCGCCGGGGCGTTCTACCCGTCGGCGGGCTTCAGCGTCGGAGAGCCCGACGTAGTCGGCCACCCGGGGGTCGGCCGGGTCGTCGATCGGCTCGACGGGATCGGCCGGGCCCTCTCGGTAGGTCATTCGGACCAGTTTCCCAACGGATTCTCAACAGGCCTACAGGCTTCCGACGGATTAGCCGATCACTTAGTTACATTCAAAATCAATAAATCTTTACTTAAGAGAGCGAGGCGAGATGTTCTCCCGGAAGCAGCCAAATGTGGGGTTCCTGGCGTGGGCGGTGGCAGGCGTCGTGACGCTCGGCGTCGCGGTCGGCGCCAGTGCCGTCGTCCCCCAGCTGATCAGCTCCGAAGGACCGGAGGCCGTGGTGAGCGCCCAGGTCGACGCGCCGGCCGAGGTGCCGGCCGAGGCGGCCGCACCCGCCGCCGGCGCACCGGAGGCCGAGGTGGCGATCGTCGAGGAGATCATCGTCCCCGAGGTCAAGACGGTCGTGACCTCCGCTCCCAAGAAGGCTTCGGCGCCCCAGGCCGTCGTGCAGGCCCCGGCTGCGGTCGAGGCCCCCGCACCGGTGATCGTGCCCCCGCCCCCGCCGGCTCCCGTTCTTGCCCCCCGCACCGTCCCCTCGGCCGCCCAGAGGCAGTCGGTGATCTCCACCATCAAGGGCCAGGTCCCGTTGCTGGCGCTGGTCTCGATCAGCCCGGCCCAGGTCGACGACATCGGCAACCAGGTCTGCACCGCCTTCGACCAGGGCAAGACGTTCGCCGAGGTCAAGGCCCTCGGCCTGGCCCAGGTGCCGGCCATCGTGACCATCCCCGCGGCCACCGCCGACTACGCAGTTCGGCAAGCAGTGGCCCTGTACTGCCCGGCCTACGCCTCGAAGCTCGTCTGAGAATCGGGAGCCTGACGACCATGACGATGCTGATGCCCAACCCCCAGCGGACCATCCGCGAGGAGCCCGTTCTCCGGCTCCTGGAGGGCGCCCCGGCGGCGGCCCGGGTGGAGGACGCGACCAAGATCTACGGACGGACCGGGACCTCGGTCCGGGCCCTCGACGGGGTCGACCTGAAGATCGCGCAGGGCGAGTTCACCGCCATCATGGGCCCGTCGGGCTCCGGGAAGTCCACCCTCCTCCACTGCCTGGCCGGCCTCGACACGCCTCACGTTCGGTCGGGTGTACATCGGCGACACCGAGCTCGGCTCGCTCAACGACAAGCGCCTCACCCGCCTGCGCCGCGACCGCATCGGCTTCGTCTTCCAGGCCTTCAACCTGCTCCCCACGCTGACCGCGGAGGAGAACATCACCCTGCCGCTGGCCCTGGCCGGCAAGAAGCCGGACAAGGAGTGGTTCGACCGCATCGTCGACGTCATCGGCCTCCGCGACCGGCTCCACCACCGCCCCCACGAGCTGTCGGGCGGCCAGCAGCAACGGGTGGCGGCGGCCCGGGCCCTCGTCACCCGGCCCGAGATCATCTTCGCCGACGAGCCCACCGGAAACCTCGACTCCCGGGCCGGGGCCGACCTGCTCGGGTTCCTGCGGCTGGCGGTGGACGAGTTCGGCCAGACCATCGTCATGGTCACCCACGACCCGGTGGCGGCGGCCGCCTCCGACCGCATCGTGTTCCTCAAGGACGGGCGGGTGGTCGACGAGATGCACGATCCGACGGCCGACCGGGCCATCGACCACATGAAGCGCCTCGGGCGCTGACCCGATGGACCGCATCCGGAGCCTCCTCGACGAGTTGATGCGACTCCGGCGCCTGAACCGCCCCACCCTCGTCCCGGTCCGCGTCGACAACCGACGGCGGGTACGGGCCGCAGATGCCCGCAGAGCGATGTCACGTCCGACCGGGGGGAACATGAAATGTGGCGGGTACTAAAGGGGCTCCTGGCCCATAGAAGCAGGCTCGTGCGCACCGCAGCCGCGGTTGCCCTGGCCGTGAGCCTGGTGTCCGGAACGTTCGTCCTCACCGACACGATCGACGCCGCATTCGACAAGGCCTCGACGTCCTCCGCCCAGATCGACGTGGTGGTGCGGGCCAGCGCCCAGTTCACCGCCCAGGCCACCACCCTGCCCGAGCGGGAGACGCTGCCCGAGTCCCTCCTCGACGTCATCGCCGCCATCCCCGGGGTCGACAAGGTGTGGGGCCAGGTGATGGGCTTCGCCGAGCTGGTCGACAAGGAGGGCAGGCCCATCAGCCCCTCCGGGCCTGCCGACGGTGGGCACCGCCTTCTCGGCGGCGGACACGCTCGTGGCCGGACGGCCGCCGGTGGGCCCGGACGAGATCGTCATCGACGACGTCACCGCGGCCAAGGACGGCTTCCAGCCGGGCGACCCGATCAAGGTCCTGTTCCAGGGCCTGGTGCGGGAGTTCGTCATCACCGGCGTGCGCAAGGTCGAGGACCTGCTCGCCTCCACCACCGCCAGCTTCGACCTGGAGACGGCCCAGCAGCTCCTGGGCGAGGAGGGAAGCCTCGACGCCATCCCGGTGAAGGCCGACGCCGGCGTCTCGCCCGAGATCATGCGGGCCCGCATCGGCGCCGTCCTCCCCGAGAGCTACGAGGTCGTCACCTACGACCAGGCCGCCAACGAGGCCCAGGAGTCGTGGACCAAGGCCCTCGGCTTCCTGACCACCGCCCTCCTCATGTTCGCCGCGGTGGCCCTGCTCGTGGGCGCCTTCATCATCTTCAACACGTTCTCGATCCTCGTCGCCCAGCGGACCCGGGAGCTGGGCCTGCTGCGGGCCATGGGGGCCAGCCGGACCCAGCTCATCGGCTCCGTGCTCACCGAGGCCCTGCTCGTCGGCATGGTGGCCTCGGCCGCCGGCATCGTCCTCGGGCTGGGCGCGGCCCACGGGCTGCTGGCGATCATGCGCGCCATCGGCTTCGAGCTCCCGTCGGCGCCGATCGTGTTCCGGGGCCGCACCGCGGCCATGGGCCTGGTGGCGGGCGTGGTGGTCACCGTGGCCGCCGCCGTCATCCCCGCCCGGCGGGCGACCAAGGTCTCGCCCATGGCCGCCATCGTGGGCCGGTCCGCCGACGAGTCCGTGCCGGTCGGACGCCGGGTGGGGGCGGGGGCGGGCGTCACCCTCCTCGGCCTGGCCTCGCTCTTCGTGGGCCTGTTCGGCCGGCTCGAGACCCCGCTGCTGGCCATCGGCCTCGGCTCGGCCGGCGTCCTGGTCGGCATCGCCATGCTGACGCCCCTCATCGCCTCGCCCGCGGCCCGGCTGCTCGGGCTGCCCCTCGTCCGCATCCTGGGCCAGCCCGCCCTCCTCGGCCGGGAGAACGCGATGCGCAACCCCCGGCGCACCGCGGCCACCGCAGCCGCCCTCATGATCGGGATCACCCTGGTGGGGGTGGTCGCCATCCTCGCCGCCTCCATCAAGAGCTCGGCCAGCCACACCATCCAGGACACCCTCCGGGCCGACTTCGTGGTCACGCCCAAGACGGCGGCCGGCGCCCAGGGCGGGGTCCCGACGGCGGTGGGCGACAAGCTGCGCAAGGTGAAGGCGGTGGCCGAGGTGTCGGAGATCCGGTCCGGGCAGTGGGGGCTGGAGGGGCGGACCAAGACGCTGGTGGCGGTCGACCCCGAGACGGTGACCGACATGTACGAGCTCGACCCCGCCGCCGCCCTGGCCGTCCGCCGCCTGACCGGCCCAGATCTCGAGCATAGGGGCGTGCTGGTGCGGGAGAGCGTGGCCGAGCGCCACGGCTGGCTGGTGGGCGACGAGGTGCCCATGACCTTCGCCCGCACCGGCACCCAGCCCATGCGCCTGGCCGACACGTTCACCTCCACCGCGGTGCGCAGCGACTACGTGATCTCCCTCGACGCCTTCAAGTCGAACTTCAAGCAGCAGCTCAGCCTCGAGGTCGACGTGCTGTTGAAGCCGGGGATCACGCCCGAGGCGGGCCGGTTGGCGGTGGAGGAGGCGCTCGTCGACTTCCCCAACGTCGAGGCCCGTGACCGCACCCAGGTGCTGGCCGCCCAGGAGAAGCAGGTCAACAAGCTGCTCCTGCCGGTGACGGCCCTCCTGGCGCTGTCGGTGGTCATCGCCCTGCTCGGCATCGTCAACACCCTCGCCCTGTCGATCCACGAGCGGACCCGCGAGCTGGGCCTGCTGCGGGCGGTCGGCATGGGCCGGGGCCAGCTGCGGTCGATGGTGCGGTCGGAGGCGGTGATCATCGCCGGGCTGGGGTCGATCCTCGGGGTGGTGGTGGCGGTGTTCTTCGGGTGGGCCCTGGTGGGCGCCATGCGCGACCTGGGCGTGTCCGAGCTGGTCGTGCCCGTCCGCCAGCTCTTCGGACTGGTGGGGGCGGCGACCGTCGGCCGGCCTGCTGGCCGGCGTCCTCCCCGCCCGCCGGGCCGCCCGCCTCCCCGTCCTGGACGCCATCAGCGGCGACTAAGGGGGCCCGTTGCCAACGGATCTGTTGGCAACAATCTTGTTGGCAAGTACACTTGCCCATGTGGCAGCAGAGCGATCTCTCCCCCCGGCGCTGGGGAACTACGCGTCCGGCGACCGGTTCTGGAACCGGGAACGAGAGGTGCGTGAGATCGCCGCCTATCTGACCGACGGGCAGAGCGTGCTGGTCACCGGGCCTCGCCGGGTCGGCAAGACCAGCGTCGTCCACCGTGTCCTGGACGAGGTCGAGCCGTCGATGACGGTGCTGTTCGTCGACGTCGAGCACCACGCCGACCCGACCGAGATGTTCGCCGCCCTGGCCGCGGCCGCCAGCCGCAACGCCAAGGTCTGGCGGCGCATCCGCACGTGGTTCTCGAAGCGGCTCGGCGGCGTCGTCGACCACGTCGACGTCGACCTGGGTGTGCTGAAGGTCGAGCTCCAGGCGGCGATGGCGGGAAGCTGGCGGGATGACGGCCGGGCGATCGTCGAGGCTCTGGCCGCGGCCGACACGCCGACGGTGGTAGCGGTCGACGAGTTCCCCCTGCTGGTCGACCGGGTCCTCCGCCGGGACCCGGCTGACGCCGAGCTGCTGCTGGGAATGCTGCGCGGGCTGGCGGAGGAGTTCCGGACCGTCCGCTGGCTGGTGAGCGGCTCCATCGGCCTCGAGCCCGTTCTCCACCGGGCGGGCCTCACCGGCACGATCACCCACCTGCGGGCCTATGCCATCGACGCCTGGGACGAGGCGACGACCGCCGGTGCCGTGCAGGGGTTGGCCCGGTCGACCGGGCTGATGATGGGCGACGACGCAACCGATGCGGTGCACGACTGCCTGGGCCTGGGTGTCCCGTACCACGTGCAGCTCCTCATGGACGAGATCCGGCGGGACGCCGAGCGGCGAGGTGACCCGTGGGTCGCTCGCGACGACGTGGTTCGTGTCTATCGAGGCCCCTTCCTGTCGAGCGCGGTGCGAGCCCACCTGCTGCACCTCGAGACCCGGCTGGAGAAGGCGCTCGGCGAGGGCGACGCCCTCCGGCTCGCTCGTGACCTGCTCACCCAGGCGGCGGTCGCCGACCGCCTGACGCCGGCCGATGCCACGATGCTGGCCGACGATCTGGTGGAGGACGCCGCCGGCCGCTCGGCGACGCTGCGCCACGTGCTGGAGATCCTGGAGCACGACGCCTACATCGTCCGAGGCCAGGACGGGTGGCGCTATCGCTCCCGGGTGGTGCGCGACTGGTGGCGGCAGGGCAACGAGCTCGGGTTCATCCCGCCCGCCGACCGCCCCCGCCGCGGATGAGCCTCGCCGTCCACAACGTCGTCCAGCTCAGCGACGACGAGGTCCGCAACCGCTTCGTCGTCCGCCGGCTGGAGCTGGACGAGCTGTTGGCCCACCTCAACGAACCGGCCCCGCCGCGACACGCCTTGGTGGTGGGGCCGCGGGGGATGGGCAAGTCGCTCCTCCTGCGCCGGGTGGCGGTCGAGGTGGCCGGGAACCCGGAACTGGCTGCTCGCTGGCTGCCGCTCGTCATGGCCGAGGAGCTGTACGAGGTCACGTCGATCGGGGAGCTGTGGCTGGCGGTGCTCGCCCGACTGGCGGCGGTTGTCGAGGACGCCGACCTCGTGGCCCAGCACCGAGTCCTGCTGGCGGAGCCCGATCCGGCGCGGCTGGAGACCCTCGCCCTGCAACGCGTCCTGGCGGCGGCGCGGGCCCGGGGCCAGCGGGTGCTGCTTCTCGCCGAGAACCTCGACATGCTCCTCGGCGACCAGGTGGCGTCGGAGGAGGGTTGGACGCTTCGCCAGGCGCTCCAGACGGAACCCGAGATCTTGCTCATGGCCAGTGCGGTGACCACCTTCGCCCAGGTGGAGGAAGCCGGTGAGGCACTCTACGGGTTCTTCCACCGCGTCGACCTGCGTCCCCTTCCCGATGCGGAGGTGAGGACGCTGTGGCGTGAGGTGACCGGCGTCGACCTGGCGGGCGACCGGGTGGTACCCATCCGGATCCTGACCGGTGGCAATCCTCGCCTCATCACCGTCCTGGGCCGGTTCTCCAAGCAGCCCAACCTGGGCAGCCTGCGCCAGGACCTGGAGATGTTGATCGATGAGTACACACCCTTCTTCAAGGCCAACATCGAGACACTGCCGCCGGTCGAACGCAAGGTCTTCGTGACCCTGGCCGACATCTGGGCCCCGGCGACCGCGGCCGAGGTGGCCAAGCGAGCTCGTCTGGACAGGAACAAGGTGAGCTCGCTGTTGGGACGATTGATGCGCCGCGGCGCGGTGCAGATCGTCGAAGACGAGCCCGGCCGCCGGCGCTACGAGCTCACGGAACGCCTGTACAACCTCTACCACCTGCTCCGCCGCCCGGGCGGCGATGGCCGCGTCCGCGCCCTGGTCGACATCCTCGTCCACCTCTACGAGCCCGGCCAGCTAGAGCACGAGGTCTGGCCGAACATCGTGCAACCGCCCATGGAAGGGCTGTGCGAACTGGACGTCGCTGTCGCGTCCCGCCTCCAGCGCTATCTCGACGAGGCAGGCGTTTGGAACTACAAGTCCACCAAGACATATGTGGACCGGCTGGGTTTGTTCCAGTCACTTCTCGAGTCTCAAAAGGCATCACTGGGTGGGGACGTGCCAGAGACGATGCTTACCCGTCAGCACATCGCCTTTTGCCTCGGCGCTGGCGGCAGCCCCGGCAAGGCGCTTCAGCTCGACCAGGACCTTCTCGTCGAACAAGAGCGGATACTCGGCCACAACCACCCAGACACGCTGACCACTCGCCGACATGTCGCCTACTTCACCGGGGAGTCGGGCGACCCGACAACCGCCCTTGCTTTGTTCCGCCGGGTGTTCGCCGATCAAGAGCGGATCCTCGGTCCCGACGACCCTGCAACCCTCGCCACCCGCGCCTATGTAGCCGACTTCACCGGGGCGTCGGGCGACCCGACAACCGCCCTTGCATTGTTCCGCCTGGTATTAGCCGATCAAGAGCGGATCCTCGGCCCCGACGACCCCGCCACCCTCGCCACCCGCCACCAGGTGGCCCACTACACTGGCGTGACAGGCGACCCGACGACCGCCCTCGCGCTGTACCGCCAGGGGCTCGCCGATCAAGAGCGGATCCTCGGCCCCGACGACCCCGCCACCCTCGCCTCCCGGCACCAGGTCGCCTACTACACCGGTTTGACGGGCCACCCGACGACAGCCCTCGAGCTGTACCGCCAGGTGCTCGCCGATCGCGAACGGATCCTCGGCCCCGACGACCCCGCCACCCTCGCCTCCCGTTACCAGTTCGTCTTCCTCACGCACATGACTGGTGGTGGGACCTCTCTGAAGCTGGCGGAGGATCTCCTACACAGGGCCGAGGCGTCGCTGGCGCCGGAGGACGAGCTCCTCGGCGCCGCCCGATCGCTCCAGACATATCTTTCGATCCGAGCCGCCGCCTCTGGTCGACCGCTGCCTCGCGAGTTGCGCGAGTTGCAGGACGTGCTCGACGGCCTGGACGACAGCACGTCTCAGTAGTTCGTCGGCGACTACCCGGCACCTGACGGGCCCCCGGACGGCCAGAGGGCTAGAACTGTTCGACATGGCGGCACGCAAGCGACGCACGACGATCACCCTCGACCCGACGGTCGTCGAGGTGCTGGGCGACGACGCGGAGGCGCTGTCGGCGGCGGTCAACGAGGTCCTCCACACCGAGATCGAGCGTCGGCAGCGGGGGGCGGCGTTGGCCCGGCTGTTGGAGGGGCTGGCGGCCGAGCGGGGGCCGGTCGACCCGGCCGAGGTGGACGAGCTTCGCCGCACCGGGCTGGCGGGAGCGGTCGTTCTCGACTCGGAGGCGGTGTCGGCACTGGTCCGGGGCGGCGAACCAGGAGCGCACGGTGCGGGTCGCCCTTACCGCGGCGGTGGAGGAGTCGGCCGAGGTGGTTGCGCCCGCCGCCGCTTTGGCCGAGCTCTACCGGGGCGTCTCCCAGGACCTGGCGGTCGACGCCTGCCTGGGGCCGGAGGGCGGGATCGCGGTGATCGCCACCGACCGGGTCCTCGCCCGGCGCATCGGCAAGATCCTGGCCGACGCCGGCCGGGGCGCGGAGGACCACGCCGACGCCAGCGTGGTGGCCGTCTGCGCCGCCGCCGGCGGCGGGCTCATCCTCACCGGCGACCCCCGCAAGGTGACGGAGCTGGCCGGTGGCAGCCCGGCCATCGTCGTCCGGGGCATCGGGGTCAAGTGGCGGCCGGCGCTGTTCGGCGCCCCCGCCCCGGCCGCACCCGCGCCCGATACGCCTGTCAGCCCTTGACCGCCCCCATGGTGAAGCCGGCCACGAAGCGCTTCAGGAAGGCGTTGAAGACCAGGGCGATCGGCACCGCCACCAGGATGGTGGCCGCCTGGAGCGACTGCCAGAAGAAGACGTCGCCCCGCACCAACTCGGTCGGCACCCCCACCGAGATCGTCTTCTGGCTGGTCCGGGAGACGAACGCCAGGGCGTAGATGAACTCGCTGGCCGAGAGGGTGGCGGAGAACACGACCACCGCGATGATCCCGGGGAATGACAGGGGCAGCACGGTGCGCACGAAGGCGCCCACCCGGCTGTAGCCGTCGACCATGGCCTGTTCCTCCATGTCGCGGGGGATCGACTTGAAGAAGCCCATGAGCAGCCACACCGACACCGGGATGGTGATCGTCGGGTAGACGACGACCAGCGCCCACCGGGAGTCCTGCAGGCCCAGCCACGACACCACCCGCGACAGGGAGATGAACAGCAGCGACGGCGGGATCAGGTACACGAAGAAGATGGCGATGCCCATGGCCCCGCCCCACCGCAGGTTGAGGCGGGCCAGGCTGTAGGCGGCGGGGATGGCGGCCAGCAGGGTGATGCCGACGACCAGCAGGGCCACCATGAGGGTGTTGGACACGAACGTCCCGAACGGGGTGTCGTTCAGCAGCAGCCGGACGTGCTCGAACGTGGGCGGGAAGTTGTAGACGAACGGGTTGTTGTCGCGGCTGTAGAGGTCCTGGTTGGCCTTGAACGAGGTGATCGCCCCCCACACGAACGGGAAGGCGGCGAAGACGGTGAGGGCGACGACGATGGCGTACAAGCCCACCCGTCCCCACCGCCGCCGCCGGGCGTATCGCCCCGCCAACTGGTGACGCTTGGGGGCGTCAGGACGCCCCGAAACGTCACCAGTTGCGGTCGTGGGCGCTGTCACATCGTCTCCATGCGGCGGACGGAGCGGAGGATGAGCACGGCCATGGCCACCAGCACCGGGAACAGGAAGAGGGCCACCGCCGCCCCCTGGGCCAGGTCGCCGCCCTGGATGCCCCGGAAGAAGGCCCAGGTGGGAAGGGTCTGGGTGGCGTCGACCGGCCCGCCCCGGGTGAGCACGTAGACCACGCTCAGGTCGGTGAACACGAGGATGGCGCCGAACAGGGTCGCCACCGCCATCACCGGTGCCGACAGGGGGATGGTGACCGAGAACAGCTTGCGCCAGAACCCGGCCCCGTCGACCTCGGCCGCGTCGTTGATGTCCTGGGGGATGGCGATGAGGCCGGCGCTGATGATGACCGCCGCCAGGGGCACGATCCGCCACACCTGCACCGCGATCACCGACACCATGGCCAGGGTGTCGTTGCCCAGCCAGTGGAGGTTGCCCTCCAGCCACCCGAGGCGGCGGAGGATCCAGTCGATGGGGCTGAAGAGCGAGTCGAGCAGCCACAGCCAGGCGATGGTGGCGAGCGAAACGGGCGTGGTCCACGGGAGCAGGACGAGGAAGCGCACCAGCCATTTGCCCTTGAAGTCCTTGACCAGGACGAGGGCCATCACCTTGCCCAGGACCAGGACCAGGACCATGGTGACGGCGGTGATGAACAGGCTGTTGCGCAGGGCCCGGAGGAACACCGGGTCCTGCAGCACGGCCCGGAAGTTGCGCAGGCCGACGTAGTCGAAGCTGGGGTCGCCGACGGTGACGTCGCTCAGGCTGTAGCCGATGGCCAGGAAGAACGGGATGGCCACCAGGGCCAGGATGTAGACGACCGCCGGCGCCAGCAGGAGGGTCCCGAGCACGCCCTCCCGGTCGAGCAGGTACCGCGACCGCGCCCGCCGCCGCTCGACGTCTGTCACAGAATCCGCGTTCACAGCATCTGGCGGGCCCGGCGCAGGCCGGTGGCCTTGTCGAAGAAGCGCAGGTCGGCCCCCCGGACGACGAAGTCCGACACCTCCCCGGCCGGCACCGGCACCGACACGTTGGCCGGCAGCAGGGCGATGACCCGGGTGGGGGGGCCGATCCCCTCGACCGTCCCCACCACCTGACGTTCGGCGCCCAGGTACTCCACCCGAGACACGTCGAAGGCCACCGTGACCGCCTCCGCGTCCGGATCCACGACCCCCTTGGGCAGCAGCGACTCGGGCCGGAAGCCCACGATCACGTCGTCCCGCTCCACCAGGTTCATCGGCGGCGACCCGATGAACGTGGCCACGAACGTGTCCGCCGGGTCGTCGTAGACCTCGAACGGGGTGCCCAGCTGGCGGATGCGGCCCTCCGCCATCACCGCGATCCGGTCGCCCAGGCCCATCGCCTCCACCTGGTCGTGGGTGACGTAGATCGTGGTGGTGTCCACCCGGTCCTGGAACTGCTTGAGGTCGTCGCGGGCGGTGGCCCGCAGCTTGGCGTCGAGGTTGGAGAGGGGCTCGTCGAGGAGGAACACGTCGGGCTCCCGCACCAGGGCCCGGGCCAGCGCCACTCGCTGGCGCTCGCCGCCCGACAGGTGGCGGGGCCGGCGGTCGAGCAGGCGGGTGATCCCCAGCAGCTCGGCCGCCCACTCGATCTTCTGGGCCCGCTCCTCCGCCGCCATCCCCGCCGCCCGCAGGGGGAACTCGATGTTCCGGCGGGCCGTCTTGTGGGGGTACAGGGCGTAGCTCTGGAAGACCATGGCGATCTTGCGGGCCCGGGGCGGCAGGCCCACCATGGGCTCGCCGCCGATGAACACCTCCCCCGACGTGGGCTGCTCGAGGCCCGCAATCAACCGCAGGAGGGTGGTCTTGCCGCACCCCGACGGCCCCAGCAGCACCAGGTACTCGCCCTCACCGGTGGCCAGGTCGAGGTCGTCGACGGCCGGGGTGGCGTTGCCGGCGAACTGCTTGGTGAGGTGTCTGACCTCGACCGTCGCCACGCTGTGCTCAGAGACCCGGCCTAGGAGGTCCCGCCGACCAGGCCCTCCGCCCGCCACTTGGCGTAGATCCGCTTGACCTCGACCTCGGCCTCGGCCACCGCGTCCTTGGCGCTCAGCTCGCCCCGCGCCGCCCGGGCCATCATCTTGGGGATGACGAAGGTGTCGAACACCTCGCCGTAGGCCGCGTTCGCCGGCCCCGGGTGGCCGATGTTGGTGCTCCACGACTCGGCGTCCTTGAGCAGGGCCAGCTTGTTCGCCGGCTGCGAGCCGTAGGGGTCGTTGTCGAGCCAGCCGGGGAGCTGGGGGACCGTCGACGGGAAGGCGGGAAAGTCGTAGAGCTCGCTCTGGTTGGTGTTCTGGGCGTAGTTGGCCACCACGTGGAGCATGAACTCCTTGGCCGCGTCCGGGTTCTTGGCGTGGTTGGGGATCACGTAGACGAGGATGGCGTGCTCGCTGGCCAGAGCCGTCTCCGCCCCCCTCAAGGGGGACGTGAAGAACACGTCGGCCGCCACCGCCGGGTTGTTGAGCTGGGCCGAGCGGTAGGCGGAGATGGAGTTGAGGATGTACGACAGGCTGCCGGCGATGAGGCCCTGGTTGTTCGACGCTGCGTTCCATCCGAAGACCTCGTCGGTCATGGCCGCCTTGAACAGCCGGGCCATGTAGTCGACGGCCTCGATGGTGCGCTCGGAGTTGAGGACGACGTTCATGTCCTTGTCCTGGATCGATGCCCCGTAGGACCACAGGAGGGCCCGGGCGGCCATGTTGGAGTCGATCTCGTTCGACATGCCGATGCCGAGCTGGATGCCCTGCTCGGCCTTGATCCGGCTGCCGCCGGTGAGCAGCTCCTCGTAGGTGCTGGGGCCGTCGGCCAGCCCGACCTTCTCCCAGAGGCTCTTGCGGTAGTCGCCGGGGTCGGGGGCCCACCCGTGGCAGAAGCCGAAGAACTTGTTCGTCGTGGGGTTGAACGTGCTGCGGGTGCAGAGCCCGACCTGCTTGCCGAAGCGCCTCTCCGCCTCCTGGTTGACGTCGGACAGGTCGAGCACGCTCCTCTCCAGCGACGCCGGCGGGAAGATGAACTCGATGAGGTCGTGGCCCTCGCCGGCCGAGATCTCGGCCGCCGCCCGGGCCGGGATCTCGGCCTGGTTGAGGTGGTCGACGCCGACGTTGACCCCCACCTTGGTGCCCCAGTCCTTGGCGAAGGGGTCGAACCAGGTGTCGTGGCGGGGGACGAAGTGGCTCCACTGGAGGATCCTCAGGTCGCCCGACAGCTTGGTCGCGGGCTCGATGAAGGTCGACGTGACCTCGGGGACGACTGTCGACGCCGTCGTGGTCGACTTGCTGGCGTCACCGCACGCGGCCAGGACGGTGAGGCCTGCGGCGCCCTGGATGAACCGCCGCCGGGAGATGCCGCCGGACATGCCGCGGGAGAGGCCGTCGTCCACTGTTCCTCCTCGATTGTTCGAGCTCCGGGGTCTGGGGGCCGCGACGCGAGGCTGCGGCCGCCACCGTAACCGGGTGTCAGTCCCGGTTAAAGGGACTGTTCAGGAGGCGGGGCGCCGGCGGTGCTTTCGTCGTCCAGCTCATCGAGGTCGGCGTCGAGGCGGCCCTGGACCTTGCTGAGGACGAGGGACAGGACCACCAGCCCGACGGTGATCGAGGTGGTGAGCACCAGGTTGCGGTCGAAGAACCCGAGCAGGGCCTCGACCGGGCTGGAGATGGTGTCGCTGAAGATGCGGACGGCGGACACCGAGGCCACGGTGCCGGCGATGTTGCAGGCGGCGAACGCCACTGGACGCATCCGGGTGGCGCCGGCCAGGGCGCACACGATCGCCCCCGGGAACAGGAAGACCATGAGGTAGGACGCCTTGGCGAACCACCGCTCGGTCAGCTTCACCAGCTCCCCGCCGCCGCCCTTCTTCTCCAGCCAGCGGATGGCCCGGTCGCCGTAAAGCCGCCCGAGCAGGTAGAAGAGCGGGTCGCTCAGGGAGCGGCGGAGGACGGCCACCACCACGAAGGGCACCAGGTCGACCTCGCGGGCCAAGACCAGCATCCGGTTGCGGGCGTCGAGGGCGATGAGCAGCAGCGGGTGCTGAGTGGCCAGGGTGGGGGTGAAGGCGGTGGCGATGGTGCCCGCCGTCGAGAGGATGATGATCGGGGCGATGAGCAGGATCAGGGTGCGCCGGGAGGGCTTGGGCAGCTCGTCGCTCGGGCTCGGCCCGGCAACGTCTCCTTGGTCGTCGACCTCGACCTCGGTGTTGACCGGCAGGGCGTCGGGGACAGCCGGCGCCGGCTGGGTGTCGTCGGCCCGGGGGGCGTCGTCCATGTCCTGAACGCTACGAGGTCGGGGGACCGGCGCTGACGCACGCCGCGGCCATGTGCTCCACCAGCGTGGCGTAGGAGGTGGCTGCGTTCAGTCCGCTGGTGGAGGGCATGACGTAGGCGGGCACGCCGGCGAAGGGCTCGTCCTGCAGCCCGGGCCGGGCCCGCCTGTCGACCGCCGCCCGCCAGCCGGCCAGCCCGACGAACAGGACCAGGCGGGGGCGGAGCCAGTCCACCAGGACTCGTACCCGCTCGGCCCCGGCCACGTACTCCTCCCGTCGCAGGTCGGCGGCGGCGGGCGTGGCCCGCTTGACCAGGTCGGTCATGCCCACGCCGTCGACCAGGAGGGCAGCCAGCGGGTCCTTGGGCCGGGTGACGAGGCCCGACTCGACTGCCGCCCGCCAGAACCGGTTGGTAGGGCCGGCGTAGCCGAAGCCGGCGTCGGCTGCCACCAGGCTGGGGTTGAGGCCGCAGACCAACACCCGCATGCCGGGGCCGACGGTGTCGGCCAGGGTGCGGGCTCGGCGGGCCTCCACCCAGACACTGTCACCGTGGACCGACAGGTCCTCGATGTCGAAGCCGGCGCCAGCGACCACCGGCGCCACCTCGTCGGGCTGCCACCGGGCGAAGTACCGGCCGGGAAGATGCTCGTCGTCCTCGGGGCCGACGATGCCCTCGCCCTCGCCCCGCCACAGGCTCATGGTCAAGGGGGCGCCGACGTCCATGGCCCACTGGAGGCGGGCCAGGGCGAGGGGCAGGCTCGCCTTGGGCAGGTGCAGGTGGCTGTGGCGGGACCACGCCCCGCCCAGGGCCCGGTGGCGGAACGGGAGGGCGGCCAGGTCGGCTTGCACCAGCCGGAGGGCGCCGGCGGCCCGGGCCCGGTCGAGCATGCCGGCCGAGCGGTCGAGGCTGACGGCATGGGCACCGAGGTCGGTGGCGTAGCTGCCGGGCCCGCAGCCGGCGTCGAGGACCAGTCGTCGGGGAAGGGCGCGGGCCACCAGGGCCGCGGCCCGGGCCTGGTGGCGGGGTGGCCGCGTCCGCTCGTAGTCGGCCGCCCGCCGGTCGTAGACCTCGTTGGTGGCCGGGTCGGTCGGTTGGGGTGCAGGGGTCAGGGCACGAGAATGCCCTGCTTCAGCCCACCTCGTCGGCCCGGGCCACCAGGGCCGGATGGACGGATGCCGCGGCCGCGGCCAGCGACGCCGGCTCCCGGGTGGCCACGCTCGCCCCGAACGGCAGGGCCGCCTTGACCGCCCGCTTGATCCAGGACAGTAGGAGGGCGCCGTGGCGGGGGTCGGCGCCCGTGTCGATCGTCGCTCCCGACACCACCTGCACCGCGGCCCGCCACACCCGGACGGGGTCCGGCTGCATCCCCGCGGCCCGAGCCCGGTGGGTGAGGTGGGAGGCGACCATGGCCACCTCCTCCGCCCCCCAGGTGACCGACGAGTACAGGGCGGGGCCGGCGGCGGCCACCATGAGCAGTGGGGTGCGCCGGGTGAGGAACTTCAGCGGTCCGAAGCGACGGGCCACCCGAGCGGCCAGGGCAGTGGCGGTGGCGCTGCCGAGGGCGGGGGACGAGGGCCGTTCGGCAAGGGCCCGGGCCAGCGCTTTCTCGTCGGCCAAGGGCCGGGGGGTGGACACCGCGTTCTCCGCCGCCCGCCGGGTGAGGGCCCGGGCCGGCGCCTCGACGGCCTCGCCCAGCCCCGCGGCGGTGATCTCCCCGGCGCGGCCCAGCACCGCCTTGAGCCCGTTGACCACGGCCTTGACCGCGCCCTCGTCGGGACCCGGTCCGGGACCGGCGGCCGGGCCGGCCGGGGGGATGCCGGATTGCGCGGAGCTGCTCACGCCTCGCCCCTTACCCCACCTGCCGGGTCACGAAGCCCGGGCACGGGGCGTCGACGCGTCGATCCTCCCGGCCACCGGGTCGGGAGGATCGAGTGCGTCCGATCGTGGTGGGGCTAAGTGACGGTGAAGGTCGTCTTCTCGACCGGATCCTCGGGGGCGTCGTCGGGGTCGGTGTCGTTGGCCACGACTCCGTAGGTGCCGGCCGCGAGGTCGACTGCGATGTACACACTGCGGTTCGACGGTCCGAAGTCGAACAGGCCGGCGACCAACTTGCCCGGGACCTGAGCGGCTGCGTTCAAAGGCACAACGAAGTCGTCCGGGGTCTCGAAGGACTCGAACGCCCGGTTGACGTCGGCAATGGTCTTGCCGGCGTCCAGCTTGACCAGCACCGGCTCGAGGAGCTCGACGTCAGCTCCGGCAGCAGCCTCCATCTTGAGGACATGCCGGCCCGCAGTGAGGGCGGATGGTCCTGTCACCGGCTTGCCCGGCTCCACGACGAACGTGGCATCGGCAGTGGGCTCTTCTGCCTTCTCCCCGGCCACGGTGAGTTGGCCGAACATGCCCTGGGCGAAGTGAGGCGGACCGCCCCCCTCCGTGGGGATGAAGCAGATCAGGGCGTAGGAGCCGGCGCCGAGGTCGGGGGCGGTGATGTCCGCCCTCTCGCCCGGTCCTTGGATGGCGCCCGGCAGGCCCACGTCGTCGACGACCTCCGCGAGCGGGTTCTGCTCCTCCGCCGGCGGGCCCCCGGCGGTCGTCGTGGTCGTCGCCGCCCCGCTGGCCGCCGCCGTCGTCGTGGTCTCCCCGCCTGCGGTGGTGGTCGTCGCGTCCCCGCCTGCGGTAGTTGTGGTCGCGTCCCCGCCGGCGGCGGCGGTGGTCGTCGGGCCCTCCTCGGCGGGCGGCGGCGCCGCCAACACCGCGAGGAGATCGTCCAGGGTCTTCCCCGGCTTGAGCTTCCCCATGAACATGAGGTGGAACTCCCGGCCGGCATTGCTCAACCGGATGGTGCCACCCGGCTTGAGGGCTCCGCTGACGGCGAACGCGTTCTCCGTCATGACAATGTCGACGGCATCGGCCGGCACAACGGTGGTGGTGGCGGCCGGTTCGTCGCTGCTCGACTCGTCGGCATCGTCGTCACCGCATGCAGCCAGGCCGCACGCGAGTACCAGCGCGATGAACACGCTGGTGTGTCGTCGGACACGCATCAGGGCTCCCTCCCAGTCGGGTGAACGCAATCTTGCCGCGGATTCCTCGACACGGGTCAACGGAAACATGCCACCCCTCGTGAGGGGTGGCAGATGTGGAGGTGGAGGGATTCGAACCCTCGTCCCCCGGACCCTCCATGGGACTTCTCCGAGCGCAGCCGACGGATGATGTCGGGCGGTCGCTCGTCGCCGGCACCAGGCGACCGCCCCAGTCAGCAAGAAATTTTCCCTACCGGCCCGCTGACATGGCCGATGGGGTGAGCCCCGCTGGATGACGTCCGGTTCCGGTCCGCAGGGCTGAGACCGGGAGAACGTCGCTGCTAGTTAGGCAGCGAGTGCCATATGAGGCTTGGCGTTTGTTGTTTTTTCCGGCTCTTTTACGTGGTTCCGGAGACCACGGCTCGCTTCTTCCACTTCGTCGCCCGAGGTCGAAACCATGCACCCCCGTTGACTTGCAGACCTCAGTCTACCCTTCCTGCCCTGACGAACGTCCGCGAGTGCCCCGTCCTTCCCGGTCGCCCCGGCCCCGGTTGGCCACCGCCCGGTCGGCCTCCCGGTTGGCGTCCCGCTCGGCCATGGCCGCCCGCTTGTCGTACTGCTTGCGGCCCCGGGCCAGGGCCAGCTCGACCTTGGCCTTGCCGTCCTTGAAGTAGACGGACAGGGGGACGAGGGACAGCGCCTCCCGCTGGGTGCGCCCGCCCAGGTCCTCGATCTCGTCCTTGTGGAGGAGCAGCTTGCGGGGACGCTCGGGGTCGTGGCCGCCGAAGCCGTCGGCCTGCTCGTAGGGGGAGACGTGCACGCCCACCAGCCACAGCTCGCCGCCCTCCATCCGGGCGTAGGAGTCCTTGAGCTGGATCTTGCCGTCCCGCAGCGACTTCACCTCGGTGCCCACCAGGGCGATGCCGGCCTCGACCACGTCGAGGATCTCGTAGTCATGCCGGGCCCGCCGGTTGCTGGCCACGACCTTGGTCCCCTTGGGTGGCCCAACCGGTGTCATCGTGGTCCGAGCGTACCGACAGAAATCGAACGGTAGCCTCGGCGGGCCGTGCTCCGACTTCCCGCCGCCCATCGCCAGGCGATGATCGACCACGCCGTCCGCGACCTCCCCAACGAAGCCTGCGGGCTGGTGGCGGGTCCCCTCGACGGCGACGTGGTGGAGGCGGTCTACCCGTGCGGCAACGACGACGCCTCACCCGTCGTCTACACCCTCAACTCCCGGGACTTCCTGAAGGCTGACCTTGACGCCCAGTCCCAGGGGCGGGAGATCGTGGGCGTCTATCACTCCCACACCCACACCGAGGCCTACCCGTCGCCCACCGACGTGGGCAAGGCGCCCGACCCCGACTGGCACTACGTCCTCGTCTCCCTGAAGCACGAGCCCCCGGTGGTGCGGTCATACCGCATCGTCGACGGCGAGATCACCGAGGAAGAGGTTGTCGTCGAGGACGCCTAGGATTTCGACGTTCCTCGTCCGCCAGTACGTGTTTCGCAGGAGGCCTGAGCCGTGCCCGTCGAAGTCCGCCTGCCCACCGTCCTCCGCCAGCACGCCGGTGGCCAGTCCTCGGTGAAGGCCAACGGCTCCACCATCGGCGAGGTGTTCGACGACATCGTCCGCCAGTTCCCGCTCCTCGGGGGCCAGGTCGTCACCGCCGAGGGAGCGTTGCACAAGTTCGTCAACGTCTACCGCAACGACGAGGACGTCCGCTTCATCGGCGCCCTGACCGCACCGGTCGCCGACAACGACGTGATCAGCATCCTGCCGGCCGTCGCCGGGGGCTAGCAGCGCCCCATATGCCGGTCCACCCGTCGGTCCTCGACCTGATCGGCAACACGCCGCTGGTCGACGTCAGCCGGCTCAGCCCCACCCCCGGCGTGCGGATCGTGGCCAAGCTGGAGGGCCAGAACCCGGGCGGGTCGATCAAGGACCGCATCGCCAAGTCGATGGTGGAGGCGGCCGAGGCCGACGGCACCCTGAAGCCGGGCCAGACCCTCCTCGAGCCGTCGTCGGGCAACACGGGCATCGGCCTGGCCATGGTGTGCCGGCTCAAGGGCTACCCGCTGCGGATCGTGCTGCCCGAGAACGTGTCGCCCGAGCGCCGGCAGCTGCTGGAGATCTTCGGGGCCGAGATCATCTCGTCACCCGGGTCGGAGGGGTCGAACGGGGCGGTGCGGATGGCGCAGCGGCTGGCGGCCGAGGATGCTTCGGTGGCGTTCCTGTACCAGTACGGCAACCCGGCCAACCCTCGGGCCCACTACGAGACCACCGCCCCCGAGATCATGCGGGACTGCCCCGAGATCACCCATCTGGTGGCCGGCCTGGGCACCGCGGGCACGCTCATGGGCACCGGTCGGTACTTCCGGGAGCACAAGCCGTCGGTGGAGATGTGGGCGGTCGAGCCGCCGGCGGGGGAGCTGGTGGAGGGCCTGCGCAACCTCGACGACGGGTTCGTGCCCCCCGTCTACGACCCGTCGCTCATCGACCGCCGCATCATCGTGCGGCCCCGGGAGTCGATCGAGTGGACCCGCCGGCTCACGTTCGAGGCCGGCATCTTCGGGGGGATCTCGGCCGGCGCGGCCATGGCCGGCGCGGCCAAGGCCGCGGCCCAGCTCACGCAAGGGGTGATCGTGGTGGTGTTGGCCGACGGCGGGTGGAAGTACCTGTCCACCGGCGCCTGGACCGACCCCCTCGACGAGGTCGTCGAGAAGGCGAAGAAGATCATCTATTTCTGAGGTTGGGCGTGCGGCCTCCTCAGGACTCGGCCCCGCTTCCGTCCGTCTCACCGGGCCTTACGTAGCGCGGCCCGGCGGGAGCCGGTCGAGCGATCCAGGCGGGGCGACCCATTCGGCCGGCTGGCCGGTGACGGCGCTGATACGAGCAAAGTCGGCGTCGTAATGGAGGACGGTGAGACCGCTGAGCTCCGCCGCCGCCGCAATCACGAAATCGACCGGCTTGGCGCCGCGGTGGCCGCCGCCGGCCATGTCCTCCATGACCTCGAGGGCCCGGTCCATGACCTCCGGCGTGATCGGTGCCTCCGGAAGTGCTCGACGGGATTCGCACACCGAAGCGACGTCTCGCGCCCGTGTCGCGTACACGAGCTCGAGGTCGATGAGACGACACGTCCACAGCCGCCCGTTGAGGAGGAGATCTTCGAGCCGCCGGCCCACCGCGGCCTGTGGGGCTCGGGCGAGCACGGATGTGTCGACCAGAAATCTCGGGTCACCCATCCGGCGGGAACCGCGGCGCACGAGCCTCGGAGAGGGCCTCGAGGTCGAGTCCCTCGCCCGAACGCAGCCACGCTAGATGCTCTCTGGTGACGTCGTCGTCGACGAGGCGGCGCAACCCGGCGTCCACCGTCGCCCGGATCGTCGTCGACCCGCTGGCGGCGCGGGCACGCTCGAGGAGAGCATCGTCGATCTCAATCAGGCGCTTGCTCATGCTAGCAAGGATATATACCGAGGGCCTGATCGTCTACATCGCACTGGTCTATCAGGCGGCTGTTGACGGGCTTTAGAGCATCTCGCAGCCGATGCCGTCGCCCTCGCCGTCGAAGCGATGGGGGTCGGGGGCGAGGACGGCGAATCGCCGGTGGGTGATGTCTCCGCAGTCCAGGTCGGGCGGTCCCGGGGGGATGCAGACGCCGGGGTAGGACGGGTCGCAACCGCCCCTCGGCACGGCGGCGACCGGGGCGATCTCCGGCTCCGGAGTGGGCGTGTTCGGGACGGGCGGCGGCGGTGGCGCCGCGGCTGGCGTGGGCACCGCGGCCGGCTCCTCGGGGGCCGGGGACTCGGGCGCCACGGTGGGTGTCACCGCCGCCTCGGCCGCCGGAACCGATGCCTCGGCCGGCAGGGGGATGAAGGGGGCGTCGGCGGCGACGGTTGCCGTGGGGCCGGTGCCGCCACAGCCGGCGAGGCCGAGCGCGAGCAGGAAGGAGAGCGCAAGCGCGCGTCGTCGCATAGCGCGCCTATCGGCATCGCCCGGAGCCACCTGTAGGTCGGCCTAGCCTCAAGGACGTGGACGACAGGCCGATCGGGATGTTCGACAGCGGGTTCGGGGGCCTCACCGTGGCCCGGGCCCTCATCGACCTCCTGCCCGAGGAGGACCTCGTCTACTTCGGCGACACCGGCCGGTACCCGTACGGTCCCAAGTCGCTCGACGAGGTGCGGGGCTACGCCTCCCAGATCACGTCGTGGCTGGTGGAGCGGCACGACGTCGAAGATGGTGGTCGTCGCCTGCAACACCGCCGCCGCGGCCGCCCTCGAGCTGCTCCGCTTCGAGTGCGACGTGCCGGTGGTCGGCGTCATCGACCCGGGCGTGCGGGCCATGGTGGCCGCCACCCGCAACGGGCGGGTGGGCGTGATCGGCACCCTGGGCACCATCCAGTCCGGCGCCTACCAGCGGGCGGTGCACGCCACCCGGATGCCCGTCACCCTCACCTGCTCGGCCTGCCCCGGCTTCGTCGAGTTCGTCGAGCGGGGCGAGACCGCCAGCGAGCAGGTCCACGTCCTGGCCGAGCGGCTGCTGGCGCCGGTGGTGGCGGCCGGCGTCGACACCCTCCTGCTGGGCTGCACCCACTACCCGTTCCTCGCCCGCACCATCGGCGACGTGATGGGACGGGACGTGGTGCTCGTCTCGTCGGCCGACGAGACCGCCTTCGAGGTGCGGTCGATCCTGGCCGACACCGGCATCGGCCGGCGCACCGCGGGCAAGGGGACCCACCGTTTTGTCTCCTCCGGCGATGTGGCATGGTTCCGGGCGCTGGGGGCCCGCCTGCTGGGGCCGGAGCTCGACGGCGTCGAGGGATGGGAGTGGTCCTGATGGCCGGCGAGATCGACCGGGGCCTGGGCCTGGGCGTCACCGTGCTCGGCTGCTGCGGCTCGTTCCCGGGGGCGGGCGGGGCGTGCAGCGGCTACCTGGTCGACGACGGCACCACCCGGCTGTGGCTCGACGCCGGGTCGGGGACGATGGCCAACCTCCAGCAGCACGTGTCCCTCGAGGACGTCGACGCCCTGGTCCTCAGCCACGAGCACCCCGACCACTGGCAGGACCTGGAGGGGCTGGTGATCGCCCTGCAGCACTTCGTCGGCCGCCGGGGGTTCCCGGTTTTCGCCCCCGCCGGTCTCCGGGAGCAGACCTACCACCCCAGCGAGCCGTGGATCGCCTGGAACGCGGTCACCGACGGCGACCGGGTCGAGGTGGGCACCCTGGCGCTCACCTTCTCCCGCACCGACCACGGGCCCGAGACGTTGGCGGTGCGGGTCGACGGCGCCGGTGCCGCCCTCGGTTACTCGGCCGACACCGGGCCCGGCTGGTCGCTGGAGGCGCTCGGGCCGGGGCTCGACCTGGCGTTGTGCGAGGCCACCGTCCCCATCTCCGAGGAGGGCAAGATGCAGCATTTGAGCGCCCGCCAGGCGGGCTCGTCGGCCCGGGCCGCCGGCGTACGGCACCTCGTCCTCACCCACCTGTGGCCCACGATCGAGCCCGAGTCGGCCCGGTCCGAGGGTTCGGAGGCGTTCGGGGCGCCGGTCGAGGTGGCGTCCACCGGCGCCCGCTACCAGGCCGCGGCCCGATGAGCCGGGCCGACGGGAGGGATCCGGAGGACCTGCGCCCGCTGTCGTTCGTCCGCGACTACACCGAGTTCGCCCTCGGCTCCGTCCTCGTTTCGATGGGAAAGACGCGGGTGTTGTGCACCGCTTCGGTCGACGAGCGGGTGCCGCCGTGGATGCGGGGCAAGGGCATGGGCTGGGTCACGGCCGAGTATTCGATGCTGCCCGGCTCGACGCCCGAGCGCAGCGACCGTGAGGTCAACAAGGGCAAGCCGTCGGGCCGCACCCAGGAGATCCAGCGCCTCATCGGACGGTCGCTGCGGTCGGTCACCGACATGGCCGTGCTCGGCGAGCGCCAGGTGGTGCTCGACTGCGACGTCCTCCAGGCCGACGGCGGCACCCGCACCGCCTCGATCAGCGGCGCCTACGTGGCCCTCCACGACGCCTGCACCCGGCTCCTGGCCGCCGGTCGCATCCGGGCCAACCCGTTGACCGCGGCGTGTGGGGCGGTGTCGGTGGGGATCGTCGACGGCATCGCCCTGCTCGACCTCGACTACTCGGAGGACGTCCGGGCCCAGGTCGACATGAACGTGGTCATGACCTCGGGTGGGCGCTTCGTGGAGGTGCAGGGCACGGCCGAGGGGCTGGCCTTCTCCCGGTCCGAGCTGGACGACCTCCTCGGGCTGGGCGAGAGCGGGATCGCCGAGATCCTCGACGCCCAGGAGCTGGTGCTGATGGACCCGCCGCCGGCGCGCGTCAAGTCCTGAGGGTGCGGCTGGTCCTGGCCACCGCCAATCCGGACAAGGCCCGGGAGATCGCCGGGCTCCTGCCGGGGTTCGAGCTGGTGCCCCGTCCGGCCGCGGTCGGCGAGGTGGACGAGACCGAGGACACCCTCGAGGGCAACGCCCGGCTCAAGGCCCGGGCGGTGGCGGCGGTGGCCGGGGAGCCGGCGGTGGCCGACGACACCGGCCTCGAGGTCGACGCCCTCGGCGGACGGCCGGGGGTGATGGCCGCCCGCTACGCGGGCGAGGGCGCCACCTACGCCGACAACGTGGCCCTGCTGTTGCGGGAGATGGCGGGAGTCGCTGGTCGCCGGGCGCGGTTCCGCACCGTGGCCCTCGTGGCCTGGCCCGACGGGCGGGAGGTCGTGGCGCACGGCGTGGTGGAGGGCCACATCGCAGTCGAGGCCCGGGGGACGGGCGGGTTCGGGTACGACCCGGTGTTCGTCCCCGACGACGGCGACGGCCGGACGTTCGCGGAGATGACCAGGGACGAGAAGGCGCGTGTTTCGCACAGGGCGAGGGCGTTCGCCGCCCTCCGGCGGGCCCTGGAGGCTGATTTGGACGGGCGCCCACTCGCGTAGGGTGCGGGAGGGCGACGTTCGCAGGCCGCGGCCTGGGGTCGCCCGAGGAATGCGCAGCCGTCGTTGCACGTCGCCGGTGCGCTCCTCCCCGAACAGGAGCCCCGCCGTGACCGCCGCCACCCCCGATCCCGCAGTCGCCGACACGTCCCCCGCCGACGATCCCGCGCGCCGGGTTCGCCGACCTCGGGCTGCGCCCTGAACTGCTCCGGGCGCTGACCGAGCTCGGCTACGAGGAGGCGACCCCGATCCAGCGGGAGGCGATCCCGCCCCTCCTGGAGGGCCGTGACCTGCTCGGCCAGGCCGCCACCGGGACGGGCAAGACGGCCGCCTTCGCCCTCCCGATCCTCCAGCGCATGTCGAGGTCGGGGCGGGCCCGGGGCGCCGATCCGATGGCCCTGGTGCTCGTTCCCACCCGGGAGCTGGCGATCCAGGTATCGGAGGCGATCTACCGGTACGGCCGGGACCTGCACGCCCGGGTCCTGCCGATCTACGGCGGGCAGCCCATCGTCCGCCAGCTGCGCACGCTCGAGCGGGGCGTCGACGTGGTGGTGGCCACGCCCGGCCGGGCCCTCGACCACATCGGCCGGCGGACGCTCAAGCTGGCCGCCCTCGAGGTCGTCGTCCTGGACGAGGCCGACGAGATGCTCGACATGGGCTTCGCCGAGGACATCGAGACGATCCTGCTGGAGACCCCGGCCGCCCGGCAGACCGTGCTCTTCTCCGCCACCCTGCCCCCCCGCATCAACGGGATCGCCCACCGCCACCTCCGGGACCCGATCCGCATCCAGATGGGACGGGCGGGCACCGAGCCGGGTGAGGCCCCGCTCGTGCGCCAGACCGCCTACGTCGTGCCCCGGGCCCACAAGCCGGCGGCCCTGGGCCGGGTCCTCGACGTGGAAGCGCCCGCCGCGGCCCTGATCTTCTGTCGCACTCGGGAGGAGGTCGACCACCTCGCCGAGAAGCTGAACGGGCGGGGCTATCGGGCCGAGGGGCTGCACGGCGGGATGACCCAGGAGCAGCGCGACCGGGTGATGGCGAGGATCCGCAGTGGCACCACCGACCTGCTGGTGGCCACCGACGTCGCCGCCCGGGGACTCGACATCGACCACCTGACCCACGTCGTGAACTACGACGTGCCGTCCGCTCCCGACTCCTACGTCCACCGCATCGGCCGGGTGGGTCGGGCCGGTCGGGAGGGGGTGGCCATCACCCTGGCCGAGCCCCGCGAGCACGGGATGCTCAAGTCCATCGAGCGGGTGACCAGGCAGCGCATCACGATCGAGAAGCTGCCCACCATCGCCGACCTGCGGGCCCGACGGCTGGAGCTGACCCGGGCCGCGGTGGAGGAGTCGATCCGGGAGGACGACCTCGAGCACTTCCGGGTGGTGGTGGAGTCGCTCACCGACGAGTTCGACGTCATGGAGGTGGCCATGGCCGCGCTGAAGCTGGCCCACGAGGCGACCGGCGCGGCCGCCGACGAGGAGGAGATACCCGAGGTGTCGCCGCGGTCGTCGCCTCGGACGTCTCGCGGCGGCGACCGAGACGGTTCGCCATCGTCGGGCGGGCGTCGCGGGCGGGGAGCGGCGGTCGGGATGACGCGCCTGTTCGTCGGGGCCGGGCGGGCGGCGGGCATCCGTCCGCAGGATCTGGTGGGGGCCATCGCCGGCGAGACCAGCCTGAGCGGGCGCGACATCGGTGCCATCGAGATCGCCGACCGCTTCTCGCTGGTGGAGGTGCCCGAAGCCGCCGCCGACGAGGTCGTGGCCGCCATGCGGGCCGGCTCCATCAAGGGCAAGCGCACGACCGTCCGCCGCGAGCGCGACGAGGTGCGCTAGAGAGGACGCGCCGAGCGATCGCCACAAGTGGTCCCTATGAGGGCCCACCCGCGCCATACGCTCGCCGCCGCGCCGTGGCCACGGACGAGCGATCGCCACAAGTGGTCCCCTGGTGGGCCCACCAGCGCCATACGCTCGCCGCGGCCCGACGACATGATCGAGCGATCGCCACAAGTGGTCCCTCGGGGGGCCCACCCGCGCCATACGCTCGTCGCCGCCCGCCGCCACGGACGAGCGATCGCCACCGTGGTCCCTCGGTGGGCCCACCCGCGCCATACGCTCGTCGCCGCCCGCCGCCACGGACGAGCGATCGCCACAAGTGGTCCCCCAGGGGGCCCACCCGCGCCATCCGCTCGCCGCCGCCCGCCGCCACGAGCGAGCGATCGCCACACGTGGTCCCTCGGTGGGCCGACCCGCGCCATACGCTCGCCGCCGCCCGTGGCCACGGACGAGCGATCGCCACAAGTGGTCCCTCGGTGGGCCCACCGCCATACGCTCGTCGCCGCCCGCCGCCACGGACGAGCGATCGCCACAAGTGGTCCCCGGGGGCCCACCCGCGCCATCCGCTCGTCGCCGCCCGACGACACTATCGAGCGCTCGCCACACGCGACCCCACACAGGGGCCACCCCCGCCCCCCGCTCGCCGCCGGAGTCAGTCGGGTTCGGTGACGAAGTCGATGAGGCGTTCGACGGCGCCGACGAGGGGTGGCTCGAGGTCGGCGTAGGTGCGGACGGAGGCGAGGATGCGGCGCCACATGGTGGTCGGATCAGCGACGCCCAGTCGCTGGCACACGCCCGTCTTCCAGTCGACACCTTTGGGGACCGTGGGCCACGCCGGGATGCCGACCACCGTCGGCTTCACCGCCTCCCAGACGTCGACGAACGGCGTCCCAGTGACGAGGACGTGCGGGTGGTCGACTGCGGCCGCCAGCCGGGCCTCCTTGCTGCCCGGGACGAGATGATCGACGAGCACGCCCAGGCGGTTCCCGGGGCCGGGGGCGAACGCAGCCACCATCTCGGCCAGGTGGTCGAGGCCGTCGAGCCGCTCGACGACGACGCCCTCGACCCGTAGGTCGTCGCCCCAGATCCGCTCCACCAGCTCGGCATCGTGGACGCCCTCGACCAGGATGCGGCTGGCTCGGGCCACACGCGCCCGGTGCCTGGCCACGGCCACCGAGCCCGAGGTGGTGAGCGCGGAGTGGGACTGCTGCGGCGGCGGGGACGGCCGCGGCCGCACGAGGGTGACCGCTTGCCCGTCGACGTCGAACGCACCCGGCGCGGCCCGGAGGACGCGCTCCAGGCCGGTGGCGCCGCGCACGACCACTCCGTCGCCCTCGAGACGGACCACTTGGCCGGTGAAGCCGCTCGACCGATGGCGGACGGCGAGGCCCGTCGTGGCCGCTACCTCGCGATACGTGGTCCGCAGCCGGGCCGGCCCGTCCACCGGTCCGCTGAGGATGCCGTCGGACGGTCGGCGCCTCGTCACGGACTTCGACCCTACGACCGGGCGCCGGAGGTGTCCGTGATCCACGCCGGCACTGGCCGACCGAAAAGCGCGAGCAAAACTACTCAGGAACCACTGCGATGCACCGATACTGTCTCAGGGGTCTAGTACGATCGAACGTATGATCGCTGCCGCGGTTGGCGAGTTGCTGTCGGGGTTGGAGAACGTTCTCCGCGACCTCGATCCCGAGGGCCTGGGGCCGTCGCAGTCGCTGGAGCTGTTCGAAGCCTTTCACCGCATCGAGCGGCTGGGAGCGGCGGGAAAGGCCCTGTGCGCTCGGCAGGTGGCGGCGTCTCGGGCCTGGTTCTCAACCGGACATCGCTCGCCCTGCCACCTCATCGCCGACGCCACCGGAACCTCCGTGCGCCACGCCTTCGATCTGCTGGAGGCGTCCGAGGCCATGCGCAGCCTGCCCGCCACCGAGGAGAGGTTCCGGTCGGGCGCACTCACCGAGCGGCAAGCGGTCGAGGTGGCCACCGCCGCGGTCGCCGATCCGATCTCGGAGGCAGAGCTGCTGGAGCTGGCCGAAACCGAGTCGTATCTCGAGCTGCAACGGGCGGCGGCCCGGGTACGGGCGGCGGCCACCGACGACGATGAGCGCCACCGCCGGGCTCACCGTCGACGCCATTTCCGGCATTGGGTCGACGTCGAGGGGTCGTTCCGCTTCTCGGGCAGCCTCACGCCCGAGGCCGGCGCCGTCCTGCTGGCCGGCCTGGAGCCTCACCGCCAGGCCATCTCCCGACGAGCGGCCGAATCCGACCCGGGCAGGAGCCCCAAGCGGCAGAGGGACTCGGATGCGGCGGTGGTCGCCGACGCCCTGGTGGAGATGGCTCGTCACTCGCCTGAGCAGTCGGACGCCTTCCGGCCCTCCGCCCTGATCCACGTGCGGGTCGATCACGCTGCTCTGGTGCGGGGGCACACCGAGCGGGGTGAGGTGTGCGAGGTGCCGGGGGCGGGACCGGTCACCGTCGGCTGGGTCGAGAGCCTGCTGCCGGATGCCGTCGTGGCGGCCCTCGAGGTCGACGACGGCGAAGTGCTCAAGGTTGCCCACCTGGGCCGCAGCATCCCGGCCCGGGTGCGGACTGCCCTCATCGAGCGTGACCGGGCCTGCGTGGTACCCGGCTGCTCGGTCGAGTCCGACCTGGAGATCGACCACATCCAGCCGGTCGCGGCCGGGGGCCGCACCGAACTGGCGAATCTGTGCCGGCTGTGCCGGTTTCACCACTACCTCAAGACCCACCACGGCTGGCAGATATCCCGCCGGGGCAAACGGTGGCTCTGGGATGGCCCCCACGGCCCACCCCCCGATCCGCTGGCCCGACAGCCCGAGCTGGCGGCGGCCGGGCGCTAGAACGCGCCCGCCCGCCAGGACCGACGGAGCCTGCCGCCGCACCATTAAGGAGTCACCGTGCCCTCGGGGAGGAGGCGGGGGCCGTAGTACACCTGCCAGCCGTGGTAGGCGAGGTAGGTGCGCTCGTCGGCCTCCATCTGCTGGGCGTAGGCGGTGACGGCCCGCACGTAGCGGTTCGAGTTGTTGTACGAGAACAGGGCGCGGGCCATGTCGGTGAGGGCGCCGTTGGCCCGCAGCAGGCGGGCGGCGGCGGCGATGGAGTCGGCCGTCGACTCGATGTCGCCCCCCTCGCCGTAGATGTCCCAGGTGGTCGGGATGAACTGCATGGGGCCCCGGGCCCCGGCCGAACTGTCGCCCCGGATACGGCCCATGCGGGTCTCGACCAGGTGGATGGAGGCCAGGTACTCCCACGGCACCCCGCTGACGCTCTCGGCCTCCTTGTAGTGGGCCAGCAGCGCCGGCGCCGGCTCGGGCGGCACGATTCGCCACGAGGGGAGCGGACGGTCGGGGTCGTAGGGGGTCAGGGCGGTGAGGTCCCGGGCTGCGGCGAGGTGAACCTCGGTGGCGGCCCGCACCGACGCCGGCAGCAGGGCCAGCGCCTCGTCCTCCAGCTCGGGATGGAAGACCAGCTCCCGGACCGCGGCCTGCTGGATCTGACCCCACCGGTGCATGTCGGCGTCGGGCGTGGCCGGGTCGTGGATGGCGGTCTCGGCCGCGACCAGGTCGGACGCCACCCGGGCCGCCGGCGTCAACGTCGTCGTGGTCGCCGCCAGAGTCGTCGGGGTGACGGCGCTGGTGGGAGTGACAGGGGTGGTTGGAGACGAGGTCGACGACCCGTCGTCGCCGGAGCAGGCGGCGAGCGTCGCCAGCCCCACCAGCAGGGCCACGAGCCGGGCCACGAGCCCGGGCGTCCGCCGGGGCTCTAGCCTGGGGCGGTGGCCGGCAAGTACCTGATCAGGACGTTTGGCTGCCAGATGAACGTCCACGACTCCGAGCGCCTGGCCGGGGTGCTGGAGGCCGAGGGCATGGAGGCCACCGACGACGTCGAGCAGGCCGATGTCGTCCTCCTGAACACCTGCTGCATCCGGGAGAACGCCGACAACAAGCTCTACGGGCACCTCGGCCACCTTAAGGCGGTGAAGGACCGCCACCCCGACATGCAGATCGCCGTCGGCGGGTGCCTGGCCCAGAAGGACAGGGAGCTCATCCAGCAGCGGGCGCCCCAGGTGGACGCCGTCTTCGGCACCCACAACGTGGGCCGGGCGGCCGAGCTCCTCCGCCAGGCGGCCGATGGCGGGCGGCCGGTCATGGAGATCTTCGACGAGGCCCAGCTCGACCAGGAGACTGCCCTTCCCGTGCGGCGGGGGCTGGCCCACACCGCGTGGGTGACGATCCAGGTCGGCTGCGACAACTCGTGCGCCTTCTGCATCGTGCCGTCGGTGCGGGGCAAGGAGATCAGCCGGCCGTTCGACCAGGTGGTGGCCGAGGTGGAGGGGCTGGCCGCGGCGGGCACGGTGGAGGTCACCCTCCTCGGCCAGAACGTGAACTCCTACGGCCGCGACCTCACCCGTCGCCGGCCGCTGTTCGCCGACCTCCTGCGGGCGGTGGCGGACGTCCACGGGATCCGCCGGGTGCGGTACACCAGCCCCCATCCCAAGGACCTGCGGCCCGACACCATCGAGGCCATGGCGGCCACGCCGACGGTCTGTGAGCACCTTCACCTGCCGCTCCAGTCCGGGAGCGACCGGGTGCTGGCGGCCATGCACCGGGGCTACACCGGCCGCCGCTACCTGGAGAAGCTGGCCGCGGCCCGGGCCGCGGTGCCCGACCTGGCCGTCACCACCGACCTCATCGTGGGCTTCCCGGGCGAGACCGACGACGACTTCGAGCGCACCCTTCAGGTGGCGGCCGAGGCCGAGTACGACAGCGCCTACACCTTCCTCTTCTCCCCCCGACCCGGCACCGAGGCCGCGGCCATGGCCCCGGAGACCTTCGTGGCGCCGGAGGTCGCGGCCGAGCGGTTCGAGCGCCTGCGGGTCGTCGTCGAACGGTCGGCCCTGGCCAAGCACCGGGCCCGCATCGGACGTACCGAGGAGGTGCTGGTCGAGGGCCCGAGCAAGCGTGACCCCTCGGTCGCCGCGGGCCGCACCCGGCAAAACAAGCTCGTCCACTTCCCGGTCGCCGAGGGCGAGAGCGTGCCGGCCGCCGGCACCTTCGCCGACGTCCTCATCACCGGTGCCGCCCCCCATCACCTCATCGGCGACCTGGTGGCGATCACCGCCCGGCCCCGCCACAAGACCCGCATCCCACTGGCGGTCGTCTGACGCATCCCCGCCCGTTTGATGCACTCGTGCCGTGGTGAACGGGCCCGATCCGGCCCGGACCCCACGACACCTCGCCCTGGTCGGGCCGACGGCGTCGGGCAAGTCGGCCCTCGCCCTGGACGTGGCCCGCCGCCTGGGCGACGTCGAGCTGGTGTCGGCGGACTCCATGCAGGTCTACCGGGGGATGGACGTCGGCACGGCCAAGCCGACGGCGGCCGAGCGGGCCGAGGTCCCCCACCACCTGCTCGACCTGGCCGACCCGACGGAGGACTTCTCGGTGGCCCGCTTCCAGGCCGAGGCCGAGGCCGCCATCGCCGCCATCGAGGCCCGGGGCCACCGGGCGCTGTTGGTCGGCGGGACCGGGCTCTACCTGCAGTCGGTGGTCGACGAGCTGCACCTGCCCGGGCAGTGGCCCGACGTCCGGGCCGAGCTGGAGGCGGACTGGAGGCGGACCTGGAGGCGGCACTGGAGGCGGAGGGGGGTGCGGAGCGGGAGCCGGCGGTGGTGGGAGCCCTCCACCTGCGGCTGGCCGACGCCGATCCCGCCGCCGCCGCCCGCATCGAGCCCGGCAACGCCCGCCGCATCGTCCGGGCCCTGGAGGTCACGCTGGGCAGCGGCCGGCCGTTCTCCTCGTTCGGCCCCGGCCTCGACGCCTACCCCACCACCACCCGTTTCCGCCTGGCCGGGGTATGGCTGCCCCGGATGGTCGTCAACGAGCGCATCGAGTCCCGCTACCACGAGCAGCTCGAGGCCGGGTTCCTCGACGAGGTGCGGGCCCTGCCCGAGGGACTGTCGCGCACCGCCCGCCAGGCCCTCGGCTACCGCGAGCTGCTGGGACACCTGGCTGGGAAGTCCACGCTCGACGAGGCGGTTGACGAAGCCGTCCGCCGCACCCGGGAGTTCGCCCGCCGCCAGCGGTCGTGGTTCCGGCGCGATCCCCGGATCACCTGGTTGGGGACGTCCCGAAATCCCCTCGATCTGCTTCCCGCCCTGCTGGGAGACTGGGCCTGCTCATGAGACTCGAGAAATACCACGGCCTGGGCAACGACTTCCTCGTCCTCCTCGACCTCGACGGCATCCATCCGGTCGACGGGGCCACCGCTCGCGCCCTGTGCGACCGCCACCGGGGCGTGGGCGCCGACGGGCTGATCCGGGTGACGGCCGGTCTGGCCATGGAGCTGTACAACGCCGATGGCGGACGGGCGGAGATGAGCGGCAACGGCATTCGCTGCCTGGCCCGGGCGCTCGTCGACGCCGGCTTGGAGGCAGGACCGGAGATCACGATCGCCACCGACGCCGGCCCCCGCCGGGTGCGGTTCAACGACGACCGCACGATCAGCGTCGACATGGGGGTGGCCACGGTGGAGCCCGGCCCCGGGCAGTCTCTGCTCGTGGACATGGGGAACCCGCACGCGGTGATCGAGGTCCAGGACCCCTACGACGCCGACCTCCGCTGGGAGGCCCGCCGCTTCGGCGCCGACGTGAACCTCGAGCTGATCGCGGCCGGCCCCGGTCCCGACGAGCTGACGATGCGGGTGTGGGAGCGGGGCGTGGGCGAGACGCTGGCCTGCGGCACCGGGGCGTGCGCGGCGGCGGCCGCCGGCCACAAGTGGGGCATGGTGGGGGAGCGGGTCACCGTGCACCAGCCCGGGGGCGCGGTCCAGGTCGACCTTGCCGGCCCCGAGGTCGTCCTCACCGGACCGGCGACGTGGGTCGCCACCGTGCAGGTTCGCGCCGGGGACGTGCACTGATGTCGCTCATCGAGCGGGGCCGGCGGGAGCGCATCGTGCTCGTCGGGGTGGCCGTGCCCCCCCACACCCTCGACGACGCCGAGTCGTCGCTCGACGAGCTGTCGGCCCTGGTCGACACCGCCGGCGCCGACGAGGTCGAGCGCGTCCTCCAGCGGCGGGAGAGCCCCGACGCAGCCACGTTCGTAGGCAAGGGCAAGGCCGAGGAGCTGCGGGAGATCTCGTACCAGGTCGACGCCGACACGGTCGTCTTCGACGAGGAGCTGACACCGGCCCAGAGCCGCAACCTGGAGAAGATCCTGGGCCGCACCGCCATCGACCGCACCGCGGTGATCCTCGACATCTTCGCCCAGCACGCCCACAGCCAGGAGGGAAAGGCGCAGGTGGAGCTGGCCCTCCTCCGCTACCGCCTGCCCCGGCTGCGGGGCAAGGGCAAGGGCCTCAGCCAGCAGGCCGGTGGCATCGGCACCCGGTTCGGCGGTGGCGAGACCAAGCTCGAGATCGACCGGCGGCGGCTGCTGCGCCGGATCAGCAAGCTGGAGTCCGACCTCAAGGTCAACACCAAGAACCGGCGGGTCCAGCGCAAGGCCCGGGCCCGGTCGCGGCTGCAGACCGTCGCCATCGTCGGCTACACCAACGCCGGCAAGTCCACTCTGTTGAACCGGCTCACCGACGCCGGGGTGCTGGTCGAGGACCGGCTGTTCGCCACCGTCGACCCCGCCACCCGCCGCCTCGACCTTCCCGGCGGAGAGCGGGTCCTGCTGTCGGACACCGTCGGCTTCGTGCGCAAGCTGCCGACGCAGCTGGTGGAGGCGTTCCGGTCGACGCTCGAGGAGGTGGCCGAGGCCGACCTCCTGGTGCACGTGGTCGACGCCTCGTCGGCCGACCCCGAGGCCCAGATGGCGGCGGTCGACACCGTCCTGCGGGAGATCGGGGCCGACGAGGTGCCGGTGCTGCTGGCGTTCAACAAGTCGGACGTCTTGGAACGGATCGGGGCCGGCGAGGAGGTCAAGCGCCTCCTCGACCGCCATCCGGGCTCGGTGGCCCTGTCGGCCGTCAGCGGCGAGGGCATCGACGGCCTGCTGGAGGCGGTGGGGGAGCGGCTGCGGCTGCTCTCCCGCACGGTCGAGATGGTGGTGCCCTACGAGCGGGGCGACGTGGTGGCCTCCCTCCACCGTCACGGCGAGGTGCTGTCGGAGGACCACGAGGCCGACGCCACCCGCATCCGGGTCCGCCTGCCCGACCCCGAGGTCAACCGCTTCGCCGACTTCCTGGCATGAGCGCCAGTGACGCCGGCGCTGGCCGGCGCGGCTTCCGGCCGCCGCCGTACCCCTACGACCGCCTCGACCGGCTCAAGCCGCTGGCCGCCGGGCACGAGGGGGGCCTGGTCGACCTGTCCATCGGCACGCCGTGCGACCCGCCGCCGCCCGAGGTGGTGGCCGCCCTCTCGTCGTCGGGCGCGGAGCGGGGCTACCCGTCGTCGATCGGCACGCCCGCCTTCCGGGAGGCGGCCGTCGGGTGGATGCGGCGCCGGCTGGGGGTCGACGTCCCGGTCGCCGACGTGGCCGCCTGCATCGGCACCAAGGAGCTGGTCACGGCCATGCCCCAGTGGCTCCACCTGCGCGACCCGAGCCGGGACACGGTCCTGTACCCGGCGGTGTCGTACCCGTCCTACGCCATGGGGGCCACCCTCGCCGGCTGCCGAGCGGTGCCGGTCGACGCTCGAGGGGGACGGGATCGGCCAGGGCGGGCTCGACGCCGTCGACCCGGCCGACGTCGCCCGGGCCCTGTGCCTGTGGGTGAACTCGCCGGGCAACCCGACGGGGGCCCTCACCGACCTCGGGGCGGCGGCGGCCTGGGGCCGGGCCCACGGCGTGCCGGTGGTGAGCGACGAGTGCTACGTGGAGTTCACGTGGTCGGGCCGCCCCCGCACGATCCTCGAGCACGGGGCCGAGGGGGTGCTGGCCGTCCACTCGCTGTCGAAGCGGTCGAACCTGGCCGGGCTGCGGGCCGGCTTCTACGCCGGCGACGCCGAGCTGGTGCACTACCTGTCCGAGGTCCGCAAGCACGCCGGGGCCATGGTGCCGGGGCCGGTGCAGGCGGCGGCGGTGGTGGCCTTCGCCGACGACGTCCATGTCGACGCCCAGCGGGAGCGGTACGAGGAGCGGATGGCGTTCTTTCGGGACGTGCTCGCCGGCGCCGGTGCCGTCGCCGGCCCGGCCGGCGGTTCGTTCTATCTCTGGGCTGCCGCACCGGGTGGTGACGCCTGGGGACTCACCGCCTGGTTGGCCAAATGGGGAGGGGTGCTGGTCGCCCCCGGTGACCTGTATGGCCCCGGCGGCGAAGGCTATGTGCGGGTGGCCTTGGTGCAGCCCATGGACCGCCTCCGGCTGGTGGCCGACCGGCTCCGGCAGGCCCCCGAGGCAGGTCCCGGGCGGGGGTGACGTCCTCGCCCGAGCCCTCGTCGCCCGTGCCACCTGGTTGGAAGTCGGCCTCACCGGGTGTGGTGGCGTCCGATGCCGGTTGGGTTCGTTGTATGGGCAGGAGTCCGGCGGTAGGGTTGGCGGATCGGATGGTGTAGCGAATTCGGCATCGAGATTTGTCCCGGATGCAAGTCGGTCATGGTGCCCGACGTTGCGTCGTGCACGTGCGCGAACTGCGGCACTGTCTGCAAAGGCCTATTTCGGGGTTGCCCGGAGGTCTGGTCACGCGGTGCGAAGCGCACCGGCGGCAAGATCCCGCCGACAACCGCCGACGCCCCCCGCGCCGAGCCGGTCATGGTGAGCGTCACGGCCAGGCCACCCGTCACGGCCAGGCCGCCGGTCGCGGCCCCAGGCCGCCGGTCGCGGCCGACCCTCCTGTCACCGCCCGACCGCTTGTCGTGACCGGCGCCGTCCGGGAAGGGGCGGTATCGGCGGTGGCGCCGTCGACGGGTGGGGCGGGCCGCGATGTCGACCCCGGAGCGAAACCGGTCCGCTCGACAGCCTCGAGCGGCTCATCCCCCCCTCCGCAACCGCCGTCCACCTCGCGGCCTGGATCCCAGTCGCCGCCCGCAGCACAGTCGCCGCCGGCTCCGCCGGTCACCTCGAGCATCCCCCAGCCTCCGCCCCAGGTGACGCCTCCCCAGTCCTGGCCCGAGCGGCCGCCGGCGGGTCCACCACCCCCCGAGAGCCCGCCCATCCCGAGCGCGGGCCCGAGTCCCGATCCCGGCTTTCCCCCGTACTCGTCCGTGACCGACCGAGAGTCGGAGCTCGCGGGCCGGCTGCGAGCCTTGGCCGCCAACCCCGACGACCCCGACAGCATGCGCCGGGGCCTGCTGTGGGTGGCGGGCGAGGTGCAGGCGTGCGAGCAGGCCACCCGCCAGGCCGCCCAGCAGATGGCCGCCCTCACCAGCCGCCTGGCCGCGGTCGAGGCCCGGGAGCTCGACCTGGCCCGCACGACGGCCGGTCTCGACAGCTTCCGGCGCGAGTTCCTGTGGCTGTCGGGGGAGGTCCAGGCCCGGGGCGAGGCCCTCGCCCGGGCCAACAGCCAGATCGAGGCGCTCACCGGTGAGCTGGCCGACTTCCGCCACCAGACGGGCGAGCGCATCGCGGGCCTGGGGGTCGGCGGACATCCGGGCGACGTGCGGGGTGAGATCGACCGCTACGCAGCCGAGGCGACGGGCGCGGGAGACTTCGCCGACGTGGCCCGGGCCGCACTGCGAGGTGGTCTCCTCGACGGCGCGGTGCGTGGGTTGCACGAGGAGATGGAGCGGGTGGCCCACGAGGTCCTCTCCGGCCAGCAGGCGGCGACGGCCCAGGTGGCGGCGCGCACCGCTCCGCTGGAGGGGGCCCTGCACGAGCTTCGCCGTGAGCTCGATCGCGTCAGAGACGAGGCGGCCACCACCAACCAGGCCGTCCGGGCCGAGGTGGCCGACCACGTGGCCATCCTCGATCAGCGGTTGCAGGGCGTCGAGACGCTCCAGCGCGAGCTCGACGGCGTGTACCGGGAGCTCGACCGTCTGGCCGGAAACCTCTCGGGCGGCGACGGCCTGATCACCGAGATGGCCGAGCGTCTCCTGCCCCTGGAGGACGTGCTCGTCGCCACCCGCCGGGAGCTGCACGAGGCCCGGGAGGACCACGTGGCGGCCGCCGGGCGGGTGGAGGAGGTCACCGCCCGGGTCACCGAGATGTCGGACGAGATGACCCGCCGGGTCGAGGAGGTGGAAGGCAACGTCGCCGTTCGGGTCACCGAGGTCTCCGGCGAGTTGACCCGGCGGGTCGAGGCCATGGAAGGCGACGTCGCGGCCCGGGTCACCGAGGTGTCGGACGACCTGACGCGCCGCGTCCTGGACGTGGAGAACGGCGTCGCCGCCCGGCTGGCCGAGGTGGCCGACGTCGTCACCCTTCGGGTCTTGGAGGTGGCCGACGACGTCACCCGCCGGGTCGACGAGATCGAGGGCCGGGCCACCCAGCAGGTCGAGGCGGTGGCGGGGGATGTCGAGGGGGTCGGGCGGCGCATCGACGTGGTGGGCGAGCGCATCGACATGGTCGAGGAGCGGGTCGACATGGTGGGCGAGCGGGTCAACACGGTCGACGAGCGCCTGGCCACCCTCGGCGTCCTCACGTCCGACGTCGAGGGCATGTACCGCGAGCTCGACCGGGTGGCCGAGCTCACCCTGTCCCGCGACGGCGCCCTGGCCCAGATCGCCGACCGCACCACTCCCCTCGAGATCTCGGTGGCCGGCCTCCGCCAGGAACTCGAGCGGCTGGCGGGCGAAGTGGTGGTGGCGCAGCAGGCGAAGCTCGGCCAGGTCACCGACCGGCTCGACGCCGTCGGCGACCGGATGGGCTCGCTCGAGCTGCTGGTCGACCAGGTCGCCGAGCTGGGCCACGAGCTGCGCCGGGTCTCGGAGGAGGCGGGCAGCGCCCAGCAGGCCGCCCTCGCCGCCACCACCGAGCAGCTGGGGCTGGCCGGGCGCCTGCGCATGCTGGAGGGGCTGCCGGCCGACATCGAGGGCATGTACCGCGACTTCGAGCGGGTGGCCGAGGCCGCCACCAGCCGCGAGGGCAGCCAGGGCGATGCTCTCGAGCGCCAGGCCGCGGTCGACACCGCCATCGAGGGACTGCGGGCCGAGCTCCAGCGGATCGCGGCCGAGGGCCAGAGCACCGAGCTCGACCTGCGCCGCCGGCTGGCCAGCCTGGAGTCGCTCACCGGCGACCTCGACTCCCTCTACCGGGAGCTGGGTCGGGTCACGGCCCTGGCCGCCGACCACGAGGACCGCTCGGCCGCGTTCGAGGTGACCGTGGCCGGCGTCCGCGACAGCCTGGCCGAACTGCGGGAGCGCATCGAGGACGAGCGCATCTACACCACCGAGCAGGTCACCGGCCTGTGGGCCCGGATGCGGGCGGTGGAAGGGGTCCCGGCCGACATCGAACGGGTGACGACCGAGGCGGAGACGTTGGCCGAGGCGGTGAAACGGGCGTTCGGCGACTCCAACGAGACCATCGAGGCGGTGACCCGCCGGGTGCAGGCGCTCGAGGACCTTCCTGCCGACCTGGAGGTCGTGCGCCGCGAGATCGATGGTCTGGCCGAGACCACCCGCCTGCGGGAGGAGCAGGTCGCCGGCCTGCGCGACCAGCTCGAGCCCCTGGAGACGGCCCTGGCCGACGTCCGCGACCAGATCGACGGCGTGCGCACCGCCTTGTCGTCGGTCGACGAGGCTCCCGCCCGGCTGTCGGAGTTCGACAACCGGCTGGCCAAGCTCGAGGCCCTGCCCGTGACCGTCGACGCAACCCTCCGCCGGCTCACCGACACCGCCGAGGAGGTCACCGCCAGCCACCAGGCCTCCCTGGCCAGCGCCAGCCTCCTGCTGCAGGAGTTCAACGAGCGGCTCCAGACCCTGGAGGCGCTGCCTGCCGACATGGAGGGCCTCTACGCCGCCCTCTACCGGGTGGCGGAGTCGGTCAAGACCCTCCGGGAGGACGCCGAGACCTCGTAAGCCGGCGGGGCGGGCGCGTCAGACGCGGGGGACCTCGAACAGGGGCGACGGGTACCCCTCACTGGTCACCATCAGGGAGTCGCCGTCGAGGCGGTAGGCGATGGCCTCTCCCTGGTCCCGGGCGGGGAGGATGACGGGCACCGGCGCGGAGGTCCAGATGGCGTCGAAGTCCGCGTCACTGGCGCCAGGCTCGAGCGTCAGCTCGAAACCGCCCCCGGGGCTGCACAGCGCCACCCGACGCCCGTCAGGCGAGATGTCGGCCCCCGTCACCACCGCGAACGGGCCCAGACCGGCCGTGGCGATCCGAGTCAGGACGCCTCCCTGGGGAGGGCCCCGGTAGACGCCGGTGTCGCCGAACTGCTTGACCACCACGTACACGTCGCCGGTGGTGGGGTGCACCATCAGGCTCTCGGCGTCGTGGGGACCGTCGTCGTAGCGGAACCGGATGGCGGTGGCGGGGGCGGTTGTCCCACCGTGGTCCGGGTCCATCGGCACCGTGGGCTCCACCACCCGGTAGACGACGACGTCGTCCCGGGATCGGGTGTTGTCGCCGATGTCACCCACGTACAGGTAGTGCTCTCCGGGCTGGGGACCGGGCCCGGCGGCGATGTCCTCCCAGTCGAGATTGCCGGCCCCGTCGACGGTCCAGCCGCCGCACGACCCGCCGTCGGGCTCGACGCAGAAGACGACGGGCGGGTTGTCGGAGTCGTTGTGGGTCCAGAGGCGGCCGGGGTGGCGCCGGGAGGCGACCACTCCACTGCTCTCGGTGACCCGGTCGTCGACGATCGTGCCCCGCAGCACGGCCGCCCCGAAGCGGGATGGGGCGGGGGTGGACGGGCCGGTGGTGGTGTTGGTGGTGGTGGCGACCTGGTCGGTGGTGGTGGCGGGGGTGCCGGATCGGGACGAATCACCGCAGGCGGCGCCCATGGCCGCGAGGGCGAGCGCCAGGGCGAGGGCGACGGTCGCCCGGCGGGGATGGGGCATCGGCGCCATCATGGCCCGCCCGGCTCCGCCCCTATCGGCGCCCGGTAGGCTCGCCCGGTGGCCGACCTCCAGTCGCAGATCGCCGAGCTCTGGGAGCGCCGGACGGAGCTGTCGCCGTCCGACACCGACGCGACGGCGGTGGTCCACCAGGTCATCGACCTCCTCGACCGGGGTGAGGTCCGGGCCGCCGAGATCGACGAGGCCACCGGCGAGGTGATCGTCCACGCCTGGCTGAAGCAGGCCATCCTCCTGCTCTTCCGGCTGTCGGAGATGGAGACCATCGAGCTGGGCCCGTTCGAGTACGCCGACCGAATCCCCCTCAAGCGCAACTACGCGGCCAGCGGGGTGCGGGTGGTGCCGGGGGGCTCGGCCCGGTGGGGCTCGTTCCTCGACCGGGGCGTGGTGCTGATGCCCGGCTACGTCAACATCGGCGCCCGGGTGGGGGCGGGAACCATGGTCGACACGTGGGCCACGGTGGGCTCCTGCGCCCAGGTGGGGGCGAACGTGCACCTCAGCGGGGGCGTGGGCATCGGCGGCGTGCTCGAGCCGCCGCAGGCGGCCCCGGTCATGATCGGCGACGACTGCCTCATCGGCAGCCGGTGCATGGTCGTGCAGGGGGCGCGGGTCGGCCAGGGCTGCGTGCTCGGCGCGGGCCTGATCCTCTCCAACACCATCCCGGTGATCGACGCCGAGACCGGTGAGGAGCTGGGCCGGGGGGTGGTGCCGCCATGGTGCGTGGTGGTCACCGCCACCCGCCCCCGCACGTTTGCCGGTGGCGAGTTCGGGCTGCCCTGCGCCCTGGTCATCAAGCACCTGCCCGAGGGCACCCGGCACGACAAGGCCGCCCTCGAGGGCCTCCTCCGCCAGCACGGCGGGGCGGTCTGAGTGACCGACCTCCTCCAGCTCACCGCCGCCCTCGTCGACATCCCGTCGGTCAGCCACAACGAGCGGGCGATCACCGACCACCTCGAAGCCCGCCTGGCCGAGGCCCCGTGGCTCGACGTCACCCGGGTGGGCGAGAACCTGGTCGCCCGCACCCACCTCGGGCGCTCGCAGCGGCTGCTCATCGGCGGCCACACCGACACCGTTCCCCCCAACGGCAACGAGCGGGCCCGGGTGGAGGGCGACGTCCTCTGGGGACTCGGGTCCTGCGACATGAAGAGTGGGCTGGCGGTGATGCTCGAGCTCGCCCTCACCGTCCCCGAGCCGGGGATGGACGTCACCTACGTCTTCTACGAGTGCGAGGAGATCGACTCCAAGCACAACGGCGTCGAGCGGCTGTTCCGGGAGCGGCCGGAGCTGGTGGAGGGCGACGCCGCCATCCTGGCCGAGCCCACCGGCGCCATGATCGAGGCCGGCTGCCAGGGGACGATGCGGGTGATCGTCACCCAGACCGGCGTGCGGGCCCACTCGGCCCGGCCGTGGCTGGGCGTCAACGCCATCCACCGCCTGGGGCCGGTGCTCACCGCGGTCGCCGCCTATCAGGGGCGGAAGGTGGAGATCGACGGCTGCGTGTTCCTGGAGGCCCTGTCGGCGGTCGGCATCGAGGGGGGCGTGGCCGGCAACGTGGTGCCCGACCGGGCCACGGTGGAGCTCAACCACCGCTTCGCGCCCGACCGCTCGCCCGAGCAGGCGGAGGCCGGGCTGCGGGCCGTCGTGGGCGAGGTCGACGAGTTGGAGGTGGTCGATTTCGCGGTGGCGGCTGCGCCGGGCCTCGGCCACCCGCTGCTGAAGTCGCTGGTGGAGGCCAGCGGCGGACGGCCCCGGGCCAAGCTGGGCTGGACCGACGTGGCCCGCTTCGCGGCACGCGGCGTCCCCGCCACCAACTTCGGGCCCGGTGACCCCAACGTGGCCCATGCCGCCGACGAGCGGGTGACGCGAGCCGAGCTGGAGAGAGTCTTCTCCGTGCTCAAGTCCCTCCTGGGCTGAGTCGATGAAGCCGGGGTGGGGCTGCGACGGCTCGGGCGCCGAAGCCGGGCTGGCTCGCGGACCCGGGTCTGGTGCGCGGCGGCGATCGTGGCACTCCTGGCGACCGTGTTCGCCCCGCCGGTCGCGGCCAGCGACGACCCCTTCTTCGACCGGCAGTGGGCCCTCGAGCAGATCGGGGCGCCGCCGGCCTGGACCGTCTCCCGGGGCGCGGGCGCCGTCATCGGCATCGTCGACTCGGGCGTGGACGCCAGCCATCCCGACCTGGCCGGCAAGGTAGCCCTCACCGCCGACTGCGTCGGGCGCACCGTGTGCGCCGACGGCCTGGGCAACACCGACCCCGCCGGCCACGGCACGCTCGTGGCGGGCGTGGCCGCGGCCGGCACCGGCAACGGGAGGGGCGTGGCCGGGGTGGCGCCCGACGCCCGGCTGGTGGTGGCCAAGGTCCTGGGACCGGCCGGGTCGGGGCGGGCCGACGACATCAACCTGGGGATCCGCTGGGTCGTCGACCACGGCGCCCGGGTGGTCAACATCAGCGTCGGCGACCCCAGCGCCATCCCGTCGGCGGGGGCTGCCCTGCGGGCCGGGATCGAGTACGCCTGGGGCAAGGGGGCGGTGCCGGTGCTGGCGGCGGGCAACTACGGCGGGCTCAGCAGCGAGAACTACGGGGCCCTCAACGCCTTGGTGGTGGGCGCCACCGACCGCAGCCGCCGGGTGGCGTCGTATTCGAGTGCGCTGGGCAACGCCAAGTGGGGCTTGGTGGCCCCCGGCGGCGCCGGCGTCGCCGGTCCCGACGACAACATCGTGTCGACCGCGGCCGGCGGCGGCTACGCCGCGACCGCGGGAACCTCGATCGCCGCCCCCCACGTCTCGGGCGCGATCGCCCTCCTGCTGGCCCAGGGCTTGAGCCCGTCGGCGGCCGTGACCCGGCTGCTGGGAGCGCTCGACCGGGTGCCGTGCGGCCCCGGCTGCCAAGGACGGCTCAACGTGGGCGTCGCCAGCGGGGCGCGGCCGTTGACGTCGACGGTCGAGTCCCCCGCGCCGGCTCCTGCGGCGGCGAAGGCGAGCGGCGCCACCACCACGACCGAGGCGCCGCCGCCCCCGACCGTGCCCGACGAGCAGCCTCCCGTCACGGAGCCCACACCCACCGCCCCGGTGCCCCCGACCGAGCCACAACCGGCGGACGTGGAGCCCACCGGCCTGGCCGCCGGCGCCCGCGGACCGCTCACGCCCGCCCCTGCCCTCGACCCGCTCGTGGTGGCGGCTGCCATCGGGATCCTGGCCGCGGTGGGTGTCTCGGTGGCCGGGGTATGGGTTCAGCGCCTGCTGTCGGCTGACCCGATGCCCCGACCGCGCGTCAGACCCGGCGCATCACGCTGACCACCTTGCCGTAGATGGCGACGTCGGACGGGTCGAGCTCGATGGGCTGGAAGCTCGGGTTGGCCGGCAGCAGCACCACCTTGTCGCCCTTGCGGGTGTAGGTCTTCACCGTTGCTTCCTCGCCGGGGATGCCGGCCACGACCAGGTCGCCCTTGGCCGCCTCCGCCTGCTGACGGGCCACGACGTAGTCGCCGGGCAGGATGCCGGCGTCGATCATCGACTCGCCCCTGACCCGGAGCATGAAGACGGGCCCGTCGCCCGTCCACTCGGCGGGGACGGGGTAGGTCTCCTCCGCGTTCTCCTGGGCCAGGACGTCGGTGCCGGCGGCCACGTCGCCCACCAGCGGCACGTGGCGGACGGGCCGCCGCTCCATGGGCGTGGCCGAGTCGGCGTCGTAGCGGACCTCGATGGCCCGGGGCTTGGTGGGGTCGCGCCGGAGGTAGCCCAGGCGCTGCAGGGTGGCGAGGTGGGCGTGGACGGTCGACGTGGAGGTGAGCCCCACCGTCTCGCCGATCTCGCGCACCGACGGGGGATAGCCGTGGTCGCGAGTGTGGGTGACGATGCACTCGAGGATGCCCCGTTGGCGCTCGGTGAGTGCCGGATCGGTCACTTCGGACTCCCTTCCTCTACGAACGTGCGTTCGTAGAAGCACTGTACCAGGGAGGACGTCCGAATACAAACATCTGTTCGGTCCTCTCGGCGTTTGACGGCTTGACGGGAACAGGCGTTCGTGGTGTACTGACCGAGTTCGAACGTACGTTCGGCAGGAGAGGTCAGGAGAGGTCACATGGTTGCGGTCCAGCACCGGTCCCGATCGGTTCCCCGGCAGACGACCACGGCGACGGCGACGGCCACGGTCGTCCGCCTCCCGTCGGCGGCCCGCCGCCCCGCTCCCGCCACCCTTCTGGTAAAGGGCGCCCGGCCTCCCGCCCTGCGCCCGCCCGTCGCCCGTCGCCCCGTCGCCCGTCCCGACGCCGGTCCGATTGCCCGGCCTCGGGCTGTCTCTCCCAGCACCTATCGCCGACGGCAGGCCCTGGCCGCCGGCGGGGTCGCCGCCCTCTCGGCGGTGGTCTCCATCGTGCTGGGTGCGCTCGGGGGCGGTTCCCTCACCGCCCCCGAGCGCCCGCTCCCCGTCGTCGCCGGCCAGGTCTACGAGGTGCAGGCGGGCGACACCTTCTGGGCCATCGCCCGCAGCCTCGACCCCGACGGCGACCCCCGGCCCATCGTCGACCGCCTGGTGGCCGAGCACGGCGGTCCGGTGCTGGTGGTCGGCGAGCAGATCCGCCTCCCTCTCCGGTCCTGAGCCGTCCGCCGCCCTCGGTGGGCGGCGGGTAGCGTCGATGCTCGTGCGGTGCCCCGGTTGCGCCCATCTCGACGACCGTGTCATCGATTCCCGCCAGGCCGACGACGGCGCCGCCATCCGCCGCCGGCGGGAGTGCCTGGCCTGCGGTCGGCGGTTCACCACCTTCGAACGGCTGGAGGAGTCGCCGCTGATCGTGCGCAAGCGATCGGGGTCGGGGCAGCCGTTCACCCGCTCGAAGCTGGTGGCGGGGATGAAGGCGGCGGCCAAGAACCGGCCCGTCAGCGACTCGCTGCTCGAGGCGGTAGCAGCCGAGATCGAGGAGCAGGCCCGCCTCCACGGGCCCGAGGTCACCAGCGCCGAGGTGGGTCGGATGGTGCTCGAACGCCTTCGCCTCCTCGACGAGGTCGCCTACCTGCGCTTCGCCAGCGTCTACAAGGTGTTCGAGGAGCCGGGCGACTTCCAACGCGAGCTCGGCCTGCTCACCGAAGCCGACCCCGCCCGGGCCGATCCCCGCACTCCGCCCGCCCCCGATCCGCCCGCCCCCGATCCGTCCGCCCCCGATCCGTCCGCCCCCGATCCGCCCGCACCCGAATCGCCCGCTCCCGAATCGCCCGGCCGCAAAGCGGGCGATCCCCGCACCCGATAACGGCCAAGCGGCGTTCTGTGCCGTTTCGGCACCCTCCAGGGGTGTCCGTCCGTGCCACGTCGGCGTGTCCACAGGGTGCCCACAAGCAGCAGCCCTAGCGCTCCACAGGCGAGCGGCGCGACGGTGGGTGGACGCCCACCATCGTTGACACAGGTGGAATTACGCACGTAGTATTATCGGCACATCTTGTGGCCCTGCAGCGCCGAGGCGCTACATGTAGTGGCTCACTTCCCCCGAGACACAACTTTCGTGGTGGGGCGGCCTGGCGGCCGGCCGCTGAACAGGAGGACTCCCATGGCACTCGCACCCGAGCAGACCGGCATCGGCATCCGCCGACATTTTTCGAGCGAGGGCGTCGATCCCTACGACGAGGTCACCTGGGAGACGCGTGACGCCCGCATCGTCAACTATCGCGACGGCTCCGTCGCCTTCGAGCAGCGCGACGTCGAGTTCCCCACCGGGTGGTCGCAGAACGCCACCAACATCGTGGCCCAGAAGTACTTCCGGGGCACTCTGGGCTCCCCCGAGCGGGAGCGGTCGCTGCGCCAGGTGATCAACCGGGTGGTGTCCACCGTCACTGCCTGGGGCCGGCGCGACGGCTACTTCGTCGACGGGGCCGAGGCCGACGCCTTCCGCGACGAGCTCACCACCCTCATCCTCCACCAGCGGGCCGCCTTCAACTCCCCGGTGTGGTTCAACATCGGCGTCATGGGGGCGCCCCAGCAGGCCAGTGCCTGCCAGCCCTACGACGCACTCGTCTCCACGCCTGAGGGACTCATCCCGATCGGCAAGATGGTCGAGGAGCAGGGCGTCGGGGCCAAGGTGTTCGACGCCCACGGCCTCACCAAGGTCGTGGCGGTGAAGGCCAATGGCCGCAAGCCGGTGCTCCGCCTCCACACCAAGGCCGGCTACCAGCTCGATGTCACCGCCGACCACCTTGTGTGGCGCTCGAGCGGCGACGCATCCGGTCGGTTCGTGCCCGCCGGCGAGCTTCGCCCCGGCGACAAGCTCGAATGGCACCGCACCGAGTCCCATGGCGAGGGCGAGATCACCCGCCAGGCCGTCGCCGAAGCCGCCCTCGCCGGCTGGCTGCAGAGCGACGGCTTCGTCGGCCAGTACCAGGGCACCAACCGCTCGCTCACCATCGAGGCCATGACCGTCACCGCGGCCGAGAAGACATGGGTCCTCGACGCCATCGACACCGTGTTCCCCGAGGTCCACCGCCACGAGCGCCGGGTGGTCACGGCCGACACCAGCCTCGACTGCCGGCGCACCCGTCTCTACGGCGCCGGCCTGGCCGACTTCGTCGAGCGCTGGGACCTGATGACCCGCGGCGTCGACATGACGGTGCCCGAACATCTCTTCACCGCCCCTCTGCCCGTGGTCGCCGCCTACCTGCGCAGCATCTTCCAGGCCGAGGGCTACGTGTCCGTCCGCCCGCCGAGCGCGACGGTCGGCATGGCGATGATCTCGCAATCACTCGTCCGGGGCGTGCAGTCCCTGCTCCTGCGGTTCGGCATCTTCGCCCGGGTGCGGTTCGCGCCCGACGCCCGAGCCGACCGCAAGGGCTGCCTCGTCCTGAGCATCCGCACCGCCGGCGACCGGCGCCGGTTTGCCGACGAGATCGGGTTCATCGACCCGGTCAAGGCGGCCATGCTCGAGGCCAGCCTGGAGCTGCCCGGGCTGGCGGCCCGTCCGACGAAACGGCTCGAGATCGAGCGCATCGAGGAGATCGGCGAGGCCGAGGTCTACGACATCCAGACCGAGAGCGGCGAGTACCTGAGCGGCAACGTCCGGGTCCACAACTGCTTCATCCTCGCCGTCGAGGACACGATGCGGTCGATCCTCAACTGGTACACCGAGGAAGGGATCATCTTCCAGGGCGGGTCGGGGTCGGGCGTCAACCTGTCGACGATCCGATCGTCCTACGAGCACCTCAAGGGCGGGGGCACGGCCTCGGGCCCGGTGAGCTTCATGCGGGGCGCCGACGCGTCCGCCGGAACAATTAAGTCGGGCGGAAAAACAAGAAGAGCGGCGAAGATGGTCATCCTCAACGCCGACCATCCCGACGTCGAGGACTTCATCTGGTGCAAGGCGGTCGAGGAGCGCAAGGCCCGCGTGCTGCGCGACAACGGGTTCGACATGGACCTCGACGGCAAGGACAGCCACTCCACCCAGTACCAGAACGCCAACAACTCGGTGCGGGTCACCGACGAGTTCATGCAGGCCGTCGTCGACGACGCCGACTGGCATCTGCGGGCCGTCACCACCGGCGAGCCGGTACGCACGCTCAAGGCCCGCGACCTGTTCCGCCAGATCGCGGAGGCGGCCTGGGAGTGCGCCGACCCCGGCATGCAGTTCGACACCACCATCAACAAGTGGCACACCGCCTCCAACACCGGCCGCATCAACGCGTCCAACCCGTGTTGCTTCACGGGCGACACCCTGGTTGACACCTCCTGGGGTCTCGTTCGCATCGAGCAGCTGCAGAAGACAGCGGACGCAGGCCAGGACCTGCCGCTGGCCTGGTCGTTCGACGACGCGACCGGCGAGAGCGAGTTCCGTTCGATCCGCAGGGCGTGGATCTCGGGTCACACCGACCGGCTGGTCGACGTCCGCACGGAGGCCGGCCTGGTGCTGCGATGCACGCCTGAGCACCGCTTCCTCACCGTCACCGAGGGCTATGTGGAGGCACAGACGCTCATCCCCGGCCAGCGCCTCCGGTGCATCGATCCCCTTGGCACGCACATCGACGACAGCGTGGCGTCGGTCGAAGCGGTCGTCCTGGACGAGCCCGTGCCCGTCTACGACCTTGAGATCGAGGGGACGCACAACTTCTGTGTCACCCATGACGCGCACGGCGCCGACCACACCGTGGTCGTCCACAACTCCGAGTACATGCACCTCGACAACTCGGCGTGCAACCTGGCCAGCCTCAACCTGCTCAAGTTCCTGAACGACGACGGCAGCTTCGACGTCGAGGGCTTCCGGGCCGCGGTGCGGGTGGTGTTCACGGCCCAGGAGATCCTGGTCGGCAACGCCGACTACCCCACCGAGCGCATCGCCGACACGTCCCGGCGGTTCCGCCAGCTGGGCCTGGGCTACGCCAACCTGGGGGCTCTGCTCATGGCCATCGGCGCCGCCTACGACTCCGACGAGGGACGGGCGTGGGCGGCCGCCATCACCGCGGTGATGACCGGCGAGGCCTACGCCACCTCCGCCCGCACCGCGGCCCGGATGGGTCCCTTCGCCGGCTACGCCCAGAACAAGGAACCCATGACCCGGGTCCTGAACATGCACCGGGACGCTCTCACCGCCATCGACCGCTCCCTCGCCCCCAGCCCGCTCATGGCCGCCGCCGCCGACGCATGGGACGACGCCATCGGCTTGGCCGAGATCTACGGCGTGCGCAACTCACAGGCCACGGTGCTCGCTCCCACGGGTTGCCTGGTGGGCGGCACGCTCGTCCCGACCGAGCGGGGGCTGGTCCGGCTGCGGTCCCTCGGCGATCCGGACGGTGCCAAGTGGCAGGACCTCTCGATCGAGGTCGCCACCGACGAAGGGCCCCGCACGGCGTCGAAGTTCTATGTCAACGGACTGGAGCCGGTCGTCACGGTCGACACCGCCCGGGGTTACCAGATCCAGGGGACGCCGCAGCACCGGGTCAAGGTCGTCGACGAGACGACTGGGCTGTGGGATTGGAAGCGCTTCGCCGACATCGGAGCCGGCGACCTGGTGCCATTGGCCTTGAACCAGCTGGTGGGCGAGCCCCAGACGGTGCCGCTCCCGCCACTGCCGGAGGCCTACTGGACGGGCGAGCACCACCTGGAAGCGCCCCGACGGATGACCTCCGAGCTGGCCGAGCTGATCGGCTACTTCATGGGCGACGGCTCACTGCACGCCCGCAGCCTGCGGTTCTGCGTGGCCAACACCGACTTCGACGTGGTCGAGCGGCTGGAGCGGCTGGGCAAGGAGGTCTTCCGGGTGGCGGCCATGGTGACCCCGAAGAAGGGCTACACCGAGGTCGCCTTCCACTCGGTCCGCCTCGTGCTCTGGTGGGAGGCCTGCGGCTTCGCCAAGCACGCCCCCTCCGAGGCCCACGCGGGCAAGGGCTACGCAGTCCACATCCCCGACGCGGTCCTGCACAGCAACGACAGGCAGGTCTACGGGGCGTTCCTCCGGGGGCTGTACGAGGCCGACGGCACGGTGACGGCCGGAGTGCCGACCCTTTCGTCCACGTCCCTCGATTTCGTCGGTGACGTCCAGGCTCTGCTGCTCGCTCTCGGCTACCCGACGACCCGGCATCTGGGCACGACGAGAACGGGTTGGGGGCAGGCGCCGATCGGCGTGCTCCGCCTGGTGAACGCGTCCTACGCCCACCGGTGGGCGGCCGAGATCGGCTTCCTCGGCGACCGCAAGGCGTCGGCTGTGACCTCGAGCGTTGCCCCGCAGACGGGCCGCGGCGACCACATCCCGGTGACTCGCTCGCTGGTCGACCGGTTGGCGCCGCAGAACGACCGGCTGCGGCGGGTCCTGCTGCTCGAGCTGTCCCGCGGCAAGGTGTCCCGGCGGATCGCCGACGAGCTCCTCGAGCGCACCGGCGACGCCGAGCTCGCCCATCTGCTGTCGTTCTTCTACGACCGGGTGGCGTCGGCCGAGTTGGGCGAGGAGGAGCTCACCTACGACCTCTCCGTCCCCGACAATGTCACGTACGTGGCCAATGGCTTCGTGAGCCACAACACCATCGGCCTCATGATGGACTGTGACACCACCGGAATCGAGCCCGATCTCGGCCTTTGCAAGACGAAGAAGCTGGTCGGCGGCGGCACGATGTCGATTGTCAACCAGACCGTTCCCCGGGCTTTGCGGCGTATGGGCTACACGCCGGAGCAGGTCAACGACATCCTAGCCTACATCGACGAGCACAAGTCCATCCTCGGTGCGCCACACCTCTCGGCCGGCCATTTGGACGTTTTCGCCTGTTCGATGGGCGACAATGTCATCCATTACCTCGGTCATGTGAAGATGATGTCGGCTGTTCAGCCGTGGATCTCGGGCGCAATATCCAAGTGTGTCTCCGCCGACACTCTGGTCACCACCGCGGATGGGCTCGTTCGCATCGGTAGCCTCCACGGCGGCGAGGCGCCGGACACCTTCCGCCACGAGATCATCGAAGTGGCGTCGCTCGACGGCACCCAGAAGACCGACGCGTTCTACTTCGGCGGCGTCCGTCCGGTCTGGCAGGCGCAGCTCCGATCGGGCCACCGGGTGGTCGGCACCCCCAACCACCGGTTGCTCGTGACCGGTGAGTCCGGGCTCGAATGGCGCCGTCTCGACGAGCTCGAGGTCGACGACCACGTCGTCGTGCAGTACGGCTCCGAGCTGTGGTCGCAGTTGCCGGCCCGGTTCGACGGCTTCAGCCCCACCGCCAGGTACGGGAGCCAGAAGCAGGTCCAGCTGCCAACGGAGATGACCTCCGAGCTCGCCTTCCTCCTCGGCGCCTACGCCGCGGAAGGCCACACCACCCGGTCGACGTGGAGCATCACCATCACCAACTCGGTCGACGGCGTCCTCGAGCGCGTCGCGGCCGCGTGGCGCTCCGAGTTCGGCCTCGAGGCGAAGATCGTGCGCCAGGCGGGCAAGTGTCCCGGGGTCCTGGTCTCGTCCAAGACAGTTGTCGAGTTTCTCGAGCATCTCGGCTGTGGGGCGCGGGCGTCGGCGAAGCGCATCCCCGATGCCGTCCTGCGATCGCCTCGGGAGATGGTGCTGTCGTTCCTCCAGGGCCTGGCGCTCGACGCCTACGTCACCGTGGTCACCGCGCCCAAGTGGGCCATCTGCCTCGACGCGCCGGCGATGCTCGACGACCTTCAGGCCGTCCTCACCAACCTGGGCGTGGTCCACGGCCGGGTGTCCAAGCGCAACAAGACCAACGGCAAGACCTACGACGAGGTCTACACGACAGGTGAGCACGCCCAGCGGCTCGTCGGCATGGTCCCGTTCCTGGAGCCCGACAAGGCGGTGCGGGCGGCGGCCCTGTCGGCCCTGGTGTACGGCAACCACGCCACCGCAGACGTGGTCCCGGGCGTCACCCCCGAGGAGCTCTTCCGCCTCCTGCCGAAGGGCCGAGGTGGCGTGCGGTCCGAGTTCAACTACTTGAGCGACGTCCGGACCCGTCACGTGACTCGGCGATCGCTCGAGCGGGTGGCCGCCGTTCCCGGGGTCGTTTTGCCCCCGTGGCTGCGCACGGTGCTCGACGACGACCTCCACTTCAGCCCGGTCCAGTCGGTGGCTCGGGCCGCCGACCGGGAGGTCTTCGACCTGTCGGTGCCGGCAACGCATGCGTTCGTGGGCAACGGCATCGTCAACCACAACACCGTCAACGTTCCCGAGTCGGCGACGGTCGACGAGGTGGAGCAGCTGCACATCGAATCCTGGCGGCTCGGCCTCAAGGCGTTGGCCATCTACCGCGACAACTGCAAGGTGGGTCAGCCGCTGTCAAGCACCAAGACCGACAAGGCCCTGGCCGAGGCGGCGGCCAAGCTGGTGGAGACGGTGATCGTGCAGCACCAGGGTCCGGTGCGGGAGAAGCTGCCCCGGGTCCGCAGCTCCAAGACGTTCTCGTTCCGGGTGGCCGACTGCCACGGGTACGTGACGGTGGGCGAGTACGACGACGGCCGGCCGGGCGAGATCTTCCTGCGGGTGGCCAAGCAGGGCTCCACCCTGGCCGGGATCATGGACGCCTTCGCCATCTCCGTCAGCCACGGCCTCCAGTACGGCGTGCCCCTCAAGGCGTTCGTCGACATGTACGTCAACATGCGCTTCGAGCCGGCGGGAATGACCGACGACCCCGACATCCGCTTCGCCAGCTCCCTCGTCGACTACATCTTCCGCCGGCTGGCGGTGGCCTACCTCACCTTCGAGGAGCGGTCCGACCTGGGCATCCTCACCGTCGACGAGCGCATGCAGCCCACCCTGCCGGGCGTGGAGGAGCAGTCCACGCCCAGCTCGATCGGGTCCGACGTGCTCCCCGACCCCGTCGGACGGGTGGCCCGGGCGGCGGTGGCCAAGGCGGTGGTGGCCACGGCGACGGCGGCCGCACCCGCGGTGCCCCTGCCCCAGGCGTCCGACGTGCCGTACTGCTACCAGTGCGGCATGGTCATGCAACGGGCCGGCGCCTGCTTCGTCTGCTCCAGCTGCGGCACCACCAGCGGCTGCTCCTGATGTCATTTGTCACCGGGTTGTCACCGGTTTTGGCAGCGTTCTTGTCACCGAGTTCGCACGGAGTTGTCACCGGGATCGCGAAGGTTGTCATCGGCGGGGAATTTTGCATCGCAGTCGCCGATCTGGCCGGGCGGTGACGTACGTGGTTTGCACCGTCTTGCGTAATCGCGTCACGGTCGTCTGCCTTAGGCCCGGCCGGCATGCCTAATTTTACCGGGAAGGTCTGCGTCACCTGTGGGCTACCTTCCAGTACCCGAATGGGCGACCATGCCTTGTCGCTGTGGTTCCTCAACGACATCCCGCGCTCCTCTGGACCCTTTACGGCGCATATCAACGGCAAGCCCAGAATGCGTCGAGATGGTCGAATGTGGACGACCGAGGTCCCTCGTCGAGTCCGCGTTCCGATGTGCAACCCAGGCGGCAAGGGATGCAACTGGACCTTGAACCGAAGATTCGAGGATCCGGCCAAGGAACTGATCCGAGAGTTGGTCCGCTTGGAAGGCCGGGTCGTTCTCCCGCCGGCGGAGGCTCGGATCGTCGGCTACTGGTTCCTCAAGACCCTGTTGCTCTGGGCCCACCCCAAGGCCTACGACTCCGTTTTCGAGCGCCGCACCGAGCCGCTGCGCGCGACCCCCCGGCGTCCTTGTATCGCTGGATGAGCAATGGGCAAGAGCCGCCGGACGACTTGTCCCTATGGGTGGCAGGGCGAGCAGAAACGACTCGGACCGAACGGCCATCACGGTACATCCAACTGCCAACTCTTCGACGTCGATGGACAAGAAATGGTTTCCGAAGTTCATGTGGTGGGCTTTCCGGGCCTTGAGGTGACCCTCGTTTACCACCCAGGCTGGAGGATCCACCATCCCTACGTTGACGAGGGCGGAGCCGCTCGGTTGTGGCCTCCCAACTCGTCCGTCCCCACAGACCTGTCTGCGCTTCTGCCGGTCAGACGGCAAGAGCTGTACGGTTTGTTGACGGGCCGCTCTTGGAATTTCTGTCCAGGCGCCTTCGACAGAAACAGTCTTCCGACGCTTTCACCGGAGCTGGACATGGTTGACTTGATGCGAATCGAGGGCATTCAGATGGCTGCTGCTCCTCGAATGGCCTCGTCAGGACTCGGCTAAGGCAATTCTGGCACGGTCTGGGCCGGTCGGGCTCCACGAGCTCCAGGGCGGCTGTCCCTCGCGTGGAGAGAATGGCTCCACGTCACTCCGAGCCCTCGGTCCCGGTAGCCGAACGACCTGCCGGCGGCGGTTACGTCAACACTTCGATCTCACAGCGAGTTCCCGGTGCATTCGAGAGCTTGCCGTCGGCCGTGAGAAGGGTTGTTTCCAGACGCTCGGCGAGTGCCACGTAGGCCGCGTCGTAGACCGTCAGATTGGCGCGCAGCTCCCAGCAACGCCGGAGGAGCGGTTCATGGCGGGCCCGGTCGAGCCGGAGCGCTTGGAGATCTGCGATGGCGAGGTCGGCGCGGCGCTCGTCTATGTCGCCCGCGGCGGCCATGCGCCGCCATGCGGAGATCACCTCGAGGTCGATCACCTGCGGTGCCGTGAGGCGCTCACCTCGGAGGCGCAGCCGGGCTTTGTCGCCATCGGGCCCGTCGTCTGCGAGGGCCGTGACGATAACGCTGGCGTCGACGACGATCACCGCTGGTCACGGTCAGCTCTCACGGCTGCGGCCGCGGCCTTGAGCCCAGCCCGGCCACCGGCGCGGCCACCGGCCCGGTCGAGCACCTCGTCCAGGGTGGGTGTGCGCGCCTCCTCGGTCAGCCTCGCGAGGAGATACTCCTGGAGCGACTGCCCCGCGACTGCCGCACGCCGGCGGAGTGCCGCGTGGACGTCCTCGGGGACATCCTTGACTTGAATGCTGGGCATGGGGCCGATTCTAGCGCCAATCTACATGTGCAGCATGTAATCCTCATGCTCCACCAGTGTTTCGGCGCCAGGGCGGCGTGACACGGGCGGCGCCCGAAGCCGACAGTTACCGCTTGGGGCGCCAGTCGACGCAGAGGATGGTGGCGTCGTCGGCGAGGGGGCCGTCGCGGTGGGCCCGGACGGCCCGGACCAGGCGACGGACGGTCTCCGACAGGGTCTGGCGGTCGGCCAGCGTCCGGCGGGTGAGGTCGAGGAGGCGGTCGGCGCCGAAGCGCTCGCCGCCGGGGGAGCCGGCCTCCACCACGCCGTCGGTGAAGAACAGGAGGGCGTCGTTGGGCTCCAACGCCATCTCGGTCACGGGGATCTCCCTGCCGCCGAGGCCGAGGGGGAGGGCGGGCTCGCAGCGGAGCTCGGAGGCGAACCGTCCCCCTCGAAGGAGCAACGGCCGGGGATGGCCGGCGTTCACCCAGCGCAGGACGCCGCTGTCGGTGTCGAGGGTGGCCAGCTGGGCGGTGACGAAGTACTCGTCGGCGAACTGGTCGCGCAGAGCGGCGTCGATGAGCCGGTACGTCTGCGGCAGCTCGAGGCCCCGCCGGCGAGCGGCCCGGTAGGCGGCGGTGGCCAGGTTGGCCAGCCGGGACGCCTCCAAGCCGTGACCCATGGCGTCCATGACGGCCAGGTGGAGGATGCCGTCGTTGAAGGCGTAGTCGAAGGCGTCGCCCGCCACCTCGTAGGCCGGCTCCAGCACGCAGGCCAGCGCCACCGTTTCGCTGCTGAAGGTGGTCGGCGGAAGCATCGCCCACCGCAGCTCGGCGGCCAGCGTCATCTGCTGGTGGCGGCGGGCCATGACCAGGGCGTCGCCGTACTGGGTCTTGGAGACGATCAGCTCCGACACCAGGCCGGCCAGCTCCTCGAACCGCTGTAGGAGCTGGTCGGAGGCGGCCGGGCTGCGCACATACATGACGCCCAGCCGTTCGGCCCCGTCGATCAGTGGCACCCAGATGGCGGAGTCGCCGCCGTCGCCCGCGGCGACCACCAATGGCCGTTCCACCTGGAAGACCCTTCCCGCGATCGTGGTGTCGATGTCCTGCCGGGCGAACCCGTGGGTCGGGGGAAGGGGGGCCAGGAACACCTGCTCCAGGTCGACCATGAAGATGGTGACATCGTTGAAGCCGGCCTGAGCGGTCTCTTCAGCGACCAGGCGACCGAGGTCACCCGGCGCCAGCCGGGTGGAGGCGCGAAGGAGCCGGGCGATCACGCCGTCGACCCCCCGGGCCAGCTGGTCGGCCCGGCCTGCTTCGAACACGAGGTCGCGGGCGATGGAGAGCACCACCGCGGCCTGGTTGGCGAACTGCATGCCCACCTCGACGGCCTCGTCGGAGAACGCCTCAGCAGTGCGGGAGTAGAGGTTGAGCGCCCCCACACCGTCAGATCCCGCCACCATCGGGAGCGACACCGTGCTCCGCACCCCGTGGGCACCGGCCACCTCACTGAACGGCCGCCACTGCTGGTCCTGCTCGATGGAGGGGATGCGGTAGACCTGCCGGTCACGGAAGGCGTCGAGGCAGGGGCCGACCCCCGTCTCATACTGGGTGGCGTCGATCTCGGGCACGAGGTCGTGGGTGAACACCCCCGTCGCGGGCCGACCGTCGACCAGCATGGTGATCCCGGCCATGTCGGCTCCGGGCAGCGCCTCGCACGCCACCTCGGCCACCACCCGCAACGTGTCGCGCTGGGTGGCGTCGCCCACCAGGAAGCGCGACATGGCGTGGAGGCCCTTGGTCACAGACACCGACTCGGCTGGCGCGGCGGACTCCTTGCGGCGGCGAGCCAGTCGCGCCCCTGTTCACTGAAGGGTGGAGGACGACTCGGTCGATCCAGAGTACCTGCCGTCGCCCGTTTTGTCGCCGGTGACCCGGCCTTCAGCGGCGGCCCGGATGTGTCGATACTCCTGGGAGTGAAGACGGTGCTCGTCGTCGACGACGATTCCGACATCAGGGCGCTGATCGGCTGGAAGCTGTCGCTGGCCGGCTACTCGATCGTGCCCGCGCCCGACGGTGAGGCGGCCCTGCTGGCGGTCCGGGGGGACGCATCGGGTGGGCCGAGCGTGCGTCCCGACCTCGTCCTGCTCGACTGGACCATGCCGAGGATGAGCGGGATCGAGGTGTGCGAGAGTCTGCGGGCCGACCCCGCCACCGCCGACGTCCCCATCATCCTCCTCACGGCCAAGGCCCAGCAGTCGGAGCTGGCCCGGGGCCTGGCCGCCGGCGCCGACGACTACATCGTCAAGCCCTTCAGCCCGGGCGAGCTCCTCCGCCGGGTCGACGCCCTGCTCGCCAGCACGGCCAGCTCCACCCCTGCCTGAGAGCTACTCGAGGCGCTCCAGCCGGTCGCCGTCGAGGGACCACACCTCGACCCCGTCGAACATGCCCCGATGGCGGACCAGCCAGCGGGCGGCCAGGTCGAGGTCGTGGCCGACGAGCAGGAAGCGACGGTCGGCCGCGATGTGGCTCACCACCCAAACCTGCTCGGACAGCGCCGCCGCCTTCCACTCCGGCGACTCCATGCCCTCCAGCCAGGCCACGTCGCCCACGATGCGGCCGTTGCCCGACGCCAGGGGAAATTCCACGGACTGGCCGCCAGGAAGGGTGGCCGCCCGCCGCACCAGGGCGGTGCCCCACCGGGCGAGGAGGACCTGGCGGGCATGCTCGACGAAGGCCTCCTTGCCCGTCTGCACCCGTTGCCGCTCCCGGCGCCTGGGGAAGAGCTCGGCGAACGGGTCGGACACGCGTTGCACGCTACGCGCCACCGGTTGCCGATGCGCGTCTCTGGACCGTCAGGCGGGCCGCACGACCACCAGGCTGTCGGCCGCCGACTCCGCCCCCCACACCTCACCGGACCGGCCGAGGATCTGGCGGACGTCGGACGGATCGGCCGGCAGGTCGAACGACCGGAACGTCTCGGTGGCCGGGTCGAACCGGACGAGCGTGTTGGCCCCGAAGTCGCTCAGCCACACCGAGTCGTCCCCGGCCACGTACACCGCGTACGGCTGGGGGCCGGAGCCGGGCAGCTTCCACTCCTTCCACGAGCCGTCGGCCGGGTCGTGGCGCGCCACCTGGCCCGCGTTCCACTCGCTCACCCAGATACGGCCCTTGGAGTCGGACCACACCCGGCGGGCGCCCTGGCCCGCGGTCGGCGGCTCGACCACGGTGGCGGTGCCCGTCGCCCGGTCGACCCGGGCGATGTGGTTGCCGGCCAGGGAGGCGTACCAGACGTCGCCCCCGGGGGTGACGGTGATCCCGTACGGCCCCCGGCCCCGGGGCGAGGCGAAGACCTCGACCACGCCGGTCGCCGGGTCGACGCGGCCGTGCCAGCCGGCCTGGCCGGTGAACCACAGGATCCCGTCAGGGGCGAAGACGGCGGTGTTGAGGTTCACGTTGGGGGTGCCGGCGGGCAGGGGGAAGCGCCGGACGGCCGAGGTGGCGGGGTCGACCCGGACGATGGCGTTGAGCCCGCTGTCGGTGACCCACGGGGCCCCGTCCAGACCCACGATCACGCCGTGGGGCGACGAGCCCCCGCCCAGGGCGACGTGGGTGGTGGCGCCGGTGGCCGGGTCGAGGCGGCCCAGCTCGCCCGACCCCTGGGCCGTGTACCAGACGGCGCCGTCGGGCGCGGGGGCCACGTCGTGGGGCCGCGAGCCGGCCGGCACCGGGTAGGCGGTGACCGTCGGCTCGGAGTCCTGGGCCGCGGGAGCGTCCGAGGTCGCCGTGGTCGGGGCCGGCGCCGACGTCGTCGCCTCGGGAGGAGGGGCGTCCTCCGACGACGACGCGCAGCCAGCGGCTAGGGCCAGGATGGCGGCCACGAGCGGTGCGGGGACCCGTCCCCTCCTCACAGCGTGTCGAGGAAGTCCGACACCTCGTCGTTGAAGACGTCGGGCGACTCCAGGTTGGAGAGGTGGCCGGCGCCGGGGACGACGACCAGCCGGGAGTTGGGTATTCGCTCCTGCCAGACGCGGACCACGTTCGGCGGCGACGGTGTGTCGTGCTCGCCCACCAGCACCAGCGTGGGCGCGGCGATCGTGCCCAGCTGGGGCAGGGAGTCGGGTCGCCCCTTCATCGCCTCCAGCCCCCCGATGAAGCCGGCGGGCGGGTTGGAGGACATGATCCGCCGGATCTGCTCGACAAGCTGGGGGCGGGTGCCCATGGTCTGCTCGGACACCAGTCCGGCGAGGAGCGTCTCGACCACCGCCTCGGTGCCCTCCCGCCGCACCTGCTCCTGCTGGTCGGTGCGGCGCTGGAACACCTCCGGCGTGTCCCGCCCGGCCCGGGTATCGGCCAGCACCAGCCCCGCCACCACGTCGGGGTGGGAGGCGACGAAGGAGAAGGCCACGTAGCCCCCCATCGACAGCCCGCCCAGCACGATCCGCTCGACGCTCAGGTGGCGCAGCAGGCCCTCGAGCTGGCGGCCGTAGTCAGCCATCGAATAGGCGGTGGGTTCGTCGGGGGCGTCCGACTTCCCGAAGCCCTTGAGGTCGGGGACGATCACCCGGTGGCGGGCGGCCAGGCACGCCACCTGGTGGGCCCACATGTCGGAGTGGAGGGGGAAGGCGTGGAGGAGCACCACGGGGGGGTCGCCGACCCCCACGTCGACAAAGTGCAGCCGGACCCCTCCGACGTCGGCGAACGGCACGGCCCAACGCTAACAAGCGGCGTACCGACAAGCGACGGGGGACAGGCATAGCGTGGGCCCGTGCGTCCGGGAGTCGTGGTGCTGGGCGGCCTTCCGGGCGCGGGCAAGACGGTGCTGGCGGCCGCCCTGGCCCACCGCCTGCCCGGGGCCCGGGTCGTCGACGAGCACCGGGTGCTCGACGCCCTGTTCGCCCCCTGCGACGAGAGCTCGGCCGAACGCGATGTCTCCTTCTCGGCCATGCTCGACGCAGCCAGCTACCACCTGGGCCGGGGCCGGGTGGTGATCCTCGACGGCCTCCCGTTCTTCCGGCGGTCGGAGGTGGAGGCGGCGGAGGCGGTGGCGGCCGAGGCGGGGGGCTTCTCCGCGGTGGTCGTCTGCGACGTGCCGATCAGCGTGGCTGTCGAACGGTGTGAGGCCGACCCGTTCCTCGGCGGCCCGGCCATCGGGGCCGGCCGCGACGGCGACCTGGTCCGCCGGGCGGCGGCGGCCATGGAGGAGCCGCCGGGCGCCTACCTCACCGTCGACACCACCGCCGACCCCGACACCGTCGCCGACCAGGCCTTCGCCTACCTGGAGGACCAGGCCGGATGACAGGACGGGAGGTCGACAGGGCGTGAGGCTACGTTTTCCGCGGTGGACATCCGGGCCCTGGGGGGCTGGGCGCCGAGGTCCGATCCTGATGGATTCGCACTGATGGAGCGCTACCTGTTGCCGGCCGAACCGGTCACCTCGGTGGCGGACTGGCAGGCCCAGGGCGGCGGTACCGGGCTGGACGCGGCCCGGCGGCTGGGGGCCGAGTTCACCATCGACGAGATCAGCCTGTCGGGCCTCAGGGGACGAGGCGGCGGCGGCTTCCCCACCGGCCGCAAATGGGCCAGCATCCGCAGCCAGGGGGGCACCCACCGCTACGTGGTTTGCAACGCGGCCGAGGGCGAGCCGGCCACGTTCAAGGACCGGGCCATCCTGCGGGCCAACCCCTACCAGGTGGTCGAGGGCCTGGTCATCGCCGCCCTCACCGTGGGCGCCCGGGAGGCCTTCGTCGGGATCAAGGCCAAGTTCACCGCCGAGATCGAGCGCCTCACCCGGGCCATCGACGAGATGAAGTCCGCCGGGCTCGGGGGCGACGTGCCCATCACCGTGGTGGAGGGTCCCGAGGAGTACCTGTTCGGCGAGGAGAAGGCGATGCTCGAGGTGATCGAGGGCCGGCCGCCGATGCCCCGGATCCTGCCGCCCTACGAGCACGGCCTGTTCGCCACCGCCCCCCAGATGGGATGGGAGGCGGCCACGCCCGAGCCCGGCCACGCCGACGCCCACCTGTCGAACCCCACCCTGGCCAACAACGTGGAGACGCTCGCCAACGTCCCCCACATCCTGGCCCGGGGCGCGGAGTGGTACCGGACCATGGGCACCGACGACTCACCCGGCCACCACGTGATGACCGTCGTCGGGGACGTCGCCCGTCCCGGGTACGACGAGGTCGAACTGGGCACGCCGCTGGCCGAGGTGATCGAGCGGGTGGGGAGAGGGCCGCGGGATCCCGACGTGCCGATCAAGGCCGTGTTCTCGGGCGTGGCCAACGCGGTGATCACCGCCGACAAGTTGGGGACGCCGGTGTCCTACGAGGCCATGGCCGCCATCGGCAGCGGGATGGGCGCCGCCGGCTACGCGGTGTACGACGCGAGCGCGTGCATGGTGGAGGTGGCGTACCAGTTCTCCCGGTTCCTGTACGTGGAGTCATGCGGCCAATGCCCGGCATGCAAGCTCGGCTGCCAGGAGATCACCCACCGGCTGAACGAGATCGAGGCGTGCCGGGGCACCGACGAGGACGTGGCCGTGATCGGCGCCCGGCTGACCAAGGTCACCGACTCCAACCGGTGCTACCTGGGGACGGAGGAGCAGATCGTGATCCGCAGCATCCTGCGGGCCTTCCCCGAGGAGTTCGCGGCCCACCTCGAAGGAGACTGCCCCCGGCCGCGGTCCGATCTGGTGGTCCCCCTCATCGTCGACCTCGCGGACGGCGTCGTCACGTACGACGAGCGCCATCCGCGCAAGCGTCCCGACTGGACGTATGAGTAGTCGCCCGCTCACGAACCGGTGACGCCCGAGGCCCTCCTCGGGCCTTTTCCGTCACCAGTTCGGCGGACCGGGGGACGCTGAGCCCGGCGGCAGGATCAGCCGCCGTCGGCGGCGCTGGCCTTGGCCGCAGCCTTGGCCTTGGCCGCCGCCTTCTTGGCCGCCGCCGCCTTCTTGGCCTTCTTGGCCTTCTCCGCGTCGCGGCGGACGGCGTCGGCCTCGGCCCACTCGGCGGTAGTGGTGTCCTCCACGGCCGCGTCGGCGGCCAGCTTCTTCACCGACCGGATGCCGGCCTGGGCCGACGCCTTGGTCTCGTAGGCCTCGCTGGTCGCCACGATCTGACCGTTGGTCGACACCAGCGAGAAGCGGAACTTCCCGGTGGTGCCCTTCTTGATCACGAACTTGCCCGGCACTGAGCCTCCCTTGTGAGATCTGGCTGCTGCCCCGCGGCCCGCCCCGAGGGAGCATACCCAGCGGCCTGCCGGCCGAGCCGGACCACCCGGCCGGACCACCCGGCCGGACCACCCGGGCCGGGGGTCAGCGCCGGCGGCGGAGCAGCCCGAACACGCCCCGGGCCACGGTGTTGATCATCGAGCGTCCCTCACGCGACTTGAGGTAGCCCACGACCACGTTGTCGTCCTTCTTGGAGGCCTTGGCCTTGGGCCCGGCCTTGGGCCCGGCCTTGGGCCCGGCCTTGGGCGGGGGCGCCGGGGGAGCCTTGGCGTCCGCCTTCGCCTCGGCGTCCGCGTCCGCCTCCGCCGCCGCTGCCGCCGACTCGGCCAGGCGGGCGCCCAGCTTCTCCCGGGCCGACTCCCGGTCGATCTCGGTGGCGTACTTCGACCACAGCGAGCTGTCCTTGGCGCTGCGGTCGATCGCCTCCTCGCCGATGGCGGCCATGAGCGAGCGGGGCGGGCGCATCCGGGTCCACACGACCGGGGTGGGCGCCCCCCGCTCGGACAGGATCGTCACCATGGCCTCGCCGGTGCCGAGCTGGGTCAGGTCCTCCTCCAGGTCGTAGTCCGACGTCTTGGGATAGGTGGTCACCGCCGCCTTCAGGGCCTTGGCGTCGCGCGGGGTGAACGCCCGCAAGGCGTGCTGGACCCGGTTGCCGAGCTGGGCCAGCACCTCCTCGGGCACGTCGTCGGGGAGCTGGGTGACGAAGAACACGCCCACCCCCTTCGACCGGATGAGGCGGACGGTCTGGGCCACCTGGTCGAGGAACGCCTCCGACGCGTCGTCGAACAGCAGGTGGGCCTCGTCGAAGAAGAAGACGAGCTTGGGCTTGTCGAGGTCGCCCACCTCGGGCAGGTCGTGGAACAGCTCGGCCAGCATCCACATGAGGAAGGTCGAGAACAGCTTGGGCTTGTCCTGCACCGCGGCCAGCTCCAGGCACGAGACCACGCCCGCGCCCTCGGGGGTGCAGCGCATGAGGTCGGACACCTCCATCTCCGGCTCGCCGAAGAAGGCCTCCGCCCCCTGCTCCTCCAGCTCCACGATCTTGCGCAGGAGCACCCCGGCGGTGGCCGACGACAGCCCGCCGATGCCCTCCAGAGCGGCCTGACCGTCGTCGCTGACGAGGTACTTGAGCACCTCGCGGAGGTCGGCCAGGTCGAGGAGGGCCAGCCCGTTGTCGTCGGCGTAGCGGAAGACGAGGGTGAGCGACGAGGACTGGGTCTGGTTGGCGTCCATGACCTTGGCCATGAGCTGGGGCCCGAAGGCGGACACGGTGGCCCGCACCGGGACCCCGGGCCCGTGGCCGCCCAGGGAGAGGAAGGCCACCGGGAACCCGGCCGGGCTCCACTCGATCTGCATCTCCTCCACCCGGGACATGACCCGGTCGCTCTCCTCGCCCGGTCGGCTCAGCCCGCTCAGGTCACCCTTCACGTCGGCCGCGAACACGGGCACGCCCATCGCCGACAGCTGCTCGGCCATGAGCTGGAGGGTCTTCGTCTTGCCCGTGCCGGTGGCGCCCGCGATCAGCCCGTGGCGGTTGCACATCGCCGCTGGCACCCGCACCCCCGCCTCCGGGAGCACGGCGCCGCCCAGCATGGCCTGGCCCAGCTCCACCGCCGGCCCCTCGCTGGCGTAGGCGGTAACGATTCGCGCCCCGAATTCGGTTGTATCAGGCATAGCGCAGAACCTAGGTGACCCACAACGGCGTCGGTCCTCCCTGCCCCGCCGATCATCGGCCGTCGAGCGGCGCTCCTCAACGCCCGCCGGGGCCGCCCCGTCGTGGTCGTCTCCGACGACGCCCACCGCGATGGTCGAGGTCGGCCAGCAACGCCCGGGCCGCCCTTCGGCCGGGAGTGCCGGCGATGCCGCCGGTGGGGTTCGTCCCCGCCCCCGAGACGTACAGCCCCTCCACGGGCGTGCGGTGCCCGCTCAGACGCCGGGTGGGACGGAACGGCCCGAGCTGGTCGAGGGCCAGGTCGAGGTGCATGGGGTGGGCTCCGAGCCACCCGTCGCCCTCCATGACGTCGGGCGTGCGAGCCGACACCCCCTGGATGCTCGATCGGAACCCGGGCGCCCGCTGCTCCACCGTGTCGATGGCGCGCTCCACGAACTCGTCCCTCCGGGCCGGCCAGCCACCCTCCACCCGGGCCGGCGCCGCGGGGCAGGCGAGATAGACGGTGTGGTGTCCGGCCGGGGCCAGCGTGGGGTCGATGGCCGAGGTGGTGAAGGCGTAGAGGGGGAGGACGTCGGGCACGCGGCCCGCCTCCGACGCATCCCACGCCGCGGTCAGGTCGTCGAGGCGGTCGACGAAGCTCTGCAGGCCGTTCCAATCGCCGGCCCGGCACCCGGGGTAGGGCGGCAGGCGGTCGGTGGCCACGTGGACCAGGGCCTGCACCACGTTGCCCCGCCGGGCGGCGGCCAGGTCGGCGCCCGCCGTCCCCGCCAACGGCGGGTCGAGGAGCTGGAGCAACGCCATTTGGGGATCGACGGCGGTCACCACCGCCTTGGCCCCGATTCGCTCCCCGGTCCCCTCCAGGACGACGCCCCGCACCCGTCCGCCGGGCGCCTCGATGCGCGCCACCCGGGCCCCACAGCGCAGCTCCCCGCCCCGGCTGGCCAGGCGCACGGCCAGGGCGTCGGCCAGGCTCTGGGCCCCACCCCTCGCGTGCCACTGGCCGAACAGGTGGTAGGCGGCCTGCCACCAGGCGAAGACGGCTCCCCCCGGCAGGCTCGGTCCCATCGCCGCGTGGGCCGCGAAGGCGGCCACCGGGCCCCGGGTGAGATCGGTCGGCAGCCGGCGGCGGAGGAGCGAGTCGTACGGCCCGAGGGCGTCACGAATGGTCTCCAGGGGGTCGTCCCGCAGGGCCCGGGCGCAGGCGGCCAGCCGGCCAGGGAGCTCCCGGGCGCTCATCTCGCCCCTGACCGCCGGCAGCACGGTGCGGATGACCGGCACCGCCTTGCCCATGAAGGCGGCGTAGGCCCGGGCCTCGGCCGGGCTCGACTCGGCGATCGAGTCCACCGTGGCCTCGATCGACCGGAAGAAGCGCACCCGGCGGCCGTCGGCGTGCACGGCCACGGAGAACGGGTCCATCTCCTGGTACTCGAGGCCGGCCCCAGCCAGGTCGAGCTCGGCCGGGATGGTCGTCATGTTGATGATGTTGTGGGCGACGGAGTGGGTGTCGAAGCGGTACCCGGGGACGGTCTCCTCCGTCCTCGAGCCTCCTCCCGGCCGGTCGAGGGCCTCGAGGACGACGACGTCGAGCCCCGCCCCCGCCAGGTAGCAGGCGGCCACCAACCCGTTGTGCCCCCCTCCCACCACCACGACGTCACGCACGATGGGGAGTCACCGAGCGCCCGCCGGCTGGCCGCGGAGGGCCCCCCGGGGGCCTGGTTGAGCAAGCGCCACCAGATCAGTAGTAGCTTCCCGGCGCAGAAGTTTGTACGTTTGCATCGGTGGGAGATAACCGAGCCGCTAGAGGGCTGCGCGCACGGGGGACAAGGCGGTCAAAGCCGTCATTGGACATGGTATGCCCTCTGTCGTAAGGATTCCGTTCGGGACAACCGGGTCTCGTTCGTGAAGGATTAAAGGAGCGGACGTGGGGAAGCGAGTAGCTCGAGTGCTCATGGGGGTGGTCGTCGCGGGCGCAATGCTCGCCACCTCCCCTGTTCGGGTGGAGGCGCAGCTTGCGACGCAGCCGTTCGCGGCGTACGGCAACGCTGCGACCGTCGCGCTCAACGCGTTGACGGTCGGCACCACCACGGTCGCCAACACCACGGCGGCCAACTCCGGTGGCGTCGTCAACTCCACCGGGCTCTCCGCTCCGGTCAACAACCAGTTCGGCCAGGCCGTCTACCCGGCCGGCGCGGCCACGGGCCAGAACGCCTACGGCCGGGGCAGCGGCCTCGAGCTCGGCGTGCTGACCGCCACCCCGCAGCCCACCAACCTCAACCAGCTCATCCTCACGGGTGTGGCCCAGGCCAGCGCCCCGCCGCCCAGCGACCTGATCACCGAGGAGATCGACATCAGCCTGCCCGGCCTCCTCGAGGCTTCGACGCTCCGGGGCCAGGCCCAGGCCACCTACCACCCCGACTTCTGCCCCGTCGGGCGGCCGCTCACCTACGGCCTCGGCTACGCCGAGAACCTGCAGGTCCTGCCGGGCGGCATCGGCGGCCTGGTCGGCACCAGCGCCACCGGCGACTCGGTGAGCCAGACCCGCACCGTCACCTACATGGTCCCCAACGGCGACGGCACCTACGGCCTCCGGGCCGAGTCGGAGGCCATCATCGCCCCCGTCAGCGTGGCCGGCACCGGCATCACCATCAACGTCGCCGGCCCCGTCGGCTTCCGCGTCACCGCCACCGGCAAGCCCGGCGATCCCCGCAACGGTGTCGAGTTCACCGACACCGCGGTGGTCACCATCAACCTCGGCCCCGCCACCTTGGCCACAATTAGCTTCCAGGACCTCCTCGGCCCCAACGGGTTCGAGCTCGACATCCCCCTGGTCGCCACCCTGCGCATCGCGGCCCCGCCCAAGGGCCTCAGCGGCACCGGCGCCCCCGCCGTCGCCGCCGACGGCACGTCCGCCTCGGCCTCGATGGACGTCGTCCGGCTGAACCTGCTCGACCTGCTGGGCGTCCTCGACCTCAGCGTGGGCCACTTCGAGGGCGCGGTCAGCGTCCCCGCCGGTGGTATCCGCTGCAACCTCCCGGTGAGCAAGATCGCCACGCCCGACCCGGTGCAGGTGGGTCAGGAAGTCGTGTTCACCATCAGCATCCCCAGCGACCCGGGCCTGTTCAACGCCCTGTTCTCCTGTGACCTGATCAACATCACGGCCATCGACACCGTCGAGACGGCCGAGGGCACGGTCGACTTCGTCATCGTGGGGGCCGACAGCGGAGGTGTCATCGAAGGCAACAAGGTGACGTGGACCAACCTGGGCCCCTATACCCTGGGCTCTCCACCGATCCAACTCAACCTGCGGGTGTTGATCAGGGGTGCCTCCGACGACGCCGTCATCCGTGACATCGTCGATGTGAGCGCCGAGCTCGGCAACTGCACGGGCCGGGCCGCGGGCGACGACCTCGTCCTCGGCAGCGGCGAGATCGAGGGCAACGCCATCACCGGGCGCTTCGTCCTCATCGGCCCCGACATCGCCGGTGGCACCCTGGCCGCCACTGGTGGCACCTCGGCTCCGCTGGTCATCGGTGGCGCCCTCGTCCTGGGCGGGCTCGGGCTCGTCCGCCTGCGCCGCACGCTCATCCAGCGACGCGCCTGACCCAGCCGTAAACAGCACGACCAAGCACCACTGCAGAGGGCCGCGACCTCAGGTCGCGGCCCTCTGCTGTCGATACCTACAGGGTGCGCGCAGCCGTTCTCGAGGTCGTAACCGGGTCGCGTCGCCGTGTATCCCGAAAACGGTGGAGAATGGTGCCGTGATGGGGGTCGTGGGCCGTTTGCTCGTCGGGGTGGTGGTGGCGGGCGCGTTGGCCGCCGGCTGCACCGGGTCGGGCTACAAGTACGTCACGGCCTCCACCGACAACGCCTATTACAAGATCCCGGAGGACTGGAAGCTCTACGACAAGCAGCAGGTGATCGCCTCCACCGGCGCCCAGCTCAGCAACGACGAGGAGATGGGGCTGCGCTACCTGGCCATCTTCGACGCCGACCCCAGGCCGTCCCTCGAGCACGACCTGCAGACGGCCGACCACCCCTTCGGCGTGGTCCGGGTCCGCTCCCTCACCATCGAGGAGCGCGACACCTTCTCGCTGGCCGCCCTGCGCAACGAGGTCATCCCCATCGACGAGATCCTCGACCAGGAGCTGGGTGACGTCGAGGTGGTGGGCGGCCCGCACACGCTCACCCAGAAGGACGGGCTGCGGGGGACGCGCATCATCTACACGGTGCAGGGAGCGGAGAACTCCTTTACCGTCGACCAGACGGGTCTCGTCGACCCCGCCACCAACATGGTCTACTTCTTCATCGTCGGCTGCGACGCCGACTGTTTTGCCGCCAACAAGCGCACGATCACCGAGATCGCCGATTCCTGGACCGTCAAGGACGACTGATGGGGGACGAGTGATTTGGCAGACGTGACAAGGGAGCCGTGACATGAGTCCGACCGGAACCCCTCCGGGGCTGGCATGGCCGGGCCCGGACACCGGGCCCACCCCCCCGCCCGAGTACCACGGCAAGCGGGAGGAGCTGCGCACCCGCAAGCCGCTGTCGACCTGGGATCGGTCGAAGTTCCTCCTCGCCCTGGGCCTGGTGTGGTTCGTCCTGTTCTGGGCCACGGTCGTCGACAACCCGATCATCCCGGTGGCCGACGCCTTCAACCAGGCGATCCAGGACCGCTGGTGGCTGCTCCTGCTGATCATGATCGAAGGGCTCCGCCAGCTCCACTACGTCGTCAGCGAGCACTCGATCGGCTACCACCAGTTCTGGAGCGAGAAGGTCTTCGGCGGGGTCGAGAGGAAGTCGGGCAAGCTCAACGACTGGACCCGGTTCCGGATGGCGCGGGCGGGCAAGTACCTGGCGATCGTCGCCCTGGCCGCCATCATCCTGGGGGCGGCCAACCACCAGTCGCCGGTGCTGGCCCTGTTCGAGCTGCCCGGCACCATCTGGTCGGCGATGCCGCTGGTGCTGCAGGTCGTCTTCTACATGTTCGTCATGATCATGCAGTTCGTCGCCATCTTCTGGTTCCTGTCCAAGGGCGGGGTGGAGACCTACTTCCCCGACGACATCAAGACGCGGTTCTCCGACGTCTGGGGCCAGGACCCCGTCGTCGAGCGGGTCAAGGAGAACATCATGTTCCTCGAGGCGCCCGACGCCATCGAGGAGAAGGGCGGCTACGTCCCCGGCGGCCTGCTGCTGTGGGGCCCGCCCGGCACCGGCAAGACGCTGATGGCGGAGGCGGTGGCGGGCGAGACGGGCAAGCCCTACGTGTTCGTCGACCCCGGCGCCTTCATCCAGATGTTCATGGGCGTCGGCATCCTCAAGGTGAAGTCGCTGTTCCGCAAGCTGCGCAAGCTGGCCGTCCGCTACGGCGGGGTCATCGTCTTCTTCGACGAGGCCGACTCCCTGGGCAGCCGGGGCCAGATGACCGAGGGCGGCCCGCTGGCCGGCCAGGGCTTCGGTTCCTCGCCGTTCTCCCACGCCGCCCACACCGGCTGCAACGGCATGTCGTACCTGTCGGAGGACACCGCGTCGCTGCTGTTCCGCCAGGCGATGCAGCACAGCACGCCGGACGAGCCCCGCCGGGGCCTCCGCAACCGGATGATGATGATGGGCGGGGGCGGCGGGATGGGCACCCTCCAGGCCCTGCTGACCGAGCTGTCCGGCCTCAAGAAGCCGCGTGGCTTCATGAACCGGGTGGTGCGGCGCACCCTGGGCATGCGGCCCAAGCCGCCGCCCAAGTACCGGATCATGGTCATGATGGCCACCAACATGCCCCAGGCCCTCGACGAGGCCCTGCTGCGGCCGGGGCGCATCGACCGCATCTACAAGGTCGGCTACCCGTCCAAGGTGGGCCGCATCCGTACCTACGAGGGCTACTTCGACAAGGTCCGCCACAACCTGACCCCGACCGAGATCGACAAGCTGGCGACCATCACGCCGTACGCCACCGGGGCCACCATCAAGGACCTGGTCAACGAGTCGCTGATCAACGCCATCCGTGAAGGTCGGGACGAGATCCGCTGGTCCGACGTGGTCAAGGCCAAGCAGCTCAAGGACCTGGGCCCGCCGGAGGACGTGGAGTACATCGAGCGCGAGCGCCACGCGGTCGCCGTCCACGAGGCGTGTCACGCGGTCACCGCCTTCCGGGTGCGGCGCCACCTCACCATCGACATCGCCACCATCGAGAAGGGCGGCACCTACCTGGGCATGGTCGCGTCCATCCCCCCCGAGGACCAGTTCACCCGCTGGCGCACGGAGTACGAGGCCGACGTGATGGTGGCCCTGGCGTCGCTGGCCGGCGAGCGGCTGTTCTTCGAGGGCGACAACTCGTCGGGCGTCTCCGGCGACCTCGAGAGCGCGACCCAGATCGCCACCCTCATGGAGGGCTACTGGGGCATGGGCTCCACCGTCACGTCCCACGGCGTCACCCAGAAGGTCGGCATCGGCGGCGGCGGCCGGCCCGGCAAGGGCGACAAGACGGGCAAGACGGGCGAGGCCGACCTGCTCCACGGCGGCCTGGGGGAGCGCATCGAGGAGAAGCTGGAGGAGCTGCTCCAGCGGTCGGAGGACCTGCTCAAGGCCAACCGCATCGCGGTGTTGGCCGTGGCCCACGCCCTGGAGACCCACAAGACGGTCACCGGCGACGACATCGAGGCCATCATCGAGGGCCGCCCCGGTCCCCTCATCGACGGCCGGGTCTACGCCGACCCCGAGTTCGCCCGAGTGGTGGAGGAGTACCACGCCCAGGCCATCTCGGCCCACAAGGGCCACGGCGACTTCGAGATCGCACTTCCCACTCTCAACGGCCACCGCCGCGACGGCGAGCCGGCCAGCGTCGTCCTCCGGGCCGACGGCACCTACGCCGGGCCGTCACCGTGGTCGCGCCCCATGGCCGCCCCCGCCCCCGCACCGGCGCCGCCGGTGCCGCCCCTCCCGCCGGCCTGGCCGGGCACGATCGACGACCCCGAGGCCGCTGTTCCCATCGAGGGGGGCACGGGCGAGGCCGAGGGCGGCGTGATCGATGACGGCCTGATCGAGGACAGCCCCGTGGCGGACAGCCCCCTGGCGGACAACACGGTCGAGTCCGAGCTTCCGCCCGTGGACGGGACGATCGAGGCCGGGTACCCCAACGGCGCGGCCGGCAACGGTCCGGCGCCCGCCGCCGATCCCACCGTGGAAGGGCCGGTTGACCCCAACGGCACCGCCGGGAGCGAGGCCCAGGGCCGCCCTGCAGACGACTGAGCTCCGGCTCGACACGTCGGACAGCTTCCTGGTCGACCTCACCGACCGAGTCGGTGCGTTCTGCCGTTCCCTCGGCGACGGGTTGGTGCACGTCTTCGTGCCCCACGCCACCGCCGGGGTCGCGCTCATGGAGCTCGGCTCGGGGTCGGAGTCCGACCTGGCCGAGCTGCTCGGGCGGCTGCTGCCCCGCGACGACCGCTACCGGCACCGCCACGGCTCGCCCGGCCACGGCGCCGACCACCTGCTGCCGGTGCTGGTCAGCCCGTCGCTGTCGATCCCGGTCGAGGGCGGCCGCCTCCTCCTCGGGACGTGGCAGAGCGTGGTGCTCGTCGACCTGAACCGCGACAACCCCCACCGCCAGGTGCGCCTGTCGTTCCTGCCCGGCTGACGCGCCCGCTGGGCGTCCGGCGGTCGTCAGACCAGGTCGAGGACGGCGCGGAGGTCGGTGGCCCGGACGACTCCTTCGGGCAGGGGCGGGGTGAGGGCCTGGGCCCCGACCTCTCGGGCTCGCTCGGCCTGGTCGGGGCGGAAGAGGTGCACCGGGCGCATGCCGGCGGCCAGCGGGCCCTCCACGTCGGGGCCCCAGGTGTCACCCACGAACAGGGTCTCGGCCGGCTCCAGGCCGCATCTCTCCAGGGTGTGGCCGAAGATCAGGGGGTGGGGCTTGCGGGCCCCGGCCTGGGCCGACGTGACGACGAGGTCGAGCAGCCCGTCGAGCTCGACGCTCGCCACCGCCCGCTCGAGGTCCCAGTCCCAGTTGGAGCACACGGCCAGCACCAGACCCTGCCGGCGGAGCTCGGCCAGCACCCCGGGGACCTCGTCGTAGGCGGCCAGGGTGTAGGTCTTGGTCGCCCGGTGAAGGTCGGCCACCAGCGGCTCCAGCTCGTCGTCGCCCACGCCGCACGCCAAGGCCCGGGTCCGGAGGCGGTCGAGCTCCCAGGCGGTGTAGGCCTCCCGGCTGGAGGAGTGCTCGAGGTGGTCCTCGCCGTCGACCGCCCCCCCCACCCACTGGCTGCCCCATGCCGCCCCCGGACCGGGCAGGCCCCGCCGGGCGAAGATGTCCTCGTGGGTCTCGCCCCACGTCACGGCCCGGGCCAGGGTGCCGTAGAAGTCGAAGAGCACGCCTCGGACGGGGGGATTGGATGGTGCGGCCACGGCCACGATGGTTGCACGGGTGCGGGCCGGTCGATGTACGCAGCGGGGCGACGGCCGGACCGGTCGTTGGCGCGTGACGGGCGGGTGGCGCCCCCCACGCGCCAAAGACCGCGCGATCGGCCGGGCCTGGGCCAGGGTCCGGCGGCCGGGAGATGGGCCGGCCCGGCGGTAACGTGGCCCGGTGACCGCGACCAGGGGCCGGACCGGCCGACCATGCTCGTCCCCGGCCGTCACCGCCGCCCGCCACTGACCCGGTGGAGACGCTGACCCTGCCCCTCCTGGCAGTCGTGGCCGGGGTGCTCTCGTTCAGCTCGCCGTGCTGCCTGCCGTTGCTGCCCGGCTACCTGTCCTACGTCTCGGCCCTGCCCGTGTCGGAGCTGGGCGAGCGCCAGGCCCGAGGGGTCACCCTCCGGGCCGCCCTCCTGTTCGTCGGCGGGTTCAGCCTGGTGTTCACCGCCCTCGGCGTGGGCGCCAGCCTCCTGGGCAATCTGTTCCTGCGCAACCAGGACACGATCGTCCGGGTCTTCGGCGTGGTGATCGTGGGCCTGGGGTTGTCGACCCTCGGCGTGCTGCGGGTGCCGTTCCTCCAGCGGGAGAAGCGGATCGACATGGCCCGGGTGCCGCGGGGGACGGCCTGGGCGTTCCCCCTGGGCATGGCCTTCGCCGCCGGCTGGGCCCCGTGCATCGGCCCCGTGCTGGCCACCATCCTGGCCACCGCCGCCGTCAGCGACGGGGGGGCGGTGTGGGGCGGTGTGCTGCTGCTCCTCTACTCGGCCGGCCTGGGCGTCCCCTTCGTCCTCCTCGCCCTCGGCTTCAGCAAGGCCACCCGGTCGCTGGCCTGGCTGCGCCGCAACGGGCGGCGGATCGAGATCGCCGGTGGGCTCCTGCTGGTGGCGGTCGGTTTGTTGTTCATCACCGGGCGCTGGCAGGGTTTCTTCGTTCCCTTGCAACGCTGGTTCGCCCGCCTGGGATGGCCCCCCGTATGACGACCCCCGAGACTCCCCCCGCCACCCCGGCCGAGTCCGGGCCCGCCGCGCCGGCTCAACCAGCAGTGCCGGTCGAGCCGGTGGAGCCGGCGCAGCCAGCCGCGCCGGACGAGCCGGCCGAGCGTGGAGCGCCGGCGCAGGCAGCGGAGCCGGTCGCGCCGGTCGCGCCGGCCTTGTCGGGGATCCGCCGCACCCGGCGGGTGCTGTGGATCGCGGTGGCGGTGGCGGTGCCCGTCTTCCTCCTGGTGGTGGTGCTGGCCATCGGCCTGCCCGAGGCCGGCACCCGCGAGGTGCGGTCGCCCCTCCTCGGCAAGGCGGCCCCGGCGGCGGAGTCCACCACCATCGACGGCGAAGCGGTGAAGCTGTCCGACCTGAAGGGCAGGTGGGTCGTCGTGAACTTCTTCGCCACCTGGTGCGTCCCCTGCCGCATCGAGCACGCCGAGCTGATCCGGTTCCACGAGAACCACCAGGCCCTCGGCGACGGGTCGGTGCTGGGCGTGGTCTTCAGCGACTCGGCCCAGGCGGTGAAGGAGTTCCGCACCGACGAGGGGGGCACCTGGCCCCTGCTCACCGACCCCAAGGGCAGCATCGCCCTCAACTTCGGCGTGTCGGGGGTGCCCGAGTCGTTCCTGGTCGACCCGGACGGGATCGTGCGGTCGAGGATCCTCGGTGGGGTGCGGGCGGTCGACCTCGACCGGCTGCTGGCCGAGGCCAGAGCCGAGGGCTGAGGGGCCCGTGCCCGGCCCCCGGCGGCCGACCCGGCCGATATCGACCCCCGGTCCGGCCGACACCCCGCCCGACGACCTGTTCGGGTCGGCCCTCACCGAGCGGCTGGCCCGCCAGGCGCCCCTCGCCGCCCGCCTGAGGCCCCGCACCCTCGACGAGATGGTGGGCCAGGAGCACCTGCTCGGCCCGGGACGTCCGCTGCGGCGCCTGATCGAGGCCGACCGGCTGACGTCGGTGATCCTCTGGGGCCCGCCGGGCACGGGCAAGACCACCCTCGCCCGCCTCATCGCGGGGGTGACGGCCAAGTCGTTCGAGACGCTCTCCGCGGTCAACGCCGGGGTCAAGGACGTGCGGGACGTCGTGGCCCGGGCCAAGGCCCGGCTGGGCGAGCAGGGCCAGAGGACGATCCTCTTCCTCGACGAGGTCCACCGCTTCAACAAGTCGCAGCAGGACGCCCTCTTGCCCCACGTGGAGGACGGCCTGCTCACCCTGGTCGGCGCCACCACCGAGAACCCGTACTTCGAGGTCAACGCCCCCCTGCTGTCCCGCTCGAGCCTGTTCCGCCTGTACGGCCTGTCGGAGGACGCGGTGCGGGCCCTGCTCCACCGGGGGCTGGAGGCGGAGGGGGCGACGGCCGACGACGACGCCCTCGACCACCTGGTCAACCGGTCCGACGGCGACGCCCGCACCGCCCTCAACGCGCTGGAGGTGGCGGTGGCCCTGGCCGGTGGCGGCCAGGCGGGGGCGCCAAGCCGGCTGACACCACCCCGAACGTCACCCTGGCCGAGGCCGAGGCCGCCCTCGACGCCCGGGCCCTGCGCTACGAGCGGGACGACCACTACGACGTGATCTCGGCGTTCATCAAGTCGGTGCGGGGCTCCGACCCCGACGCCGGCCTCTACTGGCTGGCCCGGATGCTGGAGGCGGGGGAGGACGCCCGCTTCATCGCCCGCCGCCTGGTGATCCTGGCCAGCGAGGACGTCGGCATGGCCGACCCCATGGCCCTGGTGGTGGCCGACTCGGCGGCCCGGGCGGTGGAGTTCGTGGGCCTGCCCGAGGCCCAGCTCAACCTGGCCCAGGCGGTGGTCCATCTGGCCACCGCCCCCAAGTCGAACCGGGTGATGCAGGCCCTGGGCCGGGCCATGGACGACGTCAAGCACCGTCCCGCGGGCGAGGTGCCGGCCCACCTGCGGGACGCCTCCTACTACGGCGCCCGCAAGATAGGCCACGGGACGGGCTACGACTATCCTCACTCCGACCCTCGCGGGTGGGTTCCCCAGACCTACCGTCCACCCGAGGTCGAGGGGCGGGTCTACTACCAGCCGTCCGCCCACGGCTTCGAAGAGGAGATCGCCGAGCGCATGCGCCACACGCAGCCGGGGGACGACCCAAAGGCGATGGGCCCCGACGGGTCCCATCCGGAGGGCCCGCAGTGAGCGACGTCGCCGCCGTCATCGTCTCGGTGGCGGTGGTGGTGGTCACCGTCGCCCTGCTGCTCGTGCTCCGGTCGGCTGCCCGCACCCTCGCCGGCATGCGGCGGGCGGTGGACGACCTGCACCGGGCCGCCGTCCCCCTGCTGGCCGACACCCACGTCGCCGTCCAGAAGGCGAGCTTCGACCTCGACCGGGTCGACACCCTCCTCACCACCGTCGAGTCGATCGCCGGCACCGTCGATTCCGCCTCCCGCATGGCCCACAACGCGGTGGGCAGCCCCTTGGTGAAGGTCATGGCCACCGGCGCCGGCGTGGCCGGGGCCTGGCGCCGCTTCAAGCGTCAGTAGGTGGGCCGGCGGCCGGCACCGGGGTCCGGGCGGTAGCGTCGGACCGGTGGTCAGACGCTCCCTCCTCTTCGCCCTGGCCGCGTTGGTCGGTTACCGGGTGGCCTACGTGGTGGTCGACACCGTCGGCCGGGCCGCCCTGCGCTTCCCGTGGCGCGAGTCCCCCGGATGCTGGCGGGCGAGGCGACGTCGGTGTTGCGGGAGCACATCACCGACCCGGTGAGGGAGCGGCTGGCCGACGCCCGGGCCGCGGTCGGCGAAGGCCGCCAGGCCATGCGCCGGCGGGAGGCCGAGCTGCGGGCCGAGAACGGCCTCCGCCAGCTACGTGGTGGGGTGTCGTAGGGGGCTGTCAGCCCGGTAGCCCGAGGGTGCCGCAGTTGCTGAGGAAGTCGGTGCCGTCCCGCGTGCAGCGGTCCCGGCCGTCCCCCCCGTCGAGGTAGTCGACGCCGCCGTCGCCCCGCAGCTCGTCGTCGCCCCGGCCGCCGTTCAGCCGGTCGCCGTTGGCTCCACCCTGGAGCCCGTCGTTCCCGTCCCCACCGATGAGCTGGTCCTCGCCCTCGTCCCCGAACAGCTGGTCCTGCCCCGGCCCGCCGTCGATGAGGTCGGTCCCCGGCCCGCCGCAGAGGCGGTCGTCACCCCCGAGCCCGACGATCTGGTCGTCTCCCCCCAGGCCGGCGATCACGTCGGGACCGTCGGTGCCCACGAGCCGGTCGGCACCGTTCGTCCCCACGATCGTGGCCCGTCGCATGCCACAGATCACGAACGGGACGGTCGTGGGCGTCGTGGAGGTCGTGGAGGTCGTGGAGGTCGGGGCGATGCTGGTGGACGTGGTGCTGCTGGTGGACGTGGTGCTGCTGGGCGTGGACGTGCTGCTGGTCGAGGTGGTGGACGTGCTGGTGGTGGACGGAATGGTGGCCACTGGCTGCCAGTTGGGGTCGTTGTCGATGGCGGGGACGGCGGTGGGGAGGCGAAGCACGCCCGAGCCGTCGGGGTTGACGGTGAAGATGTCGGGACCGTTGGGGGCGCCGAACGCGCTCGAGGAGAACACGATCCTGGTGCCGTCGGGCGACCACGCGGGCAGGACGGCGTTGGCCACCACCGGCGTCTGGCCCGAGCCGTTGGCGTTCATCCGCCACACCGCGCTGCCCTTGCCGTAGACGATCTGGGTGCCGTCGGGCGACCAGTCGGGCGCCTTCTCGTCCTGGCCCGTCCCGGTGGTGGTGGTGAGGGGGTGCTGGTTGCTGCCGTCGGCGTTCATCACCCAGATGTCGGCGCCCCGGACGTAGGCGATCTGCGTCCCATCCGGCGACCACGCGGGCTGGGTCTCGATCCCCACGCCGGGTGTGGTGTTGGTGAGGTTCGTCTTGCCGGCCCCGTCGACCGAGCTCATCACCCAGATGTCGCCCTGGCTGGACGCGTAGGCGATGCGGCTGCCGTCGGGCGACCAGGTGGGGTTGGTGCCCTCGTTGGCCTGGCCGGTCGTGACCGCGCCCGGGGTGAGGTTGGTCTGGCCGCTGCCGTCGGCGTTCATGACCCAGATGTTGCGGTGGCCCTCCGATGCCTTGACGAAGGCAATCCTGGTCCCATCGGGCGACCAGACGGGGTCGGTGTCCTCGGCCACGTCGTTGGTGAGGTTGGTCTGGGCGGAGCCGTCCGGGTTCATGGAGTAGATCTCGAGGTTGCCGTCGCGGGTGGTCTCGAACGCGATCCTCCCGTTGGCGCCGGGGTAGGCGCCCTGGGCCGGTCCCATGGCGGCCACCACCCCGGCCACCAGCACGGCCGCCGTCCCCAGGACCAGGATCGACCGAACCGGCCCGTTGCTTCCTCGCACCATCCGACGTCTCCCCTCCGTCGTCCGGGCGCCATCGGGCGGCGCCACCAAAGGTTTCGTCGCTCGGCCTTCCCATTCCTGCTCCCGCCAAACGGCCCGACGGGGCGCCGAGTTGAAACGGGCGCCCATGCGGGCCTTTAGTCTGAGGACCGGCATGGACGCGCAGCAGCTACGGAAGGCCTTCACCGAGTTCTTCGTCGAGCGCGGCCACGTGCTCGTCCCCTCGTCGGGCCTGATCCCCCACCACCCGGCGGCGCCGATGCTCACCAACGCGGGGATGAACCAGTTCATCCCGGTGATGATCGGCGAGGAGCCGGCGCCCTACCCCCGGGCCGTCTCGGTGCAGAAGTGCTTCCGCACCCAGGACATCGAGATCATCGGCGACACCACCCGCCACCTCACCTTCTTCGAGATGCTGGGGAACTTCAGCTTCGGCGACTACTTCAAGGAGCAGGCCATCCCCCTGGCCTGGGAGCTGGTCACCAGCGTCCTGGGCCTCGACCCCGAGCGGCTGTGGGTCACCGTCCACCTCGACGACGACGAGGCCGAGGCCATCTGGCGGGACTCGGTGGGGCGGCCACCCGAGCGCATCCAGCGCATGGGCGACGACAACTTCTGGGAGATGGCCAAGGGCAAGCCCGGCCCGTGTGGCCCGTGCTCGGAGATCTACTACGACAAGGGTCCCGACTTCGGGGCCGACGGCGGACCGCTGCACGGAGGCGCCGAGCGCTTCGTCGAGATCTGGAACCTGGTGTTCATGCAGTACCGGCGCCAGCCCGACGGGTCGCTGGTCGACCTGCCCACCCGCAACATCGACACCGGCGCCGGGCTCGAGCGCATCCTGCCCGTCCTCCAGGGCGTGTCCACGGTGTTCGACACCGACGTGGTGCGGCCCGTCCTCGACGCCGCCGGCCGGGCCATCGGCCGCACCTACGGGTCGGATCCCAAGGTCGACCGCAGCCTGCGCATCCTGGCCGACCACGGCCGGGCCATGACCATGCTGGCCAACGACGGGGTGTTCCCGTCCAACGAGGACCGGGGCTACGTCCTGCGCCGGATCATCCGCCGGGCCGTCCGCCACGCCTTCGGGCTGGGGGTGGAGACGCCGGTCACCCCCTCGCTGGTCGACGCCACCGTCGACACCCTCGGGCCGGCCTACCCCGACCTGCTCACCCGCCGGGACTTCATCGTGGGCGTGGTCGGCCGGGAGGAGGAGACGTTCCGGCGCACGCTGCGTTCGGGCTCGGCCATCATCGACGAGGAGCTGGCCCGGGTGGAGGCGGCGGGCGGCACCACCCTGCCCGGATCGGTGGCCTTCCAGCTCCACGACACGTTCGGCTTCCCCCTCGAGCTCACCCTGGAGGTGGCGGGGGAGCGGGGCGTGGAGGTCGACGTGGCCGGCTTCGACGAGGAGATGGCCCGCCAGAAGGCGATGGGCAAGTCGGCCCGCAAGGGGGCGGCCGGGCGCGACGGACGAGGACCGCCGCACCACCTACCGCCGGCTGCTCGACCAGTTCGGCCCCGATCGGTTCACCGGCTACGAGGAGTCGGAGTCCGAGGCCCGGGTGCTGGCCGTCCTCGACGCGCCCGGCGTGGCTGGCGCGGGCGACGGGGCCGGCGACGCGGCACCGTCGAGGTGTTCCTCGACCGGACGCCCTTCTACGCCGAGGCCGGCGGCCAGGTGGGCGACACCGGGTCGATCACCACCGCCACCGGCAGCCTGGAGGTGATCGACACCACCTACGCCCTGCCCGGCCTCCGCCGCCACCTGGCCCGGGTGGTCGAGGGCGAGGTCACTGCCGACCAGGAGGCCACCGCCGCCGTCGACGCCGCCCGCCGGGACGCCATCCGCCGCAACCACACCGGCACCCACCTGCTCCACTGGGCCCTGCGCGACGTCCTGGGCGGCCACGTCAAGCAGGCCGGGTCGCTGGTGGCCCCCGACCGGCTGCGCTTCGACTTCAGCCACTACGCGGCGGTGACGCCCGAGGAGCTGGAGCGGGTGGAGGACCTGGCCAACCAGCAGGTGATCGCCAACGAGGCGGTGCGGGTGATGGAGATGTCGCAGGAGGAGGCGTCCGAGCGGGGGGCCATCGCCTTCTTCGGCGAGAAGTACGGCGACGTGGTGCGGGTGGTCGAGGCCGGGAGCCGGTCGGTGGAGCTGTGCGGCGGCACCCACGTCCACGCCCTGGGCACCATCGGGCCCATCAAGATCCTGGGCGAGAGCTCCATCGGCGCCAACCTGCGCCGCATCGAGGCCGTCACCGGGATGGCCAGCTTCGACCGCATCCGCGACGAGCGGTCCACCCTGGGCCGCACCGCCACCCTCCTGCGGGTCTCGCCCCCCGAGGTGCCGGAGCGGGTGGAGAAGCTGCTCGAGGAGCAGAAGGCCCTCGCCGACCAGGTCCGCCAGCTGCGCAAGGCGGGCGCCTCGGGCCGGGCCGGCGAGCTGGCGTCGTCGGCCGTCGACGGGGTCGTGGTGGCCCGGGTCGACGGCACCACTCGTGACGACCTGCGCGACCTGACCCTGGCCGTGCGCGACCAGCCCGGCGTGCGGGCCGCGGTCCTCGGCGGCGCCCCCGAGGGGGGAGGGGCGGCCCTGGTGGCGGCCGTCACCAAGGACAGCGGCCTGGCCGCGTCCGACCTCATCGCCGCCGCCGCCCGCACCGTCGGCGGCGGCGGTGGCAAGAACCCCGACGTCGCCATCGCGGGAGGGCGCGACCCGAGCCGGCTCGACGAGGCCCTCGACCAGGCCCGGGCCGCGGCCGCCGGCAGCGCACCATGAGGGTGGTGGGGTTGGACCTGGGGAAGCGACGCGTCGGCGTGGCCGTGAGCGACTCGGGCGGCGTGATGGCCGTGCCGTCGACCACCGTCGACCGCACGGGCGACGACGCCCGCGACCGGGCCCGCCTGGTCGCGGCGGTCCGGGAGCTCGAGCCCGAGCGGGTGGTCGTGGGTCTGCCCCGGTCGCTCGACGGGTCGGAGGGGCCGGCCGCGGCGGTGGGCCCGGTCCGAGGCGGCGGCCCTGGCCGAGTTGCTCGACGTCCCCGTGGAGCTGTACGACGAGCGGCTCACGACGGTGAGCGCGCAGCGGTCACTCGTGGCCGCGGGGGTCAAAGGCCGCGACCGGCGCAAGGTCGTCGACCAGGTGGCGGCCACCGTCCTCCTCCAGGCCTGGCTCGACGGCGGTCGGGGACTGTGAACCCCCGCCGCCGCTGGCCCTACCTGCTGGGGGCCGTGATGCTGACCGGCCTGGTCGCTTTCGGGGCCGTCGCCATGTGGTTCCAGCGCAGCGTCGACCCGCCCGGCGACCCGGGGGCGGAGGTGAGCATCACGGTGGAGCCGGGCATGTCGACCACCGAGATCGGCCAGCTCCTGGAGCGGGAAGGGGTCATCACCAGCGCCAGCGTCTTCCGCTACTACGTGCGCATCAACGGTTTGGGGACGGTCGAGGCGGGCGACTACACCCTGCACAAGAAGGAAGCCATGGGCCGGGTGGTCGACGTGCTCGAGGGCGGGGCCAAGGTTGACAAGGGCGTGCCCCTCACCGTCCCCGAGGGGCTCACCCTGCAGGAGGTCGCCGATCTGGTCGGCACCCTGCCCGGGCGGTCGGCCCCGCGGTTCCTGCAGGTGGCGGCCAGCGGCGTCGTCACGTCCCGGTACCAGGGCACCGGCGTCCGGAGCCTGGAGGGGCTGCTCCTGCCCGAGACCTACTTCTTCGTGGCCGAGGACGACGAGACCGACATCCTCCGGCGCATGGTCGAGTCCTTTGACGCCCTCGCCGCCCGCCTCGACATCACGGGCGCGTCCGCCCGCCTGGGCGTGACCCCGTACGAGGCGGTGGTGATCGCCTCGATGGTGGAGCGGGAGGCCCGAGTCGACGAGGACAGGGGCAAGGTGGCCCGGGTGATCTACAACCGGCTGGAGGCGGAGATGCCGATGCAGATCGACGCCACCGTGCAGTTCGCCCTGGGCAAGCAGAAGGAGGTGCTGCTGCTCAGCGACCTCGAGATCGACTCGCCCTACAACACCTACCGCAACCCGGGTCTGCCGCCGGGACCCATCGCCGCCCCCGGCCAGGAGTCGCTGGCCGCCACCCTCGCCCCCACGCCCGGCCCCTGGATCTACTTCGTGGTGATCGACGAGAACGGCCGCCACGCCTTCGCCGAGACGCTCGACGAGCAGAACCGCAACATCGCCCTGGCCGAGCGGAACGGCGTGCGCTGAGCCCGTCCCGCGAGACCGGCAGCCGGGCGACCTGGGCCCCCGGTCCCGACACCCGACTGGCCGCCGTCATCGGCAGCCCGGTCCGCCACTCCCGCTCGCCGGCGATCCACAACGCCGCCTTCCGGGCCCTCGGGCTGGACTGGGTCTACCTGGCCTTCGAGGTCGCTCCCGGGCACGTCCCCGAGGCTCTGGCCGGCATGCGGGCCCTCGGCATCCAGGGACTCTCGGTGACCCTTCCCCACAAGGAGGACGCGGCCGCCGCGGTCGACGACCTCGGTGCCGCCGCCGCGGCCCTGGGCGCGGTCAACACGGTGCTGGTGGGGCCCGACGGCCGGCTGCGGGGCGAGAACACCGACGCCGCCGGGTTCCTCGCCGCCCTGGCCGACGCCGGGGTCGACCCCGCCGGCCGCCGGTGCGTGGTGCGGGGGGCGGGGGGCGCGGCCCGGGCGGTGGTGTGGGCCCTGGCCGGGGCCGGCGCCTCGGAGGTGGTGGTGGTGCCCGGTCGCGACCCGGCCCGGGCCGCGGTGACCGCCGCCCTCGCCGGTGCCTGCGGGCGGGTAGGCGGCGCAGGGGAGGTGGCGGGTGCCGCGATCGTCGTCAACGCCACGCCCCTGGGGCTCGACGGGGGGTCCGGTCTGGCCGTCGACCCCGCCCATCTCGGCCCCGGGCAGGTGGTGGTCGACCTCGTCCCCCGCCCGACCACCGCCCTGCTGGAGGCGGCAGTGGCCCGGGGGGCCCAGGCCGTCGACGGCCTGGGGATGCTCGTCCATCAGGGGGCCCTGGCCCTGAGGATGTGGACCGGCTGCGAGCCGCCCATCGGCGTCATGCGGGCCGCAGTTCGGTCATGATGAGGGATCCCCCTGGCGCCCGGCGGGCGAGGGCAGGGGGACCAGGGAGAGGGGCCAACGACGTGGCGGCCAACGAGGTGGGGGCCAACGAGGTGTTGGATTGAGGGTGTGGGCCGCGCTGGGGCTCGGGGTGGTGGGCCTGGCGGTCGGCATGGTGGTGAACGTCCTCGTCGAGCGCGTCCCCGACAAGGCGCCGCTGCGGCCGTGGAACCTGCGGGCGCGGCCGGGATCGCGCCGGGCGCTGGTGGTGCAGGTGGCGTGCGGGCTGCTGTGGGCGGCGGCCACCCTGCGCTTCGGGGCCGACTGGGCCCTGCCCGCCTTCCTGGTCTTCTTCACCTCGCTGCTGACGATCAGCGTGATCGACTTCGACCTGCACATCATCCCCAACCGGCTCGTCTACCCGACGATCTTCGTGGTGGTGCCCCTCCTCACGGTCGCGGCGGCGGCCGAGGGCGACTGGGGCCGGTTGCGCCAGGCCCTCCTCGGGGCCGCCCTGGCCTGGCTGGGGCTGCTCGTCGTCCACCTGATCTCGCCCGCCGGCATGGGCTTCGGCGACGTCCGGCTGGCGTTCGTCCTCGGCCTCCTCCTCGGCTGGCTCAGCCTGCGCCACGTGCTGACCGGGATCTTCCTCGGGTTCCTGCTGGGCGCGATCATCGGCGTGGGCCTGGTGCTGTCGAGGATTCGCAGCCGCAAGGACGCCGTCCCCTTCGGCCCCTTTCTCGCCGGGGGCGCCATCCTGGCCGTCCTCTTCGGCGACCAGATCATCAGCAAATGGTTCGGCGGGTGACTCCCAGCCGCTCGGTCAGCGCCCACACTCCGTGTCCAGCCAGGCCGACAACCGGCCCGCCGCCTCGATGAACTCGCCGCTGCGGATCCGTACCGTGGCGGCCAGCAGCTTGGCCATGGTGTCGGGCGGGGGCTCTACCCCGGCAGCAACGGCTGCGACGCTGATACTCGCCTGGGCCTCGATGAAATCGGAGAAGGCGTCGGCCATGAGGCGGATGTCGTCCTTCATGTCCGACGGGGCCTTCTCGGCGTAGCCCTCGAGGGCGGCCAGCTGCGCTTGAAGGCCGGCGGTGAGGTTGGCCATCGCCTCGGCGGTACCCCCGTACTGGTCAGCCAGGCTGCTGTTGGCGGCGGTGCAGTCGGCCGCGGTGAGGGCTCCCGTCGACCCCTCGACCTTGCCGCCGCCGTCCTCGGACGCACGGCTGGCGACCGTGGTCGGCGTCGAGGTCTCCTCGCCGCCGTCACCGCCGCCGCAGGCGGCCAGGACCGCCGATCCGACCAGGAGCACTCCGAGCGCCCGCCGCCACCTCGTCATCCTGATCCCTCCCTCTCCGATACCGCCGGCGAGCACGCTACCGGATCTCGGTATCCCACAGGTCTGAGGGTCGGGCCCCGGTAGATTCGTTCTGTGCTGCGCTTTCTCACCGCCGGGGAATCCCACGGGAGGGCGTTGCTCGTCACCATCGAGGGGCTGCCGGCGGGGCTGGAGATCACGGCCGAGGCCATCCAGTCCGAGCTGGCCCGCCGCCGCCTGGGCTACGGCCGGGGGCCGCGGATGCGCTTCGAGCAGGACGAGCTCACCATCCTCGGCGGCGTCCGCCACGGGCGCACGCTCGGCTCGCCGGTGGCGCTCGAGATCGGCAACACCGAGTGGCCCAAGTGGGAGCAGGAGATGTCCCCCGCGCCGGGGAGGACGGAGAAGCCGCTCACCCGGCCCCGGCCGGGCCACGCCGACCTGGCCGGCATGCAGAAGTACGGCTTCACCGACGCCCGCGACGTGCTCGAGCGGGCCTCGGCCCGGGAGACGGCGGCCCGGGTGGCGGCCGGGGCCTGCGCCAAGGCCCTGCTCTCCCACCTCGGCGTGTCGGTGCTCTCCCACGTCATCCAGATGGGACCGGTGGTGGCCAAGGCCTCAGGTCATGGATCGCGCCCGACCATCGACGACCTGGCCCGCATCGACGAGTCGCCGGTGCGGGTGAACGACCCGGCCGACGAGGAGGCGATGATCGCCGAGATCAAGGCCGCCGCCCGCGACGGCGACTCCCTGGGCGGGGTGGTGGAGGTCCTGGGCTACGGCGTGCCGGTGGGCCTGGGCAGCCACGTCCACTGGGACCGTCGCCTCGACGCACTGCTGGCCCACGCCCTCATGAGCATCCCGGCCATGAAGGCGGTGGAGATCGGCGAAGGCTTCGAGGGGGCCGGCCGGCGGGGGTCGGAGGCCCACGACGCCATCCTGTGGGACGCCGACGACGGGGTCTACCGGCGGGAGACGGCCCGGGCGGGCGGGATCGAGGGCGGCATGTCGACGGGCGACCTGCTGGTCGCCCGGGCCGCCATGAAGCCCCTGTCGACCCTCAACCGGCCGGTGCTCAAGACCGTCGACGTGGAGACCAAGGAGGCGACGGTCTCGTTCAAGGAGCGCACCGACGTCACCGCCGTCCCCGCCGCGGGCGTGGTGGCGGAGACCATGGTGGCCCTGGTGCTGGCGGGCGAGGCCCTGCGCAAGTTCGGCGGCGACTCGGTGACGGAGCTGGTCCGCAACCACCGCGCCTTTGTGGACTCCCTTGGCTGAACCGCCCTCGGCCACGCCCGCGACCGGGCCCACCCCCTCGATCGGCGACACCCGGCCGGGACCGAGCTCGATCGTGCTGGTGGGGATGATGGGCGCGGGCAAGTCGGCGGTGGGGCGGCGCCTGGCCCGCCGCCTGCGCTGGGACCTGTTCGACAGCGACCGCCAGGTGGAGGAGATGACGGGCCGGACGGTGCCCGACATCTGGCGCACCGACGGGGAGGCCGCCTTCCGCCGGTTGGAGAGCCAGGTGTTGGCCGACGCCCTGGCCTCGACCACCCCCAAGGTGATCGCCGCCGCCGGCGGGGTCGTCCTCGACGAGGAGAACCGCCGCCTTCTCGAGCGGCACCGTCCGGTCGTGTGGCTGCGGGCGCCGGTGGCCACGCTCATCACCCGGGTCCGGAAGGGGGAGGGACGGCCCCTGCTCGACGACGACCCGGCCGCCGCCATGACCCGCCTGGAAGCCGAGCGCCGGCCGCTGTACGAGCAGGTGGCCGACCTCATCGTCGACGTCGACAACGACCATTCCGCCGACTGGGTGACGGAGCGGGTCATCCGCCAGCTTGGACTCTCGGTCCCGGCCCGATGAGACCAAGCCGGTGATAACCGTCCCGGTCGACCTGGGCGAGCGGTCGTACGACGTCCTGGTCGGAGCCGGTGTCCGCCATCGCCTGTGCGAGGTGATCCCGGCCGGCGCGGCCCGGGCCGCGGTCGTGGTCCAGCCCGGCACCGACTTCCCCGTCGACGCCGGCATAGAGCAGCGCACCTTCCTCCTCGACGACGGGGAGGAGGCCAAGTGCATGGAGAGCGTGGAGGAGCTGTGCCGGGCCTTCTCCCGGTGGGGACTCACCCGGTCGGACGTGGTGGTGGCGGTGGGCGGCGGCGTGGTCACCGACACCGCCGGCTTCGCCGCCGCCGTCTACCACCGGGGGGTGGCGGTGGTGCACGTGTCCACCACCCTCCTGGGCATGGTCGACGCCGCCATCGGGGGCAAGACGGGCGTGAACCTGCCCGAGGGCAAGAACCTGGTGGGGGCGTTCTGGCAGCCCTCGGCGGTGCTGTGCGACACCGAGCTGCTCGGCTCGCTGCCCCCCCGGGAGTACCGCAGCGGCCTGGGGGAGATGGCCAAGTACGCCTTCCTGGGCGTCGACGACCTGCCCGACCTGCCCCTCGACGAGGCGGTGGCAGCCTGCGTGCGGTGCAAGGCCGACCACGTCGGCTCCGACGAGCTCGACACCACCGGCCGCCGGGCCCTGCTCAACTACGGCCACACCCTGGCCCACGCCCTGGAGACCACCGGCCGCTACGACCTGCGCCACGGGGAGGCGGTGGCGGTGGGGCTCGTCTTCGCCGCCCGCCTGGCCCGGCGCCTGGGCCGGGTCGACGACGAGCGGGTCGAGGAGCACCGGGCCGTCGTCGGAGGCTACGACCTGGCCCAGGTCCTGCCCGTGGGGGCCGACACCGACGAGCTGGTCCGGGTCATGGGCCGGGACAAGAAGGTGGCCAGCCGGGCGGGCACCGGGAGCCTCACGTTCGTCCTCGACGGCCCCCGGGGGCTGGAGGTGGTGGACGAGGTCAAGGCCGACGTGGTGGCCGCCGTCCTCGACGAGGAGATGCGTCCGTGAGTGAGCCAGTGGTCAGCGGGGAGCGGCCCATCGTCCTGCTCCTGAGCGGGGCCAACCTCAACCTGTTCGGCCAGCGCGACCCCGACTTCTACGGCACCGACACCCTGGAGGACTTCGTGGGCCGGGCCCGGGCCGCGGCCGAGCGCCACGGCCTCGACCTCGAGCACCTGCAGTCCAACTCCGAGGGGGAGCTGGTGGACGCCATCCACGCGGCCAGGGGGCGGGTGGCGGCGATCATCGTCAACCCGGGCGCCTTCGGCCACTACGCCTGGTCGCTGCACGACGCCCTGGCCGCCTTCGACGGGCCGGTCGTCGAGCTCCACGTCTCCAACCCCTACGCCCGGGAGCCGTGGCGCCACACGTCGGTGGTCGCGCCCGTCGCCGACGGCACCATCGCCGGCTTCAAGGGGCACGGGTACGAACTGGCGGTCGACGCCGTGGCAAGGTTGTTGGCATGAGCTCCACGTCTCCGGCCACGCCGTTCCCCCGGATGGACGTCCCGGCGCGCGTCGACCGACTGCGGGCGGGCCTCGACCAGGCGGGTTGCGATGCGCTGCTCGTCACCCACCTGGTCAACATCCGCTACCTCACCGGGTTCACCGGCTCGGCGGCCATGGTGCTGCTCACCGCCGACGGGATGCTCTTCGTCACCGACGGCCGCTACGGCGACCAGTCGGCCGAGCAGCTGGCGGCGGCGGGCGTCGATGCCCACATCCACATCGGGCTCACCGGCGCGGCCCAGAAGGACTACCTCAAGGAGGCGGCGGCCGGCATCGGGCGCTTAGGTTTGGAGGCCGACGACGTCACCTGGGCCCGGCAGCGGCGCTTCGCCACCGACTGGTTCCCCGGTGCCGAACTCGTCCCCACCGAGGGCCTGGTCGAGACCCTGCGCCGGGTCAAGGACGAGGGCGAGGTGGCCCGCATGGCCGAGGCGGCCAGCATCGCCGACGACGCCCTGGCCAAGGTGCGGCCCCGCCTGGCCGAGGGCCCGACGGAGCGGGAGATCGCCCTCGACCTCGACTTCGAGATGCGGCGCCTGGGGGCGGCGGGCTCGTCGTTCGAGACGATCGTGGCGTCCGGGCCCAACGGGGCCAAGCCCCACCACCGCCCCGGCGACCGCCGGATCGGGCCGGGCGAGCTGGTCGTGATCGATTTCGGCGCCATCGTCGACGGGTACTGCTCCGACATGACCCGCACCCTCTGCGTGGGCGAGCCGGCGTCGCCGGTGGCGGCCCGCATGGTCGAGGTGGTGGCCGAGAGCCAGCGGGCGGGCGTGCAGGCGGTGCGGGCCGGCGTCGAGGCCAAGGCGGTCGACGAGGCGTGCCGCACGATCATCGCCGAGGCGGGCTGGGCCGACGCCTTCCTCCACAGCACCGGCCACGGCGTCGGCCTCGACATCCACGAGGAGCCCCGGGTGGGGTCCACCTCGTCCGACGTCCTGGGCGCGGGCTGGGTCGTCACCGTCGAGCCGGGCGTCTACCTGCCCGAGTACGGCGGGGTCCGCATCGAGGACACCGTCGTCGTCACCGAGGAAGGCTGCACCGTGCTCACCAACGCCCCCAAGACCCTGGTCGTCGCATGATGCCCCGTCGCAATGTGGAAGTGGCCTGACGTGCCCAACGTCTCCACCAACGACCTGCGCAACGGGATGGGCCTCCAGCTGCCGGAGGGCCTGTTCACGGTCGTCGAGTTCCAGCACGTCAAGCCGGGCAAGGGCGGGGCCTTCGTGCGCACCAAGCTCAAGAACGTGCGCACCGGGGCCGTCCTCGACCGCACCTACCGGGCCGACGAGAAGCTCGAGCAGACCAACATCGACAAGCGGGAGATGCAGTTCCTCTACCGCGAGGGCACCTACTTCGTGTTCATGGACAACACCACCTACGACCAGACCCACGTCGACGGCCCCGTCCTGGGCGACGCCACCAAGTTCCTCAAGGAGGGCGACTCGGCCATCCTCCAGGTGGCCAACGACGACGAGGTGGTGGGCGTCGAGCTGCCGGCGGCGGTGGAGCTGGCGGTGGCCGAGACCGAGCCCGGGGTCCAGGGCGACCGGGTGTCGGGCGCCCGCAAGCCGGCCACCCTCGAGACCGGCCTCGTCGTCCAGGTCCCCCTGTTCGTGAACCCCGGCGACCGCATCAAGGTCGACACCCGCTCGGGCGACTACCTCACCCGGGTGTAGGACGGCAATGGTTCGGGCTCTCGCCGCCAGCCGGCGCCAGGCGCGGGAGCGGGCTCTGTCGCTGCTGTACGAGGCCGAGACCAAGGGCGTGACGCCGGCCGAGGTGCTGGCCGAGCTGCCGGTGGAGCCCGCCCCCTTCGCGTCCGACCTGGTGCAGGGCGTGGGCGACAACCAGGCCGAGGTCGACGGGTGGATCGTCCGCTTCGCCCGCGACTGGGCCCTCGAGCGCATGCCCGCCCTCGACCGGGCCCTGCTGCGGATGGGCGTCTACGAGCTGGTGCACCGGCCCGACGTGCCCACCGGGGCGGTGATCTCGGAGGCGGTCGAGCTGGCCCAGCGCTACTCCACCGACGACTCCAGCCGCTTCGTGAACGGCGTCCTGGCTGCGATTGCGACCAAGGTGCGCCCCCCGTCGCCGTCGCCCCTGGACGGTGCCGACGAGCCGGGGGCCCCCGCCGCGGTCGACGTCGAGGCGGGGCCGTGAGCATCACCCAGCGGGGCAAGGGCGTGCTGGCGGCGGCGGTCGTCGCCCTCCTGGCGGGGGGTACGGCGGCGGTGTTCGTCGTCGGCGGCGACGACGGTGGGGCCGGCGACCAGGCCGCCCGGCGGCGGGGTGCGGCGGTGACGGAGGCGAACAACGGGGGCGAGATCACCGTCGCCCCGTCCAAGCCCTTCATCATCGACCTCAAGGGGTCGGTCGAGGCCCCCTGGGGCCTGCCCGAGGCGGGGACCGCGGCCCTGGCCCGAGTCTCCTCCAGCCAGGACCCGGACGGATCGGCCGCCGCCACCTTCCTCCCCCTGGAGATCGTCCCCGGGGCGAGGATCGTCGCCGAGCGGGTGCCCGCCTGCCGAGCCGCCTCGCCCCCGTGCGACGCGCCCACCGAGCGGTTCGAGGTCACCGTCCGCGTCGCGGGGTAGGAGGCCATGGAGTAGGGGATCGGTGGGCTAAAGTGGCCCCAGCCCGTTAACGCCGGTCCCGAGAGGCCGGCACGGACGAAGGAGCCACCCGTTTGGCCGAACGAGAACGCGCTGCGACGCCCCCGTACGGGGGCGTTTTCGTTGCCCGCAGCCAGGTCATGGACGCCGAGGACCTGCGCCGGGCCGTCACCCGCATCGCCCACGAGATCGTCGAGCGCAACCACGGCCTCGACGGCGTGGTGCTGGTGGGGCTGCAGACCGGGGGTGTTCCCCTGGCCCGCCGGCTGGCCGAGGCCCTGACCCGGGTGGAAGGGGTGGAGGTGCCGGTGGGCAGCGTCGACGCCACCTTCTACCGCGACGACATCGGCATCCGCCCGGTCATGCCCCAGGCCGTCACCGACATCCCCGTCGACCTCACCGGGCGGGTGGTGGTGCTGGTCGACGACGTCCTGTTCACCGGGCGCACGGTGCGGGCCGCCCTCGACGCCCTCAACGACTACGGGCGGCCCCGGGCGGTGCAGCTGGCGGTGATGGTCGACCGGGGCCACCGGGAGCTGCCCATCCGCCCCGACTACGTGGGCAAGAACCTCCCCACCCGGCTCGACGAGGTGGTCGACGTGCGCGACGACGGCGTCGACGTGGGGGAGACGCGCCGGTGACCGGGCCGCCGATGCACCTGCTGTCGGTGGCCGACCTGGGGGCGGACGGGATCGAGGAGGTGCTGCGGGTCAGCGACTCGTTCGTGGAGGTCAGCGAGCGGGCCATGCCCAAGGTGCCCGCCTTGCGGGGCAAGACGGTGGTGTCGCTCTTCTTCGAGGAGTCCACCCGCACCCGGCTGTCGTTCGAGGCGGCGGCCAAGCGGCTGTCGGCCGACACCATGAACTTCTCGGTGTCGACCTCGTCGGTGAGCAAGGGCGAGTCCCTCCGGGACACGGTGCAGACCATCGACGCCATGGGGGTCGACGCCCTCGTCGTGCGCCACTCGTCGGCCGGCGTCCCCTGGCAGGTGGCCTCGTGGGTCGACTGCTCGGTGATCAACGCCGGCGACGGCTGGCACGAGCACCCCACCCAGGCCCTCCTCGACTGCTTCACGATCGAGAAGGAGCTGGACGGCCCGTTCTGGGCGGCCTGCGCATCGCCATCGTGGGCGACGTCAAGCACTCCCGGGTGGCCCGGTCCAACGTGCTCGCCTTCACCATGCTGGGGGCCGAGGTCACCCTGGTGGCGCCCCCGACGCTGCTGCCGCCGAGCCTCGACGGGTGGCCGGTGGCGGTGAGCACCGACCTCGACGCGGTGCTGCCCAAGGCCGACGTGGTGTACCTGCTGCGCATCCAGGCCGAGCGCCAGTCGGAGGCCCTCCTGCCCTCGCTGCGGGAGTACACCGCCCGCTACGGGCTCACCCGCGACCGGGCCCGGCTTCTCACCGACGACGCCCTGGTCATGCACCCCGGGCCCATGAACCGGGGCGTGGAGATCGCGGCCGACGTGGCCGAGCTGCCCCGTTCCACCATCACCCGCCAGGTGGCCAACGGCGTGGCCGTCCGCATGGCAGTCCTGTTCCTCCTGCTGGGAGCCACGCCTCGTGAGCAATGAGCGCATCCTGATCCGGGGCGGGACCGTGGTCGACGCCACCGGGTCCCGCCGGGCCGACGTGCTCCTCGACGGGGCCGTGGTGGCGGCGGTGGGGGAGGGGCTGGACGTGCCCGCCGGGGGGCGGGTACTCGACGCCGGCGGGTGCGTCGTCGCCCCCGGGCTGGTCGACCTGCACGCCCACCTGCGCCAGCCGGGGCGGGAGGAGGCGGAGACGATCGAGACGGGAGCCCGGGCCGCCGCCCTGGGCGGCTACACCGCCGTCGTGGCCATGCCCAACACCGAGCCCGCCATCGACTGCGCGTCGGCGGTGCGGGAGGTGCTGGAGCTGGGCGAGCGCTCGGTGTGCGACGTGCGGGTGGCGGGGGCCATCACGAGGGGCCGCCTGGGCGTCGAGCTGGCGGCCATGGCCGAGATGGCCGAGCTGGGCGTGCGGATCTTCACCGACGACGGCACCGGGGTGCAGGACGGCCGCCTCATGCGCCGGGCCCTCGAGTACGCGTCCGCCCTCGGCGTCACCCTGGCCCAGCACTGCGAGGACGACTGCCTGGCCGCCGGCGGCCACATGCACGAGGGGGAGTGGTCGTCCCGGCTGGGGATGGCAGGCGTGCCGGCCGAGGCCGAGGAGCTCATGGTGCAGCGCGACATCGCCCTGGCCCGCCTCACGGCGCCGCTGGGGAGCCGCATGCACTTCCTGCACCTGTCGACGGCCGGGTCGATCGCCGCCGTGCGGGCGGCCAAGGCGTCCGGGCTGGCGGTGACGGCCGAGGCCGCGCCCCACCATTTCACCCTCACCGACGCCTCGGTGGCCGGCTACGACAGCGTGTTCAAGGTCAACCCGCCGCTGCGGTCGCCGTCCGACGTGGCCGCGGTGAAGGCGGGCCTGGCCGACGGCACCCTCGACGCCATCGCCACCGACCACGCCCCCCACGCCCCGGAGGAGAAGGAGCGTCCCTTCGACCACGCCCCGCCGGGGATGCTGGGCCTGGAGACGGCCCTGGCCTTGGCTTTGGGCGAGCTCGACCTCCCCATCGAGCGGGTGCTGGCCCTCATGTCGTGGCAGCCGGCCCGCATCGCCGGCCTGGAGGGAGTCCACGGCGGGCCCGTCGCCGAGGGCCGGCCGGCCAACTTGTGCGTGATCGACCCGTCGTTGGTGTGGGTGGTCGATCCCGAGGCCCTGGCCAGCCGCAGCCGCAACACGCCCTACGCCGGCCGCAAGCTCACCGGCCGCACCCGCCACACGATCCTCCGGGGCGAACCGGTGGTCATCGACGGCGAAGCCCAGCGATGAGGCCCCCCACCCACGCAACCGGTGACGCTGACCGACCGTATGTGGCCTCCAGCGTCACCGGTTCGAATTGGGGCCGGCGATGACCCCCACCCACGCAACCGGTGACACTTCGGGGGGTCAGGGCGCCGCCGATCGTCACCAGTTCGGGCCGAGGAGGCGGCGGGAGGCGCTGCTCGTCCTGGCCGACGGAACGACGTTCGAGGGGGAGGCGGTGGGGGCCGAGCCGCCGGGGGGCGTGGCCACCGGCGAGGTGGTGTTCAACACCGTCCTGAGCGGCTACCAGGAGGTGCTCACCGACCCGTCCTACGCCGGGCAGATCATCGCCTTCACCTACCCCCACATCGGCAACTACGGGGTCTCGGCGGAGGACGCGGAGAGCGCCCGGGCCTACTGCCGGGGCGTGATCGTGCGGGACATGACCGAGCGACCGTCGAGCTGGCGCTCGACCCTCGACCTCGACTCGTGGCTGACGGCGTCGGGCGTGCCCGGGATCACCGGCGTCGACACCCGCCGCCTCACCCGCCACATCCGGGAGGCGGGGGCCATGGCCGGCGCCTTCGGCACCGCCGACGAGGTGACCCTCAAGGCGGCCGCCCTCGACGAGCCGGGCACCGACGGCGTCGACCTGGTGGCCGAGGTCACCACCCGCGAGGCGTACTCAACGGTCGGGCAGACGGCCCGCTGACCGTCGTGGCCTACGACTTCGGGATCAAGACGAGCATCCTGCGCATGCTGTCGGAGCTGGCGACGGTGGAGGTCGTCCCTGCCTCCACGTCGGCCGCGGCCGTGCTCCTCCGCCGTCCCGACGGGGTGTTCCTCTCCAACGGCCCGGGCGACCCGGCCGCCGTCACCTACGCCGTCGACGCCATCCGCGACCTGCTGGAGGCCGACGTCCCCGTCTTCGGCATCTGCCTCGGCCACCAGCTGATGGCCGCCGCCCTGGGGGGGACGACGTTCAAGCTCCCCTTCGGCCACCACGGCGGCAACCACCCGGTGAAACGGCTGCGGGACGGCGCGGTGGAGATCACCAGCCAGAACCACAGCTACGCGGTGGGCGAGGGCACGGTGGCGGGGGCCGACGTCACCCACGTCAACCTCAACGACGGGGTGATCGAGGGACTTGGCTGCCGCGACGTGCGGGCGTTCAGCGTCCAGTACCACCCCGAGGCCGGCCCCGGCCCCCACGACGCCCGCTACCTCTTCGAGGACTTCAGAAGGCTGATGACCGGTGCCTAAGCGGACGGACATCGAGTCGATCCTGCTCATCGGGTCGGGACCGATCGTCATCGGCCAGGCGTGCGAGTTCGACTACTCCGGCACCCAGGCGTGCCGGGTGCTCAAGGCCGAGGGCTACCGGGTGATCCTGGTGAACTCCAACCCGGCCACGATCATGACCGACCCCGACTTCGCCCACCGCACCTACGTGGAGCCCCTCGACTGGGAGACGGTGGCGGCGGTGGTCGCCCGCGAGCGGCCGGACGCCATCCTGCCCACCCTGGGCGGCCAGACCGGCCTCAACCTGGCCATGGCCCTGCACGAGCGGGGGGTGCTGGAGGAGTTCGGCGTCGAGCTCATCGGGGCGTCGGCCGAGGCCATCCGCACCGCCGAGAACCGGGAGCGGTTCAAGGCGGCCATGACCGAGATCGGGCTGGCCGTGCCCCCGTCGGGCTTCGCCTACGCCGCCCACGAGGCGGCCAAGGTGGGCGACGAGATCGGCTACCCGGTGATCGTGCGACCGTCGTACATCCTGGGCGGCGGCGGCACCGGCATCGCCCACGACGCGGCCGAGCTCACCCTGCTGGCCGAGATCGGCCTCGCCGCCAGCCCCATCTCCGAGATCCTCATCGAGCGCTCGATCGCGGGGTGGAAGGAGTTCGAGCTGGAGGTGATGCGCGACCGGGCCGACAACTGCGTGGTCGTGTGCTCGATCGAGAACCTCGACCCCATGGGCGTCCACACCGGCGACTCCATCACCGTGGCCCCGGCCCAGACCCTGTCCGACGTCGAGTACCAGCGCATGCGCGACGCCGCCTTCGCCTGCATCCGGCGCATCGGCGTCGACACCGGCGGGTCCAACATCCAGTTCGCGGTCAACCCGGCCGACGGCGAGATGGTCGTCATCGAGATGAACCCCCGGGTGTCTCGGTCCTCGGCCCTGGCGTCGAAGGCCACCGGGTTCCCGATCGCCAAGATCGCGGCCAAGCTGGCCGTCGGCTACACCCTCGACGAGATCCCCAACGACATCACCCGCAAGACCCCGGCCAGCTTCGAGCCCACCATCGACTACGTGGTCACCAAGATCCCCCGGTGGGCGTTCGAGAAGTTCCCGGGGGCGCCCGACGTGCTCGGCACCCGCATGCAGTCGGTGGGGGAGGCCATGGCCATCGGCCGCACCTTCCCCGAGTCGCTGCAGAAGGGGCTGCGCTCGCTCGAGCACGGCCGCTGGGGACTCAACTGCGACCCGGCCGAGGCCGCCCTCGACGACGTCGACGACGACGAGCTGGTGGCCCGGGCGTCGGTGGCCACGCCCGACCGCCCCTTCCAGCTGGAGGCGGCCCTGCGCCGGGGCATCAGCGTGGAGCGGCTGTACCAGGCCACCCGGGTCGACCCCTGGTTCCTCGACCAGATCGGCCGCATCACCGCCGAGCGGGCCCACCTGGCCGCCATCGGCTTCCGGGCCATGACCCGGGGCGACTGGCGGCGGGCCAAGCGGCTGGGCTTCGCCGACGCCCAGCTGGCCTGGCTGTGGGGCGCAGGCGTCAGCGAGGCCCCAATCACGGAGGACATGGTGCGGGCCGCCCGCCTGGCCGTCGGGGTGAAGGCCACGTTCAAGACGGTGGACACGTGCGGGGCCGAGTTCGAGGCCGCCACCCCGTACCACTACTCCACCTACGAGGACGAGGACGAGGCCCGCCCCGGCGAGCGGCCCACCGTGGTGATCCTCGGGTCGGGGCCCAACCGCATCGGCCAGGGGATCGAGTTCGACTACTGCTGCGTCCACGCCAGCTTCGCCCTGCGCGACGCCGGCTTCGACACGGTGATGGTCAACTGCAACCCGGAGACGGTGTCCACCGACTACGACACCTCCGACCGCCTCTTCTTCGAGCCGCTGACGTTCGAGGACGTGATGAACGTCCTGGAGGTGGAGGGCGCGCCCGACTCGTCGGGCGCCAACCGGCTGGTGGGCGTGATCGTCGCCCTGGGCGGACAGACGCCGCTCAAGCTGGCCGACCGCATCCCCGAGCACCTCGTCCTCGGCACCCGGCCGGCCGCCATCGACGAGGCCGAGGACCGGGAGCGGTGGAGCTCGCTGTGCGCCCGACTGGAGATCCCCCAGCCCGCGGGCGGCACCGCCGTCGACCTCGACCAGGCCCTGGCCATCACTCACCGCATCGGCTACCCGGCCCTCGTCCGGCCGTCGTACGTCCTCGGCGGGCGGGCCATGGAGATCGTCTACAACGACGACGACCTGGCCCGGGCCATGGCCGAGATGGCCGTCTTCGGCACGCTGGGCCGGGAGGGCGGCCTGTCGTCCGAGCGGCCGGTGCTGGTCGACCGCTTCCTGGAGGACGCCACCGAGGTCGACGTCGACGCCATCCGCGACCACACCGGCGAGGTGTTCATCGGCGGGGTGATGGAGCACGTGGAGGAGGCGGGCGTCCACTCGGGCGACAGCGCCTGCGTCATCCCGCCGCCGACGCTGGCCCCGGCGGTGGTCGAGGTCATCGAGGGCCACACCCGGGCCATCGCCGACGCCCTCGACGTGCGGGGCCCGCTCAACGTGCAGTACGCGGTGAAGCAAGGGCAGGTGTTCGTCATCGAGGCCAACCCCCGGGCCAGCCGCACGGTGCCGTTCGTGGCCAAGGCCACCGGCGTGCCCCTGGCCAAGGTGGCGGCTCGGGTGATGGTGGGGGCGACGCTGGCCGAGCTGCGGGCCGAGGGCCTGCTGTGCCCGGCCGCCACCGGCGACCACGTGGCGGTGAAGGAGGCGGTGCTGCCCTTCAACCGGTTCCCCGAGGCCGACACCCTGCTCGGCCCCGAGATGCGAGCGACTGGCGAGGTCATGGGCATCGGCGCCACCTTCGGGCTGGCCTTCGCCAAGAGCCAGGCGGGGGCGGGCGACCGCCTGCCCGACCAGGGCACCATCTTCCTGTCGCTGTCCGACCGCGACAAGGCGGGCGGGCTGAAGGCGGCCCGCCAGTTCGTCGACCTGGGGTTCTCGGTGGTGGCCACCTCGGGCACGGCCCGCTACCTGGTCGAGAACGGCGTGCCGGTGGCCGACGTGGTGCCGCTGCTGGGCCATCCCGGGCGTTCCGCCGTCGAGCGCATCGCCAACGGCGAGATCGACCTGGTCGTCAACACCCCCCGGGGACGGGGACCGAGAGCGGACGGGGCCTACATACGCACCTCGGCCAACGTCCACCAGGTGCCGTGCCTCACCACCGTGGCCGCCGCCCTGGCCGCGGCCAACGGCATCGCCGACGTGGCCCACCACGGATCGTCGGTCCGCTCGCTGCAGGAGTACCACGGGCGGTGACGTGAGGCGGGCGCCTGGTGGGGCGGTCGACCTGGCCGTGCGGGTGGGCCCCGTCGGCCTGCCCAACCCGGTCATGACGGCGTCGGGCACGGCCGGCCAGGGCGCCGAGCTGTCGGCCTACTTCGACCTCTCCCTCCTGGGGGCGGTGGTGGTGAAGTCGCTGTCGGCCGAGCCGTGGGCGGGGAACCCCGCCCCCCGGGTCCACGAGACGGAGGCCGGCATGCTCAACAGCGTGGGCCTGCAGAACCCGGGGGTGGAGGCGTGGCTGGTCGCCGGCCTGCCGGCCCTGGTCGCGACCGGCGCCCGGGTGGTCGCCAGCATCTGGGGCACCACCCTCGCCGGCTACGAGAAGGCGGCTGCCGCTTTGGGCGCTATCGCCAGAGACGAGGTCGTGGCGGTGGAGGTCAACCTGAGCTGCCCCAACCTGGAGGGCGGGCGCCACATGTTCGCGGCCGACGCCTCGGCCACCAGGGACGCGGTCTCTGCGGTGGTCGCCGCCTGTGGCCGGCCGGTCTGGGCCAAGCTCAGCCCCAACGTCACCGACATCGTCGAGATCGCGGCCGCGGCCGGCGACGGGGGGGCGTCGGCCCTCACCCTGGTCAACACCGTCAAGGGGATGGCCATCGACCAGTCCACCCGCCGGCCCCGGTTGGGGGCGGGCGGCGGCGGACTGTCGGGGTCCGCCATCCGGCCGGTGGCGGTACGGGCCGTGTTCGACGTGCACCAGGCCTTTCCCGACCTGCCGCTGGTGGGCGTGGGCGGGGTGGCCACCGGCGAGCAGGCGGTGGAGCTGATGCTGGCGGGGGCGTCGGCGGTCCAGGTGGGCACGGCCACCTTCGAGGACCCCCGGGCCCCGCTCCTCGTGTTGAAGGGCCTGGAGGCGTGGTGCCGGCGCCAGGGGGTGGTCCGGGTCGCCGATCTGGTAGGACAGGCGCATGGACCTCCGTGACCGCCTGTGCCTGGCCCTCGACGTCGACGACCTGGTGCTCGCCCTGCGGCTGGCCGACCAGCTGCGGCCGTGGTTCGGCGTGGCCAAGGTCGGGCTCGAGCTGTTCACCGCCGCCGGCCCCGACGCGGTCACGTCCATCGCCGACGCCGGGTTCAAGGTGTTCCTCGACCTCAAGCTGCACGACATCCCCACCACGGTGCGCAAGTCGGCCCGGGTGGCGGGCGCCCTGGGGGCGTCCTACCTCACCCTGCACGCCCGGGCCGGGGCGGTGATGCTGCGGGCCGGCGTCGACGGCTTCCGGGAGGGAGCAGCCGCCGGCGGGCTGCCGCCGCCCACCGCCCTCGCCGTCACCATCCTCACCTCCGACGCCGACGCCCCCGCCCACATCCTCGGCGGCCGGGTGGCGGCGGCGGTGGAGTCGGGCTGCGGCGGCGTCGTTGTGGCCGCGGCCGACGTCCACGAGGCCAAGCAGCTCGCCCCCCGCCTGCTGGCGGTCGTGCCCGGCATCCGGCTGCCGAGGGGCGACGCCCACGACCAGGCCCGGGCCGCCGGCCCCCGCGACGCCTTCCTGGTGGGGGCCGACATGCTGGTGATCGGCCGGGCCGTCACCGACGCCGCCGACCCCCCGGCCGCAGCCGCCGCCCTCCACGCCGCCATCACCGGTGAGGTCCTCCCGACGAGCTGAGCCCGGGTCTCGTGCATCGGTGGCGTGGTGATTTCGGCCTCGCGGGCCGGATTCACCACGCTTCAGGCGTTTCAAACGGCCGAACTACCGATCCCGACGACCGATTCTCGAAGAGCTGTCGCAGGGCGGGCGTAGTCTGGGGTGATGGCGTACGCGGTGAAGGACGGCGAGTACACCTACGACGATCTCGACTGGCTTCGCGACGAATTGGGCGTCGCCCACCTGGAGCTCGATCCGTGGGGATGCCTGATCGTGACACCGGCCAGCGACGAACACGACACCGCGGTGGCGGTCATCTACGCCCAGGCCCTACGCCAACTGGCTCTGCCGGACGGGTGTGTCCGTGGCAACGGAACGGGATGGGTCGTCCCCGGTGGGAGCGGCTACCTCAACGTGCCCGATCTGATCGTGGTGGACCCGAGCTGGACTCGCGTCGACGAGCTCCATCTCGATCCGCCGCCCCTCCTCGTGGTCGAGGTCGCGTCGCGATCGACCAGGCGGGTCGACCGCACGCGGAAGTTGGACGACTACCGGCTCGGAGGCGCCGGGGTCTACGTGCTCGTCGACCTCCCGACGGACGGGCCGCCCGCATTCGTGGCCCACGACTTCGCGACCGGCGAGGTCACGAACGCCATCGGCGCCATCGACCTGGTCGTCGTCGGGCGTTCCCTGCGCCTCGACCTGTCGCAGCTCGCCTAGTCCGCCGGCTTGGCGAAGGCGAGGCAGGCGTTGTGGCCGCCGAAGCCGAACGACGTGGAGAGGGCCAGGTCCAGACCCGGCACGTGACGTCCCACGTGGGCGACGTGGTTGAGGTCGCACTCGGGGTCGGGGTGGTCGAGGTTGATGGTGGGCGGCAGGAACCCCTCGTGGATGGCCAGGATCGTGATCATCGCCTCCAACGAGCCGGCGGCGCCCGTGAGGTGGCCGGTCATCGACTTGGTCGACGACACCGGCACCGTGGCCGCCGCCTCGCCCAGGGCCAGCTTCAGGGCCCGGGTCTCGGCCGGGTCGTTGAGCGGCGTGCCCGTGCCGTGGGCGTTGACATAGCCCACCTCCGCGGGTGAGCGTCCGGCCCGGTCGAGGGCGAGGCTGATGCACCGGGAGGCCTGGGTGCCGGACGGGTCGGGCTGGGTGACGTGGGCCGCATCCGCGGTGGCCCCGTAGCCGACCAGCTCGGCGTAGATCCTCGCCCCCCGGGCCCGGGCGTGGCCCAGCTCCTCCAGCACCAGGACGGCCGCCCCCTCGGCGGTCACGAAGCCGTCCCGGTCGCGGTCGAAGGGGCGGGATCCGGCCGGGGGGTCGTCGTTGCGGCGGGACAGGGCGCCGATCACGCAGTACATGGCCATCCCCACCGGCGTGATCGAGCCCTCGGTGCCGCCGGCCAGGGCGACGATGGCGTCCCCCCGGCGGATCTGCTCGGCCGCCTCGCCGATGGCGTGGGCGCTCGAGGCGCAGGCGCTGACGATGGCGAAGTTGGGTCCCCGTGCGCCGACGTCGGCCGCCACCATCCCCGCCGGCATGTCGACGAGCATGCCGGCGGCGGCGAAGGCCGACACCTTCCGGTAGCCACCCTGGGCGTAGGCCAGCACCGCGCTCTCGAACAGGGCCAGGCCGCCCACGCCCGTGCCGATGATGACCGCCGCCTCGTCGGCGATCGGCGCCAGGTCGATCCCGCTGTCGGCTACCGCCTCCCGGGCCGCCGCCACCGCCAACTGCACCGGCCGGCTGGTGCGGCGGGCCTCCTTGTGACCGAGCAGCGCCACCGGGTCGAACCCCTTGACCTCGCCCGCCGTCTGCGAGGGCAGGTCGGACGGGTCGAAGTTGGCGATCCGGGCGATCCCACTGCGTCCCTGGCAGAGGGAGTCCCACGTCGAGGCCCGGTCGTTGCCCACCGGCGAGACGCAGCCCATGCCCGTCACGACCACCCGCGCCCGCGCCCGCTCGCGCTCGTCGCCGCTCACCCCATGTCCTCCGGGGGCGCGGCCCGCAGCAGGAGGGCCGCGTTCTGGCCCCCGAACCCCGACGCGTTGACCAGCACCGACCGCAGGGCGCCGGGCCGGGGCGAACCCATCACGTGGTCGAGGACGCAGTTGGGGTCGACGTGGTCGGGGTCGAGACCCCTCGTGGCCGGCAGGACCCGGTGGTGGAGGGCCAGGGCGGCCACCATGCACGCCGAAGGCCCCCGCCGCCCCCAGGCCATGGCCGAGGGCGGACTTGGGGGCGGTGACCGCGACGGCCGAGGGCGACCCGTCGCCGAACACGGCCCGCAGGGCGCGTGCCTCGGCTATGTCGCCCAGGGGGGTGGCGGTGGCGTGGGCGACGAGGGCGTCGACCTCGTCCGGCTTCGCCCCCGCGTCGGCCAGCGCCCGGCCCATGGCGGCGGCCGCCCCACGTCCCTCGGGATGGGGGGCGGCGACGTGGTGGGCGTCGCCCGCGCTCCCCCCGCCGGCCACCACCGCCAGCACCCGGGCCCCTCGGGCCCGCGCCCGATCCAACCGCTCCAGGACGAAGATGGCGGCCCCCTCCGAGGCCACCATCCCCTCCCGCCGCACGTCGTACGGCCGGCAGGCCGACGAGGGGTCGTCGCCCGCCGGGGCCAGGGCGCCGGCGTTGACCAGCGACCCCAGCAGCATCGGCGACAGGGCGCCGTCGGTGCCCCCGGCCAGCACCACCTCGGCGTCGCCCCGCTCGAGCACGCGCAGGCCGTCGATCACCGCCTGCACACCAGCAGCGCACGCCCCCACCCCGCCCAACACCGGCCCCGTGGCCCCCAGGACGATCGAGGGTTGGCAGGCGGCCATGTTGGCCCCGTAGACGGGGACGAAGAAGGGGCTGACCCGGGTGGGACGGGCAGCCGCGGGACCGGCCGCGTCCTCGGCTTCGATCAGCCCGCCGGCACCGGTGTGCACGACGATTCCCAGCCCCTCGCCGGTGTAGCCGGTGAGGCCGGCGTCGGCCAGGGCCATGACCGAGGCCGCCACCGAGAACTGGCTGAAGCGGCCCATACGGCGGGCGGCCTGGCGGTCGACGTAGTCCTCGGCCCGGAACCATTCGGCCCGGCCCACGACCTCGCAGCCAGCCCGGCGGAGCGCCTGCGGCGCCGCCTCCAGACCCGAGTCGCCGGCCAGCAGCCGGGTCCACGTGGTGGCGGCGTCGCCCAGGGGGGTGACCGCGCCCGACCCCGGTGATGACGATGGCGCGAGCCGGCGCCCCCGCGCTAGGCCCCTCCCGATCCATCCCAGCCGTCACCGTACCGGTGTCCGCCGTAGAACGGGGTCCGTGGCAGCCGGCCTCGCAATCCGCCGGACGGCTGCCTCCATCGCGCGCGTGGTGAGGGTCAACCGGTCGCCACCGCCAGCAGGCGTCGGATGCGGTAGCCGATCCGGACCGGCGCGACCCGCACCCGTCGTTCCAAGCCGGCCACGGCTGTCGCCACCCGGGTGTCGTCCGAACCCGGGGCGTAGAACGAACGGACCACGACGTCGGCTTCGCCCTGATCGGAGATGGTCCGGGTGAACAGGCCGGTGTCGTCGCGCTGGAGGCGGAGATCGGCCGCCGCCAGCCGGGCGACCACCGAGCCGGCGTCCAGGTCGCACGGGTAGCCGGCGCCGGCCTGGCCCAGGGCGGCGAGGATCTCGTCGAACACCTCCCCCTGGCTCGCCGATCGCACCGGGACGGTGGCGGCGAACGTCCCCCCGGGCGCAACACCCGCCGGACCTCGATCAGGACCGCGTCGAGGGGTTCCAGCACCATCAACGCCAGCGAGCACACCACCGCGTCGACGGCGCCGTCGACGATCGGCACCGCCGTGGCTCGGGCCCTGACCAGCAATCCAGGAGTCCCCCGCGCCCGGGCCAGGCCAGCTCCCCGGCCGACCGGTCGACCCCCACGACCCGTGGCCCGGCGAGGAGGCGTGCGACGGGCCCGCTCCCGCACGCCAGGTCGACCACGGTGGACGAGCCCGCCGGGACCGCCTCCGCCAGCCAGTCATAAGGCGACCGCCCGTCGGCGTCGCGGGCCACGGCCAGGACATCCTCCGTGATCCCCGGACGCCCGTCGTGGTAATCGGACACATAGCGGCCCCAGCCGCTCTCAGGCATCGAGGACCCGGGCCAGCACCGCCGTCTTGAGCTCGACGAACCGGGGGTCGGCCAGCGTCGTCCGCCCTCTCGGCGACGGCAGGTCGACGACCAGCTCCTCCACGACCGACGACGGACGGTGGGACAGGCGCACGAGACGGTGGCCGATGAGCAGGGCCTCCTCCACGTCGTGGGTGACCAGGACGGCGGCCGTCTCCCGCTCGGCCAGGAGGCCGATCAGCCATTCCTGCATGCGCAGGCGGGTCTGGGCGTCGAGCGCGCCGAAGGGCTCGTCGAGCAGGAGCAGGGGCGGTTGGTTCGCCAGGACCTGGGCGATGGCCGCCCGCTGGCGCATGCCACTCGAGAGTTGCCGGGGAAGGAGGTTGGCGGAGCCGGTCAACCCGGTGGCGGCGAGCAGGTCGTCGACGACGGCGTCGACCTCCCGATTTCCGAGCGCCCGCGGCCCCCAGGCCAGGTTCGCCCGCAACGAGAGCCAGGGAAAGAGCGTTGCCCCCTGGACCACCATCGGCCGGTCGGGCGACGGCCCCGCCACCGGCCCGACCGCCGACCTCCACCCGGCCCCGGTCGGGCGCCTCCAGTCCGGCCAGCACCCGCAGCAGGGTCGACTTCCCGCACCCGCTCGGCCCCAACACCGCGACCACCTCGCCGGCGGCGACGCTGAGGTCGACCTCGGACAGCACGCGCAGCGGCCCGTAGGCCTTGGCAACGGCCACCGCGGCCAGGGCGGGGGCCGTCACCGCGACCGTCCCTGCCGCGGGTGACCCAGTGAGTGGCGACGCCAGGAGCGGCTCCGGCGGCGGCGGTTCAGGCATCGGCCCACCGGACGAACGGGACGGGCGAGCTTCCGCAGGAGCAGGTCACCGGCGAAGCCGATCAGTGCGAAGGTGACCATCCCCACCAGGATCTGGTCCAGGCGGTTCAGCTCCCGGGCCGCGTTCATCATCGCTCCCAGGCCCCGGTTGGTGCCGGTGAGCTCGCCCACGATGAGGCTCGTCCAGCCCAGGGTGAGGCCGAGCCGCAGCCCGGTGACGATGCCGGGGAGGGCCGCGGGCAGGTACACCCGGCGGGCCAACCGGCGAGGGTCGGTGCCGAGCATCCGGGCGGTGTCGACGAGTTGGCGGGGGACCCGGGCGGTGCTGTCGGCGGTGGCCACCACGATGGGCGACACCGCACCGATGAACACCAGGAACCGGGCCGCGCCTTCGGTGAACCCGAACCACACCAGGGCGATCGGCAGCCAGGCCGTGATCGGCACCGAGCGGATGGCCTGGAAGAGGGGGTCGACGGCGGCCGACATCCAGCGGGAGAGACCGAGACCCAGCCCGAGGGGCAGTCCGACGCAGACGGCGACGGCGTAGGCCACGACCCAACGACTGACGCTGGCCCGCACGTGCTTGGCCGCGGCGCCCTTGAACGGGACGATGCCCGGTACCGGCGGCCGCCCGGGGGCGACGACGAACTGGCCGGCGCTCTCCACCACCTTGGCCGGCGGGGGCAACAGCCGGTCGGAAACCACGCCGGTGGCGCTGAGGATCGACCACACCGCCACCAGCACCGCGGGGAAAGCGATCCCGATCGCCACCCGCCGCCACCCCCGGAGACGCCGGCGGGTGGCGGTCGGGCTGCTCGGGGCCAGGTCCTCGCCGGGGTCGAAGGGCGGGACGTCGACTGCCGCACCCGTCCGATTCTGGTCAGCCGGACCTGTCGGGCCGGCCCGCTTCGGGCCGATCCGAGCTCGGAGCACCACCGTCAGCTGGTGGGCTGGTGGTCCAGGAGGAGCAGGGCGTCGATGTCGGGCCGGGACGTGATCACGCCCTGGGCCAGCATCATGTCGGCGGCCCCCTCGAATTGGGCCTGGCGGGCGGCGTCGAACCGCCAGACGGCTCCGACGTTCTCCAGCACCGCCTCGTAGACGGGCTCGGAGTACTCGAACTGGTCGACCAGGAGCGTGTGCCACTCGGTGCGGCTGTTCACGCCCGCCGGGGTCAGCAACTCGGCCGCGTCCCGCTGCATCTTGGTCACCGCCCGGAGCAGGTCGGCGTCATCCAGGTTCTTGGGCGCGGCCCACATGGCGGTGTTGATGTCGCCCGCGGGGGTGTCGTAGACGCCACCGATGCGCACGCCCCGGCCCGACACCACGCTCTGGGTGCACAGGGGCTCGGTGCCGATGTAGGCGTCGACGTCACCCCGCTCGAGGGCGGCGGGCTGGTCGGCGAAGGCGACGGGCACGCTGGTGACGTCACGGTCGAGCTTGAGGCCCACCTTGTCGAGGGCGGCGGTGAGGGCGAGAACCTGCACCCCGGGGGGCGGGACGGCCACGGTCTTGCCGGCCAGGTCGGCGAACGTGGTGACGCCCCGGTCGGTCCGAGCGATGAGACCGATCCCCTGACGGGAGCACATGCAGACGATCCTCGGGGCGAAGCCGGTGGTGCTGGCCTCGATGAGGGTGTTGAAGTACCCCATGAGGCCGAAGTCGAGGTCGCCGGCGACGAGGGCCCGGCTGATGTCGCCGGGGCTGGTCACGATCACCGGCTTCACGGTGAGCCCCGGCGGTGCGAACCGCTGCCAGTAGAGCGGGGACGAGGCATGGTTCTTGGCGTAGACGGCGGTGGTGATCGTCCGGCCGCCGAAGTCCTTCACCGGCTCGGTGCCGGCGGCGGCGGTGGTTGCCGTCGGGGAGGTCCTGTCGTCGTCGCTGCCGCAACCGGGGAGGACGAGCGCGGCCGCGCTCGCCGCAGTCAGGCCGAGGAACCGGCGTCGGGACAACTCGTGGTCGGTCACTCGTCGCCTCTCTCATCAACAGGAATTGATACAAATCGAGTTGATGAACCTATCGGGCCGGGACAGAATCCCGCAAGCGGGCGCGGGCCCTCTAGCCGTCCGGCGCGGGATCGGGGCCGAGGCGGCCGTCGTGCATGCGCAGGACCCGGGCCGCCAGCCGCCGGGCGAGGGTGACGTTCTGCTCCACGAGGACGACTGCCGAGCCCTCGGCGGCCAGCTCGAGGAGGGCATCGCCGCAGGCCGCGGCCAACGCCGGCGACAGCCCGGCCGACGGCTCGTCGGCCAGCAGGACCCGGGGCCGGGTCGACAACACCCGCCCGATGGCCAGCAGCTGCTGTTGCCCGCCCGAGAGCCCGGCCGCGGGCTCGTCCAGCCGGGCGCCCAGCACCGGGAACCGCTCCAGCCACGCCGCCCGTCGAGCCCGGACTCCGTCCACCTCGCCCGCCGGCAACCCCAGCTCGACCGCCTCCAGGTTCTCCCGCACGGTCAAGGACGGGAACACCCGTCGGGTCTGGGGCAGGAGGCGGAGGCCAAGGCAGGCCCGACGCTCGGCGGGAAGGCGCTTGACGGAGCGCCCGTCCAGCTCGACGTCGCCGGCCCGAGCCCGCAGCAGCCCGGCGACCGCCAGGAGGAGCGACGACTTCCCCGACCCGTTCCCGCCCAACACCGCCACCACCTCGCCCGGCCCCACCACCAGATCGGCGCCCTGCACGACGTTGGTCGCGCCCCATCCCGCGTGCAGGTCCCGCACGGTCAACACCTCGTCGTCACCGGGATTCGAGGTCGGACGGCTGGAGCATCGACACCAGGGCCGGGTGCGCCGCCACCTCGGCGTAGGTGCCGGCCGCGACCACCGACCCGTCGGCCATGCCCACCACCCGGTCGCAGATCCGGTCGACGAGGGCGGGGTCGTGTTCCACCACCAGCACCCCGCAGCCCCCCTCGGCCAGCGACCGGATGAGGGCCAGCAGCACCTCTGCCTGCTCGGGGTCGATGCCCGCGGCCGGTTCGTCGAGGACCAGAAAGGCGGGCGCCGCGGCCACCGCCCGGGCCAGCTCCACCCGCCGCCGCTGGCCGTGAGAGAGGGCCGCCACCGGCCGGTCGTCGAAGCCCTCCAGGCCGACCGCCACCAACGCGTCCCGAGCCCGCCCGGCCAGTTCCCGCTCCCGCCGGCGGAAGGCCGGCGGCCGCAGGCAGGCACCGGCCAACGAAGGCCGCACCCGCCGCTGGGCCCCGACCAACACGTTGGCCAGCACCGACTGGGCCTCGAACAGGCGCAGGGCCTGGAACGTCCGCACCACGCCGGCGGCGGCGAAGCGGCGGCTGGGCGCACCGGTGAGGTCGACGCCGTCGACCACCACCCGACCCCCGCTCGGAGCGACCGCCCCCGACGCCAGGTTCACCAGCGTCGTCTTGCCCGACCCGTTGGGCCCGACCAGGCCCACCACCCGCCCCGGCTCCACCGACAGCGACACGTCGACCACGGCATGGACACCGGCGAAGTCCCGGGACACCCCGGCCAGGACGAGCCCGGGTCCCCCCGCCACGACGAGCCCGGGCCCCCCCGCCACCACGCCGGTCACCGGGGGGCCAAGCGAGGGGTGAACCGGCGGCGGCCCGCTCCCACCACGTCGCCGACCAGCCCCACCCGGGCGGCCACCACCAGCAGGATGAAGGCGCCGGTGACACCCTCCGCCAGCCCGCCGTAGCCCGTCAGGCGATCGACGACCGCAGTCATGAGCACCGCCGCCCCGACGGTGCGTCCCAGCCGGCCCTCGCCCGCCACCAGGACCACCAGGATGACCGTCACGCTCTGGCTCAACCCGAAGGACACCGACGACACGAACCCGTCCTGCACCGCGTAGACGGCGCCGGCCACCCCGGCCAGGCCCGCCCCCACCGCGAAGGCCAGGATCCGCAGCCGACCGGTGTGCACGCCCAGGGCCGCGGCCGCCACCTCGTCGTCGCGCAGCGCCGTCCACGAGCGCCCCAACGGCGAGTCCCGCAGCCACCGCACCAGCACCAGCGCCAGCAGCGCCAGCCCCAGGGCGACCGCGTACAGCCCTCGCGAATCGAGACGCGTCCCGAACACCGACAGCAGGGGGATCCCGGAGATCCCGGCCGAGCCGGCGGTGAAGGCGGTCGTGTTGAGGTAGAGCGATTGGAGGATCTCACCCGCGCCCAGCGTCACCAGGGCCAGGACGTCGCCCCGGACCCGCAGCCCGGGTAGACCCACCACCGCCCCCATGGCCGCCGCGGCCAGCGCGGCCGGCACCAGCGACGCCCAGAACGACCATCCGTGGGCGGTGGTGAGCTGGGCCACGGTGTAGGCGCCGATCCCCATCAGCGGGGCATGGGCCACCGAGAGTTGCCCTGACAGCCCGTAGGTGACCTGGTAGCCGAGGGCGAGGATCACCGCGATGGCGGCCGTCGTCCCCAGCCCGTAGCCGCGGTTGCCGCCGATCAGCACCGGCACCCCCGCGACGAGGACGAGGGCGGCCACCGCCGCCCCCATCCTCCCGCCCGGCGAACGGAGGCGGTTCAATCGTCGAGCGCGATCTCCTTCACCGCCCGTGGCCCCGTCTGCTCGTAGCCGACGAAGAACTCGGGCTTGCCGCCGGTGATCTTGAACACGTACAACCGCCCGCCGATGCGGGAGCCGTCCTCACCGAAGGCGAGCGAGCCCACGCCCGTGTCGGGGATGGAGATCTCGCGCAGGAAGCGAGGTAGGTCGCTCCGCCCGGAGGCGCCGGCGGCGAGGGCGGCGGCCACCGCCCTCACCCCTTCGTAGGAGAAGGCGGCCGGGTCGGGGAGCACGGACTGGCCGGTGGCGGCCCGGTACCGGTCACGCAGCGAGATCGTCGCCGGGGTGGCGCGGCTGGCCAGGCTGGGGGTGTTGCCGACCACACCGTCGGCCAGCGGGCCGGCGGCCTTGAGGAACGTGTCGTTGTTGGTGATGCCGCCGGGGTCGAAGATCGGCACGTCGAGGCCGAGCTCGTCGGCCTGGGTGACGATGAGGGCGTCGAGGTTGGCCAATCCCACCATCACCAGCGAGTCGGGGTTGGCGTCCTTGATCTTGGCCAGCTGCACCCGGAAGTCGGTATCGGCCGAGACGAACGACTCCTTGGCCACCGGGACGATCCCCTTCTCCTGCAGCCGGTCGACCACCAGGTCGGCCACCCCGTCGCCATAGGTGCCGGTGAGGTTGATGATGCCGGGCCGGGTGTGACCCGCCTTCACCAGCTCGTCGGTGACGGAGAACGAGTAGGCGGGGAACGTCGGGGGCACCACGAAGATCGACTTGGCGTCCTGGGCCGCTTCCAGGATCTTGGGCGACGAGGCGTAGGCGGACAGGAAGGGGAACGCCTCCCGGCTGGCGGTGGGGGCCATGGCCACGGAGACGTCGGAGATGCCGGACCCGACGAACACCAGCACGTCCTGGTCGTCGATGATCGTGCGCATGTTGTTGGCCCCGTTGGCGGGGACGCCGGCGTCGTCGAACTCCTTGAAGACGATGGTGGCCCCCTTCAAGGGGCCGTCGGCGATGCCCCCGGCGTCGTTGATCTCGGCCGCGGCCAGCTGGGCGCCGTTGCGGATGTTGTCGCCGGTGGCCTTGGACCCGCCCGAGAAGGGGCCGCCCAGGGCGATGGTGACGGTCTTGGGCTCGTCCCCTCCGCCGGAGGGCGTGGCCGAGTCGTTCGAGTCGTCGCCGCAGGCACCGGCCATCAGGGCCAGGGTCAATGCCAACGCCGGCGTTGCCAGCCGCCACCTCTTCATCGGGGAACGTCCTTTCACGTGATCTCAGGCTTGTGGACTAGACGGAGCGGAGGCGGCCGCCGGCCAGCACCCCGCGGGGGACGAGCAGGAGGACGCCGATGAGCAGGGCGAACGTGGCCACGTCGCGGAAGCGGGTGGAGAGGTAGCCGGACACGAAGCTCTCCACAGTGCCCAGGGCCAGGCCCCCGAGGAGGGCGCCCCGCACCCAGCCGATGCCGCCCAGGACGGCGGCCACGAAACCCTTGAGGGTGGCCTGCCAGCCGAGAGCGACGAAGACCTGGCCGAAGAAGGAGGCGAACAGCACGCCCGCCAGACCCCCGACCACGCCGGCCAGGACGTAGGCGGCGGCCAGGGTGCGGGTGACAGGAAGGCCGTTGAGGCGGGCCAGCACCGGCTCGTCGGCCACCGCCCGGATGCGGCGGCCGGTCACCGTGTACCGGAGGACGAGCGCCACCGCCAGGGGGACGAGGATGCCGGCCGCCAACAGCCACCATCCGGCGGCGGGCAGGCGGTAGTCGGCGAACAGGTTCACCGGCCGACCCGCGAACAGCGACGGGAAGGGGCTGCTGCCCTCCGGGTCGGCCCGCACCGCGACGTTGCGCACGATCAGGGCCACACCCAGGGCGGGGAGAAAGCCCACACCGGCCATCCCCGCCCGCCGACGCGCGTCCACCGGCGAGTAGACGGCCAGGTGGGCGAGGGTGCCGATGGCCGCGCCGGCCGCCACCGCGGCCACGATCGCCACCCCGGACAGGCCCACCACGGTCGACGTGCCCAGGCCCACGTAGGTGGCCAGCATGAGGGAATCGCCGTGGGCCAGGTTGAGCTGGCCCGAAGTGCGCAACACCAGGCTCAGGCCGAGGGCGAAGAGGGAGTAGAGCAGGCCCAGGGTCACGCTCGTCACGCACACGGTGAGGAAGAGTTCCATCGGCCCGGGGACAGTATCAGGCCGTATTGATATGAATCGGATCCCTCCCTAGAGTCTCGGACCATGGTGACCGCCGTGACCAAGAACGAGGCCGAACGACTCTCGGAAGACCTTGCCGTCATCGCCGAACCCCACCGCATGCTCATGCTCCGCCATCTCCGTCGGGGCCCCCGCAGCGCCGGCTACCTGGCCCAGGTGGTGGGGATGTCGCAGCCGCTGGCCGGCTACCACCTGTCGGTCCTGCTCAAGGCCGGGCTCGTCACCAAGAGCCGGCGGGGCAACTTCAGCTGCTACGCGGCCGACCGCAACGGGCTCCAGGAGCTCCACCGCCGGGTCGGCCGCCTCGTCGGCGCGTCGGGCGCGGTGGCCGAGGCCCCTCCCGCCGACGATCCTTGTTGACCCCCGAGGCCCTGCCGCCCGAGGGCCTGTCGCTCGAGCCATGGCTGGGCACCGAGGTGCGGTGCTATCCCTCCCGCGTCCACACCATCGTCGAGGCCCTCGACCGGGCCGTCCGCCTGTTCCCCGACACCGTCGCCCTGGAGACACCGGAGGGCGACGTCACCTACGCCGAGCTGGCCGAACTGGTGGAGGGTGCGGCCGAGAGGCTGGCGGAAGAGGGCCTGGTGGCCGGCGACCGGGTGGCCGTCGCCCTGCGCAACGGGCTCGACATCGTGGTCGCCATCTGGGCCTGCGCCCGCACCGGGCTGGTGTTCGTGGGCCTGTCCACCAAGCTTGCTCCCGCCCAGTGGGCCTACATGCTCTCCCATTCGGGCGCATGCCTGGCCCTTGGCCATCCCGAGTTCATGGACGGCCTGCGGGCGGCAGCCGCCGCCGACGACGGGGCCGGCCTCCCCGCCGACCGGGTCCGCGACGTCGGCGCCCACCTCACCGGCCGCCGCCGGCCGTGGCGGGGCGCCGCCGTTCCCTTCCCCGACGAGGACTCCGTCTACGGGGTCATCTACACGTCGGGCACCACCGGCCGACCCAAGGCCAGCCAGGTCGTGCACCGGGGCACCATGCACTCGGCCACCGCCTACGTCCGGATCCTGAACCTGGTCGCCGGCGATCGCACCGCCATCGTCTTCCCCCTCTACTACGCCACCGGCCACATGGCCCAGGTCACGCCCATGATGCTGGTGGGGGGCACGTCGGTGACGGTGACCGAGGTCGTGCCCCGGGAGTTCGTCCAGCTCATCGGCCAGCGCCGTATCACCTACCTGATGGTCGTCCCCTCCATCTGGCCCCTGCTTCTGCGCGATCCCGACTTCGGGTGGCCGGCGCTGGCCCACGTCGAGATCGGCGCCTTCGGCGGCTCGCCGGTGCCGATCTCCACCATCGCCGCCCTCCGCCAGCGGATGCCCCAGCTGCGGCTGTACGACGCCTACGGGCTCACCGAGACCCACTCGCCGGCCACCATCCTCCTCGACTCGGAGTTCCGCCGGAAGCCGGGGTCGGTGGGGCGTCCGGTACCGTGCGCCGAGGTGCGGGTGGTCGACGACGACGGCCGGGACGTGGCCACGGGCGAGGCGGGCGAGCTCTGGGTGCGGGGGCCGATGGTGACGTCGGGTTACCACGGCGACCCGGCCGCCACCGCCGCCGCCATCACCGACGGCTGGCTCCACACCGGCGACTACGCCCGCCTCGACGACGAGGGCTACGTCTTCATCCTCGACCGGAAGAAGGACATGATCATGCGGGGGGGCAACAAGGTGTACTCGGTCGAGCTCGAATACCTCCTGGTCAGCCACCCCGACATCGCCGAGGCGGCCGTGTTCGGGGTGCCCGACCGGCTGGCCTACGAGTCGGTGGCGGCCTACGTGGTGCCCGCCACCGGCCGCCAGGTCGACGTGGCCGTGGTCCAGAGCTGGGTGGCCGGGCGCATGGCCGCCTTCGCCGTCCCCCGCCACGTCCGGGTGGTCGACGCCATCCCCCGCAACCGCACCGGCAAGATCGACAAGAAGGCCCTGAGGGAGACAATGACGACCGAGTTGGCGACACGGGAACTGGATCGGGCGGGACGATGACCGACATCGAGCTCCAGCTGCGCAAGGTGGCCGCCGCCCACCTCGACATCGACCCGAAGCGGCTGCTGCTCACCGCCCGCCTGGGCGACGACCTTTGTGTCGACTCTCTTGACGCGGTCGAGCTCACCATGGTGCTGGAAGACGAGTTCGACATCGCCCTGCCCGACCGGCTGGTGGCCGACGTCCGCACCTACGGCGACATCGTCACCCTCGTCCGCCGGCAGGTGGAAGCCCGGCGGTCGGGAGCCGGAGACTAACTTCGTCCGGCGTGCCCGTCATGAGTACGACCGAGACGATGGCGTTCCTCAACGAACCTCACCATCTGGTCCGCCTGGCCACGGTGGACGCCGACAACCATCCCCACGTGGTCCCCGTCTGGTACCTGCTGGTGGACGGGTCGCTGCTCATCACCCCCCGGTCGGAGTCGGCGTGGCTGCGCCACCTCGAAGACAACCCGTGGGTGGCGGCGGTCGTCGACGAGGGCGTGCTCCCGCAGCGCAAGGTGGTGGTGTCGACCAAGGCGGAGTTGGTCTACGAGCCGGGCCACGACGACGCCTGGCGCCACGTCTACCGGAGGATCTGCCTGCGCTACTGGGATGAGGAGGCGGTCGACGCCTATCTCGCGTCCACCATCCATGTCCGGCGGGCCCTCATCAGGGTCCCCGTCCGCCTCGGGACGCCCGAAGTCCAGACCTGGCGGCTGCCGGTGGCCGACGAGGACCCACGCGGCATCTGGGCTCAGCGCTACGGCCCCGTCATCTTCGGCACGGGGGCGTCGTCGGGGAGTTGCTGAGTGCCGGCGGCACCGCGATTTGCGGCCGGGCAGCGCTCGGGCCGGTCGCGCTAGGGTTCCGGCCATGCCGCTGCCCCCTCCTCTGTCACCCGAGGCTCGCCAGAAGGCGCTCGACAAGGCCGCAGCTGCGCGGCGTCAACGAGCCGAGCTCAAGGACAGGCTCAAGATGGGCTCGCTCACCCTCAAGGAGCTGATCGAGCAGGGCGACAACGACGAGGTGGTGGGCAAGATGAAGGTGCTCACGGTCCTCGAGTCGCTCCCCGGCGTGGGGAAGGTGCGGGCTCGCCGCCTCATGGAGGAGATCCGCATCAGCGAGGCCCGGCGGGTCCGGGGCCTGGGCGCCCAACAGCGGGAGGCCCTCCTCAAGCAGTTCCCGTCCACCACCTGAGGCCTGCGCCGCGCCCGACTCGCTGCTCCCCCCCTCCCTGATATTCGTCATCATCGGGCCCTCCGGCGTGGGCAAGGGGGCGGTCGCCGCCGGACTGGTGGCCCGCTCTCCGGGGTTGTGGCTCAGCCGATCGTGGACCACCCGGCCCCGCCGGGGATCCGACCCGACCGACGCCTACGTCTTTGTCGACCGGCCCACGTTCGAGGCCGAGCGGGAGGCGGGAGGGTTCCTCGAGTCGGCCGAGGTGTTCGGCAACCTCTACGGCACGCCGGTGCCCGAACCGCCGCCGGGCACGGACCTCCTCCTCGAGATCGACGTGCAGGGCGCGGCCCAGGTCAAGCGCCTCCGGCCCGACTCGGTGGTGGTCTGCCTGCGGCCGCCGTCCCGGGCGGCCCAGGAGGAGCGGCTGCGCAAGCGGGGGGACGACGATGCTGCGATCGCCCGCCGGATCGCCCTGGCCGACGCCGAGGAGGAGGCGGGCCTGGCCCTGGCCGACCACGTGGTGGTCAACGACGACCTTGGCCGGGCCATCGAGGAGGTGGCTGGTATCGTGGAACGGCACCGGTCGCGGCGGTCCAGTCGATTTTCTGGCCCGTCGCCGCCCCTGCCACCACCGAGTGAGCCCTGAGCCAGGAGCCGTCCAGATGTCCGAGCGCGCCAGCATGATCCACCCCCCGATCGAGGACCTGCTCGACAAGGTCGACTCCAAGTTCAGCCTGGTCAGCCTGGCCGCCAAGCGGGGCCGGCAGATCAACTCCTACTTCAGCCAGCTGGGCGAGGGCCTGGGCGCCATCGTCCCGCCCCAGGTCGCCTCGGTGTCCCGCAAGCCCCTCACCATCGCCCTGGAGGAGATCGCGGCCAACAAGATCACCTTCATCCGCATCGAGGACCCTCCGGAGGAGGGGCCCGAGGAGTAGCGCCGGCGAGCGATGAGCGAGCCGTCCGAGCCTTTCGGGGGGCCCACGGGGGGCGGAGCCCCCCGTGTGCTTTTCGGCGAGCGATGAGCGAGCCCGCATCCCGAAGGGATGCGAAAACAGAACGTCGCCGAGCGTCCAGCGAGGCGTCCTGGCAGTTCGGGGGGCCCACGGGGGGCGGAGCCCCCCGTGTGCTTTTGGGGGTGTGCGGGTCGATTGCCGCCTACAAGGCGGTGGAGGTATGCCGGCGGCTGGTCGATGCCGGGGCCCACGTGGTGCCGGTGATGACGGCCGACGCCGAGCGTTTCGTAGGGGCCGTGACTCTCTCCGCCCTGGCGTCGGAACCGGTGCGCACGTCGTTGTGGACGTCCGACGACGGCGAGCCGGTGCCCCACATCGCCCTGGCCCGGTCGGTCGACGTGGTGCTGGTGGCCCCCGCCACCGCCCGCTTCCTGGGCGCCTACGCCGCCGGCATCGCCGACGACCTGCTCCTCAACGTCCTCCTGGCCACCACCGCCCCCGTGGTCGTGTGCCCGGCCATGCACACCGAGATGTGGGAGCACCCCGCCACCCAGGCCAACGTGGCCGTCCTCCGGCGGCGGGGCGTGCATGTGGTCGACCCCGACCGGGGTCGTCTGGCCGGCGGCGACGAGGGACCGGGCCGGCTGCCCGACGCCGACACCATCCTGGCCGCGGTCACAGCCCTTCTCCAGGGCCGGGACCGGCCTCGCGACCTGGCCGGTCGGCGGATCCTGGTCACCGCCGGGGGCACCCGTGAGCCCATCGACCCGGTCCGCTTCCTGGGCAACCGGTCCTCGGGCAAGCAGGGCGAGGCGGTGGCGCTGGAGGCCGCGTCGCGGGGGGCGTCGGTCGTGCTGGTCACCGCGGCCGACCGTCCCGCCCCGCCCGGGGTCGAGGTCGTCCGGGTGGAGACGGCGGCCGAGATGGAGGCGGAGGTGATGCGACGCGCGCCAACCGCCGACGCGGTGGTGATGGCCGCCGCGGTTGCCGACTTCCGCCCCAAGGCCGTGGCCGACGCCAAGCTGCGCAAGGACGAGGGCGTGCCCGACCTGGTGCTCGAGCCCACCACCGACATCCTCGCCGCCCTGGGCCGGTCCAAGCCGGCGGGCCAGGTGCTCGTCGGCTTCGCGGCCGAGACCGGCGGCGACGTCCGAGGGAGGGCCGCGGAGAAGCTGCGGGCCAAGGGCCTCGACGTCATCGTGGCCAACGACGTCACCGCCCCCGGGGCCGGGTTCGGCCACGACACCAACGCCGCCCTCATCCTGGAGGACGACGGCCGGGAGCACGAAGTCGTCCTCACGTCCAAGCGGGACCTGGCCGCGGTGGTGCTCGACGTGGTCGTCCGCCGCCTCGGTCTGGCGCCTCGGTCTGCCCCCTCGGCCTGCCGGTGAGTAGCCTTCTCCCCCTATGAGCAGCTACACGTTCACCTCGGAATCCGTCACCGAAGGCCATCCGGACAAGATGGCCGACCAGATTTCCGACGCCATCCTCGACGCCATCCTGGCCGAGGACCCCACCGGGCGGGTGGCGTGCGAGACGCTGCTCACCACCGGGCTGGTCGTCGTCGCCGGCGAGATCACCACCCGGGCCTACGTCGACATCCCCAAGATCGTCCGCCAGACGGTCTGCGGCATCGGCTACGACCGGGAGTCCTACGGGTTCGACGGCAACACGTGCGGGGTCATCACCGCCATCGACGAGCAGTCGCCCGATATCAGCCAGGGCGTCACCACCGCCTACGAGGTGCGCAAGGGCACCAGCGGCGAGGACGACATCAGCGCCCAGGGCGCCGGCGACCAGGGGATGATGTTCGGGTACGCCTGCGACGAGACCGACGACCTCATGCCCCTGCCCATCTGGCTGGCCCACCGGCTGGCCCAGCGGCTGGCCGAGGTGCGCAAGGCGGGCGTGCTGCCCTACCTGCGGCCCGACGGCAAGACCCAGGTCACCTTCGAGTACGAGGGCGGCCGCCCAGTGCGGCTCAAGACGGTGCTCATCTCCAGCCAGCACCAGCCCGGCCTCGACACCGAGACCCTGCTCAAGCCCGACCTGCGGGAGCACGTGATCCATCCCCTGCTGCCCGACCAGTTCGTCAACGACAAGTACCAGCTTCTGGCCAACCCCACGGGCAGCTTCGTCCTGGGCGGGCCCCACGCCGACACCGGCCTCACCGGGCGCAAGATCATCGTCGACACCTACGGGGGGGCGGCCCGCCACGGTGGAGGCGCCTTCTCGGGCAAGGACCCGTCCAAGGTCGACCGCTCGGCCGCCTACGCCGCCCGCTGGGTGGCGAAGCACGTGGTGGCCTCGGGCGCCGCCCGCCGGTGCGAGATCCAGGTGGCCTACGCCATCGGCGTGGCCCGGCCCGTGTCGGTGATGGTGGAGACGTTCGGCACCGAGACCGTCGACCCCCGGGGGATCGAGAAGATGGTGAACGAGGTCTTCGACCTCCGGCCCGCGGCCATCATCCGCGACCTCGACCTGCGCAAGCCCATCTACCGGCGCACGGCCGCCTACGGCCACTTCGGGCGGAGCGACAAAGAGTTCACCTGGGAGCACCTCACCCGCCTCGACGACGTCAAGAGCGCCCTCGGCCTGTAGGTAGTCGGCGGGCGCGGGCGGCCCGGCCCGCAACTGCCGGCGCCGTCCGACATCGCTCGTGGTCATCGCCCGGGTGGTGCCCGACGTCGCCGGGATCGCCAAGACCTTCGACTACCTCGTCCCGCCGGCGATGGAGGCCGACGTCCGGGTGGGGACGCTGGTGCGGGTGCCGCTGGGCGGGCGCCGGATCGGCGGATGGGTGGTCGAGCTGGCCGACGAGCCCGCGCCCGAGGCCCTGGTTCGGGGCCGACCTTTGCAAGCCGTGGCCAAGGTCACCGGCTGGGGCCCCCCGGCCGACGTGGTCGACCTCGCCGCCTGGGCCGCCTGGCGGTGGGCCGGCCGCCGGTCGGCGTTCCTGAGGACGGCGTCCCCGCCCGGCGCCGTACGGGGTCTGCCGCCCTGTCCGCCCGCTGCTGGTGACTTCAGTTCCGCCGCCCCTGGGACATTGGCCTCGGAGGCCTTCGGGCGGCGACTGGCCGTGGTCCGGACGCCCCCGGCGGAGGACATCCTTCCGTTTGCCCTGGAAGCGGCGGCGAGGAAGAACGCTCTGATCCTTGCCCCCTCGCTGTCGGCCGCGGCCCTACTCGCCGCCCGCCTGCGGAGGCGGGGCGTCCGGGTGGCCGAGGTTCCCCGGGACTGGGCCCGGGCCGCGGCCGGCGGGTGCGTGGCGGTGGGGGCCCGGGCCGGCGCGTGGGCGCCGCGGCCGGAGCTGGGGGCGGTGCTCGTGCTCGACGAGGGCGACGAGGCGTTCCAGGAGGAGCGGGCGCCGACGTGGAACGCCCGCGACGTGGCCGTCGAGCGGGCCCGCCGGGCAGGGGTGCCGTGCGTCCTCACGTCGCCCCACCCGTCGCTGGAGGCGCTGGCCCTGCCCGCCGAGTTCCTGGCCCCCTCCCGCACCGACGAGCGGGCGGGCTGGCCCGTCGTCGAGGTCGTCGACCGCCGGAACGAGCCGCCCGGCTCCGGCCTCTACTCGTCCCGCCTGGTCACGCTGCTCCGTGACGCGGGGCCCGACCGGCGGGTGGTCTGCGTGCTCAACCGCAAGGGGCGGGCGCCCCTCCTGGCGTGCGTCGCCTGCGGGGAGCTGGCCCGGTGCGAGGTGTGCACCGGGCCGGTGGCCGACGCCGGCGAGGGCGCGCTCGAGTGCCGGCGGTGCCGGGCGACCCGCCCCGCAGTGTGCACCGCCTGCGGTGCCACCCGGATGAAGGCGCTTCGCGTGGGCGTCACCCGGGCCCGTGACGAGCTCGAGCTGCTGGCCGGGCGGCCAGGCGCGGAGGTGGCGGTGGCAGAGGTGACGGGGCGCGAGGCCGGACCCGTGCCTGGGGCGCCGATACTCGTGGGCACCGAGGCGGTGCTGCACCGGGTGGCGGGCGCCCACGCGGTGGCCTTTCTCGATTTCGACCAGGAGCTGCTGGCCCCCCGGCACACCGCCGGCGAGCAGGCCCTCGCCCTCCTGGCGCGGCGCCGCCCGCCTGGTGGGGGGCGCGAGGCCGGCGGTCGCGTCGTTGTCCAGACCCGACTGCCGGGCCACGAGGTCCTCGACGCCGCCGTCCACGCCGACCCCTCCCGCTTCGCCCTGGTGGAGTCGGCCCGCCGGGCGGCGTTGCGCCTTCCCCCGGAGACGGTCCTAGCAGTCGTGTCCGGGGCCGCCGCGGCTGCGTTCGTCGACCAGCTCGTCGCTCTCGAAAGGCCCGCTGTCGAGGTCCTCGGCCCGTCCGACGGGCGGTGGTTGGTCCGGGCGCCCGACCACGCCGTCCTGAGCGACGCCCTGGCTGCCGCCGGCCGTCCCCCTGGCCGCCTGCGGGTGGAGGTCGACCCCCGGCGAGTGTGAGGCGCGGCGGCGGGCGGGGCCGCGGGTACCCTCGGCGACGATGGCCCTGTTCCCGATCCGGACCTTCGGCGACCCCGTCCTGCGGCAACCCGCCCGCCAGGTCACCGAGTTCGACGCCGACCTGCGGCGGCTGGCCGACGACATGATCGAGACGATGTACGACGCTCCCGGCGTCGGCCTGGCCGCCCCCCAGATCGGCATCCAGAAGCGGATGTTCGTCTACGACATCAACGACGGGTCGGGCCCGGGCATCGTCGTCAACCCCACCCTCACCAGCCACGACGGCGAGTGGGAGTACCTCGAGGGCTGCCTGTCGGTGCCCGACCTCCACTGGCCGATCCTGCGCCCCAGCCGCGTCCGGCTCGACGGCTTCGACGTCGACGGCAAGCCCCTCACGATCGAGGGCGACGACCTCATGGGCCGCATGCTCCAGCACGAGGTCGACCACCTCGACGGCATCCTGCTGCTGGAGCGGCTCGACCCCGTCCAGCGCAGGCTGGCCATGCGGTCCCTCCGCCAGCGCACGCTGGGCCTCACCGGCAGCGGCGGCTAGTGCGGCTGGCGTTCCTCGGGACGCCGGAGGTGGCGGTCGGCCCGCTGCGGGCCCTCGTCGACGCCGGGCACGACGTGGGCCTGGTGGTGAGCCGTCCCGACCGGCGCCGGGGGCGGGGCGGGGCGCTCGTCCCCAGCCCGGTGAAGGCGGCCGCTCTGGAGCTCGGCCTCCCCGTCACCGACCGGGTCGACGACGTGATCGACGTGGGCGCCGAGCTGGGTGTGGTGGTGGCATACGGCCGGCTGATCAAGCCCCACGTCCTCGACGCCCTGCCCATGGTGAACATCCACTTCTCGCTGCTGCCCCGGTGGCGGGGGGCGGCGCCGCTGGAACGGGCCATCCTGGCGGGGGACGAGGTCACCGGGGTGTGCCTCATGGCCCTGGAGGAGGGGCTCGACACCGGCCCCGTCTACGCCTGCGTCGAGCACCCCATCGGGCCCGACGACACCCTCGACGAGCTGCGGGCGGCATTGTCCGCCGCGGGCACCGAGCTCCTCCTGCGGCTGCTCGACGATGGCCTTCCCGAGCCCCGGCCCCAGGTGGGGGACGTGACCTACGCGGCCAAGATCGAGCCCGGGGAGCACCACCTCGACTGGTCCCGGCCGGCCGAGGACCTCCACCGGGTGGTGCGGCTGGGCCAGGCGTGGACCACGTTCCGGGGCCGGCGGCTGCTGGTCCCCCGAGCCCGGCTGGCCGCCCCGGTCGAGGGTCGCCATCTGGCCGAGGGCGAGCTCGACCCGTCCACCCTCGAGGTCGGCACCGGTGGGGGAGGGTCCCTGGCCCTGGTCGAGGTCCAGCCCGAGGGCAAGGCCCGCCAGCCGGCCGCCGCCTGGCGCCACGGCGCTCGCCTCCAGCCCGGCGACCGCCTCGGGACCTGAGCCGGCCGGAACTGGCACGGTTTGATGCCCCGGGAGGGTGTCGGGACGGCACAGAAGCCGTGCCACCTACGATCGGCACCAATGAACCTGCGGGCCAAGGTGCTGACCGTCTCCGACGGGGTGATCGGCGGCACCCGGCAGGACCGGTCGGGCGCGGCCCTCGTCGAGCGACTGACGGCGGCCGGCTACGAGGTGGTCGACCACGAGGTGGTCGCCGACGGCACCGACTCCGTGGCCGACGCTCTCCGCCGCCTCACCGACGGCTTCGCCGGACTCGTCGTCACCACCGGCGGCACTGGCTTCGGCCCCCGCGACCTGACCCCCGAGGGCACGGCCGCCGTCCTCGACCGCCACGCGCCGGGCCTGGCCGAGGCCATGCGCCTGGTCAACCCCGACAAGGGCCGGCTGTCCCGGGGGACGGCAGGCACGGTGGGAACCGCCCTCGTCCTCAACACGCCCGGGTCCACCGCCGGCGCGGTCGAGTGCCTGGAGGCCGTCCTCGACATCGTCCCCCACGCCCTCGAGCTCCTCGCCGGCCAACCGACGGAGCACCCGTGACCCCGATCGAGTGTGCAAGAACCCAGCTCTATCGATGGTTCTTGCACACTCGACCGGCGCACCGGTCGTGAGCCGCGCCGACGAGGGGGCGATGGACCGGGCCATCGCGTTGGCGGCCGGCGTGCGCACGTCCACGTCGCCCAACCCGTGGGTCGGCGCCGTGATCGAGCCGGCCGACGGGGGCGCACCGCTCGAGGGCGCCACCCGTCCGCCGGGCGGCGCCCACGCCGAGATCGTGGCCCTCGAAGCCGCCGGTGCCCGAGCCCGGGGCGCCACCCTCTACACGACCCTCGAGCCGTGCTCCCACACCGGACGCACGCCGCCGTGCACCGACGCCATCCGTCGCCGCCGGCGTGGTTCGGGTGGTCGTCGCCATCGAGGACCCCGACCCCCAGGTGAGCGGCAAGGGCATCGCCGCCCTCCGGGCAGGAGGCATCGAGGTCGACCTGGGCACCAGGGCCGACGAGGTGCGGGCCCAGCTGGCGCCCTATCTCAAGCACCGCACCACCGGGCGGCCCTACGTGGTCCTCAAGCTGGCCGCCACCCTCGACGGACGTACGGCAGCGGCCGACGGCTCCAGCCGGTGGATCACCGGTCCCGAGGCCCGGGCCGACGCCCACCGCCTGAGGGCGGAGAGCGACGCGGTGATCGTGGGCGCCGGCACGGTACGGGCCGACGACCCCTCGCTCACCGTCCGCCACGGTCAGACGCCAGGCACGGACCCCCTGAGGGTCGTCCTGGGTCACGCTCCCGCCGCAGCCAGGGTCCACCCCGCCCTCGAGCTCGAAGGCGACCTCGACGCCATCCTCGACGAGCTCGGGCGCCGCCAGGTCCTCCAGGCCCTGGTCGAAGGGGGCGCCACCGTGGCCGGCGCGTTCCACCGGGCGGGGCTGGTCGACCGCTACGTGATCTACCTCGCCCCCGCGCTGGCCGGCGGCGACGACGGGCGTCCGCTCCTGGCCGGCCCCGGGGCGGCCACCATCGACGACGTGTGGCGGGGCCGGATCGTCGACGTCACCCGCCTGGGCGGCGACCTGCGCATCGACCTGGAGCCGGCGTGTTCACCGGCCTGATCGAGGAGATGGGCCACCTCGCCGGCAGGGACGGCCACCGGTTCACCTTCGCCGCCGCGACCGTCCTCGAGCACACCACCCGAGGCGACTCCATCGCGGTCAACGGCTGTTGCCTCACCGTGATCGACCTCACCCCCACCACCTGGTCGGCCGACGTGGTCGACGAGACCCTCTCCCGCTCCACGTTGGGCGACCTCCGTCCGGGCGACCCGGTCAACCTCGAACGCCCGATGAGGCTCGACGGCCGGCTCGGCGGCCACCTCGTGCAGGGCCACGTCGACGCGGTGGGCGAGGTCACCCACCCCGCGCCCGCCCTCGCCATCCGCGCCCCCCACACCCATTACCTGGTCGAGAAGGGGTCGATCTCGGTCGACGGGGTCAGCCTGACGGTGGTTGACTTGTCCGACGGGGGCTTCGCCGTGGCCGTCATCCCCCACACGGCCGAGGTCACCACGCTGGGGACCCGGCGGCCGGGCGACCGGGTGAACCTGGAGTTCGACCTGATCGCCAAGTACGTGGCCAAATCCATCGAGCGGCTGCTGCCGGGCAGCCGGAAGGAGTAACCGGTGCCCTTCGCACCCATCGAGAAGGCGGTCGAGGCCATCGGCCGGGGCGAGATCGTGGTCGTCGTCGACGACGCCGACCGGGAGAACGAGGGCGACCTCATCGTCGCCGCCGAGTTCGCCACGCCCGACAAGATCGCCTTCTTCCTGAACCACACGTCCGGCGTCATCTGCATGCCGATGCTGGGCGAGCGCCTCGACGAGCTCGAGCTGCCGCCGATGGTCGCGGCCAACACCGAGTCCAACCGCACCGCCTTCACCGTGTCGGTCGACGCCCGCCTGGTCACGACCACCGGCATCTCGGCCGCCGACCGGGCCGCCACGATTGCCGCCCTGATCCACCCCGCCACCCGTCCCGTCGACCTGGCCCGCCCCGGCCACGTCTTCCCCCTGCGCTACCGGGAGGGGGGCGTGCTCAAGCGCAGCGGCCACACCGAGGCCGCCGTCGACCTGGCCCGCATGGCCGGTCTCTACCCGGCCGGGGTGCTGTGCGAGGTGGTCACCGGCGACAAGACGGAGATGGCCCGCCTCCCCGAGCTGGAGCGCTTCGCCGCCGACCACGGGCTCCTGCTCGTCACCATCGCCGACCTCATCCGGTACCGGCGCCAGTCGGAGAAGCTGGTGCGGCGGGTGGCCGAGGCGCCCATCCCCACCCAGTGGGGGGAGTTCACCTGCTACGTCTACGAGTCCCTGCTCGACGGCGACCAGCACGTGGCCCTGGTGCGAGGCGCGGTGCAGGGTGAGCAGGACGTGCTGGTGCGGGTCCACTCCGAGTGCCTCACGGGCGACGTCTTCGGCTCCCTGCGCTGCGACTGCGGCCTGCAGCTCCAAGCGGCGGTGGAGCGGGTGGCGGAGGCCGGGATCGGCATCGTGCTCTACCTGCGGGGCCACGAGGGCCGCGGCATCGGGCTGGCCCACAAGCTGCGGGCCTACGCCCTCCAGGACCAGGGCCACGACACCGTCGACGCCAACCTCCAGCTGGGCCTGCCCGTCGACAGCCGGGAGTACGGCATCGGGGCCCAGATCCTCGTCGACCTGGGCATCACCACCATGCGCCTGCTCACCAACAACCCGGCCAAGTACGGCGGCCTCGAGGGGTACGGCCTGGAGATCGTCGAGCGGGTGCCGCTGCAGACGGCGTCCAACCCCGAGAACCTGCGCTACCTGCGCACCAAGCAGCAGCGCCTCGGCCACCTCCTCGAGGGACTCGAATGAGCCCCACCTACGAGGGTCAGCGCCGGGGGGACGGACTGCGGGTGGCGGTGGTCGTGAGCCGCTTCAACGAGCTGGTCACCGGCCTGCTCCTCGAGGGCGCGCTCGAGCGACTGGCCGAGCTGGGGGTCGACGGGGCGTCGATCACCGTCGCCCACGTGCCGGGCGCCTTCGAGCTGCCCCTCGTCGCCCAGCGCCTGGCCTCGTCCGGCGACCACGACGCGGTCATTTGCCTGGGCGCGGTCATCCGGGGCGAGACCGACCACCACATCCACGTCGGGGGACAGGCGGCCGCCGGCTGCCAGCGGGTGCAACTCGACACCGGAGTCCCCGTCGTCCTCGGCGTCCTGACGACCGACACCCTGGAGCAGGCCCTGGCCCGGGCCGGCGCCGGTGGCGACGGCGACGCCCGCCCGCTCCCCAACAAGGGCCACGACTCGGCGGTGGCGGCCGTGGAGATGGCCGACCTCCTCCGCCAGCTCCCGAAGCGGGGATCCTGACCGTGCTCCGCCTCGTCCTCCCCAAGGGCTCGCTGGAGAAGGCCACCCTCGAGCTGTTCGAGAAGGCCGACCTGGCCGTGAACCGGTCGTCGGCGGTCGACTACCGGGCCACCGTCGACGACCCCCGCATCGACGACGTCCGCATCCTGCGGCCCCAGGAGATCCCCACCTACGTGTCCGAGGGCCTCTTCGACCTGGGCATCACCGGCCGGGACTGGATCGAGGAGACGGGGGCCGAGGTGGTCTCCCTGGGCCAGCTCCACTACTCCAAGGCCACCGCCCGGCCGGTGCGGATCGTGCTGGCCGTGGCCGGCGACTCGCCGTTCAATTCGGTCAAGGACCTGCCCTCCGACCTGCGGGTGTCCACCGAGTACCCCGAGATCACCCGCCGGTTCCTGGAGAAGCATGGGGTGGCCAAGCCCGACATCCGCCTGTCGTACGGCGCCACCGAGGCCAAGGTGCCCGACATCGCCGACGCGGTCGTGGAGATCACGGAGACGGGCCGGGCCCTGCGGGCGGCCGGGCTCAAGGTGATCGAGACGATCCTGGTCAGCTACACCGAGCTCATCGCCAACCCGTCCGCCCACGACGACCCGGACAAGCGCCACGCCATGGGCCAGCTCCACACCCTGCTGCAGGGCACCCTGGAGGCCCGGGGCCGGGTGCTGGTGAAGCTCAACGTCGGCGACGCCGACCTCACCCGGGTCATCGAGCTCCTGCCGTCACTGAAGGCGCCGACGGTGTCGCAGCTGTTCGGGCACCGACGCCTACGCGGTCGAGACGGTCGTGCCCAAGGCCGAGATCAACACCCTGATCCCCGCCCTCAAGGACGCCGGCGCCAGCGACATCATCGAGCTGCCCATCTCCAAGATCGTGCATTAGTGGCGGGAGGGGGGCAGGCCCCCCTCCCGAACCCTCCCCCCAAGGCGTGCCGGCCTTCGGCCGGCGGGGAGCCATCCGGGGGTGGCCGCCTGCGGCGGCGAGGGCGGCCGGCGAGGAAACCCTTCCTGCGGCTCTAGGGCGTGGGTGGTGGAGCGGGGTGGTTCTTGGCCTCGACGAAGGCCAGGCGCAGCTGGGCCAGCGCCTCCCGGAGGGGTTTCTCGTTGGGACCGAAGCGGGGCCCGACGGCCTCGACGACGGCGGCCATGGCGTCGATGGCGACCTGGGCGTCGGCCAGCTTGGGGGGCTGGGGACTGAGATAGAGGGCGGCCAGCTCGAACAGGGCCATGCAGTGGTTGGCCACCATCACCACCGCGGGGGTGCCCAGCACCTGCTCCTGCATGGCCAGCATCTGCTCGGCCATCTCCTCGTCGGTGAGCTCGTCGGGGTCGACGGGCCCCCTTCTGCCACCGCTCGGCGGGGGAGGTTCGGGGGCTGGCTCGGGCCCGGGCCGACCGATCGGACGCTCTCCCGAGGGTGTCCAGAGCGAGCTCATGCTGCTACCCTACCGGGACAACTGAAGAACGGAAGCGGGACCCCGACACCGACGCCAGGCAGCGATGCCACGGAGATGGAGATGTCACGGCCCCCACCCGCCACCGCCGATCGGGCAGCGTACAGGGCCGATCGATCTGGTGCGTCGGGTTGATCGACCGCTGAGGCGGGCGTTGCTTCCTCACGTCCGCCTCTGTACGCGTTTTCAGGTCCGTCTTCTTCTAAGGAGTGATGCCGCATAGCTGCACCGGAGAGTGGCGACCCCAGGATCAATGACCGGATCCGGGCGCGAGAAGTTCGTCTCGTCGACCCCGATGGCAACCAGTTGGGCATCAAGACGCTGCCCGAGGCGCTGGCCATCGCCCGTGACTTGGAGCTCGACCTGGTGGAGGTGGCACCTCTCGCCGATCCCCCCGTCTGCCGCATCCTCGATTACGGGAAGTGGAAGTACGAGGCGGCGCAGCGCGACAAGGAGTCCAGGCGCAAGGCCACCAACGCCGCCATCAAGGAGATGAAGTACCGACCCAAGATCGGCGGCGGCGACTTCGCCACCAAGACCCGCAAGGTCGGCGAGTTCATCGACCAGGGCCACAAGGTCAAGATCACGATCATGTTCCGGGGTCGGGAGGTCGCCCATCCCGAGCTCGGGAAGAGGATCCTTGACCGCATCGCCGAGCAGCTGTCGACGGCCAAGGTCGAAGCGGCACCCAAGCTCGACGGGCGCAACATGATCATGGTGCTGGCTCCCGACCGCCGGGCCCGCCAGGCCACCCAAGCCAAGACCGACCACGACGAGCCGGGGGCAAGGCCCGCCACCCCGCCGGCCAGCCCCGCCGCTGCCACCACGGCACCGGCAGCCGCTCCTCCGGCAGCAACACCAAGGCCGGCCGCGGCTACCACGGCACCGGCCGCCAACCCGGTCGCCGCCAACGGCCGCACCGAACCGAACCAGCCCCCGACGAACGAGCCGAACCAGTCAAGTCGGCCAGACAAGTCAGACGCAGCCGAATCCAGACGAATCAGGCCGAATCAGACGTAGAACGGAAGAGCTGAACCAATGCCGAAGATGAAGACCCACCGCGGCGCGGCCAAGCGGTTCAAGGTGACCGGCACCGGCCGCATCCTGCGCCGCAAGGCCTACCGCGCCCACCTGCTGGAGAAGAAGTCGTCGGTCCGCACCCGGCGGCTGGCCCGAGGCGCCGAGGTCACGGGCGGCGACAAGGCGCAGGTCAAGCGCCTGCTGGGCCTGTAAGGCTCTTCCACCCACCCCCAGAAGAAAGGAAGGAAGCTCCATGGCCAGGGTCAAGCGCGCCGTCCACGGTCGGAAGCACCACCGCGCAGTCCTCGAGGCGGCCAAGGGGTACTACGGCAACAAGAGCCGCAGCTACAAGGCGGCCAACGAGCAGGTCATGCACTCCCTGCAGTACGCCTTCCGCGACCGCCGGGCCCGCAAGGGTGACTTCCGCCAGCTCTGGATCCAGCGCATCAACGCCGGGGCCCGCCAGCACGGCATGAGCTACAGCCGCTTCATCTCCGGCCTTCGTGAGTCAGGGGTGGGGGTCGACCGCAAGATCCTGGCCGACCTGGCCGTGCACGACCAGGCCGCCTTCGCCGCCCTGGTCAAGGTGGCCGCCGCGGGCAACGCCAACGCCAACGCCAACGCCGCAGCCGCAGCGGACTCCACCGCGGAGGCCAGCGCCGCGTCGTGACCGGCGGCAGGCCGGGAGGGGCACCCGCTCCTGTCCCGGCGGGTGCGCTGGGGTTCAAGCACAAGCGGGTCCAGCGCCTGCGCAAGCTGGTGCAGCGCCACACGTCGCGGCAGTCGGAACGGGCCTTCGTCGTCGACTCCCTGAAGGTCCTCGACGCCGCCCTCGACGCCGGCGCCGACATCGAGTCCCTCTACCTGCCGCCACCCGATCCCGCCGGCACCACCCACCCGGCGGTCGAACGGGCTCTGGCCGCCGGCATCCGGGCCTCCGACCTGGCCCCGGGGGTGCTCGAGCGGGTGGCGGGGACGGTGACCCCCCAGCCCGTCCTGGCCGTCGCCCCCTACGTCGACGTCCCTCTCGAGGCGCTGCGCGACGTGGGACTGGTGGTGGTCTGCGTCGACGTCCGCGACCCCGGCAACCTGGGCACGGTGCTGCGCACGGCGGAGGCGGCGGGGGTAGGAGGAGTAATCTGCTGTGACGGCACCGTCGACGTCTACAACCCGAAGTGCGTCCGGGCGTCGGCTGGATCGCTGTTCCACGTGCGTGTGGTCGCAGGAGGGGAGCCGGAGGAAGTGCTGGCCAGGCTGGGCGAGTGGGGTATGCGCCGGGTGGCCACGCGGCCCTCGGGGGGCCAGGCCTATCACCAGGCCGATCTGGCCCGGCCCACGGCCATCGTCCTCGGTAACGAGGCTTCCGGACTGCCCGACGGGCTCGACCACCTGGTCGACGAGACGGTGACCATCCCCATGGCCGGGCGGGGGGACTCGCTCAACGTCGGCATGGCGGCTGCCGTCCTGTGCTTCGAGGCCGCCCGCCAGCGCGCCGGATGACCGTGTTCGACGGGGGGACGGTGAGCGATCTCGACCGCCTGCCCGACGCCGTCCTCCAGTGCGACGGCGCCCGCATCGTGCGGGCGGCCAACGCTGCCGCCCTCCACCTGCTGGGCTATCCGGCCGAGGAGATCCTCGGCCACGACGTCGCCGAGCTGCTGGCCCCCCGGGGCGCCGACGGCGAGCTGCTGCTGGTCGACGGCTGGCACCGGTCGACCCGGCTGCGCTCGGTGGGCCGCATTCCCGAGCACGAGGTGCGGCTGCGCACGGCCGACGGGTCCGAGCTGCGGGTGATGCTCACCGGCACCTACGAGCGGGGCTCCGACGGCGCGGTGGGCGGGGCCGTGCTCATGCTGCGCGACGGTGCCCGCCGGCGCCAGGCGGTGGCCCAGGGCATCGAGGTCATCTCCACCGTCAGCCACGAGCTGCGTTCGCCGCTCACGTCGGTCAAGGGCTACACCAGCCTGCTCCTGAACCGCTGGGACCGCCTGGCCGACGAGCAGAAGCTCATGATGCTCGAGCAGGTCCACCACGACGCCGACCGGGTCACCCGCCTGGTCACCGAGCTGCTCGACATCAGCCGCCTGGAGAGCGGCAAGCTCGTGCTCCGGCCGCAGATGGTCGACCTGTCCAAGCTGGTCGTGGTGGTGGTCGACAAGGTGCGCATGATCGAGGCCGAGGTGCGGGCCGAGATCGACTTCGACGAAAACTTCCCGCAGGTCTACGCCGACCCGGACAAGATCGAGCAGGTGCTGACCAACCTGGTGGAGAACGCGGCCAAGTACGCCGACCCCAAGGGGGTGCGGGTGCTCGGCCGGCTGGGCGTGGGCGAGGTCTCGGTGGCGGTGGTCGATCAGGGGGAGGGCATCCCCGAGTCCGACCTGCCCCGGGTCTTCACCAAGTTCTTCCGGCGAGCCGAGACTCGCCCCACCGGCTCCGGCCTCGGCCTGTGGATCAGCCGGGGGCTGGTGGAGGCCCACGGCGGCCGCCTGGGGGTGGAGTCGCGGGTGGGCGAGGGGTCGACCTTCCGCTTCACCCTGCCCACCGCCATACCCGAAGAGCTGCTGCCGAGTTGAGGGTCATGACACCGGACGAGGTGGAGGCGGAGGGCCTGGCCCGCATCGCGGCCGCCGGTCACGCTGGCTGAGCTGCGGACGGTCGAGACCGAGGTCACGGGCAAGCGCTCGGCCCTGGCCGGGCTCAACCAGCAGCTCGGGCGGATGCCGGCCGAGGAGCGCAAGGACGCGGGCCGGGCCATCAACGCCGTCCGCCAGGTCTTGACGGCGGCCGTCGAGGAGCGGCGGTCGGTGCTGGAGGCGGAGGACCGAAGGCGGCGGCTGGAGTCCGATCGCCTCGACCTCTCCGAGGTGGTGGGCGGCGTGGCCCGGGGCCACCTGCACCTGGTCAACCAGGCCCGCCGGGAGCTGGAGGACGTCTTCGTCGGCATGGGCTACTCGGTGGCCGAGGGTCCCGAGGTGGAGACCGACTGGCACAACTTCGAGGCCCTCAACATGCCCCCCGCCCACCCCGCCCGGGGGATGTGGGACACCCTCTACGTGAAGCTCGGCCAGCCCGAGTCGACCCTGCTGCGCACCCACACGTCGCCGGTGCAGATCCGAGTGATGACGTCGCAGCCACCGCCCATCTACATCGTGGCCCCCGGCCGGGCCTACCGCCGGGACACGCCCGACGCCCGCCACCTGCCCGTCTTCCACCAGATCGAGGGCCTGGTCGTCGACCGGGGGATCACCTTCGGTGACATGGCCGGCACCATCGAGGCCTTCACCACGTCCTACTTCGGGCCCACCATCACCTCCCGCCTGCGGCCCTCGTACTTCCCGTTCACCGAGCCGTCGGCCGAGTTCGAGGTCACCTGCATCTTCTGCGAGGGCAAGGGCTGCCGGGTGTGCTCGCAGTCGGGGTGGATCGAGCTGGGCGGGTGCGGGATGGTCGACCCCAACGTGTTCGAGGCCGTCGGCATCGATCCCGAGGAGTGGCAGGGCTTCGCCTTCGGCTTCGGCATCGACCGCTGCGCCATGCTCCGCCACGACGTCGACGACATCCGCCACTTCATCAGCAACGACATCCGCTTCCTCGAGCAGTTCTGATGCCCCGACGGCTTTGGTGCACTCGTAGCGCCCCGAAATCGTCCGTAGGCGCCCTTCTTGGGGCGCTACCGATGCACGAAACCGGTGTCGAGTGAAGGTTCCCCTTTCCTGGCTGCGTGACTTCGCGCCCTTCGGCGACGGCGTGGACGAGTTGGCCGGCGCCCTCTCCGGCCTGGGGCTGGTCGTGGAGGGTGTGGAGCGGGTGGGGGAGGGGCTCGACGGGGTGATCGTGGCCCGGGTGGTCGCCACCGCCGTCCACCCCGACGCCGACAAGGTGCAGCTGGTGGAGGTCGACGCCGGCGACGGCGGCCCCAACCGCCAGATCGTGTGCGGGGCGTTCAACTTCGGCCCCGGCGACCTGGTTCCCCTGGCCACCATCGGCGCCCGCTTGCCCAACGGCATGGAGATCGCCCGCCGCAAGGTGCGGGGCCAGTGGTCGGAGGGGATGCTCTGCTCCCCATCGGAGCTGAAGCTGGCCGACGACCACTCCGGGATCCTCGTCATCGAGTCGGAGGGCGCCGAGCCGGGCATGCCCCTCGCCGAGGCCCTCGGCATCCGTCCCGACGCCGTCTTCGACCTCGACATCACCCCCAACCGGCCCGACGCCCTCTCGGTGGCGGGCGTGGCCCGCGACCTGGCCGCCCACTACCGGCTGCCGTTCACCCTGCCCCAGCCGCCCCCGCTGGCGGCCGACGCCGGGACCGCCCCGGCCACGATCGTGGTGGACGCTCCCGACCTCTCGGCCCGCTTCACCGGCGTCGTCATTCAGGGGATCACCGTGGGCCCGTCGCCCGCCTGGTTGGCGGGACGGCTGACCATGGCCGGCATGCGCCCCATCAGCAACGTGGTCGACGTCTCCAACTACGTGATGCTCGAGCTGGGCCAGCCCAACCACGCCTACGACCTCGACCGCCTCCCGGGCCGGGGGCTGCTCGTGCGGCGGGGACGGCCGGAGGAGACCCTCGTCACCCTCGACGAGGTCGAGCGGCGGGTGGGGCCCGACGACTGCCTGATCTGCGACGCCGAGGGCACGCCCGTCGGGGTGGGCGGGATCATGGGTGGCGCCTCGTCGGAGATCTCCGACGCCACCACCACCGTCTTCCTGGAGACGGCCTGGTTCCGGCCCGAGGCCATCGCCCGCACCTCGAAGCGCCTCGGCCTGCGCTCGGAGGCGTCGGTGCGCTTCGAGCGGGGAGTCGACCCCGAGGGCGTCCACCGGGCCGCGGCCCGCTTCGCCCAGCTCCTCGCCGAGGTCACCGGGGCCCAGGTGGTCGGCGGCCTGGTCGACGCCACCGACCCCGCCCACCTCCCGGAGCCGGTCACCGTGCCCGTGCGCACGGCCCGGGTCAACGCCATCCTCGGCACCGACCTGACGTCCGACCAGGTCAGGGGCTACCTGGAGCCGATCGGGTTCACCACGGAGATGGCCGCCACCAACGGGGCCATGGCCGTCACCATCCCCTCCTGGCGGCCGGACAGCGAGCGGGAGATCGACGTCATCGAGGAGGTGGCCCGCCACCACGGCTACAGCCGCATCCCCCGCACCCGCCCGCCGGTGCTCACCGTGGGCCACCTCGACGGCTACCAGCGCGATCGCCGGCTGGTGGCCGACATCCTGGTGGGTACCGGCCTGTCGGAGGCGTGGGCCACCTCGTTCCTCGCCCCCGACGACCTGGTACGAGCGGGGCTGCCGCCAGAGGCGATCGAGGTCGAGAACCCGCTGGCGGCGGAGGAGTCGATCCTGCGCCCCTCGCTCCTGCCCGGGCTGCTCAAGGCGCTGGTCACCAACGCCAACCACCGCCGGGCCGACGTGGCCCTGTTCGAGATCGGCCACGTGTTCCTCCCGCCCGCCGATGGCGAGCGCCTCCCCGACGAGCCCGAGCAGGTGGCGGTGGTCCTGGCCGGGCGGGACGCGGCCGCCGCCGTCCGCACCTGGCGAGCCCTGTGCGCCGGTCTCCGCCTCGACGAGGTCCGCCTGCAGGCCGCCACCCGCCCCGGACTGCACCCCACCCGTACCGCGGACCTGGTGGCCGGGGGGACCGTCGTGGGCCCGATCACCGTGGGCACCGTGGGCGAGGTCGACCCCGGTGTCCTGGCCACCCACCAGCTCGACGGCCCGGTGGGATGGATCCAGGCCGACCTCGACCTGCTCCTCCGCCGGGCCCCTCGCCTCCCGTCGACCTACCGTCCCATCAGCCGCTTCCCGTCGGCCGACATCGACCTCGCCTTCGTGGTCGACGACGACGTGGCCGCGGGCGACGTGGAGCGGACCCTACGCCGGGCTGGCGGCGACCTGGTCGAGGCGGTCGAGTTGTTCGACGTCTACCGGGGCGAGGGCGTGGGCCCGGGAGAGCGAAGCCTGGCCTACCACCTGCGCTTCTCCGCCCTCGACCACACCCTCACCGAGGACGACCTGGCGGCCCTGCGCCGTCCGGTGCATCGAAGCGGTGGAATCGGCCTGCGGCGGTCGACTCCGCGGCTGACCTGACTTAGGTGGCGCCGCCCCCGCGCCACTTGGCCGCGTTCTGCATCCGCTCCTGGGTGCCGCCCAGCGACGCCCGATAGGCCTGGCGACGGGGCGAGAAGCGCAAACCCTCCTCGTCGAACTCCTCGTCGGTGCGGCGGCGGAAGTGGGCGGCCATGTACTCCGAGATGTCGGCTCCCTCGTCGAGCATCTGGCAGGGGACGACGAAAAGGCAGGAGGCGCACTTCTCCGGGTCCGGGTCGGGGTAGATCTCGACGTCGGCGTCGCGCACCAGGATGGCGTCGGTGGCCATCTGACGGCTGATCGGCTCGAGGGTGGCCCGGGAGCGAGTGATGTAGGTGCGACGGATGTAGTCGTTGCCCTCCCGCTGGATGACGTGGTCGGACCCGTCGTCGACGTACTTGCTCTCGATGGCCGACGCCACCCGCCGGAAGTTGAGGTGGCGGGCCCCCTTGGAGTGGTCGCGGATGTCCTCGCCCGCCGGTTCGGGGGAAGGAGCCGCCCCCTCGAGCTCGCCCGTGCCGATGCGAAGCTCGTTGTAGACGGTGCCCGCAATGCGCAGCTGGGGATAGGCGATCTCCAGCGCCCGCTGGCCGAGGAGGGTGCGGGTGTCGCCCAGCAGCTCGTCCTCGTCGGCGAAGGTGTCCCACGCGACCCGGTGGTCGACCACCCAGTACTCGTCGTCGGGCGTGGACATCACCTGGTCGACCCGGCCGAAGTAGCGGATCTCCCGCTTCAGGTCGACCGACCCGAGGTCGTTCTCGGGGGCGTCGGGGTCGGGGATGGCGGTCCAGATGTCCTCGTCGGCCAGGATGGAATCGAAGTCGTCGGCGGTGGTGGCCCAGTCGAAGTAGCGACTGAGGACGGCCTCGCCCAGCTTCAGGTACTTCTCGAACTCCACGTCCATCTCGGGTGTGATCTCGTGGAAATCGCCGTAGGCGGTGCGGTCCTCCCGCATCTTGCGCTCGAAGCCCTTGAGCGCCACCGGCCGCACGATGACCCGGCTCCAGTCGTCCATGGCCGGGAAGTACCAGACGGCGAGGGCCTGGTGCATGGCCAGGTCGAAGTCGAACATCTTCGCCGGCTTGATCGGCACCAGGTTCTGGCGCAGCCGGCTGTCGAAGTCCCAGTGCCGACGGCAGGAGCGGAAGACCTCCATCTCCTTGGGGCGCACCACGATCGTCCAACCACCCATGGCCCAACTCTACCGACGAGAGGGCCCTTCGCAATCACCCCGCATTCGAGGTTGGACGAAAAGACGCATAACAATGCACGCGCGTGTATGCTCATGGGATGTTCGAGGTGGGAGTGATCGGGGGGTCGGGGTACACCGGCGCCGAGTTGCTGCGCCTGGCCCACGGTCACCCCGACCTGCGGGTGGCCTGGGCCACGGGTGACACCCAGGCCGGCACTGCGGTCGCCGCCCTCTACCCGAGCCTGGCCGGCGCCTACCCGGACATGGTGTTCGACACGTACGACCCGGCCTTGGCCGCCGGCGTCGACCTGGTGTTCATGGCCCTGCCCCACGGGGCGTCGCAGCGGCTGGTGCCCGACCTGCTCACCTCCGCCCCCGACACCCGCATCGTCGACCTGGCCGCCGACTTCCGCCTGCACGACCCGTCCGCCTACGAACGATGGTACGGCGAGGCCCACCACGCGTCCGACCTCCTCGACCGCTTCGCCTACGGCCTCCCCGAGCTGCACCGCAAGGAGATCGTCGGCGCCCGGGCGGTGGCCGCCCCCGGCTGCTATCCCACCGCGGCCGCCCTCGCCCTCGCCCCCCTCGTGGCGGCCGGCGTCGTCGAGCCCGAAAGGGTGGTGGTCGACGCCGTCAGCGGGGTGTCGGGCGCCGGCCGCACCCTCCGCCACACGTCGCACTTCGGCACCGTCAACGAGGACTTCGTCGCCTACGGGCTGCTCGACCACCGCCACACGCCCGAGATCGAGCAGGCCACCGGCGCATCCGTCCTGTTCACCCCCCACCTGGCCCCCATGACCAGGGGCATCCTGGCCACCTGCTACGCCCGCCCCGCCGGCCCCACGTCCACCGCCGCCCTGCTCGACCTGCTGCGCGACGCCTACGCGGGCGAGCCGTTCGTCGTCGTCGGCGCGCCAATCCGCCGTCGACCAAGGCCGCCTGGGGCTCCAACACCGCCCACCTCACCGCCCGCCACGACCCCCGCACCGGGTGGGTGGTCGCGCTGTGCGCCATCGACAACCTGGTCAAGGGGGCGTCGGGCCAGGCCGTCCAGTGCGCCAACCTGGTGCTGGGCCTCGATGAGACGGCCGGGCTCTCCGCCATCGGCGTCTACCCCTGATGGCGGGCCAGTGAGCGGCGTCTCGTCGCCCGCCGGGTTCGTGGCTGCGGGCGTGGCCTGCGGCATCAAGGCCAGCGGCGATTCCGACCTGTCCCTCGTCGCCACCGACGACGGCCGCCCGGTGGTGGCCGCGGCCGTGTTCACGACCAACAAGGCCACCGCCGGGCCGGTCAACGTCACCCGGGCCCACCTGGCCGCCACCGGCGGGCGGGCGGCGGCGGTGGTCCTCAACAGCGGTTGCGCCAACGCCGCCACCGGCGCCACCGGAGACGCCGACGCCGAGCGGATGTGCGAGCTGGTAGCGGCCGGCCTGGGCTGTCAACCCGAGGAGGTGCTGGTCTGCTCCACGGGCCTCATCGGCTACTACCTGCCGATGGCCGCGGTGGAAAAGGGCATTCCCCCGCTGGTGGCCGGCCTGCCGGGAGGACGGGGGACAGGCCGCGGCCCGGGCCATCATGACCACCGACACCGTCCCCAAGGAGGTCTCGGTGACGGTCAACGGCTTCACCGTCGGGGGGATGGCCAAGGGGGCGGCCATGCTGGCTCCCGACATGGCGACGATGCTGGCCGTCCTCACCACCGACGCGGTGGCCGATCCCCAGACGCTCGTCGGCCAGCTGCGGGCGGCGGTGGCGGACTCGTTCAACGCCCTGGTCGTCGACGGGTGCACGTCGACCAACGACACCGTGATCGTCCTGGCCAACGGCCGCTCGGGGCGCCCGCTCGACACCGAGGCCCTCACCGAGGCCTGCCGGCAGCTGGCCGAGCAGATGGCGGCCGACGCCGAGGGCGCGACCAAGGTGGCCCGCATCCGAGTCCACGGGGCCGAATCCGACGACGACGCCCGCCGGGCGGCCCGCAAGGTGGCCGAGAGCCAGCTCGTGCAGTGCTCCCTCTACGGCGCCGACCCCTACTGGGGACGCATCGTCAGCGAGCTGGGGAGCTCGGGCGCCGCCTTCGCCTCGGCGCGAGTCTCGGTGGCCTACGGGGGGGTCGAGGTGTGCCGGGACGGGATCGCGGTCGACCACGACGAGGCGGCAGTGGCCGAGCACCTGGCCGGCAACCACGTGGTCATCACCGCCGACCTGGGCCTGGGCCAGGGCCGGGCGGCCATGCTCTTCACCGATCTCACCCCCGGCTACATCGACGAGAACATGCGCACCTCGTGAACATCACCACCGCCCTCGGCAAGGCGGCCGTGCTGGCCGACGCCCTGCCCTACATCCGCCGCTTCGCGGGCAAGGTGGTGGTGATCAAGTACGGCGGGGCGGCCATGACCGACCCTGCCCTGGGCGACCTGTTCGCCCAGGACGTCGTCCTCATGCGCATGGTCGGCATGCGTCCGGTCGTGGTCCACGGGGGTGGTCCCCAGATCGGCCAGCTCATGCAGCGCCTGGGCAAGGAGCCCCAGTTCCTCGACGGGCTGCGGGTGACCGACGCCGACACCCTCGACATCGCCCGCATGGTGCTGGTGGGCAAGGTCAACCGCGACATCGTGTCCATGATCAACGTGCACGGGGCGCTGGCGGTGGGCCTGTCCGGGGAGGACGCCGGCCTCATCATGGCCAGCGCCCGCTCCCCCGAGCTGGGATTCGTGGGCGACGTGGTGGGCGTCAACCCGGGCCTGCTCCAGCGGCTGCTGGCGGAGGAGCTCATCCCGGTGCTGGCGACTATCGGGTCCGACGCCGAGGGCCAGGCGTACAACATCAACGCCGACACCGTCGCCGGGGCCGTGGCCGAGGCCCTGGAGGCGGAGAAGCTGGTCTACCTCACCGACGTGGTGGGGCTGCTGGCCGAGGTCGGCAACCCCTTCAGCATCATCAGCACCACGTCGGCCGACGAGCTCGACGCCCTTCTCGCCTCGGGCCGCCTCAAGGGCGGGATGATCCCCAAGATCGCCTCGTGCGTGCACGCCGTCCGCCACGGCGTCGGCCACGCCCACATCCTCGACGGGCGGGTGCCCCACGCCCTCCTCCTCGAGGTCTTCACCCCCGAGGGCGTCGGCACCATGGTGACGCCGTGAGGTTCGCCATCGGAAGCGGAGCTTCCTCGGCGAGTTGCAAGGAGCTACGGCCGCCGGCCCGCAGCCCCGGCAATCGGGCCCGTCGGCCTCCGCGCTGATTCTTGTTGGCCGGCAGCCGTCGGGGCCGCCTTCGGCGGCGACTGCGGCCGCCAGCATTCTGGCGGCATGGTGAGTGCCATGGCGACCAGGGACACCACCACGGCCGACGTGCTGATGCCCAACTACGCGCCGCCCCCCGTCACCTTCGTGCGGGGTGAGGGGTCGTGGCTGTTCGACGCCGACGGGAAGGCGTACCTGGACTTTCTGGGGGGGCTGGCGGTGACCTCCCTCGGCCACAGCCACCCGGTGGTGGCCGAGGCCATCGCGGCCCAGGCCGGCACCCTGCTGCACGTAAGCAACCTCTACGGCAACCGGATCGGGCCCGAGGTGGCGGCCACGCTCGACCGGCTCCTCGGTGGCGGGGGGCGGGTCTTCTTCTGCAACTCCGGGGCCGAGGCCAACGAGTGCGCCATCAAGCTGGCCCGCCGGTGGGGCGGGCCGGGACGGTACGCGGTGGTGAGCGCCTACGGCTCGTTCCACGGACGCACCCTCGCCACCCTGCACGCGACTGGCCAGCCGGCCAAGCACGAGCCCTTCCAGCCCCTGCCCCCCGGCTTCCGCCACGTCGCCCTGGGCGACATCGACGCCCTGGCCGCGGCCATCGACCCGTCGGTGGCGGCGGTGCTGCTGGAGCCGGTGCAGGGCGAGGGTGGGGTCAACATGGCCCCCCGGGGGTGGTTGGCCGACGTCCGCCGCCTGTGCGACGAGCGGGGCGTGCTGCTCATGATGGACGAGGTCCAGACCGGCCTGGGCCGCACCGGCCGCTGGTTCGGCTTCGAGCACGAGGGCATCCGGCCCGACGTCGTCAGCCTGGCCAAGGCCCTGGGCAACGGCATGCCGGTCGGTGCCTGCTGGGCCCGGGCCGAGGTGGCCGACGCCTTCCGGCCCGGCGACCACGGCACCACCTACGGGGGCCAGCCCCTGGCCATGGCCGCCGTCCGGGCCGTGCTGGCGGTGATGGAGGCGGAGGACGTGCCCGCCCGGGCGGCGCGGGCCGGCGCCCGCCTGGCCACCGGCCTGGCCGCGCTGCCCGGCGTGGTGTCGGTGCGGGGCCTCGGCCTCCTGCTGGCCGCGGAGCTGGCGACCGACGGGCCGACGTCTCGCGAGGTCGCCCGGGTCGCGCTCGAGCGGGGACTGGTGGTTAACCCGGTGACGCCCACCGCCGTCCGCCTGGCCCCGTCCCTCCTGGTCACCGACGAGGAGCTCGACCAGGCTCTCGCCATCCTCCGGGACGTGCTCGGGAGCGAATCGTGAGGCACCTGCTCGACGTCGACGATCTCGACCGCCGCGAGCTGATCGAGGTCCTCGACCTGGCCGAGCTGCCCAGCCCGCCCCCGCTGCTGGCCGGCCAGGGGGTGGCCCTGCTGTTCGAGAAGGCGTCCACCCGCACCCGGGTCTCCATGGAGATGGCGGTGGTGCAGCTCGGCGGCCACCCCATGGCCCTGCGGGCGGACGAGGTGGGCGTCGACCACCGGGAGCAGGCGGAGGACGTGGCCAAGGTGCTCTCCAGCTACTGCGCGGCCCTGGCCGCCCGCGTGTACGACCACGAGCGACTGGTGCGGATGGCGAGCGCGGCGACGGTGCCGGTGGTCAACCTGCTCTCCGACGACGCCCACCCGTGCCAGACGCTGGCCGACCTCCTCACCCTGCGCCAGTGCTTCGGTCGGCTGGCGGGGCTCACCGTGGCCTACGTCGGCGACGGCAACAACGTCTGCCGCTCGCTGATGAAGGCGGCCCCGTTGGTGGGTCTCACCCTGCGGGTGGCCTCCCCGGCCGGCTACGAACCGCCCGCGCCCGCGCCGGATTCTGGCGACGACCCGGCCGCCGTGGAGATCTCCAACGACCCCCGGGAGGCGGTGGCGGGAGCCGACGCCGTCTACACCGACGTGTGGTCGTCGATGGGCCAGGAGGACGAGGCCGACCGCCGCCGGCAGGACTTCGCCGGCTTCACCGTCGACGACGATCTGATGGCGGCCGCCGCCTCCCACGCGGTGTTCCTCCACTGCCTGCCCGCCCACCGGGGCGAGGAGGTGTCGGCCGCCCTCATGGACGGCGACCGGACCGCGGTCTGGCGCCAGGCGGCCAACCGGGTCCACGCCCAGCGCGGCCTCCTCCTCTGGCTCCTCGGAGCCCGCCCGTGACCGTGACCCTGACCCTCCGAACCGGTGACGCTCCTGGGCGCCATGGCGCCCCTCGCCGTCACCAGTTCGCCGCCGACCCCCGCCGGACCCTCCGAACCGGTGACGCTCCTGGGCGCCATGGCGCCCCTCGCCGTCACCAGTTCGCCGAGGCGACAGCGGAGCCGGCCTGTGAGCGTCACCGGTTCGCCGGGCCGCGAGCCCCTCATCGGGGGCAGCCCACCCCGCCTGGCCAAGCCCCAGCGCCAGCACCGGGTCGCCCGCATCATCGAGCAGCAATCCGTGAACAACCAGGCCCAGCTCGTCGACCTGCTGGCGGCCGAGGGGGTGGTGGCCACCCAGGCCACCGTGTCCCGCGACCTCGAGGACCTGGGGGCGGTGAAGGTGCGCATGGCTGGGGGCGAGCCGGTGTACGCCATCCCCGAGCATGCCAAGCAGCGGGTCGCGCCCGAGGAGCACCTCCGGCGGGTGCTGGGCGAATGGGTGGTCGAGGTGGCCCACTCGGGCAACCTGGTGGTGCTGCGCACCCCGCCGGGGTCGGCCCACGTGGTCGGCTCCGCCCTCGACCGGGCCGGCCTGGCCGACGTCTTGGGGACGGTGGCGGGTGACGACACCCTGATCGTGGTGGCCTCGGAACGGGCCGGGGGTGAGAACGTGGCCCGCCGCCTTTCCCATTTCGCCTTCGGAAGCGGAGCTTCCTCGGCGAGTTCAGCGGAGCTCCGGCCGGCCGGCAGAGCCGGCCGGCCTCCGCCCGATTCTTCGGCCGGCGAGCTGCGCTCGCCGGCGGGCCACCAACCGAGGGGGCCGCCTTCGGCGGCGGACGCGGTCGGCGGCCAAAATCCAAGGAGACGACTGAACGTGGCCAAGCGTGTCGTGCTGGCGTATTCCGGGGGGTTGGACACCTCGGTGGCCGTCCGGTGGATGATCGAGGAGCGGGGCGTCGAGGTGATCGCCCTGGCGGCCGACGTGGGCCAGGGCGGCACCGACTCACCCGACACCCTCCGGGAGCGGGCCCTGGCCGCAGGCGCGGTCGAGGCCGTGGTCGTCGACTGCCGGGAGGAGTACGCCCGGGACTTCGTCGCCCCCGCCCTGCGGGCCAACGCCCTCTACGAGGGTCGCTACCCTCTGGTGTCGTCGCTCTCCCGACCGGTGATCGTGAAGCACCTGGTGGCCGCGGCCCGGGAGTTCGGCGCCGACGCCGTAGCCCACGGGTGTACCGGCAAGGGCAACGACCAGGTCCGCTTCGAGGTGTCCACCCGGGCCCTGGCTCCCGATCTCGAGGTCCTGGCCCCGGTCCGGGAGTGGGGGATGACGCGAGCCGACTCTGTCGACTACGCCGCCCGCTACGACATCCCCATCCGGGTCAGCCGCACCAGCATCTACTCCATCGACGAGAACCTCTGGGGCCGGGCGATCGAGTGCGGCATCATCGAGGACCCCTGGGAGCAGCCGCCGGAGGACGTGTTCGCCATGACGGTGCCCACCGCCACCGCTCCCACCGAGCTTGTCGTCACCTTCGACGCCGGCCTCCCGGTGGCAGTCGACGGGGTCGCCATGCCCCTCCACGAGCTCATCCCGGCGGTGGGAACGGTGGCCGGGTCCTACGGTTGGGGTCGGGTGGACATGGTCGAGAACCGACGGGTGGGGATCAAGAGCCGCGAGGTCTACGAGTGCCCGGGGGCGCTGGCCCTCATCCAGGCCCACCAGGACCTGGAGGGGCTCACCCTCGAGCGTGACCTGGCCCACGAGAAGCTCCGCCTGGAGCCCCGGTGGGCCGAGCTGGTGTACGACGGCATGTGGTTCTCGCCCCTGAAGCAGGCCATCGACGCCTTCGTCGACGAGAGCCAGCGGTTCGTGTCGGGCGACGTCCGCCTGCGGTGCGCCCCCGGCCAGTGCACGGTGGTCGGCCGCCGCAGCGACGTCGGCCTCTACGACCACGGCCTGGCCACCTACGACGCGTCGGACACGTTCAACCACGAGGACGCGGCCGGCTTCGTCCGCCTCTGGGGCCTCGGGGTCCAGACGTGGGCCAGCCGCCAGGTGCGATCGGCCGGGTCACAGGAATCAGCTGGCGGATGACGTCCTCCCGATGACCCTTTGGGAGGGACGGCTCGACGCCGATGCGGCCGACGGCCTCATGGCCTTCACCGCCAGCCTGCCGTTCGACGTCCGGCTGGCGGACGACGACATCACCGGCTCCAAGGCCCATGTGCGGGGGCTGAGGCGGGGCGGGCTCCTCACCGCCGAGGAGACCGACGCCATCCTCGAGGCCCTCGACGCCGTCGCCGACGAGATCGGATCCGGCCACTTCCGCTTCGGGCCGGCCGACGAGGACGTCCACACCGCCATCGAGCGCCGGGTCACCGAGCTGGCGGGACCGGCAGGGGCCAAGCTCCACACCGGCCGCAGCCGCAACGACCAGATCGCCACCGACCTGCGGCTGTGGACCAAGCGGGAGCTGGTGGTGGTGGGCCGGAAGGTGGTCACCCTGCAGCGGGTCCTGCTGACCCGGGCCCAGTGGGCGCTCGATCGCGGCGTCTACCTGCCCGGCTACACCCATCTGCAGCGGGCCCAGCCGGTGCTGCTGGCCCACCACCTCCTGGCTCACGCCTGGGCCCTGGCCCGCGACGTCGACCGGCTCCTCGACACCCGCCGTCGGCTCGACGTCTCACCCCTCGGGGCTGGTGCCCTCGCCGGCTCCTCCCTGCCCCTCGACCCCGTCGCCACCGCACGCGACCTGGGCTTCGGCTCCGCCTTCGAGAACTCCCTCGACGCGGTCGGCGACCGCGACTTCGTGGCCGAGACCCTCTTCGACCTGGCCCTGTTGGGGGTCCACCTGTCCCGGATGGGGGAGGAGGTGGTGCTGTGGTCGAGCGGTGAGTTCGGGTTCCTGCGGCTGGCCGACGAATGGGCCACCGGCAGCTCCATGCTCCCCCAGAAGAAGAACCCCGACGTGGCCGAGCTGGCCCGGGGCAAGGCGGGGCGCCTCGTGGGCGACCTGGTCGCCGTGCTGGTGGCGCTGAAGGGCCTGCCCCTCGCCTACAACCGCGACCTCCAGGAGGACAAGGAGCCGCTGTTCGACGCCGTCGACCAGGTCAGCCTGGCCCTCGTCGCCCTCACCGGCCTCATGGAGACGGCCACCTTCGACGTCCGGCGGATGGCGGCCGCGGCCGACTCGCCGGAGTCCGCCGCAGTCGACCTGGCCGAGTGGATGGTCGTACGGGGGGTCGCCTTCCGCACCGCCCACGGGATCGTCGCCGGCCTGGTGCGGGAGTCCCTCGACCGCCACGTGCCCCTGGCCGAGCTGGTGGCGGCCTCGCCCCACCTGGGCGTCGATGCGGTCGCCCTGCTCGAGCCCGGTGTCCCCGTCACCCGTCGCACCACGCCGGGCGGGGCCGGGCCCGGGCCGGTGGCCGAGCAGCTGCGCCGCTTCCGCTCCCGGCTGGAGGTCGACGAGGAACGGCTGGCCCGGGGCTGACCGTGTCCCGCACAGCCCAGGCGCTGGCCCGGGACTTCTACCGCCGCCCCAGCCTCGAGGTCGCCCCCGACCTGCTCAACAAGGTCCTGGTGGTGGGCGACGGGGCCGGGAGACCGAGGTCAGGGCGCATCGTGGAGGTCGAGGCCTATTGCGGGTCGGACGACCCAGCCAGCCACGCCTTCCGGGGCCCGACCGCCCGCAACGCCGCCATGTTCGGCCCGGCCGGCCACCTCTACGTGTACTTCACCTACGGCATGCACTTCTGCGCCAACGTGGTGTGCGGGGACGAGGGCGAGGGCGCCGCCGTGCTGCTGCGGGGCCTGACGCCGATGACCGGCCTGGACGAGATGCGGGCGGTCCGTCCCACCGCCCGCCGCGACCGCGACCTGTGCGCCGGCCCGGCCCGGCTGTGCCTGGCCCTGGGCATCGACCGGACCTTCGACGGTGCCGACCTGGTCACCGCCGACCGGGGAGTGTGGGTGGCCGACGACGGCACCCCCCCGCCCGCCCCCGCCGCGGCCAGCGGGCGGATCGGCCTCCGGCTGGCCACCGACCGGCCGTGGCGGTTCTACGTGGCCGGTGCCCAGGGGCTCTCCCGACCCGGCTGAGCGATGGTCGGGTGGGGCGTATCCTGCCGCGGTTCCCTCGCGACGGAAAGGCCCATCCTCATGAGACCCAGGCTTCGGATGGCGATCGTGGCGCTGTCTCTGGCGACGTTCGCCGGCGCCTGCAACGGAGGGGACGACGACGCGGACACGACGACGACGAGGGCGGTGGTCACCACCACCACCCTGACGGCCAACGCGCTGGCGCGGCTGCCGGCGGTGTTCGTTCCGATTCCCGACCACACCTACGACCCCCTGCCCGGCTCCGTGCTCGAGGATCTGCAGGCCACGCTCGCCTCCGAAGCGACCACCCCGGCGGCGGTGGCGGCCGTCGACGGCCGCTCGGTCGCCCGCGACGGCGCCGCGGTGGCTCGCGTGATCGCTATCGGGTTCGACGAGCAGGTGTCGGCCGCGCCCGGATTCGGGCCGTCCTTCGTCAATGCGGCCATGCGAACCGCGACCGAGACCCGAGAGCTCACGCTGTCCGGCGAGAGCGCCCTCATCGGCTCGGGCACATCGGGCGCCTACACCATCGCCTGGTTCAAGGGCGCTCTGGGCCTCACGGTCACCGGCAATGACGAGGAAAGCGTCACCAACGTGGCCACCGCCCTCATCGCGGCGAACAAGTAGCTCGGAATCGTGCTGGTCCCGGTGGCGACCAGCCTGATCACCGCCAACCGGTCGCGGCCCATCTGACGTCCCGGGCCGGCCGTCGGCCCGGGGTACGGTGCCGGCCGTGGGAGCCGACCTGTTCGAGGAGCTGGAGTGGCGGGGGATGGTGCACCAGGTCACCGACCCCGAGCTGGGCGTCCGACTCGGCCGGGATCCCCTCACCTTCTACGTCGGCTTCGACGCCACCGCCGACAGTCTGCACGTCGGCAGCCTCCTGCCCCTCATGGTGACGGCCCGCCTGCGACGGGCGGGGCACCGTCCGATCGTCCTGCTCGGCGGGGGCACCACCCTGGTGGGCGACCCCAGCGGCAAGGACGCCGAGCGACCGGTGATCTCACCCGCCGAGGTGGCCCGCAACGCGGTTGGGATCCGGGCCCAGGTGGAGCGCATCGTGGGCGCCGAGATCGACCTCGTCGACAATGCCGAGTGGCTCGGCCGGCTCACCCTCACCGACTTCCTGCGCGACGTCGGCGGCCACTTCCGGGTGAACGACATGATTGCCAAGGAGTCGGTGCGGGCCCGGCTGGAGCGTGACCAGGGCATCTCCTACAAGGAGTTCAGCTACATGCTCCTGCAGGCTTACGACTTCCTGGAGCTGTGCCGCTCCCACGGGTGCCGGCTCCAGGTCGGCGGCAGCGACCAGTGGGGGAACATCACCGCCGGCATCGAGCTGATCCGCCGCTCGGGGGAGGGGGAGGCGTTCGGCATGACGTTCCCCCTCGTGACCCGGGCCGACGGGGCCAAGTTCGGCAAGAGCGAGGGCGGCAACGTCTGGCTCGACCCGGCCCGGACCAGCCCGTACGAGTTCTTCCAGTTCTGGCTGCGGGTGGGGGACGCCGACGTCGGCCGCTACCTGCGCCTTTTCACGTGGCTCGACCGGGAGCGCATCGCCGAGCTCGAGGCGGCGGCGGCCGCCCAGCCCGAACGGCGGGAGGCCCAGCAGGTCCTGGCCGACGAGGTGACGGTCCTGGTCCACGGCCCGGAGGCGGCGGCCGCGGCCCGGCGGGCGGCCCAGGCCCTGTACGGCGGTGAGCTGGGAGACCTCGACGAGCGCACCCTGCTCGAGGTCTTCGCCGAGGCCCCCGCCACCGACCTGCCCCTCGCCGAGCTGGACGCGGACGGCGGGCTGGGGCTGGTCGACGTGTTGGTGCGCACCGGGCTGGCGACGTCGAAGTCGGCCGCCCGGACCGCCGTCGAACAGGGCGGGGCCTACGTCAACAACCGGCGGGAGGCCGACCTCGACCGCCGCCTGGGGTCTTCCGACCTGCTGGTAAACTCGTACCTCGTGCTCCGCAGGGGCAAGCGCAGCTACCACCTGGTGCGCTTCCGCTGAGGACTCGCCGGTTGCCACGAAGGCCTCCGGGTGATACGTTAGGCAATTGCGCCGGACGGCGGCTCGGGGGGAATCCCGGGGTCGTAGGAAGTGTTCAAACGTCCGAGTGCCGAGGAAGTGCGAGTTCTGCCCGCAACCCTCGACCAGACAGGAGTGCACCAACGTCTCCGACGTGTGCCCGCCTGGCCAGCGCTCCTTGAAAACGGAACAGAGACAGCTTGTAAACGCCAGTGCGGGCGATCGCGTGCGATCGCATAGTTTCAAGCACTGAACGGACAACGCGTCTGAAGCGATTCAGACGCCACAACCGCTCTGTGCCAGTCGGGCCCAAGGGTTCAGTCACCCTACGGCCCGGCTCTCCGATTTCACGGCTAGCTACAACATCACTTGTGATGGGGTAGCTGGCCTGAGGTCTCGATGGAGAGTTTGATCCTGGCTCAGGACGAACGCTGGCGGCGTGCTTAACACATGCAAGTCGAGCGAGGTCCAACCAGTGGCAACACTGGGGAAGATCTAGCGGCGAACGGGTGAGTAACACGTGAGCAACCTGCCCCGAAGACTGGGATAACACCGGGAAACCGGTGCTAATACCGGATATCCCCATCTGGCCGCATGACCGGATGAGGAAATGAATTTCGCTTTGGGAGGGGCTCGCGGGCTATCAGCTTGTTGGTGGGGTAACGGCTCACCAAGGCGACGACGGCTAGCTGGTCTGAGAGGACGACCAGCCACACTGGGACTGAGACACGGCCCAGACTCCTACGGGAGGCAGCAGTGGGGAATCTTGCGCAATGGGCGAAAGCCTGACGCAGCAACGCCGCGTGGGGGATGAAGGCCTTCGGGTTGTAAACCCCTTTCAGCAGGGACGAAATTGACGGTACCTGCAGAAGAAGCCCCGGCCAACTACGTGCCAGCAGCCGCGGTAATACGTAGGGGGCGAGCGTTGTCCGGATTCATTGGGCGTAAAGAGCTCGTAGGCGGCTTGGCAAGCCGGGTGTGAAAACTCCAGGCTCAACCTGGAGACGCCACCCGGGACTGCTATGGCTAGAGTCCGGTAGGGGATCACGGAATTCCTGGTGTAGCGGTGAAATGCGCAGATATCAGGAGGAACACCGGTGGCGAAGGCGGTGATCTGGGCCGGCACTGACGCTGAGGAGCGAAAGCGTGGGTAGCAAACAGGATTAGATACCCTGGTAGTCCACGCCGTAAACGTTGGGCACTAGGTGTGGGGCCTTATCAACGGGTTCCGTGCCGTAGCTAACGCATTAAGTGCCCCGCCTGGGGAGTACGGCCGCAAGGCTAAAACTCAAAGGAATTGACGGGGGCCCGCACAAGCGGCGGAGCATGTGGCTTAATTCGATGCAACGCGAAGAACCTTACCTGGGTTGAACTACGCAGGAAAAGCCACAGAGATGTGGTGTCCGAAAGGGCCTGCGATAGGTGGTGCATGGCTGTCGTCAGCTCGTGTCGTGAGATGTTGGGTTAAGTCCCGCAACGAGCGCAACCCTTATCCTATGTTACCAGCGGGTTATGCCGGGGACTCGTAGGAGACTGCCGGGGTCAACTCGGAGGAAGGTGGGGATGACGTCAAGTCATCATGCCCCTTATGTCCAGGGCTGCACACATGCTACAATGGCCGGTACAAAGGGCTGCTATCCCGCGAGGGTGAGCGAATCCCATAAAGCCGGTCTCAGTTCGGATTGGAGTCTGCAACTCGACTCCATGAAGTCGGAGTCGCTAGTAATCCCGGATCAGCAACGCCGGGGTGAATACGTTCCCGGGCCTTGTACACACCGCCCGTCACACCACGAAAGTTGGTAACACCCGAAGCCGGTGGCCCAACCGCAAGGAGGGAGCCGTCGAAGGTGGGATCAGCGATTGGGGTGAAGTCGTAACAAGGTAGCCGTACCGGAAGGTGCGGCTGGATCACCTCCTTTCTAAGGAGTCGTACTGCTCGACACGGTGCCCCTCAGGGGGTGTCGTCACTCGGGGACTCCCAGTTGATCACTGGTCGACCTGGCCGGGCCGCAAGGCCTCGCCGGAATCGGTGCGAAGAGGTAGACGACCCTTCGGGTCGGCCTCGACGCTTGTTTACCTGTCAACGTCTCTGTTCCGTTTTCTGGGCGCGTTGTCGCCCTTGCCGAGAACGCCCGCTTGCCGCTCCCTTCGGGGGGCGGCATCTTGCGTCTCACCGGGAAATGCAATGCCAGCGCCTTCGGCGCTGACCGCTTGCCTGTTCCGATCAAACCAAGGCGGCTTCGCCGCCGGTTTGATCGGCTTGAGAACTTCATAGCGAGCACGAGCATCTTTGATTCTCCAAGCTACAAAGAGCCAACGGTGGATGCCTTGGCGCCTGAAGCCGATGAAGGACGTGGGTGGCTGCGAAAAGCCACGGGGAGCTGCCGACCAAGCTTCGATCCGTGGATATCCGAATGGGGCAACCCAGCACCCGTCATGGGGTGTTACTCCGGTCTGAATATATAGGACCGGTAGAGGGAACCGGGGGAACTGAAACATCTCAGTACCCTGTGGAAAGGAAAGCAAATGCGACTCCCTGAGTAGCGGCGAGCGAAACGGGAAGAGCCTAAACCGAGCTGGTGCAATAGCCTGGTGGCGTTGCCAGTTCGGGGTTGCGGGACCGATATCTCGGGGCACCAGACCCGAGGACAGAGTTACAAATCTGATGCCTAGCAGAAGCGATCTGGAACGTCGCGCCGTAGCGGGTAAGAGCCCCGTATGCGAAAGGTACTCAGACTCTGATCGTCATCCCAAGTAGCGCCGGACCCGGGAAGGTCGGCGTGAATCTGCGAGGACCACCTCGTAAGGCTAAGTACTTTCAGGCGACCGATAGCGAACTAGTACCGTGAGGGAAAGGTGAAAAGCACCCCGGGAGGGGAGTGAAATAGTACCTGAAACCGTTGGCTTACAAACAGTCAGAGCGTCGTCTTACGGGTTCGCCCGTAAGGCCGTGATGGCGTGCCTTTTGAAGAATGAGCCGGCGAGTTACCGTTAGTGGCGAGGTTAACCCGTGAGGGGGAGCCGGAGCGAAAGCGAGTCTGAATAGGGCATTCAGTCGCTAGCGGTAGACCCGAAGCCGAGTGATCTATCCATGGGCAGGTTGAAGCGGGGGTAAGACCCCGTGGAGGACCGAACCCACCATGGTTGAAAACATGGGGGATGACTTGTGGATAGGGGTGAAAGGCCAAGCAAACTCGGTGATAGCTGGTTCTCCCCGAAATGCATTTAGGTGCAGCGTTGGGTGATCAGCATTGGAGGTAGAGCACTGAATGGGTTAGGGGGCCTACAAGCTTACCGACCCCAATCAAACTCCGAATGCCAATGCTCACAGCCCGGCAGTGAGACCATGGGGGATGAGCTTCATGGTCGAAAGGGAAACAGCCCAGACCGCCAGCTAAGGCCCCAAATTCTAGGCTAAGTGGGAAACGATGTGGGATTGCACAGACAGCCAGGAGGTTGGCTTAGAAGCAGCCACCCTTAAAAGAGTGCGTAATAGCTCACTGGTCGAGTGGTCCCGCGCGGACAATGTAACGGGGCTCAAGCCTAGAGCCGAAGCTGCGGATTTCTACCCAATACTTATGTATTAGGCGTAGAAGTGGTAGGGGAGCGTCGAGCGTGCAGTGAAGCGGGGGTGGAAACCGTCGTGGAGCGCGTTCGAGAGCGAATGCCGGCATGAGTAGCGAAAGACGAGTGAGAAACTCGTCCGCCGAATGCCCAAGGGTTCCTGGGGAAGGCTAATCCGCCCAGGGTGAGTCGGGAGCTAAGGCGAGGCCGAGAGGCGTAGTCGATGCACAACTGGTTGATATTCCAGTACCACCGTGTCCGCGCCCATTCCAAAACGGAAATGCTAAGGGGCTTGTTTCCTTCGGGAGACGAACCGACCCTTTCCGTGGAGGACAGCAATGGGGAGACGCAGGAGGGTAAGTGAACCCGGGCGTTGGTTGTCCCGGGGTAAGCATGTAGGGGGAGGTCCAGGCAAATCCGGACCTCATCAAACCCTGAGATGCGATGCCGAGCCGTTTCAGGCGAAGTCACCGATCCCATGCTGCCGAGAAAAGCCTCTAGCGAGCTGACATGGTGCCCGTACCCCAAACCGACGCAGGTGGGCAGGTAGAGAATACCAAGGCGATCGGGAGAACAGTGGTTAAGGAACTCGGCAAAATACCTCCGTAACTTCGGGAGAAGGAGGGCCTCATTAGGGTGACGCACCTCGCGTGCCTAGCCCGAGGAGGTCGCAGAGAGCAGGGCCAAGCGACTGTTTACTAAAAACACAGCAGCGTGCGAAGTCGTAAGACGATGTATACGCTGTGACGCCTGCCCGGTGCCGGAAGGTTACGGGGAAGGGTTAGTCCGTAAGGGCGAAGCTCTGAACCTAAGCCCCGGTAAACGGCGGCCGTAACTATAACGGTTGTGGACGTAACCTGGCCGTTACAAAACTTGGCTGTATGCTGGAACATCCGTGTATCCGGCGGTACTCGTTCACTGTCGCACCCTCCTCGTAGAGTGTGATCGTGAGCAGTGAAAATCCGACCGGTGCGGACAATCAGCAGGAAACCTTTGAGTGTTGAGGGATCCTCAGAGACTGTACGCCGAGCGCCAGCGAAACATCGAGCTGGTGAAGATACAGTCCGACCCCCATGGCGACATGGGGAGTCAGGCAGAAATGTCCTGACCACCCCTTCGGCAATCCGGCCGACAGGGGGAGTAACAAACGTGCCTAAGGTAGAACGATCCCGGGTGTCGTGCCCCGGGAACTGCCCCTGTCAGGAGCGATCCTGAACAGTGCAGCTGGCTAAATGCTGGAAACTCCGTGTATCCGGCGGTACTCGTTCACTGTCGCACCCTTTACCTAGAGTGTGTGTCGGTGAGCAGTGACAATCCGCCCGGTGCGGCCAATCAGCAGGAAAGGCCAGGATTCGAGCAGTGGGTCGTCGGCTTCGTCGACGGCGAGGGCTGCTTCAGTGTTCCGATCTTCCGCAACCCATCGTGTCGCCTCGGCTGGCAGGTCCAGCCCGAGTTCACGGTGGTCCAGGGAGAGCGGAGCGTGCAGGTACTGCACGAGCTGAAGCTGTTCTTCGGATGTGGTGGTGTCGGCCGCAATGGCCGCCACGACAACCATCGGGAAGACCTGTACCGCTTCAACGTCAGGTCCCTCGATGATCTTGTGCACCGCATCGTTCCGTTTTTCGAGGCGAAACCCACTGAGAACGGCGAAACGCGATGAGTTCGGCAAGTTCGCCGGCGTCGTGCGGTTGATGATCGGGCGTCGCCATCTCACGATGGAAGGCCTGGTCGAGATCGCTCACGTCGCCCAGACGATGAACCATCGCAAGCCGATCCCGATTCCTGGAATCCTCAGAGGCCATACGCCAGCCACCTCACCTCGACGGGTGAGGCGAAGATATGGTCCAAGCCGTATGGCGACATACGGAACAACTTGAGCGAAATTCCTTGTCGGGTAAGTCAAAGCTTGCCCTACACGGAGGCGACTCCGTGAAAAAACCCGCTCATAACGGCGAAACCCACACCGTCTGCCTTGCCTCAAGGACAAGGCGATAGACGACGGGCAATGCCGTGGGAAGCCCTCTGCCTGAGCGTCAGGTATGGCCCCGTAACGACTGATCCCTTCGGGGAGAGGCGCCGGTCACTGTCTCACCCCCTCGCTAGCGTGGGGATGTGGCAAATCTACGGCCGACGCAATACGCGGGCGCTCAACTTGGCCTCGTGGATCTACCGTCGTACATCTCTGGATACGTCGACGGTGAGGGATGTTTCACAGTCTCGATCTCGCCCCGGCCGACACTTCTCGTCGGCTGGGAGGTGAGGCCGAGCCTGTCGGTGAGCCAGAACGGTGACCGGAGTGAGGTACTGCTGGAGATCCAGCGGTACTTCGGCTGCGGCACCCTCCGGCCAGACCGTAGCGATCGGACGCTCAAGTGGGAGGTGAGAAGCCTTCCTCTGCTTCGATCGGTAGTCATACCTCACTTTCTGCAGTATCCGCTCCTGTCCGGCAAGCAGCGAGACTTTCAGGCGTTCGCCGAAATCTGCGAGCGAATGGCTGAAGGTCACCACCGCCGCAATGCCGGACTGGTAGAGATCGTACGGCTCGCGAGCGGAATGAACCCCAGCGGTAAGAGGGGATATCCCACCGCGATGATCCTCGAGATCCTTGATGAGATGAAGGCATAGTCTGGTTCCCCTGGAAACAGGGGATGGAACTGAAGTTCCGACCTGCACGAATGGCGTAACGACTTGGCTACTGTCTCAACCACTGACCCGGCGAAATTGAAGTCCGAGTAAAGATGCTCGGTAGCTGCGACAGGACGGAAAGACCCCGTGGACCTTTACTATAGGCTGATGTTGAGCTTTGGTACGGATTGTGTAGGATAGGTGGGAGGCTAGGAAGCTGCGGCGCCAGCCGTGGTGGAGCCAACGTTGAAATACCACCCTGTTCGTACTGGGGCTCTAACCCAGATCCGTTATCCGGATCGGGGACAGCGGCAGCTGGGTAGTTTGACTGGGGCGGTCACCTCCTAAAATGTAACGGAGGTGCCCAAAGGTTCCCTCAGGCTGGTTGGCAATCAGCCGTCGAGTGCAATGGCACAAGGGAGCTTGACTGCGAGACAAACACGTCAAGCAGGTGCGAAAGCAGGGCATAGTGATCCGGCGGTAGCGTGTGGAAGCGCCGTCGCTCAACGGATAAAAGGTACCCCGGGGATAACAGGCTCATCTTCCCCAAGAGTCCATATCGACGGGAAGGTTTGGCACCTCGATGTCGGCTCGTCGCATCCTGGGGGTGAAGCATCTCCCAAGGGTTGGGCTGTTCGCCCATTAAAGCGGTACGCGAGCTGGGTTTAGAACGTCGTGAGACAGTTCGGTCCCTATCCGTCGCAGCCGTAGGAGATTTGAGGAAGGCTGTCCCTAGTACGAGAGGACCGGGACGGACGCAGCTCTCGTGTGCCAGTTGTCCTGCCAAGGGCACGGCTGGTTAGCGACCTGCGGGTGGGATAAGCGCTGAAAGCATCTAAGCGCGAAGCTCGTTCCAAGATGAAATCTCCCACAGGGTTAACCTGGTAAGGCCCGTGGCCAGATGACCACGTTGATAGGCCGGAGGTGTAAGGACTGCAAGGTCTTCAGCCGACCGGTACTAATCGGCCGAGGGCTTGGGGATATTTTTGCTTGTGCTCGCTATCAAGTTCTCGGGATCATCTCCCGTTGACAACAGGTTTCCGGTGGCTATAGCGGTGGAGTTACACCCGTTCCCATGCCGAACACGGAAGTTAAGCCCACCAGCGCCGATGGTACTTGGGGGGAGTCCCCCTGGGAGAGTAGGTCGCCGCCGGATTTCTTGAAGAAGGCCCCCGTTCGCGGGGGCCTTCTTCGCGTTCCTGGGTCGCCGTCCGGCTGGGTAATCTTGCGCTATGGCCTCCCGTCGCCCCCGCCCCGACGGCGACGAGCAACCCGACCGTCCGCCTCGCCCGGCGCCACGACCGCCGACGAGAAGGCCGGCGGCGGGCGCGCCAAGCACCGGCCGCCCGGCGCCCCCCCGGTCGGCCAAATCTCGGGGCCCGCGGCCGGCCGGGAGCGACCGTCCTCCGACCGCCCGGGGTGGCGACGAGGAGCGCCGGGCTCGAGGCGCGGCCGGCAGCGGCGGCAGTCGACCTTCCCCATCGGGCAGACCGACGCGGGGCGCGTCCGCCGGGGGGGCCCGGGGACGGGCGGGAGGATCTTCGACAGCCGCTGGCGACGACCGCCGCCGCGACGACGAGCGGCGTCCGGCAGCCGGTGCGTCGACGGGACGACGCAACGGACCCAGGCCGCCGGCCGCAGGCGGCTCCCGCGGCCGGCCCACCACCGGCAGTCCCCGGTCCGGTGACAGCCGGGGCGATGCCGCCCGACGGCGCGACGACGGCGAGCGTGCAGGCGGACGCCCCCCGCCCGCGGCCGGACGAGCACGGGTGGAGCGGAGGCCGGTTCCGAGCGCCGCCCACCGAGTCGACGACCGACACCCGGCGGAGACCGATCCGGCCCCGGCGAGGGCGGCGGCGCGAAGCGGCCCGGGTCGGGACTGCGATCAAGCCCGGCCCGAGGAAATCGATCGGGCTCCGGCGACGGGCGACGCGGCCCGAACGTCGCTCCTCAGGGACGTACGGCGGAGCCTGGGCACTGGACGCCTCCCGGTCCCAAGGGGTGGGGAAGCCTGGCCCGCAAGGGCGCCCGCAGCATGCAGCTACCCGACGACGGCACTCGCTCCGACGACTACGAGAGGCGGGGCGGTCCTCCTCCCGTGTGGGAGCCGGAGGACTGGCAGGGCGAGGCCATCGGGTCCCCCACCGGTGGGGGGCCGTCCCGCCCCGAGCCCGTCCCCCAGCGTCCCCGGCGCAAGGCACCCCGGCCGGTGGCCGACGAGCTGGTCCGGGCCGTCGGCGCCCCGACCGCGGTCAAGATGGAGGCTCGCCTGGTCGATGCCGCCTCCGCCTTCGAGCGGGGACGTCCCCAGGACACGATGCGCCTGCTCCGGCCCCTGCTCCGGGATGCGCCGGACGTTCCGTCGGTCCGCGAGCTGGCCGGGCTGGCCCTCTACCGGCTGGGCAAGTGGGCGGACGCGGCCGGCCACCTGGAGGCGTTCCGGGCCGCCACCCGTTCCGTGGAGCAGGACCCGGTGCTGGCCGACTGCTACCGGGCTCTCGGGCGCCACGCCAAGGTCGACGTCCTGTGGGAGGAGCTGCGGGAGGCGTCCCCGGAACCCGAGCTGATGGCCGAGGGCCGCATCGTCGCCGCCGGGTCGCTGGCCGACCGGGGTGATCTCAAGGGTGCGATCCGCCTGCTGGAGCGGGGCCCGCTCGAGCCCCGCCGCGACATTCGGCCCTACCACCTCCGCCTCTGGTACGCCTTGGCCGACCTGCACGAACGGGCGGGCGACGCCCCCCGGGCCCGGGAGCTGTTCGCCCGGGTGGTCGACGTCGACGCCTCCCTCGCCGACGCCGCCGAGCGCCTCCACGCCCTGGGCTGAGCGGCCGCTGGCGTCAAAGCTCACTGTCGCACCCCTTCGCTAGCGTCAGTGGTGGCGCTTCCCCCTTGTCTCCGGGGCCCTTCGCGGGCCACGACACCTGGGGTGATGGGCGTGATGGCGATGACGAATGTGGTGGCGCTGGTGGGCCGGCTGGCCCGACCGGCGGAGGTCCGGGAGCTGCCCTCGGGCGACCGGCTGGCGATCTTTGAGGTCACCGTCCCCCGGCCGGGGGAACGAGCTGAGACCGTCCCGGTGGTGTGGTTCGATGCGCCGGCTCGGGCCGCCGACCTGGCGGTCGACGAGCAGGTGGTCGTCGTAGGCCGGGTGCGCCGACGGTTCTTTCGGGCGGGGGGTGGCACCCAGAGCCGCACCGAGGTGGTGGCCGACATCGTGGTCGCCGCTCGCCACGCCCGGCGGGCCAGAGCCGCGTTGGAGACGGCCCAGGCCCGGCTGGAGGCGGCGTGGGGGTGAGGACGGTCGGGCCGGCCGGCGGCGCGAGGCTCTGGGCGCGACCGTGTCAATCCTGGAGGCGGCGGAACACCAACCCCGTGCGGGGCTTGGGGGCGAAGAAGGTGGTCTTCGGTGGCATGCGGTGGCCGACCCGGGCCGCAGCCGCGATCTGGCTGACGGCAACCGGTCGCACGAGGACAGCGGCGTCGGCCTTGCCCGCCCGCACCATCTCGGTCACCGCCTCGGCCGAGGGCAGAAAGTCGAGCTGGTGGTCGGGCAGTCCGGCGAGGGCGGCGTCGAGCAGCGTGGCATCGGGTTCGTCGGGGTCGTCGCTCTCCCGAGGGTGGAGGAGCCAGGCCCGTTCACCGGCCACCAGGGCGAGGGCGCCCTCCGCGGCCATCCGTTCGGTCAGCCGCCCAGCCGACAGCTCATTCGCCGCGTCCGTGGCGCCGGGCGGGTCGGTCACTTCCACCACGTCGAACGAGGCCGCGAAGGAGGCCACGATGTCGAAGTCCGCGGGGAGGCCGCTGATCACCCGATGGATCGGTTGCACCTGCAGCTGGTCCTCGCTGAGCTCGACCACGAAGGCCAGCACCTGGTCGTAGTCGCCATCGGCCCCACCTGTCGCCGCCCGACGCTCTTCGCGATAGGCCAACGCCGTCTCGTACCGGTGATGCCCGTCGGCGATCATCACCGGTGCCGACGCCACCGCGTCGGTGATGGCTGCGACCACGCCCGGCTGGGTGATCCGCCACAGGCGGTGGTGCACGCCGTCCTCGTCGGTCGCCCGGCCCACGGGCGGACCGGTGGTCTGGCACAGGTCGCTCAGCCCTCCGGCCAGCGACAGTCCCCAGACGGGCGACAGGTTGGCCCGGCACGCGTGCAGCAGCCGCAGCCGGTCGCCCTTGGGCTTGCCCATGGTGCGTTCGTGGGGGAGCACCCGGCCCTCGTCGGGCCGCGACACCTCGAGGCCGCCCACGATCCCGGTGGTCTGGTGGGGCTGGCCCGCCTCGTCCCGCCACCCCATGCGGTAGACGTAGAAGCTCGGCTCCTCGTCGACCAGCAGCACCCCCTCGGCCAGCCAGCTGTCGAAGTGGCGGCCGGCCCGTTCGTAGCTGTCGCCCGTCGCCCCGTCCCGGCCCAGCTCGACGTACACCGCGTTGTAGGGGCTGCGGGCTTGGAGCCGGGCTCGGCCGTCGGCGTCGATGACGTCGTACGGGGGGGCCAGCACGTCGGCCAGGTCGACCCGGTCGGTGTCGTAGCGGATTCCGAAGATGGGTTGGAAGAGGGCCATGGTCAGCTCAGTACAAGGGGAGCGGGTCGGGGGCCGGCCGCAGGCGGTCGCGCAGGGCCAGGGCGACCACCGCCCCGAAGACGAACCCGCCGACGTGGGCCACCCAGGCCACGCCTGCGGCCGGATTGGTGAAGAACTGCATGACGAACCATATGCCGAGCAGCCATTTGGCCCGGATATCCCGCATGAAGAAGAAGATCAACGTCAGGATGCGCACCTGGGGGAAGAGCACCATGTAGGCCCCCATCACGCCCGCTACCGCCCCCGACGCCCCCACCACCGGGATGGTGCTGTTGGGTTGCACGAGGATGTGGGCCGCGCTGGCTACCAGCCCCGCGGCCAGGTAGAAGCCCAGGTAGGCGGCGGGTCCCATCTTGTCCTCGATGTTGTTGCCGAAGACCCAGAGAAAGAGCATGTTGCCGGCGATGTGCAGCACGCTGCCGTGCAGGAACATCGAGTAGAGCAGCGCCAGGTACACGTTCTTGTCGGGGAACACCGGCGGGGTCACGTCGTCGTGGACGCAGCTCTCGGTGTCGCCCCCCTCGAGCGTGCGGGTGACCTCCTCCTCCGAGAGGGGCTGGCGGTCGACCACCTCACAGGGGATGGCGGCGTAGGAGTAGTTGAAGCGCAGCTGGCTGCGGAGGTCGTCGCTGGGCCGCTGCACCAGGAAGTACACGTAGACGTTGATCGCGATCAGCAACAACGTCACCGCTGGGAACCTGCGTGTCGGGTTGAAGTCCTTGAGCGGGATCACGCTGGGGCGAGCTTACGCTCGGGCCGGAGGGCCGATTGGTACCCTCGAACGTGCGCTACCACCGGCTCGACGAGAGGAACGCGCATGGCTGACGACGAAGGCTTCCGGCGCTACCTGCAGGCGGGCATGGCCTGGTTCTCGGTCACCCAGCAGAAGGCGGAGGGAATACTGCGGGATCTGACCGACTCCGGTGAGGCGGCGATGGGCCAGGCCCAGAAGATGTTCGACCGGGTTGTGGAGCGCAGCCGCCAGGGGTCCGACGAGTTGCGAGAGCTGGTGCGATCCGAGATCCGTGAGCAGGTGGCGGCCCTCGGCCTGGCCACCAAGGAGGACGTCGCCCGCCTGGAGGCCAAGCTCGACGCCGCCCAGGCCGCGGCTTCGGCCCCGCCGTCCGCCCCGCCCCCGCCGTCGGCCGCGGCCGCCCCGCCCCCGCCGTCGGCCGCGGCCCCGCGGTCCAAGGCCCCATCGGCCCCGGGCCGACGCCGAACCGCCCCCGACAAGGCGGCCCCGATCACCAAGAGCGCCCCGACCACCAGGGCGGCCTCCAGCAAGGGGGCCGCGGGCACGGCGACGGTGCCGAAGGGTCGTGGGCCGGCCGGCTCCGCTCCCGGCGGCGGCCAGTCGAGCGGCGGGGGGACGGCCGAGAAGGCACGGGGGACTCGGGCGACGACCCGGGCGCCGAGCCCGCCTCCCCGGTCGTCGCCCGAAGACGCTTGAGCGCCCGGCGCCGGCGGCTGGACGCGGAGATGGTCAGGCGGGGGCTGGCTCCCACCCGGCACCGGGCCCGGAACGACATCGAGGCGGGCCGGGTGCTGGTGGGCGGCGTCCCGGCCGACAAGCCGGCCCGCATGGTGGCGCCCGACGACCGGCTGGAGGTGGCCGGCCCCCCGGCCCGGTTCGTCGGCCGGGGCGGCGACAAGCTCGACGCCGCCCTCGAGCGGTTCGCCATCGAGGTCGAGGGACGGCGGGCGCTCGACGCCGGATCGTCCACCGGCGGGTTCACCGACTGTCTGCTCCAGCGGGGGGCGGCGGGGGTGGTGGCCGTCGACGTCGGCTACGGCCAGCTCGACCTCCGCCTGCGCCAGGACCCCCGGGTCACCGTCGTCGAGCGGACCAACCTGCGCGACCTCACCCCCGAACGTCTGGGCGTCGATCCGCTGCCCCTGATCGTGGCCGACCTGTCCTTCATCTCCTTGCGCACCGTCGCCCCCGCCCTGCTGGGCCTGGCCGGGCCGGCGGCCGACCTGGTCCTGCTGGTGAAGCCGCAGTTCGAGGCGGGGCGGGAGGAGGCCAGCCGTCATCGGGGCGTCATCCGTGACCCGGAGGTGTGGAGCCGGGTCCTGCACGAGGTGTGCGCCACCTACGGCGCCGCCGGCGCCGGGCTCCGGGGCCTGATGGCCTCGCCTCTGCGGGGGGCGGAGGGCAACGTCGAGTTCCTGGCCCACCTGGTCGCCGCTGGCCCCGCCGCCGGCACCGCGACCACCAATGTCGACCAGGCCGTGGCCGGCGCGGTCGCCGAGGCGATGGCGGACTGATGGCCACCGTCGTGCTCGTCGTCCATCCCCGCCGGCCCAACGCCGCCGAGTACGCCCGCAAGGCCTCGGCGTGGCTGGCCGAGCGGGGAGAGTCGGTGGTCATGCCGGAGGAGAACGCGGCCGCCTTGGGCATGTCCGAGCTCGGTGTGGCAGCCCGCCAGCTGGCCGAACCCGAGGGCCGAGGCCCGGTGTCGCTGGTCGTGGCCCTGGGCGGCGACGGCACCGTCCTGCGGGCGGTCAGGCTGGTGGGCAACCGGGGGTGGCCTGTGCTGGGGGTCAACCTGGGCCGGCTGGGCTACCTGGCCCAGGTCGAACCGGAGGGGCTGGCGACCGCCCTCGAGCGGTTCCTGACCGGCGACTTCACCATCGAGGACCGGATGATGCTGTCCGTGTCGATCGTGAGGAATCGGGTCCCGGTGGGAGCGGCCGCCGACGACGCCGTGCTGGCCCTCAACGAGGCCGTCTTGGAGAAGCCCCGACCCGGCAACACCGTGCACCTTTCGGCCAGCATCGGCGGCCGTCCGTGGACGTCGTACGCCGGCGACGGCCTCATCGTGGCCACCCCCACCGGGTCGACGGCGTATTCGTTCTCCGCCCGGGGCCCGATCCTCGCCCCAACCATGCGGGCCCTGCTGCTCACGCCGGTGGCGGCCCACATGGCGTTCGACCGCAGCCTGGTCGTGGGCGACGGCGAAGCGGTGCGGATCGAGGTGAGCGACGACCGGCCGGCTGCCCTCACCGTCGACGGCCGCGACCGGGGCCTGCTGCGCCGGGGCGACGCCATCGTCTGCCGCCCGGCCGACCGCCCGGCCCGGTTCGTCACCTTCGGCGACCGCGACTTCTACGGGATCCTGAAGGCCAAGTTCGGCGTGGCCGACCGCTGATGCTGGCCGAGCTGCACGTCCGTGACCTGGGCGTCATCGCCGACCTCACCCTCGTCCTCGAGCCGGGGATGACGGCTCTCACCGGCGAGACCGGCGCCGGCAAGACGCTGCTGGTGGAAGCCATTGAGCTGCTGGTGGGAGGACGAGCCGATCCCGTTTTGGTCCGACCGGGGGCGGACGAGGCCCGGGTCGAGGGACGGTTCGTGGTCGGCGACGACGAGGTGGTGCTGGCCCGCACCGTCCCCCGCACCGGACGGTCACGCACCTACATCGACGGTCGGCTGGCCACCATGGCCGAGGTGGCCGAGATCGGCGGCCGGCTGGTCGACCTGCACGGCCAGCACACCCACCAGTCGCTGCTCGGGAGCCGGGTGCAGCGGGCCGCCCTCGACCGGTTCGGGGCCGTCGACCTCACGCCGCTGAACGTGGCCCGGGCTCGGGTGACGGCGCTCGACGACGCCCTGGGCGCCCTCGGCGGCGACGCCCGGTCGCGGGCCCGCGAGATCGACCTGCTCGAGTTCCAGGTGGCGGAGCTGGCCGCCGCCGGCCTCACCGATCCCGACGAGGACGAGGCCCTGGAGGCGGAGGAGGACCTGCTGGCGGCGGCCTCGGCCCACCGCCAGGCGGGGTCGGACGCGCACGCCGCCTTGCGCCAGGACGGGGGGGCGGCCGACGCGGTGGCAGTGGCGATCGAGGCGCTGACCGGACGCCGGCCCTTCGCCGAGATCGAGTCCCGCCTGCGATCGGTGGCGGCCGAGATCGACGAGGCGGCGGCCGACGCCCGGCGGACGGCGGACGCCATCGCCGAGGATCCCGAGCGCCTCGACGCCGTCCGGGCCCGGAGGCGACTGCTCCGGGAGCTCTGCCGCAAGTACGGTGAGCGGTTGTCCGACGTCTTGGCGTTTGGGGCCGACGCTCGAAACCGGCTGGCCGAGCTCCACGCTCACGACGAGCGGGTCAAGGAGTTGGAGGAGGAGCAGATCGTGGCCGTGGCCGCCGTGGAAGAGGCAGCCGCGGCCGTGGGCCGGGCCCGTCGGGAAGCGGCGCCCAGGCTGGCGGCTGCGGTCGAGCGCCACCTGAAGGAGCTGGCCCTGGCCCGGGCTCGCTTCGAGGTGGCGGTCGCCGACGACGACCCCGCCGGGTCGTCGGTGACCTTCCTTCTCGGCGCCAACCCGGGGGAGTTGGCGCTGCCGCTGGCCAAGGTCGCGTCCGGCGGTGAGCTGGCCCGCACCATGCTCGCCTGCCGGCTGGTGCTGAGCGAGGCCCCGCCCACGCTCGTGTTCGACGAGGTCGACGCCGGCGTCGGCGGCCAGGCCGCCCTCGCCGTCGGCCGGGCCCTCGCCGCCCTGGCCGACTCGGCCGTCGACCCGGCAGTCGACCCGGAGGCGTCCGTCGACCCTGGCGACGACGGCCACACACGAGGCCACCGCGCCCACCAGGTGCTCGTCGTCACCCACCTGGCCCAGGTGGCGGCCTTCGCCGACCACCAGGTGGCCGTGACCAAGGACGAGCGGGACGGCCGGACGGTGGCCGATGTCCGCCGGGTCGACGGCGCCGAGCGGGTGGTAGAGCTGTCCCGCATGCTCTCCGGCCAGCCGTCGAGCGCCACCGCCCACGACCATGCCCAGGAGCTGCTGGCCACCGCCACCGCGTCCCGCCAGCGGGGACGCTGATGGCGCGAGAGACCGAAGCCCGCACTCCCGCCAACCGGACGCCCGAACGGCTCGCCCCCCGCCTGCGCCAGGCGTGGGCCCGGGCCAACGGCGGCGGCGGCAACGGGAGCCGGGCCGGCACCTATGCCCCCGAGCAGACGGGCGTGGCCACGGGGCGGGCTCGCGTCGACCGCCGCACCAAGAACCTGATCCCCCGGCTCCTGCCGGGGGAGGTGGCGGTGATCGACCACCAGGACCTCGACCGGGTGGCGGCCGAGGGCCTGATCCGGGCCCAGGCGGGGGCCGTGGTCAACGCCGCCCGGTCGATCTCCGGCCGCTATCCCAACCTCGGCCCCCTCCTGCTGGCGGCGGCGGGCATCCCCCTCGTCGACGAGGTCGGCAGCCAGGTGATGGACAGGATCCACGACGGCGACGTCCTCCGGGTGCAGGACGGCGACGTGGTGCGCAACGGCGAGGTGGTGGCCAGCGGCAACCGGCACAGCCTGGAATCGCTCGAGGCCCAGATCGAGGTGGCCAAGCAGTCGATCGACACCGAGCTGCAGGCGTTCGCCGAGAACACCCTGGAGTACCTCCGCCAGGAGCGCCACCTCCTCACCGAGACGCCAGTCCTTCCCGACCTGAAGGTCGACATCGCCGGCCGCCACGTGCTGGTGGTGGTGCGGGGCGGGTCCGACGCCAAGGCCGATCTCAACGCCCTGCGGTCCTACATCCGGGAGATCCGTCCCGTCATCGTGGCCGTCGACGGCGGCGCCGACGCCGTCCTGGAGGCGGGCCACCGGCCCGACATCATCATCGGCGACTTCGACTCCGTGTCCACCCCGGCCCTGCGAGGGGACGCCGAGCTGGTGGTGCACGCCTTCCGGGGCGGGCACGCCCCGGGGCGGCCCGGCTGGAGGAGCTGGGCCTGGCCTACGCCACGTTCGAGGCCGCCGGCACCAGCGAGGACGTGGCCATGCTCCTGGCCTACGAGAAGCGGGCCGAGCTCATCGTCGCCGTCGGCACCCACGCCTCGATGGTGGAGTTCTTCGACAAGGGCCGGGCGGGGATGGCGTCCACCTTCCTCGTGCGGCTGAAGGTGGGTCCCATCCTCGTCGACGCCAAGGGGGTGAGTCGGCTCTACCAGAGCCGGGTCCGCACCCGTGACCTGGCCTTTCTGGTGGCGGCCGCCCTGTTCACCATGCTCATGATGGTGGCCGTGGCCCAGCCCCTGCACGTGTTCGTCAAGGCTCTGTGGTTCACCTTCGAGGAGACCTGGCGGACACTGCTGTGAGACGAGGCTGCTGTGGGACGGGGACACGTTGATCAACCTCCGCTACCACGTCGTGTCGCTGGTCGCCGTCTTCCTGGCCCTGGGTATGGGCATCGTGATGGGGTCGACGGTCATCGACCGGGTCACCGTCGACGCCCTCAACAACAACCTCGAGCGGGTGCGCACCGACGTGAACCAGACCCGGGAGGAGAACCGGCGGCTGGCCGAGCAGGCCCAGGACGGCCAGGAGTTCGCCGACCAGTCCCTCAACCACGTCCTGCGCGACCAGCTCTCGGGCGTGCCCGTCATCGTCGTCGCCGTCTCCGGCATCGACCGCAAGCCGGTGGATGCCCTGCGCCAGTCGCTGCTCGAGCGCAGGGGCGTCGCTCCAGGGGACGATCTGGGTCACCAACAAGATGCGACTCGACGACGAGGCCGAGGCCAGTGCCCTGGCCGCCACCCTCTCCTCGTCCACCTCCGGCTCCACGACGACAACCGCCGGCGCAGCCACCACCCTCACCACCAGCGTCGACGTCCGGCGCCGACGCCGTCCGCCGGCAGGCCCTGGCCGAGCTGATCGCCCAGCCGGGACCGCTGGCGAGCATGGTGGCGGCCGGGTTCCTCGGCTACGAGCCTCCGCCCGAGTCGTCGAGCGGGTCCCAGCCGACGTCGCCGTCCGAGGTGGGCGCGGCCGCGCCGTCCTCCACCACCGGTCTGGGTGTGATCCCGGTGGCGGGCACCCGGTTCGTCGTCGTGTCCGGCGCAGGGGCTGAGGTGGGCGACGACGTCCTCGCCCTCCCGCTGGCCCAGGCCCTGGCCACCTCCGGCGGACGGGCGGTGGCGGCCGAGGCGGGCCAGGACACCGACGGCGGGCGGGGCGTGTTCGTGGGCCTGCTGCGGCGGGACGCCATCGCCAACGGCAAGGTGTCGACGGTCGACAACCTGGAGTCGCCGATGGGCCAGGCCGCGGTCGTGCTGGCCCTGGAGGAGCTGGGCGAGTCGCGGGTGGGGCACTTCGGCGTGGGACCGGGCGCCCAGCGGCTCCTCCCCGCCCTTCCTGCGTGACCCTCCGCACCGCCCGGTCGTGGTCGCCCCGCCTCCCGCCGCGGCTCCTGGGGCGGGCCGGCCCGACCGCCCAGGTGACGGCGGGCAACGTGGTGTCCCGGGCCACCGGCCTGCTCCGGGTCCTGGCCATCGGCGGGGCCCTGGGCGCGACCTTCCTGGGCAACGTGTACCAGACGGCCAATCTCGTCTCCAACCTTCTGTTCGAGCTGCTGGCCGCAGGGATGCTCTCGTCGGTGCTGGTGCCGGCGTTCGTCGCCCTCCTCGACGGCGGCCGCCGGGAGGAGGCCGAGCGACTGGCCGGCGCCCTGCTCGGGGTGGCCCTGGCCGTGCTGGGGGTGGTCGTCGTCGGCGGGCTGCTGGCCCGGCCGTGGATCATGCGGGCTCTCACCGTCACCGTGCCCGACGCCGAGGTGCGCCAGGCCGAGATCCGCCTCGGCTCCTTCCTGCTCGTGTTCTTCCTTCCGCAGGTGCTGCTGTACGCGGTGGGCGCGGTGGCCACGGCCCTGCTGCACTCGGCCCGCCACTTCGCCGCCGCCGCCCTCGCCCCCGTGGCCAACAACGTCCTGGTCATCGCCACCATGGGCCTCTTCTGGGTGGTCGTCGACGGCGGGGGCGGCGGGGACGGCGGGCTCCAACTCGGCCTGGGTCCCCGCCTGCTGCTGGCCGGCGGCACCACCGCCGGGGTGCTGGCCATGACCGCAGTGCCGGTGCTGGCCGCCCGGCGGGCCGGACTGCGGCTGTGGCCCCGCTGGGACCCGCACCACCCCGGCCTCCGGGCCATCGGCCGGGCCGGGCTGTGGGGAGCGGCCTCGCTGGTCATGTCCCAGGTGCTGCTGGCCACCACCCTCGTGCTGGCCAACCGGGTGGAGGGCGGGGTGGTGGCCTACCAGATCGCCTTCACCGTGTTCCTGTTCCCCCACGCCCTGCTCGGCCATCCGGTGGCGACCACCCTCTATCCCCGCCTGGCGGCCGAGGCCGTCGAGCGCCGGTGGGAGGCCTTCGCCGCCGCCCTCGCCCGGGGCACCCGCACCATCGTGTTCTGGACGGTGCCGGCGACCGCCCTGCTGGCGGTGCTGGCCGTCCCCGCCCTGCGCCTCATCCGCTTCGGAGCCCTCGACGCCGCCGGCGCGGGACTGGTGGCCGACGTGCTGGTGGCCTACGCCTTCGGGATCACCGGCTACGCCGCCATCCACCTCCTCATCCGGGCGTCGTACGCCGCGGGCGACGTGCGCACGCCCGCGGTGGTGGGCCTCGGGCTGGCCGTGGCCGGCTCGGTCCTCATGGTCGTCGGGTTCGCCGCCGCCACCGGCGACGACCGGGTGGTCGTGCTCGGCCTCGCCCACTCGGTGGCCATGGTCGTGGGGGCGGTGGTGCTGCTGGCGCTGGTCCGCCGCCGGGTGGGCTGGCCGGTGCCGGTGGCGGCGGGCACGGCCCGGGCCGTGCTGGCGGCGGCCGTTGCCGGGGCGGTGGCCGCTGGCGTGGCCGCGTCCGTCGACCGGGCGGTGGCCGGGGACGGACGCATGGCCGCCGCCCTGACCCTCCTGGTGGCGGGGGGCGCCGGCCTGGCCGCCTACTTCGTCGCTCAGCGGCTGCTGCGGGCACCCGAGCTCGACCGGACTCGGGTGACCCCCGCCCTGGAGTCGCCCGGTGAGCCCAGACCCGGTGAGCCCAGACCCGGTGAGCCCAGACCCGGTGAGCCCAGACCCGGTGAGCCCAGACCCGGTGAGCCCAGACCCGGTAGAGACCCGAGCCAGCCCGGTGAGCCCAGACGCCGACGGCGACCCGGGCCGGCCGGTGGGCCCGGAGTCTGGACCCCCCGGGTCGTCGCCCTGGTGGCGGCCAAGGACCGGGAGGACACCGTGGCGGCCACGGTCGCCGCCCTCCGGGCCCTCCCCGACGTCGGCGAGGTCCTGGTCGTCGACGACGGGTCCACCGATGCCACCACTGCCGCTGCCCTCCAGGCGGGGGCGTGGGTCCTGCGCCTGCCCCGCAACGTGGGCAAGGGCGGCGCCGTGGCCGCGGGCGTGGGCACCAGCACCGAGACCGACGTCTACCTGCTGGTGGACGCCGACGTGGGCGTCACCGCGGGGGCGGCCGGTGCCCTCCTCGAACCGGTCCTGGCCGGTGAGGCCGACCTCGTCGTCGGCGTCCTGCCCGACGCCGGGGGCAAGGGCGGGTTCGGGCTGGTCAAGCGCCTGGCCCGGGCCGGCATCGAGCGGGCCTGCGGCTTCACTGCCGAGGCCCCGCTTTCGGGCCAGCGGGCGGTGCGGGGCGAGCTTCTGCGGGGCGCCGACCTCGCCCCCCGCTTCGGCGTGGAGGTCGGGTTCACCATCGACGCCGTCCGGGCCGGCGCCCGGGTGCTGGAGGTTCCGGTCGACATCGACCACCACCACACCGGCCGCCGCCTGGCCGGCTTCGTCCACCGGGGCCGGCAGGGCGCCGACGTCGTCCGGGCGCTCTGGCCCCGCCTCACCTCGTCCCGGGCCCGGCTGGCGATCGTGGCCGGCGCCCTCGTCGTCGCCCTGGCGGCCATGGCCTGGTCGGGGTCGCGGTGGGAGGCCGACAGCGTGGCCGCCTCCGGCGGCGCCGCGTCCAAGGTCTTGCTGGTGGGAATCCCCGGCCTGAGCTGGGACGACGTCGGCAACGGCACCATGCCCAACCTCGACCGGCTGGTCGACACCGGCGCGCTGGCGGCCATGAGCGTGCGCACCGGTTCCGCCCACCCCGCGCTGGCCGAGGGCTACGCCACCCTGGGGGCGGGGGCGCGGGTGAAGGCGCCCAACGGGGCCGCGGCGGCCGTCGACTGGGAGGCGGGGGGAGCGGGTCCGATCAAGGTGGCGGGAGCGGACGAGCTCCGCCGGGGTGCCGGCGAGCACCTTCCCACCGGGCCCGGCGACCTGGGCCAGGCTCTGCACGCCGCCGGTCGGCGGACGGCAGTTGTCGGCGTAGCCGACCTGCCGGCCGGGTTGGTCTGGCCGACCCTTCCCCAGGCCCGGCCGGCCCGGTTTCGGCCCGCCGCCCTCGCCCTCATGGACCGCGCCGGCCGGATCGACACCGGCCTGGTGCAGCCCGCGCTCCTGGTCCAGGAGGACCCGGGGGGACCGTTCCGGGAGCGGGCCGACCCCGACCTGGTCGTGGCCGCCACTCGCCGGGCCCTGGACGAGGCCGACGTGGTCCTCGTCGACCCGGGGGACATGACCCGGGTGGAGGCCCTCGAGGAGGTCCAGGCCCCGGTCTTCGCCGAGCTGGCCCGGGACTTCGCGGTGAAGGACACCGACGCTCTCCTCGGCCGAATCGTCGCCGACCTCCCGCCTACCACCCTCGTGCTGGTGGTGTCGGTGGTGCCCCCCGACGAGGAGTGGCACCTCACCCCGGTGGTGGCTGCCGGGGCGGGGGTGGTGCCGGGCCGGCTCCACTCGCCCTCCACCAAGCGGGGCGGCCTGGTGACCCTCACCGATTTGGCGCCGACGGTGCTGGCCGCGGTGGGCGCGCCGATCCCCGCCGCCATGACCGGGAACCCGCTGCGTTACTCGCCGGGACCGCCCGACGTCGGCCGCCTGGCCCGTCTCGATCGCGACGCCGTCTACCGGGAGCGCATCTACTTCAGCGTCGCCTTCGGCTTCATCGCGGCCCAGGCCGCGGTCTACGCCCTCGCCCTGGCCCTCCTCGCCCGCCGGCGGAAGGACGCGGCGGCCTCCGTCGGCGTCGGGGGCCCGGCCGGGCCCGCGTCCGACGAGCCCTGGGCGGGACGGCGACCATGGCCAAGGATGGTCGGACGGAGCAAGCGTGAGCCGAGCCGCGTCCGGTCAGTCGGAGTGGGACGGCGCGGATAGTGCGGCGCGAGGTCGGGCGCAACGACGTCGGGCCGACGGGGGAAGGCCCGACAGGGGTCCGACCGACGAGGGTGGGTCGCCGCGGGGTCGGCCCGAGGTCGCCGGCACCGGCCGGGTGGAGGTCGCTGGCCACGGCCGAGGCCGTCGTTCGCCTGGGCGTCCTCGCCTTCGCCGCCTTTCCCCTGGCCTCGTTCCTCTTCCGCGCCGTCCCCTTCGCCCCGGCCATGGGCTTCGCCGGCATCGCCGCCCTGGTCGCCATCGACGGCGCCATCGTGGCCCTGGCCGCCCGGGCCCGCCGCCACCCGCTCTCACCCCTGGCGTGGATCATGGCGGCCACGATCGTGGTGCTGGTGGTCGACATCGCCACCGGCGCCCGCCTGCAGTCCGCCTCCATCCTGGGCTACTCGCCCCATACCGCGGGCCGTTTCTACGGCCTGGGCAACAGCGCCTTCGCCACCCTGGCCGCCACCACCATGCTCGTCGCCGCCCTGCACGTCGAGCGTGCCCCCCGCCGCCGGGAGGCGCTGGCCGCGGTGGCCGCCCTGTTCGCGGTGGTGATTGTCGCCGACGCCGCTCCCAGCCTCGGCGACGACGTCGGCGGCATCCTCACCCTCGGCCCGGTCCTCGCCCTCACCTTCGTGGCCCTGTCCGGCCGCCGCATCACCTGGAAGGCGCTGGTGGGGGCAGCCGCTCTCACCGTCGTCGTGCTCGGTGTGGCCGCGGGCATCGACCTCCTCCGGCCGCCCGATGCCCGCACCCACCTGGGCCGGCTGGTGGCCGACACTCTCAACGGCCAAGGCGGCCTGGTCGACACCATCGCCCGCAAGGCGGACGCCAACCTCCAGGTGATCCGGGGCTCGCTGTGGGTGTGGGTGGTGCCGGTGGTCACCGCCTTCGTCCTCGGTCTGCTGGTGTGGCAGATGCGGCTCGACGAGCTCCTGCCGGCCCGTTCCCCCCGCCGCATCGGGGTCGTCGCCGCCGTCGCCGCGGGCGTCCTGGGCTGCGTGGTGAACGATTCGGGCATCGTCGTCACCGCCGTGGTCCTGGTGTTCGTGGCCCCCTTCCTCACCCTCCTGGCCCTGGCTGGCGACGGCCGGACTCGGGGCCGCCCGCTGCTGCTGGAGCCGGCCCTCGACCTCGACGTTTCTCGTCCGGATGGTTCGCCTGGACACGGGCGCCCGATGCAGGGGGCCCGATGAGAGCGCTGGTCGGAGGGCTGGTGGTCGGTTTCGTCGTGGCCCGGCTCCTGTGGCTGGGGATGGCCCCGCTGTTCGAGTCGCCCGCCCTCACCCGGAGCAACTACCGGGGCACCACCCTGCCCACGGCCGCGGGCGTGGTGATCGTGCTGGCTGCGGTGGTCGTGGAGGCGGGACGGGCGGTGGCCGCGGCGCTGGGCGTGGGCGACGTCGGCCTCACCGGTCCCCGGATCCTCGTGCTGGTCGCCGCCCTCGCCTACGCCGTGCTGGGCCTGGTCGACGACGTCCTCGGCTCGGCCCACCAGAAGGGGTTCCGGGGCCACGGGTCGGCCCTCCTGTCGGGCGAGGTCACCAGCGGGCTGCTCAAGCTGGCCGGTGGCGGGGCAGTGGCGCTGGTGGTCGTGGCCCAGGTGGTGGGGCGCTCGCCGGGCCGGCTGCTGGCCGACGCCCTGCTCGTCGCCCTCGCCGCCAACCTGGCCAACCTCCTCGACCGGGCGCCGGGCCGCACCATCAAGGTGGCCGGCGCCGGTTTCGCCCTGCTGGTGGTGGGCGTGGGCGCCACCGCCGCCCTGGTGCCGGTGGCGGTCGTTGTCGGTGCCGCCGTCGGGCTTCTGCTCGACGACCTGCATGAGCGCCTGATGCTCGGGGACGCGGGCGCCAACCCGCTCGGCGCGGTTCTCGGGCTGGGGGTGGTGATGGCCGCCGGCACCGGCGTGCGCACCCTCGTCCTGGTGGCCCTGATCGCCCTCAACGTGGCCGGCGAGCTGGTGTCGTTCAGCCGGGTGATCGAGCGGGTGCCGCCGCTGCGGGCCCTCGATCGGGCCGGCCGCCGCCGGTAGTTCTTGGCTGGCTGGCTACCTCGTCGCGGTGACCTGGTTCGACAGCGGTCCCTCCCGGGAGCCGTTCTCGGCCGAGACGGCGTAGGTGTACGTCACGCCGGGGGTCCCCGAGCCGTCGAGGTGGTTGGTGGCCACTCCCGAGGTCGGCGATCTTGGCCAACGAGCCCGTCCCCGACTTGCGGTAGACGTTGTAGCCGGTGACGGGCCCGGTGCTGGGCGCCGACCAGAAGAGCCAGATCCCCGAGCTCAACCGGAACACCTGCAGGTTCACCGGGGCCGAGGGGGTGGGCGCCGGTGCGGTCGTCGTGGTCGGCGGCCGGGTCGTGGTGGTGGTCGTGGCGGGAGGCGCGGTGGTGGTGGTCGTGGCCGGTGCCGTGGTGGTGGTCGTCGTGGTCGGCGGCTTGGTCGTCGTGGTGGCAGGCGCGGTAGTGGTGGTGGCCGGGACCGTGGTCGCCGTCGTGGTGGGGGGCGTCGTCGGGTTCGAAGTGGCCAGGAAGGCGCTGTTGGCCACGTTCCAGTGGCTGGCCAGCCACGAGCCGAACGTCGGGCGGGTGTTGAAGTAGTCGTTGCCGTTGCAGTCGAGCAGCCGCTCCTGGGAGACGGCGCAGCGCTGCACGACCGTCACCCCCGCGGCGTCGGCGTAGCACATGCGGTCGGACTCGTCCCGGCAGTGGTAGTTGCTGGTGGCGTTGGGCGCGGTGGTCTGCACTCCGCCCAGCATGTGGGTGAGCTCGTGGGCCTCGACCGGGTTGGCCTGCCCCCAGCAGCCGTTGTCGATCCTGGCGAAGCTGCCCTTCACGTCCGGATGCCCGTTGTTGGCGTTGCTCGACGTGAGCCCCGGGGTGATGGTGGGCTTGTCGTCGATGTAGATCTCGCCGATCCCGCAGAAGGCGTTGGCGTCGACCCAGGACAGGTACTTGCGGTCCGACCGGTTGAAGCCCTTGCTCTTCAGCTCGCTCACGAAGGTGGAGAAGTTGGTGAGGGCCCCCGACGACACCGTCACCTTCTGGATGACCAGGTTGCAGCCGGTGTCGGTGACGAAGCGGATGTTGCGGACCCCGGCCGTCTTGGCCGCGCTGTCGAGGTACGTCGTGTTGACCCGGCCCGCCCAGGTGACGAAGTTGGGGAAGAGGGTGGCCGATTTGTCGGTGGTGCCCACCTGCCGGACGTACAGGAGCTGCACCCGGTAGCCGTCGCTGCCCGACCCGTAGCAGGGGATCCCGGCCTGGGCCGCAGCCACGCCCACCTGGGGCCCGGTCGCCACCGCGGCCGCGTCCGCCGGTGCCGGGAACTCCCGGTGCACCCGCACGTCGACGCCGTCGGGGGCGGGATCGGGCCCGTGGGTGCATCGCACCCGGCCGTTGGTGACCTGCTCGACGATCTCGAAGGCGTTGCCACACGGCCCGCCCGGCCGCCGGCGCAGGCCGTCGAACACGAGGCCCCGCCGCTCGTCGCGGAGCTGGGCCACCATCTGGTCGACGGCCTCCCTGGTGGGGATGGGCGTCTGGCCCCGGACCGGTGTGGTCGACAACAGGCCGGCCGACAGCGCCAGTGTGGTGAGCGAGATCAGAACGGTGCGCCGCAACGAAAACCCCCGCCGGGACCCTAGCGGGAGCGACCCGTCGCCCGCCCCGGCCGAGCGATCGCCACAGGTGGCCCCTCCACGGTCCCACCTCGTGCCACACGCTCGGGCACCGTCGCCCGCCCCGGCCGAGCGATCGCCACAGGTGGCCCCTCCACGGTCCCACCGGTGCCACACGCTCGGACCCGTCGCCCGCCCCGGCCGAGCGATCGCCACAGGTGGCCCCTCCACGGTCCCACCGGTGCCACACGCTCGGGGCCCGGAGGGCCGGCACCAGCGGCGGCGGGCCCTACCTCGCTTTGGCCGACGCCTGGTTCGACCGCGGGCCCTCGCGGGTGCCGTTCTCGGCCGAGACGGAGTAGGTGTAGGTCTGGCCCGACACGGTGCCGGTGTCGCTCCAGGCCAGCACCTTGCCCAGGTCGGCGACCTTGACGAAGCCGCCGGTCCCCGTCTTGCGGTAGACGTTGTAGCCGGTCACCGGGCCGGTCAGCGGCGCCGTCCAGGTCAGGCGCACCCCCCGGCTGCCGAACGGGGCCCGGGTGGCCGACAGGCTCCGGGGAGCCGACGGCGTGGTCGGCGCCACCGTCGTGGTGGTCGTGGGTGCCACGGTCGTGGTGGTCGTGGACGGCACGTTGGTCGTGGTCGTCGTGGTTGTGGGCGGGACCGTGGTGGTCGTGGACGGCACGGTGGTCGTGGTCGTTGTCGGCGGAATCGTCGTGGTGGTCGTGGTTGTCGGCGGCCCGGGATCGGACGGGGCCAGGAAGGCGCTGTTGGCCACGTTCCAGTGGGTGGCCAGGTAGCTGCCGGCGGCCGGGCCGGTGTGGAAGTAGTCGTCGTGGTTGCAGTCGAGCAGGCGCTCGTTCGTCGTGGCGCAGCGCTGGACCATCGTCACGCCCGCCGCGTCCACGTAGCACATGCGGTCGGACTCGTCCCGGCAGTGGTAGCCGCTGGTGGCGTTGGGGGCCGACGTCTGCACCCCACCCAGCACGTGGGTCAGCTCGTGGGCCTCGACCGAGTTCGACATCCCCCAGCAGCCATTGTCGGTGCGGGCGAAGGCGCCCTTCACGCCCGGGTGGCCGTTGTTGTAGTTGCTGGTGGACAGGCCCGGAGCGGTGGTGGGCTTGTCGTCGATATAGATCTCCCCGATGCCGCAGTAGGCGTTGGCGTCGGCCCACGTCATGTACTTGCGGTCGGTGCGGTTGAAGCCCTTGGCCTTGAGCTCGGAAATGTAGGTCGAGAAGTTCGCCATGGCCGCGGCCGAGACCTCGGCCTTGGCGATCACCAGGTTGCAGGCGGCGTCGGTGACGAAGCGGATGTTGCGCACTCCACCGGTCTGGGCCGCGCTGTCCCGGAAGGCGTTGTTGGCGATGGCGGTCCAAGCGACGAAGTTGGGGAACAGGGTCGCGGAGCGGTCGGCCGAGCCGGCCAGGCGGACGTAGATCAGCTCCACTCGGTAGCCGTCGCTGCCGGTGCCGAAGCAGGGGATGCCGGCCTGGGCCGCGGCCATGGCGCTCTGGGGACTGGTCCCGCCGGCGCCGGCGCCGGCGGGGGCGCCGAACTCCCGGTGCACCCGTACGTCGACCCCGTCGGGGGCGGGGTCGGGACCGTGGGTGCAACGGGTGCGGCCGTTGGCGACCGTCTCCACGATCTCGAACGCCTCCCCACACGGGCCTCCCGCCCGGCGCCGCAGGCCGTCGAACCGCACGCCCCGGCGCTCGTCAGGCGCAGGTTGGCCGACCTCGGCCCGTTCCGCGGGTGCGGCCTGGCTGCTCCCCGTGCTCGATACGAGCCCGCCGGCGAAGGCTACGAAGGTCACCACCAGGACGAGGCCGCGATGGCGTACGGAAGCGGGCATGGGGGACTGGCGCATGAAAGCTCACCTCTGGCGTCGACGACGTGCCTAGGGCATCGGCGCCGCAGGCGAGACCCTTGATGGGTAGATCGGCCTTCCTTCTCAGGAGGGGCGACCCAGACGTCCGGCCGTGGCGACGGCGCCGGGGGAGCCCGGCGGGGTGTCAGCCGGCGTCGGTGCCGAGGACGGTGCCGGCGGCGACGGTGGCGTCGACGTCGGGGGTCGCCGGCGGGGGGGCCGACGGCAGCCGGTTGAGGGCGTCGATCATCGACCGCAGCCGTCCCTGACGGGCACGGTCGTAGTGCAGGACGAGCCGGGGCAGCTCGACGTGGTCGTCGTCGGTCACCTCCGGCGACAGACGGGCCCGACGCCTCGATGCGGCCCCGGGTGACGATGTCGGCGAAGTCCCGGTTGAGGGTCTCCACCTCGTCGTCGGTGGGGGCAGCCCGCAGCCGGATCACGAGCCTCTGGCCCACGAACCGGATGGAGTGGTAGTTGCGGAAGAACCCGAGCAGCTCGTCCCGGGCCACGTCGGTGTCGTCGGTGATCCGGTAGAGCGCCAGGTCCTCCTCCGAGATCAGGCCCCGGGCCAGCACCTCCTCCCGGATGAAGCGCTCCCACGCCCGCCAGTAGGTGCCGCCCGGCACCTCCAGCAGCACGATGGGGGCGGGGGCGGCCTTGCCCGTCTGCAGGAGGGTGAGCAGCTCGAACGCCTCGTCGAGGGTGCCGAAGCCCCCGGGCAGCACGGCGAAGCCGGCCGACTCCTTCATCAGCATGAGCTTGCGGGTGAAGAAGTACTTCATCGACACCATGTTGGGATCGGCGATCAGGGCGTTGGGGGACTCGAACGGGAGGCGGATGTTGACTCCGATCGACCGTTCGGGACCTGCGCCTTCGGCCCCTGCGGCCATGATCCCGGGACCGGCCCCGGTGACCACCATCCATCCGGCGTCGGCCAGGTCGGCGGCCAGCTCGCGGGTCTGGACGTAGAGGGGGTCCTCGGGCAGGGTGCGGGCCGACCCGAAGATCGTGACCTTGGGGACGTCGGTGAAGGGGGCGAAGAGCCGGAACGCCTCCCGCATCTCCCGCATGGCGGCGTTGGTGATCTTCAGGTTCAGCCGCTGGGCCCCGTCGCCGGCCAGCCCGGCCACGGTGACGAGGATCTCCATGAGCTGGTCGCGGTCGGCCGTAGCCGGGGCCGCATCGAGGACGTCGGCCAGCAGGCGGTCGAGGTCGGGGTTCCCGGTCCGGTCGCGCGGGAGGCTCACACGGGCGAGCGTAGGCCCCGCCCGGCGGCTACTCGGCTCGTTTCCCGGGTCCGACGCGGGGCAGAATGCAGTCATGCCCGCCGCCATCCTCATGGTCCTGGCGTCGTTGGTCGGGATGGTGATCCTGCTGGCGGGTGTCACCTGGTTCGAGCAGAAGGTGCTCTCGCCCAAGTCGATAATCCTCCACAGCGCCCGCTCCCGGAGCTCCCTCGCCTCCCCCGAACACGTCGAGGCCCTGGTCCAAGCCGAGGCCGAGCGCCTGCTGGCGGCCGAGGAGCTGGACCGCCCACCCCGAGTAAGCGGCAATGCTGAACGAAATAACCTGAAGCCACAATAGCAAAAGCGAATCGGGGCGGGATCGGAGACTTCGTTGTCCTTTCCCGATTGGCTCTCTGTTGGAACTGGGGATGAGGATCAACCCTCGACGGGTGGCTCCTGCCGAAGCCAACGGGGCAGCCTGGATGTCGCTCGTCGGAGTCCTGGGCGGCATGCGATATCAGTGAGGACGACGTACAGCTGTGGGTGTCGACGCGTCAGCGCCGGCAGCGACGAGCACGCCGCACAGCCTGCGGCACAACGAGGTTTCACGGCGATCTTCATGTCATTTGCCGCTAGCGAGACGGACGCGAGCGAGTTACGCGGGGAGGGGCAATCGAGCGGTGCTACTCTCGGTGACGACGCTCGGCGTGGCCCGGATTGTCGCAGTGTCGAACGATGACAGCGATCGCGCCAACGAACGGGAGGGCCGTTCGATGGTGGCTGGCCTACAGGTCATTGGCGAGCCAGCATCCGACCTATTCTAGGTACGTGACCGCTTTCGGACTGCGAACCTTCGTCTACACGTTCCGTCTTTCTCTCGTATGCGCGGGGCGATGCGGGCATTGTGCGCACGTTCGCGACGCGCTAGAGGTAGTTCGAGTTCCATGCATTACTTGACGTCGACTTCCTCCATCCGGGCCAAAGGTGGGAGCGGTCATTCGGGAGCATGTCCTCAGCGCCGACGGTTTCGGGTCTTCTTTGTTCTCGAGCAAGCCTTCAATCTCGTTGGGTAGATCTGAACTCACAACCTTCGCCGATGCGAGCGGCAAAAGGATCTTTCCCATTCTCATAGGCGGAACGGACTACAGTGACCTGCCGATATTCCTGTCGCATTATCAGGCCGTGGTTCTTCGCGACCGCTCTGAAGTGCGCGAAGTCGCTGGCGCTAGGCGCGGATACTCAAATCCACGCCTACAGCGGCACTAGGTTGCCTGGCCGAGGCGGAGTACCGAGTCTGAGCGCCTGTCCAAGGATCTCGCCGAGGATCTCCGCCAACCAGTGTGCGGGACAGTTGGGGGGGCTGGTCGCAACGTCGTCTTCCTGGAGCATGGCCATGATCACGCCTTCCGAGACGAAGTCGACGAGCACCTACGTTCGTTGGGCGTAGAGCCCGTCGTGCTTTCGAAGGTCGGCGGTGCCTCGCAGTCGTTGTTTCAAAAGTTTCCGGAGACCCTGGCCCGCGAGGCGGCTTCGCAGTGGTCCTCGTGTCGGCTGACGATGTCGGCCGCGTCCGCGTCGTCAATTTGAGGCTGGCGAAAGGGGTGGCGACAAGACCTTGGCGTGTCGAGTCCGAGGTGTGGCGCTGATGTCAGGGAGGCTGGGATGTGAAACCTGTCTACGTTGTTGATAAGCCAGCGGAGCACGTGTGGCCCGTTGTGGAGCGTCACTCGCACCTGGACGGAGCCGTCGACCTGCGTAGCCGCTGGTTGACCGTCGTGCGGAATACGGCGATCCTCTCAAGGCCAGATTGACAGAATAATCTTCGCAGCTCCTCTGAAATGGTCGGAGATGTAATACATAAATACGTCTACGCCTGATACTCAAGCAATGCTCATGACACGTGAGCGACCCTGTAAAGCGACTTCTGGTGCTTGGTGCTGCGCGACTCAGCGGACGCTCAAAGAGGTTAGGCAGGGGCCGTCGCCGGCGGACGAGCTTGTCAGGGACGTGGACGGGCGAGCCCGCCTCACAGGATCGTCAGATCCCCAGCTGTCGCGCGATGAGGGTGGCGGCCGGTCGGCCCGGAGTTCAGGTTCACGGCGCGGCCAGCGCCGCTGAAGGCGGCGACTGCACGGTTAGGTTGAATTGTTCTTTCGATACATGTCATTCTCTCCTAAGCATGTGGTCGACGGGCGTCTCGCACCAGCTCTGCAGTCTGGTCTGCCCTTCGGGTGTTCCTACGCGTCTCGTGTCTTGAGACGAGTCGAGCTGTGCATAGCTTGGGGCTATGAGGAGCGCTTGAGTGGGTTTTGATCTTGCTTGCCTGGCCGGAGGCGGCGACTCGTAGTGGTCTGCCGTGAGGTGTGTGGTGGTTGACAACAAGATGCTGGCAGTGCTGATCGCACTACGGCCGGAGCCTGTCGGGGACGGCGACGACAGGTTTGGACGTGGCGAGGACGAACGCGGCGCGCCAGCGCGCGCTTTGAGCCGAGCGCGATCGTCGACGTGCGGTGGGCGTCGACGACGACGAATCTCTATGCGAATCCGGTTCGCGACTCGTGTGGCTGATTTGGCGCTCCCGCCGATCGCCGAAGGATGAGTGTTGGTGAGTGTGGCCACAAGGTTTGCGTCCGGCTGGCTTCGTCCTTCGTCTGTCAGCATCGAGCCATTACGGCCATTATCGCGCCCTATTGCGTAATAGACAGCGACAGGATCGCATGCACGCTTAGCTATCTGGTAGCACTACGCTGGTCGTCGATCGCGTTCGATGTCGCGCTCGTTCTAGCGATGGAGGCGGTGCGATCAGGGAACATCTCAGCTCGAGCGAGTCGACGTCGGCAGTTGAGCGGATCCAGAGCCGTTGCTTTCTTCACGTACGGCTCCTCGATTACTACGTGGGTCAGCGCCGATGGGGCGCTCCGGGCCGTGGGAGATGTCGGTGGAACGATTACCTCTGGAGCGTTCTGATCAAGTGCGGTTGCGGGACGTGCAGGTTTCCAGCTCAGCGGTTCTGAGCTCGCCTTTTCTTCGAATGGAGCCTACGGCAGCCCTACGCCGAGGTGGGGTCGTCGTGTTGGATCGCTAAGACGACACAACTTTCACCCCGACGCGAGCGTCGAGGCTGTGATGTTCTCCAGCTGACGGAGTGTCGTGCTCGGGTGACGCGGGGACGGCGTGTTCAGGTTACCGACTGAGATCTGGAGTGCCCTCCTCAAATTCAGCAGGTACCGAAGGTGTCCCGCCCAGCCGTCTGGTTCTCCCACGGCTGCTGACTGTCGGTAGCCCGGCTCATCTCGCGATGGGTTTGTCCGGCGGTCGCGAAGCGTTTCGCGCCGGCGACCGAGCCTTGGAGCGCCCCAACTTTGCAGTTTTCAGCGACTACCTGACACTTGAGGCTCAAGCAGTTGGTGAGGGGGCGAACAGCGTCCGCTGATCGGGATGTCCTTCAGAGTCGTAACTTCCCCCGGCGAGAAGACGGGTTCCAGCCCGGACGGGGCCATTGGCGGTAGGAGACCGGGTGCCGTGGTGGCGCTCGATACGTCGGAGGTGTGGAAGTGCGACCGTCACGGGTCCAGCAGGCCGTCTTGGACAGGAGGGCGACGAGGTGGATGGCGGCGGCCACAGGCGAGTTCATCGTTTATCCGACCTACAGAAGCCGCACCGGTGGCCGGAGCCGGGACCAAAAGGCGTATGCACGCGCTGCCTTGATAGAGAGGCGCGGTGAGCCGAGACGGACGCTGTTGGCCTGGCTTGATGCGGGAGGCGAGCCTGGAGATGCTCGCTCGGCTATGGGATTTCGAAAGCGCGAAGGAAATCGAGAGCTTTGAGGCCTCGACTCGCACGCGTCGCTCCCGGCCAGACAGCTTGTCGGCCGGACGGCCGCCCCGTGGGAGCGGGACCTCGAGGGCCACCCGCCACGCCCCCACCGGCACGCGATCCGCGGTGAGGGCGGCGTGCGGTGATCCCGAGGCGGGATGCACGGTTGAGGTGTATGCGAACAGTCGACTGCTATCAGTCTCGACTGCGAGGTTGTTTTCACTTCGCCAGAGGTGCTGTCTTCCTGCTCTCCACTGTTGTTCTTGCGCGGATGCTCAGCTTTGTCCGTTGTGGTGGGTCAGTCCACCTCTGGGGCCGACATTCTTCGGCGCCCGGCGGGAGTGTTGCCGCCAGTGGCACAGCGTTCGACGCGAGTGCTGAGCGTGGTACAAGCACTCCAGTTCGATGCTGACGGAGCCACACGGCTCGCTCACTGGCGGCACAATCACACTATGGGACATCGGGCGGCAGCGTCCAGAGTCCACGTGGCGGTCGCGCAAGCGTGGAACCCTGCATTTTAGTCACGAAGGGCATGGCCTTCGCCGCATCGGCTCAGGATGGGATGCTGACCTGTGGCATCTCACGAGCCGTCAGCTTCTTGGCACTCAGCAGGGCCAACACCGAGCGGGTGGGGCCATGTAGCCTCACGCCCGAAGGGACACCGATGACACGGTAGCCCGGTCGGGGGCCGGATGCTGTGGGACCTCACCGTATCGGGCTGGTCAAGACCGCCGCGCCGGGGTGCCGACGGTCGACCGAGGTGGAGTGGGAGGGATACGTCGGGAGTGGATCTGCGGCTCGAGCCTCCGGGTCCGACGCTTGACCACCGCCAGGTCCCAAGGCGCCCGCCGGATCGCGGATCTGCTCACGAACCCCCACCCGACGGGCGCGAGGGCAAAACCGAGCCCGTCGTGTCGAACCGAGACCCGTGTCCTTTCCGGTGATCACCCCACGCCGCCCGTCCGGTCGGACGATCGTCACTCGCGTTCCGGGCCCGTCGTGGCTGTGTTCTCTTTTGGAGCCCCTCGACGGGACAGCAGAAGTGAGAGGATTGGGAGTTCCGGCGCCGGCCGGGGGGCGTGGGGCGGGGCGACGCCGTCGGCGACCAGGATGGACCTGGTTCCGGCGGATGGCGCTACCTCACATGACGTGCCCAGGGCCATGACGGCATCCGGTCGTCAGCTGGTGAGGCCAGGCGGGTAGGGATGGCTCAAGCGCTTCGCACCTGGCTGCCACAAAGTTTCAAACTGTGGAGCCATTTGTCTCCTCCGACGATATCTCCGCTGGAAGCGTATGGTTGGAGACGGTAGGTCGACACCTACGCCGCTCGACCTTTGCCATCGTGTGTGTTACTCCCGAGAACCTGGACAGCAGCTGGCTTCACTTCGAGGCTGGTGCGATCGGCATGGCTCAAGGGGCCGACGAGACGACACCCCGGAATGTGGTGCCATACCTGCTGGACATGACCCCAGCCAGCCTCGAGCCCCCCCTTTCACAGTTCCAGGCCCTAACGGCGACAAAAAAAGACACATTCCGCCTCGCGTCAGCACTTACGGCCTCGTGCCGGCGCAGCTAGAGGCTGTCACCCTCGGGCGAGCGTTCGACAAGTGGTGGCCAGACTGGAGGTCGGTCTTGCCCGCGGCGCTTGAAGCTCCGCGAGGGCGAGCCTGCCCCGGAGCCACGTGATCAACGCGAGCTACTCGAAGAGATACTGGGCTGGTGCGACGGCAACAGAGTGTACGCCAGCAGCAGCCGACTGGCGGCGACTCAGAGGGAGCACACCGAGACAATCAGAGGACGCTTGGAATCTCTTGGATTGCGAGCGCTTCAAATAGGCGTAGAAAATGACGCTATCAACGTGCACCTTGATTGGACTCCCCACAATCGGACGGATCTGGCCCGGACGGTGGGCTCCACATTCGTCGGACTTCCATACCGCGTTGGCCGGATTACCGAGGAAGAGCCCTTCTAAATTTGGCGGGATCCCTGACGCACCCGATGCTCTCGGTGGAGATCGAAGGCACGAATGAGTTCGATCCTGGCGCTTCGCGACATTGGGAGCCCAGGAGGTCGTTCTGCGAGGACGGTGCGGGCCACGTCCTCCGGCTGCTCGCCCTCGAGGTCGACCCGGGCGTTGAGGGCCTGCATGGAGGCGGGTCCAGGGCCGCGGCCACGGGAGTGAACAAGTCCTGGAGCTCGGGGATTTTCTCGACCCCTGGCGCAAGGTGAGGGCGGGCGATAGCTGGCGAAGAACGCTTGTCGTCCTTCATCACGATGAGGTCGAAGGCGCGATGCGGCCGTCGGTGGCGAAGATCCGGTGAAGTTGCAGGGGTCGCTCTTGTCGATCGACGCGTCAACGGGCTCCCTCGTCTGAGTGGGGAGAAGATCGACCAAGTGCTTCGGCCGCCCCTTGCGCGGTGGTGCCTCGCCCGGGCGGAGACCGCCGAGAAGCAGGTGAGGGCATACAGCACTCGCTCCTCGGTCACACCGCTCTGGGCCCGCCAGATGTCAGCGGTCGGTCCCCACTCGACGCGGAGGGCCGTAAACAGGCCCAGTCCGAGCTCGGAGATCTTGCCCGCGAAGCTGAACCCGTAGGCCAACTCCAGGCCGGGAACCGTCGTCGCGGGCCAGGAACTCGGCCGCCGCACACAGGGTGAAGTCATTGGGGCTCCTCTGCTGCAGGGCGCCAGCTCCGACAGCGAGGTGCCAGGAAGCGGTCCTCCGCGAGCCAGGATCCTATCTGAGCTCGGACACGCCGAAGTTCCGGAGCCGGGCCCCACCTCGTAGGTGGATGCTTGGCTGGTGCCTGCAGCCCCAGTTCACCCTCATTCGCGAAGACCCCGATGCTCGCAAGGCGCTCGAGGTCGCGTCCGAGAGGCCCTCCGGCTCGGCCACAACTACATCGGCAAGGAAACGTCCTCCTCGCCCTCCTCGCCCTCCTCGCCCTCCTCGCCCTCCTCGAAACCGAGCCTGACGACGGCGCCCTGCAGCCTGGGCCTCGACAAGTCCGGCATCGACGATCACGTCGTCGCCGCCATCGACCGCCGGCCCTGACCAGGCCAACGGGTGGTGCTCGCCGGCCGGCGCGAGCATCATTCGCGACTGATGGACGAACTCTTGCGGGCGGTGGTGGCGGAGGACAACCTCCTCGTGCGCCAGGGCCTGTGCAGCCTCCTCGCTCTCTCCGGCGTCGTCGACGTGGTCGCCGCCTGCTCGTCTCTGCCGGAGCTTCTGGAGGCGGTCGAGGCCCAGCAGCCGGACGTGGTCCTCACCGACATCCGCATGCCCCCAGGGTTCTCCGACGAGGGCATCCAGGCCGCCCGCCGTCTGCGCCAGACCCATCCCGACCTGGGAGTGGTCGTCATCTCCCAGTTCGCCGACCCGAGCTACGCCATGGCCGTGCTGGGGGACGGTTCGAACGGCCGCGCCTACATCCTCAAGGACCGGGTCCATGACCTCGACCGGCTGCTACGGGCCATCCGCGCCGTCGTGGCGGGGGACTCGTTCGTCGACGAGGAGATCGTCGACGCCCTCGTCCGCTCGAGCGCCCGCCTGGCCGACGGGCCCATCGACGCCCTGACCGACCGTGAGCGGGAGGTCCTGGCCGAGGTGGCCACCGGGGCCAGCAATGCGACGATCGCCGAGTCCCTCGACGTCTCGGCCCACGCCGTCGAGAAGCACATCAACTCGATCTTCTCCAAGCTGGGGCTCTCGGACGGGCGGACGGCCAACCGGCGGGTGCAGGCAGTGCTCGTCCACCTCCGGAGCCAGCAACGTGGCCCCTGACCCCCGCCCGCCGGACGCCGAGCGCACCGATCCGGCCCCGGCGCCGCCCGACGGGGACCGGGCCGTCACCGCCGACCCCTCGCGCCTGCGCACCTTCCTCGTCGCCGACGCAGTCCTGGCCGCGGGCAGCGTGGCGTTCATCCTGGTGGTGTGGAAGACGGTGGTGCCGTCCCGGTGGCTACTGCTGCTCGCCCTGATGGTGCTGATGTCGGCCGGGATCATGCTGGTGGGCCTGGTGCCCCTCCGGCGGGGCCGGGTGGAGCCGGCCGTGGCCTGCCTCGCCGTCGCCAACTGGTCAATCTCCGTGGCGGCCACCGCCATCGCCACCTTCGCCTGGCCCATCCTCCTGTTCGCGGCCTTGCTGCCGGCCGTCGTCTCTGTGCCCTACGTGTCCCGGCGAGCGCTGCACCGCTACCTGGGCGTCTCCCTCGCCGTCGCCTGCTCAGTCGCCGCCCTCGGGGTGCTGCAGGACGTCACCGGGTTCTCGGGCGAGACGCCGGCGTGGGTGATCGATGCCGTCACCATCACCTTTGTCCCCGCCATGGCCGGCCTTCTCGTCATGTTGTCGCTGGCCAACCGGGCCCACCTCCAGCGCCTCCTCGACGCCGCCCTGCAGGCCAACCTCGAGCTGCACCGCTCGGAGGAGTCGCTGGCTGCGGCGGTCGACGAGCTCCGTGCGTCCCGGGCCAGGGTGGTGGCGGCCACCGACGAGGAGCGGCGCCGCATCGCCCGGGATCTGCATGACGGCTCCCAGCAGCGGCTCGCCGCCCTCGGGCTCAACCTGTCCGTCGTCCGTGAGCTGTTGAAGCGGTCGCCTGACGAAGCCGCCGAGGCCCTCACCCGACTGCGGAGCTCCGTCACCGAGGCCCAGGCCGACCTCCGCGCCCTGGTGCACGGGATCTACCCGCCGGCCCTGACCGAGCACGGTGTGGTGATGGCTCTGGGCTCGGCTGCGTCCTACGGGCCCAACGTCGTCCGCCTGGTGGCCGACGACGTCGGTCGCCACCCGCCCGACGTCGAGGCGGCGGTGTACTTCTGCTGCACCGAGGCTCTGCAGAACGCGGCCAAGCACGCCGGCGCCGAGGCGACGGTGCAGGTGACGATCGCGGTGGACGAACCGGGCTGGCTGCGGTTCGAGGTGGAGGACGACGGTCGTGGCTTCGACCCGGCGACCGTCCAGGGCGGCGGAGGCTTCGTCAGCATGCGTGACCGGGTGGGGGCGCTGGGCGGTGAGCTCCAGGTGACCAGCCGGCTGGGGAACGGGACCCTGGTGCGCGGGCGCCGTCCCCACCGTCCCGGGCGACGAGAGCGAGGGCGGCGTCCCCTGCCCCGGCGGACACCGGGGCCGACCAGCCGGTCGCCCAGCTGCCGGCATGACCGGGGAGGCACCACCCGGGGGGTAGGGGTAGCCGTAGCCCTGCCAGCGCGAAGAATGTATGCGGCCACCACCATTGTTCGTCGGGCCGAAATCCACGATTCTCTTCCTTGCAAGGACCTCCCAAACGAGAGGTCACAACTCATCAAATGAGACCAAGGAGAAATCGAAATGAACGAGTCCAAGTCCGCCAAGTCCACCGTCCGCATGCCCCGCCGGGCGATGCTGCTCCTCGGCGGTGTGGTTGCCGCCACGTCCATCCTCGCCGGCGCCGGCCCGGCCTCCGCCGGTCCCGGTTTCCCCGGCCCGATTATCATCGCCCACCCCGACAGCCCCACCACCGCCTCCTGCACCCTCGCCACCGCCAAGTGCGCGGTTGAGGACAAGAACAGGATCGATCGGGTCATCCGCTACAAGGACTCCGGCCAGGCCACCGCGACCGTCCTCATCGGCGGCCCCACCCAGACCACCGTGGTGAACACCGATAGCATGTACGTCAAGTTCGAGGTGATCGACAAGCTCGGTTACCGCAGGATGTTCCAGTTCCCGGTAAACAACTAAGCGGTCCGGGATCTGCCCAATGCGAGCCACCGCCGGTCGGAGAGACAACGAGGTCTCTTCGACCGGCTTTGGCGCGTCCATTTTGCTGCAAAGTGGGGGATATGGCGACCGAATTCGGGATCAGGAGCCGATGAGGTCGTTCTGCTCGAGGAAGGTGCGGGCCACGTCCTCCGGCTGCTCGCCCTCCACGTCAACCCGGGCGTTGAGGGCCTGCATGGTGGCGGTGTCGAGGGCCGCGGCCACGGGGGCGAACACCTCTTGGAGCTCGGGGATCTTCTCGACCCCCCGGCGCACCGTGAGCGCGGGCAGGTAGCTGGCGAAGAACTGCTTGTCGTCCTTCAGCACGGTGAGGCCGAGGGCGGCGATGCGGCCGTCGGTGGCGAAGACCTCGCCGAACTTGCAGGGGTCGCCCTTGTCGACCGAGGCGTAGACCAGGCCCAGCTCGAGCTCGGAGATCTTGCCCGCGAAGCTGAACCCGTAGGCCTTCTCCAGGCCGGGGAGGCCGTCGTCGCGGGCCAGGAACTCGGCCGCCGCGCACAGGGTGAAGTCGTTGGGACGGCTCTGCTGCAAGGGGGCCAGCTCCGACAGCGAGGTGACGTTCAGGCTGCGGGCGTTCTCCTCGGAGGTGGCCAGGGCGTAGGTGTTGTTGAACGGCGCCGGCTCCAGCCAGGTCACGCCGTTCTTCTCCAGGTCGGCCTGGGCCACCGCGGTGTACTGCTCCCGCTCGCCCTTCACCGGCTCGGTGTTCTTGAGGTGGTTGATCCACCCGGTGCCGGTGTACTCCCAGTACATGTCGATGTCCCCCGACAGCAGGGCGCCCCGCACCGTGTCGGAGCCGACCAGGCCGGTCTCGTCGCTCACCGTGGCCCCGGCGTCCTCCAGCACCTGGATGGTGATCTGCCCGAGTATCAGCTGCTCGGTGAACTCCTTGGAGCCGACCTTGTAGCTGGACCCGTCGAGGACGCCGGCCTCCCCGGTCCCGGCCCCCGTCGTCGTGTCGTCGCCGTCATCGTCGCCGCAGGCGGACACGAACAGGGCGAGGACGGCGACGACGGCCAACAGCCGACCCGCATGGCGTGATCTCATGGTTCTCTCCTTCTGTAGCTCACGGATACTTCAGAGTCCCTTGGGCCGGAGCAGGTCCTCGACGATGCCCGCCACCCAGTCGACGAACAGGGCGAGGACGGCGGTGAGGACGGCGCCGGTGATGATGACGGTGTCGCGACTGGTCGACAGGCCGCCGCTGATGATGTCGCCCAGGCCGCCGGCGTTGACGAACGTGGCCAGGGTGGCCGCGCCGACGTTGATCACCAGGGCGGTGCGCACCCCGGCCAGGATGACGGGGACGGCGAGGGGCAGCTCGATGCGGGTGAGCACCCCCAGCTTGGTCATCCCCATGCCCCGGCCGGCCTCGATGACGCTGCGGTCGACCTGCTGGAGGCCGACCATGGTGTTGCGCAGCACCGGCAGGACGGCGTAGGCGACCAGCGCCACCACCGCCGGGCGGAACCCGATGGTCCAGACGAGGGCCAGGATGACCAGCACGCCGATGGACGGCACCATCTGGCCCACGTTGGCCAGCCCGATGATCCCCGGGGTCACCCACTTGGCGAAGCTGCGGGTCAGCAGGATCCCCAGCGGCACCGCGATCAGGATGACGAACAACGTCGAGACGACGGTGAGCTTGATGTGCTCGACGACCCCTTCTCGGATGACGGCGGCGTTGACCAGGCGCTGCTCGATCGAGTCGAGCTGCTTGCCCTGCAGCCACAGGTAGAGGAACAGGCAGGCCAGCCCGAGGAGCACGGGCATGACGAAGTAGCCGAGCGAAGGCCCCCGCCGGCGGGGACCCGGCGGGGGAGCAGCCGCGGTCGAGCCAGTGAGCGCCTCCGCCGGCTCCTGGCCGAGCGTCCGCCCCGGCGCGGCCAGGCTCACGTTCTCGCTCACGACACGGGGGCGGCCGGGGCCCGCCCGCCGGCGTCGCCGAGCTCGGCCGCCTCGGCCCGCAGCTGGTCCCGCGCCTCGGCCCGCATGGTCTGGATGGCCTGGGCGACGGTGGCGAAGTCGACCGCCCCCAAGTATTTGCCCTGGTCGTCGACCACCACCACCGCCCCGTGGCTCGAGTCGAGCATCAGGTTGAGGGCGCCCTGCAGCGTCGTCTGGGGCCCGACGACCGCCCCCGGCCCCAGTCCGGGCTCCTCGAGGGGCACGTCGTCCCGCTCGATGTCGCGGGCCGTCACCCAGCGGAACGGCCGGTTCTCGGCGTCGAGGATGAGCACGGACCCCTTGTCCGACTCCCGCAGGACGGTGAGCACCTCGGCCCGGTCGGTGCCGAGGGCGACGGTGGGCCACCAGCTCAGCTCCAGCTCGTTCACCCGGGTGAGGTTGAGCCGCTTGAGCGACGCGCCCGATCCGACGAAGTCGGCCACGAACGCGTCCGCCGGTGCCGACAGGATGTGCTTGGGCGTGTCGTACTGGGCGATCTTCGCCCCCTCGCGGAGGATGGCGATGCGGTCGCCCATCTTGATGGCCTCGTCGATGTCGTGGGTGACGAAGACGATGGTCTTGCGGATCTCGGCCTGGAGGCGCAGGAACTCGTTCTGCAGCCGGTCCCGGGTGATGGGGTCGATGGCGCCGAAGGGCTCGTCCATCAGCATCACCGGGGGGTCGACGGCCAGGGCCCGGGCCACCCCCACCCGCTGGCGCTGGCCGCCCGAGAGCTGCTTGGGGTAGCGCGACCGGAAGCTGCTCTCCAGGCCCACCAGCTCGAGCAGCTCGTCGATGCGCGTGTCGATCCGGGCCTTGTCCCAGCCCAGCATCTTGGGGACGGTCGCGATGTTGTCGCCGATGGTCATGTGGGGGAAGAGCCCGATCTGCTGGATGACGTAGCCGATGCGGCGCCGCAGCTGGTCGGGGTTGACCCCGGTGACGTCCTCCCCCTGGATGAAGATCCGGCCCGCCGTCGGCTCGATGAGCCGGTTGATCATCTTCATCAGGGTGGTCTTCCCGCACCCCGAGGGGCCGACGAAGATGACGATCTCGCCCTCGGGGATGTCGAGGTCGATGTGCTCGACCGCCGGTTTGTCCTGGCCCGGGTAGCGCTTGGTGACGCCTTGGAGGCGGATCATGGGTTCGGCCATCAGTCACCAGCCATCAGTCGCGGAGGCCCTTCGACGTGGTCAGCCGGCCGAGGATCAGGTAGGCGATGTCGAGCAGCAGGCCCAGGATCACGATGCCGAGCACCGCGGCCAGGGCCTGGTTGAGGGCGGTGGGGGTGCCCACCCGGGCGAGGGCCCGGAAGATGTCCTTGCCCAGGCCGGGGCCGTTGATGACGGCGGCGATGGCGGCGATGCCCACCAGGATCTGGGTCGACACCCGAATGCCGGCGAGGATGATCGGCCACGCCAACGGCAGCTCGATGCGGGCCAGCCGCCGCCACCGGCCCATGCCCATGCCCTGGGCCGACTCGACGATGGCGGGGTCGACCTCCCGCAGCCCGGTGATGGTGTTGCGCACGATGGGCAGCAGGGCGTACATGACCAGGGCCACCACCGCCGGCGTGGTGCCCAGCCCGAGGGGCGAGATGAGCAGGCCGAACAGGGCGAAGGAGGGGATGGTGAGGAACACGCCGGTGACGGCGAGGACGGTGAGGCGGGGGCGGTCGGTGCGGTAGGTCAGCACGCCGAGCCCCACCCCGATGACCACCGCGATCGCCACCGACACCAGGACGATCTGGGCGTGCTCGATCATCAGGCCCGAGAGGCGGTCGGACTGGTCGCTCACGTACTCCCAGAAGCTGACCGCCGCGAGGGTCACCGCGTCTCCATGGCCGTAGCTACCCCCTGGGTGCTCCTGGACTTCTGCGACGCCGGGTCGATCCTGAACTGCTCCTGACCTGCCCGGGACGCTACCAACGACCTCCACGGGTGACAAGGAACGCGCCGCGGCGACAATGAGTCGGTGCGGGTTGTACTGGCCCAGATGGACGCGCCCGGCCGCCGAGGTAGGCTGGGAACCCCGGGGGCTAGTGCTCGGCGGGGGTCTCGGAGAGGCTCTTCAAGCGCTCGAGCTGGAGCCAGTGGTCGGTCACCCGCCGTTTGCCTTCCTTGGTGAGGGCCACGTTGGTGTTCGGCTTCTTGAGCACGAACCGCTTCTCGATGGTGACCAGTCCCGCCTCCTCCAGCTTGGTCAGGTGGCTGGACAGGTTCCCCTTGGTCAACCCCGTCGTGCGCTGGAGGAACACGAAGTCGGCCGCCTTCACCGACGACAGCACGGTCATGATCGCCAGCCGGCCGGGCTCGTGGATCAGCCGATCGAGGATGAGCTCGTCCCTACGCTCCGGCATTGCTGTTCTCGAGATCCAGGTCGGCGGACCGCCCGAACGTGCGCACCAGGAGCCGGTGGTCGAGGATCCCCGTCGCCATGGCGGCCACGCCGATGACGAGAAGGCCGATGTTCGGCGTGTCGGTGGTCCTCGGGTCACCCCAGACCGGCAGGAGGCTGGCGGCCAGGACGGCGCCCCAGATGACGGCGTGGTGGGGCCGCAGTCCCACGGTGACTGCGTAGTAGCCGAGGGCCACCACCGCCCAGGCGACGCCGAAGCCGTTGAGGGGCAGGTCGAGCACCTGGACCACGATCGGCACGCCAATCAACACCGTCACCGCGGCGACGCCGCCGAGGATGGTCCGTGCCTGGCCCGTCTTGAGGCTCACCCGCCCGTAGTTGTCGTTGTAGTAGCGCACGCCGAGCAGGTAGGCGGCACCGGCCAACAGGATGGAGGCGGGGACGACCCAGAGGTGCCGGAACGGGCCCCACTCCATGTTGCCCAGTCCGGAGAAGATCAGGACCATCCCGAACGGGACGGCGAGCAGACCTCGCAGGTAGTGGTTGCTGGCGGCTGCCGACTCCAACTGCTTCCGGTCCATCGGTGGCGATCCTCTCAAACTAGTTGGCCCCACAAACCATACAGTCCGGTGCCAGGTTTCGTCAACTAGTTTGTGGTGCAGACCTCCGGCAGTCGCAACCGGTGAGTCATCGAGGCTGAGAGTTGGAGGTGCAGCGTGTTCGAGTCCGCCTTTCCGATCATCTCGACTGCGGACATGGTCCGGGCGCTTGGGTTCTACCGGGACCTCCTCGACGGCGAGGTCGAGTACCAATTCCCGCCCGAAGGCGAGCCGGGTTACCTGGGGTTGGGAATCGGCTCGTCCCACCTGGGGATCGGGCTCGATCCGACGCTCGCCGGGGCCGGTGACCAGCACCGTTTCGCCCTGTGGGTCTACGCCGACGACTGCGACGCCGCAGTCGAGCGGCTCCGCGCCGGCGGGGTTCGGATCGTCGAGGAGCCGGCGGATCAGCCGTGGGGCGAGCGGGTGGCCCGGGTCAGCGACCCTGACGGCAACATGATCTTCATCGGGTCACGAGGTTGAAGCGCGATCGCGGTTTCGAGGCGCGGGCCATCGGGTGGGTGGTCTCCTCCCTCCTCGATCCCGCCGCCGCCCCCAAACAGGGCCGTGAGGGTTCGCCGGACGCGTGGATCGAGTTCGAGCCCGAGGTTCTGGAGGGGCTGCGTGATCTGCGCGTGGGCGTGGAGGTCATCGTGCTGACCTGGCTCGATCGAGCCCGCCGAGATGTGCTGGTCGTGCGTCCTCGCGACGATCCCGCCAATCCGAAGACGGGCGTGTTCAGCACCCGGTCCGCCGACCGCCCGAACCCCATCGGCCTGCACCGGGTCGAGATCCTCGCCATCGACGGGGCCAGGTTGCGCGTCCGCCACCTGGAGGCGGTGGACGGGACACCCGTCCTCGACGTGAAGCCCGTGCTCGGCGGCGACGGCTGACGGTGAAACGGGCAAGAACCCTCGTAACCCATGAGAGCGGATTCAGCCTGGCGTTCCGAAACCGATGGGGTAATCCCAGTCGGGGAGCCCCCTTGTCAGTCGGTGCGCAGAGAAACCCGCAGGTCAGACGTCCGACAAGCTGGACCGAGCGTGCTTCCTTGGGCAGTGGGTCGTGTGTAGTGTTTGGACATGACAGGTCGGGGCATCAGCTTCGCCGATCCCTTCCGCGGCGCAACCGTTGACGAGCCGAAGTGATCCGCCACGTCGGTGACGAGGTTCGGGACGATCGTGAGTTGCGTGACCAGGCGGAGACGTTGTGGGCCAGCCAGGAGTTCCAGACCTGGCGAACTCATATGCGGCAGGACGTGGCGGACAGCCTTGCTCTGCCCCCTGAAGCGGAGGGATTTTCCGCTCCGGCGTGACTAGCCCCGGCTGGGGAATCCACAACTTTGAACTGGCGTTGCGGCGCTGGTGGCGGGATTACTCCCCCAGTGCGGACCTGGCTGATCGACTCAAGGCGTGGCGGGACGAGTTGGAATCCAATGGGATAAAGGACATGGAGCCGTGGATGCTGATTGGCGACGAGGATGAGTTCATCGGCCGAATACCAGGCACCCCTGTCATCGTGTCGGGCATTTTGGTTCCCTATGAGCGACTGATGATCGTGCATACGTTCGTCGGCGCTTAACGGCCGGGGAGCCTGGCTCAGGCGGCTCCGGCTCGTTGCACCCGGCCGTAGAGGGTGGTGCGTTGGCGCAGGGGGCGGCCGAGGGGGTCGACGATCTGGCGGAAGTCGTCCTCGGCCATGCGCTGGCCGTGGGCGGCGCCGGCGGCTCGGGAGATGTTCTCGTCGATGAGGGTGCCGCCCAGATCGTTGGCGCCGGCCAGGAGGGCCTGGCGGGAGCCGACGGCGCCCATCTTCACCCACGACACCTGCACGTTGGGCACCAGGTTGCGGTAGGCGATGCGGGCCACCGCGTGCATGAGCAGCGCTTCCCGGAACGTCGGGCCGCGGCGGGACTTGCCCTGCAGGAACATCGGGGTGGCCATGTGCACGAACGGCAGGGGCACGAACTCAGTGAAGCCGCCGGTCTCCTTCTGCAGGTCGCGGGTGCGCAGCAGATGGCGGGCCCACGACACCGGCTGCTCGATGGCTCCGAACATGATGGTGATGTTCGAGCGCAGGCCGATTGAGTGGGCCGCCCGGTGGGCCTCCAGCCACTCGTCGGTGGTGATCTTGTCCGGGCACAGCACGCGGCGAACCTCGTCGTCGAGGATCTCGGCCGCGGTCCCGGGCAGGGTGGCCAGGCCGGCGTCCTTCAACCGGCGTAGGTAGTCGACCAGAGGCTCGCCCAAGCGGAGGGCGCCCTCGGTGACCTCCAGGGCGGTGAAGCCGTGGACGTGGATTCCGGGGGCGACGTCCTTCACCGCCCGGCACACGTCGATGTAGTAGTCGCCGTCGAAGCTGGGGTGGATGCCGCCCTGCAGGCACACCTCGGTGGCGCCCATGTCGACCGCCTCCACCACCCGGCGCTGTATCTCCTCGACGCCCAGCAGGTAGGGGTCGCCCCGCAGGTTGAGCGACAGCGGTCCCTTGGAGAAGGCGCAGAACCGGCACTTGAACGTGCACACGTTGGTGTAGTTGATGTTGCGGTTGGCCACCCAGGTGACCTCGTCGCCCACGATGGCCCGGCGCAGGTCGTCGGCCGCCTCGGCCACCGCCGCCACCTCCCGGCCCCGGGCCCCGAACAGGGTGACGATCTCGTCCTGGCCCACCTCCTGGCCCGCGGTCACGCCGGCCAGCACCTCTCCCACGGCGCCCCCCGCCGACGGGAAAGCGGGCAGCAGGCGGGGCGGCGGCGCCTCGCCTCCCGCGTGCCACCGGTCGAGGTCGCGTCCCAGGCCGTGGGCGTCGGACGCGGCCAGCACCGCCGGCCGCACGCCGGCGTCGAGCCACCGCTCCGGGGCCAGGGCGAGCTCGGGGTAGATGGTCAGGCGGGGGGCGAGCTCGTAGCCGGCGGCCTCGGTGGCCGCCCGCAGGACGTCGATCGCCGGCCACGGCCGCTCGGGGTTGACGTGGTCGGGCGTCACCGGCGACACCCCGCCCCAGTCGTCGATCCCGGCCGCCAGCAGCGGACCGAGGTCGTCCGACAGGTTGGGCGGCGCCTGCAGGTGGATGTCGACCGGCAGCAGGAGGCGGGCCGCGGCCACCGTCCACACCAGCTCCTCGGGCGGGCAGGGCGCCGCCGCCCACATCGCCGTGCCCGCCTTGGGCAGGAAGTTCTGGACGATCACCTCCTGCACGTGACCGTGGCGGGCATGGCTGGCGGCGATCGCCTCCAGCGCCTCCAGCCGGTCGGCCCGGGACTCGCCGATGCCGACGAGGATCCCGGTGGTGAAGGGGATGGCCAGCTCGCCCGCCGCCTCGAGGGTGGCCAGACGGCGGGCGGGCGTCTTGTCGGGGGCCCCCCGGTGGCATTCGAGGCCGGCGTTGAGCGTCTCCACCATCATCCCCTGCGACGCCGACACCGCCCGTAGCCGGGCCAGGTCGGCGGCGGGCAACGCGCCCGCGTTGGCGTGGGGGAGCAGGCCCGTCTCCGACAGCACCAGCCCGCACATCGCCACCAGGTAGTCGACGGTCGACCGGTAGCCGGCGCCGTCGAGCCACTGCCGGGCCACCGGCCAGCGATCCTCGGGGGCCTCGCCCAGGGTGAAGAGAGCCTCGTGGCAGCCGGCGGCGGCACCGGCCCGGGCGATCGCCAGCACCTCGTCGGCGGGCAGGAACGGCGCCGCCACCCGGGCCGGGGGCTGGGCGAAGGTGCAGTACCCGCACCGGTCCCGGCACAGGTGCGTCAACGGGATGAACACCTTGGGCGAGAAGGTGACCCGCGTGCCGGTGGACGAGTCCCGGCGGGCGCCGGCCGCCGCCACCAGGTCGTCGAGGGCCGCGGCGAGGAGCTCGGCGGCCGTCACGCGTCCCAGGTTAGGACCAGAACTCGTCCCAGGCGTACTGGTCGCCGGGGTAGATCCAGATCTCGTCGAGGGTGCCGTTGCCCATCCGCCAGACGTGGACGTTGTCGACAGCCAGGGTCTTGTCGCCCCGCTCGGCCGAGTCCCTGACCAAGCCGACGCCCCGGTCGCCCGAGACGAGCACGGTGCGGGGCTCGAACCGGATGGTGCCCCCCGACAGCTCGGCCAGCTGGCCCACGTAGCCGGCCACCGCCTCCTTGCCCACGTAGTCGCCGGCGATCGGGCTGCGGCCGGGCACGTGGCCGATGATGTCGTCGGACAGGAACCCGAGCACCCCGCCCAGGTCACCCGCCCCCAGGGCGTCGTAGAGCGCCTGCAGGACCTGGCGGTTGGTGTCGTCGTCCACGGCCGCGGACGTTACCGCCCGTGTCGGCCTGCCGGCAGGCGGGCCCGCGCTACCGCACGATGCGCCGGCGACGGCCCGTCACCCCTGATCCGAACGCCTCGTGGTCGGCCACGAGGGGGACGGCGGCGTAGGCGGTCAGGCCGAGGGCGATGAAGCCGAGCTCGTTGACGTTGATGTCGTCGGAGAAGGCGGACAGGGCGGCGATGGCGAAGCACGCCACCGCTACGATCAGCAGGATCCGGGTCATGGCTCCTCCGTACCCGGAGCGCCGGATTGTCACCCGGCGGCAGCTCGGTCGACCAGCCAGACGATGCGCTCGGCCCGCACCCGGGCCGCGGGGCACGCCAGGTCGCCCGCCCGGACCCGGGCGAAGGCCTCCCGCTTGGACTCGCCCTCCACGGTGAAGATCACCAGCCGGGCCCGGGCGATGCCCGAATAGGTGAGGGTCATGCGGCGGTGGGGGTTGTGGCCGTGCGGGTCCTCGTTCATGACCACTAGCCGTCCGGGGTCGGCGTCGAGGGCGGGGGAGTCGGGGAAGAGGGAGGCGGTGTGGCAGTCGGGCCCCAGGCCGAGGTGGACGAGGTCGAACCGTCCCACCGTCGCCACCCGCTGCTGGTAGGCGTCGGGTCCTTCGTCGCAGCGCATGGGGTAGACGGCGTTGGCCGCCCCCACCCGCTCGAGCAGGGCCTCCCGGACCAGCCGCTCGTTGGAGTCGGGGTGGTCGGGCGGCACACAGCGCTCGTCGCCCCAGTAGACGTCGACCTGCCACCAGTCGACCTGGTCGGCGCCGTCGGCCGCCAGCCGCTCGTAGCACCGGCGGGCGGTCTCGCCGCCGGAGACGGCCAGGGCGAAGCTCTCCCCGGGGCGGGTGTGGAAGCCCTCCACCACCCGCTCCGCGAACTCGCTGGCCACGTCGTCGACGACGATCACCTCGCCGTTCATGGGCCCGTTCTCGAGCGAGGGGGAGGACACCTAGGCCACGCCCCGCAGCTCGCGGGACCCGGCCAGGGCCTCCTCGTAGGGCTCGTCGTGGCCGACGTTGGTGAGGGCGCCGGCCAGGGCCAGGACCGGCCACCGCTCCTGCATCTGCAGAACCTGCTCCAGGTGGGGACCGTTCTCGATGTCGACCGACGAGGAGAGCACCCGCTCCGCGCCCGCCCGGGTCACGCAGAACCTTCCCCGCCGGCCCTGGGGGTCGGTGGCCTCGATGCAGACCGAGACGTGGCCGGCCGGGCGCAGCTCCACCCGGGCCGGCGTGAGCCCCAGGCGGCGCAGCAGCCACCCTCCCAGAAGCTGGCGGGGCCCCCGGTTGCCCGCCACCTCGACCCGGTCGACGCCGTCGAGGAAGGGCCGGTTCACCGATCCTTCAAAGAGGCCGGCGAGCAGGCTGCGCCACGGTGCCATGCGGATCCACGACAGGTCGGTGACCGGCAGGCGGCGGGCGAGGGTGGCCGCCCGGGCCAGCACGTCGCCCCCACTCTCGTCGGCCGCCCGGCTGTCGACGACCAGGCGGTCGGCCACGTCGAGGAGGGGGTCGCCGGGCGAGGGCAGGCTGGCCGGCAGCCACACCACGAGGGGGACGTCGGGCAGGGCGAACGGCCCCACGATGGAGTCGAGGTGGTAGCGGGCCGGGCCCCGGACGAGCAGGCGGACCTCCTCGAAGCACAGGGCCCGGCCGTCGTGCTCGAGGGCGTGGACCCACAGGGCGGCGTCGACGCCGGTGTCCCCATCCGCCGGCCCGGCGTCCGTCTGGCCCGCCCTCTCGTCACCGTCGCCGTCGGGCTCGTCCTTCTCCAGCACCACCACCAGGGTGCGGGACGGGTGGCGCACGCCCAGGTCGTGGATGATGCCCCGCACCAGGTCGGCCTCGGCCTGGCTGTGGGTGACGGCCACCAGGGTGAGCACGCTGGCCCGCACCGCGGCCCGTTGCTCGTGGCGGCGGAGGTCGGACAGGGCCCGCTCGACGTGGCCGATGGAGACGTTCTCCGCCTCCCATGAGCCGATGGTGGTCGAGGTGGTGTGCGGGCTCGGGCCCCGCGGTCTGCTCGGTCACGGACGGCGCCAGCCCCGCTGGTCGTGGCGGAGGAGCTCGTCGGCTTCCTCGGGGCCCCACGTCCCCGCCTCGTAGCGGGCCAGGGGCACGTGACCCTCCTCGAACGCCTCCAGCACCGGATCGACGATACGCCACGCCTGGGCCACCTCGTCCGAGCGGATGAACAGGGTCTGGTCGCCCAGGAGGGCGTCGAGCAGGAGGCGCTCGTAGGCCTCGGGGGTCTCCTCCAGGAAGGCGGCACCATAGAAGAAGTCCATCGACACCGACCGCACCCGGAAGGCCTGGCCCGGCACCTTGGCCCCGAAGCGCAGGGTGATGCCCTCGTCGGGCTGCACCCGCAGCACCAGGGCGTCGGGGTCGAGGCCCTCGGCCTGGTTGGCGGCGAAGGGCAGGTGGGGGACCCGGTTGAACTCCATGGCCACCTCGGTGACCCGCTTGGGTAGGTACTTGCCGGTGCGGACGTAGACCGGCACCCCCGCCCACCGCCAGTTGTCGACCCGCAGGCGCATGGCGATGTAGGTCTCGGTGGTGGAGTGCGGGTCGACGCCCTCCTCCTCCCGGTAGCTCTTGACCTCCTGGCCCTCCACCCATCCCTTGCGGTACTGGCCCCGCACCACCTCGAAGGGCACCTCCTCGGGCGTGAGGACGTCGACCGCCTTGAGGGCCTTGACCTTCTCGTCCCGGATCCCGTCGGCGTCGAAGGTGGCCGGCGGCTCCATGAGGGTGAGGGCCAGCACCTGCATGACGTGGTTCTGGACGATGTCGCGCAGGGCTCCCGCCCGCTCGTAGAAGCTGCCCCGGTAGCCCACGCCGAGGGACTCGGCCACCGTGATCTGCACGTGGTTGACGTAGCGCCGGTTCCACAGCGGCTCGAAGATGGCGTTGGCGAAGCGCAGGGCCAGGACGTTCTGGACCGTCTCCTTCCCCAGGTAGTGGTCGATGCGGTACACCTGCGTCTCTTCGAAGGCGGCGTGGACGGTGGCATCGAGGGCGGCCGCCGACGCCCCGTCCCGCCCATAGGGCTTCTCGATGACGATGCGGACGAAGGCGTCGGGCGAGGAGGCCTTGCTGAGGCCGTGCTCGGCCAGGGCCTGCACGACGGTGGCGAAGGTATCCGGCGGCGTGGCCAGGTAGTAGAGACGGTTCCCGGCCGTCCCCCGCTCCCGGTCGAGCTCGTCGAGGATCTCCTTCAGCCGGACGAAGGTGTCGGGTGAGCCGTAGTCGCCGGTGACGTAGCGGAAGCCGCCGGCGAAGGCGTCCCACACGTGGCGGACGTCGTCGCCCGCGCCCCCCTCGTCGGCCCCCTCCTCGGCCACCGCCTTCATCATCCGCTGGAGGAACTCGTCCTCCGTCATCTCTGTACGGGCCACGCCCACGACCGAGAACGACGCCGGCAGGAGCCGGCGCAGGGCGAGCCGCTCGACGGCCGGCATGAGCTTGCGGCTGGTGAGGTCGCCCGATGCCCCGAAGATCACCAGGACCGCTGGCGGCGCCACCCGCTCCGCCGTTTTCTCGGCCAACGGATTGTCCGTGGTCATCGCGGCAATGCTACGGGAACCGGTGCGGCGCGGCTCCTAAAGCGGAATCAGGCGCAGAGCTCGTCGGACATCGACAGGCCCTCGCGGCCGGACCAGATGAAGTTCACCTTGTCCTCGGACACGCCGATGACGATCTCGGTGCCGGTCGGATCGGAGCGGGAAGGTCGCAGCACCACCCGGCCCCGACCATCGGTGATCCGCTCCTCCGCCTCGGGGTAGGCCTCGCGCACCTCGTCCAGGGTGCTGCCGTAGCCGATGCCGCCGGCAGTGCGCACGCCCCCGTCGGAGACGACGATGACGTCGACCAAGCCGCTGCCGTTCAGCGCCAGGAACCACACCCCGTCAGGCTGGCCCGTGGGGGCGAGCGAGGTGCAGGACTCGGTCTCCTTGGTGACGACCATGCCGACCCCCGCCCACCGCTCGGCCTCGGCCAGGGTCATATCGACGCTGACGGGGCCGAGGCCGCCGAACCGCAGCGTCGACCCGTCGTGGAGGGCGTTGTCGTCGAATCGCAGGGCGTCCTGCCCCAGGTACGTTGTCGGCCACGGCGATGATCTCGCCGTCGGACCTCGAGGCGGACCTGGACGATCAGGGGGGTGCCCGCCGGGCCGTCGACGGTGAGCGACACCGGCTGACCGGCGACAACCGTCCGGTGGCTACCGTCGTTCCAGTCGGAGCCGGGCTGCTTCGTGCGCACGTCGAGGTTGCCGGTCGCCCGGGCGGTGACGTCGACCGCGAGTTGGTCGCCCTGGCGGACCACGTGGAGCTCGGAGATGTCGTCGCTCTCGGACCGCGACACGTAGTAGATCGACCCGTCGAGCAGCCGCGACAGGAACACCCGACCGCCGACCGTCGAGCCGGACGAGTAGCGGATCTCAAGCTTGTCATCGCCCACGCCGGGCGTGGGATCGCCCACCGCAAATGGAAGGTTCCGGTCGGCGAGGTAGGCGGCGACGACCGCCCGGGGGTCGTTGGGCCACGACTCCAGGCCATCGTCGACCGAGGACTGGATCCGCTCCAGCTCGGCCAGCGTCTCGGGCCAGACGGACTCCGGCGTGTAGCTCCGGGTCGTGGGCTGGTTCGGGTCGCCGGGGCGGGCGGCGATGGTCGAGCCGGTCGAGTCTACCTGCCCGTTCTGGCCCACGACGGTGGATGGGGACGAACCGTCGGGCCGCGATTCGGGGTCGGTGGACGGCTGGACGGTGGTCGACACCCGAGCGGCGGCGGACCCACCCGTGGCGGCCACGTTCTGGTCGTCGGGTTTGTGGCCGACGGTCGTCATCATCACCAGCGCCAGCGCGACGGCGGCGAAGGACGTGCCCACCGCCAGCGACAGCCGCATGGTGTGGACCCGCCGCTGGCGACGGTCGATGCGGCGGTTGATGGCGGCCCAGCCGCCGGGTGACGGCTCGACCGACTCGGCCCGTCGCCGGAGGGACTCCCGAAGCTGCTCGTCGACGTTCATAGGTCCACCGACTTGCGCAGCTCGGCCAGCCCCCGGTGCAACAGGGACTTCACCGTGCCCGGCCGGCATCCGAGGGCGACGGCGATGTCGGCCTCCGACAGGTCCTCGTAGAAGCGCAGCACCAGGGCCGCCCGCTGGCGGGCGGGCAGGACGGCCAGGGCGTCGAACAGCTCGTCGCCCGCGGCTGGGATGCTTTCGTTCAGCAGCGTCGGGTTGCGCCGGTAGGACCGCTCCAGCGCCTGCCGCCGGAGGTGGGACCGGCAGGCGTTGAGCACGGCCATGCGCAGGTAGGCCTTCGGGTGCTCGGTGTTGTCCCAATGGCGGTGCATCCGGGCGAAGGCGTCCTGCACCAGGTCCTCGGCCACGGAGGTGGAGCCCACCATGAGGTAGGCCAGCCTCACCATCGGTACGTATCGCTCCCGGTACAGGTCGGCCAGCGAGCCCGGCCTGACCGTCGCCACTCCCGGTTCCCCGTCCTCCTCCACCCTTTCGTCGGCGACCGCCACCCCGCTCCTCACGTTTCCGAGACGCACGACGGGGCCCGCCGGTTCCGTCTCGCCGCCCCATTCTTGCCCAATCGCCTCCCTGCCGGGTCAGGGCTTGGCCGCTCCGAGGGTGTAGCGGGCCCAGACGTCGGAGGACGCCCCCACGGTGCAGTCCCCCGGCTTGACCCCGTCGGCGGTCGAGACCGCGGACGTGGCCGCCCCAGCGCCGAACCCGATCGGTGGCGAGACCAGCACGTCGGCCCGGGGGTAGGCGGAGCAGGCCCGAGCAGTGGGGCCGAACCAGGTGACGGCGGTGGTGCTGGTCGGGCTGAGCCGGCCCACCGCGCCCGACAGGGACAGCTGGCCGACGTAGCTCCAGCTGGCGGCCGAGTAGTCGTACACCCACGCCCCCCAGGTGCCCGGGACCAGCTGGTGGACGAGCGAGAAGTAGTAGCGGCCCGCCCTCCAGTCGAACGGGACGCCGACGGCGTGGGGGACGCCGTCCGCGCCGACCAGCGAGAAGACTGCCGACCGCCCACCGGGCACCACCACGAGGGCAACCACACCCGACGCGGTGGTGTTCTCGAAGCCGAAGTAGTGGCCGTAGAGGTACGAGGGCGCGAGCTGGCCGGCCTTGGCGACGGGGCCGTCCGCAATCGCCATCCAGCTCCCGAGACCGTCCAGGGGCTCGGCCGTGGGCTGCGACCAGGACGAGTGGGCGGTACCGACCGTCGCCGTCTCGGTCCTGACCAGCGCCATCCCGCTGGTGGTGACCACCACGAGGGTGGCGCCGTCGGGGGTCAGGGCGATGGAGCCGCGGCCGGTGCCGACCGGCTCGGGCAACGGAATCGAGCGGACGACGGTGCGCCGATGCAGGTCCAGCACCTCGACCGACTGGTCCTGCACCCGGTACCCGGTGGTCCCGGCGCGGTTCATGGCCACGCCCTTGCCGCCGGACGGGATGGCACCCTCCAACGCCGGCTCGCCGTCGGTGACGAAGCCGCCCGGGTTGAACAATGCCCGGGTCCCGCTCTCGTCGAGGGCGACGGCGGAGAGGTAGTCCCACAGCCAGAGCGTCGGGCCGAACGTGTCCGGCTCCGAGGCGTACATCGTCACCTCGCCACCAGAGTTGGGGCCGACGACGGCAATGTGGGACCGGTCGGGGCTGGCCTTGACGATGGTGCCGGTGGAGAGTCGTCCAAAGCTGCCCGGCCCGAAGTCGGCCCGAAGGCGGGACGTCCCTTGATCGAGGTCGACCTCCACCAGGAACGTGCCGTAGCCGTAGCCGCCGAAGACGGTGGTGAGCAGGGCGCGGCCGTTGTCGGCGACGGCGATCGAGGACGGGCGGTCGTTGTGCCCGAGCGAGGGCACCGTGATGCGGCGGACCTCCACCCGCCGGGCCAGATCGACGACGGAGATCTCCTCCCCGCCGGTGTTGGCCACGTAGAGGGTGGTGCCGTCGAGGCTCAGGTCGAGCCCCCGGGGGCGGGAGCCGACCGGTATCGGCGCTTCCAGTCGTCCGGTGGCGAGCGACAGGACCTCGACCCGGTTGTGGTCCGGGTTCGTGACGTAGGCATGGCCGGCGTCGGTGACGACCTCGCCCTGGCCGATCCCGCACACGCCGGCCACCGAGGTCGGCACGTCCGCCGGCATGCATGGAGGCACGGCGACCGCCCCGCTGACCGGTGAGACCGTGATCCCCGAGGCGGTGACGACGGTGATCGTGGCATTGTCGGGGCTCAGGGCCACGGCGCCGGACCCGCTGCCGATCGTCTCCGGGAGCGGTATGGACCCCACCACGACGGCCCGGCCAAGGTCGAACACATCGACCGAGTGCCACTGCACGCTGTAGGCGATCGTGCCCGGCCCGTTCACCGCGGTCTCCCGATCCGCGTGGATGGTTGCTCGCCGCACCAGGTCGGCATCGAGGACGTAGGTGGCGGGATCGAAGCCCGGGGCGCCCGGCCCCACCAGCAGCTTCGAGCCGGTACCGTCGAGGGCGAGGTGGCGGAGGGCGCCGCTCACCTCCTTGCCCACGGTGAATGTGTCAGTGGCCGCGTCGTAGAACGCGACCCTCGAGGCTCCTGGCCCCTCGGGCACGACGCCGATGCGGCTGTTGTCCCCACTTGACGCCAGGTACCGCGGCTGGCCCACCGGGTGGTCGGTGCGCTCGCGGGCGGTGCCCGTGGCCAGATCCACCTGGAGGAGTCGAGGGCCCACGCTCTGCACCAGCGAGCGGGTCGCCACCAGCGCGGTCCCGTTGTCGGCGACCGCGATCGACTGGGGCCGGTCGGGAGGATCGGCGAGACGCGCCGCCACCGAGATGCGGCGGACCTCCCGGCGCCGCGCCAAGTCGACGACGGAGATGTCCTCCGCCCCCGAGTTGACCACGTAGAGCATCGAGCGATCGGCGGACAGGGCGAGGCTCGTGGGCTGCGAACCCACGGGGATGGGAGCCTCCAACGTCCGGGTGGCCAGGGACACGACCTCGATCTGGTTGCGGGTCGGGTTCGAGGCATAGGCCCGGTCCTGCCCGTCGATCACCATGTCGACGAGGGGCGAGCCACAGACGGCGACCACCCCCGCCGGCGCCGCCGGACGGACACACGGAACGGGCACGGCCGAGGCGGTAGGGACCACGCTGAAGCCCCGGTTGGTCGAGACCACCAGCGTCCCCTCGTCGGGGGTGAGGGCCAGGCCCGGAGCCCAGCCGACGGCTGGGTCGGGCAACGCGATGGCGGCCGTCACCACCGCCCGCTCGACGTCCAGCACCTCGACGGTCGCGTCCTTCAGCCGGTAGCCGATCGCCCCCGACCCGCTCAGGGCCAGGGCACTCGTGCCGGGCGTGGGCATGGTGGCGCGGAGATGGAGGTCCCCTTCGATCACAGACGTCTCGTCGGTGCCGGCCAGCATCGTCGCGCCAGTGGCGTCGAGGGCGAGGTAGGCAACCGGGCCGGAGGACTTCTGGGCGGTGAAGGTGTCGGTGCCGGCGTCGTAGAACACGACACTGCCCGATTCGTAGGTGCCGAGGCCGACGCCGATCCGAGAACGGTCACGACTGGCGCTGACGATGGACGGGTTGGGGCCATAGCCCCAGTTGAGCCAGTCGGTGCGCTCCCGCACGGTGCCGGAGGCGAGATCGATCTGCAGCAGCCGTAGGCGCAGGGCGCCGGACGACATCCTGGTGACCAGGGCGGTGCCGTTGCCCGCCACCGCGATCGACGTCGGGCGGCCGGCGGGCAGGGTGATGCGGCGGACCTCCCGCCGCTGAGCCAGGTCGACGACGGAGACGTCGCTGCTCTCGCTGTTGGCGACGTACAGGGTGGCGCCGTCGGCGCTCAGGTCGAGGGCACGGGGCCCGGAGCCGACGGGGATGGGGACGCCGAGGATGCCGGTGGCGATCGTCAGCACCTCGACCCGGTTCTGCGATGGGTTGGACGCGTAGGCGGTCCCGTGGGCGTCCACGATGACCTCGCCCAGCCGACCGGCCGCGACCGGTGTCACCGAGCCGGCTTGAGCAGTGGCCGTTCCCGCGGTCGCAGCCGGCGGCCGGACCACGAGCACCGACGTCACCAGCAGGACGCTCGTCAGCAGCGTGAGCCGACGCCGTGGTCGATGGACCGTTCGAACTCCTCTGCCCGACACCGCGCCGAAAAGTCTCCCGGCGGTCGCACCATCGACAGACTGAAGCCTCGACTTGAGGACGGGCAGCTTCGGGCGGCGGCCGCCCTCGCCTTTAGGGCGTCGACTTGATGGAGTCGTCCAGCCGCTTGGCCATGGCCGGGATCCGTTGGGTGTAGCAGATGCCGCCCACCGCGTCGTAGCACGGGTAGCTGTCGCGGGACGCGAAGGGGGGGTCGGTGTAGCGGTAGCCCAGGCTCGAGATGAACGAGATGATGTAGCGGCGCGGGGGCTGGCCCGGCAGCGAGCGGACGATCCCGGCATTCGACCCGTAGTTGAAGGTGAGCCCCGTCTTGTGGCCGAAGACCACCTCGGCGGCCGCGTTGCAGGGCCGGACGTCCTGGCCGTAGGGGAAGCCGCCGGCGGTCTCGGTGCCGTCCGGGTTGATCCAGCGGGCCGGCACCAGGGCGGGGATGCCAGGCGCCACGTTGGCCTTCCCGCACAGGCTCCCCGTGCTCAGGGCCTCGTGGAAGGCCTGGTCGTCGAGCAGCGACTTGAGGAAGGCCCGCGAGCCGGGGGACAGCAACGACGCCAGGACCGGCTGGCCGTTGGGCCGGAGCCAGAGCGTTCCCGATCCCCCTTCGATGAGCCACAGGAGCCGGGCCGTGTCGAGTGACGTCATGTGGATGCTGCCGGGCTGCCAGTTGCCGCCGGTGCTCGGGTCGGTGCCGTTGACCTGGAGCGTGCCCAGCCCCAGGCCGCGGAGCTCGGCGTGCATCGCGGGGAGGTCGTTGCGGTCGTGGAGGAGCTTGAGCATGGCCCGCGTCGCGTGGTTGCTGGACACGGTGATCATCGGGTCCATCCAGTCCCGGATCGTCCGGGTCTCGCCCTCGGCCGCGGCGGCCACCGCGGCCGACCTCTCGGAACCTCCGGCCGAGGCCACGGGCCGCTCCAGGGGCTGGTCGGGCTGCTTGGCCTGGGCCGCGAACGACGTCGCCGGGAGGTAGGTGTAGGTCTGGTCGAGGCTCAACGAGCCGAGGCTGACCAGCCGCATGAGCCGGAAGGCCACGATGATCTTGAACAGCGACGCCGGGTACGGCGCCATGAACTCGATGGGTATCGACTCCCGGCCAGGGACGATGTCGTCCGCCGCGGTCAGCGGCGGGTTGGTCTTCCAGCCCTTCTGCGTGAGCTGCTGGCCGGTTTCCTGGGAGAACGTCCCGCCGTTGTAGCGGTCGATGTCCCACTCCCGCCACCGGACCAGGCTCGCCCCGTAGGTACCGGCGGGGCCTGCGACCGGGTCGGTGCGGAGTGGGAGTCCGTAGGGATAGTCGCGCGACAGCACGACGTTGGCCACGGCCGTGGCCCGCCCCTGCGGGTCGAGCTCGATGACGGCCAGGTCGACGTTCGGCATGTACTTGACCGGGCCGGCCGGCACCGCGCAGAACGACGCCCCCGGGCACACGTCCTCGAACGGCCCGAAGTCGAGCGTCTTGTCGAACTGGGCCCCTCGGAGGGCCAGCACCATCTGCGAGATGAGCTGCACCTGGCTGGCACTGCCGGCGGCCTGGCTCCCACTCGTGCTGGTGGCGTCGGCGGCCGTCACCGGCCCCAACGTCGCCGCCAGAACGGCCCCGGCCAGGACGAACAGTCCGCCCACCCGCCGCTTCGCCATGTGCTCCCGCCTTCCGCCGTCCACCGTTTGAACGTCGCCCAGCACACAAACACTCCCGAAAGCCGGTGTCAAGAACTGCCGGTGACGGGTGTCGCAGGCGCTAGCCGGCGGAGATGAGCACCACCGACGCGGTGAAGCCGTGCACGAAGTTGCGGCCGCCGATGGGGCCCAGCTCGCCGGCGCAGAACATGCCAGCCAGGGGGACACCGCCCAGGCTGTCGGACACGACCGAGGCGTCGTGGTTGGCCTCGGCGAACATGTGCGACCCCCGCCCGTTGCACGTGAACAGCAGGGCCGCGTCGGCCTGGCGGGAGAGCATGAGCTGGGTGAGGTCCTCGCCGGCGGACAGCGCGTCCCGCACCTGGAACTGGACGGTCGAGCCCACCTCGACCACGTCGTTGACCATGATCGCCCCTACCTGGGGGTCGGCGCCGAGGACGTTGCGCATCAGGAAGTCCCCGCTGTCGAAGTCGATCTTGCGCTCGTCGATGACCCGGCCGAGGTGCACGAAGTTCGACAGCAGGCGCCGGTCGGCCTCGCTGGCCCCGGCGGCCACCTCCTGCAGCCGCTCCAGGGCCGGCTTGCCGGCCAGCTCGTAGACGATGTTGTCCTCCGCCCGGGTGACGGCGAAGGGCGTGCCGATGGGACGGCACCCCTGCGACACGACGGCGCTCACCGTCAGCGTCGACGGGAGGAAGGCGCCGACGGCCCCCACGCTGACCACCCGGTCGTCGACGACGAGCCGGTTTCCGCCCGGGCCCCGCGCCGCCGACGCCATCCCCCCGACCACCTGGAGGCCGGGCTGGTCCTGGCCGAGGCGCTCGAGGAAGGGGTCGACCGGGAAGCTGAACGGGTCGGGGAGGAGCAGCAGGGCGCTGGGGTCGTCGGGGATCGTGTCCGGCCAGCCGGTGACGGCGGTGCCGTCGGGTGTGTCCCGAACAGTGAGGTGGAACGGTGTGACCGGGCCCGTCATCCCCGCCCACAGAGCCACCGCCGGGGTCTGCTCGACCTCCCGGCCCCCACCCACAACAGACACGGCGGCGCAGCCCAGCAGGGCTCGGGGGCGGAGCGTCGCCCGGATGGCGCGGGCCGCATCCTCCAGGGCGCCGGCGTGGGGCGGGGTGACGAAGAGCAGGGCCAGGTCGGGCTGGCAATCGGGATCTGGGCTGTCGAGGACGAGGCCGTCGAGGACCTGGCCGACGACCTCGCCCACGGCCACCGCCGGGGATGGATGCTGGGAGAGGCCGGCCGCGAACGGCCGGCTCACGGCGCCGGCAGCAGGGTGAGGGGGACCACCACCGTCGGCCCGCCGACCAGGCGGACGTGGGCCTCGATGGTGCCGTAGTCCTCGTACTTCATGTCGCCCTTCACCAGCTGGCGGCCGAACTTGCCGGGCTGGATGTTGACCGGCTGGGCGTTGCGGGCCACCTCCTCGCCGGCTGCGTCGAGGAACCGCACCTCCATGGTGCCCTGGCCCGGCTCATCGGCCCGGCAGCGGATGAACACGATGAGGTGGGGCGAGATGGTGACCGGCGGCGGCGACGTGGCCGCGATCGAGAACATGACCCCGGTGAGGTCGAAACGGGTCGACGGACCGGGCACCTGACGCATATCGATGCCCTCGACGAACAGAGCCGACACGATGTCCATGCCCCGAAAGTAGCCGTCCTGGCTTGGTCTATCCGGGCCCAACATAGGATGGGACGACTTGTGAGCGGCCCGACCCGTCCCGGGATGGCCCGGCGGCCGCCGAAAGAAGGAGTTTCTCGATGAGCGAGTCCCAGCACTGGACAGACCTCGGCCAGCAGTTCCGGGTCGACGCGGTGAGGATCAGCGGCGCCGCCAAGTCCGGACACCCGACATCGTCGATGTCGGCCGCCGACTTCATGGCCGTGCTGGTCACCAAGTACCTGCACTACGACTTCGACGATCCCAAGAACCCCAACGCCGACCACCTCATCTTCTCCAAGGGCCATGCCTCACCCCTGATCTACGCCATCTACAAGGCCGTGGGGGCGGTCACCGAGGACGAGATGAAGACGTACCGCCACATCGGCAGCCGGCTGGAGGGCCACCCCACCCCCCGGCTGCCCTGGGTCGACGTCGCCACCGGCTCCTTGGGCCAGGGCCTGCCCATCGCCGTCGGCGTCGCCATCTGCGCCAAGCGCCTCGACCAGCTGCCCTACCGCACGTGGGTCGTCTGCGGCGACTCGGAGATGGCCGAGGGCTCGATGTGGGAGGCGGCCGCGGCTGCGGCCTATGAGGAGCTCGACAACATCACCGCCATCGTCGACATCAACCGCCTCGGTCAGAGTCGGGCCACCCGCTACGGCTGGGACGTCGACCCCTACAAGAAGCAGTTCGAGGCCTTCGGGTGGCACGCCATCGAGGTCGACGGTCACGACGTCGATGCCATCGACGCCGCCTTCGCCGAGGCCGTCGCCGTCACCGGCCAGCCCACCGTGATCCTGGCCCGCACCAAGAAGGGCAAGGGCGTCAAGGCGGTCGAGGACCAGCTCAACGCCCACGGCAAGCCGCTGGAGGACATCGAGGGCGCCATCGAGGAGCTGGGCGGCGACCGGGGCATCACCGCCACCGTCCCCAAGCCGCCGCAGAACGGCGACGCCCACGTGTTCGAGACGTCGGGCGAGCTCAAGCTCCCCACCTACGAGCTGGGCAGCTCCATCGCCACCCGCAAGGTCTACGGCGAGGCCCTGGCCGCCCTCGGCAACGCCCGGGGCGACGTGGTCGCCCTCGACGGCGAGGTCTCCAACTCCACCTTCTCCGAGATCTTCCGGGAAGCCCACCCCGACCGCTACATCGAGTGCTTCATCGCCGAGCAGCAGATGGTGGCCAACGCCATCGGCATCCAGGTGCGGGGCTGGGTGCCGTACGCCTCCACCTTCGGCGCCTTCCTGGCCCGGGCCTACGACTTCGTGCGCATGGCCGCCGTCAGCCGGGCCCGCATCAACCTGGTCGGATCGCACGTCGGCTGCTCCATCGGCGAGGACGGGCCGTCACAGATGGCCCTCGAGGACATGGCCTCCCTGCGGGCCATCCACGGCAGCACGATCCTCTACCCGTGCGACGCCAACCAGACGGCCAAGCTGGTGGCGGCCATGGCCGACATGGACGGCATCGTCTACCTGCGCACCACCCGGGCCAACACCGAGACCATCTACGGCCCCGACGAGGAGTTCCCCGTCGGCGGCTCCAAGGTCGTGCGTGAGTCCGACAGCGACCAGGTCACCATCGTGGGCGGCGGCATCACGGTGGGGGAGGCTCTCAAGGCGGCCGACGCCCTTTCCACCGAAGGGGTCAACGTGCGGGTGGTCGACGCCTACTCGGTCAAGCCCATCGACGCCGAGGGCATCGCCGCCGCCGTCCAGGCCACCGGCAACAAGATCGTGGTGGTCGAGGACCACTGGCCCGAGGGCGGCATCGGTGAGGCAGTCGCGGGGGCGCTGGTCGACGCCGGCCTGGCCGTGTCGATCGTCCGCCTGGCCGTCAGCGGCATGCCCACCTCGGGCAAGCCCGACGAGCTGCTGGCCGCCGCCGGCATCGACGCCTCCGCCATCGCCGACGCCGTTCGAGGTCTTCTGAAGTAGGTCGTCGTTCGAACTGGTGACGTTTCGGGGCGCTCAGGCGCCCGAAACCGTCACCAGTTCGGACTTTCTCTCCCGCAGGGTCGCCAGCCCGGCCCGGCGCAGGGCCGACACCAGCCACCAGCCGGGGTCGATCTCGCCCCGCGCCATCGACAGGCGGGCCGACGTGGGCGCGTGGTGGTGGTTGTTGTGGAGGCCCTCCCCGGCGGTGAGCCAGGCCAGCCACTGCAGGTTGCCGGCCTGGTTTGGATTGGGGCGGCGGCCGAAGGTGTGGCCGGCCGCGTTCACCGCCGAGCTGAGGGCCAGGTAGAACGACGGCGTGGATCAGGCCCGCCATGAGCCCCAGCCAGGGGCCGAGCACCAGGCACAGCAGGACGACGCCGATGGCCAGGCCCAGCAGGGCGTGGTCGAACAGCACCCGGTCCCAGCGATCGGCCGGCAGATCGCGGGAGTAGCGGGCCACCATGGCCTTGTCGCTGGCCGCCCGGCGGTAGAGCACGACGTTGCCCAGCTGCACGTGGAGGAACCCCAACAGGACGGGCGAGTGGGGGTCGCCCTCCTCGTCGGTGTGGGCGTGGTGCTTGCGGTGCACCGCTACCCACTGGCGGGGTCGGATGCCGGTGGAGACCCACGTGAGGACCCGGAACACGCCGGTGGCGGCCGGTGACAGGCGCAGCGCCCGGTGGGCCAGCGCCCGGTGGAGGAAGATGGTCGTCACCAGGTTCGCCAACTGGGTGATGGCGAGGGCGAGGACCAGGGCGAGGAGAGGTGAGCGGACCATTGCCGCCGATGCTACCTACCTACCGGTAGGTAGGTGAAATCCGGAAAGCGGCCCCGACCGGCCCGTCAGGGTAACGTGACGGGGATGCAGCCCGACGATGCGGCGGGCGAGCACGTTGCCTAGCAGCCGGACCAGCCCCCTGGCGCCCGCCCAGTCCCCGCCGTCCACCCGCGACGCCATCCTGGTCGAGGCCCTGCGGTGCTTCTCCGAGCACGGCTACGACGGCACGTCCCTGAACGACATCGCGGCCGCGGTGGGCATCCGCCGCCCCAGCCTCCTGCACCACTTCCCGTCCAAAGAGGCCCTGTACCGCGAGGTCTTCGAGCGGGCCCTCGCCGACTGGTACCAGCGAGTGGAGGAGGCCACGCTCGGCAACGGCATCGGCACCGGGTGGGAGCAGGTCGACCGCATCCTCACCGCCGGCTTCCGGTTCTTCGTGGCCCATCCCGCCTTCGTGCGGCTGGTGCGGCGGGAGGCGCTGGAGGACGCCAGCCGTCTGGGCGCCGAGCTGGGCGCTGGCCTGCGCCCGCTGTTCACCCGGGCGGTGGTGTTCTTCGAGGGGGAGATGGCCGCCGGCCGCCTGCGCCAGCACGACCCCGAGCAGCTCTTCTTCACCATCTACGGCGCCCTCCTCAGCTACTTCAGCGACGTGCCCTTCCTCGAGGCCCTGCTGGGCGGCGACCCCCTCGCCCCCGACGTCCTCGACGCCCGCCTCGAGCACATCCGCTCCGTCTTCCGGGCCGCCCTCGAACCCTGAGACACCGCCGGGCACGGTCCGGGTAGGTCGGACGGACCATTCAGCAGGGTATGGCCCCCGTCGAAGAGGGCTAGATGAGGTCCCTCCGTGCCGAGGCGCGCTGTCGCGGGGGCGAGCGCGGGACCTCGGTGCCGGAGGCGGCCGTCGTCACTCCGCTGTTCTTCCTCCTCGTCTTCGGGGCCATCGAGGGCGGCTACGGCCTCCACGAGAGGCTCAGCGTGACCAACATGGCGCTGGCCGGCGCCCGCAGTGCCAGCGGTAACGGCGCCGACCTCTTGGCCGACCACCTGGTGCTTCAAGCGGTCGAGGGCGGGGCCGGCGGCGTTGCCAGCAGCCAGGTGAGCGCCATCGTCGTGTACAAGGCCTCGGGCCCGGGCACGACCGTGCCCACCGCCTGCAAGACGGTGGAGGCGGGTTGCGGGTTCGACGCCGCCCTCAGCATCGTGTGCCAGCACTTCGACTCCCCCATGGCCGACGAGCTGCGCCTTGCCCTTCAGGGCATGGAGCTGGGCATGCCCCGGCGCGAGGTCCTGCAGGAGCTGAAGCGGCGGACCGACCTCGACGTGGTCAGGACCTTCGCCGTGGCCCTCATCCAGGCCGACGGGCTCGGCATCCCGATGGGTCGCGTCCTCACGACGCAGGCCACCGAGATCCGCTCCCGCCGCCGGGCATGGGCGAGGGAGAAGGCGGCCAAGCTGCCGGTGAAGATCATGTTCCCGATGGTGCTGTTCATCTTCCCGCCGATCATGGCCATCGTGATCGCCCCTGCGTTCACGTCGTTCAGCGGCCTCAAATGACGGGCCGGTTCTCCTTGCGGAGGACGAACCTGAGCCCCGACCACACGTCGGTCACGGCGCACACCTTGGTGTCCACCCACCCCCGCGGCAGGCAGACCTCCCGCAGGACGTCCTCGGTGAGGTCGGTGGCCACGCCCGACGACCGCTTGGGCCACGCCACCCACAACGCCCCCGCCGGTGGCAGCCGGGCTCCCACCTCGGGGAACCGACGGGCGAGGTCGTGGCGGCTGGTGACGAACACCACGGCGAGGTCGTAGTCGGCGCCACTGCCGGTCGTGCCTGATCCGGTGGCGGTTCGGCGTAGGCCCCGAATGAGGCGGACACCGTCGGGCAGGGGGTCTAGCTCGGGCCCGAACCCGTCGGGCACGTCCACCAGAAGCACCCGGAAGCCGTCCTTGATCCCGAGCTTGCGGGGGAGTGGCGTCCCCGAGTAGCCGGCTCCCGTCCCGGGCACGTCGCCCAACGTAGTGTTGCGCCCGGTGGACGACGAGGCCGGCGGACCCGGCGACCCTGCGGCCGACCCGCCTGCCGACCCGGCGGGCAACCCGCCCGGCAACCCGCCCGGCGAACTGCCCGGCGAACCGACCGGCGATTCGACCGGCGAACCGACCGGCGAACCGCCCGGCCGGGAGGGACGGGGGAAGGTGCCCCGGGTGCTCGACGGAGTTGCGGCGTGGTCGTGGCGCATCCTGGTCATCGCCGCCGCCCTGGCCCTGATCGTCTGGGTCCTCATCGAGCTGTACGTGGTCGTCGTGCCGGTCGTGCTCGCCCTCTTCCTGGCCTCGGTGCTCGAACCGTTGGCCGCTCGGCTGCGAGCCCGCCGGTGGCCGCCGGTGCTGGCCGCGGTCACCGTGTTCGTCGGGGCCCTCGGGGTGCTGCTGGCCCTGCTGGTGTGGATCGGCGCCTCCGTCGCCTCCCAGTTCGGCGACCTCGGAGAGCAGATCGACGAGGCGGTGGCCGAGGCCAAGGACTGGGCCCAGGGGGAACCTCTCAACTGGTCCCGGGAGAAGGTCGACGAGCAGGAGGCCGAGCTCCGCGAGCTGGTGCGGGGGGCATCGGGCGGGGTGGCCCAGCAGGCCGCGGGCCAGGCCCGGCTGGCGGGGGAGGTCGTTGCGGGCATCGTCCTCCTCCTCTTCACCCTGTTCTTCGTGATGAAGGACGGCGCCCGCATGGCGGACTGGATGAAGGAGCGGATCCCACCAGCCAACCGCGACGACGTGGTGGCCATCACCCGCCACTCCCGCTTCATCATGAAGCAGTACCTGGTGGCGACGGCGGCCACCGGCTTCATCGACGCCTTGCTGATCGGTCTCGCCCTGTGGGTCCTCGGCGTCCCCCTGATCCTGCCCCTGGCGGTGCTCACGTTCCTGGGCGGCTTCATCCCCCTGGTGGGGGCCAGCGTGGCCGGCCTGGTGGCGGCGGTCGTCGCCCTGGTCACCAACGGCATCGGCACCGCCCTCCTGGTGGTGGCGGCCACGGTGGCCGTGCAGCAGATCGAGGGCAACCTCCTGCAGCCCCTCATTTTAGAGCGGGCGGTGCGCCTTCACGCCCTGGTGACGGTGCTGGCCGTGTCCGCCGGGCTCCTCGTGGGCGGACTTCTGGGCGCCTTCATCTCGGTGCCCCTCGTGGCAATCGCCGTGGGGGTGGGCGGCCATTTCCGGACGAAGGCATCGTCGCTGGCGGCGGGGACGGGCGCCACCGGCGAGCCGTCGCCCGGGGAGCTGGGGTTCTCCCCGCCGACGGAACCGGAACCGGCGGGGTAGCGCACGTCGAGCGGCGGAGTTCTGGCCGCGTTACACTGCTTTTCAATGGCTCTTACGCATCGTTGGGCGTTACCCCTCACGTACGACCAGGTGCAGCGCTTCCCCCCCGACGGCAACCGCTTCGAGTTGGTCGAGGGGGTGCTCCTGGTGACACCCGCGCCGAATGCGGAACATCAGCGCTGTGTAAGGAACCTGTTGGTCACCCTCAGCGTTGCCGCCGGCGACGAGCACTTCGTGGTGCCGGCTCCGTTCGACTTCTATGTGAGCGCCGTCACCTACTTCGAGCCCGACATCGTCGTCGCCTTCGAGGAGGATGTGGGTGAGTTCCGCCTGGAGCGAACTCCGTTGCTCCTGGTCGAGGTGGCCTCGCCGACCACTCGCCTGGTCGACCTGGGTACCAAGCGGCTGGCCTACGAGGCGGCCGGGGTCCCCGAGTACTGGCTGGTCGATCCCGACGAGCCCAGCCTCACCGTCCTCCGCCTGGTCGAGGGTCGCTACCAGGAGGTGGCGCTGGTGACGGGCGACGAGCCCTACGAGGCCACGTACCCCTTCCCGGTGACGATCGTGCCCGCCCGGCTGGTCCGCCGCCGCCCGACCGCCTAAGGGGCGAGGGCGACCCGCAAGGCCTCGACCCGGGCGGGGACCACCCGCCAATAGACCCAGCGGCCCCGCTTCTCACCCTCGATGAGCCCGGCGTCGGCCAGGGCCTTGGTGTGGTGGCTGATGGTGGGCTGGGACTTGCCCAGTGGCTCCTGGAGCTCGCACGAGCACACCTCGCCGGCCGCCGCTACCAGGCTGAGGAGGCGCAGGCGAACGGGGTCGGCGAGGGCGGCGAACGCTTGGGCCAGCGTCTCCGCCTCGTCCTCGGCCAGGGGCGCAGCCAGCACCGAGGGGCAGCAGAGCCCAGCGGAGTCGTCCACCACCATGATCGGCTGCGTGCCCATGGGACCTCCTGTTCCACGACGGTGCATTGACAAACGTCGATGTATCAGCCAGGATCGATCAATCGACGGACGTAAATCTATCAGCCCGATCCTGAGGAGGCCCCCATGTCCCGAGTGCAGCTGGCCCTGAACGTGTCCGACCTCGACCGGGCGGTCGAGTTCTACTCGAAGCTTTTCTCGGCGGAGCCGGCCAAGCGGCGGGCCGGGTACGCCAACTTCGCCATCGCCGAGCCGCCCCTGAAGCTGGTGCTCATCGAGGGCACGGGCCAGCCCGGCACCCTCAACCACTTGGGGGTCGAGGTGGAGGGCACCGACGAGGTGGCGGCCGCCACCGCCCGCTTCCGCTCGGAAGGCCTGGCCCCGTCCACCGAGGACCAGGTGGCGTGCTGCTTCGCCCTCCAGGACAAGGTCTGGGTCGACGCGCCCGACGGCGAGCCGTGGGAGATCTACACCGTCCTGGCCGACGTGGAGATGCCCGAGGGCGGGCTGCGGACGGTCATGTCGGCCGACGAGGCCATGTGTTGCGGGTCGGCTCCCGAGTCCGCCTCCCGCTGCTGCTGACCGCCGGTCCTACAGCACGGTGACGGTCATGTTCATCGACGGGTGGAGGGTGCAGGTCACCTCGTAGGTGCCGGTGGTGGTCCACGGCGGCGTCAGCCACCGGTCGCCCACCTCCGAGCGGTGGCCGGATGCGCCCCCGAACGAGGGAGCACCCGCCTGGTCCCGGGGCTGGGCGCCGTCGCCGAGCACGAGCACGTGCAGCGCCCGGCTCCCGTCGTTGACGAACTCGAGGCGGTCGCCGGTGGCGATCGAGCGGGAGTCCGGGGCGAACGTCAGGTGGTTCATCCTGACGGCCCCGGGGGAGGCGGGCCCGGGGTCGGGGCGGACCCCGCACCCAGCCAGGACGAGGACGGACAACGTCAGCATCAGGGGGGTGACGAACTTGCGCATCTCGACTCCTAACCGGCCACGAGCAGGGACGGGGACAACGACTCCCGGGCGGGCGGCAGGGCGGACCGGGTCCGGGCCCGCCGGTGCAGGGCCGAGCTCACCGCGAAGGCGGCGGGACCGAAGAAGACCTGGGCCGGCACGACGATCCCGGCCGCGCCCTGGTCGAACTGGTTGATCACGAAGGGGGCGAAGCTGGGCGCCAGGGCGCCGAACACGAAGATGGTGGCAAACGCCGACACGGCACCACGCTTCCCGAAGCCCTTGTAGGCGGCGGCCGTGAACAGGCCGTAGACCAGCAGGTCGCCCAGGCCGATGTTGGCGCTGAAGCCCCCGCTGGCCCAGCCAATGGAGGCGTTGAGGGGGCGACCCTCGAAGGCCATGGCCAGCTGCGGCGTGAGCGGGATCACCAGGCTGAAGAACAGGTCGTACACCGCGAGGAACACCGCGAACCACGCCACCTGGTGCAGCCGCAGCCCGCCCTGGACGTACAGGTTGGAGATGCTCATGGCCGCGATCAGCATGATCGTGCTGGTGAGCAGCCAGTAGAGCTTCAGCCCCATGGTGGTGCCGAGCAGGGAGTAGGTCACCATGATCTCGCCACCGATGAGGGTGGGGATGAGGACCCGGCGGTAGCGGGCGGCGAGCAGCGGCCGCAGGCCGATCCCCAGCGCGGAGGAGAACGTGAGCACCAGGAACCCGGTGAGCAGGGTCTGGGGCAGGGCCAGGTACAGGATCGGCAGGAGCACGATGAAGAACGAGAGCAGGACGACGTCGCGTGAGTTGAAGGTGCCGATGGCGGGCCGCTCGAGGCGGACGCGGCGGTAGTAGAGGAGGGCGGCGAGGGCGGTGCCGAGCGATCCGGCGGTCACCACCGCAGCCTGGAACAGGGTCTGGGGGAGCATGTCAGTTCCTTCCCGCGAAGGTGGTCTCGAGGAGGTCGGCCCGCAGCGGGCGGAGCCGGGAGGCGTGGCTGTCGTCGACGATCGTGGCCACGTCGAGGTCGAGGCCGAGCTCGGCGAACCGGTCACGGACATCGCCGGCGGACGTCGAGTCGTGCACCGACCGGGGGAGGCGGAGCTGTAGCTGCGTCCCCTTGAGCTCGACGCCGAAGCGGGCCGGCCAGGGTTGGGCGGGCAGGCCCTCGACCACCTCGACCAGGTCGCGCCCGGTGACGACGCGTTCGCCGAGTCGCAGCAGGTGGTCGGCCTTGCCGAGGATCCGCGACGTACCCGGCACGCCGGCCAGCTCGCAGGTGAGAGCCACATCGGGCAGGCGGCGGACGACGTCGCGGGTGTCGTAGCGGAGCACCGGCATGCACTCCCGGTACGGGTAGTAGGGCGTGATCACCACCGATCCCAGCTCGCCGGGCGCCGCCGGCTCGCCTGTCTCCAGGTCGATCACCTCGACGAAGCCGGCGTTCAGGTCGTGGTGGAGGTGGCCCTGGTCGCAGACCCGTCCGCTCACCGGGAGGACCTCGGTCATGCCGAAGGTGTCGTTCACCACGGTCGGTCCGAAGGTCTCCCTGGCGGCCGCGGAAAGGGTCGACGACAGGACCTCGCCGCCGCAGTCGATGCGCCGCAGTCGGAAGTCGGCCGGGCCCAGGCCTCGGCGGCGGGCGGCCACGACCAGCTGGGCCAGGTAGCTCGGGTAGGTGGCGAGCAGGGTGGGGGCATCGTCGCCTCCGCGGAGGAGGCCGTCGAGGCTCTCGTCGACCGGCACCACGCCCAGCATGCGGGACCGGGCCCCCACCAGCCGGCATACGGTGAGGTTCTGCTGGACCGCAGCCGTGGCCCGGGAGCTGATGTTGATCTGCATGCTGTCGTCGGGGCCGATCTCGCCCCGCAGCAGCCCGCTCAGGGCGGCGATGGCGGGCCACAGCTCGATCTCGTAGCGGGAAAGCCACACCTCGGCCGGGCGGCCGGTTGTGCCCGTGGTGCGGGTGCTCACGTAGGGCTTGGAGCCTCGGGCGATGAAGTCGGCCTGGCGGGCGACGAGATCGCGCTTGAGGGTGACGGGCAGCCGGGGCATGGCGTCGGGGGTCAGATCATCGGCCCGGACGCCGGAGGAGGCGAAGGTGTCGGCGTAGAAGGGGGAGACCCGCTCCAGCCGCTTGGCCGTGCGGCGCAAGGCCCGGGTCTGGAAGTCGTGGCGGGCCTCGGGCTCGGCGAAGGGGCCGTCCAGCAGCTGCTGGACGTCGTCGCCCGGAGCCCCGAAGGCGGCCAGCGTCTCGAGCGCGTCCTCGATGAGGCGCTCGACGTTGCGGGGACTGATGGGCCGTCCCCAGACCATCGAGATCGCCATCCTCACTTGGCGAATTCCGGTCTCGAACATTCGGTGCTCCTCGGCAATCGGTGGTGTCGGCATTCAGTGAGTGCGAGTCGACGGGGGTGGACCCGGCAGGGCCCGGAAAGCGTCCCGAGGGTGCGGCTGGTCTCCCGGGACCCCCGCCAGACCCTGCCGGTGGGGATCTCAGGAACCGCCCACACAGGCGGCGAAGAGCACCGCGGTAAGCGAACCGACGGCGTAGCGAACGTGCTTGAAGCTACGGATGATCTGGGTCATGGTGTGCACCTCCCTTGCTCAGTCGTTGTCGAAAAGAGCAGCCAGGGCGCCCGGAAATACGGGAAAAGTCGTGCCCGCCGGGGCCCCGGCGGCGATTACGGCGCCGGTGCGGAGGCGTCGGTGACGCCGTGCAGGTGGCAGGCGACGAGCCGTTGCTCGACGAGCTGCAGCGCCGGCTCCGGTCCCGGCTGGAGGCGCACCTCGACCCGGGGCCCGTCGCTCTCGATGGCCGAGATCGCGGACAGGACCCGGTGGGCCCGCTCGTCCCGCAGCCGGCCGAGCAGCCCGGCCAAGGTCTCGCCGCCGCGAGGAAAGACGACCACCTCGCGGGACACCTCGACGTCGTCCAGCCGGCCGATCAGGCCGCACTCGGCCTCGAAGGCGACGGGGTCGGTCCAGCGCTCCTCGAGGGCCACCAGCAGGTCCCGGCCCTCCCACCCGCAGGGGGCGAAGGCGTCGGGGCAGCGGGGATGGAAGCGGCACCCGCCGGGCGGGTCGATGGCGTCCGGCACGTCCCCCGACGGCAGGCGCCGCTCCTCGAGGCGCTGCCGGGGGTCGGGCGAGGGGACGGCCTCGAGCAGGGCCCGGGTGTACGGGTGCTGGGGGGCGGCGTAGATGGCCGGCGCGGCACCGGTCTCCACCACCTTGCCCAGGTAGAGGATGGCGATGCGGTCGCAGACGAACTTGGCCGTGGCCAGGTCGTGGGTGATGAAGACGTAGGTGAGGCCGAGCTCCCGCTTGAGGTCGAGCAGCAGCTCCAGGATCTTGGCCCGCACGCTCATGTCGAGCATCGCCACCGGCTCGTCGGCGACCACCAGCTCGGGCCGGGTGACGAGGGCCCGGGCGATGACCACCCGCTGCTTCTGCCCCCCCGACAGGTCCTCGGGGTAGCGGTCGAGGAACGCCGCCGCGGGGGAGATCCCCACCCGTTCGAGCATGTCGGCGGCCTGGCCGCGGGCGTCGGCCCGGTCGGTGGCCAGGCCGTGTACCCGCAGCGGGTGGGCCACCGCGTCCCCCACCGTCATGGCCGGGTTCAGTGCCGCGTGGGGATCCTGGAATACGGGCTGCATCCGCCGGCGGAGGGGGCGCAGCTCGGACTCCGTCAGGTGGCTGATGTCGTTACCGGCGAACTCCACCGTGCCCGCCGCCGGCTCGACCAGTCGCAGCATGGTGCGCCCGAGCGTCGTCTTGCCGCTGCCGCTCTCGCCCACCAGTCCAAAGATCTCCCCCCGATAGACCTCCAGGTCGACTCCGTCCACCGCTCGCACCCAGGCCGACGGCCGACCCACGAGCGACCCCAGGAACCCGCCCCGCACCGGGAACCGGGTGGAGACCCCCCGCAGCCGGAGCAGCGGCTCGGGACTCACTGGAGGCCCAGTCATTCGAGCGTCGCCTCGAGCACGGGGTCGTCGAGCTTCTCCCGGCGGCCGGCCGGCACCCAGCGCTGGTTGGGATGGCGGGTATCGGCGCCGGGATAGAGGTGGCACGCGACCCGGGTGCCGTCGTCGGTGGCGGCCAGGACCGGCGTCTGCTCGTGGCAGGCGGCCATGGCGAACGGGCACCGTTCCGCGAAACGGCACCCGGTGGGGGGCTCGAGCAGGTCGGGCGGGGAGCCGGGGATCGACGACAGGCGCTCGGTGTCGAGGCTGATCACGCTGGCCAGCAGCCCCTGGGTGTACGGGTGCCGGGGCGCCGAGAACACGGGGCCGACCGCGCCCTCCTCCACGATCTGGCCGGCGTACATGACGGCCAGCCGGTCGCACGTCTGGGCCACGATCCCGAGGTTGTGGGTGATGAGGACCAGGGCCATGTCGGAACCCCGCCGCAGGCCGTCGAGGATCTCCAGGATCTGGGCCTCGACGATGACGTCGAGGCTGGTGGTGGGCTCGTCGGCCACCAGCACCGCCGGCCCCAGCACCAGCCCGAGGGCGATCATGATCCGCTGGCGCATGCCGCCGGAGAACTCGTGGGGGTAGTTGCGGGCCCGGGTCGGGGGGATGCGCATGGCGGCCAGGGCGGTGGCCGCCATGGTGCGGGCCTCGGCCCGGGAGACGTCGGGCCGGTGGGCCCGGATCGTCTCCACGAAGTGGGCCTCGACCCGCTGCAGGGGGTCGAGGCGCGTCATCGGCTCCTGGAAGATGAGCGCGATCCGCTCGCCCCGCGCCAGGCGCCGCTCGGTCGGCCCTAGCGTCGAGAGGTCGACACCGCCCACCACCACCCGGCCGGAGGCGGTGGCGCCCGGCGGGGAGGATGCCCATCATCCCCCGGCCGAGGGTCGACTTCCCGCACCCGCTCTCGCCCACCAGGCCCAGGCTCTCACCCCGCCTGAGATCGAGGCTCACCCCGTCCACCGCCACTATCGCGCCGCGGGCCGAGGCGTACGTCACCCGGAGGTCCCGGACCGACATCGCCAACTCGACAGGCGCGGTCTCGGCGGGTGGGGCGGGAGCGGTCGCCTGGGCATCGGGGGGCGGTGCGATGTCGGTGGCCGTCAACGGCTCGGAGTCGGTGACCGTGAGGACGGGGTCCTCCACCATTGCGATCGCCGGCGGTTCGACGGCGACGGCGGTCGCCTCCACGACCATCGCCCCCGGCGCCACCCCTCCCACCCCCACCCCCCGGCGCCGCAGCAGGGGGTTGACGATGTCGTTGATCCCCTCGCCCGAGCAGGGTCAGGCCCGTCACCAGGGCGAGGATGAACAGCCCCGGGAACAGCGACGTCCACCAGAAGCCGTTGGCCACGTCGCCGATGGCCCGGGAGATGTCGTAGCCCCACTCGGCGGCGGGGATGGGGACGCCGTAGCCGAGGAAGCCGAGGGCGGCGAGGGTGAGGATGGCGTCGGCCGCGTTGACGGTGAAGATCACCGGCACCGACTGGACGACGTTGAACAGCACGTAGCGGCCGACGATCGTGCGGCGGTGGGCGCCCATGGCCCGCGCCGCCTCGACGAAGGTCTCCTCCCGGACGGCCAGGGTGTGGTTGCGCACGACCCGGAAGTACTGGGGGATGTAGATGACGGAGATCGACACGGCCGCCGCCGGCACCCCCTGGCCGACGAACCGGGCCAGGGCGAAGGCGGCCACGATGGCCAGCAGGAGGCTGGGGAAGGCGTACATGGCGTCCATGAGGAGCACCAGGACGCGGTCGAGGCGCCGCCCCGTGTAGCCCGCGATCAGCCCCAGCGGGACCCCCAGCACCATCGCCAGCGCGGTCGACAGGATCACCACCTGGAACGCCAGGCGGGTGCCGAACACGACCCGGGAGAAGACGTCGTAGCGCAGGTTGGTGGTGCCGAACCAGTGGTCGGCGCCGGGCCGCCCGAGCTGCGGCAGGTCCCGGTACTCCGCCTCCCCGTAGGGGGCCACGACCGGCGCCAGCACGGCCATCACCAGGAACACACCCGTGATCACCCCGCCCGCGACCAGCAACCGGCGGGCGGTGGGATGCGTCGTCCGCCACAGCCGCTTCAGCCGGTCGACCCGGCGCCCGCCACTCACTGGAACCGGATCCGGGGGTCGACCCACGCCGAGACGATGTCGATGATCAGGCTCACGCCCACCACGAAGAGGGCGTAGAACGTCACCAGGCCCTGCACCGCGGTGTAGTCCCGGTTCTGGAGGAACTGGTAGAGCGACAGGCCGATCCCGGGCCAGGTGAAGGTGGCCTCGGTGAGCACCGCCCCCGACAGCAGCAGGGCGAACTGCAGCCCCACGATCGTCACCACCGGCACCAGGGCGTTGCGGAAGGCGTGGTTGAACAGCACCCGCCGCTCGCCGATGCCCCGGGCCCGGGCCGCCTCCACGTAGTCCGACTTCAGCGTCTGGAGCATGTTGACCCGCACCAGGCGGATGAAGATGCCGCCGATCACCAGGCCCAGGGTGACCGCGGGCAGGGTGAGGTAGCGCAGGGCGCTGCCGAGGGCCTCCCAGTTCCCGCTGAGGAGGGAGTCGACCAGGTACAGGCGGGTGATCGACTCCGGCTCCTGGAAGGGGGCGATGCGCCCCCCTGTGGGCAACCACCCCAGCCGGATGGCGAACAGGAGCTGGAGCATGATCCCCAGCCAGAAGATGGGCGCCGCGTACAGGAGGATGCCCAGCAGGCGCCCGCCCACGTCGAGCACCGTGTCCCGGAAGCGGGCGGCCAGGGCCCCGACCAGCACCCCCACCCCGATGGCCACCACCATGGCTGCCAGCGTCAGCTCGAGGGTGGCCGGGAAGCGGTCGGCGATCGTCGTGCGCAGGGGTCGGTTGGTGGTGATGGCCCGCCCGAAGTCGCCCCGGCCGGCGTCGGCCAGGTACGACGTGTACTGGCGCCACAGGGGCCGGTCGAGGCCGAGGTCGTGGCGGATCTGGTCGGCCCGGGCGTCCGAGACCCGGTCGCCCAGGGTCGCCGTCACCGGGTCGCCCGGTGCCACCCGCAGCAGGACGAAGGTGACCGTCAGCAGGATGAACAGCATGGGCACGGCGAGGAGCAGCCGGGCCAGCACGTAGGCCCGGAGCGAGCCTCCCCCCGACGCCACCGGTCAGGTTCTCAGCGTTGCCTGGTGCCGGTCAGGCCTTCTCGAGCAGGAAGAACCGCAGGAGCTGGATGGCGTCGAGCACCACACCCGAGACCCCATCGGTGGTGGCCGCGAACTGGGAGATCTGGAAGATCGGCACATACGGCGTCTGGTCGGCCATGTAGGTCTGGGCCTGCTTGATGATGGTGGTGCGGGCGGCCGGGTCGCGCTCGGCCTGCTGGGCGTGCACCAGGTCGAGCATGGCCGGGTCCTCCCACTTGGCCGGGTCGAACACGTTGGGGTCGGCGAAGGGCTCGAGGTAGTCGTCGACGTCGAGGTAGTCGGGGTACCAGCCCATGAGGAACAGCGGCATCTCGCCCGCCCGGCGCTTGTTGCCGTACTCGGCCCACTCGACGTTGGAGATGTTGACGTTGAAGCGGCCGGTGTCGGTGAGGCTGCGGGCGATCACCTGGGCCACGGCCGGCTCGGTGTCGCCGTAGTGGGTGGGGCTGAACCAGAAGTCGAGGTCGACCTTCTGGCCGGCGGGGACCCCCGCCGCGGTGAGGAACTGGTCGACCTTGGCCTGGTCGACCGTGGTGCCGTACAGCTCGCTCCACTTGGGCTCGTAGGCGCTGGCGAAGGTGGGCGGGATCATCGACAGCAGCGGCACGCCCGTGCCCTTCAGCACCTCGGTGGTGACGGCCTGGCGGTCGACGGCGGCGGCCACCGCCTTGCGCAGGTTGACGTTGTCGAACGGCGGCTTGGTGACGTTGAACACGAGGTAGCGGATGCCCGGGCCCTCGCCCTCGACGACGGAGAAGCCGGCCTGGCTCCGGAAGAACTCCAGGTCGTCGGGCTGGAGGGCCCGGTAGGCGACGTCGATCTCCTTGTTCTGCAGGGCCAGCTTCAGGGCCGAGGACTTGTCGAACAGGCGGATGAGGACCCGCTCCGTCTTGGGCGCCTCGCCCCAGTAGTCGGGGTTGGCCTCGAGGGTCACCGACTCCTTCTCCTTGTAGGAGACGAGCTTGTAGGGGCCGCTGCCGACGACGGTGTCGGTCTTGTACTTGGCCTGGACGGCGGGGCCCTCCTCGGAGCCGGACAGGACGTTGGTCTTGTACGCCGTCGGGCTGACGATGCTGGCCACGGTGAAGGCGAGGCGGGACAGGAACGTCACGTTGGGCTTGTCGAGGGTGATCTCCACCGTGGTGGGGGACGGGGTGGCGATGCTCTTGATCGACGTCAGCAGGAACCCGGCCGCCTCCGCGTCCTTGTTGCCGAAGTCGCGGGCCCGCTCCAGGGAGAACTTCACCGCCGCCGAGTCGACTGCGGTGCCGTCGTGGAACTTCATCCCCGGGCGGAGCTCGAACGTGTAGACGGTGCCGTCAGCCGAGACCGTGGGCATGGCCGCGGCCAGCAGGGGCGACGGCTCCACCGCGTTGGGCTTGTAGGTGACCAGCGTCTCGGCCACGTTGAAGTCGATGGTGGAGGCGAACAGGTCGTAGGCCTGGGCCGGGTCGAAGCTGTTCTGCAGCGAGTCGGTGGTGCCCACCACTATCGAATCCGAGGCGCCCGAGGCGCTCCCATCGCCGGTGTCGTCGTCACCGCCGCAGGCCACGGCCAGCAGGCCGAACACCACCAGCACCCCAAGACGGCTTCCCCAACCCTTGATCCTCATTCGCAGCCTCCCCGACGTGAACGGAACCTGGTACCGAGTGTACGGGGGGCGGCGGCCGATTTCCCTGGGGGCGACCTACGGTTCGAAGGCGTAGCCGACGCCGCGGACGGTGCGCACCCACCGGGGCCGTTCGGGATCGTCCTCGATGCGGCGGCGCAGGCGGCCGACGTGCTCGGTGACGGTTCCCGTGTGGCTGTCGGCCGCCGACGGCCAGACCTGCTCGAGGAGCTGCTCGCGGGAGAACGCCTTCCGGGGTGAGGAGGCGAGAAAGGCGAGCACCTCGTACTCGCGGGCGGGCAGGTCGACCCGGCGCCCCCGCACCGTCACCTCCCGCCGGACGGGATCGATGCTGAGCCCGTCGAACTCGAGCTCGTTCGCCGTCTTGGCCGCCGCGCCCGGCCGGGCCCGGCGCAGCACGGCCGCGATCCGGGCCGCCAGCTCGGCGCTGCTGAAGGGCTTCACCACGTAGTCGTCGGCACCGAAGCGAAACCCCAGCACCCGATCGGCCTCGTCGTCCTTGGCCGTGAGCAGGATCACCGGGACGTCACTGGTGTGCCGGAGCCGTTCCAGCACGTCGAGGCCGTCCTGGCCCGGCATCATGATGTCGAGCAGGACGAGATCGGGATCCAGGGCGCCGACCTTCTCCAGCGCCGTCGGTCCGTCGCCCGCCTCTTCGACGGCGTAGCCCTCGGTCGTCAGCAGCCGGCGCAGCAGGGTGCGTATGGCCTGGTCGTCGTCGACCACGAGGATGCTCGGGCTGGCGTCGGCTGCCGCGTCCACTCCCCTCAGGCTACCGGCGTGGACGCCGAACCAAGTGGATGCGATCCCGGACTCATCAACTTCCAACTACGGATGAGCAACTTTTCACAACAAATCGCTTAAGTTCGCAGCGCTCCCGCCGATACCTCTTTTTGCCGGGCCCCAACCCCCCGGCAACCCCCTCCCAAAGGGGAGGGAGGTCCCCAAAATCGGAGGTCAATCACCATGCGCAAGCTCATCCCCGGCGTCGGCGCCCTGCTCGCTTCCGTCGTCTCCATGATCCCCGTCGTTGGCCCCATCCTGGCCGGCATCCTCGCCTAGAGCACGTCGAACACGTGACCACATCGACGACCATCGCCGGGGGTGGGCAGCCGCTGGTGGCTGCTCGCCTGCCGGTCGAGGCGGACCCACACCACGAAGCGCACCGGCCGCATCCCGGGCCGCAGGGCGCGGGAATGACAGAGTCGCTCGCAACTGGCTGTGCCTTGGTGGTGTGCGTCCTAGCTCGCCTGCCGCATCGCATCCTGGAGGCCACGGGCATCCAGGCATGGGGACTGGCACTGGTCGTCGCCGTCACTGTCGTGGGCGGCGCCCGGGCTCTGGCCCGGGCGCCGTTCAGCCTGCCTCGCACCCTCGGCGGTCGCCCCGACCGCACCGCGGCCCTCCGGCAGTGGGCCGGGAGCGAGGCCAAGATCTTGGTTGCTTCGGTCGCCGTCGGCGCGCTCACGAGCGTGCCGCTGTATGCCCTCTTGCGGACCACGCCGGCCTGGTGGCTGTGGGCGTGGTTCATGTTCGCCGCCTTCACCGTTGCCTGGCAGCTGGCCACGCCGCTCGCCCTGCGGGCCCAGGCGGGGCCACTCACCCCCGCGCCGGCGGAGCTCACCGACCGCGTCCAGGCCCTGGCCGTACGGGCAGGCGTCGACCTCGGGGGAGGCGTGGCCCTGGCCGGCAAGCCCGGGAGCCGGCGCTGCAACGCCTACGTCGTGGGCCTCGGGCCCACCCGGCGGGTCGTGCTCGAGCACTCGGTGGCGGCGTGGCCGGCCGAGGTGGTCGACCAGGTGGTGGCCCACGAGCTCGGGCACTGGCGTCTGGGCCACGCCGCCCGGCGCCTGCCCTTGACCATCCTCGCCCAGCTGGTGACCCTGGCCGCAGCCGCCGCGGGGCTGTCGTCCACACCCGTGCTCGACTGGGCCGGGATCGACGCCGTCGGGGATCCCCGTTCGTACCCGCTCCTGCTCGTGCTGGGCGCGGTCGTGGTGCTTCCGGCCCGTTTCGTCCTCGCCTGGCGCGACCGGTGCCAGGAACGGGCCGCCGACAGCTTCGCCCTCACCCTGCTCGATCGTCCGGATGACTTCGCAGCCATGCTCCAGCTGGCGGCCGACGAGGGTGGCGCCCCCCGGCGCCTGCCCTGGTGGGGGCGGCTGACCGCCAGCCACCCGCCCATCGATGAGCGGGCCGCTCGGGTCCAGCCGAGAGAGATCTGAACCATGGCACCGACCTCGACCTCGGCTTTCCGGCGCAGCGTCGTCCTCCTCGGCGGCACCATCGTCGTCACCCTGTTCCTGGCCGTGGGCATCGCGGTCGGGGCGGTGCCCCGCCTCGCCGACGAGCCCGCGGTTCCGATGAGTGCAGCCGTCGTCGACCCCGCCGGAGGCGCCGAGGCGGCGGCGGCCCCCGGGCCCGCCCCCGACCAGTCGGCCGTCGACGCCGCGGCCGACACTGCCGCCCCCGGCCCCGCCGACACCGCGGCGGCGGCCGAGGCCACCGACCCGGCGCCGGACTCGGCCCCGGTCGCGCCACCCACCCCGCAGCCGACGACGCCCGCCCCGCCGGCCGCGGCGCCCGCCCCCACCGCGCCGCCCACGACCGCCCCGGCCAAGCTCCCACCCGGCCAGCGGGTCAACCCCACCTCGGCCGAGGTGCAGGCCGCCATCACCCAGCTCCGCCAGCGCATCCCCCTCTTCCAGCCGACGGACCCCCAACTGCGGACCTTCGCCGAGGCCGCGTGCGCGTCCTTCGACCAGGGCCAGTCGGCGGCCCAGGTGCAGGCCACCGTGCGCGACGCCGTCTCCCGGGTCCAGGGCGCGTCCCTGTCGGCAGCCGACGCCGAGTTCGCGGTGGCCACCGTCGTACGCCTGAGGTGCCCCGGCTACCTCCCGTAGCGCCGGCCCCGGCGCGGGCGGCCGCGCCACCGCCACCGGCCGGGGCGGCAATAGGCTGGCCGGCCATGCCCGAGCTGCCCTCGCCCGGACGTCGAGCCTCGAAGGTCCGGCTCTGAGGGCTCGGCGCCAGTGGGCCATCGTCCTGGGTGCGGCCCTGGCCGCGGCCGCGACGGTCCCGGTCGGCGCCCAACCGGCTCACGACCACCGCCACCGCGGGCCCGGACGACGTGGTGCTGGCCACGCCCGTGTTCAGCCTCCGGCGCCTGCCGGCGGCCCTATCCCGGGCAGTTGCCGACACCCGGCTGGCAGGCGGGCTCGACGTTGCGATCGGCGACGACGTCCTGGGGGAGGCTGGCGACGACACCTGCCTGGTGGTGCGGGATGCGGCGGGGCGCACGCTGTACTCCCGACAGGCCGACCAGCCCCTCATCCCCGCGTCCGCCCTCAAGCTCGTCACCGGGGCGGTGGCCCTGGCCCGCATGGGCGGCTCCACCCGCCTGACCACCGAGGTGCGGGGCGGACCCGTCCGGGGGGGGACGGTGGGCGACCTGTGGTTGGTGGGCGGGGGCGACCCCCTTCTGTCCACGGCCGACTTCGCCGCGACGGGCGGCTACGAAGACCAGCCCCGCCTGGCCACCCCGATGGAGGGCCTGGCCGACCGGATCGTGGCCGCCGGCGTCCGTACCGTCGGGGGCCGCATCGTGGGTGACGACACCCGCTACGACGACCAACGGCTGGTGCCGACCTGGCTGCCCCGCTACATCGCCAACTTCGACGTGGGCCCCATCTCCGCCCTCACCGTCAACCAGGGCTACGCCACCCTGCCGCCGGCGCCTTCGTACGCCCTGTCGCCAGCCGCCCTGGCCGCCGACGTGCTGGCCGGCCTGCTGCGGGCCCGGGGTGTCACCGTCGGGGGATCGGGCGAGGGCCGGGCGCCGCCCGGCACCGGGGTGGTGGCGGCCATCGAGTCGCCCCCCCTGGCCGAGGTCGTGGGCGTCGTGCTCCAGCACAGCGACAACGTGGCCGCCGAGATGCTGGTCAAGGAGCTGGGCGTCCGCTTCGGGGCGGGCGGGTCCACCTCGGCCGGCCTGGCCGTCATCCGGGACCACCTGGCTTCGCTGGGCCTGCCCCTGGTAGGCGTGGCCACCGTCGACGGCTCCGGCCTCGACCGTTCCGACCGGCTCACCTGCGAGCTCCTGCAACGCGTGCTCGCCACCGCCGGCGAGGGCAGCGAGCTCGACCAGGCGCTGCCGGTGGCGGGCCGCAACGGCACCCTCCACCGGCGCTTTGCGGGCACGGCGGCAGCGGGCAAGGTGCGGGCCAAGACCGGCAGCCTCTCGGGGGTGGTGGCCCTCACCGGCTGGGCCGTCGGGGCCCGGCCCACCGCCGATGGCGCCGGGTCGTTGCAGTTCGCCCTCCTGGCCAACGAGCTGCCGGCGGAGTGGGTCGGCACCGCCCTCCAGGACCAGGTGGCGAGCGTCCTGGCCACCTACCCCGAAGCCCCCGAGCCAGGCGTCATCGGGCCCCGGCCGGTGGGGCCGGCCCCGCCCGACCCGCCCGCGCCGTGAGCGCGGAGCTGGCCATGTTCCCGCTGGGGACCGTGCTGTTCCCGTCGATGATCTTGCCCCTGCACGTCTTCGAGCCCCGCTACCGGGTGCTCGCCCGGCGCTGCGTCGACGGCGACCGGGAGATGGGCGTCGTCCTCATCGAGCGGGGCAGCGAGGTGGGCGGAGGCGACGTCCGCTGCCTCGTGGGCACCCGGGCCCGGGTGGTGCAGGCCGCCGAGCTGGACGACGGCCGGTGGATCCTGGGCCTGGTGGGCCTGGAGCGCATCCGGGTCGACCGGTGGCTCCCCGACGACCCCTACCCCCGGGCCGAGGTCAGCCCGTTCGCGGGGGCGCCGGCGGGACCGGCGGCGGCCGACCGGCGGGCGGAGGTCGAACGGCTCCTGCGCCGGGTGCTCGCCCTCAAGGCCGAGCTGGGCGAGCCCGCGTTCCCGGCGACGGTCGTCCTCGACGCTGACCCTTTGCTCGCCGCCTGGCAGGCGGCCGCCCTGGCCCCCCTCGGGCCCTTCGACGCCCAGCGGGTCCTGGAGTCGGGGCCGGCCGACGACCGCCTCACCCTGGTGGCTAGCCTGCTGGAGGACGAGGCCGCCGTGCTTGCGCAACGGGTGGCCGGGGGATAGGAACGCACAATGGCCACTCGATCCAACGCCAACGGTTCGAAGGCGCCCGGGGCCAAGGCGCCCGGGGCCAAGGCGCCTGCGGACGGCGGGTTCCTCTCCGACGTGCAGGACCTGTGGCAGCTCGTCGTGGCCTACTTCAAGCAGGAGACGATCGAGCCCATCAAGGGCCTGGGACGCTTCGTCGGCTTCGGGCTGGCCGGGAGCCTGGCCGTCGGGCTGGGGGGGGTCCTGCTGATCCTGGGGCTCCTCCGCCTGCTCCAGACCGAGACCGGCGACGCCTTCGACGGCAACCTGTCGGTGTTCCCGTACCTCATCAGCTTCGTGGTCGCTGTCGTGGCCGCGGTGGCTGCCGTGACGGCCGGCAGCCGCGACCGGAGGAAGAAGTCATGAGCGCCACCACCAACGGCCGCATCACCAGGGGCGACATCGAGTCCAAGCTCCGGGAGCTCCGGGGCGAGGTCGAGGAGACGGGCGAGGCGGTGGTCGAGAAGGGCAAGGCCATGCTCGGCGTGGTGGCCGCGGGCGTGGTCGGCCTGGTCTTCCTGCTCGGCGTGCGCCGGGGCAAGAAGAAGAGCACCGTGGTCGAGATCCGCCGCGTATGACGGCTGCCGCCCGCCGCCGGCCGGGCACCGGCCTGCTGACCCGCATCCGCCGCCTGGCCATGGCCCGCGGCCTGGGCCGGTCCAACGCCTGGCTGGCGGTGGGCCTCACCGCCTGGGGCCTGCAGCTCCTCAAACGGCTGGCGACCAAGGAGCCCAAGGTGGTCTTCAGCGAGAAGCTGTCCCCCGGCGACCGCCTCGTCATCTCCCACCTCCCCCCGACGCCTGACTGACCGACAAGCGGTAGCGGTCGGCCAAGATGGGACGTCTATGAGATCGGGCCCCTTCGCGGTCGGCGACAAGGTGCTGGTGGTCGACAGCAAGAACCGCCGCTACCTCCTCACCCTGCGGGAGGGGGGCGAGTTCCACACCCACGCCGGCGTGGTGCCCCACTCGTCGTTCGTGGGCCGGCCCGAGGGCACCACCCTGCGCTCCACGTCCGGCGCCCGCTACCTGACCCTGCGACCGACGCTGTCGGACTTCGTGCTGTCGATGCCCCGGGGCGCCCAGGTCGTGTACCCCAAGGACCTCGGCCCCCTGCTCATGCTGGCCGACGTGCACGCCGGCGCCCGCATCCTGGAGGCGGGCGTGGGATCGGGGGCCCTGTCGATGGCGATGCTGCAAGCGGGCGCCTCGGTGACCGGCTACGAGATCCGGGCCGACTTCGCGGCCACCGCCCTGCGCAACGTGCACGCATTTCTCGGTCCCGACGTCGACTACCGGATCGAGGAGCGCGACGTCTACGAGGGGATCGACGAGACCGGCCTCGACAGCGTCGTGCTCGACCTGCCCGAGCCCTGGCGGGTGGTGAAGCACGCCGAGGTCGCCCTCCGCCCGGGCGGGATCCTCGTGTCCTACCTGCCCACCATCGGCCAGGTGGCCCAGCTCCACGAGGCGATGGAGGCGAGCCCCTTCGGCCTCGCCGTGACCGTCGAGGTGCTCCAGCGTTCGTGGCACGTGCAGGGCCAGTCGGTGCGACCCGACCACCGCATGGTCGCCCATACCGGGTTCCTCACGTCGGCCCGCCTCCTCGTTCCCGACGCCTGAGCCGGCGCTCGCCGCCCCGCCCCCCACCCCGTCGTGAACGCCCTCGACCTGGCGGTGGTGGCCGTCGTGGTCAGCTCCATGGTCGGCGGCTACCGGCTGGGGCTGGTCACCGGGGGCACGTCGTGCGTGCTGCTCTTGCAGGGGCTGGTGCTGGGCACCCTGGCCGTCCCGTCGGTGGTCGTCGTCCTGGGCGGCGCCAACCCCACCGTGCGCCTGATCATCGGCGCCTTCTTCTTCGTGGGGGTGGGCTACGCCTGCCAGTACGTGGGCCGCCTCGCCGGCGCCCACTTCCGCCGCCACCTGCCCCTCGGGTCCTACGAGCGCTACGACCGGACGGCGGGGGCGGCGGCCGCGCCCTTCGCGGTGCTCCTGGGCCTGTGGCTCCTCGTGCTCCCCACCCTCTCCGACGTCAGCGGCGCCCCTGCCCGCCTGGCGCGCCACTCGGCCGTGGCCCGCATCGTCGACGGTCTCCTCCCCGACCCTCCCGACGCCTCCCAGGCCCTCCGCCGCCTGGCCGGGCCGGCCGCCAGCCCCCAGGTCTTCGGCGGCCTCCTGCCCTCCCTCGACACCGGCCCGCCCCCCACCACGACCCCCCTTCCCCCGGCGACCGTCGCCCGGGTGACGGCCAGCACGGTGAAGGTGGAGGGCACCGCCTGCCGCTCGCAACGGGACGGCTCGGGGTTCAGCGTGGCCACCGACCTGGTCATGACGAACGCCCACGTGGTCGCCGGCCAGGACGACACCGTCGTCGTCCGCCCCGACGGCGCCCGGCTGGACGCCACCGCCGTCGTCTTCGACCCCGACCGCGACCTGGCCCTGCTCTCGGTGCCGGGCCTGGGCCAGGCGCCCCTGCCCATAGCCGACGGAGAGGTCGGTGCCACCGTCGCCGTGTTCGGCCATCCCGGCGGGCAGAACCAGATCCAGGTGTCGCCGGCATCGATCCGCCAGCAGGTGAAGGCGGTGGGACGGGGCCTCTACGGACCAGCCCTGGTCCGGCGCAGCGTGTACGTGCTGGCCGCCGACTTGGCCCCGGGGGATTCGGGGGCGGGACTGGTGAACCGCGACGGGGAGGTCGTGGGCGTGGCCTTCGCCATCGCCCCCGACCGGGACACCACCGCCTACGCCCTCACCGCCGAGGAGCTGCGTCCCATCCTGGGCCAGAACCAGCCGCAACCGGTAGACACCGGCCCGTGCCTAGGCTGACCGGCCAAGGAGGAACCAAATGGATGAAAGCGCCACCGTCAGCGACGAGGAGTGGCGGGACCGCCTGACGCCCGAGCAGTACCAGGTGCTGCGGGGCAAGGGCACCGAGCGGCCCGGCACCGGCAAGTACGTTCATACCAAGGACGACGGGATGTACCGGTGCGCCGGCTGCGGGGCCCCGCTGTTCAGCTCCGACACCAAGTTCGAGTCGGGGACGGGCTGGCCCAGCTTCACCGAGCCGGCAGTGGCCGACGCGATCGAGCTCCACACCGACACCAGCTACGGGATGCGCCGCACCGAGGTTGTCTGCCGCCGCTGCGGCGGGCACCTGGGCCACGTCTTCGACGACGGCCCCGGCCCCACCGGCCAGCGCTACTGCATCAACTCCTGCTCCCTCGACCTCGACACCGCGCCGCCGCCCTGACGCCCGGCCGCCGGCCGCCGCCGCTTCCTACCAGCGGTGGCCGATGTCGAGGACGATGCGGGTGTGGTCGCCCGGCCCGTCCAGGGTGAAGACCCGGAAGGGCAGCCGGGCCCGGACGCCGACCCCGAAGGTCGTGGAGCCCTCGAAGCACCCGCCGAACTTCACGTCCCGCAGCGTCTTGTAGCCCTTGACGTTCAACCGGTCGCCGACCCGGGCGTCGTCGTGCAGGTGACCCAGCTCGTCGAAGACGTTGGCCAGCACGACCACCCGCAGGTAGGCGCCCCCGGCCAGGGGCAACAGCGCCCCCTCGCCGTCGGTGCGGACCTCGGGGACGTACTCGACGCGATAGCCGGCCGCCGGCCCGTCGAGCTCGAAGACGACCCGGTCGAAGCACTGGTGCCTCCCGGTCCGAACCTCGCCCAGCGGAGCCCGCCGTAGTCGCCCGCCGCCTTCGCCTGGCTACCCCAGACCTGCCCGCAGAGGGCCCCGCCCGCCTCCGCCGAAGGCGGCCTCCCCGGCTGCCGCCAGCAAGCAGTTACAGCAAGCGGCCGACCGGCTTGCCGGTCGGCCGCTTTCCTTGAAACTCGCCAGAGGGGACGAAGTCCCCGAGGGCGACTCAGTACAACTCGATGAAGATGCACTCTCCGGGGCACTCCTCGGCGGACTCGATGGTGCCGTCCTCCTGGCCCGCGGGCACGGCCGCCAGGGCCTCCGTCCCGCTCCCGGGGAGGGTCTTGCCCCCCTCCCGCACGTAGGCCAGGCCGTCGTCCTTGAGGGTGAAGACGTCGGGGGCGATCTCCTCGCACAGCCCGTCGCCCGTGCAGAGATCCTGGTCGATCCAGACTTTCATGACCATGGTGAGTGCGCCCCTCGTGTCGGTGCCGATGTGTGGCGGAAATGGCTTCCGTTGTCGTCTGAAGACAATTTACCCGGAATTCGCCGGGAAAACCAGTCATCCGACTTCGCCTCCGTCGCGAAGGGTGCGGTGTATGTTGGCCCGAGGACCCGGGGGGACCCGGCTACAGGAGGTGATCCACTCGAGCAACTCCGAGTACGAGCGTCGCTTGGCTTCCTACGAGCAGCAGGTCGACACCCTGCTCGAGCAGGTGAAGGTGCTGGAGGAGGAGACCGTCCAGCTCCGGCGCAAGCTCCAGGACGCCCCCAAGCGGGTGCGGACCCTGGAGGAGAGGCTGCTCGAGACCAAGGGACAGCTGGCCCAGGCCGTGTCCCAGAACGAGAAGCTCTCCTACACCCTCCGCGAGTCCCGCGAGCACATCGCCGAGCTGCGCCGGGAGGTGGAGAAGCTCACCCAGCCTCCCTCCGCCTACGGCACGCTGCTGGCCCGCAACGACGACGGCACCGTCGACGTCTTCTCGTCGGGCCGCAAGATCCGGGTCGCCCTCCACCCCGAGCTCGACGACGAGGAGCTGGTGCGGGGCCAGGAGGTCGTCCTCAACGAGTCACTCAACGTGGTCATGGCCCGGGGCACCGAGATCAGCGGCGAGGTCGTCACCCTCAAGGAGCTGCTCGACGACGGCCTGCGGGCGATGGTGGTGGGCCGGGCCGACGACGAGCGGGTCGTCGAGCTGGCCGACAAGCTGATCGGCCAGAAGCTGCGGGCGGGCGACACCATCCTCATGGACCCTCGCACCGGCCTCCTCCTGGAGCGCCTGCCCCGTCCCGAGGTGGAGGAGCTGGTGCTGGAAGAGGTGCCCGACGTCTCCTACGCCGACGTGGGCGGCCTCGACAGCCAGATCGAGGCCATCACCGACGCGGTCGAGCTGCCCTTCATCCACCGGGCCCTGTTCGAGGAGTACAAGCTCCCCGCGCCCAAGGGCATCCTCCTCTACGGCCCCCCCGGCTGCGGCAAGACCCTCATCGCCAAGGCGGTGGCCAACTCCCTGGCCCAGAAGGTCAGCGAGGTCACCGGCGACAAGGACGCCCGCAGCTACTTCCTCAACATCAAGGGCCCCGAGCTGCTCAACAAGTACGTGGGGGAGACCGAGCGCCAGATCCGCCTCGTCTTCCAGCGGGCCCGGGAGAAGTCGGAGGAGGGCTGGCCCGTCATCGTCTTCTTCGACGAGATGGACTCGCTGTTCCGCACCCGGGGCACCGGCATCAGCTCCGACATGGAGGCGACGATCGTCCCCCAGCTCCTGGCCGAGATCGACGGGGTGGAGACGCTCAAGAACGTCATCGTGATCGGCGCCTCCAACCGGGAGGACCTGATCGACCCCGCCATCCTGCGTCCCGGGCGGCTCGACGTGAAGATCAAGATCGAGCGGCCCAACGAGCAGGCCGCGGCCCAGATCTTCAGCCGCTACCTGGTGGCCGACCTGCCCCTCGACGAGGGCGAGGTGGCCTCTCTCGGCGGGGGCGACCCCCAGAAGGCGGTCGACGCCATCATCGAGCGCACCGTCGCCGAGATGTACACGGCCGACGACGCCAACCGCTTCCTGGAGGTCACCTACCAGAACGGCGACAAGGAGGTCCTGTACTTCAAGGACTTCTCGTCGGGCGCCATGATCGAGAACATCGTCCGGCGGGCCAAGAAGCTGGCCATCAAGCGCCGCATCGCCGGACTGAGCAAGGGCATCCGCACCTCCGACATGCTCGAGTCCATCAAGCAGGAGTACAAGGAGCACGAGGACCTGCCCAACACCACCAACCCCGACGACTGGGCCAAGATCTCGGGCAAGAAGGGCGAGCGCATCGTCTATGTGCGCACCCTCATGTCCGAGGGCAAGGAAGCCACCGGTGGTCGGGCCATCGAGCGCGTTGGCACTGGGCAATATCTTTGACGGGAGGGGGGCAGGCCCCCCTCCCGCACCCTCCCCCCGGCGATGCCGGCCTGGGGCCGGCGGGCGGCCATCCGAAGAGGCCGCCTTCGGCGGCGAGCACGGCCGGCGAGGAAATGCCAAGCGTGTCCCGATGACCTTTCCCGGCGGTTAGGGTCCCGCGATGGCTGTTCGGAAGGTCTGCGGGATCGAGACCGAGTACGGGATCATCCTGCGGGGCGGGGAATCCAACCCCATCACCGCCTCCTCCCTCCTGATCAACTCCTACGTCTCCCGCCTGCAGCGCAAGGTGGGCTGGGACTTCGAGGACGAGACGCCCGGCCGTGACGCCCGCGGCTTCTCCCGGGAGGGGCCTTCCGCTCCCGAGGTGGAGACCCACCTGGTCAACGCCGTGCTCACCAACGGGGCCCGCTACTACGTCGACCACGCCCACCCCGAGTACTCGTCGCCGGAGTGCTCCGACGCCCTCGAGCTGGTGCGCTTCGACAAGGCCGGCGAGCGCATCCTGGCCCGCTCCATCGAGGATGCGGCCGACGTCCTGCCGCCCGGGCAGTCGATAGCCGTCTACAAGAACAACTCCGACCGCAAGGGCAACTCCTACGGCACGCATGAGAACTACCTCATGGACCGGGCCGTGCCCTTCACCCGGGTCGTCCACCACGTCATGCCCCACTTCGTGTCCCGCCAGATCTTCACCGGCGCGGGCAAGGTGGGCTCGGAGGCGGCCGGCGTCAGCTCGACCGACGTCCCCTTCCAGCTGACCCAGCGGGCCGACTTCTTCGAGGAGGAGGTCGGCCTCGAGACCACCCTCAAGCGGCCGCTGGTCAACACCCGCGACGAGCCCCACTGCGACTCCCTGAAGTACCGCCGCCTGCACGTCATCGTGGGCGACGCCAACCTGGCCGAGGTGTCCACCTTCCTCAAGGTCGGCACCACCGCCATCGTGCTGGCCATGATCGAGGACGACGAGCTCCACGGCCTCGACCTCAGCCTGGCCCACCCGGTGCAGGCCCACCGCCAGGTGTCCTACGACCTGTCGCTGGCCCGGCCCCTGGAGCTGGCCGACGGTCGGACGATGACGGCGCTGGAGATGCAGTGGGAGGAGCTCGACCGGGCCCGCAAGTACGCCGAGAGCCGGGGTCTGGAGGCGGTGGGCCAGGAGGTCGGGCGGATGGTCCTCGACCGCTGGGAGTCGGTGCTCACTGCGCTTGAGACCGATCCCATGTCGCTCGCGGGCCAGCTCGACTGGGTGGCCAAGCGCCGCATGATCGAGGCCTACCGGGAGCGCCACGGGCTGTCCTGGTCCTCCCCCAAGCTGGCCGCGCTGGATTTGCAGTACCACGACGTGTCCCCCGGGCGGTCGCTGTTCGCCCGCATGGGGCTGGAGCGGCTCACCACCGAGGACGAGGTGGTCGACGCCATCACCGAGCCCCCCAAGACGACCCGGGCCTACTTCCGGGGCCGCTGCCTGCAGCGTTGGGGATCCTCCATCGCCGCCGCCAACTGGGATTCCCTGGTCTTCGACCTGGGCACTGACCCCCTCCGCCGGGTTCCGATGATGGAACCGCTAAGGGGCACGGCCGCCCACGTCGATAGCTTGTTCGAAGCATGCCGAACCCCGGCCCAGCTGCTTGAGGCCCTGGGTTCTGCGTAGAAGGAGTCAGCGATGCCGGAACGAGAGCAGAAGAAGAAGGCCACCGCCAACCGCACCGAGGAGGTCGTCGAGGAACTGCCCGCCCCCACCAAGCAGGGCGACAAATTAAAGGCCGAACTCGACGACCTTTTGGATGAAATAGACGAAGTGCTCGAAGACAATGCCGAGGAGTTCGTTAGGAGCTACGTGCAAAAGGGCGGCCAATAAATAGCGCAAATAGCTTGAATCATGAACCTCTGTTCGGATATAATGAGCGTAATGAAGCAATGCAAGAAGTGTGGCGTGGAGAAGCCGCTCGACGACTTCTACCGAGCCGTCGGGCATGCAGCGACGGGTATCGCAGCGACTGCAAGGCGTGCGACCTCGCCGCGAAGCAGCGAGCGGTACCTCGCGGATCCTGCGGCGACAATCGCTCGGGTCAAGCGCTGGCAGCAGGAGAACCCTGATCGTGTGAACGCCTACCAGCGGGCCCGGCGAGCTGAGCCAGCTGTGAAGCGGGCTGAACGGGCTGGCTACCTGATGCGCAAGTACGGCATCACCATCGAGCAATATGACGAATTGCTGGCGAGTCAGGGCGGGTGTTGTGCGATTTGCGGGCGGGAGCCACGGCCCGACATCAGTCTTCACCTCGATCACGATCACGAGTCGGGGCAGTTGCGGGGCATTCTCTGCTTCCGGTGCAACAACGCCCTGGGCGACTTCGACGACGATTTGACGCTGCTGCGGGGCGCGATCCGCTACCTCGAGTCGTTCCAGCCGGTGGCGGACGAGGTGGCCTTTATCCGGGAGCGGGCCCGGCGGCTGAAGCGAACGGCCTGAGCGACCGGCGGTGCCCCTGCGTCCGAAGCTCGCCGGCCGCCCGCTGACCGAGCCCCACCCGAGCCGGCTGCCGCCCGACCACCCCCAGCGCCAGCGCATCCTCGACGCCCACGCCAAGGCCCTCGAGGCCAGGCAGTTCTCGTACGTCGACCCGGTGACCGGCCTCTACGTCTTCACCGCCACCGCCCACGTGGCCCGGGGCTATTGCTGCGAGTCGGGCTGCCGGCACTGCCCGTACGTCGACTGAGGGCTGAGGTTCAGAGGGCGCCCTGCTTCCATGGCCCGGTGATGGCGAAGGTGATGCCCGGGCTCTGGATGTTGGCGAACAGCCAGTTGCCGTTCTTGGGCTCAAAGGTGGCGCCGGCCCACTCCGAGCCGGAGAAGTCGCCTGAGTAGCCCTTGGTGGCGGCGAAGCTGTCGGGCAGCACCACGTTGTTCTGGGCGAACGGGAAGATGGCGCCGGCGGCCGAGAGACCGTGCAGGAACTCGAGCCCGCTGCCGTCCTCGCACAGCACGAGCCCGCCGCGGGGGCTCACGCACACGTTGTCGGGGGCGTTGAGCACCGCCGCCGACGGGGACGCGAACACGCACGTCAACCGCTCGGCGACCGGGTCGTAGGCGAACACCTGGCCCTGGCGGGCGGGACCGCCGTCGGTGGAGATGACGTAGACCACCCCGTTGCCGTACCAGGCGCCCTCCCCCCGGCTGATGCGGGCCGCGCCCTTGGCGCTGGCCTGGATCCACGGGCTCGGCTCGGGCGGCGCCCAGTCGGGGTTGTCGACGACGACCCACTGCTCGACGGCGGCGCTGGTCCCGGTGGTCCACGACCGGGTGTCGGCGGTGCCGGCCAGCTTCATGGCCTCGAGCACGCCGCCGGCGGCCAGGTTTCCGGGATCGAGCGGGGCGGAACCGGTAGAGGGCGGAGCTGCCGGCGTCCTCCGTCTCGTACACGAACCCGGTCGCGGGGTCGGTGGCGGTGGCCTCGTGCGAGAACCGCCCCATGGGCTTGAGCGGCACCGCGTCCGACGCGCCGTCGGCCGGCACCTCGAAGACGTAGCCGTGACGGGTGCCGTCGGTGGAGATCACGGTGGTCTCCTCGCAGCTGAGCCAGGCTCCTCCCGGCGTCGGACCGCCGGCGCAGTTGCGGATCGTGCCGCTCAGGCTGGCGTAGCTGTCGACCAGCCGGCCCCCGTCGGGGTCGAACACCAGGTTCGTCGTCCCGCCCGACGCGGTGGGGTCGTAGGTGCGGTCGGGCCCGGCGAACGGCGCACCCGGGCCCCGCTCGTGGTTGCGCACCAGGTGCACGTGGTCGCCCCGGCGGAACGCGGCCATGCCGTCGTGGCTGCCCGGTGTGGGCGTGCCGTCCGACATCGGGTCGTTGGTCCAGCCGAAGGTCAGGTACTCGAAGCCCCGGGGCAGCAGGAGGAGCTCCAGGCCCGTCGTCTGGTCTCTCACGGGCAGGAGTGGCCCGTATCCGGCACCGGTCGGCCTCTTGTTGGCCTGGTCGGGCGAGGCCAGCGCAGTGCGGGCGGCCAGGGCCGAGAACGGCCCGCTCAAGGCGGCTCCGGCACCGGTGGCCAGGGCCCCCTGGAGAAAGGACCGTCGGCTCACGCGGCTCGTGCGGGCGGTGGCAGTCATCGTCGGCTCCCGGGTCTTCGGGACCTGCCGCTCCGGCAGGCACGGTGTCCCCGCAAGCTAGAAACCGAAGGTGAACCGCCGTCGACGGGACGGTGAGCGGTGACGGAACCTCAGGCGAGCACTCGGCGACTGCCGTTCACCTGGGCGGAAGGCTCAGCAACAGCCGCCCTCGTGGTCGGATGCGCAGTTGGCGGTCTCGGTGGTGACGATCGCGTCCATCACCGCGTCGACCACCGCGTTGTAGTCGGGCTCGGCGTCCTGGTCGACCACGTACTCGACGTAGCGCACGTGGCCGGCGCCGTCGATGACGAAGATCGAGCGCTGCAGGGCCCGCCACTCCTTGATCAGCACCCCGTAGTCGCGGCCGAAGGCCTCGCTGCGGTGCGACGACACCACCGGGTGGCGCACACAGGCCTCCCGGGCCCAGCGGGCCTCGGCGAAGGGCAGGTCCATGCTCACCGTGAGCAGGCGGGCCCCGTCGAGCTGCCAGTCGAGCTTCTTGGTCTGGACGTCGCACACCGGCGTGTCGATCGAGTTGACCACGTTGAGGACCCGCACGAAGCCCTTGGTGTCGCCCAGGCGGACGGTGCGCAGGCCGGACTCATCGAGGTGGTCGAGCTCGAAGTCCGGCGCCACGTCGCCTGCCTGCAGCTGCCGGCCCACGACGGTGAGCGGCTGGCCCGCCTCGACCGCGCCTCCAACCCGTTCCTCGACCCCGATTTCTCCCACGAAGCGAGAGCTTACCGGCCGACTAGCCTCCCTCCTCGATGACACTTCCCTACTTCGGGCGGGGGCAGGACCCCGGGCCCAGCTTTTCCGAGTTCCTGCGCCGCAGCGGGTTCAGCCCGCCCGTGCCGGAGTCGGGGATGGTGCTCGAGGGTGTCGTGCACGCCACCACCATCGTGGCCATCGTCTACGTCGACGGCGTGCTCATGGCCGGCGACCGGCGGGCCACCGAGGGCTACAGCATCGCCGATCGGGCCATCGAGAAGGTCTTCCCCGCCGACCGTCACTCGGGAGTGTCGATCGCGGGGGCGGCGGGACCGGCGGTGGAGATGGTGCGCCTCTTCCAGACCGAGCTCGAGCACTACGAGAAGGTCGAGGGCATCGCCCTCAGCCTGGAGGGCAAGGCCAACAAGCTGGGCCAGATGGTCCGCGACAACATGCCGCTGGCGATGCAGGGCCTGGCCGTCGTCCCCATCTACGCCGGCTACGACCTGCGCCGGCGGCTGGGACGCATCTTCAAGTACGACATGACCGGCGGCCGCTACGAGGAGCCCGACTTCCACGCCACCGGCTCCGGCGGCCGTGACGCCCGCACCACCATCAAGCTCGGCTACCGCAAGGGCCTCGACCGGGCCGCGGCCATCGAGCTGGCGGTGGAGGCGCTCTACCAGGCGGCCGACGAGGACTCCGCCACCGGCGGCCCCGACCCCGTCCGGGGCATCTACCCCACGGTGGCCACCATCACCGCCGAGGGCTTCGAGCGGATGAGCGACGCCGAGGTGGCCGAGCGCTTCCAGGTCCTTATCGCCCGCATGACCGAGGGGCAGCGCAAATGACCAGACGCGGGGTCCTCTCATGAGCATGCCGTACTACGTGGCGCCCGAGCAGATCATGAAGGACCGGGCCGACTACGCCCGCAAGGGGATCGCCCGGGGGCGGGCGCTGGTGGCCCTCAGCTACGACCAGGGCATCGTCCTGTGCGCCGAGAACCCGTCCCGAACGCTCCACAAGGTGTCGGAGATCTACGACCGCATCGCCTTCGCCGGGGTGGGCAAGTTCAGCGAGTTCGACTCGCTGCGCACCGCCGGCGTCCGCCACGCCGACCTCAAGGGCTACAACTACTCGCGGGAGGACGTCGACTCCCGCTCCCTGGCCAACGCCTTCGCCCAGCTCCTGGGCAACGTGTTCACCCACGAGATGAAGCCCATGGAGGTCGAGATCCTCGTCGCCGAGGTGGGTTGGCAGCTGGAGGACGACCAGATCTTCCGCATCTCCTACGACGGCACCGTCGTCGACGAGGAGCACCGCACCGTCCTCGGCGGCGATGCCGACGCCATCTCCGAGCGCCTCAACGCGGCCGCCGCCGACGACGCCTCGCTCGACCTGGGGGCGGCGTTGCGGGGCGCGGTCACTGCGCTGGCCGGCCCTGACCGTGTCATACCGCCGGCCGAGCTGGAGGTGGCGATCCTCGACCGCGTCCAGACCCGCCGTGCCTTCCGCCGCCTCACCCTGGCCCAGCTCGAGCCCCTGCTGACTGCGCCGGAGAGCTGATCCGGCGGTCTCGATGGACGGGCTCGGCGGCGGTAACCCGACGGTGACATGACGGCGATGGCGTTGTTACTCCACCGGTGCATCGTCGGGTCATGATCCTCAACCGTCTCGCCTGCGCTGCGATCGCCCTGGCGACTCTCGCCACCGCCTGCGGGGACGGCGGCGGCCAGGCGGGCACTGAAGGGGCGTTGCCGACCACCCCGTCGACGTCCACCTTGCCCTCCTCCTCGGAGCCCCAGGGCCCGGCGGTTACCCAGCCCGAGCCGGATGTGGCCGAGCCCTGGTTCGACGGGATCTGGCCCGATAGCCGGGCCGCCCTCGACGAGCAGCGAAGGGCCTTCGACGAGGGTCACCACCCGTGGCGCACCGACCCGGTGGAGACGGCGAACGCCTTCCTGCGATCCGTCGGGATCGCAGAGCCGGTCATGGGTTCCTACGACCGGGCCGGTGGTCGCACCGGCGTCGTCCAGTTCGAATCGGACTCGGTGCCCGGCTTGGTGTTCCTGCGACAGGTGGAAGGCAACCCCCTGCCCTACGTGGTCCGCCTCGAGACGCCCCGGTTCGAGGTCGTGCAGACCGAACGCGAGGGTGGTGAGGTCCGGGTGGAGGTCGCCAGCGCCTCTCCCGGCACCGTCGTAGCCCGGGTTGGGAGCTTGGCGTCGGTGTGGCAGGACGACGAGCAGGTGCAGGTCGTGCAGGGACCGCCGGTCACGCTCACCCTCGAGGTCGCCGACCCCCGCCAGCCGGTGTTGCTGGAGGTGTACCACCAGGGTGCCGACGGGATGACGGCCAGCGCCCGGGTCCGGGTCCAGCCGGCCGTGCCGTCGAGTCAAGGGCCGTCCGGCGGCAACCGACTCTCCACCGACTCCCAGCTGCGGGTCGGCGGCTTCGGACCGGTCGAGGTCGGCATGACCCTCGACCAGGCTCTGGCCGCGGCCGGCGTTCCCATGACGATCAGCGGATCGCGCTACTGCGAGATCCTGACCGCCCCGGGCGGGCCCGAGTTCGTCAGGTTCGTCGCCTCCGCCGAGAGCGAGGGGCGGATCACCGTGATCGGGGTCCTGTCCGATTCGGTGTCCACCGAGGCTGGGATCCGCAAGGGCAGCACGGAGGACGAGGTCCGGGCTGCCTACCCCGCCGGTGAGCTCGAGCGCTGGGGCGCCGACGACGCCCACCGTCTCGTGCACCGTCCGGCCAACGGCGACCAGGCCCTGGCCTTCCTCGTCGTCGACTCCAAGGTGGTTCAGATGGAGACCGGGGTGGCCGACCTCCTGAAGGCCCAGGAGTACTGCTCCTGAGCCTTCGCCGGTCTCAGGAGGCCCGGGACTAGAAGGCCCGGACTCAGAACGCTCGGACGAAGAGCACCGCGGCCACCATGATGGCGCCGAGGACGATCCACAGCTCACGGGGGGCGGACCAGTCGGCGTCGTCGTCCATGAGGTCGAAGGCGGACTCGACCTCGTCGACCAGCAGCAGCTCCTGGGCCGAGGCCAGGTCGTCCTCGTCGACGAAGACGTGGACGTCGCCGATCGGGTAGATGCCGTCGACGTTGCCCCGCAGCTCGATGGTCATGCCCTCGACCCCCAGGCGGGCGGCGATCACCCGGGCGTGGAAGCTGCTGGTCACAGTGGCCAGCCGCACCATACGGGTCTGTTGCACCGTCTGAACGGTACCGTGGGCGCAGATGGAGCGGCGCATCTTCGGTCTCGAGAACGAGTACGGCGTCACCTGCACCCTCCGCGGCCAGCGCCGGCTCAGCCCCGACGAGGTGGCCCGCTACCTGTTCCGCCGGGTCGTCTCGTGGGGCCGGAGCAGCAACGTCTTCCTCGAGAACGGCGCCCGCCTCTACCTCGACGTCGGCAGCCACCCCGAGTACGCCACCCCCGAGTGCGACTCCATCGAGGACCTGGTGGCCCACGACAAGGCCGGCGAGCGCATCCTCGAAAGCCTCCTGGCCAGCGCCGAGCAGCGCCTCCGGGAGGAGGGCATCCGGGGCATCGTCTACCTGTTCAAGAACAACACCGACTCGGCCGGCAACTCCTACGGGTGCCACGAGAACTACCTCACCAGCCGCCGCGACGACTTCGGACACTACGCCGAGGTCCTCATCCCCTTCTTCGTCAGCCGCCAGATCTTCGCCGGCGCGGGCAAGGTGCTGAACACGGCCCGGGGCGCCACCTACTGCATCAGCCAGCGGGCGGAGCACATCTGGGAGGGCGTGTCGTCGGCCACCACCCGTAGCCGGCCCATCATCAACACCCGCGACGAGCCCCACGCCGACGCCGAGCGCTTCCGCCGCCTCCACGTGATCGTGGGCGACTCCAACATGAGCGAGTACGCCACCTTCATCAAGATGGGCACCACCAGCATCCTCCTGCGCATGCTGGAGGACCCGGGCGTGGTGCTGCGGGACATGACCCTCGACAACCCCATCCGGGCCATCCGCGAGATCAGCCACGACCCCACCTGCCGGCGCCGGGTGCGGCTGGAGAACGGCCGCGAGCTGAGCGCCCTCGACATCCAGAAGGAGTACCTGGGCCGGGCCCTGCGCTACTCCGAGAGCCGGGGCCTGAGCCCGCTGGAGGAGCAGGCCCTCAAGATGTGGGAGCACTGCCTGACCAAGATCGAGGTCGACCCCCTGCTGCTCGACCGGGAGGTCGACTGGGTCATCAAGCACAAGATGATCGAGGCCTACCGCGAGCGCCACGAGCTGCCCCTCAGCCATCCCAAGGTGGCCCTGCTCGACCTGCAGTACCACGACGTCAACCGGGAGCGGGGCCTCTACTACCGGATGCAGGAGCGGGGCATGGTGGAGCGCATCGTCACCGACGCCGCCATCGAGGAGGCGGTCACCACGCCGCCCCAGACCACCCGGGCCCGGCTGCGGGGCGAGTTCATCCGCAAGGCCAAGGAGCGCAAGCGCGACTACACCGTCGACTGGGTGCACCTGAAGCTCAACGACCAGGCCCAGCGCACGGTGCTGTGCAAGGACCCGTTCAAGTCGCGCGACGAGCGGGTCGAGAAGCTCATCGCCTCGCTGTAGGCGGCGTCCGGCGTGCCGTCATTTCGCACCGGCGTCGTCTCTGCCGTTCTGGCTACGCGGGTCGGGCTGCAGAAGGTGGAGGTCGACGGGGAGAGGGCCTACGTCCTGACCCAGCTCATCGGGACGGTCGCGGTGGGCGACCGGGTGGTGGTCAACACCACCGCCGTCGACCTGGGCCTGGGTACCGGCGGCTGGCACTTCGTGCACTGGAACCTGGAGCGGTCGTCGTGGTCGGAGCCTGGGCCGGGGACCGTGATGAAGCTGCGCTACACCAGCCTCCAGGTCGACACCGGGGCGGCCGAGGAGGCTTGCACCGCCGCCCGTGCTCGGCTCGGCTGGACGGGCGGCCGGTGGTGGCGTGCACGCTGCACAGCCAGGTGGCGTGCGTGGCGGCCGGCGTTCTGCACGGTGCGCCTCGCCGGGGCGGCGGCTGGTGTACGTCATGACCGACTCCGCCGCCTTGCCCCTGGCCTTGTCCGACCTGGTGGCCGACCTGTGCGCCAGGGGCCTGCTGGCGGCGACGGTGACGAGCGGGCAGGCGTTCGGGGGCGACCACGAGGCGGTGAGCGTGCCGTCGGCGCTGCAGGTGGCGGTGGCGTGCGCCGGCGCCGACGCCATCGTCGTCGCCCCCGGGCCGGGCGTGGTCGGCACCGGGAGCGAGTACGGGTTCGGCGGGGTGGAGGTGGCGTCCGTGGTCGACGCTGCGGCCCATCTGGGGGGACGGCCGATCGTCGCCGTCCGCTACTCGGACGCGGACGGGCGCGACCGGCACCGGGGGGTGAGCCACCACACCGTCACCGCCCTGGCCCTGGCCGGATGCCGTCCCCTGGTCGCCGTCCCCCGGAGCAGTGCGCAACACCCGGCGCTGGGCGAGGTGGTGGAGGTCGACGTCCCCGACGACCTGGGCTACGGCTCGACCACGAGCATGGGCCGGAGCCCGGGGGACGATCCTGGGTTCTTCGCCTACGCCGCCGCCGCCGGCGCGCTGGCGGCCCGCCTCCTCGGCTGAGCCGCCGGTCGAGCGACCCGATCGAGTGTGCAAGAACCAAGCCATATCCCGGGTTCTTGCACACTCGATCGGATCCAGGGGCTAGGTCCGACGCGTCGACACACTCGGACGGAGCCGGGCCAGGGTGGCGGTCCGCAGCGCCCCGCTCTGGCCCTGGATGGCGAAGAAGGCGGCCTCCCGGAGCAGGCGCTGGGCCGGGTTCGAGCGCAGCATGGCCCGCCCGCCGCCCGCCACCACCAGGGCGGTCGCGGCCCTGATGGCCAGGTCACAGCTCCACGCCCGGGCCTCGGTAAGGGCCGCCAGGTGCTCGTCGTCGGTACGGTCCTCGTCGAGCAGGGCGTAGGCCCGGGCCCGGCACTCGAGCAGCTCGTCGTCGAAGGCGGGGTCGGCGAGGAGACGGCAGGCGGTGCGGGCCACGCCGAAGACGGCGGCGCGGGGCCGGGAGGTGGTGACCCGGTCGGCCTCCAGCCACGCCTGGTAGGGGAGGGACGAGATCACGTCGTCCTCGGGCACGACCAGGCCGTCGAAGCGCAGGCGGACGGTGGACGAGCGCGTTCATGGCGGCCAGGGCCAGGGGTGCAGACGCCTCAACGCCGGGCGGCGGCGAGGCGCCGTCCACCAGGAAGTTCACCACCTCGTCGCCCATGCGGGCCGATACCGCGAAGACATCGGCCAGTCCCCACGAGGTCACCCACGGAGCCTCGCCGTCGACGACCAGCCCGCCCCCTGGCGACCGCCGGGCGACCACTGCCGGCGGACCCGGCCGGCGCAGGTAGGCGAAGGCGATACCGGCCTGCAACCCACCCGACCGCAGCTTGGCCACCGTCGGGTCGAGCGGGCCGCGGGCGGCGGCCAACAGCCGCACCGGCGCGTGGTGCTGCTCCCACACGAAGTACGTGACCCCACACGCCCCGGCCAGCGTCTCGTGCACCTCCCGCACGTCCGCCGGCGGCGCCTCGAGCAGGTCGGACAGACCGGCGTCGGCCAAAAGCCGCAGGTGGGACCGGGGGACGACCTCGGCCTGGTCAGTGGCCTCCGCCTCCGGGCCCAGCACCTCCGCCACCGCCCGGGCCGCGGCGACGGGATCAGCCGCAGTCAGTGGGGTCGGCGGGCCGAGGACGGATGCGGTAGGTGCACGTGGCGTCGCCGGCCATGGTGTGCGCCACCCGGGTGACCTCCACGTCGGGGCCCAGCACCTTGCGGAAGAGGGCCAGCTCCATGGCGCAGACGGCGGGGAAGCGCTCCGCCACCCGGTGGACGGCGCAGTTGTTCTCGACGAGCATCCGGACGTCGCCCTCCCGGTGCCACTCGGCCACGTAGCCGGCCTGGTCCCGCACCCGGGCCAGACCCGCTACCTGCTGGTCGAGGGTCTGGTCGCCGGCCAGCTCGGCCCGGTACTGGTCGGCCGCCTTCTCCCCCCGGCGGCGGAGGACGACCTCCACCCCGTCCTCCCCGACCTGCTCGCACAGGTCCTCCAGCAGCTGCAGGACGAACGTGTCGTAGCGGCGGGGGAGGAGCTCCATCCCGGTGGCCGACAGGCGCCACCCGTTGGGCGGTCGGCCGACTCGGTGCCCGGGGCACGAGGTGCGCTCGGCCAGGCCGTCGGCTTCGAGGACCTCCAGATGGCGACGGATCCCCATCCCGGTGAGACCCAGCTCGGCCGCCAGCTCGGAAACGGTGATGCCCGGGTGCTTCCGCAGGAGGAGGAGCAATCGGGACCTGGTGGTCACCCGACCAGGTTAAACGTCCCCGGCGGCGACCCGTTCACGCCGTCCCGAACCCGCCTGCGAAAGGGCTCGACGCCCGTAGCATGGGCGGCCCATGCACCGGCTCGAGCGACTCATCAACCTGGTCGCGGCCCTGTTGGAGTCCGAGCGCCCGCTCACCATCGATGAGCTCCGCTACCGGCTCCCGGGCTACGCCGAGGGCGATGCCGCCTTCCGCCGCGCCTTCGAGCGCGACAAGGAGGCGCTCCGGGAGCTGGGCGTACCCCTGGTGACCGAGCCCGTCGACCCCCTCCACCCGGCGGTGGAGGGCTACCGGGTGCCCAAGGACGCCTACTACCTGCGGGACCCAGGCCTCGAGCCCGACGAGCTGGCCGCGCTGCACCTGGCCGCCTCGGCCGTCCGCATGGAGGGGGCCGATGGCGTGGCCGCCCTCTGGAAGCTCGGTGGCGAGCTGGCCGAGGAGGGGCCCGCCCCCGCCGTCGGGTCGGTGGCGGTGGCCGCCCTGCCCGGGGCCGACCACCTGGCCGTCCTCTTCGGAGCCATCTCCGCCCGCCGGCCGGTCGAGTTCGCCTACCACGGGCGCCCCCGGCGGCTCGACCCGTACCGCCTGTCGTTCCGCAACGGCCACTGGTACCTGGCCGGCTTCGACCACGGCGCGGGCGCCGAGCGCTCGTTCCGGCTCGACCGGGTGGAGTCGGAGGTGACGGCGACGGGCGATGCCGGGAGCTTCCCCCCTCCTCCCGCGGCGCCCGCGGCCGCGGCCGCCTGGGAGATGGGGGAGGGGGAGCCGGTGGCGGCCCGCCTGCTGGTCGACGCCGACCAGGCGGGCTGGGCTGTCGGCTTCGTCGGGGCGGAGGCGGTGGAGGAACGCCGGGACGACGGCTCGGTGGTGCTGACTGTGACGGTGACCAACCAGCCCGCCTTCCGGTCGTTCGTCCTCGGCTTCCTCGACCACGCCGAGGTCCTCGGTCCCCCCGACCTGCGGGCGGAGATGGTCGAGTGGCTGGAGGCTCAATGTCGGGAGTGACGTGGCCCGGCTGAGCGCCGACGACCGGCTGCAGCGGCTCCTGGCGGTAGTCCCGTGGGTGGCGGCGCGCGACGGTCCTCGACTGGCGGACGTGGCCGCCCGCTTCGGCTGCCGGGAGGACGAGTTGGTCGACGACCTCCAGCTCCTCTTCCTGTGCGGGCTCCACCCGTACACCCCCGACATGCTCATCGACGTCGACATCGCCGATGGCAGGGTGTGGATCCGCTACGCCGACTACTTCGCCCGGCCCCTCCGCCTGACGCCGGCCGAGGGCCTGGGCTTGCTGGCCGCCGGCCGCACCCTGCTGGCGACCCCCGGCGCCGACCCCACCGGACCCCTCTCCCGGGGTCTGGCCAAGCTGGCCGGGGCCCTCGGCGTCGGCGTGGACGAGGCGGTCGAGATCTCCCTGGGGTCGGCGCCCGAGGGGGTGATGTCGGTCCTGCGGGAGGCGGTGGCCGCGTCCCGGCAGGTCGAGATCGAGTACTACGCCTTCGGCCGCGACGAGTGGACCCGGCGCACGGTCGACCCGTCCACCGTGTTCTCCGCGTCCGGCCAGTGGTACGTGTCGGCCTGGTGCCACCTGGTCGACGACGAGCGGCTGTTCCGGGTCGACCGCATCCGCACCGCCACCATGCTCGAGTCCCACTTCTCGCCTTCCACCGACCCGCCCGAGCTGGCCGTCTACCGGCCCCGGGCCGACGATCCCAGGGTCACCCTCGAGCTGGAGCCGGGGGCGGCGTGGGTGGTCGACCAGTACCCGGTCGAACGGGTGGAGCCGGTGGCGGGTGAAGGGGGGCGGGTGCGGGTCACGCTGGCTGCCAGCCAGCGGGCGTGGCTGGAGCGACTGCTCCTGCGCCTGGGGCCCTCGGCCCGCGTCGTCGACGGCGACCCGACGATGGCCGGGATCGCCGCCCGCCGCATCCTGGATCGCTACCGGGACGGGTAGCCTGGCGCCGGATGAGCGACGGCCGCGAGGGTGAGGGGCCGGGCACCTCCACCACCGTCACCGACAAGCGGACGAGCACCCGCAACCTCGTCGAGTGGGTCGTCGTCATCGTGTGCGCCCTGCTGGTCGCCTTCCTCATCAAGACGTTCCTGCTCCAGGCCTTCTACATCCCCTCGCCCTCGATGACCCCCACCCTCCAGGTCGACGACCGGGTGCTGGTCAACAAGCTGAGCTACGACCTCCACGGCGTCCATCGGGGCGACATCGTGGTGTTCCGGAGCCCCCAGGACGGTCCGGAGAAGGACCTCATCAAGCGAGTTGTGGGGCTCCCGGGCGAGGTCGTCGAGGGTCGTGACGGCCATGTCGTGGTGAACGGCCAGGCGCTGGAGGAGTCCTACCTCCCGGACGGGGTGGAGACGGCGACGTTCGCCGCCGTCACCGTCACCGCCGACCACTACTGGGTCATGGGCGACAACCGCCCCAACTCGAGCGACAGTCGGGTCTTCGGGGCCATCGCCGAGTCGCGGATCATCGGTCGGGCCTTCATCAAGGTCTGGCCCCTCGGGTCCTTCGGCCTCCTCTGACCGAGTCGGGCGGTACCGTCGGTCCGTGGCCGAGCCGCCGATCCCTCCTGAGCCGATACCCCCTGAGGACGAGCCCCTCGAGGCGTTCTACGGCGACGAAGCCGACGAGGCCCGGTGGTTGGCCGAGCCGGCCGGCGGCGAGGCAGCGTCGATGGCCGGGGATGCGGCGGACGGCGGGACCCCTGCGAGCGGCAGCCGGTGGCGGGCACCGGTGACGGGGGCGCTCATGGCCGGCATCGCCCTGGGCCTGCGCGACGTCTTCGAGCCCGAGTACCACGACCGCATCGCCGTCGAGCAACCGGCGCCGGGGCAGCCCCTGGAGCCCCAGAAGTACGAGGTCCACCTCGACCCCGTCGCGCCCGAGTCGTCGTTCGCCATCTACCGCCCGTGGCTGGAGGACGACGACCCCGACGGCCCCCGAGCGGCGCCCGACGACGGCGGTGGCACCAAGGGCGGCGGGGCCGGCGCCCTCGGCGGCTGACTGGCCCGACCGAGGCCGCCAGGCCGCGCTCAGGTCAAATCGGCTCGTCGCCTTCCACAGATGCGACGGTGCGGGTCATCACCACGTGGGGGCCGATGCCGTCGATCTCGAACTCGTCACCGTCGACCTCGAAGCCGTTGCGCCGGTAGAAGCCGAGGGCGGGCAACCGGGCGTTGCACCACAGCTCGCCGCCTCCCTCGGCGGCCACATGGGCCATGGACGCGTCGAGCACCACTGTCGCCAGCCCTCGCCCCTGCCAGTCGGGATCGGTGGCCATGCCCCGGATGCGCCAGGCGGCCCGCGTGGGACGGTGGGGCCGGGCCTCCCGGTACAGGGACGCGATCGCGACCAGCCGGTCGCCCTCGAACGCGCCCAGGTGCAACGTCTCGGGGTGGTCGTCGCGCGAGTACACGGTCTGCTCGAAGCTCTGGCCCGGCCGGAGGACGGCATGGCGCAGCGGTCGGGTCTCGGCCGCGGTGATGGGCCGGACCTGGATGTCGCTCACGACGACGATCATGGCCGCTGGGGCACCCACCGGCGCGCCAGCGCCGTCCGACTGGCGCCGGTGGGCGTCAACGGGTGACCGGCAGCCGGGCCGGTCGGGCCGCCTCGAAGGCGGTGATGGCCTCCTCGTGGCGGAGGGTGATGCCGATGTCGTCGAGCCCCTCGAGGAAGCGCCACTGGGTGAAGTCGTCGAGGGGGAAGGTGGTGGCGATCCCCGCCCCGGGCGCGTCCAGGGTGCGGGCGGCAACGTCGACGGTGATCTCCAGGTCGGGGTCGGCCTGCACCGCGTCGAGCAGGGCCCGGCCCACATCGGCCGTCACCTCCACCGGCAGCAGCCCCGCCTTGGTGCAGTTCGACCGGAAGATGTCGGCGAAGCCGGGGGAGACGACCACCTTGAACCCGTGGTCGAGCAGGCCCCACACCGCGTGCTCCCGGGACGAGCCGGTGCCGAAGTTGGCCCCCGTGACCAGGATGGTCGCTCCCGCGTGCTCGGGGCGGTTGAGGACGAAGTCGGGGTCGCGCCGCCACTCCGAGAACAGGCCCTGGCCGAAGCCGGTGCGCTCCACCCGCTTCAGCCACACGCTGGGCATGATCTGGTCGGTGTCGACGTCGGACCGGTCGAGGGGGACGGCGGTGCCGGTGACGGTGACGACGGCTTCCATGGTCATGAGAGCAGCTCTCCCAATCCGAGGTCGGCCGGTGATGCGAAATGGCCGGCGATGGCGGTGGCGGCGGCGACGGCGGGCGACACCAGGTGGGTGCGTCCCCCAGGTCCCTGGCGACCCTCGAAGTTGCGGTTCGACGTGGAGGCGCAGCGCTCGCCCGGCGCCAGCTTGTCGGGGTTCATGCCCAGGCACATCGAGCAGCCGGCGGCCCGCCACTCGAAGCCGGCGTTGACGAACACCCGGTCGAGCCCTTCCGCCTCGGCCTCGGCCTTCACCCGCATGGAGCCGGGGACGACCATGGCCCGCATTCCAGGCGCCACGTGGCGTCCTCCGATGACCGTGGCCGCGGCCCGCAGGTCCTCCAGCCGGGAGTTGGTGCACGAGCCGATGAAGACGGCGTCGACGGCGACGTCGCGCAGGGCCGTGCCCGCGGTGAGGCCCATGTAGGCGAGGGCCCGCCGTCCGGCCTCGGCCTGGGTGGCGTCGGCCATCGCGTCGGGGTCGGGAACAGTGCCGTCGAGGGGCGCGACCTGCGACGGGTTGGTGCCCCACGACACGTGGGGGACCATCGTCGTGGCATCGAAGTCGATCTCCTTGTCGAAGGCGGCGTCGGCGTCGGTAGCCAGCGCCCGCCAGTCGTCGAGGGCCTGGTCCCAGTCGGCGCCCGTGGGGGCGTGGGCCCGCCCCTCCAGCCAGGCGAAGGTGGTGTCGTCGGGGCTCACCATGCCCGCCTTGGCCCCGGCCTCGACCGACATGTTGCAGATCGTCATCCGTCCCTCCATGGAGAGGGCCCGGATGGCCGATCCCCGGTACTCGACGATGTGGCCCACGCCGCCCCCGGTGCCGATACGGCCGATGATCGTGAGGATGACGTCCTTGGCCGTGACGCCGGGCGGCAGGTCGCCCTCGACGGTGATGGCCATGGTGCCTGGCCTCCGGGCCGGGATGGTCTGGGTGGCGAGGACGTGCTCCACCTCGCTGGTGCCGATGCCGAAGGCCAGGGCCCCGAAGGCGCCGTGGGTCGACGTGTGGCTGTCGCCGCACACGACGGTCATGCCCGGCTGGGTGAGGCCCAGCTCGGGGCCGATGACGTGGACGATGCCCTGGCCGGGTGAGCCCATGGGATGGAAGGTGATGCCGTAGCGGGCGCAGTTGTCGGTGAGAGCCTGAAGCTGGCGGGCGGAGATGGGGTCGGCGAGGGGGAGGTCGAGGCCGAGGGTGGGCGTGTTGTGGTCGGCGGTGGCCAGGGTGAGGTCGGGCCGGCGGACGGTGCGGCCGGCCAGGCGGAGCCCGTCGAAGGCTTGGGGAGTGGTCACCTCGTGGATCAGGTGGAGGTCGACGTAGAGCAGGTCGGGCTCGTCGCCCGTGCCTGCGTGGACCACGTGTTGGTCCCACACCTTCTGCGCCAGGGCCTTGCCTTGTCCCACATCTTGGGATACCGTTCTTGCCATATGGGAACTGTATCGGGGATCGGCGTGCTCGACAAGGCGGTCTCCATCCTCGACGCCCTGGAGGGGGGACCGTTGGGCCTCGGGGACCTGGTGGCGGTCACCGGCCTGCCCCGGGCTACCGCCCACCGCCTGGCGGTGGCCCTGGAGGCGCACGGGCTGGTCGGCCGCGAGGCGGGAGGCCGGTTCGGCCTCGGCGCCCGCCTCACCGGACGGGAGCTGCCGGCGCGGGCCCGTCCCGCCCTGGAGCGCCTGCGGGACGCGACGGGGGAGAGCGTGCAGCTCTACGTGCGGCGGGGTGACCGCCGGCTGTGCGTGGCCTCCCTGGAGTCGCCCCACGGCCTGCGCACGATCGTCGCGGTGGGGGCGTCGTTGCCGCTCGACGTGGGCTCGGCGGGCAAGGTCCTCCGGGGGGACTTGTCGGTGGGCGACCAGGGATGGGCCGAGAGCGTCGAGGAGCGGGAGCGAGGGGTGGCCTCGGCCAGCGCCCCCGTGTTCGGGGCTGCGGGTGACGTGGTGGCGGCGGTATCGGTGTCGGGGCCGATCGAGCGCACGACGCGGTCGCCCGGGCTCCGATACGGGCTGGCCCTCGTCGACGCCGCCCGCACTGTCGAGCGGGAGCTGGCCCGGCGATGAGGGCGACGCGGCGGCGATCGGGCACGGATGGACACGGAAGCCGCTCGATGGGAGTCGTCGGGACGGCGGTGGCGCTGCTGGGCCTCGTCGCGTGCGGTTCGAGTGGGGGCTCGGGTGACGCCTCGACGACGACGACTACGACGACGACGACGACCGCCGGGCCGGCAGGATCTACCCCGGCGGGGCTGCCCACAGCCCGCACCGAGGTGGCGGGGGCGACCTGGCAGGGGCGGATCGTCGTCGTCGGCGGCCTCACCGAGGCGGGCGTGGCCAGTGATCGGGTCGACGTCTACGACCCATCCGCCAACCGTTGGGACCCGGCTCCGGCGCTCCCGATCGGGCTGCACCATGTCGGCCTGGCTTCGGTGGGCGACCGGGTGTACCTCGCCGGCGGCTACCACAACCGGCTGCCGTCGGGCGCGTGGGAGGCCCAGTCCCGCGTGCTCAGCCTCGCGCCGGGAAACACGGCCTGGCGGGAGGAGGCGCCGCTGGCCTCGGCAAGAGGAGGACTGGCCCTGGTGGCGGTAGGCGACCGCCTGGTCGCCCTGGGTGGGACCACGGCCGCGGGCGACGTCTTGCGCAGCACCGAGGTCCTCGTGGTCGGGGGAGCGGGTGGGTGGCGCCCGGGACCGGACCTCACCGAGCCCCGCGACCACCTGGCCGCGGCCTCGTCCGGGGGGAAGGTCTACGCCATCGCCGGCCGCCAGGGGTCACTGGCGAGCAACCTGGCCACCGTCGAGTCGTGGGACCCGACATCCGCCGGCGGCTGGCAGCCCGAGCCCGGCCTGAACGACAGCCGCGGCGGAATGTCGGCCGCCGAGGTCAGCGGCCGGCCGTGTGTTGCCGGTGGCGAGGAGCCCCGGGGGACGATCGCCTCGGTGGAGTGCCTGGTCGACGGCCGCTGGGATCGGGTGGCGACCCTTGAGGTGCCCCGCCACGGCCTGGCAGTCGTCGGGTTGGGGGATCGGTTGCACGTCATCGGCGGCGGACCCCAACCAGGCCTGTTCGTCAGCTCCTCCCACGAGGTCTTCGACATCGCCTGACAGCGGATGCGCCGCGAGCCCCGAACCCGCATGGAGCGCATCTGCGTCCCGTGGACAGGCTGTGCGCCACCCCTCGAGGTCTGCGGGGAACCATAGGGACGAAACTGGGAACCTCCAGGTCAAAGGCCCTGTGGATGGGTTCCGTCGGGGGCTTTCTGGCGGTCTCGCCCGGCCGTTACTGTCCCACTGAGGCGCTAGAACTGCGCTCGTCACGACGAATGCCTGTTCGATAGGACCTAGCGGAGGTGACCGGGCGATGGCCAGGACCCCAGGGGTGGATGTTCGATGACGGCGGACGAGCCGGAGGACCGCTCTTGGGAAGACGCACCAATGGCGGCGACGAGCCCGAGCCTGCGCCCCGCCCCCTCTCGAAGGACGAGCTCCGGCGGTTGGAGCAACGAGCACGGGAGCGACTGGCCGACCCTGAATTCCAGCGCCGACTCAGGGCGACGGATCGCCTGGTCCACTCCTTGATCGCCCAACCGAGGGTGTAGGTGTTTGGTGGTCACCATTCCGGTCGATCCCGTCCCGATTTTGGACGGATTTGTACCGCTGAGGTACATATCCGTCCAAAATCGGTTGGGCGTGTGCGCTGTCAGCCGGGCGTCACCAAGCGGCACGCCTTGACGATGGCGGTGGCGAAGGCGGGCTGGTCGGTGATGAAGACGCCGTGGTCGCCGTCGACGGGCACGACTTGGGCGCCGGGGATGGCGGCGGCGAGGGCGAGTTGGCGGGCGGTCGGCACCAGCACGTCGCGGCTCGTCACCACCACCGCCGTAGGCACGTCGACCCCGCCGATCCACGCCCGGGACGAGAACCTCCCGAGGGCCGCGGCCCAGGCCAGCATCGCCGAGGGCCGGTGACGGGCCAGCTCCTCGGTCGCCCACGGGGCGTGCGGCGATCCCGCGAAGCGAGCCCGGAGGGTGCCGCCGACGTAGCGGCCGGCCCTCGCCGGCCAGGCTCGGGCCCCGACCGACGCCGCCGGGAGCAGCCGGGACAGGACCCGCTCCCGGACCGAGGCCGAGAAGACCGAAGCGGTCCCCGCCAGCACCAGCCCCGAGACGCGCGTCGGATGCCGGCGCCACACCAGCTGGGCCACGGCGCCGCCCATCGAGTACCCGACGGGCACGAAGCGGTCGACCCCGAGTGCGTCCGCCAAGGCGGCCACGTCGTCGGCCAGGTCCTCCAGCCGGCACCGACCGACGAGCGCCCGGGCCCCGGGCGTAGCCCCGGTGCTCGACTGAGAGCACCCGGAACTCGGCCCCGCCGAGGGGCTCGAACACCGGGAACCAGTTGAGGTCGGCCACCGCCGTCAGCCCGTGCAGCAGCACCACCACCGGCGCCCCCGGGGGGCCGGGCACCTCCCTGACGAACGTGGTCCCCCGGCCGCCCGCCAGCTCGACCGCCCGACCGTCCGGCAGCGGCGGCGTCACCCCGGCCGGGGCCGCGGCGGCATCAGCCTTCGATGTCGACGATCTCGACCGTGAGGGTGGCGCGGGGAGCGTCGTAGTCGACCGAGTCGCCGGTGGTGCGGCCCATCAGGGCCTTCCCGAGGGGAGAGGCGGGGGAGATCACCGGCAGGTCGTCGCGCCGCTCCTCGATCGACCCCACCAGGTAGCGCTCGACCTCGTCGTCGCCCTTGTAGCGCAGCGACACGATGGTGCCGCTGGTGACCCGGCCGCTGCTGTCGCCCCCCTGGATGATCTGGGCCTTGTCGAGCAGCTGGGTGAGCTGGCGGATGCGGAGCTCCATGCGACCCTGGTCCTCCCGGGCCGCGTGGTAGTCGGCGTTCTCGCTCAGGTCGCCGAGCTCGCGGGCCGTCTGGATGCGGTTGGCCACGTCCACCCGGCCCCGGGTGGTGAGGTCGTCGAGCTCCTCCCGGAGCCGCTCATAGGCAGCCTGGGAAAGCTGTGTGTCGCGCATCCCCCGACGGTACAGCCGCATTCGCCCTGCTCGTGGCAGGCCGTTTGGCTACACTCGGCAGCGCATGATCCGGTACCCGATCCCCGTACTCCCGTAGCGCACGCCGCCCTCCAGGCGTGTGCTCACCGTCCACCCCGGGTGGGCGGTTTTCTTTTTTCTGAGGCCAGAGAAGGCAGGCTGTGGGACACAACATCGCTGTCATCGGTGGGGACGGGATCGGTCCGGAGGTGGTGGCCGAGGCCCTGAGAGCGGTGCGGGCGGCCGGCGTCGACCTCGACACCGTCGATTACGACCTGGGCGGCGACCGCTACCTCCGCACCGGTGAGACGCTGCCCGACAGCGTCCTCGACGAGCTGCGCAATGTCGACGCCATCCTGCTGGGGGCGGTGGGCACCCCCGCCGTCGCCCCGGGGGTCCTCGAGCGGGGCCTGCTCCTGCGGCTGCGCTTCGAGCTCGACCTCTACGTGAACCTGCGCCCCTTCGCCGCACGCGGTCTCGATGCGGTAGTGGTGCGGGAGAACACCGAGGGGGTCTACGCCGGCGAGGGCGGCTTCCTGCGCAAGGGGACGCCGTTCGAGGTCGCCACCCAGGGGTCGGTGAACACCCGGCGGGGCGTCGAGCGGTGCGTGCGCTTCGCCTTCGGGCTGGCCGAGGCCCGTCCCCGCCACCACCTCACGCTGGTGCACAAGACCAACGTCCTCAGCTTCGCCGGCGACCTCTGGCAGCGGACGTTCGACGAGGTCGCAGCCGAGCATCCCGACGTAGCCACCGCCTACTGCCACGTCGACGCCGCCTGCATCCACCTGGTCGAATCGCCGGGCCGCTTCGACGTCGTCGTCACCGACAACCTCTTCGGCGACATCCTCACCGACCTGGCCGGGGCGCTCGCCGGCGGGATCGGCAAGGCGGCGTCGGCCAACCTCAACCCCGACCGCACCGGCCCGTCGCTGTTCGAGCCCGTGCACGGGTCGGCGCCCGACATCGCCGGAACCGGGCGGGCCAACCCGCTGGCCGCCATCCGGTCGGCGGCCATGATGCTCGAGTTCCTGGGAGAGGGAGACGCTGCCCGCCGCATCGCCGATGCGTGCACGGCCGCCGACACCGTCACCGGCACCACCACCGAAATCGGCACCGTCGTTGTGGAAAGGTTGAACGGGTAATGCCACTGCAGAAGGTCGACCGCATCTGGATGGACGGCGAGCTGGTCGCCTGGGACGACGCCAAGGTCCACATCCTCACCCACTCGCTGCACTACGGCAGCGGGGTGTTCGAGGGCATCCGGGCCTACACCACGGCCCAGGGGGCGGCCGTCTTCCGCCTCACCGACCACATCCACCGGCTGTTCGACAGCGCCAAGGTGTACCTGATCGACATCCCCTACTCACCCGAGGACCTCATCGAGGCGGTCAAGGACACCGTTCGGGTCAACCACCTCGACGCCTGCTACATCCGCCCCATCGTCTATCTGGGCTACGGGGAGATGGGGCTGAACCCGCTGCCGTGCCCGGTGAACGTGTCGATCGCGGTGTGGCCGTGGGGCACGTACCTGGGCGAGAAGGGGATCAAGGAGGGTGTGCGCTGCAAGATCTCCAGCTGGCAGCGCCACGACCCCAACGCGGTGCCGGTCGCGTCGAAGGGGACGGGGATGTACGGCAACTCGTCGCTGGCCAAGGTGGAGGCACTCAACGCCGGCTACGACGAGGCCATCCTGCTGTCGCCCCAGGGTTATGTGAGCGAGTGCACCGGCGAGAACCTGTTCATCGTCAAGAAGGGTCGGATCCTCACCCCGCCCACGTCGGCCGGCGCCCTGGAGGGCATCACCCAGGACTCGGTCACCACCATCGCCCGCGACCTCGGTTACGAGGTGGCCGAGTCCAACCTGCTGCGCACCGACCTCTACCTGGCCGAGGAGGCCTTCCTCACCGGCACCGCGGCCGAGGTGGTGCCCATCCGCTCGGTCGACGACCGGGTCATCGGCGAGCCTGGTCCCATCACCCGAGCCATCCAGGAGACGTACTTCGCCACCGTCCGGGGCGAGATCGACAGGTACAAGGACTGGCTTGAGCACGTCAATGCCTGAGATGGTCTAGGCCTGATGGCCGCCCCCGAGCACGTTCCCGTCCGGCTGGCCGACAAGGCTCGCAGCGGTACGCCCATCCCGCCGGCGAAGGCGTGGAAGGCCAGCCGCCCGGCCGACCTGGTCGGTCGCCAGCCGGCCGGCCGACACATGGGCCGCCAGGGCCCCGACCAGGGCTACGCCCTCCTGCTGGCCCGCCGCTTCGCCGACCGCCTCGAGCTGGCGCCGGACGAGCACAAGGAGGACGCGGTGGCCGGCTGCATGGTCGTGGCCATGGCCCGGGCGTCGCTGTTCGGGCGGGCGCCGGTGATCCACGACCTCGACCTCGCCTTCACCCTGTGGGGCTACCTGGGCGGGGCCCCGCCTGAGCTGGTGACCTACCGGGTGCCCCTGTTCTCGGGCGCGTCGCACCACTACTGGGACCAGCGCCAGATCGTCGACAAGGTCCCCGAGTCGACGCTTCGGATGACGCCGGTCCAGGTCCGCCAGCAGCTCTCCGACTGGCGCAGCCTGCTCGTCGGCTAGGGCGTCGTGGACCCGGAGGCAGTCGCCGACGGGATCGAGGGCGAGCTGCGAGCGGTAGGCACGCCGGGCCGGGCGGAAGGTTCGAAGGCCTACCTGAAGTCCGACCTCGACTTCGTCGGGGCGACGGTGGGTCAGGTGCGCACCGCGGTGAAGCGGGCGGGCGTGTCCCTCGACCACGCCGGTCTGCTGGCGGTGGTGGACGCCCTGTGGGCCCCGCCGGTCTTCGAGCGCCGCTTGGCGGCCGCCCTCCTCCTGGAGTCCCGTTCCGACCTGCTCCAGGCGGCCGACCTGGCTGTGCTCGAACGCCTGCTCCGCGACTCCCGGACGTGGGCCCTGGTCGACGTCCTCGCCGGCAGCGTCGCCGGCCTGCTCCTTCTCCGCCACCCGGACGCAATCGGCGATCTCGACCGGTGGGCCGCCGACGACGACTTCTGGATCCGCCGCTCAGCCCTCCTCGCCCTCATGAAACCCATGACACGGGCCGGCCTGCCTCTCGACCGGTTCCTCCGCTACGCCGACGCCATGCTCGACGAAAAGGAGTTCTTCGTACGCAAAGCCATCGGATGGGTGCTCCGGGGAGAGGGCAAGCGCCGCCCGGTCGAGGTCGTCGCCTGGCTGTCCACCCGTACCCACCGGGCGTCGGGCGTCACCCTGCGCGAGGCGGTGAAATACCTGGACGCCGACGATCGGGAAGCCCTCATGGCCGCCTATCGAGAGCACCGCGTCGAAGCAGCCCCGCCGGCGTGTGATTTCGCCGTACGACAACAAACCATCCATGTGGACCGCGTCGCGGGTTAATCGCCATCGACCGCTCATGGACGTCTCGGACTGACCTCTTCGGAGACGTCGTGGCACAGCCGAGGAGGCGATGCGCGTGGTTTCGTCAGATGAACCCGTCAGGCATCCCAGTTCGAGCACTTCGTTGAAGATGCCCGCACGAGCGAGTAGAAGTATCGGTCACGAAGGAGCTGACTTGACCATGGCTGCGGGCGAGCTCAGGGGGGCGGACCTCCATCGACGGCTGCGTACTGGGGTCTTCTTGGTAGTGATACTCCTCGTCACGGCGTGCGCCGATCCCGACAGTAGTGATTCCGTCCGTACGGATTACGTCCTGCGACCCGTCACGGGTGGCAAGCTCCAGCTAGAATTCGATGCTGACTTCCAGAAGCGGTTATCCCAGGATGGGTTGCAGTTGGTCTGGAAGGCGCCGGCCTGTTCGTGGCGCCTAGATCGGGCGCTGTGCGGGGCTGAGGCTGCTACAGATGAAGCCTCGGTCAACATTCCGGTTGTTGGAGGTTCGATCGCTGTCTTGCCCAGAAATGACCTGCGCGGTCGCCTTCAACTCGCGGGAGGGTTCGAAATCGGCCCGAACGGCGCCGTGCCCCTGGACGACCTCACTATCGACCTCACCACCGACCCCCCGAATACTGTACTGACCGGCAACACCGGTAACGAAGATGTAGACATCCTCTTTATCGATGGGATCGAGCAAGAGGTCGTCGATGGCAGCAGTGCCGTGGTGCTGACGGGAATCGAGGTCAAGCTCCACGGCGAGGTGGCAGCGCAGATCCTATCGAAGCTGGGAAAGTCTCTACGGGAACTTGACAATGTCGGCTCGCTGACAATCACGGCGGAGACACAGTCGTGACGGCTAAGCCCAAGGTGTTCCTGGCTCTTGCTTTCGTGCTGAGGCGTGGGTCTCATGCTCTTTGTTCTCAGCCACATCTTTCCCGTTGTCACCGTCGTCGTTGGAGCGGCATTTCTGTTTTTTCTGGGGCTGCTCCTCGCCACTGTCCTGAAGTTCCCGTCAGCGGTCATCAAGCTTGATGAGGCTGGTTCAGAGGGCCTTAGCGTCCAGCTCAAGGCCCGGAACGACGTCCGTACTGCGCTCCTCCAGGGTTTCGCCAGCATCTTGTTGCTCGCGGGCGCAGGCGTCGCATTCTGGCAGCTTCAGACCAGTCAGCAGGAGTTGCGAACCAGTGCCGAGGGGCAACAGACGGAGAGGTTCTCCCGTGCGGTTGAGCAACTTGCGGCCGAAAACGATCGGGCGGTTCAGCTCGGCGGGATTTACACTCTCGTCGACCTGGCGAGTCAGGACAGAGACAGGAGCACGGTCGTCGCCCGGATCCTGGCCTCCTACGTTCAACAGCATGCCCCGCAACCCGCCAGCGTCCCAGTCGACACCGGCGATTTGTCGCCGCTTACGCAGACCAGGCCCGACCTGCAGGCCTGCCTCGACTTTCTCACCAGACTGCCTGGTGAGGAGATCTTGTCCGATTTGGTGCTTGAAGGGGTGGCACTTAAAGGCGTCATGTTCGAGGACGGGAAAGCCTGGCTCGAAGCGGCGCAACTCAAGCGCGCTGACCTCACTGGCGCCCGCATCGTCGGTGGGCGGCTGGCCAAGGCGGATCTCGCAGGCGCTTGGCTTTCGAGGGCAAATCTGACAGACGCCGACCTGGAGGGGGCCCGGCTCGCCGGCGCGGCGTGGTCACTGCAAACTTATCGAACGCGACCTTGGATGGGGCCGACCTCTCCGGTGCGTCTCTGCACGGCGCCGAGTTCTCCGGGGCGTCGTTGCGTGGCGCGATTCTGGTACGAGCCGATCTCTCGTCGGCGAAGCACCTTTGGGGTGATCTCGCCGGTGCCGACCTGCGTCATGCCAAACTGGGGGCCGCAGACAGGCGCCTCGCCGAGAACATTCTCGAGGCCGACTGACCGGAGCGATGTGCGACTGGCCCGCACCGAGGTGCCCAGCACGCTCAGGTGTGAAGGCGGCGTGGTCTTCGTCAACGAGTAGTGGCACCGACTGGTCCGGGTCACCATGCGGGAAACGGTCCATGTGCGACCGCGAGGCGATAGCCGGGCCGTCGGAGCCTCGCCTGAGCACGGGCTAGCGTGATCACGACCGGCCGACCGTCTGACCTGGACGAATCCCGCAAGCAGCGTGGGAGAGCCCGATGAAGGTTCAAGAAGCAACCGTGCCGCGCAGCTGCGCGCGTCATGGCCAAGGGCTGGATCCAGGCGGTGGTGCTCGTCAGCATCTTCGGGTTCACCGTGCTGGGCTACATGGCGGCGAGGACCTACCAGGCCGAGCCTCCGATCCCCGACCGGGTGGTCTCCGCGTCGGGCAGCCGCTCTTCACGGGCGAGGACGTGCGCGCCGGCCAGGAGGTGTTCCTCCGCAACGGGCTGATGCAGTACGGGTCGATCTTCGGCCACGGCGCCTACCTGGGCCCCGACTTCACCGCCGACTACCTGCACCGGGCCGCCCTCGACGTCGAGAGCACCTACGGGGGCGAGGGCACCGGCGCCCGCCAGCGGTCGATCGCCGACTTCCGCACCAACACCTACGACCCCGCGACCGGGACCGTGACCTACTCCGACGCCCAGGCCGGGGCGTACCAGCGCGCTGGTCGAGCACTACCACGACCTCTTCTCCAACCCCGCGGGCGACATCGGGCTGCGCCCGGCGGCCATCGCCGTCCCGGGAGGACACCCGCCAGCTCACCGCCTACTTCTCGTGGAGCGCGTGGGTGGCGGCCGCCGAGCGTCCGGGCAAGGAGTACTCGTACACCAACAACTGGCCGCCCGAGAAGCTGGTGGCCAACACTCCCGCGGCCAACGTCGTGGTGTGGAGCGTGCTGTCGCTGATCGCCCTGCTGACGGGGATCGGCGCCCTGCTGGCCGTGTTCGGACGGTGGAACTGGCTCGGCTGGCACGGCCGCGACCACCAGGAGCTGTCGTTCCGGTCGCCCGACAAGGTGGCCCTCACCCCGTCGCAGAAGGCCACCGCCGGGTTCTTCCTGGTGATGGGCGCTGCTGTTCCTGGTCCAGGTGCTGGTCGGGGCGGCCAGCCAGCACTACCGGGCCGACATCGGCGGCTTCTTCGGCATCAACACCGACCGGTTCCTGCCGTACAACATCGTCCGCACCTGGCACGTCCAGCTCTCGATCTTCTGGGTCGTCACCTCGTTCCTGGCCGCCGGCATCTTCCTGGCCCCGATGATCGCCGGCCCACCGGGAGCCCAAGGGCCAGCACGTGCTCGCCTACCTGCTGCTCGGCGCCCTGGTGGTCGTCGTCGCCGGCAGCCTGCTGGGCGAGCTGGCCGGGATCCACGGCTGGTTCGGCGACCTCTGGTCGTGGTTCGGGATGCAGGGCTTCGAGTACCTCGACCTCGGCCGGTTCTGGCAGATCCTGCTCACCATCGGCCTGGCCTTCTGGGTCGTCATCCTCTACCGGGGCCTGCGCAGCCGGCTCCGGGTCGAGCACCGCACCAACATGCCGTGGCTCTTCTTCTACGCCGCGCTGGCCCTGCCCGCCTTCTACGCCGTCGGGCTGCTGGCCCATCCCCGGGCCAGCTTCGCGGTGGCCGACTTCTGGCGCTTCATCGTCGTCCACCTCTGGGTGGAGGACTTCCTGGAGCTGTTCACGACGGTGATGGTGGCCTACCTGTTCGTGCTGCTCGGCGTGGTGCGCCAGCGGGTGGCCATGGCCGTGATCTTCCTCGACATCATCCTGTACAGCGTCGGGCGGCGTGATCGGCATGGCCCACCACCTGTACTTCAACGGCGAGCCGGCCGAGGTCCTGGCCCTGGGTGCGTTCTTCTCCGCCCTGGAGGTCATCCCCCTCACCTTCCTCACCGTCGAGGCGTGGACCTTCCTGCGCCTCGGCATCCGCCAGGAGGCCGAAGTCCTCGACGCCGTTCCCCCACCGGTGGGCGGTGATGTTCCTCGTCGCCGTCGGGTTCTGGAACTTCCTGGGGGCGGGGTGTTCGGCTTCCTCATCAACCTGCCGATCGTCTCCTACTACGAGATCGGCACCGGGCTCACCGCCAACCACTCCCACGCGGCGATGATGGGCGTCTACGGGATGCTGGCCGTCGGCTTCATGCTGTTCTGCCTGCGCTACCTCATGCCCGAGGACAAGTGGTCCGACAAGCTGGCCAAGATCAGCTTCTGGTCGCTCAACATCGGTCTGGCCTGGATGACCTTCGTCACCCTGCTGCCCCTCGGCATCATGCAGCTCCACCGCTCCGTGGGCCAGGGCTACTGGGCCGCCCGCGAGCATGGAGTTCCTCACCAACGACCTCAACTCGCTCCTCGAGTGGCTCCGGCTGCCGGGCGACGTCGCTGTTCATCGGCGGCGGCGTGCTCCCCCTGCTGTGGATGGGGATCCAGGGCGTCCGCTACCGCGGCAGCCACCAGGAGGCCCTCGACCGACGAGGACCTGCTCCTCTTCACCGAGGTCGTCCCGCTGGCGCCGCCGCCGACCCGACCCCGAGCTGGTCGGCGCCCCACTGACGTCGTGGACCCGGAGGCCGCTTTCCTCGCCGGGTACGCCCTGGTGCTCGTCGCCGTCGCTGCCGGACTGGGCGCTCGGACGTCGCTCCGCCGACCCGTGGGCGTCGAGGATGCTCGCCGCCAGCCGGCCGCCCGCCGCCGGCGACGAGGCCGACAGCTCGGCCGACTGGCCCCACTGCGAGGTGCCCGCGTTCCACCTCGGGCGTGAGCGCCGTGGTGCTGGCGGCGGCGCTGCTGCTGACGGCCGTCGAGCGCGACCCGCCACCATCGTCCGCTGGAGCTCGTCGTGCAGCTGGCGGTGCTCGTCTTCATCGCCGCTGCGAATGGTACGGCTGGCGTCCCGGTACCGTGTGTTGGCGTCAGCTGGGCGCGTTTGATGCATCCGTAGGGCCCCGCTCGAGCCCGATTTTCAGCGATTCAGGGTCGCGACGGGCGATCCGAAGGTGGCCGGCGGTTAGTAGGCCTTGGCCACGGTGGCGACCAGATCGGGCTCGTCCGACGAGAGGGGGATGCCGCCGTCGGATCGTTGCAGGCAGCGCACCGTGAGCCCATCGTGGCCGAGCTCGTCCTCCCGGCCTCGGACCTCGTCCCACGGCACCCGGGCGAAACCCGCCGCACACGCCTCCCGCACCTCGGCGAACGTGCCTACTTCGCAGGTCCGCTGCTCGGTGCGGAGGTAGGCCTCCTGGTACAGGGCCTCTTGGGCCTCCTCCAGCACCCGGGCCACCTCGGCCAGCATGTCGACAAGCAGCACGGCCGCCTTCTCCGACGTGTCGCGGCGGACGAGGGTGGCCTTGCCCTCGGCCAGGTCGCGGGGGCCGATCTCGATCCGCACGGGGATGCCCTTGACCTCCCACTCCACCGCCCGCCGGCCGAAGCCGGTGGCGACCCGGTCGTCGAGCTCGACCCGCACGCCCGCCTTCCGCAGCTCGGTAACCAGCGCCGCCGCCCGCTCGCCGGCGCCGTCCTCGTCCCGCACCAGGAGGACGACGACCTGGACGGGCGCCAGGCGGGGCGGCAGGCGCAGCCCGGCGTCGTCGCCGTGGGCCATGATCAGCGCCCCGATGAGGCGGGTCGTCGCCCCCCACGACGTCTGCCAGGCGTGCTCGGTCGATCCGGTGTCGGACTGGAACGTGATGTCGAAGGCCTTGGCGAAGTTCTGCCCCAGCTCGTGGCTGGTGCCCATCTGCAGGGCCTTGCCGTCGCCCATCATCCCCTCGATGGTGTAGGTGGCGTCGGCCCCCGCGAAGCGCTCCCGCTCGGTCTTGCGCCCCACCAGCACTGGCAGGGCCATCACCTCCCGGACGAAGTCCTGGTACACGTCGTGGAGGATGCGCAGGGCGTAGGCCCGGGCGTCGTCCTGACTGGCGTGGGCGGTGTGGCCCTCCTGCCAGAGGAACTCGGTGGTGCGCAGGAAGATCCGGGGCCGCAGCTCCCAGCGCACCACGTTGGCCCACTGGTTGATGAGAAGGGGCAGGTCGCGGTAGCTCTGCACCCACTTGGCGAAGAAGACGTTGATGATCGTCTCGCTGGTGGGCCGCACCACCACCGGCTCCTCCAGCTCCTTGCCCCCGGCGTGGGTGACGACGGCCAGCTCGGGGCTGAACCCCTCCACGTGCTGGGCCTCGCGCTTGAGGTACGACTCGGGGATGAAGAGTGGGAAGTAGGCGTTCTTGGCCCCCGCCGCCTTGATGCGGTCGTCGAGCTCGCGCTGCATGCGTTCCCAGATGGCGTAGCCGAAGGGGCGGATCACCATCGTGCCCCGCACCGGGCCGTTCTCGGCCATCTCCGCCTTGGCCACCACGTCCTGGTACCACTTGGGGAAGTCCTCGGACCGAGGGGTGAGCACCGGCGCTTTTGCCATCGTCCCCGGAGGGTAGTGGCCTACGGTGGCCCCGATGATCTGCGATGGGTGACGTCCGGGTCCGGTTCGCCCCTGCTCCGACCGGCTTCCTGCACGTGGGCAGCGCCCGGGCCGCCCTCTTCAACTGGCTGTTCGCCCGCCACGTGGGCGGCACGTTCGTCCTGCGCATCGAGGACACCGACCCCGCGCGATCGCGCGACGAGTTGGTGGAAGGCATCGAGCGGTCGTTGAAGTGGCTCGGCCTCGACTGGGACGAGGGGCCGTACCGCCAGTCCGAGCGCATGCACCTCTACCGGGAGGCCGCCGACCGCCTGGTGGCCCAAGGCGGCGCCTACCACTGCGACTGCACCAAGGCCGACATCGAGGCCCGCTCCCCGTCCGGTGGCTACGACGGGTTCTGCCGCGATCGGGGGCTCGGGCCGGGCCCCGGACGAGCCCTGCGCTTCCGCACGCCCGACTCCGGCGAGACCGTCGTCCACGACGTCATCCGGGGCGACGTGGTCTTCGAGAACGCCACCCTGGAGGACTTCGTGGTGCTGCGGGGCGGGGGCGAGCCCATGTTCGTCCTGGCCAACGCGGTCGACGACGCCGACATGGGCATCACCCACGTCCTGCGGGGCGAGGACCTGCTGTCGGCCACCCCCAAGATCCTCCTGCTGCGCCACGCCCTCGGCTACACCGACGACCCGCTGTTCGGGCACCTGCCGATGATCGTCAACGAGAAGCGCCAGAAGCTGTCGAAGCGGCGGGACGACGTGGCCCTGGAGGAGTTCCGGGAGCGGGGGTACCTGCCCCAGGCCATGCGCAACTACCTGGCCCTGCTCGGCTGGGGGCCGCCGAGCGGCAAGGAGATCCTGCCCGTCGCCGAGATGGTGGAGGAGTTCAGCCTGGACGACATCCGGCCGTCGCCCGCCTTCTTCGACGTCCAGAAGCTCGACCACGTCAACGCCGAGTACATCCGGGCCCTGCCCGTCACCACCTTCGTCCGGGACTCGCTGCCGTGGCTGGAGGTCGACACCCCCTGGCCCCCGGAGAACTTCGACCTCGCCGTCTTCGAGGCCGTGGCCCCCCACGTGCAGGAGCGGGTGAAGAAGCTGTCGGACGTTCCGGCCGTGGTCGACTTCCTCTTCCTCGACCGACCCGAGATCGACCCCGTGGCCTGGGAGAAGGGCGTGGTCAAGGTCAAGGACGCGGCCGGGCTGCTGGAGGACGCGGCTGCCGCCTACGCCGGCCTGGCCGAGTGGTCGGCGCCGGCGCTGCACGAGGCGACGATGGCGGTGGGGGAGGCCCACGGGCTCAAGCTGGGCAAGGCCCAGGCGCCCATCCGGGTGGCGGTCACCGGCCGCACCGTGGGCCCGCCCCTGTTCGAGTCGTTGACCGCCCTGGGCCGGGAGCGCACACTCGAAAGGGTGCAGGCGGCCTTGACCAGGCTCCGGGAGCACGCCGGCTGATGATCCGGGCATGATGAGGCTGGCGCTGAAGATCGTGGCCGGCGTGGTGCTGGCCGGGGTTCTGTACCTGGCCGTCACCTTCGCCCAGGTGTACCGGGCCTCCCGGCGGGACGAGGCGGAACCGGCCCAGGCCATCGTCGTGTTCGGCACCGCCCAGTACGACGGGGAACCGTCACCGGTGCTGGCCGCCCGCCTCGACCACGCCATCGAGCTGTACGAGCGCGACCTGGCCCCGGTGGTGGTCGTCACCGGCGGCAACCAGCCGGGCGACCGCTTCACCGAGGCCGGCGCCTCGGCCGAGTACCTGCTCGAGCACGGCATTCCCGACGAGGACGTCCTGCGGGAGGTCTCAGGCACGTCGTCCTGGCAGTCGCTGGCCGCGGTGTCGGCGTTCCTCGAGGAGCGCGACATCAAGGAGGTGCTGCTGGTGTCCGACCCGTTCCACTCGCTGCGCGTCTCGGCCATGGCCGACGAGCTGGGTCTCGAGGCCCACGCCTCGCCCACCCGCACCAGCCCCATCTCCGGGCTCACCGAGGTGCAGTACATGGCGAGGGAGACGGTGGCCGTCGCCTTCGGCCGCATCATCGGCTTCCGCCGCCAGGCCAACATCGAGCGAGTGGTGCAGGCCGAGGCTTGAAGTAGGCTCTCCGTGCCTTTCGGGGGTGGTGTAATCGGTAACACAGCAGGTTCTGGTCCTGTCGTTGGGGGTTCGAGTCCTCCCCCCGAGCTCAGCCGGCGCACTAGGTTTGTGCCCCGGCCCCGGCCCCATCGTCTAGTGGCCTAGGACAGGACCCTCTCAAGGTTCAGACACGGGTTCGAATCCCGTTGGGGCTGCTCGCTCGAAATCCCCTGCTGGCGGGGTTCTCGCGCCTCTCCATGCCGTGAAAAGGCTATCTATCCGCTCTGACTCGGATATCCTTGCCAGGGTGACGAAACGACTCATCGACGTCGACGACGACAAGCTCGACGCCGTCCGCGTGCTTCTCGGCACCCGCACGCTGAAGGCGACCGTCGACGAGGCGTTCGACGAGGTTCTCGCCTTGGCGAAGCGCCGTCAGGCCCTCCTGGCTGAGCGTGGTGTCGAGATCGAACCGCTCGCCGACCCAGGTGCCCGCCGGGACGCGTGGGGCTGAAGCCCTACTACCTCGGTGACACCTCGGCGCTGGCCCGTCGCGGTCACCCCGAGATCGGGGCCAGGCTGCGACCGCTCCTCGAGAGCGGGCTCGTCGCCCGGTGCACCCCGACCGACCTCGAGGCCGGCTTCTCGTCCCGGAGCCCCACGGCGCATCGAGCGATGCGAGAAGCACGCTCGGCCTGGCCGTTCGTGGCTATTGGCCAGTCCGTCCTCGACCGTGCCGTCGAAGTCCAGGACGCGTTGGCAGCACAAAGCCAGCATCGGGGCGCGAAGATCGCCGACCTCCTGATCGCCGCCGCGGCCGAAGCGGCCGACCTCGTGGTTCTCCACTACGACCACGACTTCGAGCTCATCGCCGGGATTACCGGGCAGCCGACCGAATGGATCGTCCCCGCCGGCACGGTCGCCTGACCCGGCGCGCTGGACGGTGGTTGCCCTTTCGCACGTTCACCGCTGAAGGCGTCAGGCGGGAGCGGCGCCGGCGATGACGGCCAGGATCTCGTCGCCGTAGAGCTCGAGCTTGGTCGGACCGATGCCTGGCAGCGCCCGCAGGGCCACGAGCGAGCGGGGACGGGCGACGGCCACGCCCCGCAGGTATTTGTCGCTGAGGACGATGTAGGGGGGCACCGCGTCGCGGCGGGCCCGCCCCGTCCGCCACTCCCGGAGGGCGGCCTCGGTCGCCTCGGCGTCGGCGGGGAGGGGGGCGAGAGGGTCCCTCGGCCCCCGGGTGGATGTCCGGTCGCCACCGGCGCGGGTCTCGGTTGCCGGCCGGGTGTCGGTTCTGGTGTGGGCGCGAGGGGCGGTGCCGTCGAACTCGGCCAGGAAGGGCGACGGGCGGGCGGCGTCGCCCAGCACCGTCACCCGGTGCCGTCCCCTGGTGATCGCCACGTGGAGCACCCGGCGCTCCTCCTCCACGTCGTCCGCCAGCCGGTGGGGCATGAGGCCGGCGGTGGCGCCGAACACGGCCACCCGGGGCCACTCCCGTCCCTTGACCCGGTGGATTGTCGACAGCGTCACCCCGCCGGCCGTGGCCGGGCGCTGCAGCACCCCCCGCAGCCAGGGCTCGAACGACGCCGGATCGGGGTGCAGGGCCGCCACCTGGGACAGGGCCTCGAGGTCGTCGAGGTGGCTCGACCCGCCCTCGCCTGCCCGCGACGAGTCGAGCAGGCCCATAGCCCCGCCCAGTCCGATCTCGTCGCGGACCACGGCCAGGGCGGACGCGGTGGTGCCCGTGCCCATCTCGGTGGCCACCAGCCGCAGGTCGCGCACCAGCTCGCCCACCTTGGCCCCCACCTTGACGTCGTCGATGCGGTCGGCCATGGCGGCCAGCCGGTCGAGCGACAAGCGCCCCCGCAGCCACTTCGGGAACCACTGGGGGAACCCGCGGGACGGGCGGCGGTAGACCTCGACCACATCGCTCCCGTCGATGTCGTCGGGGTCGGCACCGATGCGCAGGTAGGCCAGGGCGGCCCGCACGCCGGTGCGGTCGAGCACGCCGGCCCGCAACACCGAGTCGACGGGCACGCCCGCCTCGACCAGCGCCACCTGGGGGGCCAGGAGGAGGGAGTTCACCCGGGCCAGGACGGCCACGTCGGCGCCCGTGACCCCTTCCTCGGCCAACCAGCCGGCGATCACGTCGGCCACCGCCGCCCCGCCGCCGTCGGACGGATGGAGGCGGACGGTGAGGGCGCCCACGGTGGGGTCGGCCTCGGGCCCGGGCCGGATCTCCTTGGCCACCCGGCGCCGGTTGTAGGACAGCAGGTGGCGGGCGGCGCCCACCACCTCCACCGGGCAGCGGTAGTTGACCTCCAGGGGATGGTCGGCGGCGGCTGGGAACAGGCGCTCGAAGTCGAGGAGGAAGGCGGGGTCGGCGCCGGCGTGGCCGTAGATGACCTGGTCGTCGTCACCCACGCCGAAGACGTCGAGGCCGGGCGTGGCCAACAGGCGCAGGAGCAGGACGTGGGCCGGCGTGAGGTCCTGGAACTCGTCGACGAGCAGGTGTCGGCAGCCGGCCTGGGCGTGGCGCCGGAAGTTGCCGTCGGCCAGCAAGAGCTCGACCGCCCCGTAGACCTGCTCGTCGAAGTCGATGGCGCCCCGGGCCGCCAGCCGGGCTCGGAACGGGGCGAAGGCCTCGGCCAGGCCGGGCACGTCGTCGCGCGAGTCCTCTACCGCCACCGGGTCACGCAGGCCCAGGCGGATGAGGGAGAGCCCGTCGATATATGGGCCGATCGGATCGGTGTTGACCCGACGCCGGGACTTGGGCACGAGGGTCTGCACCAGGTCCCGCACCTCGCGCTCCTCGAGGAGCTCGGGGGCGCGACCCCGGGCTTCGGTGAGCAGGGCCAGGCCCAGGGCGTTGAGGGTGCGGACCCGGGGACGGAAGGCGGTGCAACGCTCCTCCATCTCCTCCCTGGCCTTCTTGTTGTAGGCCACGGCCAGGACGGTCTGGGTCTCGACCCCCCGGTCGACCACCAGGTGGCGGAGCCGTTCGGTGAGGACCCGCGTCTTGCCCGAGCCGGCGGGCGCGATCACCCGGGCCGGCCCCGCCCCGTGGGTGACGGCCGCCAGCTGGTCGGGCGCCAGCTGGGCGGCGGCCGCGGCCAGTGGGGGCGCGACTGTCAGCCGGCCGAGGGTCACGGTCTCGATGTGGACGACCGCGGAGGCGCCCGGGAGGTCGAGGGGCCCGCGCGGGCCGCCGTCGATCCAGGCCGGGCGGCCGTCGGGCAGGGCGACGTCGCCGGCGCCGTCCGGGGTGAGGGTGCGGGCGCCCAGGCGCTCGGCCTTGCGACCCCACCACCAGATCGGGTCGCCCTCGGCGCGGCCGTCGTAGTTGTTGGCCCAGACGAGGAAGTGCAGGCGGTCGAGCCAGGCTTCGAAGCCGGGGCCCAGGGTCCACGGCTCGACCGTCCACAACTCGGGTTCACGAAACCGGGCCGGGTCGATGGCCAGCGCCGCCACCACCGGCCGGCGGGTGGCCCACGCCTGGTGCAGCTCCCCGACGCACACTCCGGGGTCGGCCAAGGCGGCCTCGTCGACGATGACCACCGCCGACCCGGCCCACGCGTCGGGGATCTCCCCGTCGGCCATGACGACGACGCCGCGCCCGAGCGCAGGGGGTCCGGGGGCGGCCACGAGCCGACCCTACGCAACCGCTGCGACAGTCTCCGTCGCCCGGCCCTGGGCTTTGTGGAGCAAAAGCGACGCGTGAGGTCGCCTTTCCTCCAGAAAAAGGTTCTGTACGTTCACCCCGGTAATGTCCTGAGGGTGACGCCTCCCGCGGCCACCGCCGAGCGCCTGGAGCAAATCCTCAGGCTGCTTCGGGACCGGGGCGGGCGGGTGACCACCTCACGGCGGGCGATCATCGGCTCGCTGCTCCGGTCCGGGGGGCACGTGACCGCCGACGAGCTCACGTCCGAGATCCAGGCCGACTATCCCGACGTCCACCTGTCCACCATCTACCGCTGCCTGGAGACGCTGGCGGAGCTGGGGGTCATCGACCACGTCCACCTTGGGCACGGGCGGGCCGTCTACCACCTGGCCGACGAGACCCACCAACATCTGGTGTGCGAGGTCTGCAGCGCGGTGGTCGAGGTCCCCGACGAGGTGTTCGCCGAGCTCTCGGCCCGCCTGCGCACCGAGTACGGCTTCGCCATCCGGCCTCGCCACTTCGCGGTGCTGGGTCGCTGCGCCGCCTGCCTCGACGGCTGAGGGCGCCGCCACGCAAGGAGGCACACCGCCTCTTGCGAACGGCTGCAATTGCGAAGGAGTGCGTTTAGGAAGCAATTGCGACCTCTAGGCAACGCCGCCGTAGGAGCGGTAGCATCCAGCCCGCGTTCCGGCTCCGGAGAGGTACTGCGTGCACATTCCCGATGGGTTCATCAACGCCGGCGTGTCCGTCGGGGCGGGCGTGGTCGCGGTGGGCGCCCTCACCGTGTGCGTGCGCAAGACGGCGGACGTCATGGAGGACAAGCAGGCCCCCATGGCGGGACTGGTGGCCGCTTTCATCTTTGCCGTGCAGATGCTCAACTTCCCGGTGGCCGGCGGCACCAGCGGCCACCTCCTCGGGGGGGTGCTGGCCGCGGTCCTCGTCGGGCCCTGGGCGGGGGCGGTCTGCGTGGCCGTGGTGCTGCTGGTGCAGGCTTTGCTCTTCGCCGACGGCGGGCTTTCGGCGCTCGGCCTCAACGTCGTCAACATGGCCCTGGTCAGCGGCTTCGGCGGCTACGGGGCGTACGCCGTCCTGCGCAAGGTCCTGCCCACGCGGCGTACGGGCGCCATGATCGCCGCCGGGGTCGCGGCGTGCCTGGGCGTCGTGCTGGCGTCGGTCGCCTTCACCGTGGAGTACGCCCTCGGCGGACAGGGCGGCGCGTCGCTGCGGGCGGTGGCGGGCGCCATGGTCGGCACCCATCTCCTCATCGGCATCGGCGAGGGCGTGATCACCGCCCTCACGGTGGGGGCGGTGCTGGCCGTGCGGCCCGACCTGGTGGCGGGCGCGACCGACCTGGTGCCGAAGCTCGAGCTCCGATCCTCGACCGAGCCGGCGAGGACCTGACGGTGGCCGCCACAACAAAGCCAGGCCGGCTCAAGCTCTCCCTGTTCGTGGCCGCGGGGCTGGCCGTGGCCCTGCTCCTCGCCTTCCTCGTCAGCCCCGAGGCCAGCAGCCAGCCGGACGGGCTGGAGAAGGTGGCCATCGACCATGGCTTCGCCGACCAGGCCGACGACCACGGCCTCGCCGACAGCCCCCTCGCCGACTACGGGGTCAAGGGCGTCGACGACGAACGCATGAGCACCGGCCTGGCCGGCGTCGTCGGCGTCGCCGTCACCTTCGCCCTCGGCGCCGGGCTCTTCGGGCTGCTGCGGTGGCGTCGGCGGCGGTCGGCCACCACCGTCTCCCCCTGACGTGGCCGGCGGACCCAGTCCCACCGCCAGCCACGTCCACAGCCTCTTCGTCCACACCGACAGCCGGGTCCACCGGCTGCGCCCGCAGTGCAAGGTGGCAGCTGCGATCCTCTTCGTCCTGGTGGTCGTGGCCACCCCCCGGGAGGCGTTCTGGGCCTACGGTGCCTACGCGGTGGTGCTGGCGGTGGTGGCCGGCCGGGCCAAGGTCCCCGCGGGGCTGCTCCTGCGGCGGCTCACCATCGAGCTGCCGTTCGTGGCCTTCGCCTTCTTCCTGCCCATCGTCGGCCAGGGGGAACGCACGGAGGTGCTCGGCCTCTCCCTGTCGGTGGCGGGCCTGTGGGGGGCGTGGAACATCCTGGTCAAGGGCACCCTCGGCGTGGCCACCACCGTCATCCTGGCCGCCAGCACGCCGATCCCCGATCTCCTCCAGGGCCTCGACCGGCTGCGCGTCCCCAAGGCGTTCACGGCGGTGGCCGGGTTCATGGTGCGCTACCTCGACGTGATCACCGAGGAGATGCGGCGGATGAAGATCGCCCGCCTGTCCCGCGGCTACGACCCCCGCTGGATCTGGCAGGCCAAGGCCCTCGCCTCCTCCATGGGGGCCCTGTTCATCCGGGCCTACGAGCGGGGGGAGCGGGTACACCTGGCCATGCTCTCGCGGGGCTACTCGGGGACGATGCCGGTGGTGGGCCAGCGGGACGGCTCGGCGGTGGAGTGGGTGACGGCCCTGTCGCTGCCGGCCCTGGCCGCGGCCATCGCCGTGGCCGCGTGGATCACCCGGCCATGACCGGCACCGCCCCCGCCCCCGTCCCCGCCCTCGAGGTGCGTGACCTGGCCTACGCCTACCCCGACGGCCGCCAGGCCCTCTTCGGGTGCAGCTTCACCGTGCAGGCGGGAGAGCGGGTGGCGGTGCTGGGGCCCAACGGGGCGGGCAAGACCACCCTCGTCCTCCACCTCAACGGCATCCACACCGCCGGTGCCGGCGAGGTGGTGGTCGGCGGGCTGCCGGTGGTCAAGGCGAACCTCAGGGAGATCCGGCGGCGGGTGGGCATCGTCTTCCAGGACCCCGACGACCAGCTGTTCATGCCCACGGTGTGGGACGACGTCGCCTTCGGCCCGGCCAACATGGGCCTGCGGGGCGACGACCTGGCCCTGCGGGTGAAGGAGGCGCTGGTGGCGGTGGGGATGGACGGCTTCGCCGACCGGGTGCCGCACCACCTGAGCTTCGGCCAGCGGCGGCGGGTGGCGGTGGCCACCGTGTTGGCCATGGAGCCCGAGATCCTGGTGCTCGACGAGCCGTCGTCGAACCTCGACCCCGCCGCCCGCCAGGAGCTGGCCGAGATCCTCGTGTCGCTGCCGCTCACCGTGCTCATGGTCACCCACGACCTGCCCTACGCCCTGCAGCTCTGCCCCCGGGCCCTGGTGATGAACGACGGGGTCATCGTGGCCGACGGTCCAACCGGCCGGATCCTGGCGGACGCGCCCCTCATGGCCGCCAACCGCCTGTCGCTCCCTTTCGGCTTCGACCCTCAGACCCGGCCGGCGACCTCGTAGCCGGCCTCGTCGATGGCGGCCCGGATCGCCTCGTCGGGCGCGACGCCCTCGACCCGCACCGTGCGGGATGCGATGTCGACGGCCACCGCGTCCACGCCGTCCACCTTGCCCACCTCGGCCTCAATCGCGGCCTGGCAGTGGCCGCAGGAGATCGCCGGCACCGAGTAGGTGCGTACCTGCACGTCAGTCACGATTCGAACTCCCTTTGCTTGCCATACCCCTCCCCAGGTGGGGTACCCTAGCACCATGAGAGAGGCTGACAAGAAGGCCCTGGTCAACCGGCTGCGCAGCGCCCGCGGCCACGTCGACGCCGTCATCCGCATGGTGGAGGACGACACCTACTGCGTCGACGTGATGAAGCAGCTGTCGGCGGTGCAGGGCTCGCTGGAGGCGGCCAGCCGCACCATGCTTCGCAACCACCTGGAGACGTGCGTGGCCGAGGCCATGCGCTCGGGGCGCACCACCGAGATCGTCGACGAGCTGATGCAGGCCCTCCGCTTCGACCGGGTCACCACCGGGCCCACCGCCGATCCGATTGCCGATTCGAGTGTCGGCCCGGTCGAGGCATGCCATTGACCAGCACCGTCGAGCCGGCTCGGCCGGCGGACGTGGCCGGCGTCGAGCTCGACGTCACCGGCATGACCTGCGGGTCGTGCGCGGCGAGGGTCGAACGCGTCCTCGGCCGCCAGGAGGGGGTGGAGCGGGCGGGGGTGAACTTCGCCACCGGCCGGGCGACCATCCACTACGACCCGGCCGCGGTCGACGTCGACCAGCTCACCAAGGCAGTCGAGAGGATCGGCTATGGCCTGGTACCGCTCAGCCCGGCGCCGGCCGGCGAGACGGGCGACAGCGACGACCGACCGGGGTCGAGCTCCGAGCAGGCGGCGTGGCGGCGCCGGGTGCTGGTGGCCTGGCCGCTGACGCTCGTGGTGCTGGCCCTGTCGACGTTCCGACCGGGCGACGACTGGGCCCGATGGACGGCCGCCTTGCTCACCGTGCCGGTGCAGTTCTGGGCCGGGCTGCCGTTCCTGCGGGGCGCGGCCGCCCGGGCCCGCACCGGCACGGCCAACATGGACACCCTCGTCGCCATCGGCACCCTGGCCGCCTTCGGCCTGTCGGTGGCGGGACTGCTCTTCGGAGACCCGGGCGGCGGCCACGACGTCGGCCACGGGCCGGCCGACGCATTCGGCGGCCACCTCCACTTCGACATGGCCGCCCTCATCGTCGCCTTCCTGGTCCTCGGGCGGTGGCTGGAGGCCCGGGCCAAGGGCCAGGCCACGCGCGCCATCACCAGCCTGGTCGAGCTCGGGGCCCACGAGGCGTCCCTGGTCGATCCGGCCCACCCCGACGGCGAGCACCGGGTGCCGGTCACGCGGGTGCGGGTGGGCGACCTGGTGCGGGTGCGACCGGGAGAGAAGGTGCCGGTCGACGGGGAGGTCGTCGACGGGGCGTCGGCAGTCGACGAGTCGATGCTCACGGGGGAGTCCGTCCCCATCGACAAGGGCCCCGGCGATCTCGTGACGGGGGCCACCGTCAACCGCCAGGGAGTTCTCACCGTGCGGGCGACTGCGGTGGGGGCCGACACCGCCCTGGCCCGGATCGTCCGCCTGGTGGCCGAGGCCCAGGGGTCGAAGGCGCCCGTGCAGCGACTGGCCGACCGGGTGGCAGGGGTGTTCGTGCCCGTCGTGATGGTCGTGGCCCTGGTGACGTTCGGGGTCTGGGCGCTGGTGCTGGGGCGGCCCCTCGTCGGGCTCATGGCCGCCATCGCCGTGCTGATCGTGGCCTGTCCCTGCGCCCTGGGCCTGGCCACGCCCATGGCGATCATGGTCGGCACCGGTCGGGGGGCGGGGCTGGGCGTCCTCATCAAGGGGGGCGCGGTGCTCGAGCGCTCGAAGGGCGTCGACACCGTTGTCTTCGACAAGACGGGCACCCTCACCGAGGGCGTGATGTCGCTCACCGACGTGGTGCCGGGGGAGGGGGCATCCGTCTCCGAGGCCGGGCTCCTGGCCCGGGCGGCGGCGGCCGAGGCCGGCTCCGAGCACCCGGTGGGACGGGCCGTCGTGGCCGGCGCCCGCCACCGCGACGTCGACGTAGTCCCGGCGACCGCCTTCGAGGCGGTGACCGGCCAGGGGGTCCGGGCCGAGGTCGACGGAGCGACGGTGGTCGTCGGCCACCGCCGGCTCCTGGCCGCCTCCGGCATGTCCGTGCCGGCCGACGTGGAGGCGGCCGCCGAGCGGTTGGAGGCCGAGGGCCGAACCGTCGTGCTGGCCGGCTGGGATGGGCAGGCCCGGGGGGTGCTGGCCGTGGCCGACACGGTGAAGGACGGGGCCCGGGAAGCGGTCGCCGACCTCACCGCCATGGGGGTCGAGGTGGCCATGGTCACCGGCGACAACCCCCGCACCGCGGCCGCCATCGCCGCCCACGTGGGCATCGGCCGGGTGCTGGCGGGAGTCCTCCCGGCGGGCAAGGTGGACGAGATCGCCCGCCTCCAGGACGAGGGCCGGGTGGTGGCCATGGTGGGCGACGGCGTCAACGACGCCCCCGCCCTGGCCCGGGCCGACCTCGGCATCGCCATCGGCAGCGGGACCGACGTGGCCCTGGAGGCGTCCGACATCACCCTGCTGTCATCCGACGTGGCCGGCGTGGCCACCGCCATCCGCCTGGCCCGGGCGACGTACACCACCATCCTGCAGAACCTCGGGTGGGCGTTCGGCTTCAATCTGGTCGCCATCCCCCTCGCCGCCTTCGGGCTGCTCGACCCCGTCGTGGCGGGAGCGGCCATGGGCCTGTCGAGCGTGTCGGTGGTCACCAACAGCCTCCGCCTCTACCGCTTCGGTCGGGGACGAACCCCTCAGGGGGAGCCGGGCTCACCCGTCACCGGCCGCCGGTGGTCGCTCGCCCTCGCCTGGCTGGTCCCGGCGGTGGCCCTGGTGGTGGTGGCGCTGCTGGCCGGGCGGGGCGGGGACGGGGGACAGGCGGTCGACCGGGTGGTCGAGGTGGCCATGTCCGAGCTCGCGTTCACGCCCGATGCCCTCACCGTCCGGGCCGGCGAGGAGGTGACGTTCGTGTTCGAGAACCGGGGGGTGGCCGTCCACGAGGCGGTCATCGGGGACGCCGCCGCCCAGGAGGACCACGCCCGGGCCATGGCTGCCGGGGAGGACGACGCTGACGGGGACGCCCACGGGACGCATGGCGTGGCCTCGGTCGAGGTGGCACCCGGGGCCAGCGCCCGCCTGGTCTACCGGTTCGACCGGTCGGGCCAGATCCTCATCGGCTGCCACGAGTCCGGCCACTACGACGCCGGGATGCGGGTGGTGATAGACGTGGTCCCCGCCTGACCCTGGCCAGCCTATCGACGGACAGACCGCTTGACGTCTGAGCATATGTTCAGATATCAAGGGGAGATGGTGGCAGAGCCGGCGAGCCTCGACGAGTGCCTGGTCCGCGTCGTCGACCCCGAACGGGTCGACGCCGTCCAGCGGGCCCTGCCGCCGGAGGCGTCGGTCACCTCGGTGGCCGAGGTCTTCGCCCTGCTGGGCGACGAGAACCGCCTGCGCCTGCTCCTCGCCCTGCTGGAGGGCGGCGAGCTTTGCGTCTGCGACCTGGCCGCGGCCACCGGGCTGGGCGAGTCGGCCACCAGCCACGCCCTCCGCCTGCTCCGGGCCCACCGGGTGGTGAAGGTCCGCCGGGCCGGGCGCCGGGCCTACTACTCGCTCATCGACGGCCACGTCCGCCTGCTGCTCGACGTCGCCGTCGAGCACGAACGCCACGACCACGTCGGTGGCCACCCCGGTGACTAGCCCTTCGCCTCGGCTCGACGAGGTGACCGCCCGTCGGGAACGACTCCTCTTCCTGGTGCTCGTGCTCAACCTGGTGATCGTGGCGGCACAGGCGGTGGTGGGCCTCACCGCCAACTCCCTCGGACTGGTGGCCGACGCCGGCCACAGCCTCACCGACGTGGCCGCGGTGGCGGTGTCGCTGTACGCCGTCCGCCTCACCCGCCGCCCGGCCACCGCCCGTCGGTCCTACGGCTTCCACCGCTCCACCGTGCTGGCCGCCCAGGCCAACGCCGCCGCCCTCCTCGCCGTCACCGGCCTCATCGCCTACTTCGGCGTGCGGGGGCTCATGCACCCGCCCGACGTCGAAGGCGGATGGGTGCTCACCGCGGCGGTCGTGTCGGCCCTGGTGAACGGGGCCGCGGCGTGGATGCTCGGCCGGGGCCTGGCCCGCCCGAGCCACGACGGCCACGGTCACAGAGGCCACGGCCGGGGCCAGCACCACCACGACCTCAACATGCGGTCGGCCGCCCTCCACATGATCGGCGACGCGGTCACGTCGGCCGGGGTCGCCCTGACCGCGGTGGTCATCCTCACCACCGGCGGCTACCAGTGGCTCGACCCCGCCGTCTCGCTCGCGATCGCCGTCCTCATCGCGGTGCAGGCGGTGCGGCTGGTGGGGGAGACCACCGACGTGCTCCTCGAGTCCACCCCCCGGGCCTGCTCGTCGACGACCTGGTGGAGGCCATCGTCGGCGTGGGCTCGGTCGACGACGTCCACGATCTGCACGCGTGGAGCCTCTCGCCCGACGTGCGGGCCGTGTCGGCCCACCTGGTGCTGTCCGGCAGCCCGTCGTTAGCCGAGGCCCAGGTGGTGGCCCAGGCGGCCAAGGTGGCCATCGCCGAGCGGTTCTCCATCACCCACGCCACCTTCGAGCTGGAGGGCGAGCACTGCGTCGACCGCGACACCAACCCGTGCTGCCTGGGCGAACAGGGCCGGGGCGGTCAATAGACGGCCGGGATCCAGTTGAGGCTCTCGATGGGCGGGCGCCGGTAACCCGGGTCCTCCTGCCGGGGCGGCAGCACCACCTGCTCGCGGGGGACGTCGGCGTAGGGGACGAGCGACGGCAGACGCGGGGGTTGAGGGGCTCGGAGATCCGCTTGATCGTGCCCCCCTTGCCGGCGGCGTCGCGGCCCTCGAAGAGGACGACGAGCTTGTGGCCGGACTGGCGGATCCAGTCGAGCATCCGCACCAGCTCGAGCTGCAGGGTGGCCAGCTCCTCCTCGAACTGCTTGCCCTTCATCGACGGCTCCCCTCCCTTCGACGGTTCCCAGCCTATCGGCGGGGGGGCGCCAGAGCCGGTCCCCAGGATCGGCGACCCTCTACACTCCCGCAGATGCCGGCGCCGATCGTCGTGCCTGCCGAGCGACCGAGGCGGCCCGTGACCGGGTCCCGGCGACGGCCGTGAGCCTCGGAGAACTGGCACCGGGGGATGCCCTGCGGGTCCTCGCCCGCTCGTCAGAGTTCCTGCCCCACTTCGCGGTCGTGGCCGGGGGCCAGTCGTCGGTGGCGCCCCTCACGGCCATCGAGCTGGGGCCCGACCCGTCGTCGTGGTTCCCGCGGGTCGCCGGTCGGCGGGAGCCGGTGGAGGCCCGGTTCGTGGCCCGGGTCACCGGTCACATCGGGCTGGGCCCGGAGATGGAGCCGGCCCACGGGCGCCCCCACGCCCGCCTGGTACCGGCCTTCCGGGGCTGGTCGACGATGGTGCTCACCACCGGCCGGCTGGCCGGCATCTGTCCCCGGGGCGAGGCGGTGTCGGGACCCTTCGACTTCGAGCGGGGGACAGTGATCGCCTGGTCGTTCCCGCTGCGCCACGTCGAGGCCGCGGGGGTGGTCGATGCCGGCGGCGGCCCGGTGGTCGCCGTGCGCTCGACCGACAGCCTGGTGGGAGGGGTGATGCTGGCCGCCGCCCACCGGGTGATCGACGATGCGCTGGTCGGCGAGGGGCAGCTCGTCCCTATCGCGCCCGACGACTTGGCCGTGCTGATCAACACCGTCACCCGCCGCCGTCCCGATCCCCGGGCCCCCGACCGGTGGAGATGACCGGTGGAGATGACCATTTGGAGGTGAACAGCCCGCGGCGGGCGCTGCCGGCGGGCCAGCCGCCCGAGCTGCTGCTGGCCATGGTCCTGCTGGGGCTGGCTGGCCTCTTCACCGGGGTCCCCGTGCTCCGGACCCTGCCCGACGCCCTCGAGCTGGTGACCGACGGAGGGGTCTGGGACTCGATAGGGCCGCTCGTCCTGGTCCTGCTGGTGGAGCTCGGCCTGACCGCCGCCGCCTGCATCATCCTGGCCTGGTTGCTGAGCCAGGGCGATCCGGTGGCCCGGGTCATCGCGGTGGTGGTCAGCGGCAGCCTGGCGTTCGCCCTGCTGGCGGGTGACGTCCTCGACGGCACCTCGGCCGCGGTGACTCTGGTGTGCTCGGTGGCGGCGGTGCTGTGCCTCACGGTCGTTCCCCGTGTCCGGGAGCACTTCGCCGGCCGACCTTCGCCGACGGCGGCACCGGCACCAGTGGTGGCGGCCGAGGCGATGGTGGTCATGCTCGCCGGCCTCCTGCTGGCGGCCGGGATCGCCTACCTGCCGCTGGCTCCGACGAAGCTCAAGTTCGCGGTGGTGGGCCTGGTCCTGATCGGCATCTCGGTGGCCTGCATCAAGGCGCGGCGGCGGCTGCCAATGGCCGACCGGGCGGCCCGGACGGTCGTCTCCGGCCTCATGGCCGGGTACGTGGCTGCCATCCTGCTGGGTCGGGACGGGGCCTTCACCGGGCCGCTGCTCATCCCGCTGGGCGGGGCCGTGGCGGTGGTGGCCCTGCTGTGGCTTCCCAAGGCGAGCCAGGACCACTTCGGCCGGGGGGCGGCGCCGGGGCGGCCCCGCCTCGCTCGTCCCGACCGGCCGCCCCTTCCGCACCCCGATGCCCGGCAACCACCCGATATGGCGGCTGGGCGAGCGGCCGACGTCGTTCCGGCCCCACCACCGCCGTTCACTCCCGAGCCGATCGGCGCCCCGGTGGCCACCGTCGTGTCTCCCTCGCGCCCATCCCGCGGCGAACCCCCACCTTCGGCGCCCCTACGTCGTTCCGCCCCGGCGACGGCCGCCCCCACCCCGCCCCCGTGGTTGCTGGAGGCACCTCCTGCGGGGTTCTGGCCCGCGGAGCGGCGCCGGGCCGAGCCCCGCCAGTACGAGGTGGTCGACCTGGGGCCGTTCTCCCCCGACGAGATCCGCGCCGCGCCCGTCCTCGGCATCCGCTTCGACACCACGTCGTGGTTCCCTGCCCTCGAGGGCCGGGAGCAGGTGCGGGGCGCCTACCTGGTGTCGATCGTCATGTCCGACGACACCGCCGCCACTGCCTTCCGGGGCACCTCGACCCTGCTGGTGACGTCGACGCGCCTGCTCGGGGTCTGCCCCCGGGGGAGGAGCGCCGACGGGCCGCTCGACGGCAGTGCCGGTCGGGTGGCGGTGTGGAGCGTGCTCCTCGACCAGCTCGACTGGGTGCAGGCGGAGGACTCGGCGGACGGCGGCCACATCACCCTCCAGGGCTGGGACGCCGACGCCCCGTGGGCTGTTCTGGCCAAGCCTCGGGAGGCAACCGACGGTGCTTTCCGGCCGTCCCGGGTGGCCGACCTGGCCGACGTCGTCAACCGGGCCAAGCGCCCCCCCGCCTGACGCCCGCTCGGCGCCGGCCAGCCCGTCGACCGGGCCGCTCACGGCGGCCAGGGGGCCTCCGGCCGGCGGAGGAGGAGGAGGGCCTGGTCGTCGGGGGGGAGCCAGGTGTCATACGGCACCCTCCGCACCTCGACGTAGCCCGGCTGGGGGGTGGTCGACACCACGTAGGTGGCGTCGTTGGTCCAGGCGAAGATGTTGATCCACCACGGGCGGTCGCGGCGCGACTCGGGCACCTCGACCCCGTCCTGGTAGAGATGGACGCCGTCCCACTGGGCGCCGCCGTCGAGCGTGTGGACGTCGACCCCGGCCCGGGTGGTGGCCGCAGCCAGGTCCCATGTCGAACGCTGGAAGACGAGGAAGTCGTGGGTCCCGGCCACCGACACCACCGCCATGGCGGCCGTCACCGTCCACGCCGGCCACGACGGCAGCCGCCGCCCCGAAACCGACAACACCGCGATCGACCACACCGCCAGGGCCAGGACCAGCGGCAACAGGGGCAGGAGGTAGCGGTCGAGGGTGATGGTGAGGATGGCGCCCGGGACCGGGTTCTGGAAGTGGAACGTGGGCGGCAGGACGCCGACGGCCTGGCCCGCGAGCACGGCCACCACCAGCCCCGCCCCCACCCGGCCCGCCTGACCGTTGGCGCCCCGGCCCTCCTCGACCCGATCCTCGGCCGAAGCGGCGGCCGAGGGCGAGGGCGCCGACGACCGCGGCCCCGGCGGCCAGCACGGTGAGGACGGCGAACAGCCAGCGGCCGGCGACGACGGGCCGGCCCCCCTGGAGGTCGGCCGGCCCGAGGCCCCAGTCGGCCAGGTACTGGGGGACGTAGGGCATGAGCCGGCTCCCCCACGCGAACCCGGCCCCGCCGACCACCGCCAGCGCCACCAGCGGGCCGGCGACGCGCCATCCCCGCCGCGGGAACGACCGGACGAGCGCCCCCAGCCCGGCGGTGGCCGATGCCGCCACCGGCAGCACGAACAGCCCGGCGTACACCACCATCACCGCCAGCAGCTGGAGCAGGAGGCGAGGCGTGCCCGAGCGCCACACGAGGCCCAGCTCCCCGGTCAGGACCCGTTGCGATTCCGGCACGCCATGGACGAACCACAGCCACAGGTAGTAACCGACGGTGGTGGCGGCGGGGACCGCCGTCACCCGGGCGATGGTGCGCAGGCCGCCACCGTCGAGCCGGGCCCGGCCGGTGACGAGGAGGTACGCGACGACCGAGGCCGGGATGAGCGCACCCTGCTGCCGGAAGAGGAAGGCGGCCGCGGCCACGGCCGAGCCGGCCACCACCAGCCGGGGCAGCTCCCGGTCCCCGCACAGTCCCCGGACGTAGAGGCAGGTGGCGACCACCATCAGGCCGGCGAACGAGGCGTCGCTCATGTAGCTGTTGGCCAGGACGTAGGCGAGGGGGTTGAACAGCCAGGCGGCGGCGGCGAGGGCGGACCACTGGCGGCTGGCCCCGAGGGCGCGGCACAGCCCGTACAGGCCGACGGCGCCGACCGCGGCCAGGCTGAGCGTCGACAGCCGGAGGGCGACGTAGCCGAACCCGAGCACGGCGCTCACCGCCGCCCCCCACAGCGCCTGGAGGGCGAGGGTGACGACGGTGGCGTCGAGGATCCGGAAGCCGTCGCCGTCGAGGAACCGCTCCACGGTGCGGGCGTAGACCCAGTCGTCGCCGACGGGCACGTCGACCCGCGGCAGGAGCGCCACCGTCGCCCCGTAGGCGGCCACGACCGCGGCCACCGGCCCCCACCGGGCCGGGAGGGACCTGGACCTCAACCGGAGCCGGCGAGGCCGTCGAGCTCGGCGTCCAGCAGCTCCTGGGGGACGGCACCGTCAGGCGGCGTCGCAGTACCGATCTTCCAGCCCACGCGCTGCTTGCGCCCGAGGGTGCGCAGCCGGAAGCCGAGGATGTGGACGCCCATGCGCACGCCCAGGCGCACCGCTTTGCCCCTGCTGCCCGTCACCGACGACACCCCGACCCGGGGGAGGTAGTTCACCGGCACCTCCACCGTGCGCAGCCCGGCGGTGATGCACAGGAGCATCAGCTCCGGGCCGAAGTGCTCCGAGCCCACGCTGAAGCGCGGCTGGACCCGCTCGAGGGCCTCCCGCCGGAGCAGGCGGTAGGTGCAGCCCACGTCGCTCAGGTGGCTGGTGTTGAACAGGACCTCGATCACCTTGGCCAGTCCCCAGTTGCCCCACTTGAGTCCGAAGCCCATGTTGGCGCCCTGCCAGAGGAGCTCCCGGGTGGTGCGGGTGCCGAACACCACGTCGCAGTCGTCGCTGTAGACCAGCAACTTGAAGATGTCATCGGGCATGAAGGTGCCGTCGGGCTCGCACAGCACGATGAGGTCGCCGGTGGCCTCGGCCAGTCCCCGCTGGGTGGCGAAGCCGTACCCCTGGCGGGGCTCGTGGACCTCCCGGGCGGCGGTGGCCGCCACCTCGGCGTGGGTGCCGGGCTCGGCGTTGTTGTCGACGACGACCACCTCGTCGACGACGCCGGTGGCGAAGAAGCCCTCGATGGTCCCCCGGATGGAGTCCTTCTCGGCGTAGGTCATCAGGACGACCGAGACCGTGCGGGCGTGCCACATCGCGCCGAGACGCTAGCCGCATGCGGTTGGCTCCTATTGGGTACCCCGCCGTTTGACCGCACCCGACGAGGAGGACCACCGATGGACTGTCTTGACCTGCTGATCGCCGACCACAACCGCTTCCGGGGCACGTTCGCCCGCTACCGGACGGCCCACGAGAGCGACGACACGGCCGAGATGGCCACCCTCGTGAACCTCATGTCCCAGGACCTCAAGATCCACACGACGATCGAGGAGGAGATCTTCTACCCCGGCGTCCACGACCTGTCGGAGGAGATCGGCGAAACCATCGACGAGGGCCTCCAGGAACACCACGTGGCCGATGTCCTCGACGCCGAGATCAAGGGCCTGACGCCGGGCAGCGACGAGTGGGTGGCCAAGGTCATGGTGCTGATCGAGGGCGTGGAGCACCACGCCGAGGAGGAGGAGAAGGAGCTGTTCCCGTCGGTGCGGGGTGCCACCGACGCCAACTTCCGCGAGAAGATGGGTCAGCAGATGGACGCCCGCCGAGCCCAGATGGGGTTCCCCACCGTCGCCGAGCGGGAGAAGCTGCCTGTCGAGGAGCTCAAGGAGCTGGCCTCCGAGCAGGAGATCGCGGGCCGCTCGAAGATGAGCAAGGAGGAGCTGGCCGCCGCCGTCGACACCCGCTAGCGGTCGCCGACGAGGGGCGCTCAGGGGTCCGTCCCTTCCCCTGAGCGCCCCCGGGACGTTCCCCGCTCCGGCGAGGGTCCGGCGATACGCTGCCGCCGCCGGTTTGCGCACCCATCCCGCGGGGTACAAGCGGGCAGTTTGACGGCGTTCGGGCCGGGGTTTGGGGAGTGGAGGTGCGTTGATGCCCGGAGGTGCTGACGTGCGGCCGAGCCGCGCTTCGCGCGGCCGCGCCGTCCAAGCGAGTGGATGGGAAGGGCGCGGCTGGCGCCGAGCAGGCGGGCGACGCGGGGAACGGACGCCGGGCAGGGGCACGGGCGGGCCAGACCAAGGAACGCCAGTCCAATGCCGGCCAGTCCCAGGTCGGCCAGTCCCAGGTCGGCCAGTCCCAGGCCGGCCAGAACGGTTCGGCCGACGACGAGTTCCTGCTCGACGTGCTTCAGGCCCTCGAGGCCCTGGGGCGGGGCGACTTCACGGTGCGGATGTCGACTCGCACCAACGGCCGGGCCAATGGTCGGGCCGGGCAGCTGGCCAAGGCCTTCAACCGCGTCGCCGACCTCAACGGCCGCCTGAGCAAGGACCTCGGCCGGGTCGGCCGGGTCGTCGGCCGGGAGGGGCGCATGACCGAGCGCCTGGCGCTGGAGGGGGCGGGCGGCTCCTGGGAGCACAGCGTCGACTCGGTGAACCGCCTCATCGACGACCTCGTCCGCCCCACCAACGAGGTGGCCCGGGTGCTGCAGGCGGTGGCCCGGGGCGACCTCACCCAGAAGATGTCGCGCACCATCGAGGGCCAGCCGGTGAAGGGCGAGTTCGCCCGCATCGGCACCGTCGTCAACGGGATGGTCGACCAGCTCGGGTCCTTCACCGACGAGGTGACGCGAGTCGCGCGAGAGGTCGGCACCGAGGGCAAGCTGGGCGGGCAGGCCAAGGTCAAGGGCGTCTCCGGCACCTGGAAGGCGCTCACCGACTCGGTGAACGAGCTGGCCAGCAACCTCACCAGCCAGGTCCGCAACATCGCCCAGGTCACCACCGCGGTGGCCAAGGGCGACCTGTCCCAGAAGATCACCGTCGACGCCCGGGGCGAGATCCTCGCCCTCAAGAACACGATCAACACCATGGTCGACCAGCTCGGATCATTCGCCGACGAGGTCACCCGGGTCGCTCGGGAGGTGGGCACCGAGGGCAAGCTGGGCGGCCAGGCCCAGGTCAAGGGCGTGTCCGGCACGTGGAAGGACCTCACCGACTCGGTGAACTTCATGGCCGGGAACCTCACCACCCAGGTGCGCAACATCGCCCAGGTGTCGGCCGCGGTGGCCAGGGGCGACCTGTCCCAGAAGATCACGGTTGAGGCCAAGGGCGAGGTGGCGGCCCTGGCCGAGACCATCAACTCCATGACCGACACCCTGCGCATCTTCGCCGAGCAGGTCACCACCGTGGCCCGGGAGGTGGGCACCGAGGGCAAGCTGGGCGGCCAGGCCGACGTCCCCGGCGTGTCGGGCACGTGGAAGGACCTCACCGACTCGGTGAACTTCATGGCCGGGAACCTCACCAGCCAGGTGCGCAACATCACCCAGGTGACCACCGCCGTGGCCCGGGGCGACCTCAGCCAGAAGATCACGGTGGCGGCCAAGGGCGAGGTGGCGGCCCTGGCCGAGACCATCAACTCCATGACCGACACCCTGCGGGCCTTCGCCGACGAGGTCACCCGCGTCGCGAGAGAGGTGGGCATCGAGGGCCGGCTGGGCGGCCAAGCCGTCGTGCCGGGCGTGGCCGGCACGTGGAAGGACCTCACCGACAACGTCAACCAGCTGGCCGGGAACCTCACCAGCCAGGTCCGCAACATCGCCCAGGTCACGACCGCGGTGGCCGGCGGCGACCTGTCCCAGAAGATCACCGTCGACGCCCGGGGCGAGATCCTCGAGCTGAAGTCGACGATCAACACGATGGTCGACCAGCTCTCGGCCTTCGCCGACGAGGTCACCCGAGTCGCCCGCGAGGTGGGTACCGAGGGCAAGCTCGGCGGCCAGGCCCAGGTGCGAGGCGTCAGCGGCACGTGGAAGGACCTCACCGACAACGTCAACCAGCTGGCCGGCAACCTCACCAGCCAGGTGCGCAACATCGCCCAGGTTACGACCGCGGTGGCCACCGGCGACCTGTCCCAGAAGATCACGGTCGACGCCCGAGGCGAGATCCTCGAGCTCAAGTCGACGATCAACACCATGGTCGACCAGCTCGGATCCTTCGCCGACGAGGTCACCCGGGTCGCCCGCGAGGTGGGCACCGAGGGCAAGCTCGGCGGCCAGGCCCGGGTCAAGGGCGTGTCCGGCACGTGGCGCGACCTCACCGAGTCGGTGAACTTCATGGCGTCCAACCTCACCGACCAGGTGCGGGACATCGCCCAGGTCACCACCGCCGTGGCGAGGGGCGACCTGTCCCAGAAGATCACCGTCGACGTTCGGGGCGAGCTGGCCGAGCTCAAGCGGACGATCAACACCATGGTCGACCAGCTGTCGGCCTTCGCCGACGAGGTCACCCGGGTCGCCCGCGAGGTCGGCACCGAGGGCCGGCTGGGCGGTCAGGCCGACGTGCCCGGCGTCTCCGGCACGTGGAAGGGACTCACCGACAACGTCAACCAGCTGGCCGGGAACCTCACCACCCAGGTGCGCAACATCGCCCAGGTCACCACCGCGGTGGCCAAGGGCGACCTGTCCCAGAAGATCACCGTCGGGGCCAGCGGGGAGGTGGCCGAGCTCAAGGACACCATCAACACCATGGTCGACCAGCTCTCGGCCTTCGCCGACGAGGTCACCCGGGTGGCGAGAGAGGTGGGCACCGAGGGTCGCCTGGGCGGTCAGGCCGACGTGCCCGGCGTCTCCGGCACGTGGAAGGGGCTCACCGACAACGTCAACCAGCTGGCCGGCAACCTCACCAGCCAGGTCCGCAACATCGCCCAGGTCACCACCGCGGTGGCCAAGGGCGACCTGTCCCAGAAGATCACCGTCGACGCCCGGGGCGAGATCCTCGAGCTGAAGTCGACGATCAACACCATGGTCGACCAGCTCGGCAGCCTTCGCCGACGAGGTCACCCGAGTGGCCCGGGAGGTGGGCACGCTCGGCAAGCTCGGCGGTCAGGCCGACGTGCGGGGCGTGTCCGGCACCTGGAAGGCCCTCACCGAGAACGTCAACGAGCTGGCCGGCAACCTCACCGGCCAGGTGCGCAACATCGCCCAGGTGACCACCGCGGTCGCCAAGGGCGACCTGTCCCAGAAGATCACGGTCGACGCCCGGGGCGAGATCCTCGAGCTCAAGTCCACCATCAACACCATGGTCGACCAGCTCGGCAGCTTCGCCGACGAGGTCACCCGGGTCGCCCGGGAGGTGGGCACCGAGGGCAAGCTCGGCGGTCAGGCCCAGGTGAGGGGCGTCTCCGGCACCTGGAAGGACCTCACCGACAACGTCAACCAGCTCGCCGGCAACCTCACCGGCCAGGTCCGCAACATCGCCCAGGTGACCACCGCGGTGGCCAAGGGCGACCTGTCCCAGAAGATCACCGTCGACGTGCGGGGCGAGCTGCTCGAGCTCAAGAACACCATCAACACCATGGTCGACCAGCTCGGCAGCTTCGCCGACGAGGTCACCCGGGTGGCGAGGGAGGTCGGTACCGAAGGAAAGCTCGGCGGCCAGGCCGAGGTGCGGGGCGTGGCCGGCACGTGGAAGGACCTGACCGACTCGGTGAACTCCATGGCCGACAACCTCACCGACCAGGTGCGCAACATCGCCCAGGTCACCACCGCGGTGGCCAAGGGCGACCTGAGCCAGAAGATCACCGTCGACGCCCGGGGCGAGATCCTCGAGCTCAAGAACACCATCAACACCATGGTCGAGCAGCTCGGGTCGTTCGCCACCGAGGTCACCCGGGTGGCCCGGGAGGTGGGCACCGAGGGCCGGCTGGGCGGCCAAGCCGAGGTGGAGGACGTGTCCGGCACCTGGCGGCGGCTGACGGAGAGCGTGAACCAGCTGGCCGGGAACCTCACCACCCAGGTGCGGGCCATCGCCGAGGTGTCGACCGCCGTCACCCAGGGCGACCTCACCCGGTCGATCACCGTCGACGCCACCGGCGAGGTGGGCGACCTCAAGGACACGATCAACCAGATGATCGGCAACCTCAAGGAGACCACCCAGCGCAACGAGGAGCAGGACTGGCTCAAGTCCAACCTGGCCCGCATCTCGGCCATGCTCCAGGGCCAGCGCGACCTCAAGGCGGTGTCGGGGCTGATCATGTCCGAGCTCACGCCCCTGGTGAGCGCCCAGCACGGCGCCTTCTTCTTCGCCGCCCCACGACTCGGAGCGACTCGGGGGAGGTCGACCTCCGACTCATCGCCAGCTACGGCTTCACCGCCCGCAAGGGGATCAAGAACCACTTCAAGCTGGGCGAGGGACTGGTCGGCCAGGCCGCGCTGGAGAAGCGGGTCATCCTCGTCACCGACGCCCCGCCCGACTACATCCGCATCAGCTCGGGGCTGGGCGAGACCCCGCCGGTGAACGTCGTCGTGCTGCCGGTGGTGTTCGAGGAGCAGGTGCTGGGCGTCATCGAGCTGGCCACCGTGCGCAGCTTCACCTCCATCAACCAGGCCTTCCTCGAGCAGATCGTGGAGACGGTCGGCGTGGTGGTGGCCACCATCATCGCCAACACCCGCACCGAGGAGCTGCTCAAGGAGTCGCAGCGCCTCACCCAGGAGCTGCAGAGCCAGTCCGAGGAGCTCCAGTCGCAGCAGGACGAGCTCAAGCGGTCGAACCTCGAGCTGGAGGACCAGGCCCAGTCGCTGAAGGCGTCGGAGGAGCTGCTCCAGGTGCAGCAGCAGGAGCTCCAGCACACCAACGCCGAGCTGGAGGAGAAGGCGGCCCAGCTGGCCGAGCAGAACCGGGCCATCGAGGTCAAGAACAGCGAGATCGAGCTGGCCCGGGGGGCGCTGGAGGAGCGAGCCGAGCAGCTCGCCATCAGCTCGCGCTACAAGTCCGAGTTCCTGGCCAACATGAGCCACGAGCTGCGCACGCCCCTCAACAGCCTGCTCATCCTGGCCAAGCTCCTATCGGAGAACCCCAACGGCAACCTCACCGACAAGCAGGTCGACTTCGCCCGCAGCATCCACGGTGCCGGCGCCGACCTGTTGGCCCTGATCAGCGACATCCTCGACCTGTCCAAGGTGGAGGCGGGGAAGATGGAGCTGGCCCCGTCCACCTTCGAAGTGGCCGAGTTCGCGGCCGACCTGGGCGCCACCTTCCACCCCCTCGCCGACCAGAAGGGGCTCACCCTCACGGTCGACGTCGACCCCCGCACCCCGGCCGCCCTGGACACCGACCGTCAGCGCCTCGAGCAGGTCCTCAACAACCTGCTCTCCAACGCGGTCAAGTTCACCGACACCGGCTCCGTCACGCTCGACATCGGCCCTGCGCCGGTCCGCACCGTCTTCCACGACTCGAGGCTCCGGGCGGCCGCGACCACGGGGTCGTCCGCCGGTGGCAACGGCGTGGTCGCCTTCCGGGTCACCGACACCGGCCTGGGCATCCCCGACGACAAGCACATGCTCATCTTCGAGGCCTTCCAGCAGGCCGACGGCACCACCAGCCGCAAGTACGGCGGCACCGGGCTGGGCCTGTCCATCGCCCGGGAGATCGCCTACCTGCTGGGCGGCGAGATCCACGTGCGCAGCGCCCCCGGCGAGGGCAGCACGTTCACGTTCTACGTGCCCGCCACCCTGCCCCCGTCCCCGACCCATCGCCCGGAGGAGGCGCGGCCGGCACCGCCCGCCCCGCCGGCGGCCGCACCGGCCGGCGAGGAGTCGGTCATGCCTCCGGCCATCGGTGTCACCGTGGCCCCGACCGAAGACGACGACCCGGGCGACGACCGCCTCTCCCTCCAGCCCGGCGACCGGGTCCTGCTGGTCGTGGGGGCCGACGCCGGGGTGCTCGACACGTCGGCCGAGCTGGGCCGGGCCCGGGGCTTCAAGGTGCTGGTGGCCCGCCGGGGCGACGCCGCCCTCGACCTGGTGCGTGACCACCACCCCGACGCCATCCTCCTCGACACCGCCCTGCCCGGCATCGACGGGCTGGCCCTGCTGGAAGAGCTCAAGCGGCTGTCGCCCACCCGCCACATCCCCGTCCACATCATCTCCGGCTCCGACCAGCGCCACAGCGCCCTGGCCGCGGGCGCGCTCGGTTACTTCCAGAAGCCGGTGTCGCCCGACGACCTCAACCAGGCCGTCACCGAGCTCATGCGGTTCATCGAGACGGCCGTGCGCAGGGTGCTGGTGGTGGAGGACGACGAGCGGGAGCGGGCCAGCATCGTGGAGCTGGTGGGCGGCGACGACCAGGGCGTGGACGCGGTGGGGGTGGGTTCCAGCGAGGAGGCGTTGGCCGCCCTCGAGGAGCAGCACTTCGACTGCATGGTGCTCGACCTCAAGCTGCCCCGCACCAGCGGCTTCGGCCTGCTCGAGACGCTCAAGTCGGACTCCCGGTTCTCGCAGCTGCCGGTGATCGTCTACACCGGCAAGGAGCTCACCCGCCGGGAGGAGACCAGGCTCAAGAAGTACGCCGAGACGATCATCGTCAAGGACGTCCGCTCACCCGAGCGCCTGCTCGACGAGACGGCCCTGTTCCTGCACCGGGTGGAGGCCAAGCTGCCGGCCGAGAAGCGGCGCATGATCGAGCAGCTCCACACCGCCGACGCCGTCTTCCGGGGCAAGCGGGTGCTGATCGTCGACGACGACGTGCGCAACGTGTTCGCCCTCACCAGCGCCCTCGAGGGCCTGGGCATGGACGTCCTGTTCGCCGAGAACGGCAGGGACGCGATCGAGGTGCTGGAGGGCGAGCCGGCGTTCGATCTGGTGCTCATGGACATGATGATGCCGGAGATGGACGGCTACGAGACCATGCGCCTCATCCGGGCCCCGTTGCAGGGCGACGAGCGCTTCGCCCGGCTGCCGATCATCGCCCTCACGGCCAAGGCCATGAAGGGCGACCGGGAGCAGAGCGTCGCCGCCGGCGCGTCGGACTACATCACCAAGCCGGTCGACGTCGAGCAGCTCCTCTCCCTCATGCGGGTCTGGCTCTACCAGTGACCACAGCCGTGCCCGGGGCTGCGGACTGGGGGCGTGACGACGGCGACCTCGAGGACATCGAGATCGACCTGCTCCTGGAGGCCGTCTTCCGGCGCTACGGGTTCGACTTCCGCAACTACGCCCGGGCCTCGCTGCGTCGGCGGTTGGCCCGCCGGCGCGACCTGGAGGGCCTCCCCACGTTCTCCCGCCTGCTCGAGCGCCTGCTCCACGACCCCGGGTGCATGGAGCGGCTGCTGCTCGACCTGTCGATCAACGTCACCGCCATGTTCCGCGACCCCGGCTTCTACCGGGCCTTCCGGGCCACGGGTGGTGCCCCTCCTGCGCACCTATCCCTTCCTGCGCATCTGGAACGCGGGCTGCTCCACCGGGGAGGAGACGTACTCCCTGGCCATCATGCTGGCCGAGGAGGGCCTGCTCGACCGCACCCGCATCTACGCCACCGACATCAACCAGCCGGTGCTGGCCCGGGCGCGCGAGGGCGTCTTCCCCCTGGAGAAGATGCGGGAGTACACCGAGAACTACCTGGCCGCAGGCGGCACCCGGGCCTTCTCCGAGTACTACGTGGCCGCCTACGACGGCGTGCGCTTCGATCCCGCCCTGGCCGCCAACGTGGTCTTCGCCCAGCACAACCTGGTGGCCGACCGCTCCTTCAACGAGTTCCACGTGGTCGTGTGCCGCAACGTGCTCATCTACTTCGACAAGACCCTGCAGGACCGGGTCCACCGACTCTTCTTCGACAGCCTGGCCCGTTTCGGGATCCTCGCCCTGGGCCAGAAGGAATCCGTGACCTTCACCCCCCACGAGGCCGACTACGAGTCCCTCGACGCGGCCGGGCGGCTGTACCGCAAGGTGGGCCCCGGCGCCGGCGGCCTGCGGCAGGCCAGGAGGTCGGGCGGTGACCTGCGGCATCGTCGTGGTGGGCAGCTCCTGGGGCGGAGTCTCCGCTCTCGCCCGGTTCCTCACCGGCCTGCCGCCCGACCTGTCGGCACCGGTGGTCATCGCCCAGCACCGGCGGGACGCCCCCTCCATGCTGGCCCGCCTCCTGGCCCGCCAGACCGATTGGGCCGTGCGCGACGCTGAGGACAAGGAGCGGATGGTCCCGGCCACCGTGTACCTGGCGCCCGCCGGCTACCACCTGCTGGTCGAGCGGCCCGGGCACCTGGCCCTGTCCACCGAGGGCCCGGTGCGCTTCGCCCGGCCGTCGATCGACGTGCTGTTCGAGTCCGCCGCCGCCGCCTACCGGGCCGACACCGTCGGGGTGGTGCTCACCGGCACCAACGACGACGGGGCGGCGGGCCTGCTCGCCATCGTGGCCCGGGGCGGCCAGGCGGTGGTGCAGGACCCGGCCTCCGCCGAACGGGCCGCCATGCCCCTGGCCGCCCTGGCCACCGGCGTCCCCGCCACCATCCTCCCCCTCGACGACATCGGGCCCCACATCGGCGAGCTGTGCCGCCCGCAGGCGATACCCGCGTGACCCGTTCCGGATGACGGGCGCCCGCGTCCTCATCGTCGACGACCGGCCCGACAATCTGCTGGCCCTGGAGGCCACCCTCGAGCCCCTCGACGTCGAGATCACCCGGGCCACGTCGGGCGCCGACGCCCTCCGCCGGGTGCTGGCCGACGACTTCGCGGTGATCCTCCTCGACGTCCAGATGCCGGGGATGGACGGCTACGAGACGGCCCGGCTGATCAAGAACCGGGCTCGCAGCGCGGACGTGCCCATCATCTTCCTCACCGCCATCAGCCGGGAGACCGAGCACCAGCTCCGGGGCTACGAGGCGGGGGCGGTCGACTACCTGGCCAAGCCGTTCGAGCCCGAGGTGCTGCGGTCGAAGGTGGCGGTGTTCATGGCCCTCCACCAGCAGGCCCGCACCATCGAGGAGCAGAACCGGCTCCTGGCCGAGCGACTGGCCGAGCGCGACCGGGCCCAGGCCGCCCTCGGCCGCCACGCGGCCGAGCTGCAGCGATCGAACGCCGAGCTCGACCGCTTCGCCTCGGTCGTCGGCCACGACCTGCTGGAGCCGTTGCACGTGGTGGGGGGGCTGCTCGAGATCCTGGCCGACCGCCACTCGGAGACCCTGGCCGACGACGGCCGGCTGCTGGTGGAGCGGGCCCGGGCCCGGACCGCGGGCCTCACCGACCGCATCGACGAGCTGCTGGCCGAGGCCCGGGGCAGCGTCGAGCCCCTGCTGCTGGAGCCGATCGATCTGGGCCGGGTCCTCGACCGGGCCTCGCAGCAGCTGGGGCCCGTGCTCGAGGAGGCGGGCGTCACCCTCCGGTCCGACCCCCTGCCCGAGGTGGTCGGCGACGAGTGGCTGCTGGGCCAGGTCTTCTCCCAGCTGATCGACCACGCCGTGCGCAACGGGGCCGACGTCGACCCCGAGGTCTCGGTGGGGTTGAGCCGCCGGGACGACGCCTGGGTGGTGTGCGTGCAGAGCAACGGTCCGGGGATGGGCGAGGACGAGTCGGCCCGGCTCTTCGCCAGCTTCGCCGACGACGACGGGAGCCCCGGGCTGTCCGTCTGCCGCCGGATCGTCGAGCGCCACGGGGGGACGATCTGGGCCGAGCCGGTCGACGGCCGGGGCACGACCGTCTGCTTCACCCTCCCGGTCGCCCCCGGGAACGCGCCCGGCGCCGAGTAGCCCCTCGTGCGGCTTCTCGTCGTCGACGACGACCCCGACTACCGGCTGCTGGTCTCCCTGGCCCTGGCCGGACTGCCCCGACATCGAGCTGGTCGGGCAGGTCGCCACCGCGGCGGACGCAGTGGAGGCCGCCGGCCGGCTCCAGCCCGACCTCGTGCTCCTCGACCTGCTGCTGCCCGAGGAGGTGTCCGCCGGCGGGGGCGGGGCCGGCGGCGTGGTCGCCGGCGTGCGGGAGGCGGCGCCGGACGCGGCCGTCGTCGGCACCTCGGCTTTCGGCGATCGGGAGGTGGGCTCTGTCGGCCGCGGCGGGACGGGGCGGGTCGCCGGGCACCTGTCCAAGGCCGTGCCCCCCAGCCGGCTGGCCGACGAGGTCCTCCTGCTGGCGGGGATGGTCGGCGTCGTCCGCCGGCTCGTCGACGCCGCCACCGCCCGGTTGGCCCCCGACGCCCCCAGCGCCCGCCAGGCCCGCCGCTTCGTGGACGAGACCCTCCGCCGGTGGGAGTGCGACGACGTGCTCGACACGGTGGAGCTGCTGGTCAGCGAGCTGGTCACCAACGCCGTCCTCCACGCCCGGTCCGACGTCGACGTCTCGGTGCAGCTGCTGGCCGACCGGATCCGGATCGAGGTCGCCGACCAGTCGCCCAAGGGGATCCGCCGCCGGGCCCTCACCCCCGACGGCAGCTCGGGGCGGGGCATCGCCATGGTCGAATCCCTGGCCCTGGCCTGGGGCGTCACCACCCACCGGGGGGGCAAGGCGGTGTGGTTCGAGGTGGCCCGCCCCGATCGGGGCGACGGGGCGAACGGCTGAGCGGCCGACCAGGGGCCAATCCGGGCTGCGGTACCGTCGCTGGTGTCGGTAGGGTCGCTCAGGTGAGGGAGGTTGGGTTCGTGCACGAGATGTCCCTGTGTGAGGCCATCGCGTCCTCGGTCGCCAAGCTCGCCGACGGCGGCACCGTCACCACCGTGTCCATCCGGGTCGGTCACTTCCGCCAGGTCGTTCCCGACGCTCTGGAGTTCTGCTGGGAGATGCTCACCGAGGGCTCCAACCTGGGCGGCAGCAAGCTCGTCATCGAACAGGTGCCGGCCGTCATCGAGTGCGAGGAGTGTGGGGCGGAGACCACCCTCGACATGCCGATCCTCATGTGCGGCTCGTGCGAGACCACCAAGGTCAAGCTGATCAGCGGCGAAGAGTTCCGCATCGAGTCGTTCGACGTCGAGGAGGACTGAATGGGCCGCTTCCACCGCCATTCCGACGGCACCACCCACGACCACGACCACGAGGACGCGCCCCTCGGCTCCTTCGACCCGGCCCACGACCACAACGGGGCCGACCACGACCACGACCATTCGCACGACCACAGTCGACGGGCACGAGGCGAGGGACGTGGGCGACCACAGCGGCTACGCCCAGACGGGGCGGTCGCGGGTGGCGGTGCTGGAGGACATCCTGGGCGAGAACGACCGGGTGGCGGAGGAGAACGGGCGGGCCCTGGCCAAGGCGGGAGTCCGGGCGGTCAACCTCATGTCGTCACCGGGGGCGGGCAAGACCTCCCTGCTCAAGCGCACCCTCGAGGCCCTGAGCCCGACGGTGCGCATGGGCATCCTGGAGGGCGACATCGCCACCAGCATCGACGCCGACCAGCTCGAGGGCTACGGGGCCGCCGTCGCCCTCGTCAACACCAGCAAAGGCTTCGGCGGCGAGTGTCACCTCGACGCGGTGATGGTGCGTTCCGGCCTGCGCCGCCTGCCCCTCGACGACATCGACCTGCTGGTCATCGAGAACGTCGGCAACCTGGTCTGCCCGGCCGAGTTCAAGGTCGGCGAGCACGCGGTGGCGATGGTCTACGCCGTCACCGAGGGCGAGGAGAAGCCGCTCAAGTACCCGGTGATGTTCCGGGCGGCCGACGTGGTGGTGGTCAACAAGGTCGACCTGCTCCCGTACCTCGACTTCGACCTCGACAAGTTCTCTGAAGAACCTCCACGACGTGAACCCCACCGCCCGCGTGATCCGGGCCAGCGCCCGCACCGGCGAGGGCATCGACGAGTGGTGCGCCTGGCTGCTGGGCCAGGCCGACGACACCTCGGAGCCCTAGCTCTCCGAGAGCGACCAGGGCGTCTGGGGCCGGGCCTGGGCCAGCCCGTCGACCTCGATGTCGGTGCGTTCGTTGAAGAAGCAGATCCGGCCCCGCACCGCCTCCGCGTCGCGCTGCACCCCGTCACCCTCGTAGGTCCAGGCCACGTCCGGGTGCATGTCGGCGCCGACGCGGGCCGACCAGTAGGTGGCCGTGCCCTTGTAGGCGCAGCCGGTGACGGTGTCGCTGGCGACCAGGTGCTCGAGGCGGACGTCGTGGACCGGGAAGTAGTACCGCACGGGCAGACCCGTCTCGTAGAGGGCCTTCACCTCGGTGGACTCGGCCAGCACCTCGCCCTCCAGCGACACCCTCACCTGCCGCGACGTGGCGAAGACGTCGATGCGGTGATACGGGTCGCGGGGATGGACGATGACCCGCTCGTCCTCCTCCAGCCATTCGTCGAGGTCGTCCCACGCCACGGTGACGTACCCCTCGACGAGTGGCTCGGGCACGCCGCCGGTGGACACGTCCTCCCTCGGGAAGGCGTAGTAGGCGAGCTGCCGGGACTGGTGCACGAGCATGGTGCGGTCGCTGTCGACGACCGTGGCTCCCCCCATCAGGCCCCGGATGCGCCTCGGAACCGGTTCGACCAGGGTGACGTGGTCCGGCGGCTCGAAGTTGAAGATCCCGCTGGGCTGGTGCCCGAAGGGACCGTTCCCCATGGTGAGCGTCATGGTTCCATCATGGCCGGTGATCGGTGGGTCCAACTGGTGACGATCGAGGGCGCCCTGGCGCCCACAAACGTCACCAGTTCGGGTCGGTGGGTCCAACTGGTGACGATCAAGGACGCTCAAGCGCCCACAGACGTCACCAGTTCGGGTGGGTCACAAGGGGGGGCGAGTCGTCGGGCTCTTCAGTCGTCGTCGGCCTTGCGGGCCTTCTCGACGGCCTCCTTCATCTTCTTCGAACGCTCGGTCGGCTTTCCGCTGGCGGTGGCGCCGGTCGCCCCCGCTCCGCCCTCGTCCTTCTTGATGAGGCCGGTCACCGCCTGGGTGGCCTTGGCCAGCACGCCCTTCACCTTGCCCAATGCGCCGTCGATCGCGCTCGGGCGGTCTGCGTCGTCCGTCACCGGAACCCCCTTGGTCTCCTGGGCCACGTCGGCCACGGGGTGAGCATTCCCCGGAGAGGCCATCTCGAACGCACGCCCCCCGCCGCGCTACCGGGAGCGTCACTCGACGTCGGGGGCCAAGTCCGATCCGGGCGACGCCTTCGTGTTGGCCGAGCTGGCCCGCACGGACTGCTCACAACCATCGCCCGGTGGCCGGTGACAGCGAGGCGGCGGAGGCCGTCAAGGTGCTGGCCCGGGCCCACCAGAGCTTGATCTGGACCCGCCAGCGCCAGGTCAACCAGCTGCGCTCGACGCTGCGGGAGCTCTACCCCAACGCCCTGACCTGCTTCGACGACCTGGCCTCGGGCGATGCCCTGGCCGTGCTGGCCATCGCCCCCACACCGGCCCTCGGTCGCCGGCTGTCGATGTCCAAGATCTCCTCGGCCCTGCGCCGAGGTGGTCGTCAGCGGCGCATCGACGAGCGGGCGGCTGAGATCCAGGCCGCGCTGCGGGCCGATGCCCTCGAAGCTCCCAGGATGGTGTCCGAGGCCATGGGGGCGTCGGTGAGAGCCCTGGTGGCGGTGATCACCGAGCTGGTTGAACAGACGGCAAGGCTCGAAGCCACCCTGGTCGAGGGTTTTGAACAGCACCCGGCCGCCAAGGTCATCCGATCCCTGCCAGGACTAGGGATGATCCTCGGCGCCCGGGTGCTGGGCGAGTTCGGGGATGACCCGAACCGCTACGCCGACGCCAAGTCTCGCAAGAATTACGCCGGCACGTCACCCATCACCCGGGCCTCGGGCAAACACCGCGTCGTTCTCGCCCGCTACGCCCGCAACAAACGGCTGGCCGACGCCGCCTACCAGTGGGCCTTCTGCTCGCTCACCGCCAGCCCCGGCGCTCGAGCCTTCTACGACCAACGACGAGCGGCCGGAGACACCCACCACCGCGCCCTGCGGGCGCTGGCCAACCGACTGGTGGGAATCCTCCACGGCTGCCTTCGCCACGGCACCCTCTACGACGAGCACACCGCCTGGAGGCATCGAACCGCCACCGCTGCTTGACAGCTACGGCCCGTGGAATGTCTAGGCCCGGGCCTACGCCCGGGCCAGGACCTTGCCCCGGCGGAGGAAGTCGAGGGGATCGGCGCCCCGCTGGATGGCGGAGTACGACAGTGACGCCCCGAAGGGCTCGTTCCAGAAGTCGCCCTCCCGCGCCCGGCGATCCCACGGCCCGACGTAGAGGTAGGGCTCGGGATGGTCGGCGTCGCCCGGCGAGCCGCCGAAGTTGACCCGCTGGCCCTCGGGCCCCATGTCGATGGCCACGTCGAAGTGCTCCGGCCACAGCTGCACCCGCGACGGGGCGTCGTCGTCGCCCGCCTCCTCCCGGAGCTGCTCCAGCATGGCGGTGGCGAACCCGAACCACTCGCCCAGGGCCCGGGCCGCGTCGAAGTCGATGTCGAGGGCGGCCTCGGGATCGCAGGGCGTGGTGGGCGTGTAGACGCCGGTCCCCTGGCCCAGCTCGACGCCCAGGAACTCGGCCGCCGCGGCCAGGGTGACCAGCTTCCGGCGCCGGTTGCGATCGACCAGCTCGCCGTCCTCCACCCGCACCTGGTGGTCGTCGTCGAAGAAGGGGGTGCCGAAGCCCCGGTAGGTGTAGCGCAGCCCGATCTTGCCGTTGGCCATGTGCCGGCGGGGTGCGACCAGGTGCTCGGCCACCATGTGGAGCGAGTCGCGGGTGGTGGCGAACCTGGCCGGCAGGTCCGCCAGCTTGCGGGGGACGAGCCATCGGTACTCGCACCAGACCCGCAGCTCGGCGTTGTTGATCTCGGTGCAGAAGTCGTCCCACGTGCGAGTGCCGGCCCGCTCGACCGGCACCAGCTCCCCGCCCGCGACGGGGTCGTCGGCGAACCACGGGCCCTCGTTCACGGCCGGTGGCGACGGTTCGAGGACCCTCGGGTCGTACCGGTTGTTGATCCGGATGCTCGCCTCGGCCTGAGGATTCTTGACGACCATCTCCGCTCCCTCACGCTCGACCGTCCCCCGCCGGAGGCGGTATGTGCCCACGAGCGTGGCACGGCCGGGGACCCGAGGGCGCCCGTGGACGCGATGCTGGTGGGCATGAGCGGCCCGCCCCCGGCTGACGACGGCCGGACCCAACGCCAGCGGATGCTGGCCGGCGACCTCTACAACGCCGACGACCCCGAGCTGGCGGCGGACGCCCTGCGAGCCCTCCGGCTGATCGAGTCGTACAACCGCAGCCCGGCCGACGACGGCGACCGGTCGCCGACGCATCCTCGGCGAGCTTCTGGGAGCCTTGGGCGAAGGGAGCGAGATCCGGCCCCCGCTGTACTGCGACTACGGGTACAACCTCCGGGTGGGGGAGCGGACGTTCGTGAACTTCGGCCTCGTCGCCCTCGACGTGGCACCCATCACCATCGGCGACGACGTCCAGATCGGCCCGAACGTCCAGCTCCTGACCCCCACCCACCCGCTCGAGGCCGAGCCCCGCCGGGCCAAGTGGGAGTCGGCCCGGCCGATCGCCATCGGCGACAACGTCTGGCTGGGTGGGGGTGTCATCGTCCTGCCCGGCGTGTCCATCGGCGAGAACACCGTCGTCGGTGCGGGCGCCGTGGTCACCAGGGACCTTCCGGCCGACGTGGTCGCCGTCGGGAACCCGGCCCGGGTCGTCCGCCAGCTCCTGTAACGCCGGCTGACGACATCCGGACGGGGTTGGTGCACCGAAAACGCGGGAAAGAGCCGGAGAGGTCAACCGTGCCGCAAAACGTCGCCGTACTCAGCCAGGACGCCGCCGCCGAGCACGCCGCTCGGCAGGGGTTCTGGTCGGCGCGACCCGACCCGGACGACCGTGTGGGCATCGAGCTGGAGATGCTTCCCCTGGGTGTCGACGGGCGCCGGCCGGCCCACGACGAGGTGGCGGCGGTGGTCCAGGCCGTCGGACCGCTGGCCAGCGGCACCAGCGTCACCTTCGAGCCCGGCGGCCAGCTCGAGCTGAGCACCCCGCCGGCAGACGACGTCGACCAGGCGTGCGACGGCCTGGAGGCCGACCTGCGCCGGTTGGCGGGGCCACTCGCGGAGCGGGGGATCGTCCTTGTCGGCAGCGGCATCGACCCCGCGCCCGGCCTCCGCCGGGTCATCCGGTCGGCCCGCTACGACGCCATGGACGCCTACTTCGCCGACGGCGGGGGCGGGCGTGGTCACGGCCGAGGCGGCGCATGGGCCCGGGCCGGGCACACCATGATGTGCGCCACCGCCGGCCTCCAGGTCAACCTCGACTTCGACTCCCGCAGCCTGTCGCCCGACACCCGATGGGGTACGGCCCACGTGCTGGGCCCGGTCCTGGCCGCCAGCTTCGCCAACTCCCCCCTCGTCGAGGGCGGGCCCAGCGGCTGGAAGTCGTACCGGCTGGCCAACTGGTGGCGGCTCGACCCGTCCCGCACCAAGTCCCCTGCGGGCGCGGGCCCGGGGCCGCAGGCGTGGTCGGCCTACGTGATGGACGCCCAGGTGATGCTCATCCGCACCGGGGAGGGCGACGGCGAGGGGGCGTGCACTCCGGTCCTGACCCCGCTCACCTTCCGCCAGTGGATCAGCGACGGACACCCCCTGGGGTTCCCGACGCTCGACGACCTCGACTACCACGTGACCACCCTGTTCCCGCCCATCCGGCCTCGGGGCTGGCTGGAGCTGCGGATGGTCGACAGCCTGCCCCACCCCTGGTGGCGGGTGCCGGTGGCCGTCGCCGCCGCCCTCGTCTACGACGCCGAGGCGGGCGAGGCCGCGGCCCAGGCCGCCTGGGACACCGCCGATGAGTGGGTGGAGGCCTCCCGCTCGGGACTGTCCCATCCCGGCCTGGCCGAAGCCGCCCGGGCCTGCTTCCTGATCGCCCTCGAGGCCCTGGGACGCATGGGCGCGGGGGCAGCTGACGTTGGACACGGTGGGCGCCTACCTCGACCGCTATGTCGCCCGAGGCCGCTGCCCGGCCGACGACGTCCTCGACCACTGGCGCAAGACCGGGGCCCTGTTCCTCCCCGGCGACCTCTCCTGGTCCGCCCTGCCCCCGGCCGCCCTCCGGCCGTGACCGGGCCAGCCGCTGCCCCCGGCGTGGGAGCGTTGGTGGGGGGAGTCCTGGCCGCGGCCGTGGTGGCCGCCGCCCTCGTCTTCCGGCGCGACGTGGTGGTGGCCACGCTCAGCAGCCCGGCCGCCCTGGTGCGGGTGGGCGCCATCGTCGTTGTCCTGGTCGGCCTGTCCTTGCTGCTGCGCCGGTTCGTGGAGAACGCCCTCGCCCGCAGCCTGGTGATGGCCGTCCCCGTGGGCGCTCTCGTCTGGCTCCTGGTCGTCCCCTACTTCACCGACGACACGGTGGTCGAGCCCCTGCCTTCCGCCCCGGCCACGACCGCCACCGCCCCGACCACGGCCGCCACCACGCCCACGGCCGACACGGTCCCGGCCACCACTCCGCCGGCGGGGCCCGTCCGGCTGACCACGGGGATGCTTCGGGGCATCGACCACCGGGCGTCGGGGACGGCTGCCGTCTACCGCCTGGAGGACGGGTCCCACATCGTGCGCCTGGAGGACATCGACATCCAGAACGGCCCCGACTACTTCGTGCACCTGGTGCGGGGGGCGGACCGGGAGTCGCCCGGCGACGGGTTCGACCTCGGCCCCCTCAAGGGCAACAAGGGGAGCCAGAACTACCCCGTCCCGTCGGACGTCGACGTCACCGCCGAGGAGTTCACCGTGCTCGTGTGGTGCCGGGCCTTCGCGGTGCCAGTGGCCAACGCCACCCAGAGCCCGGCCTGACCCGAGGACCGATCGGGCCTGAGTTGGCGCGGGCGGGAATGTCGTGCGCCGGCGAGTCGTTGTCCCGATGTTCGACATGATGACGCACCGGAGGAACACCATTGTCCACACTCACGCTCGACACTGACTTCGCAGCCTCTCCGACCCCTCGCCGTACACTCGTCACCATCGACGCCATCGACCCGGCCCAGCTGAACGAGCGGCTGTTCATCCCCGTGGCTCACCAGCTGGAGAACGTCCGCCGGTGGAACGAGCAGCGGGGCTGGGGCTTCACCGACGCCGACTTCGACGCCGTCGACACCACCCCGGCCGTGCACGACAAGCCCCTGGTGGTCGACGTGATCGCCGTGTTCCTGCCCGAGCAGGACGGCATCGACGGCGTGCGCCGCACGTTCGAGGAGCTGTGGGCGGTGGCATCGGAGGGGGCGCCCGACAACTGGAGCTGGCGGCAGTTCCTCGAGGGGCCCCGCCCGGTGGGTCTGCTCCCCGGTGGCGTCCACACCCCCGGAATCCGGCGGGTCACCATCGACCTGGGCGCGGGCTGGGACCCGGTCGACGGGGCCCGGGCCATCGAGATCCGCGACCGTCACTCGGCCTCGGCCGAGATCCTGGCCGCCGCCGCCCACTTCCCCGAGTGGATGCAGGCCATGGAGGGCGTCAACGTGCCCTTCGTCTACCTGGGCGGCTACGTCGTCACCCACCCGGCCAACGAGGCCTGGCGCCACGTGCCCTGCCTGAGCTGGAACGAGTTCCTGGGCCGGGTCAACCTGATGGACCACTGGGCCGACCACCACCAGCGGCGCTGGGCGGTCCCGTCCCGCCGCCAGGCCTGAGCCCGACAACCACCAAGCACCAACCAGCGGCAGACCTCGGCCGCGCTGTCCCCCGGTCTGCCACGGGCGAACCGGTAGTCCCGGTTTGGCTAGGGTCCCAGTCGCGGCAGACCACCTCTGTCCTGCCGTGAGGAGGTTGCATGCCGTCTTCAGCCCTCGTGCTGCTCGTCGTCCCGGGCAAGCTCGACGCCTGGCGTGAGCTGATGGCTCAATGCACCGACGACAACCCCGACTACGTCGACTCCCGCCAGCGCCTGGGCATCACCCGGGAGCAGGTGTTCCTCCACGGCAACGAGGGCGAGGAGTTCGTCATCTACTACATCGAGGCGGAGAACCTCGACGAGGCCATGATCGGCATGGGCGTGTCGCTCGACCCCTTCGACCAGTGGTTCCGGCTCCAGGTCAAGAGCATCCACGACCTGATCCTGGCCGACCCCCCACCCTGGCCGGAGCAGGCGCTCGACTTCCAGGACTAGCCGCCCCGAGCCCAGGGAAAGGACGACGACGTGACGATCGACCAGCCCTCCCACGGCGAGGTGGTGGACGCCACCGCCGAGGTCGAGGACGAGATGCGTCCCCAGCCGGTGCCGGTGAACATCTACGAGACCACCAACGCCCTGGTGGTGGTGGCCGCCCTGCCCGCGGTCGCCCCGGCCGACGTCACCATCGAGCTGCGACCCGGCTGCCTGCGGTTCTGGGCCCACGTGCGCAGCGCCGCCCCCCGCCAGTACCTGGTGCACGAGTGGGAGTACGGCGGCTACGAGCGCGAGATCGAGCTCCCCGACGGCTTCGGCAGCGGGGTCGAGGCGTCGTTGGCCAACGGCCAGCTCGCCATCCGGGTCCTCCGGGGCGAGTCGGGAGAGGCGACGACGATCCACCCCTCCTCGCCCGGCTGACCTGCCGTACGAGCGGTCACAGCCGGGGCTCGACGCACCTCGGGGTACCGCCCGGAGACGACGGCTCGGTGCGGGGATAGGGCTCGGTGAAGCCGGAGCCTGGATCGGGGGTGTCGAGGTAGCGGAGGATGCCCCGGGCTACCGCCTCACCCTCCACCTGCTGCACGTCGGGCCGGTCGAGGAGCGCCGCCTCCGCCGGGTTGGACATGAAGGCGCTCTCCACCAGCACGCTCACCACGTCCTGGGGCAGGCGCAGCATGGCGTAGTAGTCGCCCCGCTGGCCGGGGCGGTACTTGGCCCCCGCGTCCCGATCGGCCACCCACCCCACGTCGTAGGCGGCCAGGGCCCGGACGACCTCCTCGTAGATGAGGCCGGCCAGGCGCTTCGAGTCGGGCGAGGCGATCTGGTAGTAGGTCTCCGTGCCGGGACCGGGCCAGGGCCCGTCGGGCTCGGCGTTGTGGTGGATGGAAACGAAGGCCCGGGGGGCCAGGGCCCGGGCGATCTCGGCCCGGGGGGAAAGGTTGACGTCGTAGTTGCCGGGCCGGGTGAGCAGGACGCTGACCCCCGCCGCCTCCAAAGCGGCCTGGAGGTGGCGAGACACGGCCAGGTTGACGTCGGCCTCCCGCAGCCCGGCGGGGGAGATCGCCCCCGGCTCGGTGCCCCCGTGGCCTGGGTCGACGACGATGGTGGCCTCGGCCACCGGCGTGCCCTCGGTGAGGGTGGCGGTGTCGCCGCAGGGGGTGCGGACGACCCATCCGGTGTCGGTGTGGGACACGACGGGAACTACCACGCCGGCCGGGGAGACGACCACCTTGGCCTCGGCCCGGGCCACGGCCCGGGTGGTCGTGGTGGTGGCAGGGGCGGGGGCGGCCGTCGTGGCCGTCGTGTCGGGCGGGCGTCCCTGGACCGCCGGCGCGGTCCCCGATCCGTCGCCGCCGCCACATGCCACCGCGGTGAGAGCGAGGACAACGGTGACGACGCGAAGCGCGAGCCGAGGCCTGGTGGACACCACCGCCCGATGTTGGCACCGCAATCTGCGGCCGCGGCCGCGGCTGCCGGACTGGCTCGCGCCAGTTTCATGCGTCGGGAGCGTGGTGATCTCGGCCTCGCGGCCCAGATCACCACGCTGCGAACGCACGAAACCGCGAAACCCGGGGGATGCCGGGCGGGTGGGCGGCGACGGGGTACCGTCCGCCGATGGACCGGCCGCGCGACAGCCAGCGGGCCCGGCTGTACCGGGCCGAGAACGCCGTCGACGCCGGCCGGCCCCTGCCCACCGTCCCCGTGATGCAGGCCTACATAGACGAGGTGGCGGCCACCGGGTGGTTCATCGACCGTTGGGGCGACCGGTCGTTCGAGGTCCGCCCCGGGTACGGCCACAAGCGGGCCACGGCCACCCCCGACGGCGTCCTCCAGATGCCCCGGTGGGCTCGCCGGGAGATGACGGTCCTCCACGAGGTGGCCCACTGCCTCACCCCGGAGTGCTTCGCGGCCCACGGCAGCGAGTACGCCGGGGTGCTCCTGGCCCTCGTCCGCCGGGCCATGGGGCTGGGCCCGGCCCAGGCCCTGGAGGACGCGTTCGACGCCCACCGGGTGCGGTGGTCGACGGGGGCGCTCCTACTCCGCCCCACGTCGTGATCCGCCGCTCCCTCCTCGTCCTGGTCGCCGCCGTCCTGGCCCTGGGGGCGGCCGGGGGTCAGACGTCCACCACCGCCGTTACCAGCAAGGACGTGCCCTTCACCGTCACCCACGACGTCCGCTACGGCACCGCCGGCGGCCAGGACCTCCTCCTCGACGCCTACGTCCCCGACGACACCAACGCCGAGCGGGTGGCGGTGGTCCTGATCCACGGCGGCGCCTGGCGCACGGGCGACAAGGCCAACGTCGTGGAGGAGGCCAACCTCCTGGCCCGGCGGGGGTGGGTCGTGTTCGCCGTCAACTACCGGCTGGGGGAGCCAGAGGCGTTCCCGGCCGAGATCGACGACGTGCAGACGGCGGTCAAGTGGGCCCGGGCCAACGCCTTCGAGTACCGCATGGACCCCGGTCGGGTGGGCGCCCTGGGCATCTCCGCCGGGGGACACCTGGCGGCCATGCTGGCCACACTGGGCGAGGGCCCGCCCGACCGCGGGGCGCGCATCCTGGTGGGGGCGTCGTGGTCGGGCCCGATGGACCTGCCTGCTCTGGCCGGGGGCGAGGCCGCCACCCTGTCGACCCTGCTCCTGCCCTGCCGGCCGGCCGAGTGCCCGCAGCGGTGGGCCGACGCGTCCCCGATCACCCACGTCGACCCCACCGACGCCCCCTTCCTGCTGGCCAACAGCGACGACGAGCTGGTGCCCGTCGACCAGGCCCGGTCGATGGCCGCCCGCCTCGACACCGCCGGCGTCGTCCACGAGCTGGTGGTCGTGCCCGGGAGGCGCCACGGCCACGCCCTCCGCGACGAGCTCGGGCCGGCGACGGTGGCGTTCCTCGACGACCACCTGACCCGGCCCACCGACCTGCGCCGGCCCAATCCCGGTGCCGCCTGGGTCCTGCTCGTCGTCATCCTCATCGTGCTCGCGGGCGGGGTGATCGGCGGCCTGCGGGTGCGGCGCCGCCTCAACGCCACGCGTCAGCGGGGCGGCAGCACCCTGATGGTGGCGGTGACCCCGAAGTGGTCGGACGGGAGCAGGCTCGGGTCGTCGGGCGACGGCCGGTCGAGGGTGACCCGGGCGTCGAGTACCACCACCAGGTCGTTGACCAGGACGTAGTCGAGCACGCCGTTGCCCGGCACCGTCCGGGGCGGCTCGGTCCCGTGCACCAGGGCGTAGGCCGACCGCAGACGGCTGGTGAGGACCGTGATCGGAGCCGAGCCGGGCCGGGAGTTGAGGTCGCCGACCAGCACCTGGGCCACGTCCGGGCGCTCGTCCATCCAGGCCAGTAGCTGCCGGGCCTGGGCCGCCCGCACGGCGGCGTCGCCGTCGGCCAGGTGGGTGTTGTAGACGTCGAGGGTCCCCCCGTCGGGGAGGACGACGGTCACTCGCTGCGCAACCCGGAAGCCGCCCTCCAGGCGCAGTCGGGCGTGGCTGGTGACGGGCGGCCGGCTGAGCACTCCGATGCCCTCCCAAAACCGCTTGAGCCCCGTCTTGTAGGCCGTCCGGACCTCCCACGGCCGCTCCTGCGGTCCCGTGTGCCGGGCGATCCAGCGGGCCTGGCCGGGAAACCGGCGCACCTCCTGGAGGCCCGACGACGTCGGGATCGAGGTCCGCCAGCTGCTCGACCAGGAGCGGCCGCCGCTCCCGCCACCCATCGGCGGTGTTGCGGACGTTGAGGGTGGCGACGACCACCCCGTCCTCGCCCGCGGGCGAGGTCCGCCGGGCCACGCTCATCGAGATCCACCGAAGGAGGCCGCGCCGCCAGGGTAGGTCCCAAGCGTGGGCGGTGACGGCCGGGAAACCTTCTGTTCACAGGCGAGGGACACAATCGGCCAATGAGGGCATGGAAGGTGAGGGAGACTCGACACGGCCCCACGTTGGGCAGGCGAGGACGAGCCAAAAGAGGATGACAGGGTGAAGATCCGGATCGGTTGCGAGTTCGAGTGGGAGTCGACGGCTCCCACGCCGTCGGTGTGGCAGATTCGGCCCCGGCCCGAGGAGCGAATCCTGTCGGAGCGGTGGCACACCGATCCCGAGCTGGGCCGGGCCTTCTACGGCGACACGTTCGGCAACGTCTGCGACCGCCTCACGCTGCCGGCCGGCTCTACCACCCTCACCTACGACGCCATCGCCGAGGTGTCCGGCAATCCCGACCCGGTCGACATCTACGCCCGCCAGGTGCCGGTGGAGGAGCTTCCGGCCGACGCTCTCATCTACCTCCTGCCCAGCCGCTACTGCCAGTCCGACGTGCTCTTCGACGACGCCTGGAAGCTGTTCGGCCACACCGAGCCGGGGTGGAACCGGGTCCAGGCGGTCTCGAACTGGGTGCACGAGAACGTCTCCTGGCAGGCGGGCACCAGCACCCCGTCCACGTCGGCCTGCGACGTCTACGCCGGGGGGGAGGGCGTCTGCCGCGACTTCGCCCACCTGGGTGTCACCTTCTGCCGCAGCCTCAACATCCCCGCCCGCTACGTCTTCGGGTACCTGCCCGACATCGCCGTCCCCCCGCCCTATCCGGAGATGGACTTCTGCGCCTGGTTCGAGGCCTACATGGGCGACCGGTGGTGGACCTTCGACCCCCGCAACAACACCCGCCGCATCGGACGGGTCGTGATCGGCAGGGGCCGGGACGCGACCGACGTGGCCATGGTGACCACCTACGGCAGCCCGGTGCTGCAACGGATGAAGGTCTGGGCCGACCAGGCATGACGCGCCCCCGGGCATGACCGGTCCCCCGGGCTCGGCGGTGCCCGCCACCGAGGCGCCCGCCGCCGCCGGTGCCCGCCACCGAGGTGCCGACGGTGGCCGAGCCCGACCCGGACGAGCCCGCCGTCCGGGCCGACCTCGCGTGGGTCGGCCGCATGCTGAAGGAGTCCCTGGAGCGTCTGGAGGGCCCGGGGTTGTCGACCCTGGTGGACGAGGTCACCGAGGCCACCGGCAACCGGTGGCCCGACGGGGACCACCCCCACGGGAGCGACATCGACGGGCGCGATCGCGACGGGAGCGACATCGACGGGAGCGACCGCGACGGTCCCGCCCCCATCGTCGACCAGTCGGAGAAGTCCGACGCCCGCCTGGCGGCGGTGCTGGCCGGGGTCGACCTGCCCACCGAGATCCTGCTGGTGCGGGCCTTCTCGGTGTGGTTCCACCTGGCCAACGTGGTGCAGCAGGTCCACCAGGCCCGCCACCTCGAGCGCACGACCGGCCGGGGCGGTCGGCTGGCGGAGGCGGTCGACCGCATCGAGGCCGAGGGGGTGCCGTCGACCCTCGTCGACGCGGTGGTCCGCCGCCTCGAGCTGCGGCCGGTGCTCACGTCCCACCCCACCCAGGCCGCCCGCCGCTCGGTGCTGTCGAAGATGCGCCAGGTGGCCGAGCTCCTGCGGGCCCGCCACGAGGCGGGCCCGGCCGACAGGGAGCGGATCGAGCGCCGCTTCGCCGAAGTGGTCGACCTCCTGTGGCAGACCGACGAGCTGCGCCTGGGCAAGCCGGAGCCGTCGGAGGAGGCCAGCTCGATCCAGTACTACCTGGAGGAGCTGTTCCGCGACGTCGTCCCCGAGATCCTCGACGACCTCACCCGGGAACTGGCCCGCCTGGGCGTGGAGCTGAGCGCCGGGTCCCGGCCCCTGCGTTTCGGCACGTGGGTGGGCGGCGACCGGGACGGCAACCCCAACGTCACCGCCCAGGTCACCCTCGACGTCCTCGCCATCCAGCAGGAGCGGGGTATCGCCGACCTGGTGGCCGCGGTCGACGACCTGGTCCGCGACCTGAGCATCTCCACCCGCATCGTCCCCGTGTCCGAGGCCCTCCTTTCGAGCCTGGCCGAGGACCGCATCCTCCTGCCCGAGGTCTACGACCGCTCGGTCCGCCTCTACGGCGAGGAGCCCTACCGGCTGAAGTGCGCCTACATCCGCCAACGGCTGGAGAACACCGCCCGGCGGGCGTCCGACGGCAAACCCCACGCCGACGGGCTCGACTACCGCGACCGGTTCGAGCTCCTGGGCGAGCTGGCGGTGATGGCGACGTCGCTGCGCACCAACCGGGGCGGGTCGGCGGCCGCCGGCGTCGTGGCCCGGATGATGCGCACCACCGCCACGTTCGGCCTCCACCTGGCCACCATGGACGTCCGGGAGCACGCCGCCAAGCACCACGAGGTGCTGGCCGCCCTGTTCGACGACCTGGAGGACCTGCCCGTCCCCTACGACGGTCTCCGGCGGGCGGAGCGGTCGAAGGTCCTGTCCCGCGAGCTGGCCAGCCGGCGGCCGCTCATCGGCCCGACCACGGTGCTGCCCGACGGGCCGGCCGCCACCATGGCCACGTTCGGCGCCATCCGCCAGGCCCTCGACCGCTTCGGCGACGAGATCGTCGAGAGCTACGTGATCTCGATGACGGGCGGGGCCGACGACGTGCTGGCGGCGGCGGTCCTGGCCCGGGAGGCGGGCCTGGTCGACGTGCGCACCGGCCTGGCCCGGATCGGCTTCGTCCCCCTCCTGGAGACGGTCAACGAGCTGCGCCAGGCGGGGGAGATCCTCGACGAGCTGCTGAGCGACCCGACCTACCGCCGGCTGGTGGGCCTGCGGGGCGACGTCCAGGAGGTGATGCTGGGGTACTCCGACTCCAACAAGGACGCCGGGATCACCACCTCGCAGTGGGAGATCCAGCGGGCCCAGCGCCGCCTGCGCGACGTCGTGCAGCGCCACGGGGTGCTGCTGCGGCTCTTCCACGGGCGGGGGGGCACGGTGAGCCGGGGGGGAGGGCCGGCCCACGAGGCCGTCCTGGCCCAGCCCTTCGGCACCCTCGAGGGGCAGATGAAGCTCACCGAGCAGGGCGAGGTCATCTCCGAGCGCTACGGCCTGCCCGGACTGGCCCGCCACAACCTGGAGCTCCTGCTGGCGGCGGTGCTGGAGGCGTCGCTGCTCCACCGGGAGTCGAGGCAGCCGATGGATGTCCTCGACCGGTGGGACGTGGCCATGGACGAGGTGTCCCTGGCCGCCTTCGACGCCTACCGGTCGCTCATGGACGCCCCCGGCCTGGTCGACTACTTCCTGACGGCCACGCCGGTGACCGAGCTGGCCGACCTCAACATCGGGTCGCGACCGGCGTCCCGGATGGAGGGCGACGGGGGACTGAGCTCGATGCGGGCCATCCCCTGGGTCTTCGGCTGGAACCAGTCCCGCCAGATCATCCCCGGCTGGTACGGCCTGGGGGCGGGGCTGGCCGCGGCCCGGGCCGCCGGCCACGGCGACGTTCTGGACGAGATGCACGAGCACTGGCACTTCTTCCGGGTGTTCGTGTCCAACGTGGAGATGACGCTGGCCAAGACCGACATGGGGCTGGCCCGCCACTACGTGCGGTCGCTCGTCGATCCCGACCTGCACCACCTCTTCGACGAGATCCGTGCAGAGCACGAGCGGACGGTGGAGGAGGTGCTGAGGCTGACAGGGGAGCGGCGCCTGCTCGACCGTCAGCCCGAGCTGCAACGGGCCCTCGACGTTCGCCAGGCCTACCTCGACCCACTGAGCCGGCTGCAGGTGAGCCTGCTGGGCCGGCTGCGGGCGGCCGACAGCCCCCCGCCCATGCTCCGCCGGGCGCTGCTGCTGACGGTGAACGGCATCGCCGCCGGCCTTCGGAACACCGGATAGGGGCGTCCGAGTAGGGGCAACCCCGGATCGCCACGTAGGCGGCGCGCCGGTATCGTCGGGCCATGGTGTTCCGCCGGGCCGCCGACGTGGTGGCCTTGTCGCATCTGAGCATGATCGGGTTCCTGCTGGTCGGCGGCTTCGTCGCCCGCCGCCACCCACGGGTCACCCGGGCCCACCTGGTCACCCTCGCCGGCACCGGCGCGGTCTACGTCGCCGGGCGAGACTGCCCGCTCACGACCTGGGAGAAGGGCCTCCGCCAGCTGGCCGGCGACGAGGTCTACCGGGGCGGCTACCTCGAGCACTACCTCGTGTCACCGTTCCACCCGGCGGGCATGAACTCGGCCATCGGCCTCGCCTTCGTCGGCGTGGTGGTGGCCGCCACCACCCTCGGCTACCGCGACCGCCTCATCCGCCGGTCGACCCCGCAGCAGCCTTCCGCCCCCGCCGGCGGCTAGCTCGTCATTCGCCGGATCTCATGGGCGCAGTGCAGGACGAGGGCGGCCACGAACAACGCCAGCACGAGGAGAGAGACAACGGCGGCAACTGGCGACCCGTACTGGTCCGGGATGTTGCTCACCGAATCCCCGGCCGTGGGCCCCACGTGGACGAGCACGATGAACAGCGCGGCGCCGCCGGCGAGCAACGCCCAGAACCGGGCGCCGACGCGGCGCCGACGGGAGAGGAGCAGTCCCGGCCCCGATCACCGGGTAGACGAACAGGCTGGCGCTGAACGGGTTGAACCCGCCGCTGAGGGGCCAGCCGGTGACGCCCCGCACGACGTGGTCGACATGGTGGGCGATGCTCAGACCGGTGATGACCAGCACCAGCCGGTACCCGACCGCGGTCAGGCCGGCGGACCGGGACGGCAACTCACCACTTCCATGTGCCGGCGAGTCCCTCGCGCACGGACGCCGCGTATCCCTCGAGGGCACCCAGTCGCTCCTCCGGGTTCAGCTTCATCTCCGAGGAACGGACGAACCAGGCCGCAGCCCCGGTGTCTCGTCGGGCCTTGATGACGGCGAACACCGACTCGATGACGTAGACGTCGGCGACGCCTACCGTCTCCAGGCCGGCCAGCAGCTCGCTGAACTGAACCGGCGTCGACGGCCCGCCCGCTTTCGGCCGGGGTGATTGGCGCTTCCACGCCATGCTCAGCCTCTGGCGCATCGACGTGGTGAGGCCGTCGAGGACGCCCAGCAGCTCCTCCGGGGACAGCGGCGAGCCACCGCTTCGGACCATCCACGCCGCGCTCCCGTTCTCGGCCCGGACCTTGAGGAGGGCGAACACGGACTCGATTCGCATTCCGTCGCCGATCGTCGTGGTGCCGTAGCCGGCCAACAGCACGCTGAACGGTATGGGCTCCTCAGCCACTCGTTGCGTCCTCCACAACACCCACGGGCGGGGAACCTACTGGCTCCGAGGCCGCGGCTCAGATTGCTCGGGCGACGTACTGGGCCTGGAAGCCGTCCGGGGAGTAGTCCGCCCGCTCGATCCGGAAGCCGCATCGCTCGATCATGGGCTCGAGAAGCCAGGTGTAGGTGGAGTGCTCGTCACGGACGTGCTCCTCGAGGTCACTGCGGCTCCACTCGCCATCGTGTGTTGGAGTGGCCGGGAGCGATGCACACCACGCCTCGATGCGCTCCTCCGCGTCCGAAGGGTCGAACGAGTACACGATGTCCCAGAGCCGCAGCAGCCCGCCGGGACGGACGATGCGGCGCATGTTCTCGAGCGCCACCGACTTCCAGAAGTCCGGGAGGTGGTGAAGGGCCCACCGGGAATACACGACGTCGGCCGGATGCCCGCGGTGCTCGTAGGAGATGAACCCGGCTCGTACGACCTCGATGTTCGAGAGACCCGAAGCCGCCACCTTGGTCCGCAGCCGCGCCAGCATGACCGGCGAGATGTCGACGGCGACCACCCGGGCGCAGATTCGGGCGACCGCCAGGGCGAACTGCCCGGTACCGGCGCCCAGGTCGACCACCTCCGACCGATCGTCGAGGCCCAGCTCGACGAGGAGCGCGACCTCGTCAGACGCCCTCGCGTCTTCCTTCTCGTCGTAGCGAGCAACGTGGTCGACGTCCAGGTTCTCTCGGCCCGCGCCGGCCAACTCGTCGAGCACCCATCCTCGATGTGGCGACGAGCGCGTAGGTCCAGACACGACCCCAGCCTTGCACCCACCATCACCATCAGCCGGCGATTGCTGTGCGAAGGGGAACGGCCGCGGCGGCCGGCACCAGCCAGGTTGCCAGAAGAGCGGCGGCACGACCACGGGCAGATCGCCAGCCAAACTGCCGGGTCGTTATGCATCACTCGGGTGAGGAGATTCGCGGCGTGGCAGCCGTCCGGTAACGGCACCTATGCGCCCCTCCTGGCTGCACCCTAAACACTCAGAGCTACGGAGCACTCCCTTGCCAAGCGCAAGAGAGGTGGTTATCCTCTGGCTAGCGTTACCAACTAATCCATCCAGGGTTATCTCGCAACTCAAGACTGACCTGTAGACTTTGGGTCTTATGCCCCCGACTCAAAGTATCCAGCTGGAATCGATCGTCGCCGATTGGCCGAAATGTCCCTGCGGGTACGAACCACTAGCTGCGAGGATCATGTCTAGGGCTGGACTTACAGCGTTTCCCCGAGCCGAGGTGTTCTGGTACCTAGTTAGTGCAGCGATGCGGGTAGACGCTGCGCACCGCCTGATTGAGCACGCCCGAGACCGCCTCGATCACTACAGCCCAAGCTCCGACTGGTCCGAGCCACTGGATTTGACCAGTGATGTCCAATTGGCAGTAGTCGCACTTCACCGCTCTCTACAGATGGCTCGACCGTCGAGCGGCTCGTCTCTACCAACCGGCTGGCCGAAGCGTGCTCGCGTGGCCACGACGCCTTGAGCGAAAGCGTGTGGCAATACGACAACTGCGTAATGCACATGAGCACATAGAGGATCGCGCTGCAGGCAAGTTGGGGCCCTCCGGCAAAGTAAATATTCAGGAAGCTCACTCGTTCTTTACTGCCTCGCGATATGGCAAAGAGCTGCTCGAACACCGACGAATTCGATATCGACAATGGAAACTGTCGGTCGATGACGAGGTCACCAGGCTACTGATGGAATTGCGTGAGCATCTCTGGAATGTCTGGCTTCAATTGGAGTCCCGACACGAGAGCGCGGTTAGGGGGCGAATCTAGGTGAGTCGAGTCGGGCGGCGGAGCGCGTCGCCCATCCGAAACTACCGTCCGAGCATCCATCACGACCAGCTGCCCGCCGAGAATGGCCAAGGCGTTGAGCGTACCCGGGGGAGGCACTTCCGCAGGCTCGACGGGATTGGTTTGCCACGCCACGTTCCCGGCCGCTGATCCGACACCATGCTCGATGAAGGTGCGCCAAGGTCATGGTGGCCGGGGAAGCAACAGGGTCCTCGAAGCCGCTCGAGCAGCGTTCATTCCGACCGGCCAGCGCGACGCCTCAACCTCCACAACTGATTCCATCACGCCCCCTGCTCGTCGAGCCCGCCAACCCCGACCTCATCCTGCCCGGCCAGCTCTTCACCGTCCCGGCCGCGCGCGACACGGCCGACCCCGGGCAAGCTCCCAACGAAATCTCGGTCCTCCTCGGATCGGTCGCCTCCCTACTGGGTCGTGCTGATCGACGCCAACCGCCGGCCACTAGCGTTCCCGAGGTCGGCGAGAACCTACAGGCTCAGCATTAATGGCCCCTCGCGGCGCAGTAGCTTTTCCACCTCTCGAGGTTCGACCACGATCGAGGGCGGGGAATCGGACACTAGTGTGAGCGAGCGGACCACAGACACAGCAAGAGCTCGGATACGCTGAGATATCTCGTCGGTCGCCCTGGACGACTCAGTAAGCAATGGGGTGAAGACATCTGAGATATCGAGCACATGACGGCGTCTGACGTCTTCGGGCATCGCGTTCGCGCCGCCAACGACGATTGGGAAGATGAGCGGCGCACCTACTTCACTACGTTTTTCCCGCTCAGAGAATGTCACCCACTCAGCGACGTTCCACGACGACTGGAAGTAGCGCGGGGTCAAGAAGGTCAGCAGGACCTTGGACGAGGACAGCGCTTCCTGAAGAGCAATCGGCCACTCGGCACCGAGCTCGATCTCACGCTGATCGAAGAAGATCCTTGGCTCCCATGCCAACATTAGGGACAACTGAGAAGAAAACAATTGCACTATCGTCTGGACAGACTGGACGAGGTCGGAGGAATGAGAATAGCTGACGAACACATCGTACCGATGCTCATCGGCCGAAGGGCGCCGATGCTCATCCGGTGAAGCTGGGGCCGTTAAGTGGAGAGTCGAGCGCGACGTCGTTGAGTTCGTTCTCCAGCACCCGCGCTATCTGGCTGAATGCAAACCCCATGCCGACTGGATCAGTCGTTCCTTGCTCGACCACCGCGAGGCGCTCGCCGAACGAGAAGTACTCGATGTTCGGGATCTTGATCCGTTGGAGGAAATCGGTAGCGTCAATGCCCCGAGGCAGCCAGTCCTTGAAGAACTCGTCGAACTCCGCTGCAATCCGGCGAATCCAGGTCTGCGACTCGCGGAACTCGGAAACCCCGAAGCGCGACGGCACCGGTATCACCGCAAGCTGCATTCGAGTGAACGGGAGCGCCTGCCGGGCCCGCCGGGCGTACCGCATCACGTCGCGTACGCCAAGCAGGCTCTGCTCGTTGGCGGTGAACATAGCCACAACCACATCTGGCAGCTGAATCGTGCAGATCCCGCCCGAGTCGCTGAGACCGGTGCGGCTGTCAACCAAGACGAAGTCGAACTCCGCCTTCCACTCCTCACGCAGCGCTTCGAGGCGGTGACCACCGCCCCTCCGGAAGAAGCGGGGCCAGTTGAAGTGTTCGAGAGCCCGAGAGTATCCCTCAGGATCGTTGCCGCGGCCGCTGGGGAGGAGCACCAGATTGTGAGCACTCGCGATCCGGACGGAGAGGCAGTAGCTCGGGAAAGGTGACACCTGGCCTTCTTCGATGTCCGCGAGCATGGTCAGCAAGCCGACCCCATCGCCCTCGATCTCCGCGTACTGCTTGAAGTACCGCTCGATGCCCGGAGCCTCGAGATCCCAGTCGACGACCAGCACCTTTCGTCCCTCGCTCGCAAGGACGTAAGCGATGTTGGCCAGCGCCATGCTCCTGCCAACCCCGCCCTTGTAGGAGTAGAAGGTGATGATCGTTCCCATCAGTCGCTGAACCTCGGCGGTCGTCGCTGGGTTCGCTTCTGACGCAGCAACTTCCGGAAGCCGTCGACTGCCTCATCGGGCCACGTCGCCTGCCATTTCGGCGCCGCCTTGATAGCCCGGGTGATACCGGATGCGTGAGCCGCGACTTGTTGCTGAAGGCGCTCCACGGTTTCCCCGTTGGGACTCATTCGCGTCAAGAAGCAGCTCTGAAGGTCGATCCTCTGGATCGATTGGAGTGACTTCGGAAGGTGCTTCGGATCCGAGTCGTGAATGGCGGCAGGAACCACCAAGCGCGTCGTCGTCGTGCCGCCGACGAGACCGGCGCTCTTCGCGAGCAAGAATGTGGGCAAGCTCTTCAACACACCAAGCGCTTGAGAAGTAATCGCCGGCCCAAAGCGGCAGCAAGATCCGGGACTGGGACAATGCCTTGCCTAACGCCGTCGGCCAGTCGCTTCCCACTTCAATCTGACGGTCGACAAAGATCTGAGGCCGCTTACGAAGCTCTTGACCGACGTGAAGGTCGATGAGCCGCAGGAAGTGCTGCTCGAGCCAGTAGACGGTCTCGCTGTGCCACCGATAGCTCACAAAGATGTCGTACTTGTAAGGCATTCTCTCGCGACTCCGTCGGTCGCGATCGAGGCTACACGCGAAGGGCCTCATCCTCGCTCCGAGGGAACGATGCCGCGTGCGGTGCCCGCGGCACAATCTCGCGACGGGCGAGCAGCGCACGTGCCGTGTTCGGCGTCTCGCAAGGGATACCACGATGGGATCGCCAAACTCCGTCGAGATGCGACCTCTCCGGGTGGAAAAGGGTATGGCGCCCAGTATCGCTTGGCGCGGCCGATGGGTCAGTGGGCGTCCCACGGCGGGGCAACGACTGCCATCGGGGTGACATCGATAGCCCGCTCAGCGATCAGGGCAGAGCGCCAGGGGGCCAGCCCGGCCCCGGCGGGAGGGGGCGGCCGACCCCTGGCGATGTTGGGCTCGGATCACGCCGGGCGACCCGTCTCCATGGTGGGTGGCGCCTTCGCCGGTCCCGGGCCCGCCTTCGCCCAAGCCCCCGCGCCGGGCGTCATCGACCTCTCAGCGGAGTCAGCGCATCATTTCACGCCGGTGCCAGCCGGCGACGCGATGCCGACCACGATCTCCGCCTCCACCACAACGTCTCTGGCTGGCGCCCCTGCGACCCAGCCGGCAGCGCCCGACACGAGCAATGTCGGCTCCCCGGCGACGACGGTCCCGAGCACCTGGACTAGCTGGCGGAAGCCCGCCAATTCCACTTCCAAGCGCTGCACATCCTTGAACGCTTTGGCGACAAGGGGCTCGCTGGGATCGTCCGGAATCGAATCGCGGACCTCGGCCCAGAAAACGGCCCCTGGAGTCTGCTGTGACCCCTCGCGTCATCAGTCTCCGATGTGCAAGACACTGCGGTCAGGTCGATCCTCGCGACGACCCATCCGACGTAGTCACAACGCTGCATGGTGATGATGTTGAACGCTGGTCTCCGCACGGCTGGTCCTGGAAGCAGCCCACGTGTCGCGGTAGGCCTGGGGAGCCGCCGCCCGTGAGCGGAACCGGAGTTGCGTTTGGTCGTCAGGCGGTAGCGTGCCGCCACATGCGACGGCGGAGGCCCGGCCGGTGACAAAGATCTTTCTCAGCTACCGGAGGGAGGATGCTTCCGGCTACGCGGGCCGGGCTGACCAAGGAGCGTCGCCGACGGCGACTGCTTCTGGGATGGCGGAGCACATCCTGACCCGTGCGTGGGGCCGCCCGCCGACCGATCCCGAGATTGTTCCCTCCTGGGTCGTGCTGATCGACGCCAACCGCCCCCTGCTCGTCGAGCCCAGCAACCCCGACCTCATCCTGCCCGGCCAGCTCTTCACCCTCCCGCCCACGCCCGCCGTTCGCGCCTCCGGCCGCTGATCCGACCCCGCTCGACAGAGGTGCCATCCTGCCGACCGGCGCCGGCAGTCGCGGAGGCCGGCGCTACTCGCGAAGTCGGTTGGTGGCGCGTAGCCAGCTCTCGACATCGGGCCAGTTCCACACGAGCAGGCCCCGCAGGTGCGCTGCCGGCGGCGGGAAGCTGTCGTGGCGGCGGCGCCACGCGTACACCGTGTGAACCGACACCCCGGCTCGATCGGCGATCTCGCTCACGCCCACCAGGTCGACCACCACCGGACGCTATCGGCGGCCTCTTGCACAAAGTCTTGTGCACAGCTAGAGTGCACAAAGCCTCGTGCACCCCCCCGGACGGGCGCCCGTGTCTCGCAACGTCGCATGGCTCGGTCGAGCCCAAGATCGCCAGGGGCCGGCCGCCCCTCCCGCCGGGGGCCGGGCTGGCCCCTGGCGCACGCCCCGATCCTCAAGCGAGCCGTCGTCGTCGACCTACGGACAAGGCGCCCGTTCATCGCACGTGCCGTGAGGCAGGCGCCGCGCCTCGCGGGAGACGCGGCGCCTGCTGAGTTCTGGTCTCGGGCTTATGTCACGGGCCCGTAGGGACCCGCGGATGCTGGCCGATTCCCAGGCCGCCCCTTTCTCGCGAGGTCAGGCGCAAACCAGCAGCAATGAGCCGGACGCCTGTATCAGCAATGCGGCGTCCACACCTGGTAGTAGACGTACGAGGAGTGCATGTACCCGATTTGGCCGCTTCGCTGCGACTGCACTTTGAACCAGCGCGGGCTGTTGTAGTTCGAGTAGTTCCGGTCGTAAACCCACTCCGTGTCGATCCAACATAGCATCGTCACTGGGGTGTCGTTCCAAAAGTACGCGGTCGCATAGGTGTTGCCATACACATGCGGCCCCGACTTCAGGAGGCTATACGAGTAGTGGTTGTTGTGCGTCCAACTCGTCGCGGCATGCGCCGGACCGGCCGTATAAGTCATCCCGACCAGCAGAGCGAGTGCGACAATGGTGGCGCGCAACGTCGTCTTAAGCGTCATTTCTCCTCCTCATCTCTTTTGAATTCATGCGCTCATCCAGCGCTAGACCGAGAACGGCCCGCCCCTTGATGCAGCATGATTGGACGGAGCGGTGTCCTAATCGGGCAAGCGAGTCTCCGCTGCCACGCCGCACGGCCACTTCCAGCCAGCGGCGGGCGTGTGAAGCCCGCCCGCCGTGACCTCTCGGGCTCCCCACGTTGCCTCCATTGCCCACCGGGTAGGTCCCAGCGCAATCTCACGATGACGACTTTCGGGCGCGGGCGGAATCCGCGTCGGAGTGGGTTCTTGCTCGTCGGGCAGCAAGGGTTTCCTGACCCCCTGGCCAGGCTCGCCCAACCCGGGCTCGAAACGGTTACCGTTCGTGTCGACGTCCAGGAGCGGCGGCGTGGAGGTGGAGACCGGGAGTGCGACTTCGGCCAGTTGTCCTGTTTCTCTTCCTGCTGCTGCTCGGCCCGGCGACAGCCGCGGTTCGGGCGGCCGACGACGACGGCCTCGTCACCATCCCGTCGACACTGCCCGATGACGCCGTCATGACCGGCGCCGCCCCAGCGACGTCTATTGCCCCGCCCGATGACGTCCTTGTCGGCGACACCGTGACCGCAGCCGCCGCTGGCGGCGGCCTCTTACCGGCGCAGTTCCCCGGCGGGACGAGCCCCTTTGGGCCGGCGGGGCCGACCGAGGACGCAGTCGACGTGGGCGGCTCTCCGGCGCCGGCCGCCGATGGGCTTGGCGGGGATCCGGTCTCACCGTCGCCCGCCACCGATGGCGTTGTCGCGGATCCGGTGAGTGCGCCAACCGTAGAACGTGGGCTCGCGAGCGTCGCGGGCTCAGCGCTGGGTGGGGCGACGGATGAGGCCGCACAACCGGCCGACAACGATCGGCGCTCGACCGCAACCTCACAAGACTCGAGCCAGGCGCTTCGTCAAGTGGCCGTCGATGACAGTCCTGGATCGCCGGTCCGGCTGGCCGTCAGCGCGTATCGACTCCCGCTGGCCATCCGCCTCGTCGTCGTGCTGGTGGCGTTGCTGTTCCTCGTCGCGCCCTCGCCCGTCACACACCGAAGTCGCGCCCCTTGACTCTCGTCGATCCCGCCATCGCCAACTACGACGACATCGTCGAAATCGGGCGGGGCTCGTCGTCGGTCGTCTACCAGGCCCGTCAGCGGTCGTTCGACCGGCCGGTGGCGATCAAAGTTTTGCCCGCGAGCCAGGCGCCCGGTGGTCGTCGCCGATTCAAGGACGAGTGCGAAGCGGTCGGGAGGCTCTCCGGCCACCCGGGCATCGTCACCGTGTATGACGCCGGGGCGGCCGATGACGGCACGTGCTACTTGGTGATGGAGCTGCTCACGGGCGGGTCGCTCGCCGAGCTCCTCGCTGGCAAGGAGCGGTTAGACGTGCCCGACGTGCTCCGCATCGGGGTGGCGTTGGCGGGCGCCCTCGAGTCGGCTCACCGGGTGGGTGTTGTCCACGGCGACGTGAAGCCCGAGAACGTCCTGCTCTCGCGCTTCGGCGACCCCAAGCTGGCCGACTTTGGTCTCGTCGGCATGACCCTCGCCCACGCCGCGCCCGAGCGCCTGACGGGCGCCGACCTGACGCCGGCTACCGATGTCTACGCGCTCGCCTCGACGTTGCACACGTTGCTTGCCGGCCATCCCCCGTTCGTGGACGCAGTGGAGCCGAGCATGGCCGCCCTTGCCGTCCGCATCACGACCGATCCGCCTGAGGACCTCAGGAGCCTGGACGTCCCCGAGTCGCTCTGCCTCGTGTTGGAGCAGGGCATGGCAAAAGATCCCGCGCTCCGCCAGGCGACCGCCGAGCAGCTCGGGCGGCAGCTCCAGGCCGTGCAGGCCAGGCTCGGGCTCCCCATCTCGGTCATGGTCGTCGAGAACGACGGCCTGCCGGTGGCACCCGCCGAGCCCGCCCCTCGACCACGACGCCGCGTGCTCACGATGCGTCGGCTCGTCAGTGCGGCACTTGTCCTGACCGCGCTCCTCGGAGGCATTGTCAGCATGCCTAGGGGAACGACCGTACGGCTCACTCAGCTCTACACGGACGATTTCAGTGCCGGCGGGGGCTGGCACCAGCAGGACTCTGAGATCGCAACCGTCCGCTACGACGGGGGCGAGTACGTGTTGCAGGTGCGAGGCTCCCGGCAGCAGTTCCTCTCCGACACCGCGTTCCGGGGACCGGTCTACCAATCGATGACCCGCCTCGGAGACGTGAGCGTGCAGGTGACCGCCCGCCCGACATCGGGAACCGGCCTGTTTGGCATCGTCTGCCGTCAGGCGGTGGGGCGATCAGCCTTCTACGAGGGCCTGATCGGCGTTGACGGCACGGCGCGGATCGTGAAGTACGACGGCGACCTGGTGACGCTGGCGTCGGCTGGCGTCGGGTTCATCGGTCAGGGTGAGCCGGTGCGGTTGCGCCTGGATTGCGCCGGAGGGCCCGACACCACCCGTCTCCGGCTCTTCTTGGGCCCCCGAGCCGTGGTCGATGTCGTCGACCGCCGCGCCCTTCCACCCGGAAGCACCGGGCTGGCCCTGGCCACCGCCGATGCCGACCACGCGATCGTGGCGTTCGACGACGTCGTGATCCGCGGCCACCAGTCAGATATGGGCTGATGGCCGGGGCGGCCCCTTGCGCAGATCGGCGACGCTGACTGCTCGCCGGCGGATCGCCTCGTTGGCTAGCTGCACCCTCCGGGACGTGGCCGGGTCGCGGAGATCGAACTTGTCGTACAGATTCGCGAGGTGGAATTTCACGGCCGCCTCGGACACCACCAGCTCCGCCGCAAGCTGGCGAACGCTCGCCGGTTGCGGGAACGGCGCCCGTTCGAGCATCGGCCGGCAGAGGGCGAGCAGGACATCGCGTTCCCGGGCAGTGAGGTCGGGCGGGCCCTCCGCCTCCAGCGTCCGCACTGACGCATGGACGCCCTCGGCGCGGAACATCAGCCTGGTCTCGCCCAGCCGGATCTCGTCGCCCGACCGAAGCCGGCGCTCGCTGTAGAGCGGCTCGTTGTTCACGAACGTGCCGTTCGATGAGCCCAGGTCACGGAGCGCGAACCAGACGCCGTAGCACTCCACGACGGCATGCAGCTCCGAGACGGTGGGGTCGGGGATCCGCACGTCATTCACGTCGGCCCGTCCCATCGTGGTCCGCCGACCTTCGAGGGGCACCAGCTCAGGGATGGCCGTGCCCCAAACCTCCAGGTACGCGTGCATGCCACTGACGACTCTATCGACGGCCGCCTCTCAGACGATCAACGCGTTGCTCCTGACGAAGTGCGCTCCCGGTCATCCATGCGACCTCTATGGCAACCGACGACGTAGCGATTGCGGACAGCCTGACGGCTTCCTGTGACCTTGCCACACGCTGGGGAGATGCCCGAGCAGCGCCCGTGGCCCGTGGTCGTTGATGATCGTCTGGGCCCGGCGGCCGTAGCGCGCCTCGATCTGGGCCAGATCCTGCCACTCGCTGACGAGCTGCACCCCCAGGCCGGTGGCGGTGGTCGCCAGGGTGTCGAGGTTGCGCAGGGGATGCTGCACCGACAGCAGCCGAGTCACCTACGCACGACGACATGCTCGAGGCGGCACTCAAAAACGATGCCTCGTTGGTGCCCGTCCTGGTGGAAGGGGCAGAAATGCCATCGTCGGCCGAACTGCCACCAGCTCTGCGGGCTCTCGCCACACGTAAAGCCCTCACGCTTTCTGACGCGCGGTGGAGCTACGACGTCGAGCGATTGATTGCGGTGCTCGAGAGCCGACGAGATCTCCTGGCGCACCCAGTCCCCGGGCTGGTCGATACGGCGCCGACCATTCTGGTTCTCGCTCAACCCAGTTGTCGCCGATCACCGCCACCAGCGCATCGCACGAGCCGACGACGGTGTCGATACGCTCGCCAAAATCAGCACCGCTATTGATGGTGCTGATGTCTCGGATCCGTTCGGAGCCCGCCTGTGCACCGGGAGGCGGCGTATCGCAGAAGACATCGCCGGATTGTTGGACCCTGCGAGCCCCAGGCCGTTAGATTGGGTGCGTGCGCTCGCGCTGGTTTAACGGCCGCATCGCTGGGGCGGCGACTATATCGAGCTTGCTCCTCGGCCTATTGTCCTTATTGCAGCCGGACTTGCGAGCAGGTGTGGTCCGACACTGGAATGATGGCTGGCCCCAGGCCCAGGTCGTCGCTATCGGCGGTCTGGTGGTTCTCGGGATTGTGTTGACGAGTTCCCGGCTCAACGATCGCGCACTGCGACAGAAGGTTGAGTCAACAGAAGGACGTGAAGCTCAGGCCCAGATCGAGTTAGACAGGCTGCGGACGGCGGCCAATGCGCTTGATCTGGATGCTCTTGAGGCCGACCGTAAGTTGTTCGCCCAACTGGTTTCGGCGCTCCCAAGCAGCGATCCCGCCCTCCGGTTCCTACGAACCCACGACTTCGGCGCAACGTTCGTCCTTGACCAGCTTGACGGCCTATCGGAGTTCGAGCATAGCGGTTGGGATGACCCTGAGCGCATGTTCCACGACGGCGCATTGGATGCTGCTCGCGAACGATTTCTAGCGGCAGTCAAATGCTTCCTGCAATTGGTGTCTAGCAACACGGGACCCGTCGGTGCCACGCTGCGACGTCAGGGAGTGGCAGAGGCCCACATACTTGACTCGGTTCGTGTCGTCGATAGCGACGTAAACAGACAGTTTGTCACTGAGATCGATGAACTGAACGAGGCCGCTGACCTCGTCGGAATACGACACAGCGAACTTCTCACATTAGGACGCCAGCGACTGCGAACGTGATCCATCTCCATCAGCTGACCCGGGATCAACCTGGGGAACCAAGACATCCGCCTGAGGGGTAGGCTCTTTCGGAATCGAGCCAGCTCCCCCTGCCAGGGAGGCCGGCCGCTGTCTGGCGCCGCTGCCGACACATCCGGAAATGCCGGTTGTGCGCTCGCCGACGCCA
>CAVXYA010000010.1:0-563118 GCA_963765955.1 uncultured Acidimicrobiia bacterium
ACCCCGTGTGCCCGGACAGCCGCCCCGTCGGCACGCCGCCCAACTGCTGCCCGCAAGGGACGCGCTTTGACGGTACGGTCTGTCGGCGTCCAGCCACTGCACCGCCGCCGCCCCGGGTCTGCGAGCCGCCACGCCCAGTCGGTACGCCGCCCAATTGCTGCCCGAGCGACACTCGGTTCGAGGACGGGGTTTGCAAACGCTTTACAGGCGGTTCCAACACGTCGAAGGGTACGGAGGATACAGAGTGTCCGCGCAGCCGCCCGGTCGGCACGCCGCCCAACTGCTGTCCGAAGGGCACGAAGTTCGAGCGCGGCGCCTGCCGCGAGCCGGCCAAGGAGAGGCCGAAAGAGTGCACGGGCGATCGACCCGTCGGCACGTTCCCCAATTGCTGTCCGCGCGGCATGCGCTTCGAGAACGGCAGGTGCCGTAGTCCGCAAGCCGAGCCGGTCAAGTGTCCGACCGGCATGATTGGCACGTTCCCCAACTGCTGTCCGCGCGGCACGCGTTTCGAAAACGGCAAGTGCCGTAGTCCACAAGCCGAGCCGGTGCAGTGTCCCACCGGCATGATTGGCACTTTCCCCAATTGTTGCCCGCGCGGCACAAGGTTCGAGAACGGCAAGTGCAAACCCCGGGGCGGAGACACGGATACACAGCAGCGTCCGTTCGAGAAAACGTGTCCCGATGGCACGAAAGTGTTCGGCAAGTTTACCCAGTGCCCGAACGACAAGCCGCAACTGCCGCAGAGCTGTCCGCGCAGCCGGCCGAACGGCACATTCCCGAACTGCTGTCCGCGACAAATGGAATTCCGAAACGGACAGTGCGTTCAAGACAAGTGCCGGCAGGGCATGGTCGGCACGCCGCCGAATTGCGCTTGTCCGCCGGGAACGAAGTTCCAGAACGACTTCTGCCGGGTGCCCGCGGCCCCGACGCCGAAGCCCACACAGCCGCCTCCACCGCCGAAGTGCGGCAAGGACAAGGTCCTCACCAATGATCGAACAAGGTGCGTGTGCCCGGCGGGCACGAGGGAGACGAAGACTGGCGGCTGCGAACTCAGAGTAAACTGACGCGGCCGTCGTCGTCGCCCAAAGCTGTACGACGGAGGCGGGCACCCGCCTCCGCCCAGAGGCACGCTGCGTCAGTGCTCCGCGTCGCCAGCACCTCGACCCGGGCCGCATCGCCCTCGGCGCGATAGCCAGATCGACTTTTTGTCCCAACGCTCGTCGCGAATGCATTTGCCCTTCGTCGGCGACGCCTGTGGACCCCCGCCAAACCAGCAAGTGTGGGTGGGCAACCCGTCCGGCGCCGCCGGCAAAGTTTGCCTACCGCGGGTTCCGCACGGAACAGCGCCGCCGCCCGGGTCGGCCCAGGATGCAAGGGCAATTCAGACGGAGCCATTTCCAACCCATTAGGAGCATCCAATGTTCGCCCGAGCTGTTTCCGCCTCTCTTTTCGCCCTCATCGCTGCGCACGCGATCGGTCCAGCCACCGCCACCGAGGCGGCTCCGCGCGCCACCGAGGAGCTGTGCGCCGCGTACTTGAAGGACCTCGATGTCTATCGTCAGCTCGCCATCACGCAGGGCTGCGAAATTCCTGGCGACGAAGCCGCCAGCGGGACCTCGCCGGCTCCCGTGCAGGTGGCCGCGGTCGAAGCGGACCCTGCGGACTTCCCGCCGGTCGTCGATGATGTGCCCGCCGCGCCGGCCCAGGACTTCCCGCCCGTCGTCGACGAAGCCAGCGCCCAGCCCAAAGCCGAATTTCCCCCGGTTGAAGAGGCAGCCAACGATCCCGCGCCCGCGCAGTTGCCGCCGGTCGTCAGCGAGGCCGACCCCACGCCGAGCAACTCGGGCGGTGGTTTCCCGCCTGTGGTCAGCCACTCGGGCGGCACGGGAGACGCAGGCATGGAAGATCAGACCGATCCGGGCTCCGAGGTGCGCGAAGCCATCAAGGAGAAGCTCCTCATCCTCAAGGAATCAGCCAAGCAGCGCGTGAAGGAAGCCATCATCCTGAAGGCCGAAGAGGCCAAGGAGCGTATCAAGCAAAAGATCAAGGACAAGATCGTAGCGGCCATCGAACACCGCAACGACGGCGGCTCGCCCGCGCCCACCCTGCGCAGCGCCGCCAAGGATGCCGTCAAGCGCGCCATCGTCGAGCGCCATCGTGGCGGTGGCCTGATGAGCAAGCTTTCGCAGCTTCGCCGGCGCTAACGATCTATCGACCGAAAACAAGAAGGCCCGGTTCACCCGAACCGGGCCTTCTTGTCACAAAAGACGCGCCCTCGGACTGCGCGAAGGTCCGCTTTGAGAGCGGGAAGCGACCTTGCGGCGGCCGCTGAACTAGCTGCGAATTGTCGAGCCGGTGTCGCTCACGCGGCTCCGTGCGACAGGACGGGCGTACCCGGGCTCCCGTCGGGAGCGCTCGTTCGCTGCACCCGCACCCGGTATCCCCAACCCACGTAGGCGATAGCGAGGCCGATCAAGGCAGCCACGCTGCGGCCGTCGGAGATGTAGCCGATGCGCAGGATCTCGAATAGCGAGTAGAGGACGAGCGGGTAGAGGTACTGCAGGAAGCCGCGCGATTGCCGGAACGAGCGATAGGCCAATCCGGCAAACAACCCGTACACCGCAAAGAAGATGAAGCCGCCGAGAATTCCCCAATCGTGATAGGCGGGCAGGATGCCGGTCGGATTGTTGAACTCGTCGTCGGCATACTCCTTGAGGAAGCTATCGAACGCGCTGTCGGGGCTGGCGCCCACCAACGGTCCCAGCAGATCGCCGATCAACGGGAAATGATAGAGCCAGCGCATTGTCCACTCGCCGGTCAGCGTCGGCCAGGCGGTGTAGTCGAGGAAGCCGCAGAAGTTGTTGAGCGCTGTGACGTAGTAGAGGCCGAATCGCTCGAGCGCGAACGCCCACAGGCTGCTGTACTCATACTGGTAGTAGTTGATCCACGAACGGTTGTACTCGAACGCGGCGAAGAACACCGGGCCGATAGCCAGCAGCAGCAGCGGCAGCGTCCGCCGCACAATGCGCCGTGACGGTCCGGCCGCCATGAACGGGCTGCTGCACATGATGACGAGCAGGCAGAACACCAGCTCGATCACGGCGATGCGCTCGGAGTTGGCCATGGCCCGCAGCAAGGCGGCGCCGAGCATGATCATCAGGTACAAGTCGTAGCGCGGCGCCAGCCGCTCGCCTTGGATGAACTTCTTCACTCCGTAGATGCAGATGTAGGTGATGGCGAACTGCGTGACGGTCGTGACCCCGGGCAGCGTCGGCGCCATCTCACGCACGTCATAGACGGCACCCGACTCGCCGGTCATGGCGCCCAGTAGGACCTGCGGCGATGAAACGAGTAGCGGCCCGAACCACACCACGTATCCGGCCATGCAGGTGAAGAACAGGAAGTCGAGGGCGCCGTTCCGGAACCCGACCTGGTCGCCGAGCGGGCCCGGACGCGCGCCGATGAAGGCAAAGCAGGTGAGCGTCAACAGGCCGCCGAGGAACAGGCCCGCATAGTACCAGCTGAAAAAGATCGGCGAGAAGTAATCGGCGCGATTGAAGGCGATGAGATAGTTGTTGGACAGGCAGACCGCGATCGCGATGGGGACGATGATCAGCGCGAGAAAGACGCCCGGGTGGACCCACCACGGCGGCAGCACTTTCACAGCGACGGACGCGCTGGCGCGCCGGATCGAGGTGACAGCCCCGCGGATGCGCAGCAACGAGCTAGCTGGCGCCTTGGAAGGCTGCATCTTGCTTCTCCCTGTTCGCGAACAGCAGCGCGGTCCCCACGGCGAGGATGCAACGGAGGACGATGATTTGAGCGAGTATCGAGGCGGGGATGGCCAGGGCGCCCAGCGGTCCGAGCGCCAGCGCTGAGATCGCCAGCTGCACTGCGAGACTGACGCCGGCGCCCAGCGACCACCACGTCTCTCCGTTCAATGCCACCAGCCCCGATCCCGCCGGCGCTCCCACGGCGGTGACGATGGCGCCGCACAGCAACAGCGCGTACATCGTCGTGTCGATGGGGTTCGCCGTGTCGGCGTAGCCCTGCAGGGCAAAGACGCCGACCAGCACCACGGCGGCATAGAGGCTGCCGATCGATCCCGAGACGAACGTGAAGCGCGCGAGCACAGCGCGGAACTCCGCCCAGGCGTTTTCGCCCGCGTAGCGAACGAGATCGGGCATCATGTGCATATTGAGCGCGTGGATGAACACGTACGGCACCGAGGCGATTTTCCGCGCCAGCTCGAAACCGGGGATGAGCGCGCCGAAGCCGAACGCATTCAAGAAGACGACGGGGATATGTTCCGTCGTCGACAGCACCGCGCCGCTCGCCAGGAAATGCCGCACGGAGGCAAACGCCTTTTGCCAATCGGCGTGGCGCGTGGACAGCGACGCAAGCAGCAACGTACGGCCGGCCGCGCCTTGCGCCATCAGCAGCGATGCCACAAGGCAGCCGCCGTAAGCGATGATCTGACTGACGGCGACGTTCCAGAAGTCGCCGAGCATTCCCGTCGCGTGCACCACGATGATCAGCGCCGCAAGCAGCAGCGGCGGCAGTACGTAGAACAGCAGCACCGCGCTGTCCTGGTGGCCGCGGGCGACCAAATAGGCTTCCTGCATCCGCGCCACGGCGGAAATTGCTAGCATCGTAGCGATGATGGCGGCGTCGGCCCACGATATGACCGACACGGCGGCCGCCAGGCCCGCTGCCACGACGCCGAGCAGCACATAGGCGTGCACAACGATGGTGCCGGACGGGTTAGTGACGCCGAACGTTGACTTGCCGTGCAACAGCTCGCGCAGGTAGCCTTGCGTGATGTACTGCGAGATCGGCCCGAGAAGCATCAGCGCCAAAGCGTAGTTAGCCATCGCATGGCCGTACGCCGCGCGATCGAGCCAGCCGAGCGCGATGAGCGGCGGCAAGGTTCCGACGAGGCCGCCGAAGATGCGAAGGCCGATCGTCGCCAGCATGGCGCCCTGGGGTATGCGCTTCAGCGCGGTGAAGTTCATGGTGCGCCACACGCGGGTGGGGCGGCCGATGGGTGGTCTACCGCGTTGCCGGCGCAGCGATAGATCGGGTCTGCACAGGTCGAATTCGACCAGCGCGATGCCGACGCCGCCCATGCCCTGCACCTGGTTGTCGGTGATGGTGGTCTCGCACACGCCGCCCAGCAGGCGAATGCCGTCGTTGCGCCCGTCGGCCAGCGTGTTGCCGCTGATCACCACCTTGCGCACCTGCAAGCTCGCAACCGGCGCCGCGTAGGCATTCACATCGATCGTGGCCTGCCCGGTCTGGTCCTTCTCGGCCCAGTCGAAGCGCCTCGCGACCTCCGAGACGGCATTGTCGGCCACGATCACGCGGTCGACGCCATAGGTGTTGAAGGCGTCCTCGCGCGTCACGATGATGCCGGCAGCGCGCCCGGTGCCGGTGATCTTGTTGCGCCGGACGACCACGTCGGCCGATCCGACGACGCTGATGCCGCGCGCCCAGGAAACATTGGAGACGCTGTTATCCTCGATCAGGATCTTGAGGCAGCGCGGACTATTCAGGTACGAGACGACCGCGATACCGTCATCGCCGGTCTCGTCGGTGACGTTCCGCGCGACGTAGCCCGATACGGCGCCGTCTGTGCTGTGGATGCCGTCGGACAGCGTCTTCGCAACGTAGTTGCCGGTTACCGAGAAGTCGCGGGCGCCCCGGATCATGATGCCCGCTGCGGTCGCGCCAATAACGCGGTTGTCGATGACCTTCGCGCCGCGGCCCTGCACCAGCACGCGCGCCTGTGCGAGCTGCGATCCGCGGCGGGTAGCTTGCGCGGTCAGCTCGAGCCCCCGCAGCTGGCTCCCGATACCCTCGAGAGACACGCACATGTTGTTCGGATTGCTGGCGTGCAGTCGCGCACCGCGGCCGAGCAAGCGCACGCGAGCCGGAATGTGCAGGCAGCTGGAGTGGACGAACATTCCGCCATCGAGCAGTAGCGTGCCGCCGTCGGGCAGGGAATTGAGCGCCGCCTGCAGGGCCACCGTGTCGTCGGCCTTTCCGTCTCCGATGGCGCCACGCTCGCGCGCGTTGATCTGCGGCAGGCGCGCCCAGGCCGCGTCGTCTACCGCCGCGAGCTGGCTGAGATCGTTGACGCTGCGCTCCAGGTCGCGCGCCCACTCGGGCCAGGCAATGCGCGCCATCGCCTGCGCCGCGGCGTGCGGCAGCGTCAGCGCCATCAGCACCGCACACGCACGCGCAACGCCGCGCGCCGGTCGGCGTCGCGGCTTTCGGCTATGCCTCGGCTCTGCAGCGTGCGCGAGCATCAGACCCTCGTGTCCCGGTAAGCTTCGGGAGCCAGCAGACGATCGGTGACGGCCGCCCATGACAGGGCGTCCTGTTCCGGGAAATGGCCGGAGCCCAGGGCGCCGCGTATGGCGTCGGCGATAGACGCGCGGTCACCAGCTACGTAGCCGTACCGGCCGGAATTGGTGCCCACCGCGCCATGGGGGCAAACCGCCGGTAGCCCGAGGATGCCCCTCCCGGGTGGTGGACTTGGCGTCCCACCACCCCGCTCGACCTGCGGGGTTTCAGTGATCGAGAGTGCGGGGTCTTACGTGATCCTCACCACGATCACGTCGACGGCGGTCTGCTCCGCCTGGAGGGCGACGAACACCTCGTTGCTCTGCCGGCCCCGGGTCATGGGGACGTAGACGCCGCGGGTGTCGGTGGGGCCGTCGAGGAAGAGCAGGGAGCGGTCGACGGTGCGGCCCTGGTTGGCGTGGCTGGTCTGGGCGTAGGCCAGCTCCAGGTGCTCGGCCACGTAGTCGGCGGGAAGGCGGACCGTGCCCGTGCGACCGGAGACGGTGACGTCGCCCCGGTGGACGTCGGTGATCTCCCACTGGTCGCGGTTCTTGACCATCAGGCCCCGGTCGGTGTGCAGCTCCCGGTCGTTGCGGCGGGTGGCGACGACGTCGCCCCGGAAGAGCTGGTAGTCCCCCACCGACACCGACGGGCCGAAGATGTCGATCTCGCCCGCCTCCGCCCGCAGGTCCTGGGCCCGGAGGTTGAGCTCCACCACGGTCTCGTTGGTGGGCGCCATCATGGCCACGGTCTCGCCCCGGGCCTCGGGCCTGCCACCAGGCGTCGACGACCGCCTCCTCCATCTGGCGGGCCGTCCCGCCGTGGAGGCGGCCGTGGTGGTCGTAGAGGTGGAGGATCTCGGTGTCGCCCCGGCGCAGGGCGCAGGCTGGCGTCGCGCTCCCACTCGTTGGCGAAGCGGTGGACCCGGTCGAGCTCGATGGCGCCGTAGCAGTCGACGAGATGGCCGAACATGCCCGAGCGCCCGACGGCGGAGAACTGCAGCGGGTCGCCGACCAGCGCCATGCGCCAGCCCCGGGCGTCGGCCAGCTCCGCCAGCTCGGCCAGCTTGGGGGTCGAGACCATGGCGGCCTCGTCGACGACGACGGTCGCCCCGGGGGGCAGGTCGTAGCGGTGGTCGGGCGGCCGGTCGAGGCGGTGCTCGACGAGCAGCTTGTCGAGGGTGTCCGAGGCCAGGCCGGCGTCGGCGGCCAGCACCTCGGCCGCCCCCGCCGAGGGGGCGACGCCGAAGACGGCCCGCCCGTCGGCCCGCAGCTGCTCGACGGCCGGGGCCAGGGCGGAGGTCTTGCCGGTGCCGGCGGGGCCGACGACGAGGACCAGCTCCCGGTTGCCGGCGACGGCCCCCGCCACCTCCAGCTGGGGCTTGGACAGGGCCAGGCTCGTCGTCCGACGCGTCGAGGGCGACGTCGCCGCCGGGCCGGCCAGCCGGCGCTCGGCCCAGGCGATGAGGCGCTCCTCCTGGGCCAGGATCTCGGGGGTGGTCAGGGCCCGGTCGGCGACGGACTCGGTGATGGGCCGGCCGTCGCGGCGCAGGGCCACGCCGTCGGGGATGGGCCGGGAGATGTCGACCAGGCGCTCGGCGATCACCGCCTCGGACAGCTGGTGCAGCCACGGCACCAGGATCTCGGCGTCGATGGCGACGTCGGTGGGCACGGCCGCCGCCAGCTCCCGGACCAGCTCGGCCGGCCGCCACGTCGACTGGCGTCTCGGTCAGGGCCTCGATGGCCCGGGAGACGATCAGCTCGCGTGTCGCGTCGTCCATCGCCCGGCCGGTGGTCGGCTGCGACACGGCCGCGCCGATGACGTACTCGGGGTCGTGGCCGATGGCGGTGGCCCGCTCGGCCCACTCGGCGTGCAGTGACCAGGCGTCGTCGCCGTGGGACTTGGACGGCCGGCTCTCGGTGACCGCCTCCCGCTCCAGGCGCCAGCGCTCGCGGGGGGTCGGGTCGCGCTCGAAGGACTCGACGAAGCGCTCGAGCTTGTCCTCGATGCGCTCCTCCACCGCCTTGGTGCGGGAGGAGAACTCGGCCAGCACGTCGTCGGGGACGCCGGCCATCTCGGCGATGCCGTTGACCGGCTCGGCCCACTCCACCCCCAGCGACCGGGTCAGCTCGGCCCGCAGGCTGGCGTGGTAGAGGGCGGACAGCGTCCGCTGGTCGCACTTGATGGTGCGGGCGTCGAGCGCCAGCCAGCGGCCGTCGTCGGCGACGACCCGGTTGGCGATGACCACGTGGGTGTGCAGCTGGGGGTCCAGCGCCCGGCTGGTGTGCTGGCGGAAGCAGGCGGCGGCGATGCCCTCGGCGTCGAGGGTGCGCACCTGGCCGCCGATGCGGTAGCGGGTGTGGGCGTGGTCCTCGATCCAGTCGACCATGGCCGCCACCGCCGCGTCGTGGGCGTCGAGCACCGCGGCCCGGGTGGCGTCGTCGCCCAGGGCGAAGAGCACCGACACCGACTTGGGCGCCGAGGCGGTGACGTCGAAGCCCCGCACCGATCCCTCGCCGTAGTTGCGGCCGAGGGCCTCGCCGGTGCGGGGGTCGAGTCCGGCCATCAGGGCCAGGAAGGCGTCGTCGTCGACCTCGTTCACCAGCCCGAGGCGGCCGGCGCCGAAGCCCTGCCACACGCCGGCGGGCTCGCCGGCGTCGAGGTAGTAGCTGGGCAGGGCCTCGACGTAGTAGAGGCCGGCGTCGGCGCCCTTGAGCGTCGTGACCCGCACGGTCATCGGCACCACCCGCCCGCGGGTGTGCACTCGTCTGTCCTGAATTGCGACAGGGGGGTAGTCGCGAGGTTGCTCATGGTTGTCGGGGCCTCCTACTCGCTCGATGCGGATCGGGATCGCGTCACGGAGATGCCGGTGCCGGTCAGGTCGAGGACGTAGGTCGGCGGTTCGAATCGGCCGTGTGTCCTGGCTGTGGCGGTACGGATCACGTGGGCGCGGTGGAACTCGCGGAGTCGTCGGTAGACGGTGTCCTTCGACAGTCGCGGTAGTCGCTCGGCGATCTGACGGACGCTTGCCTGGACGACGAGTTGGTCCTCGCGCTGGGCAGCGTGGGTGATGAGATCGTGGAGGATGGCGATGGCGTCGGGCCCGTGCCGATCGACGAACGCGAAGGCTTGGGGATAGCGGTGCTCGATACGGATCTCGGCGATCACGGCGAGGTTGTCGGAGCGCATGGATCACACCACCAGTGTCGGTCTTCACGTACGACGATCACTCTGCGAACAGAGAGAGTCCCAAACTACAAGCGTGTAGTGAAGTCGTCAATTGAGGGGAGCGGTCGCCTAGGATGAAGAGCGGAGGTAACCCGGGATGACGAAGCGCCGGACCAAGGAAGAGCGCCAGGCACCGCTGTTCTGGGGCCTCACTCCGAATCAGCTCGTCGGGTACAACCTCTGGTGCGCCCGTCAGGAGCGAGGCTGGACGCAGGCGCAGGCGGCCGAGGCGCTGGAGCCACACCTCGGGGTCCGCTGGACCGTCGCGCAGGTCTCAGCCGCCGAGCGGTCGGTGGACGGGACCCGCGTGCGCCAGTTCACGGCCGACGACCTCGTCGCGTTCGCGCAGGCCTTCGACGTCCCCATCACCTACTTCTTCATTCCGCCGAGACCTGAGCGCGACGTGGAGCAAGGTCAAACCCGGGACGTCGGAGGACGCGCAGAACCGCACGATGGCGGTGATGATCGACCTCATCCTCGGCGATCGACCGACGGTGCCCCGCTGATGGCGAAACACCTCCACGAGGTGATGCGCGACCTCGACCCGGCGCTGTTCTCCGATGCCCAGGAACGGATCTTCGCCCTGGCCCGGCTCCGCCTGCTCGGTGTCGTCGGGCACGCCGTCGGCAGCATCGGCGGGTGGCAGCAGTCGCTGCGCGCCCTCGCCGACGAGCTGGGCGCACTGGAGGACGACGTCGCCGTCATGCTCGCTCACTCGCTTCCGGATGTGACGGAGAAGGACTTCACCGGCCTCGTCGCCGAAGATGCGAAGGCCTGATTCCGCATCCGCCAGGGCCCGTCAAGGGCGGCGTGAGCCGTCCCGTGGGACCGGAGCGCAGCGGAGGCCCTTGACGGGCCCGGTCACTGCCGAGGGGACAATGGAAGGAGCCCGCCCCCTGGGGCGGGCTTGGCTGACCATCCCGCTCGGATCCGGCCCGTACGGAATTGCCGAACCTGCGCCGCGATCAGAACGGCAGGGCTAGTTGATCGCCAGTGACGCGGCGGTCGCGGCGCTTCGAACTCGGACGCCTGGCGCTGGTTGACGCAGTCGTGTCGCGCTCCACTGGCGGAGGGGGCTTGGGCTCCTCGGCCACGGGTGGCCACTCGATCGCGAATCCCAGCCACGCCTCGAACTCGGCGCGGTAGATGAGGATCAGCCGGCCGATCCTGTGGCAGGGGATGCCTTCCCGGCTATCGGGCGCCAGGAAGAGCCGGCACTGGACGTACGCGGTCTGGCGTCCGATGCCGAGAACCTGAGCCGCCTGCTCCACAGTCAGCACATCCTTCGATGCCCGGCGCATAATCCTCTATCCTACAGATCACTCGACGGGCCTGCAGATAAGATGTGGACGGAGCACGGATGCGCAGGCTCGTCGAGACTCTGAGCCGGCACCACCCGGCAGCAGGAACGACCTACGGCGCTCGGTGGTGAGCCGAGCGGCAGGGATGGCACAAGGGAGGCAGCGATGCGAGGTCACGTCGCCAAGAAGGGCAACCGCTACTACGCCGTCATCTACGAGGGCATCGATCAGGCCACCGGCCGCCAGCGCCACCGCTGGTACGCAGGCGGCGCCACCCGCAAGGAGGCCGAGAAGCTCCTCGCCGAGATGGTCAAGCGCAACCACGACGGCGACTACCGGGCGCCCGAGCGGATCACCCTCGGCGCCTACCTCGAAGAGCGCTGGCTGCCGGCCAAGCGGGCCCAGCTCCGGCACTCGACCTGGGACTCGTACCGGCGCAACGTCGAGATCCACGTCAAGCCCCGCATCGGCAACATCCCGCTGCAGCGGCTCACGCCCGAGGACCTCGACGCCTTCTACGCCGGGCTGCTCGTCGACGGGCGACGCAACGGTGCCGGCGGCGGCCTATCGCCCCGTTCGGTGCGGATCATCCACGGGATGCTGCGCAAGGCCCTCGCCGACGCCTGCCGCAAGGGCAGCCTGGTGCGCAACGTCGCCGATCTGGCCGACCCACCCAAGCCCAGCGCGTACGGCAGCAAGGAGATGCGGGTCTGGATGCCGGCCCAGCTCCGCCAGTTCCTCGAGGAGATCGACGACCACCGCCTCGCTCCGGCGTTCTTCCTCGCCGCCAACACCGGGATGCGGCGCGGCGAGGTGCTCGGGCTGCGATGGGACGACGTCGACCTCGACGCCGCCCGCATCTCCGTCCGTCACGCCGTGCTCAACGTCGCCTACGAGCTCATCCTCGCCGACGTGAAGACCAAGTCCAGCCGGCGCACGATCGACCTCGACCCCCGAACCGTCGCCGTGCTGCGGGGGTGGCGGAAGGCCCAGCTCGAGGAACGACTCGCGCTCGGGCGCCGGCCCGACGACGACGGGATCGTGTTCGCCGCGCTCGACGGTGGCCCGACTCACCCCGACCTGTTCAGCCAGATCTTCGACCGCCACGTCGCCAAGTCGACGCTGCCCCGCATCCGCCTGCACGACCTCCGCCACACCCACGCCACGATCCTGCTGAAGGCCGGCGTCCCCGTGAAGGTCGTCAGCGAGCGCCTCGGCCACAGCAGCCCCGCCTTCACGATGACCGTCTACCAGCACGTCCTCCCCGGCATGCAGGCCGACGCCGCCGCGACGTTCAGCGACGTCGTGTTCGGCAGTGGCTGACATCGATGTTCAACTCGCCGCTCGAACGATGCGGATCGGGTCATCGACAAGCTGTGACTCGACCGTGCGAGATTCGACAGCGGGCCCGCTGCGGTCCCGACCCACGAAATCGAGGACTCGAGTGTTGTACAATTCCTCGCGGGGTGCAAGCTTTCGTTCGAGCAGCCGGGCGAACCGCCGTTCATGAGTCGAGATAATGAGCTGGCGGCCGCCTCGGAGATGCCGACAAAGATCGGCGAACCCCAGGACGTTCCACGTCGTCCATCGACTGGACCGATGATCGGTCGAAGCAACACGGAACGGAAGATTGCGGTCACCTGCCGACCATCCCATTGCCAAGAAGTAGGACAGGGCCGCAATGTTGGCTTGTGAGGTCGAAAAGACCAACAAGGGGTCAGCCGTCACCCCTTCGACGAGGTCTCGCACAAGGGGAGTCGTCGTACCCTTGCGGTAGTAGGTGTCAAGCTCGAACTCGATCGTCTTAAAGGCTGGGTGTGGGTCGAGCCTGCTAAAGAGGTCAGCTACCAGTGGTTGAACGGCTTTGAACCGACTCTCAGTGACTTCGACGCGGTGCCGCAATCGACGCTGTCAGCAAGGCTCTTAAGCATTTGCGCTCGCTGCGATGCATCTTCCAGTCGTTTGGATCTAGCGGCCAACACTTCCGAGAAGCTGGTGATCTCCGACGCGGCTCGTTCTACCTGTCCGCGGTCGACGCCTTCGTCCAAGCTGTCGAGGACTCCGAGTAGACGGCGCCTCAGCGATTGAAGGAAGTCGAGAATCTCCGGCAAGCGAAGCCCCAGAGCGTCGGCATCAGCGACCTGTATCCTAATCGGGCCTTTGTCGGCGAGAACACTACCGCGGCTCGGGCGACGCGGCTCTGTGTCCAGGCGATATGCCCGCCACCGCTTGTCGAGGGACGTTAGATCCGCAGCTGCGTCCTGGGCCTCTCGAGCCGTCGTCTGCGCAGCAGCAAGTACACGTCGCGCCTCCTCGACAGCTCGTGGAAGGGACATGATGGTTCCGGTCTCAGCGGCACGAGTACGCAGTTCCTCCTCAACATGCGCGGGGTCGATGGCTTGGCCACAAACCGGGCAATGCCCAGTAAGCATCGGGATAGCCAGCGCAGCGAGCTGCGCCAGGTCTTCGGTTGCGGCCTTGGCAGAATCGAGTCGCGACTGCGCGTCGGTAACGCTCGCTCGCGCTACATCAACGGCCGATCTCGATGTTTGCACGAGCGCTGCTGCTGCTCTGCACGACCTCGGTTGATGGCTCTGGTGAGAGGGTCAAGATCGCAGCCTGAGCTGATGCCCGAGCAGCGGAGTAGGACTCGAGTCGCTGAGTGAGGTCACTCACCGCTATCACGAGTGCGCGCACGTCACTTGAGTTCGTGAGCGGCATTGGGTCGCTGACGACGGCGCTTCCTCGGCCTTGCTCGAGCAGCGCCACGACGTCGGCACGCAGAACCTCTATGCGTGGTAGCGCTTGGAGTCGCTGCTCCGCTGTAGCCAGGCGAACCTGCGCCTGGTCCAGGAACGCGGCGGCCGCAGCGCGTCCTGCGCGCGGGGAATTAGCATGCGACTTCGCATCACGAGCGAGTTCCCGAGCCGCCTCTTCGAAATCCTCAAGCGCTCCGAGACCGAGCACCGTGCTGATATGGCGGTAGCGGTCGGCAGGTTTCGCCTGTAGGACCGCCCGCATCACGTCCTGCTGCATCAGTCCCGATGTCGTTAGAGCCATCTCTAGAGTCAGGCCGTCACCAGGAACAAGCGCCTGCTCCAACGCTTCCTGGGCGTCTCGACCCAAACAAGGCTTCGGCGCCTGCCTCGAATGAATCAAGCGTGCTACCGGATTGATCACCGATTCGACGAATCGTGATAGCACGTCCTCCGATTTGCAGTTCCACTGCGACGGCAGCGCCCGCCAAGCCGGTACTGATTGACGATGTGTTCGACGTTCCTACGCGCGCGGTAAACCCTCCAACCGCTGGATCGTTCCAAGAAGGCACCATTGCAACGCGTCCGAAAAGCTCGTCTTCCCCGTTCCATTAGGACCTGCGAGGATCACGGGCGGACGCGCCGATTCAAACTCCTGCCGGTCCCGGAAAGCCGTGGAATGCTTCTATAGCAACTCGTCGTATCGGGGGCTCAAAGGACGTCGCCAAGGTGCACCCCCTGACGAAAAGCATTCACGGCACGGCTGGCAAGGTCCGGTGCTTTTACCCCGCGAAAGAAGCCAACGCCTCAACGAAGGCAGTGAAGGCATCTATCGAAATTGAGGGATCATCAAGCTTGATCGGAGAGACGAACGGCGTCAGCGCGTTGCGTACTGCCGCCAGCGTCGCATCGACGCCGGTGTGCGCGATGCGCCGGAGACCGGCTGTGTCGTAGTTGATGTTGAACAGGTCGCGAGTAGTCTCCCCCGTCTCAGGCGACCGCTCCTGCGTCAGCAGGATCAGGTACGCGTCCCAGCGCTTCGGCCCCGGGTTCGAAGAAATGAGCCGGCTCGAAATCATCCCCTCCGCGACGCTCTCAGCGACTAGGAGTTGGGCGATTGTCGAAGTGGCGGCAACACCCACGACGAAGTATCGGTTCTCGGCGAGCAGGAGCGGGATATCGCCGTCGATTGCCTCAACTACGTAACGCTCGTCAGTGAGAATTGATCGGGCAAGGGCCAAGCTCGCGGTCCAGGAAATCTGGGTACGCGGTGGCTCGGTCATGGCGTCAGAACTGATTCTCCGCGAACTATCCCGGCGGCGGCATAAGGGGCCCATCAACCATGTCCTCGAGGGCTCCGCCGCCCAGGATGTCATCAACGTCCAATTGATCGCCGGACGTCCATCTCGATGCCACCCGCCACGACGAATCTCGGCTCTCGGCCATTACCCACGTGTCGCACTAGTCGGTTCTGAGCTTCACGCCGGATGCGGGAGGCGGTCTGAGTACCGACCGCGACGAGAATGTCAGCGGGCCGTCGGGTGTGATTGCCAAGGAGCTCGATCGATTGTGAAGTCTGCTCCGGCAACTTCCCTAAAGCCATGAGAGCAGTCGCCATCGATTGTTCAGCGAGAACGGAACGACCAACGGTCGCCACTACTGCCGCGTTCCGGACCCACGCCAGCACTGTCAGCGAGTCATGTTTCTTCAACGCCGTGAACGCGGCGTCGAAGGATTCTGCAGCGCCGGCTCTGTGACTAGCGCCGTCGAGACGTCTCCGAGCATCATCAGGACGTAGGCAGCTCCAAGCTTGTCGAGAAAGGCGTCAGCCGACTCCGCTAGCCGGTACTCCGCATCAAGAGTCGGGACGAGTCCCGCCCATTTCAACTCAGCCCAGTGGTCACCGATACCCGGGCTGACAATCCGGAGGTTACTCGTGTTACCAATCTCGGCGATTGCTTCCTGAAGCCGAACTCGAACATAGCCGGCGACATCACCAATCCCAACAAAGACCACGACCGACATCCCGAGTCGCGCACGAGTTGGTCGCTTACCCACGAGGGAGGACTCGTCAGGCGCTGCGTCGTGATGGAGCAGGGAGGTGGGCTGACTCGCACACCCGTGGATCTTCAGGACTGCCCGGGAGACAACGCCAAGGAGGTCTTGCTCGGTGACAATCGCCGACACCAATTCAGAGCCTCCGGGCGCGCTGTATGCAATGCTCCCAGTTGGTCGTCAGGACGTCGAGGAGTCCTTCGAGGAGAAGGAGAGCCAGAATCTCGTGACCGTAAGTCGGTGTGGCCGTCGTGAACTCTGCGGCCCGAGCGGCCGTGAAGCGGAGCGCGTCCTCCCCCGCCGGGTAGCGCAGCGATGGCGTCGGCAACCGCAAGCAAGTCGTCGGCGTCGCAGGCTTCGATGACAGGGAAGGCCCGCGAGCCTGTGGTGCACACGGTTCGCCACTTCGGCTCCCAAGGGCAGGCCAGCTGGTTCGGCGCAGTGATCAGGCCAGCGCCGGCGTAGATCACAGCCGTCCCGCCCAACCACGCTCCGCAAGCGCGACAGCGTACGGCGGCACGCCTGCTCCGATAGCAGCCCCCTCATACGCCATGGCATCAATCCTAGAGAGACGGCGAATCGGCCAAACTCCCGCGCCCTTGCCGCTTTGACTAGACCCTGGAGGATTTCGCGGGATCCCAGGTGAGAGACGTTAGAAGAAGCGTTAGAAGTCGGGCCGGGAACGCAGAGGGCCGGTGCTCTCGCACCGGCCCTGACCTGCTCTTTTGTTGGTGGCGGGGGTAGGATTTGAACCTACGACCTTCGGGTTATGAGCCCGACGAGCTACCAGACTGCTCCACCCCGCGGCGGAGACCCCAGGTTATCACTCAGGCGGTGGCTCTGGTCGTCGGGGTCGTCTCGGGCGTAGGGGCCGGTGAGGCGGCACGGGCGGCGTCGGACGCCTGCTTGACCAGGTTCTTGGCCTGGTCGAGCTCGCGTTGGTAGCCGGCCAGGTCCCCCGCCCGGAGGCGCTCGTCGGCGGCGGTGAACCGGGCGTTGGCCTGCTCGAGGAGGCTGGCGACGGTGACGTCGACGGCCGGCGGGGCGGTCGTGGGCGGCGTCGAGCCGTCGGGAGGCGTGGGCGTGCCAGCGGGCGGTGCCGTGGGCGCGCCCTGGCCCTGCTGCTCCAGCGTCGGCGGCGACGACCCGAACAGCACGGTCAACGACTCCCGCAGCGAGTCACGCATGACGACCCGGTCGCCGGCGACCACGATCACCTTCTTGAGCTGGGGCAGGGGGGTGCCCACGGCCTGCACGTACAGCGGCTGGATGTAGATCAGCGACTGGTTGACGGGGATCACCAGCAGGTTCCCGAGCCTGACGTTCGACCCCCCCGTCCCCAGCAGGGTGATCTCCCGGGAGATGTCGACCTCCTGGTTGATGCGGGCGTTCACCAGCGCGGGCCCGTCGACCGGTTTGGCCCGGGGCATGACGAACGCCTCCAGCCGTCCGTACTGCGACGGGTCGCTCTTGGCGACCATGAACGCGGTGAGGTCCTTGCGGCTGTCGTCGCGGGAGAAGGGGACGAAGGGCTGGAGGATGAGGAAGTCCTCCCGCTCCTCGTCGGGCAGGCGCATGAGCAGGTGGTACGGCTCCATGCGCTCCTCCCGGGCGACGACCGGCGCCCCGCCCTGTGCCTGGGCCGACTGCAGGCCGGCGGGGGCGGCGCCGCCCACCACGCCCGGCTTCTGGGCGATCTCCCAGGCGTCGGTGCGGTTGTAGAAGTCGCTCGGATTGGTGATGTGGTAGAGCCCGAACATGTTGGTCTGCACCCGGAAGATGTCCTCCGGGTAGCGGAAGTGGGCCCGCAGCTCGGGGTCGACCAGGGCCCCGTCGGTGAACATGCCGGGGAAGGCCTTGCTGTAGGCCTGGATGATCGGGTCCTCGCTGTCGGTGACGTGGAACGACATCTTGCCGTTGTAGGCGTCGATGACGACCTTGACCGAGTTGCGCACGTAGTTGAAGTTGGCGTTGCGCAGGCCGCTCGACGCCGGCAGCCGTGAGGTGTCGGCGTGCTGCGAGTAGGGGTAGCGGCTGGTGGTCGTGTAGGCGTCGTAGATCCACTGGATCCGGCCCCCGACGATGACGGGGTAGGGGTCGGAGTCGAAGCGGAGGAAGGGCGCCGCCTTGCGCACCCGCTCGTCGATGTTGCGGACGTAGATCGCCCGCGACTCGTTCGTCACCAGGCTGGAGATGAGCGGGTTCATGTCGCCGAAGCGCAGGGCCAGCGCCGCCTGGCGGACGAAGGAGTCCATCCGCACCCCGCCGTCGCCCGAGTAGACGGTGGTGTGGTTGGTGCCGTCGGTGCCGGTGTAGTCGATCTCCTGCTGCTTGGTCTTGACGATGGCGTACCCGTCGACCCCCTGGCCGTAGTAGATCGCCGGCTGCTGCAGCTCGGGCTCCCCCACCGGCGGCAGGTCGCTCAGCCGGTAGTCGGGGTTGCCGTCGGGCTCCACGCCGGTGCTGGGGGTGACGACGGCGCCGTAGCCGTGGGTGTAGACGAGGTGCTGGTTCACCCACGACTGGGACGGGATGCCGTTGATGTTGAGCTCCCGCACCGACACCAGCATCTGGGTGTCGCGCCCGTCGACCTGGTAGCGGTCCACGTCGACATCGTTGATCTGGTAGAAGTTCCGGATCTCCTGGAGCCGCTTGTTGTTCTCCCGGATGATCAGCGGGTCCCAGAGGCGGATGTTGCGGATGGTCGCCTCGTTCTGCTCGAGATCAGCGGTGCTGAGGCTGGTCCCGGCCTCGAAGTCCTTCAGCTCGGTGTTCTTGAGATTGAAGGCGGCCCGGGTGGCCGTGATATTTCGCTGGATGTAGGGCCGTTCCTTGGTGGACTCGGTGGGCTGCACCTGGAACTGCTGCACCGCCGCCGGGTAGGCGGCGCCGATGACCACCGAGATCAGGGCCCACACCCCCACCGCGATCACGGGCAGCACCCAGCCCCGCCGCAGGATGTTGACCAGGAACAGGGCGCAGGCGAACAGGCTGATCAGCACCAGCAGGTTGATGGCCGGGAGCTGGGCCTTCACGTCGGTGTAGCCGGCCCCGTCGACCACGCCCCGGCTGGAGTACACCAGCTCGTAGCGCTGGAGGAAGTACCCGGCCGCCTTCAGCAGGGCAAGGGCAGCCAGCAGCACCGACAGGTGGGCCTTCACCTGGGGGGTGACCTTCTGCATGGGCGTCTGGAAGCGGATCCCGCCGTTGAGGTAGTGGGCCACGGCGGTGACGATGAGGACGATCACGACGGCCGCGAACAGCCAGTCGGCGACGAACTTCACGAAGGGCAGCTCGAAGACGTAGAAGCCGATGTCGCGCTTGAACAGGGCGTCCTCGGCCCCGAAGGACGCCTGGTTGCGGAACAGCAGCCACGACTGCCACTGGCCGGCCGCCCCCGGACCGGCCACCAGGGCGAAGAGGGCGGCCACCCCGATGCGGACCAGGCCGGCCCGGGCCCCGACCACCTCGTGGTAGCGCTCGATGAACTGCTCCTCCGGGCCCATGGGCCGGAAGGTGGGGGCGAGGAGGTCGGCGATGGCCAGGTTGGCCCACACGATGGCGAAGAAGAGGAGGGTGAAGACCACCGCCAGGCCGATCTTGGCGCCCAGGACGCCCCTCCAGACGCCGGTGAGGCCGACCTCGTCGAACCACAGGTAGTCGGTGTAGAAGCCGGCGATCCCCCGCAGCGAGATGATGAGGAAGAAGACGGCAACCCCGACGGCGACCAGCAGGAAGCGTTTGGACGTGGACCCCCGCCGACGCCGGGGGAGGTCGGTGGGGGCGCGCATCGCGCGGTCAGCCTACGTGGCGCCCGCGGGGAGGTGGCGCCGGGAGTTTGGCTTCAGTCGACGGGCCTCATCGACTGGCCTAATCGATTGGCCTAATCGATTGGGACGAGCAGGCAGCGGCACCCCGGATGGGCCGGCGGGTGGTTCTGGCCGGTGGGGAAGGGCTCGCCCTTCGGAGTGGGACCGGCGAGGGTGTTGTCGTGGCAGTCGGGGCACGGGGCGTCGGCGTCGACCACCCATCGCTGGAGGCGGCCGGCGGCGGTGGCGGCGTAGGCGCCCAGGGCGTGCGCCGCGGTCGTGTGGTGGCGGACGACGGGCTCGATCTCCTGGAGCTTGGTGTGGCGGTAGGCGGCCCGGACGGCCTCGGCCAGCTCCTCCAGGATCGTCGCTCCCCACCGGCGACCACCCGCTGGAGGCGCTCACGGATCGGCGCCGACAGGGCCTCGGCCAGGGCCAGGCCGAGGGCGGAGCCGGTGGCGGCGTCCGTTTCAGCCCCGCCTGCCCGGTAGGCGGCCAGCAGGACGGGGCCGGCGGCGGCCGTGAACGCTTCCGTCTGGTGGTCGAGGGCGGCCAGGACTCGAGGCCCTGCCGCCCGATCCGCCTGGCGGATCCGCTCGAGGACGTCGTTCTGCTCGTCCTGCAGGATCCGCTTGAGGCTGCGGGTGAGCTCGGCTTCGAGGGGGTCGAGCTGCTCGTCCCGCCGGGCGCGCGCCTCTTCGTCGACCACCGCTTCGGAGGCGGCGACCTGGGCCGCCTGGGCCTGGGCGGTCGGCGGAGGCGGCGCAGCGAGGGCGGGGACCTGGTCGCGGCAGGCGGGCGAAGAGCTCCTCGACCGGCGCCGGGCCGTTGGCGGAGGAACGGACGGTGGGCACCTCGGCCGTGGCCAGCTCCGGCGGCTGCTCGGGCGCCGCCGCCGGCACCTCGGGAGGCAGGTCGGGCGGCATCGGCCGCAACCCCACGCTCGTGGCCGTCGCCCGGCGGGCGCCGGCGTCGACAGGGACGGGCCGGCCGCGGGAGGAAAGGCTGTCGGCCACGGTCTGGGGCCGCAGCGGCGGCCGGGCGGGGCGGCGGCGGTCGCGTCGCCTGGGCCGGGGCGGGGACCGAGGCCGGCGCCGACCACGACGGGGCACTGTCGGTGGGCGCAAAGGGCGCAGACGGGCTCGGCGATCCGCCGTTGCCACCTCCCGGAGCCGGGGCGGACGATGGCCCCGAGGCGGGCTCGGGCGGCGACCCCGGAGCTCGGTCGGACGGCCCGGACGGCGGCCCCGAGGAATGGTCCGGGGCGGATGGCGGCGCCGAGGCATCAGCCGGACGGTGCGAGGAGCCCACGTCGCGGGGCGGGCCGAAGCCGGCGCCGGTCCAGGTACCGGGATCGGTGGGTTCGTCCTCGTCATCGGCCGAGTGCGGTCCGCCGCCGACACCCGCGTTCGGCACCAGTGGGGGCACGGCGACGGACGGCGGCATGGGCGGCATGGGCGGCATGGGTTGCATGGGCGTCGAGGACGGGGGCCCAGTGCCGCCGGCCCGCTCGATCCATGCCGGGGGCACCGGCGGGGGCAGCGACGGGGAGGCGGGCTGGGGCTCGGGGGCCGACACGGCCGGCGCCGGCATCGATGACGGCGCCGGCTGCGTCGGTTGGAACGAGCCCGACGTGGACGGATGGGAGAACGGCGAGTCGGGAAGGGCGGGTCGGCCAGCCGGTTCGTACCCCCGGCTGGGAGCCTCGGGCCGGCGGGACGGCAGCGACGAGGTGGGCGACGAGGTGAGCGGCGAGCGCAGGGGCGGGTCGGCCAGCGTAGGGGGGGCGGGGGGTCGAGGTCGGCCATGCGTCGACCCACTGCCTCGGCCGCCAGGCGGGCCTCCGGCTCGGCCGCGGCCAGCTCGGCGGTGACCTCCTCGAGGGTGCGGCGGACGACGTCGTAGGCCTCCACCAGGCGGGCCCGGGCCACCCGCAGCTGCTCGAGCTGCACCTCGGCCACCCGCCGGCGGCGGGACAGGTCGCCCAGCATGCGCTCCCGGACGGCCCTGGCCTCGGCCACCATCTCCTTGCCGTGGGACCGGGCCGCCTGGATGGCGGCCTCGGCTTCGGCCTGGGCCTGGTCGCGGACCGCCCGGGCGTCGGCCTCGGCCGACTGGCGGAGGCTGGCCGACACGCCGTCGGCCTCCTCCACCCGGCGGGCCATCAAGGTGTCGGCCTCCTGGCGGATGCGGGCGATGCGGTATTCGGCATCGCGCAGGGTGGCGGCCGCCGTGCGCTCGGCCTCGGCGGTGATGGCGGCCGCCGTCTCCCGGGCGCTGGCGATGAGCCGGCCCGCGTGCTCGCCCAGGCTGGCGGTGAGCACCGCCTCGTCGAGCTCGGGATGGGCGGCCCGGGCCTGGAGCTCGTGCAGCGACCGGCGCAGCTCGGCCTCCCGAGCGACGGCGGCGGCCAGCTCGTCGGCCACCCGGTTGAGGAACTGGCGCACCTCGGCCGGCTGGTAGCCGCGCATGGAGGTGGTGAAGCCCTTGCCGGCGACCGCCTCCGGCGAGATCGCCGCGCTGGAGGAGATGACGATCCTCTCGTCGTTCTCTTCGTCCATCGCTGAAAAAGCCTACGCCTTCGCGGTCCCAAAATCGGGGACCGCCGACCGTCGAAATGAGGAGCCGGCCTCTGGCCGGGGTCAGCCCCCGCCGAGGCCCCGCAGCAGGCCGCTCAGGGTCTCCACCAGGGCGTTGATCGTCTCGTCGAGAATCGGTATCCCGGTGTTGAGCGGTCCCGGTCCGTCGACGGGCGGCACCGGCGCCACCGTTGATGGCACGGGCACGGTCGGCGTGACCGCCGAAGGGGGAGCGGTGACGACGGGCGCCGGTGGGTTGGCCCCGGGGTTGGGCCCCGACGGAAGGGCGACGCCATTGCCGGGCGACGGGCCCGGCAGGGGGATGGTCTCGAACGGCCGGGGGCCGCGGGCGACAGCGGCGTCGACCCGGGCCAACAGGGGAACGCGGGTGACGCCCTGGTCGAGGGCGACCAGGCCCCACTGGGCTCCCTCGTCGCGGAAGCCGAACACGCCCGCCCACCGCTCGGCGAAGGTGCCCCGGGTGCCCTCCAGGACGATGGCGGCGCCCACCAAGCGACTCGCCCGGCGCCCGATTGGGATCGAACTGGGTGGTGACGAGCTCGGGCTCGGCCCCCAGGTCGGGCAGGAGCCCGAGGAGGAATTCGGCGTCGGGGCCGTCGGCCGGGCTGACCTGGGCGCTGAAGCCCTTGCTGCGGGCCTCCAGCTCGTTGCCTAGCTCGATGGCGTCGCTCAGGAAGCGGCGGTCCCAGGCGTCGTCGGCGTCGTAGGAGAGGGGTGACGGCCGGGGGGCGGCGCCGTCGGCGATCGTCACCTCCCGGAGGGCGGAGACGGTGGACGTCTGGTCGCCCGCTCGAAGGGCGACGGAGCCGTCGTAGGAGGAGACGACGAGCGCGGCGCCCCGAGATACCTGGGCCCCCCCGCCCACGGTGACGTCGGCGCCCTCGGTGACCACCGTGAGGCGGGCCCCCGGTGGCGCCTGCACCAGGACATCGGCCTCGAGGAGACGGGGCTGGGCCACCCGCCGGCCGCCCTCGTCGACCTCCTCCAGCACGACGTTCGACCCGGCCCGCAGCTCCAGCTCGCGGTCCCGGTCGAGGCGGAGCACCGCCGTGCCCTCGATGACCTTGACCCGGTCGCCGAACTTCACCGACCGGTTGCCGCCGACCTCCTCGGCGTCCTCCCCCGGCGACGCCACCTCCGCCCGACCGTCGACGGAGAGCCGTCCGGCAGTGTCGCCGTCGCCCCCGGAACAGGCTGCGCCCACGACCAGCAGACCCAGGGCGACGAGGCCCAGCCGCCATCGCGTGGCGGGTGCCGCCGCCGTTCATGGTCGTCTCCGGTGGCGAGAGCGAGACGGGGGCGCGACTGGCAGGACCATCGAGAACCTCGATCCTTTTCCGGGCACCGTCTTGCACACCAGCTCGCCCTGGTGGGCCTCGACGATGCGACGCACGAGAGCCAGGCCGAGGCCCAGCCCTCCGAACATTCGAGTGGGGGAGCTGTCGCCCTGGGCGAAGTCCTCGAAGATGCCGGCCAGGCGGTCGGCCGGGATGCCGATGCCGTGGTCGCGCACGGAGATGTCGACCACCTGGCCCCCGTCGCCGTTGGATTGGTTGTCGGACAGGCGGGCGGTGACGTTCACCGCACCACCGTCGGGTGAGAACTTCACCGCGTTGTCGACCAGCTCGTCGAGGCAGCGCTCCAGGAGGGCCCGGTCGCCCAGCAGGTCGGGGAGGCTGCGGGCAACGCGGCTGGTGATGGGGTGGCGGTCGTCGACCCGGTCCTTCCACCGGGCGACCACCGAGTCGAGCATGGGTCCTACCTGTACACGGTCGTGGCGCACATCACGTGGCGCGGCCTCCTGGGCGGCCACGTCGAGGAGGCGTTGGACCACGGTTTCGAGGCGGTCGGCCGCCTCCACGATCTCCTCCAGCGACTCTCGGGCCTTGTCGGGGGGGACCTCCCGGCGCAGCAGCAGCTCGGCGTAGCCCTTGATGGGTACCAGCGGCGTGCGCAGCTCGTGGCTGATGTTGGACAGCAGCTCGCTCTTGGCTCGCTCCGCCTCCCGCTCCCGCCGCATGTCCCGGAGCACGAAGACTCCACCCACGACCTCGTCGGCCGATCCCTTGAGGGCCCCCGCGGAGAGGGCCACCGGTACGAGGAGGCCGTCGGCCCGCACCACCACCGCGCTCGCGTTCCACCCACCCTCCGGGGGGGCGGCCAGGCGGGGCGACAGGTCGGTGCCGTCCTCGGCGGTGATCTTGGCCACCTCGCTCACGGAGCTGCCCACCGCCTGGCGGGCGGGAACGCCGAACAGGTCCTCGGCGGCGCCGTTGAACGTGGCGATGCGACCGTCGCCGTCGACCGCCAGCAGCGCCTCGCCCATGCCGCCGACCACCGCCTCGAGCCGGTTGCGGATCTGGGCCTCCTCCTCCGCGCTCTGCCGCAGCTCACCGGCCAGGGTCTCGATGGACCCGGCCATGGAGTCGAAGGTCTGGCCCAGGACACCGACCTCGTCCCGGCTGGAGACGGCCGCCCGCACCGACAGGTCGCCCCCCTGGATCTCCCGGGCGGCGAGGGTGAGGCGGCGGATGCCCGTGCCGATGCGCTCGCCCACGATCACCGCGATCACGAAGGCGGTGAGGGCCGCGGCCAGTGCCACCAGGAACAGCGTCCGGAACAGGTCGGTGCGGGTGTCGTCGACGATCGTGCTCGGCAGGGAGGCCACGAACGCCACCCGCTTGGGCGCGTTGGCCGACGCGTTGGCGGGAAGGGCGCGGGCCACGATGAACGAGCCCGCGGCCTTGGAGGAGGCCTGTCCCTCCTCGCCCAGGGCCTGGCGGGCGAGGTTGATCACGGTGTCGGCGGGCAGGTTGAGCCCGACCAGGGCGAGGAGGGTGTCGCGGTCGGCGACGGCCAGCGTCACGTCGGGCGCATCCTGGCGGCGAGCGGTCAGGTAGGCCGAGTCCAGGGCGTCGGTGACCACGACCACGCCGACCACCCGCCTGACCCCACCGTCGAGGGCGGTGACCCCGTGCACCCCCACGGCCAACGCCCCCTTGCCGGGGACGACCTCCACCGAGCGGGCGAACTCCACCGCCTTCTGGCCCGCGGCCGGCGGGTTGAGCACGAGGGAGACCGCCTCCGACCCGATCACCGCCGCCGCCTCGTCGGGCTGGAACCCGATCCCGACGATCACCCGCTGCTTGTCGGTCGCGTACAGCAGGGGACCGGTGGACGTGAGCAGGGGGCGGAGGGCGGTCAGGTCGTCCTGGACGACCTCGCGTGCGGCGCTGAGGGTCGGGTCGCCGGAGAGGGCCAGCGCCTGCAAGGGATGGGTGCCCTGGATGGTGAGGGCGGCCAACCGGGCGCTGAGAAGGGCGTCGTCGAGGGTGGACCCGGTGACCTGGCGCACCTCGGCCGTCGCCCGGGCGTCGATGCGCTTGAAGGCCTCGGCCTCCACGGTGCGGGCGATCACCGCCGACAGGGCAACCGAGACGGCCAGCACCACGAAGAGCAGGATGGCGCCCACGCTGACCGTGATCCGGGCGCTGATCGACCGGCGGGCCGACATCAGCAGCACCAGGCCCATGAACATGGCGCCGCTCCCCCGGACCCAGTCGGAGGCGGTGGGGGCGTTGCTCACCGTGAGGTACTCGGCCGCGGCCATGAAGACGAGCGACAGCCACAGCAGCCGGCGGGGGCCCCGGTCGTTGCCCCATCCCAGGGTGCCGAGGGCCAGCAGGATGATGCCGACGCCCCGGAAGACGATGACGGGTGTCTCCCGGGCGTCGGTGAGCAGCGATCCGTGGAGGAAGGCGGCGACGGCCAGGGCGATGAAGCCGGGGGCGAGCACGCTGCGCGACCGCCGGCCGGCACCCACCAGGTCGGGGCGGGTCATGACGATGGCGGCGCCGGCCACCGCGACGAGGAAGGTGGCGAACTCGACGGCGAACCGGAGTTGGGCCGCGCCAGTGGACATCTAGAGCGAGAGGGGCGGGCCCCCCTCCCGGCCTCCCCTCACGGCTGCCGGCGGGCTGCCGGCGGGGGGCCAGCGGGAGACGCGCGCGTGCTCGGAACTAGCCTGCGGGCGGCGCATCATCGCTGCAATCGTACCGCTCGAACATCACCGACGGTGGTGCCCGTCCTACGTTCCGCCCCTACCTCGGTCGCCTTCAATCGGTCGCCTGCTTTCGGCCCGCAGTGATCGGGCGCTAGTTGCGAGCGGCGGCCGATGGGTCGGCTCCCGGCTGACCCAGTGCGAGAGCGTTGCTGCCGTCCAGGCCGCCGAGCGCCCGCAGGGCGTCGTCGAAGGACTCGACCGGGCAGCACCCGCAGGCTGTCCCCCGCCCGGGACCGGGCTTCCTCCAGGTTCGCCCGGGGCACGAGGAACACCTCGGCGCCCGCCCGGCGGACGGTGACCGTCTTCTGGGCCACCCCGCCGATGGGGCCCACCGTCCCGTCCGGCTGCAGGTCGCCGGTGGCGGCGACGTCCACCCCGCCGGTGAGCTCGCCCGGGGTCAGGACGTCGAGCAGCTCGAGGGCATAGGCCAGACCGGCCGACGGGCCGACGACCTTGCCCGAGTCGATGGAGATCTCGAAAGGCAGCTTGACCCTGGTCGAGAGGCGGACCCCGAGCAGCGGGCCGCCGTCCTCGGACCGGCCGAGGGGGGCGTCGAGCTCGACCGTCTGCCCGTCGCGGTCGATGCGGAGGTGGACGACGTCGCCCGCCTGCCGGGCCTGGAGACCGGCCACCATGTCGGCGCTGGTGGCCACCGGGCGGTCGTCGATGTCCACGATGACGTCCCTCGGGCGCAGCAGGGGGGCGGCGGGCAGGGACGGGTCGACGTCGATGATCTCGGCCCCGTCGCCCAGGTCGGGGAAGCCGAGGTGGCGCAGGGCCAGGACCTGGGCCGTGGTCTTGGAGTCGGCCATGGCCTCCACGTTCAGGCGCTTGAACTCGTCGGTGGGGATCTCGCCCCGGACCTTCTCCTCGGGGATGACGTCGGTGTCGGGATCGAGCCACCCGGCCAGGGCCTCGTAGGGATTCACCCGCTCCCGGACGGCGACGGTGGTGTAAAAGAGCCGGCCCCGGGGAGGGTAAGAGGGATGACCCTTGACCGCCACGACCCCGTTCACGGCCCGGGCCGATCCCGGCCCCAGGGAGTCGTAGGGCAGGCTCACGAAGCGGGCCGCCACCCCCAGGGTGGCCAGGACCAGGCTGAGTACCCCCAGCACCACCATCCACGGGCGCATGGGCTTGGCGCCGGGCGGCGCGGGCATCGACCAATCGGTTCGGTACCCCCTCGATGAGATTGGATCAGACGTGTCGACGCTCCTAGGACCTGCGGTGGTGCTGGTGGCGATCGTCGCAACGCTGCGGATCGCCCTGAGCCAGCTCGACCAGACTGCCACGGCGGAAAGCCCACCCCGCCGCGACCCCGATCCGCCGGCGGTGCCCGACCTGGGGTCGTTCGGCTTGGCCGGCCCGGCGAGGACGGTGCCGGTGCCGATGGTGATGGCCACGCCCGTCCCGGCCGGCTTCCAGTGGATCGACGCCGCCCCCGCCCCCAAGGTGCGGGCCGGCTTCGCCCTCGTCGTGATCCTCGCCTTCCTCGGTGCCCTGCTGGCCATGGCCGTCGCCGGCCTCGTGGTCGGCGCCGCCGTCGCCGTGCAAAGCATCTGAGCTTCGCCTTCGGAAGCGGAGCCTCCTCGGCGAGTTCTGCGGACTCCGGCCTGGCGGCCGGAGGCGTGCTCCTTTGCCGGCTTCGCCGGCGGGGCCGCCAGCCACTGGGGGCCGCCTGCGGCGGCGCGCTTGGCCGGCGGCGGGCCCAAACCTCGGCCCTTGGCGCCTAGCTCGCAAGCGCCAGTTTCACCACTATGCGGTACGCCAGGCTGCCGGGGGGGTGGCAGGCGTAGAGGGTGCCGGTGGCGTCGGGGGACGGGTCGGCGATCCAGGTCTCCTCGGGGCCGACGATCATGCTGCCGGTGACTCGGTACACGGAGCGGACACCGGCGACGGTGAAGATCACCTCGTCGCCCGCCACCAGCTGGTCGAGGTGGCGGAAGGGGTGGGAGTTGGTGATCCGGTGGCCGGCAAATACCGTGTTCCCGGGCTGCCCGGGGAGGGCGGTGCCGGTCCAGTGGCTGGGGCCGAGGTCGATGTTGTTGAGGGTGACACCCTCGTAGGTCGCGTGGTCCAGCCCGAGGGCCGGGATCTCGATGGAGCCGAACTCCTTGATCGCCTCCGGGAAGTAGGGGTCGCGGGGGATGTGGACGGGCCGGGCGTAGACGACCACAGTGGTGGTGGTCGTGGTGGCCGCGGTCGACGGCGGCGCGAGAATGGGGGTGATCGCCCCTCGGCCCCTCGTGGACGCCGGGACACCGCGGCTCTCCGAGCCGGACGTGCCGCAGGCGGCCCCGGCTGCCAGCAGCATCGTCACCGAGACCAGAGAGGCCAGGCGCCGATGGCGAGAGGTTCCCAGGAGCCTCATCCCGGAGAGGATCGCACACCCCCCGGGAGGAGCGGACGTCGGGCGGCGGCGGTGGCCGGCCATACCGGCGACGAGAAGGCGGCCCGGTCCCTGCTGGCCGACCCCTCCCCTGGGGTGCGGGCCACCGCTCTCGGCGCCCTGGCCCGGATGGGGGCTGCCACCGACGCCGACGTGGCCGCCGGCCTGGCCGATCCCGTCGCCCAGGTCCGCCGGCGGGCGTGCCAGGTGGCGGTGCGCCATGCTGCGGTCGACCTCCGTCCCCTCCTCGTCGACGACGATCCCATGGTGGTCGAGGCCGCCGCCTGGGCCCTGGGCGAACGGGTGCCGGCGGAGGGGAACGAGCCGGGCCAGATGCCGTCGACCACGATGCCGTCGACCACGATGCCGGTCGACCACGATGCCGTCGACCAGCTGGCGCTGGTGGCGGGGGGGCATGACGACCCGCTCTGCCGGGAGGCGGCGGTGGCCGCCCTCGGCGCCCTGGGCGACGTCCGGGGCCTTCCGGCCATCCTGGCGGCCACGTCCGACAAGCCGGCCGTCCGGAGGCGAGCGGTGATCGCCCTCGCCCCCTTCGACGGTCCCGAGGTCGACGCGGCCATGGCCCGGGCCCGGCACGACCGTGACTGGCAGGTCCGGCAGGCGGCCGAGGATCTGGGGACCGAGGCCGTCCCGGGCCCGGACGGCTGAACGGCCACCGCGGCTAGCAGAAGAAGTCTCGGACCAGGTCCTCGAAGGTAGGTCCGTCATCGAAGACGTGGACGATGTAGCGCAGGTGGCAGCTTCCGGGCTTGACGAAGAACGTCCACCGGAAGGTCAGCTCGGGCGACTCGTACAGGCCTTCGGCGAACGGAAGCCCGAACCGTCCGCACTCGTAGCCGGCGGCGGCGTAGTAGGCGTGGGTCTCGTCCCGCAGCTGGACATAGGACTGACCCTGGCCGTTCCAGGTGATCCACTGGATGGGGACGTCGTAGTGGGCGTACACCGAGCTGTAGCTGGCGCCCAGGCCGGCGGTACCCAGCCAGGCCCCGTTGTAGGGCATCTCGCTGTGGCACCGGGTGGCAGTCCAGGTGCCTTCGCCGGCGTTGGCCGGCGTCGCCCCGAGCGTCGTGGTGAGGAGCGTGAGGACGAGGGCCGACAGCACGGCTCGCACTCGACGTGTCATCGCTCTCCTCCCCCGGGTTCCCTGCTGGCGCGAATCAGCGCGGTCGATCAATTACCGATCGGCACCCATGAACAAAACCTTGAGCGATTCGAACGCTTCCAGGCACTTCCCGGCGCCCAGGACGACGCATTCGAGGGGGGCGTCGACCAGGTGCACGGGCAGGGACGTCTCCTCCGAAAGGCGCTGGTCGAAGCCCCGCAGCATGCCCCCGCCGCCCACCAGGTGAATGCCCTGCTGGATCAGGTCCTGGGCCAGCTCGGGGGGGGCGAAGCCGAGGCAGCGGACCACCGAGTCGACGATGGCCCGCACCTGCTCGCTGATGGCCTCCCGGATCTCCTCGGGGGCAAGGATGGCCGTCTTGGGCAGCCCGCTCATGAGGTCGCGGCCCCGGACCTCGGCCTTCATCTCGTCGGCCGTGGGGTAGGCGGACCCGATGGCGAGCTTGATCTCCTCCGCCGTCCGCTCGCCGATGGCCATGCCGTACTCCCGGCGCACGTAGGACTGGATGGAGGCGTCGATGTCGAACGAGCCCACCCGGATGGCCTCCAGGGCCACGATGCCGCCGAGGGAGATCATCGCCGTCTCCGACGTGCCCCCGCCGATGTCGACGACCATGTTGCCCAGGGGCTCGTGGATGGGCAGGCCGGCACCGATGGCGGCGGCCATGGGCTGGGCCACCAGCTGGGCGTCGGTGGCGCCGGCTTGGCGGGCCGCCTCCTTCACCGCCCGCCGCTCGACCTCGGTGATGGCCGACGGCACGCAGAGCAGCACCCGCGGCCGTTGGAACCGGGACAGCCCGGCCCGCTGCAACAGGAGCCGGATCATGCGCTGGGTGATCTCGAAGTCGGTGATGGCCCCCTGGCGGAGGGGGCGGACGGCGCGGATGTAGCCGGGCGTGCGCCCGATCATCTGCCACGCCTGGTGGCCCATGGCGAGCACGTCGCGGGTCTGCTCGTTGAGGGCGATCACCGTCGGCTCGTTGAGAACGATCCCCCTGCCCTTGGCGTAGACCAGGGTGTTGGCCGTTCCCAAGTCGATGGCGAGGTCCCTAGCCAGGGCGGCGGCCTCTCCGGGGGGGAGCCTTCGGCTGCTGGGTGTGACCCGCCGGCGGGGCCGTCGGCCGGGAGGACGTCGACCGGGGAGCACTCGACCGCGGGGCCATGGGCAGCGCGGTCGTCGGCCTCGGGGTCAGGGGCCTCGGGGTCAGGGGCCTCGGGGTCAGGGGCCGCGGGGCCATCGGCGGTTCGGGGGCCAGGGCCTCGAGCTCGCGGGCGAAGGCCCGGATGTGGGCGTCGACCGACCGCGGCGGCCGGTTGCGCATCCACAGGACGAGGAAGCCGGCCAGGCTCAGGACCAGGGCGATGCCGAGGAAGAGGAGGGCGCTCACCGGGAACCCCCGACCGGCGAGGCGACCTCGGTACCGGCCTTCGACCGGACCTCGGTTATCGGTGCATTGCTGGCCGACCAGTCGTCGCCGCCCGCCCACGCCTCCCGCTTCCAGATGGGGACGGTGGCCTTCAAGGTGTCGATGCAGTAGCGGGCGGCCTCGAAGGCGGTGCCGCGGTGAGGCGACGAGGCCACCACCACCACCGACGACTCGCCCACGCCGAGGTCGCCGGTGCGGTGGAGCAGGACCAGGCGGACGACGTCGGGCCACCGGGTGCGGGCGTCGGCCGCGATGGCGGCCAGCCGGGGCTCGACCTCCTCCTCGTAGGCCTCGTAGGTGAGGCGGTGCACGGCGGGGCGGCCGGGGGATGAGTCACGGACGTTGCCGGTGAACAGGACCGCGGCTCCACAACTCGGCTGCCCGGCCCACCTCAGGGCATCGTCGAGGGGAAGCGGGTCGGCGGTGAGGCCCACCCAGTCGTCACGAGCGCACGGAGGCGCGAGGCCCACGGCCCCCATCCTACCGGTCGGGGTACGCGCCGGCCCCGGACCCTGTGGATAGCGCACCCAGGAACCACCCCGACGGTGCCGGAGGGCGCCTCACCGGTAAGCTGCCGTTGATGGAGTTCGTCGAGCCAGAGGACGAACCCGGCCTGTTCCGGAACCCCCTTCCACCCGACGACCGGCTCTGGCGCCACCCATCGGAGATCGGGGCGTCCGGGCCCGACGCCGGCCCCCCGCCAACGTTCGGAGCGGGACTGGCCGGCACCGGGACGCCAACCGGTTCGGGCACCAGTTCGGGCGGCGACGCGCCGTCCGCCGACGACGCCCGACCCTCGATGTGGCTGGTGGCGGCGGTGTCGGCGGTCAGCGCCGGGCTCCTCGCCAGCGGGCTGGCCCTGATGGTCGTCGGCCTGGTGGGCGGCAACGAGCAGCTGCAACCGGCCGTCGAGCGCCACATGGAGCCCCGTCCCATCGACGCCGTCGTCCCCGGCGGCGTGGTCGACGTGGCCGACCGGGCCCGGACCGCGGTCACCCAGATCCGCCTCGACGGCAGCTCGACGGTCGTCGGCTCGGGTGTCATCTTCCGCAGCGACGGCCACCTGCTCACCAGCGCCTCGGTGGTCGGCGACGCGACCTCCGTGCGGGTGGTGCTCGACAGCGGACGGGAGGTGGGCGGGCGGGTGCTGGGGACGGACACCGACACCGACACCGCCGTGGTCAAGCTCGACGGCGACGGGCCCTACGCCACCGCCGTCCTCGGCACGGCCACCGACCTCCGGGTCGGACAGGTGGCGGTGGCCATCGGCTGGCCGAGCGGGCTGGTCGGGGGGCCGTCGGTCACGGTCGGCGTGATCAGCGCCCTTCACCGCTCGGTGCGGCGGGGGGCCGACGGCGGGATGCTCCTCGACATGGTGCAGACCGACGCCCGGGTGCCGACCGGGTGGCCGGGCGGCGCCCTGCTCGACGTGTCCGGCAGCGTCATCGGGATCACCACCGCGGTGGGCGCCACCGAGGCCAGTGCCCGCACCGGCAACGAGATGGGGGGCTTCGGCTTCGCCATCCCGATCGACGTGGCCCGCAAAGTGGCCGACCAGATCATCGCCACCGGCCGTCCGACGCGCGTGTGGCTCGGCGTCCAGGGGAAGGACCTCGACTGGGTCAACGCGGCCGACCTGGAGGTGCCGGGCGGGGCCGAGGTCGTCGAGGTGAACACCGGGAGCCCGGGCGAGCGGGCCGGCCTCTCCCCAAGCGACGTCATCGTGGCTGTCGACGGCGTGCCGGTGACCTCCATGGCGCAGCTCGTCGTCGCCCTGCGCAATCACCGGCCGGGCGACGCCGTCCACGTCGACATCATGCGGGGGGCGCAGAAGATGTCGATGGTGGTCGTGCTCGTGGAACGCCCGACCCCCGCCTAGGGTCGGCCTCATGAGTGCCACTCCATGAGTGGGTTCGGCCCCGGAGGGGACAACCCGTTCGAGGGCCTGCCCATGTTCCGCGACCTGGCTCGGCTGTTCGCCGGCCAGGGGCCCGTCAACTGGGACATCGCCCGCCAGATCGCGGTGTGGACCGCGGCCGAGGGCGAGGCCGAGGCCAACGTCGACCCCGTCGAGCGCATCCAGTTCGAAGAGCTGCTGCGGGTGGCCGACCTGCACGTGAGCAACGCCACCGGCCTGACCACCGCCATCGGCGGGGGGCTGCTCAGCGTGGCCCCCACGACCAGGGCCGACTGGGCCCTCAAGACCATTCAGGCGTGGCGGCCGTTCCTCGAGCGGCTGGGCACCGCCGTGTCCGCCGCCGGCGAGTCCGAGGGCACTGGCCCCGATCCCGCCACCCAGCTCCTGGGCGACCTGGGCCGGGTGGTCGGCCCGGTGCTACTGGGCATGCAGTCGGGCTACATGGTGGGCCACCTGGGCCGCCGGGCGCTGGGCCAGTACGACCTGCCGGTACCCCGGGAGACGTCCGACGAGCTGCTGGTGGTGCCGGCGAACCTCAACGCCTTCGCCGACGAGTGGTCGATCCCGGGCGACGACCTGCGCCTGTGGGTCCTCCTGCAGGACCTCACCCACCACGCGGTGCTGGGCCGGCCCCACGTCCGGGCCCGGTTGATGGCCCTGGTCGACGACTACGTCAGCCGGTTCGAGATCGACTCCAACGCCCTCGAGGACAGCTTCGCCGACATCGACCCCACCGACCCGACGTCGTTCGCCAAGGCCCTGAGCCCGGAGGCGCTCCTCGGCATCGTCCAGACCCCGGCCCAGCGGGAGGTGGCGGGACGTATCGAGACCCTGCTGGCCGCCGTCGCCGGCTACGTCGACCACGTCCTCGACACGGTCGGCCACGGGCTGGTCGGCACCCACGGACGGATCGTGGAGGCCCTCCGGCGGCGGCGGGTGGAGTCGTCCGAGGGCACCCGCTTCGCCGAGCGCCTGCTCGGCCTGCAGGTGGGGCCGGCCCAGTACGAGAAGGGCCACGCCTTCGTGAAGGGCGTGGTGGAGCGGGCCGGCGAAGAGGGCCTGGCCCGGCTCTGGATCTCGGAGCGGGAGCTGCCCACACCGGCCGAGCTGGACGCCCCCGGCCTCTGGCTGGCCCGCATCGATTTGTAGGCGGAGGGGGGCGGGCCCCCCTCCGCACCTCCCCCCTACGGCGGTGCCGGCCTGGCGGCCGGCGGGGGGCCATCCGGATGGGGCCGCCTTCGGCGGCGGGGGCGGCCGGCGGGGAAAGTCAACCCCTATCGTCGCTCTCCAGGTTGGTCGTGAAGTGGTCGCGGTGCTTGGCGGTGGCGATGCCGCCCAGGTAGGAGAAGAAGGCCAGGCAGCAGCCGAGGGCGATGACGTCGATGCCGATGCCGGTGGAGATCTCGAGGACCACCGGGATGAAGGCGCCGACCACCCACACCAGCTGGAACCGGGTCTCGAAGCGGGCGAAGGTGCGGCCCCGGACGGCGTCGGGCGCATCCCGCTGGACGATGCTGTCGAAGGCCAGCTTGCCGGCGGCGGCGGCCACGCCGGCGGCCGTCGCCACCAGGCAGAAGGCGAAGAGGCCGTCGGTGCGGCCGGCAACCGCGCCCACCACCGCCACCAGCAGCAGCGAACCGAGCAGGATCCGCTCCTCGGCGAAGTGGCGGCGGAGAGGTGGAGCGACCACGTTGCCCACGAGGGTGCCGGCCATGCTGGCCGCCAGCACCACCCCGAACCACCACGACGGCGCCCCCGATGCCCGGAAGGCGAACGCCACGAAGAAGGTGAGAAACCCCACCGCGGCCCGCAGCACGGCCATGCCCGTGGCCGCCATCCGGATGGTGGTGGCGTGGAGCTCCTCCTCGGCCAGGGCGAGGACGGCCGGGCCCGCGGTGGCGGTGGGCCTGCGCACCCGGGCGGCGGCGATGGCTGCCGCCGCGAACCCGACCGCGGCCAGCCGGACGGCCCACGGTCCCCCCAGGAACCCGACCTTGAGGAAGATGACACCCGGCACCGCCGCCGCGAACCCGGCCAGCGCCGAGAGCACGGCCAGGCGGGAGTTGGCCGTGACCAGCTCCCCCTCGTCGGCCACGGTCGTGGGCACCAGCGCGCTCTTGGTGACGGCGTGGGCCTTGGAGAGCACCAGCACCCCGAACGCCTCGGGGAACAGCCACAGGCTGTGGAGGTGGCCCGCCATCGACAGGCAGATCAGGGCCCGGCTGGCGGATGCGGCGATGAGCATCAGCCGCCGTCCGGACGAGTTGCGGTCGAGGACGGGGCCGAGGAAGGGCGCCACCACCGCGAACGGGGCCATCGTCAGCAGCAGGTAGAGCGCCACCCGCCCCCGGGCCGCCTGGGGCGAGATCGAGAAGAAGAGTGAGCCGGCGAGGGCCATGGTGACCAGGGTGTCGCCGGCCACCGCCAGCACGTGGGCCACCGCCAGCCGGGAGAAGGCGGACCGCCCGGCCGGGACGCGGCGGACGGGCTTCCCCAGCGGCTTCCAGCCGGCAGTTCTGTCGGTCGCCACCGCCGCTCATGGTAAGGCCGTCGCCGGCGACCCGATGCCCACGCCGGGCGGAGGGAGCTAGCCGGCCTTGGCCGGCCTGGATCGACCGCGCTTGGATCGACCGGTCTCGGCTCGACCCGTCTCGGCTCGACCGGGCTCGGCTCGACCGGGCTCGGCTCGACCGGTCTCGGATCGACCGGGCTCGGCTCGACCGGGGCTAGCGGCGACGTCGTCGGCGGCGTCGTCGTCGGCGTCCGTCGGCGTCGTCCCCGTCGGCGTCATCCTCGGCAAAGTCGACGTCCACCTCGTACTCGACGTCGGCATCGGCCCGCCGGGCGGCGGTCGGGGCGGGCCGGGCCGGGGAGTGCTTCGAGCCCGCGGGCCGCACGGCGGGCCTGAGGTCGGCGAGCGGGCCGGCGGCAGGGAGGCGGAGGGTGAAGGTCGACCCGAGTCCCTCCTCCGAGTCCACGTGCACCGTCCCGTGGTGGTTGGCGACGACGTTGCGGACGATGCTCAGCCCCAGCCCGGTGCCGCCGGCGGACACGCTCCGCGTCGACTCCACCCGGTAGAAGCGCTCGAAGATGCGCTCGTGGTCGCGCTCAGGGATGCCGACGCCCTCATCCCGCACGCTGATCTCCACCTGCCGGGACCCATCCGGCGCCTCCTCCCGTCCGGGACGGCCCCTGACCTCGATCAGCGACCCCGCGGGGGAGTACTTCACCGCGTTCTCCAACAGGTTGTAGACGGCCGAGACCAGCTGCCGGCGGTCGCCGAGCACCGACAGGCGCTGGGGCGGCTCGCCGAAGTTGATGGTCATCTCCTTGTCCTGGGCCTGGTTGCGCACCCGCTCCGCGGCCTGGGCCACGATCAGGTGGAGGGCGACCGGCTCCCGCACCGGGTCCTCCTCCGACTGCAGCCGGCTCAGGTCGATGAGGTCGTCGACCACCCGCTCGACCCGCTTGGCCTCCACCTGCACCCGCCGGGCCAGGCGGTTGACGACCACCAGGTCGTGTTCGGTGGACAGGGTCTCGGCCAGCAGGGCCAGGGCCCCGACCGGGGTCTTGAGCTCGTGGCTGATGTTGGAGACGAAGTCGCGCCGCACCCCCTCCTGGCGCTGCTGCTCCGATTGGTCGCCGATGATGAGGACCCCGCCCACCGTGCGCCACTTGTCGTCGAGCGGTTCGGCGCTGACGGTGAGGGTGAGGGCGGGCGGACCGGGGATGTCGAGGGTGCGCTGCTGCGACCGTCCCTCGGCCGCCGACAGCAGGAGGTCCTGCACCTTGCGGCTGATGGGCTCGTCCGGCTCCACGCCCAGCAACGAGGTGGCCCGGACGTTCTGGTACACGATCCGGCCCTGGTCGTCGCAGATGACCACGCCCAGCTCGAGGTGGTCGAGCGCCTTCTCCAGGCGGGTGCCGGCCACCCCCACGTCGCCGGTGGTGGTCATCTTGGCGTCGACCAGCTTCTCCAGCTGGGTGAGGGCCTCGTCCATGCCCCGGGCGCCGAGCTCCAGCTCCTGGTCGCCCAGGCGGGCGTTGAGCGCCGACACCCGGCGGACGGGCCCGCGGCGGGAGAGGTGGAGGGCGAGCGCGCCCAACGCCACGATCCCGACGGCGACCGCGATGGGGACGAGGTCGGAGGGCATCGCTCCCTACCCTAGATTCCGGGACCCCGAAAACCGGGGCAAGCCGACAAAGTCAGGCGGTGCCGCCGCCGTCGTCCTCTTCGGGCACGCCCAGGTCCCAGTCGAGGATCACCAACTCCCGCTCCGCGTCGCGCACGACCCGCTCCCGGTTGCGCCGGAACTGCGGGTCGTGGGGCGGGAGCAGCAACAGCCGGGCCAGGGCCCGCTGGCGGAACTCCTCGATGAGGTTGCGATCCCCGAAGTCGGACACGACCTCCCAGTGGGGAGCCACCGGGCCCAGGTAGACGATCCGGACGTGGCCGCGGGGCGGCTGGGGCGCCTCGGACTCCTCCTGCACCTGGGACATGCCGCGAGCCTACAAGGCCCCTGGAGGCACCGGATCAGGCCTCGGAGGCCCCTCTATCCCGCGTCTGCACAGGAAATTCATGAAACTTCGGGCCATCCCCACTCGTCTGCTACTCCGTAGACGTCGATAACGGGAACCACGAGCACGCCAAACGCGTTGTACTGGTGGGCCCGACCCGAGGAGGGGCAATGGACACGAAGTGGATGGCCACGGGCAACTGCCGCACCGAGCCGCCCTCGCTCTTCTTCCCGAGCGACGGTGTCGGCGTCGAGGTGGCCCGCAAGATCTGTGCCGACTGCCCGGCCAAGGCCCCCTGCCTCGAGTACGCCCTCGCCAACGGCATCGATCACGGCGTCTGGGGCGGGGCCTCCGAGCGCGAGCGGCGCCGCATCGCCCGCCGCCGACGTCTGGAGGCGGCCGCGGCCGCCGCGACCCGCCGCTGAGGGATCCCGACTCGTCACTCCAAGGGCTGGATCAGGGTGCGGGCGATGCTGCGCAGCCGCTCGAGCACTGATGCCCTTCTGCTCGCCGGCACCGGTAGGTCGCGGGCGGCGGTGAGCACCTGATCGAGGGGGGCGTCGCTCACCACGGTGAAGACGGTCTGCCCCGCCTGCCACAGCACGACCTGTCCCCCGGGCCAGGCGTAGCCCCACCCGGCAGCCTTTCCCACCTTCACCGGTCGCCCCGACTCCCCCAGCTCGCTGCGGTCGAGGGCCCCGGGCCGCTCGAACACCGAGAGGTCGTAGATCCCGTCGCTGTAGAGAACCTGCACCGCGCCCTCCCGCTTGTACACGCCCACCCGGGCGTAGCCCTCGGCCAGCCGGGACGGGGCCAGCGCCGGCGACGACAGGCTGGTGGGAGCCACCGGCTCGGGCGCCAGGTTGGCCGTCCGGGCGGGAGCCGTAGGAGGCACGGTCGTCGGATCGATCACGAGGGAGACGAAGCCGACGGAGCGGGTGGTGGTTCCGTCCGGGTCGAACTGGCGGCGCTGGAGGAGCAGGGCGGTGTCCCGGTCGAGGAGGACCTGTTCCCGGAGGACGTCGTGCTGGCGGACCTCGACCAGGGTGGTAGGCCGGTCGGCGACCACCGGCCCCTCCCGCTCGGTCGTCTCGTACTTCAGGCCCGGGTCGGGACCGTCGTCGCGGCCGAGGGCGGGCGGCCACAGCAGGTCCCACCCCCGGTCCTGGTGGCGGACCAGCCGCTCCGACCGGGACGACACCATGACCTCGTCCTGGTTCGCCCCCCGGAGCAGCAGCGATCCCCCCGCCGATCGGACGGTGAGCTGCTCATGGTGCTCGGTGGGCCCGTCCCGCCACCGCACCTCGACGGTGCCCGTGAACGACACCTGGGCGGCCGCGTCCCGGGCCCGCTCGAAGGGATCCTCGACCTGGGTCGACGCGGCCGAGCTGGCGGTCGACGTCACGAGGAGGCCGGCCACCACGCCGGCCACCAGCGTCCTCACCGGGAGGCGGTCACGCGGTCACCGGGGCACCGAGACGGGGACGCCCGCCGGGGCCAGGTTGGTGAGGGGTTCGCCTTCGGCGCCCGAGGTGGCGTGGGCCTCGATGAGGGTGGCCACCGAGGGGCTCACCGGCGGCGGGGGGGCGGGCGCCACGCTCACCAGCACCGCCGCCACCGCCGCCGCCGCCCCCACGAAGGCCATGGCGAAGCGGCGCCGGCGGGGCCGGTAGGGCATCAGCATGCGCTCGTAGAGACCGAAGGGGGGGTCGACGGGCGGCAGGGCCCGGAGCCAGAGACGGGCCACGCCGACGGTTTCCATCTCGAGGCGGCAGGCCATGCAGGCCACCAGGTGGGTCTGGACCTCGGCCTCCTCCGCCGGCGACAGCTCGCCGTCGAGGAGGGCGCTCAGGCGATCGCCGGCGTGCTCGGGTGCCGGTTGGCTCATCCCAGCGCCTCCCGGAGCATGGCCCGGCCCCGGTGGATGCGGCTGCGGACGGTACCCACGGGCACGTCGAGGGCACCCGCGATCTCCTGGTAGGGCAGGCCCACGACGTCACAGAGCACGACCGCGGCCCGGTAGTCGGGCGGCAGCCGGCGCAGGGCGGACTGCACGTCGTCGGGCAGGGCGGCGCCGGCCAGGGCCTCGTCGGCCGCCTCGGCGGGCGGCAGGACCCAGTCGGGGTTCTCGGGCAGGGGGTCCACCGGGCGCCGCCGGCGGCGACGGACATCGTCGAGGAAGGTGTTGGTGGTGATGCGGCTCAACCACCCTTCGAGGGATCCGGGTCGGTAGGTGGCCAGGCCCTTGCGCACCCGGAGCAGCACCTCCTGCACGAGATCCTGGGCGTCGTCGTCGTTGCCGGTGAGGCGGAACGCCACCGTGTAGAGGAAGCGACCGTGGTCGCGTGCCACTTCCTCCCAGGTCGGAACGTTCTCATCTGTCATCGAGAACGACGGCCGCAGCCGCCCGGTTCCCTCTAGGTGAGGGGAGGAGTCTCCCTGCGGGCCTGCGCCTCTCGCTCCGAGAGCAGGGCGTCGAGCTCGGCCTGGGTCATGGTGACCTTGTCGGTCGGCTTCGGAGCCTTGTCGGCCTTGGCCTCGACCGCCTTGGTGTCGTCCTTGCCGCCGTCGCTCACGCCCTTCTTGAACTCCTGCGACGCCTCGCCGATGGAGCGGGCCAGCTTGGGCAACTTGGTCGACCCGAACAGCAGGAGGACGACGACCAGCACGATGATGAGCTCGAGAGGCCCAATGTTCGGCATAGTGCTCACAGCCTACAGGCCAAGGCCAAAACCTTGAGGTCGTCGTCGTCCGGCACCGCGAAGGGGAAGGGGCGGGGACTGACGATGACGGTCGACACGCCGAGGCCGGCCCACTCCTGCAGCTGGGCCCCGATGTCGTCGACCGTGCCCACCAGGCGGCCCCGGCGCCACTCGTCCAGGGTCGCGCGGCCCACCACCTCGGGCGAGGTCACCCGCATGCGCTCGAAGCGCCGGACGAGGTCGGCGTCGTCCTCGCCCACCAGCGAGGAGAGGCCGACGGTCCGGACCACCGCCGCCGGGTCCCGCCCGGCCCGTTCGCAGGCGGCGTCGAGCACCTCGAGGCGCTGGCGGTAGGCGTCGGGGGTGCAGAGCCATGCCGTGTTCCACCCGTCGGCCACCCGGGCCACCAGGTCGAGCAGGCGGTCGCCCTTGCCCCCCACCCAGATCGGAGGTCCTGGCTGCTGGACCGGCCGGGGCAGGCACATGGCCCCGACCGCCTTCTCGTAGCGACCGTCGAACGTGAAGGGGCCGCCCCCGAACATCCCCCGCAGCACGTGGATCGACTCCTCCAGGTGGCGCAGCCGCTCGCCGGGGCCGCGGAAGGGAACGCCGACCGTTTGGAACTCGTCCTCCGACCACCCCGCGCCGACGCCGACGGTGAGCCGTCCGCCGGAGAGGACGTCGAGGGTGGCCAGCTGCTTGGCCGTCACCGTGGCCGGGCGCAGGGGCGAGCAGAGGGTGAGGGTGCCGAGCCGGACCCGGTGGGTGACCCGGGCCAGGGCGGCGAGGGCGGGCAGGGGGTCGAAGCCGGGGCAGCGGCCGGGACGGCCTCCGTAGCGGCGGCGGTCGAGGAAGAGGTGGTCGGACAGCCAGAGGGAGTGGAAGCCGAAGGCCTCGGCCCGCCGGGCGGTGGCCTCCACCGGCGCCCATGGCAGCCGCCCCGGCTCCGGCTCGGGCGCGAAGTAGTCGTACTGCGGAAGGGACAGGCCGATCTCCACCGCTTGGAGGGTAGGTGGCTGTGCGAGCGTGGGGACGTGCTCGAGTGCGTGGTCAACCTGAGCGAGGGGCGGGACCGGGGCGGTGATCGCGATTCTGGCCGCGGCCGCCGGCCGGTCGGCTGCTCGACGTCCACTCCGACCCCGACCACAACCGGTCGGTGCTCACCCTCGCCGGCGTCGACGTGGAGGACGCGGCCCGGGCGGTGGCGACGGAGGCGGTCGCCCGCCTCGACCTTCGGCTCCACCAGGGCGCCCATCCCCGCCTGGGGGTGGTGGACGTGGTGCCCTTCGTCCCCCTGGACGGCTCGACCATCGACGATGCCGTGGCCGCCCGCGACCGGTTCCTCGCCTGGGCCGCGGCCGAGCTGGCCCTACCCGGCTTCGCCTACGGCCCCGAGCGGACCCTTCCCGAGGTGCGCCGATCGGCCTTCGCGAGCCTGGCGCCGTCGGCCGGCCCGGAGACCCCCCACCCCACCGCGGGGGCGGTGTGCGTGGGGGCGCGGCCGGTGCTGGTCGCCTACAACGTGTGGCTGGCGGAGGGCGTGGGGGCGGCCGAGGCCCGGAAGGTGGCGGCGAGCGTGCGGGTGCCGGGCCTGGTGCGGACGCTGGGGCTCGACGTCGGCGGGCGGGCCCAGGTGTCGATGAACCTGATCGACCCCTTGCGGTTCGGACCGGAGGCCGCCATCGACGCGGTACGGGCCCTGGTGCAGGTGGACGGGGCCGAGCTGGTCGGGCTCCTGCCGGAGGCGGTGCTCGACGCCATCCCACCCCACCGGTGGGCCGAGATCGGCGTGGGCCGGGACCGGACCATCGAGAGCCGCCTGGCCGGGCGCGACCGGTCGTGAACCCCTCTCGGGCAGAACCTGGTGGCGCCGGGCGGGTCGTGGATCGCCCGGCGCCACCAGAGACCAGGATCAGGCGGTGGCCGCCGCCTCCCGGCTGGCGACGGTGCGCTCCCGGCGGATCCGCCGGCGCTCCCGCTCGCTGAGCCCACCCCAGATGCCGAACTTCTCGCCGTTCACCAGGGCGTACTCGAGGCACTCCATCCGCACCACGCAGCCCCGGCACACCGCCTTGGCCTCCCTGGTCGACGCCCCCCGCTCGGGAAAGAAGAGGTCGGGGTCGACCCCCAGGCAGTTGGCCTGCCACTGCCACGTGCGATCACCGAAGTCGAACCTGTGCCCTCGTCGTTGCTCCACCGGCTGCTCCCCTCACGTCCGCAGGCCCCGACCTTTGACGTGCTTGTAATTACACCGATGTCATCTTGCTCCAAACATCCGGGGTGACGCAAGTGCCAGAAGGGGACAATCCGCGCGTGCGGCTCGAAGTGGTGCTAGGGGACATCACCAGCCAGCCGGTCGACGCCGTGGTCAACGCAGCCAACCCCTCGCTGCTCGGCGGCGGAGGGGTCGACGGCGCCATCCATCGGGCCGCCGGGCCGGAGCTGCTGGCCGCCTGCCGGCCCCTCGGCGGGTGCCTCCCGGGCGACGCCAAGGCCACGCCCGGCTTCGGCCTCCCGGCCCGGTGGGTGATCCACACCGTCGGGCCGGTGTGGCGGGGCGGCGGCGAGGACGAGCCCGAGCTGCTGGCGTCGTGCTACCGGCGGTCGCTGGAGGTGGCCGACGAGCTGGGGGCCCGGTCGGTGGCCTTCCCCGCCATCTCGACCGGTGTGTACGGCTATCCGCCGGCTGAGGCCGCCACCATCGCGGTCGACACCCTCCGCGCCGCGGCGGCCGACTCCAAAGTCGAGCTGGTCGTCCTGGTCGCCTTCAACCAGCCCACCGTCGACCTCTACGAGGAACGGCTGTCTTCCGACTGAGCCTCCGACTTGGGTTCTGCCAAGGCTCCAACCTTACGGCGAGGAGTCATGCGCTCGGGATGCTTCCAGTCGTCCTCGATCTGGGCCACGAGAGCACTATTGGCCAGGAACCTGGCCTCTAGCTCCGTCATCACCACGGCCGGCGTGAGAACGATCGTGCCGTCTGGCTGCTCCGTAGCGAGATAGCGGCGATGCTCGGGCCGACCAAGCTTGCCAAGGCTAGCCCGGCGCCGGTTGTCGAGCTCGATCAGCTGATCCGTCATACCTGGAGACTACACGAATACCCCGACGGGGAAAAGGGGCGTTACCCTTGCTAAGGTACCCGAATGGCACGAGTTTGGGTTCTGCCAGCCCCAGACGCGGCGTTGGCTGCTCTTGAAGCGGACCCGAGACGCTCCGCGCTGCTTGATGCCGTTAATCACGTTCTCGATCAGATTGAGACAGACCCTGCCGACGAACGAGTTCGCCGCATCCGGTTCCAGAACCCGCCCCTTTGGTGCGTCAAGGTCCTCGTTTCCAGTGAAGATTGGGTTGTCCTGTGGCGACCACACGAGACGGAATCGGACGTCGCCGTCGTTCAATACATCGGGCCGGCGTCGTTCGCGTGATCAGGCGGACTGGCCCCGGCGGCCGCGGATCGCCCGCTTCTGCTCGAGGAAGTCGACCAGGACGTAGCTGCCCAGGTTCTCGGGCGTGGTGAAGAAGACCCGGCCCTCGTTGATCTTGGCCACGCGCTCGACGAACGCCTGGAGGTGGGGGGTGACGTCGAGCATGAACGTGTTGATGCGGATGTTCTCGGCCGTGCACCGGGCCACCTCGGCCAGGGTGGCCCGCACCGTCTCCGGCGACGGCGGGTAGGAGAAGAAGGGCTCGCCGCCGGGGAGCAGGTGGGCGGTCGGCTCGCCGTCGGTGATCATCATCACCTGGCGGGTGCCCGGCTCCCGACAGAGCATCTTGCGGGCCAGGAGCAGGGCGTGCTGCATGTTGGTGCCGAAGTTGAAGTCCCACGAGACTCGGGGCAGCTCGGACGGATGCAGGGTGCGGGCCACCTCGCCGAAGACCACCAGGCCCAGGAAGTCCCGCGGGTATTGGGTCGAGATCAGCGAGTGGAGGGCGATGGCGACCTTCTTGGCGGCCAAGAAGTTGTCGCGCATGGGCATCGACAGCGACAGGTCGAGGAGCAGGACGGTGCTCGAGCGGGTCAGCGTCTCCGTTCGCTCGACCTCGAAGTCCTCCGGCTCCAACGCCACCGGCGTCCCCCCGCCCCGGCGAGTCACCGCGTTGCGCAGCGTGCGCTGGATGTCGAGGTTGAACGGGTCACCCCACTCGTAGGGCTTGGTGGCGTAGGCCCGCTCGTGGCCCGGACCCTCGCGCTCGAGGGCGTGCCGACCCACCCGGTCCTTCTCCAGGCCCTGGAACAGGTCGCCCAGGGCGTTGCGACCGATGGCCCGCAGGCCCCGGGGGGTCAGCTCCAGGCGGCCCTCCCGGTTCTCGATGAGCCCGGCCTCGGTGAGCAGCCGGGCCAGCTCGGCCAGCCGCTCCAGGCTGCGGGCGGCGTCGTCGCCCAGCAGCTCCCGGGCCACGTCGATGTCGACCTCGGCCAGGGCCCCGGGGGACGGGGATGACGACAAGAGGTGCTCGAGCTGGTCGAGGGCGCCGAGGCGGTCCATGAGGTCGACCGCCTCGGCCATGCCCAGGGGGTCGCCGCGGCCGCTGGTCTGGAACCGGTTGCCCCATCCCTCGCCCGGGAACGCGCCTCGGAGGTGCTGCTGGAGGCGGTCCACCTGCCAGCGCAGTTCCATGTCGTCGAGGAGCTGGGCCGAGAGGGACTGGAGCTGGGCCCGCTGCTCGGGCGAGAGTGAGTTGAGGAAGGCCTGCATGGCCGCCATCCGCCGGGCCATGGCCTCCAGCAGCTCGTCGAGGGTCTGGGGGTTCTCGGGGAAGAAGTCGCCGTACTGCTCCATGAAGCCCTCGAAGTCGGGCTCCTCGCCGCTCCTGCGCTGGTCGAGCATGGTGTTGAGGGCGGACAGCATGTCCTTGAACCGGGCCATCTCCTCCGGGGAGACGCGGCCCATCGATTCCGTCATCCCCTTGAACTGGCTGTCGAGGAGCTGCTGGCGCAGCTCGTCCATCAGCTCCTGGAAGCGGTGGGCGGCGGCCGGGGACACGAAGTCGTAGGCCTCCAGGGCCTTGACCTGGCCGGCCAGGTCGGGCGGCAGCAGGTCGAGCTCCATGCGGCGCTCGGCCATGGCTTGGCCGGTGACGTCCTGGCGGCGGGCGTCCCCCGACTCCTGGGCCTGGCGGTCGAGGTCGTCGACCGCCGCCCGCTCGGTCTCGACCACCTCCCGCAGGGCTTGGGCGATGTCGTCGAACACCCCGCCCAGCTCGTGGTTGGCCAGTTCCTCCCGCCGCCGCTGGCGGAGGCGCTCCACCAGCTCCCGCAGGCCGGCCAGCCGGTTGCCGTCAGGGTCGCGCACCCCGTCCTGGAGGAGGCGGCGGAGGGCGGCGTCGAGCTCACCGTGGTAGAGGAGGTCGTCGGTGAGCTCGGCCAGCAGGCCGTCGGCGTCGAGCTCGAATCCCTTCTGGGTGCCGTCCCACCGGGAGTAGCGGAACGAGGCGGGCACGAGCGGCGGCCTACCGGCCCCGATACGTCGCCCGGCTGCCGGCGGCGTCCTTGTTGAGGCGGCGTGAGAGGTGGAGTCCCTCCAGGACGAGCTCCACCGCGCTGGCCAGGGCGCCGGGCGACTCGCTCCCGGCCAGGGGCAGGGCCGCCGCCCGCAGCGCCGGCAGCCCGACCAGGGCCTCCACGTAGCTGGTGGAGGCGACGTCGTCGCCGGAGTGGAAGATCGTGCCGCCTTCGAACTCGGTCAGCAGCGCACGGTGGCGTTCGGGCGGGCAGTTGGCCTTGAACACCGACAGCACCGCGGTCTTGACCAGCCGGTCGAGGACCTCCCCGTCGCCTCCCTCGTCGAGGGTCTCCACCTCCACCTTGCCCGCGGTGGACGCGGTCACCGCCTCCAGGTCGCTCACCCGGGGCACGGCCTCCGACTCGCCCCGGCGCAGGGCCCGGCGGGTGGCGTTGGCCACGATCGTCTCGTAGTTGGCGATCGACAGCCGCACCGACACGCCCGAACGCTGGTTGACATGGGGGCTGCGGCGGGCCTCGTGGCTGATGGCGGCCACGATCTCGGCCATGTGGGCCGGCACCTCCACCCGGACGCCCTCCACCTCGAGGGGCCGGGCCTCCTGGGCCACGACGGCCAGCTCGGTGGCGGTGTCGAGCGGATAGTGGGTGCGGATCTGGGAGCCGAAGCGGTCCTTCAGGGGGGTGATGATCCGCCCCCGGTTGGTGTAGTCCTCCGGGTTGGCGGACGCCACGAGGAGGATGTCGAGGGGCAGGCGGATGCGGTAGCCCCGCACCTGCACGTCGCGCTCCTCGAGCACGTTGAGCAGGCCCACCTGGATGCGCTCGGCCAGGTCGGGAAGCTCGTTGATGGCGAAGATGCCCCGGTTGGTGCGGGGGACGAGGCCGTAGTGAAGCGTCAGCTCGTCGGACAGGTAGCGGCCCTCGGCCACCTTGATGGGGTCGACCTCTCCGATGAGGTCGGCGATCGACGTGTCGGGCGTGGCCAGCTTCTCGCCGAAGCGGTCGGACCGGTGGACCCACTCGATGGGCGTGTCGTCGCCCCCCTCGGCCACCAGCTCCTGGGCGAAGCGCGACACCGGGGCGTAGGGGTCGTCGTTGATCTCCGACCCGGCCACGATGGGCATCCACTCGTCGAGGAGGTCGGTGAGGGAGCGGATGATGCGGGTCTTGGCCTGGCCCCGCTCCCCCAGGAACACGATGTCGTGCCCCGCCAGCAGGGCGTTCTCGAGCTGGGGGAGGACGGTGTCCTCGAAGCCGAGGACCCCGGCGACGAGCGGCTGGCCGGCCGCGATGCGCCGGGCGGCGTTGGCCCTGACCTCGTCCTTGACGGTGCGGGACCGCCAGCCCGACTGGCGGAGCTGGCCGAGGGTGGCCGGCCGGGTGGCCACAACCAGGGTGGACATAGCCAGTTCAACCTAATCTTCCGGCCGTGAGACGGGGATTCATCTACGCCCTCGCCCTGGTGACCGGGGCCGCCCTGGCGGTGTCGGCCGCCCGGGTGGTGGCCAGCCGGGGCGGCGACGGCAACGGCGCTGCCGTCCGGGTGCCCGTCACCCGCCTCGTCCCCGCCCCCGGACAGTCGTTCGTGTCCGGCGAGATCGAGTTCCTGTCCGCCGACGGGACCCAGACCGATCCCATCGCGTCTCCGTTCACCCTCTCCGCCGTCGACCAGGGCACGGGCAAGGGCACCATCGAGAACGCCCTGGTCGGTGGCAAGCGCTCCACCATCTTCTGGGGCGGGGGCACGCCGCTGCCCATCGACGGCGATGGCGGGGTCGACGTCACCGGGGCGACCGTCGAGGTCGAACCGTCCGGGATCACGTGGACGATCTCCGGCGGGCGCCGCCTCCTGCCCGGCGAGTACGACGCGGGGGCGCCGGTGGCGGTGGGCACCACCGGTTTGGCGACGCCCCGGGACGCGGTGTCGTTCACCGCCGACGACCGCACCGTCCTCAACACCACTGGCGGGGTGGTCATCAACCTCGACAGCCGACGGCTGGAGGTCACCGGGCCGGGCCGGGTGTCGGCCCGGGGCAAGCTCACCGTCACCGACGCCGCCGGCACCCACTCGGCCACGTCCATCGACTTCGCCACCGGCCCCTACCAGGTGATCGTCGTCCCCCAGGGCTCGAAGTTCGTCCTCGACGCCACCCTCCAAGGGCCGCTCATCAAGAGGTAAGCCGGCGCGCCGGGGCACCACCCGCGCCGCCGCCTCGAAATCGACACACCCAGACGTTTGTCAGCTGGGCCGATGGGGCGCGTCGATCGGGAGACCCATGGCGGTGGCCTCCTCGACCATGCGCTGGTCGTAGGTCACGATGGCTCGGAGGTCAGCTCCGATGAGCAGCGCGGACGCGAGGTGAATGGCGTCGAGGCTGCGTAGGAGCGTGCCGGGGGCGATCGCTGCCGCGCTGTCGAGCAAAGTGGGGTCGAGGATGATCTGATGAACCCGACCCAGTTGGCGGCGGGCTTGGGCGACGGCGGCGGCGCCCCCGGCCTGCACCGCCCGGACGACCTCGACGCGAGCGAGGGCGCTGGTCACCCGTTCGTCGAGTCGATGCTGGCGGAGGTACCCCCGCAACGCCTCGGATTCCGATTCCCTCTGCACAAGCTTCACCATCGCCGACGAGTCGAGGTAGATCTTCAGCGTTCGTCCTCCCGCATCGCCGCCAACCGGCTCGATGCGTCGAGCCCGTAATCGGTTGGCTCCTCGTCCAGGACGTCGCTCCCGTCGGCAGGAGCGCAGACTCGCCCGCCGGCTACCAACGCCTGCCATCCGTCGTCGGGGACCGGTACCAACAACGCCACCGGGCGCCCGCGATCGGTCACCTCGATCGACTCCCCGGTGGCGACACGGGCGAGGTATCGACTTGCATGCTGCCGGAGCTCTCGAACCCCGATTCTCTCCATGTGCTACATAGTAGCACTCACGGCCGGCACCACCGGCGTCAGACATCCACGACCAGGTGGGAGGATCGAGGCCGTGGAGATCCACCGGCACAGCTTCGACGCGGTGATCGTCGGGGCTGGGGGGGCGGGGCTGCGGGCGGCCATCGAGACGGCGGGCAAGTGCCGCACGGCGGTGCTCACCAAGCTCTACCCCACCCGGTCGCACACCGGCGCCGCCCAGGGAGGAATGTGCGCGGCCCTGGCCAACGTGGAGGAGGACTCCTGGGAATGGCACGCCTTCGACACCGTCAAGGGCGGCGACTACCTGGTCGACCAGCCGGCGGCCGAGATCATGTGCCGGGAGGCGGTCGACGCGGTCATCGAGCTCGAGCACTTCGGGCTCCCGTTCAACCGCACCGAGAAGGGCCTGATCGACCAGCGCCGGTTCGGCGGCCACACACGAAACCACGGCGAGGCGCCCGTGCGCCGGGCCTGCTTCGCCGCCGACCGCACCGGCCACATGATCCTCCAGACCCTCTACCAGCAGTGCGTGGCCCGGGGGGTCACGTTCTTCAACGAGTTCCAGGTGCTCGACGTGGCGTTCGCCGACGACGACCCGCAAGCAGGGCGTGGCCGGCGTGGTTGCCTACGAGCAGGCCACCGGCGACCTCCACGTGTTCTCCTGCCGGGCCGCCTTGTTCGCCACCGGCGGCTTCGGCCGCATGTTCAAGGTGTCGTCCAACGCCCACACCCTCACCGGCGACGGCCCCGGCCTCCTCCTGCGGCGAGGCGTCCCCCTGCAGGACATGGAGTTCTTCCAGTTCCACCCCACCGGCATCTACAAGCTCGGCATCCTCCTGTCGGAGGCGGCCCGGGGCGAGGGCGGGCTCCTGCGCAACGCCGAGGGCGAGCGGTTCATGGAGCGCTACGCCCCCACCGTCAAGGACCTGGCGCCGAGGGACATGGTGAGCCGGGCCATGCTCACCGAGATCCGCCAGGGTCGGGGCATCGGCCCGGCCAAGGACTTCCTCCACCTCGACCTCACCCACCTCCCGCCCGAGCAGATCGACGAGAAGCTGCCCGACATCGCCGAGTTCGTCCGCACCTACCTGGGCATCGAGCCCAAGACCGCCCTCATCCCCATCCAGCCCACGGCCCACTACGCCATGGGCGGCATCCCCACCAACGTGGCCGCCGAGGTGGTGCTCGACGCCGAGGGCACCGTCGCCCCCGGCCTCTACGCGGCCGGCGAGTGCGCCTGCGTGTCGGTGCACGGGGCCAACCGGCTGGGCACCAACTCCCTCCTCGACATCGTCGTGTTCGGTCGGCGGGGCGGGGCGGCCATGGCCCAGTTCGTGAAGGCCGGCGGGGCGACCGACGTCCCGGCCGCGCCCAAGGGCGTGGAGGACGTGACGGTCGCCGCCATCGAGGGCCTGAAGTCGTCCACGGGCACCGAGAACGTGGCCGACATCCGGACCGAGCTGCAGGCGGAGATGACCGACAAGGCGTCGGTCTTCCGCACCGACGAGCTGCTGCGCCAGGCGGCGGCCACCTTCGGCCGGCTGCGGGAGCGCTACCGGTCGGCCGGCATCGACGACAAGGGTCGGGTGTTCAACTTCGACCTCACCGAGGCGCTCGAGCTGGGCTACCTCCTCGACCTGGCCGACGCCCTGGTGGGGGCGGCCCTGGCCCGCACCGAGAGCAGGGGCGCCCACTTCCGGGACGACTTTCCCACCCGGGACGACGAACACTGGCGCCGCCACAGCCTCGCCCACCGCGACCCGGGAACCGGCGCCATCCGCCTGGACTACAAGCCCGTCGTCGGGGGTTCCTACCTACCGATGGAACGGAAGTACTAGCGGTGGAGATCACCCTCAAGGTCAAGCGCTTCAACCCCGAGGTCGACAAGGGGCCCCACTGGGAGACGTACACCGTCGACGTCGACGAGTCCGACCGGGTCCTCGACGCCCTCCACCAGGTCAAATGGCACCAGGACGGCACCCTGAGCTTCCGCCGGTCGTGCGCCCACGGCGTCTGCGGGTCGGACGCCATGGTCATCAACGGCAAGAACCGGCTGGCCTGCGTGCTGCTGGTGCGCGACGTCGGCCCGGAGATCACGGTGGAACCCATCCGGGGCCTGCCTGTGGTCAAGGACCTCGTGGTCGACATGGAGCCGTTCTTCGAGGGCTACGCGTCGGTGAAGCCGGTGCTCACCGCCAACGACGACCCCGGTCCCCGGGAGCGCCTGCAGTCCCCCGAGCAGCGGGCTCGGTTCGACGACACCACCAGGTGCATCCTGTGCGCCGCCTGCACGACGTCGTGCCCCGTCTTCTGGGCCAACGACACCTACGTGGGGCCGGCTGCCATCGTCAACGCCCACCGCTTCATCTTCGACTCCCGCGACGACGCCGCCGCCCAGCGTCTCGCCATACTCGACCAGCGCACGGGAGTGTGGGGATGCCGGACGGCGTTCAACTGCACGGACGCCTGCCCCCGGGGCATCAAGGTCACCCAGGCCATCCAGGAGGTCAAGCGGTTAGCCTTGGGCGGCGAGGACCCATCCGCATCCCCAGCCCCGGAGGCTGAAGGAACCCCGGGTATACCCGGATCATGAACTCTGAAACCAGATTTCTCTGAGAAATCTGGAGGATCCGGCGTTTCCGCGGCGAAAATGAACCGGGAGGGGGAACGGGCTGGGCCGGCTGACCACAAGAAGCGTGGCGCCGCGTCGACCAACAGGCCCGCACGACGCGATGCTCACGACACCTGCGCCCCCGAAGGCGCCGCCCGCCCCGGCTCCGGCCACCACTCCGACCAGGCGTTGGGACGTCGCCCCCTCCCCCCGGCGACGCACGCCGAGCGCGGCGGCCACCAGGAGCATCCAGGCCCTCCAGAAGCGACAGACGTCGAAGGTGAACCTGTGCACCGCGGTGGTGATCGCGGCCCTGGCCCTGGTCGGCGCCCACGGCCAGCTGGGGACGGAGGCCATCCCCAACGACCGGGTCGACGGTTTCGCCATCGGGCTGACGGCCCCGCCGTCGGCGATCGTGGGCCGGTCCGCCGGTGTGTCCACGGCCGCCCCGGCCGCCCCGGTGCCGGTGGTCAAGCCCATGCCGACGGGCAAGGGGATGTGGATCTACGAGTTCCCCCGCACCGAGGGGGGCAAGGTCGACGCCATCGTGGCCAAGGCCAAGGCCATGGGGATCACCCACGTCTACCCCCGCATGGGATCCCATTGGGACGGCTTCAACGTCCGGGCCCACATGGACGCCTTGCTCCCCGCGGCCCACGCCGCCGGCCTGCTGGTCTTCGGCTGGGACTTTCCCCGCCTGGGCAACTCCCTCCCGACCGACATCGAGCGCGCTCGCACCATGATCAACTACACCAGCCCCAGCGGCGACCGCCTCGATGGCTTCTCGGCCGACATCGAGACGATCAACGAGGGCAGCCACGTGTCCCCCGAGGTGGCCCTGGTCTACGGACGGGCCCTCCGGGAGATCGCCGGCCCCGACTTCACCCTCATCGCGACCGTCCCCCGACCTTCGCCCCGGAACCGGCCGACGTACCCCTACGCCGAGATCGTCGAGAGCTTCGACGCCATCGCCCCCATGGTCTACTGGCTCAACCGCCAGCCCGACACCGACGTGATCGGCGCCATGGACGAGCTGGCCAAGTTCGGCAAGCCCATCTTCCCCGTCGGCCAGGCCTACGACGGCAAGAAGGAGGGCGGCCGGGCGGGGGTGCCGCCGCCCGAGGAGCTGTTCCGGTTCATGCGTACCTCGCTCGAGAAGGGCGCCACCGGGGTGTCGTTCTGGTCGTGGCAGGCCGCCGACGCCGCCGCCTGGGACGCCATCGGCAACGCCCACGAGTACCGCGGTCCCGGCCAGTAGCGCCTGCGGACCTGAACGGGGGCCGGTCCGCCGCTCAGGCCGGCGGGGTGAGGTGCTCCACCCAGCCGATCGCCTGGCCGCCGTCGGGCGACTGGTAACGGCACAGGGCCCGGTCGAGGCGGCTCGTTCTCCCGGCCGCAGCGGGGATGGCGACGGGAGCGTGGGCCAACGGGGCGGCCGACATGCCCGACTCGGCCAGCGTGGCCGCCCGGATGAGGCCGTCGTCAGCGATGACCTCGACGTCGGTAGTGGCGAACGGCGGGCCGTCGTCGGCATGGCCGCTCGCCCACGCCCACGGCCGGCCCTCCGCCTCTCCCGCCCACCAGTCCCGGGCCCCCCACCGGTGCGACCGCCAGCCGACTCCCTCCAGCTCGAGCCGCTCGGAGCCGACGAGGACCTCGCCGTGCACGGTGCACGGCTGCTCGTAGCCCCCCGCTCCGTCGCCCGGGCTCCGGGCGACGTCGATCGCCTCCCACTCCAGGTCGAACCCCAACGGGCAGACGTCGCCCCGCTCCCCGCGGAACGCCTCCCGGGGGTCGTCCAGGGCCACGCCGAAGGCCTCCAGGCCGACGGTCCAGTGCTCGAGCGGTGTCTCGCACGTGTGGTCAGCCCACAGGCCCGACGCCCGCACCTCCAGCGACCGGCCCCTCGGCAGGGGGACGTCGTGGTCGCGGACGAGCACCAGCGGCGGATGGGGGCCCGACCGCCCGGAGACGAAGGCGGTCCAGTACCAGGCCACCCCGTCGGCGGGACGGATGCCGAGGCGCACGTAGCCACCCACCGAGCCGTCGGCGGCGGCGAAGTCGAAGGTGTAGGACTCCTCCCATTGCCGGTCCGACCCTGGCTGGTGGCGACCTTCGTCGGCCCGCTCGGTCATGCACCATGATGGGCCGGATGGCACGGTTCCTCAGTGAGGAGTGGTTCGCCCTGGTGCAAGACGCCGTCGCCGAGCCCGACGCCCCCGGCGACCCGGCCGGCCTGGTGACGGTGCGCCATCGGGTCACGGGCGGGCCCGACGGCGACGTCGACTACGTCGTGCGGGCCGGGTCCGGGCGCTTCTCGGTCGAGCCGGGGGTGCCCGGGCCGGTCGACATCGAGATCGTCGAGGACTACGACAGCGCCTCCGCCATCAGCCAGGGACTCCTCACCCCGGCCGCCGCCTTCGCCACCGGCCGGCTCAAGCTCCAGGGCGACGTGGCCCTGCTGGCCGAGCGCCAGGGTGACTTCGCGGCCCTGGGACAGCTCCTGGCGCCGGTGCGGGCGGCCACCACCTACTGACGTGGCCGCCTCCCACTACGAGCTGCTGGGCCTGACCGACGACGCTTCCCAGGACGAGATCCGGGCCGCCTACCGGGCCCTGGCCCGGCGCCACCATCCCGACACCCAGCACGGCGCCGATCCGGCCACCGCCGAGCGGTCCCGGCGCACCATGGCCGCCCTCAACGCGGCCTGGGCCGTCCTGGGTGATCCCGTCCGCCGCCAGGCCTACGACGCCGGCCGACGCCGGCCCGGGACGCCCGACGGCAGGCCGGCCCGGCCCATGGGCCCCACCGGCAACCGGCCCAGCTGGGACTGGCACCCCTTCCACGAGGACCTCGACGAGGACGACCTCGATGACGAGCCCTACGGCGATCCCCCGCCCCGCCGGCCCTCCGACTCGATGGTGATGACGCCCGTGCTGCTCGTGGCGGTGGCGGTGGCCCTGTTCTTCTTCTCCACCATGGTCGGGTCCGCCGGCCTGCGCACGGTCTCGATCCTGCTGCTCCCGATCGCCGGCGTGGGCTTCGTGGCCGCCCCCCTCTTCGTGCTGATCCGCGGCCGCTCCCGCACTGCGGACAAGACTGACTTTCGGTCGAATGGAGGAGTTGATGGGGAAGCGGCGTGACGACGAGCAAGCGGCCAAGCGAGCACAGGAGGAGCTGGCCCGGGGTTGGCACTCGGCCCAGGAGCTCTTTCGCAGCTTGCAGTCGGGGCAGCCTCTCTCGCCCCTTCCCTACTCGTCGGGACTTCTCCTCCAAGCGGATGAGTTGGAGTACGCGGCCGCCGACGCCGAGTTTTGTCGCTTCTACGGCCTCGACGGCGGTTCCTACGTCCACTCGACCCTCCTCATGGGCGGGCCGTTCATGATGGCGGCCACCGGAATCGCCAGCGCGGTCGGCAATCGGTCACGACGCACGGCCGCCGAGGTGCAGGCCATGCCCCAGTGGCGGTATGGGGGCAGGACGCGAGCAGTCCTCACATCAACCCGGCTGCTCATCTCGTCCGAGGGGCAATGGATCAGCTTCTACCACGGGGCCATCCTCGAGCTTCAGCCTCACCCGGCCACGTCGTCGATGTTCATGGCCTTCGAAGGGACATCTCCACTCTCGTTGCGGGGACCCTGGATTCCCTACCTCTCGGTCGCCCTCTTCTACCTGCTGCATGGCCGGACCGACCCCCGAACGGTCGAGCTCCCGTCGTCCAGCGGGTCCCCCAGCTCACCGTGAAGCGCGTGACGGCGCGTTGTCAGGCCGACCCGGGGCGGGCCAGGGCGATGGCGTCGACCTGGCGGGCCTCGACCGCCTCCGCCGCCGCTCGCAGGGCGGCCAGCTCGCCGTCGGTGAGGGCCACCTCCACCACCTCGCGCACGCCCTCCCGACCGATTCGGGCGGGCACGCCGAGGTAGACGCCGGAGATCCCGTACTGCCCGTCGAGCCAGGCCGCCACCGGCATGACCTCGCCGGTGTCGAGGGCCACCGCCCGCACCATGGCCTCGGCCGCCGCCGCCGGGGCGTAGTAGGCCGAGCCGGTGACCAACAGGCCGACGATCTCGGCCCCGCCGTCCCTCGTCCGCCGCACCAGCTCCTCGATTTTGGCCTCGTCGACCAGCTCGGCCAGCGGCCGGCCGCCGACCGTGACCAGGGAGGGCACCGGCACCATGGTGTCGCCGTGGGACCCCAGGGTGATCGCCTCCACGCTCGCCGGCGACACGCCCAGGTGCTCGGCCACGAAGTGCTTGAACCGGGCCGTGTCGAGCATCCCGGCCTGGCCCATCACCCGGTTCCGGGGCAGGCCGGTGACCTCGGCCGCGAGGGCAGTCATCTCGTCGAGGGGGTTGGAGACGACGATGAGCACCGTGTCGGGCGACGTCTCCACCAGGCGCAGCGCCACCTCGCCCACGATGGCGGCGTTGGTCTCCAGCAGGTCCATCCTGCTCATCCCGGGCTTGCGGGGCAGGCCGGCGGTGATCACGCACACGTCGGACCCGGCCGTCTCCTCGTAGCGGTTGCTGCCCACGATCCGGGTTTCGAAGCCGGCCAGCGACCGGCTCTGCATCATGTCGAGGGCCAGGCCCTGGGGCCGGCCCTCCACGATGTCGGTCATGACCACCTCGTCGGCGTAGCCCGCCTCCGCCACCCGCAGGGCGAGGGTCGACCCGTAGAACCCGGCCCCGACGACGGTCACCTTCACCGCGGCCGCCCTTCTGTGGAGGAAAAGCGACCTGTGGGGTCGCTTTTGCTCCACAAAACACCGTGGGCGTCCGTCGCCAGCCTCGTCACAGGCGCTCGACGATGGCGGCTGCGAACTCCGACGTCTTCACCTCGGTGGCCCCCTCGGTGAGGCGGGCGAAGTCGTAGGTGACGATGCGGTCGCCGATGGTGGCCTCCAGCGCCCGCACGACGTCGTCGGCCGCCTCCTGCCACCCGAGGTGCTCCAACATGAGGACGCCCGAGAGCAGCAGCGACCCGGGGTTGACCTTGTCCTGGCCGGCGTACTTGGGGGCGGTGCCGTGGGTGGCCTCGAACAGGCCGTGGCCGGTCACGTAGTTGATGTTCCCGCCGGGGGCGATGCCGATGCCCCCCACCTGGGCGGCCAGGGCGTCCGACGCGTAGTCGCCGTTGAGGTTGAGGGTGGCGATCACGTCGAACTCGTCGGGCCGGGTGAGGATCTGCTGCAGGAAGATGTCGGCGATGGTGTCCTTCACCAGGATCCTGTCGCCGGGGCGGCCGCCGCAGTCGTCCCAGCTCACGGCCACGTCGGCGAACTCCTCCCGCACCAGGTCGTAGCCCCAGTTGCGGAACGCCCCCTCGGTGAACTTCTGGATGTTCCCCTTGTGGACGAGCGTCACCGACTTCCGGCCCTTGACCACCGCGTAGTTGAGGGCGGCTCGGATCAGGCGTTTGGAGCCGGTCACCGACACCGGCTTGATCCCGATGCCCGAGTCGGGACGGATGGTCCACCCGAACTCGGACTCGCAGAAGTTGATCAGGCGGGCCACCTCGGGCGTGCCCTGCTCCAGCTCCATGCCCGCGTACACGTCCTCCGTGTTCTCCCGGAAGATCACCATGTCGACCCTCTCCGGGTGCTTGACCGGCGAGGGCACCCCGGTGAGCCACCGCACCGGCCGCAGGCACACGTAGAGGTCGAGGATCTGGCGCAGGGCGACGTTGAGACTGCGGATGCCGCCCCCGACGGGGGTGGTCAGCGGGCCCTTGATCCCCACGATGTGCTCGGCGAAGGCGGTGACCGTCGCATCCGGCAGCCACGACCCGGTCTCGTCGAACGCGGTCTGGCCGGCCAGCACCTCCATCCATTCGATGCGCCGGCCGTCGCCCCGCCGGGCCACGGCAGCGTCGAGCACCGACTGGGTGGCGGGCCAGATGTCGACACCGATCCCGTCACCCCGGATGAACGGGATGACGGGATCGTCGGGAACTCGGAGGGTGCCGTCGGCTGCGACCGTGATCCGTTCGGGCATAGGAGCGTGAGCCTAGAGGCCCGCCCGGCAGCCCGATCCAGGCCGCCCGATCAGGCGCTAGACCCTGACGAGGTGCTTGTCGGCCGCCTCGGCGGGGGCGAAGGACTCGTCCTTGCGGGTCCGCGCCGCATGGGCGAAGCCGGCGATCGACAGGAGCGCCAGGAGGGCGGCGCAGACGTAGGCCACGGACGCGACCTGGGCGCCTTTGACGCCGAAGACGCTGAAGCCGTACGAGGTCAGCAGCAGGCCCTTGAGGGTCTCGCCCTTGAAGAGGGTCTCCCGCTGGCCGGTGACGGTCGTCAGCTGCTTCTGCAGGTCGGCCAGCGCCGGGTCACCGGCCGCCTGGGCGGCGGCGACCTGGGCCCGCAGCGCGCTCTGGGGGGTGCCCAGCTCGGAGTAGGTCATCCCGCCGGCAGTGTCCCTGACGTGCAGGCCGATGAAGTCGTTGGCGTAGCACTCGGCCTGCTTGCCGGTGGTGAGCTGCTGGCCGGCGTACTTCACCACGCACGACGACTGCCTCTCCTCGTCGGTAAGGCTGTCGAGGCTCTTGAACGTGATCTTCTGCTGGCTGAGCTGGTCCTTCACGTAGCCCTCGGCGAAGTTGGCGTTGCTGGTCATCACCAGGGCCAGGACGAGCAGCAGGCCGGAGAGGGCGAGGCCGCCGGCGCTGAAGAGGGTGTCGAGCGTTCTGCGTCGCATCTGGGTCTCCCTGGTGGTGCATCGGTCCGCCTCGACACCGCAAGCCGGCGTCCTGTCGATCATCCGCCTTCGGGGCGCCCGGCCGGTAGGGACCAAGGTCCCTGATGCGGACGGACCTGCGACCGGTCGTCAGCGTCGGGCGCCGGACGTCAGGGATCGGGGCGCAGGTGGCTGGCGGCGCTCGGCCAGGCGGGCGGCGTAGACGGCCGCCTCGGTGCGGCGGCTCATGCCCAGCTTGGACAGCAGGTTCGACACGTAGTTCTTCACCGTCTTCTCGGCCAGGAAGAGGCGCTCGCCGATCTGGCGGTTGGTCATCCCCTCGGCGATCAGGTCGAGGATGCGGCGCTCCTGCTCGGTGAGCCCGCCCAGCTCGTCGGCCTCGGGTGGCTGGCGCAGGCGGTCGAGCACCCGGGTGGTGAGCGACGGGTCGAGGAGCGACTCGCCCCGGGCGATGCGGCGCACGCCGTCGACCAGATCGGTGCCCCGGACCTGCTTCAGCACGTAGCCGGCGGCCCCGGCCATGATGGCGCTGAACAGGGCCTCGTCGTCGGCGAACGAGGTCAGCATCAGGCAGGCGGTTCCCGGGTGGGAGGAGCGGATCTCCCGGCAGACCTCGACCCCGTCCCCGTCGGGGAGGCGGACGTCGAGGATGGCGACGTCGGGGTTGGTGGCCGGGATGCGGGCGTATGCCTCCTCGGCGGTGCCCGCCTCGCCCACCACCTCGAGGTCGTCCTCCGCCTCCAGCAGGTCGCGCAGGCCCCGCCGCACGACCTCGTGGTCGTCGAGCAGGAACACCCGCACCGTCACGTTCTCATTCTCCCAGGGCCCAGGTGGAGGCTCCTCCAGACCCTCGTACTGTGGGACGACATGTCGGAGGTCGCCGGTCCCCGCCGGCTGCGGGAGCTGCTCGGGGCGGTGATCGCCCTGGCGTCCGACCTCGACCCGCCGACCATGCTCCGGCACATCGTCGAGGCCGCGGTCGAGCTGGTCGACGCCCGCTACGGGGCCCTCGGGGTGCTCGACGACACCGGCACCCGGCTGGCCCGGTTCATCACCGTCGGGATCGACGAGGGCACGCACTCGCTGATCGGCGACCTGCCCGAAGGGCACGGCATCCTCGGGCTGCTCATCCTCGACGCCCAGCCCCTGCGCCTGCCCGACCTGCGGGAGCATCCCGACAGCTACGGCTTCCCGCCCCACCACCCGCCCATGCGGTCGTTCCTGGGTGTGCCCGTCCGGGTGCGGGGCGAGGTCTTCGGCAACCTCTACCTCACCGACAAGACGAGCGCTGAGGCCTTCACCGACGTCGACGAGGAGCTGGTCGTGGGCCTGGCCGCCGCCGCCGGGGTGGCCATCGAGAACGCCCGCCTCCACGAGCGGGTGCGGGAGTTCGCCCTGGTCGAGGACCGCGAGCGCATCGCCCGCGACCTCCACGACACCGTGATCCAGCGCATCTTCGCCACCGGCCTGTCCCTGCAGGGGACGGCCCGGATGGTGCGGGCCGATCCCGACGCCGCCGTGCGGCGCATCGACGCCGCCGTCGACGACCTCGACCTCACCGTGAAGCACATCCGGTCCGCCATCTTCAAGCTGGAGTCCTCCCGGGTGTCCTCGGGCGCCGGGCTCCGCAACCGGGTGCTGGCCCTCGCCCGGGACGCGGCCGGGGCCCTCGGTTTCGAGCCCCGCTGCTTCTTCGACGGTCCCGTCGACAGCGCCGTCGACGACGACCTGGCGGCCGAGCTGCTGGCGACCCTGCGGGAGGCTCTCACCAACGTCGCCCGGCACGCCCGGGCCACGTCGGTGCAGGTCGAGGTGGTGGTCGACGACCATGTCAGGCTGCGGGTCACCGACGACGGGATCGGGCCGCCGGCCGTCTCCCCCGAGATGTCCCGCGGTCACGGCCTGCGCAACATGGGCGCCCGGGCCACCCGGCGGGGCGGCGAGTTCGGGCTGGCGCCCGGAACCGATGTCGGCTCCGTCGTGCGCTGGCAGGTGCCCCGGGGTTGAGGGCTGGCGGCGGCCGGGATGCGGCGCGCCGTCCGTCACGGCCGGGACCCGACCCCGACCGGCTCCGTACCCCTTGCTGGGCTCGTCGCCGCGGCCCGCTGGCGTTCGCCGACGAGCAGGACGGGAATCTCGCAGTCGCGGGAGAGCTCGGTGGCGGCGCTGCCGAGAATTCCCTTGGTGAGCCCCTTGCCCCGGGCGCCCACCACGATCAGCTGGTAGCCACCCTCGACCGCGCACTGGCGCAGGGCCGCCGACGGGTGGCCGTGGAGAACCTCGAGGTCGGCCGCCGGCACTCGGCCTGTCAGCCGCCGGAGCCCCTCGGTCGCCTGCCGCTCGGGGGCGGCGATGTCGCCGTAGGGCACGACCCGGGCGAGCGTCAACCGGCCCAGGCGGTCGCCGAGGAGGGCGAGGACGGAGTCCATCGCCGCCTCCGACTCGGGCGATCCGTCGGCTCCCACGAGGACGTCGACCGGGCCGGTACCCACGGTGATCGGGGCCACGTCCCGCACCGGCAGGGGCTCGAGCTGCTCGGCGTGGCGCCGGGCGTCGACCGCCAGCACGACACCGAGCGGACCCAGCAGGGACCCGGTCACCAGCCATCCGAAGCCGTTGTGGCCCCGGCGGCCCATGACGACGGCGAGCACGACACCGGTGGCCACCCAGGTGATGGCGATGAACACGAAGAAACCGAAGCTGTCGAACATGACGTGTACCTCCGTCCCCATACTCCGCCCCCGGCGTCACGTGGCCTAGGGCCGAAGGTCCCGCCCGGGACGGCGTTCGGTTCCTTCCCGTGCGTGGCAGGCGTCCGAGGGCGTCCCCAGGCACCGTAGGCTCGGAGGGAGATCCCGGAGGACGCATGGAGACTGGCCCGAGCGGCATGGAGGTGCTGGACGAGCAGGAGTGCCTGGCCCTCCTGGCGGACGGGCAGGTAGGGCGGGTGGCGGTGGTGGTCGACAGCCAGCCCCTCATCTTCCCCGTGAACTACGTCTTCGACGAGGGCAGCATCCTCGTGCGCACGGGCGTGGGAACCCTCCTGGGCGGAGCGTCGCTCGCCCACGTGGCGTTCGAGATCGACAGCTTCGACGCCGCCCGCAGGAGTGGATGGAGTGTCCTGGTGCAGGGGGTGGGGCACGACATCACCGGCTCCCTCGACCACACGTCGGAGCGCCTGCAGTCGCTCGAGGTGTCGCCCTGGGCCCCCGGCGCCAAGCCCCGCCTCCTGCGCATCGATGCCACGACCGTCTCCGGCCGCCGCTTCGGAGACCAGCCCGACCCGCCCGCCTGACCACAGGGCCGGCTAGGTCGACAGCCCCCGGCGGCGGACGGCGGCGTCGACCGCGTTGCGCAGGAGCATGGCCACGGTCGTCGGACCCACGCCGCCCAGGCGAGGCGTGATCCAGCCGGCGACCTCGGCCACCGACTCGTCGACATCGCTGACCAGCCGCTTTCCCTCCCACGAGATCCCCCCGCCGACCACGGCCGCCCCCCGCCGGACGGCGTCGGGGCCGATCATGTTGGGCACGCCCGCCGCCCCCACCACGATGTCGGCCTGGCGGGTGTAGTCGGCCCAGTTCTTCACCCCGGTGTGGACGACAGTGACGGCCGCGTTGGCCCCCGGCCGCTTGAGCGAGAGCAGCATGGCCAGGGGCCGGCCGAGGGTGGGGCCCCGGCCGACGATCACCACGTGCCGTCCCTCGACCGGCACCTGGTAGTGGGCCAGGAGGGCCTGGATGCCGGCCGGCGTGCACGGCACCGGCCCGTCCACGCCGAGGGCGAGGCGGCCCAGGTTGGACGGATGGAGGCCGTCGGCGTCCTTGTCCGGGTCCATGGCGGCCATGGCCGCGTTGAAGTCGAGGCCGGCAGGGACGGGGTTCTGGACGAGGAAGGCGTCGATCGTGGGGTCGGCGTTGAACGCCTCCACCGCCGCCAGCAGCTCGGCCTGGGTGGCGGTGGCGGGGAGGTGGAGGTGGGACGAGTGGATGCCGGTGGCGGCGCTGGCCTCCTGCTTCTTGCGGATGTAGCCGGCGCTGGCCGGATCGTCGCCCACCAGGATCGTGCCCAGGCCGACCGTGATGCCCTGAGCGGCCAGGGCCGCCACCCGGCGGGTGACATCGGCCGTGACCGCCTCGACGACCGGGGCGCCGGCCATGACGACGGCCGTCACGAGGTCACTCCCCTAGTGCCGGAACTGGCGCTCGCCGGTGATCACCATGGCCATGCCGTGGGCGTCGGCCGCGGCCACCGCCTCGGCGTCGCGGATGCTGCCGCCCGGCTGCACCACCACCGCCACGCCCGAGGCCGCCGCCACCTCGACCCCGTCGGGGAAGGGGTAGAAGCCGTCGGTGGCGCTGGCCCCGCCCTTGGCCCGGTCGCCCGCCTTGCGGGCCGCCACCTCGGCTGCGTCGACCCGGCTCTGCTGGCCGGCGCCGATGCCCACCGCCTGGCCCCCGGCCACCAGCACGACGGCGTTCGACTTGGTGTGGCCGCACAGCCTCCAGGCCAGCTCCGCGTCCCGCCACTGCTCGTCGGTCGGCGCGACCTGGCTGACGACCCGCCATGTCGAGCGGTCGGCGACGAAGCGGTTGGGCTCCTGCACCAGGAACCCGCCGGCGAAAGCCCGCAGGTGGAGGGTGTCGAGCGTGGGGGCGGGGGCGGAGAGCAGGCGGGTGTTCTTGCGCTTCTTGGCCAGCCGCTCGAGCGTGCCCGGCAGGTACGACGGGGCGATGACCACGTCGGCCTGGGCCGCCTGCTCCATGGCCGCCACCGTGTCCTCGTCCACCGGGCGGTTGAGGGCGACGATCCCCCCGAAGGCCGATGTGGCGTCGCCCTCGAACGCCAGCCGGTAGGCGGTGGCCAGGTCGTCGGCCACCGCCGCCCCGCACGGGTTGGCGTGCTTGATGATGGCGACCGCGGGCCGGTCGCCGACCGAACCCAGGTCGTGGACGAGCAGCCAGGCCGCCTCCGCGTCGCACAGGTTGAGGTACGACAGCGCCATCCCGCCGTGCTGCTCCACCCCGTCCCACCAGCCCGAACTTCCCGTCCGCCGGTAGCGGGCGCCCTTCTGGTGGGGGTTCTCGCCGTAGCGCAGGTCCTCCGCCTTCTCCAGGTCGAGATGGATCGTGGCCGGGAGGACGTCGCTCCCCTCGTCGAACCAGCCGGTGATGGCCGCGTCGTAGGCGGCGGTGGCGGCGAAGGCGGCCCGGGCCAGGCGGCGGCGGGTGGCGTCCGACAGCGATCCGGCCGCCCGCAGCTCGTCCAAGACCACCGGGTAGTCGGACGGGTCGACGACCACGCCCACCGAGGCGTGGTTCTTGGCCGCCGCCCGCACCATGGTGGGACCGCCGACGTCGATCATCTCCACCGACGGCTGCTGGCGGAAGGGGTACAGGTTGCACACGACGAGGTCGATGGGCGCGATGCCCCGGGCCTCGACGTCGGCCATGTGGTCGGGCTTCGACCGGTCGGCGAGGATGCCACCGGCGATGGCGGGGTGCAGCGTCTTCACCCGCCCGCCGAGCATCTCGGGGGCGCCGGTGACGTCGGCCACCTCGGTCGATGCGATCCCCGCCTCGGCCAGGGCCCGGGCCGTCCCGCCGCTGGAGATCAGCTCCCAACCCAGCTCGGCGAGGCCCCCGGCCAGCTCCAGCAGGCCGGTCTTGTCGTAGACCGAGAGGAGCGCCCTCATCGGATGCGCGCCCGTCCGGCCCTCACGCCGGGCACGGTACCAGCCCCTTTCCAACGGTCGGGCGGCGTGATTCACTACGGGCACTTATTCCGGGGCGAGGGGGAGCCGATGGACTTCAACAAGTTGAGCGCAGGGTGAGCGGATCATCGCCATCAGCGGCGTGTTGCTCCTGGTGTTCGCCTTCTTCCCCTGGTTCGGTCTCGAGACCCCCATATTCGAGTTGACTCGGAACGGTTGGGACAACGTCCTCAGCCTCTTGGCCGTGCTCCTCGGGATAATCATGGTCCTACAGGTCGTGCTAGCAAACTTCACGACCGTGCAGCTCCCTGCCCTACCCGTGCCTTGGGGCCAGGTTCACCTGGGTCTGGGCGTTCTCGCATTCGTCCTGGTGCTGCTGCAGGTGCTGCTCGGTGACGAGGTGGGCGGGGTTGACTTCGACAGGAAGGTCGGCGCCTTCCTCGGGCTGCTCGCCGCCCTCGGGCTCGCGGCCGGCGGCTTCGTCCGCAGCAAGGAGCCGGAGGCCGCCACTGGCCTCTCTCGCTGAGGCTCGGCCGGACCCGCCGCTCGAGGCGGCGTCCCACGAACCATCCCGCAGCCTGACGCCCCCTGCGGCATCGGCGATCGCGCCGAGCTGTGCTCCACAGGTCGCACCAGCGGCCCCGCTACGACCTCGATTAGGGTGACGGGTCTCATTCAGGTCATGGAAGTCGACGGGTTGGGAGGCGGCGTTGACATCGTGTGAGCGGTGCGGAGCTCCCCGGGATCAGCGAAGCCGGTTCTGCGGTGAGTGCGGGCAGCAATTCGGTGAGCTGTCGGCTCCCCAGGCACCCTCCTCTTCCGCCACCCCGCCTGTCCCACCCCCGCCCCCAGGAGGCGGACGTGCGCTGCCGCCCGTCCCTCCTCCACCCCCCCGTAGGGCTACCACCCCGCCCCCGATCCCGCCTCCCCCCTCCCGAGGCGGCTCGGCGCCGCCGCCGCCGGCTGCGGTCGGTGGCGGCGCTGCCCCCCGGCCGACGACGCCCGTGACGGTGCCTTCCTGGCTGGGTTCCGACTGGCCGCTGGTGGGGCTGTCCGTGATCATCCTCCTGGCCCTGGTGTTCGGAATCTCCGCCCTGTACGGCGGCCTCACGACAGTGGTCGTGACGTCCGGCTTCGACGCCCTCGTCGACGGAGTCACCGCTGGCGCTTACTTGGCGTTCTCGACGTTCGGGATCGAGACCAGCGCCTTTACTTCGAACGGGAATGTCGCCATTGGGTCCCAGTTCCTACCGCTGCCCGCGCTGGCGCTGCCCGTCGGGGCAACCGCCTTCGCTCTCCGGTTCGCCTGGTCCCGGCTCGGCAGCGACCGGGTCGCTGTGCTCGCCTTCTGCGCAAAGCTGGCGGTCACCGCCGGGATCGTCATGGCCATCTTGGCGTCTGTGCTTTCGGTGGGAGGGGACACAGGAGGGTCGGGTCTCCGGGCCGAGGTGTCCGGCGGTGAGGCGTGGCTCTACGTCACCGCCATCGTCGCCATCACCGCCCTCGCCTACGCCCACCTGCGGGGCCTCTCGGTGTTCCGAAAGTCGCCGAAACCACAGCTCCGGCAACTCGCGAGTGTGGCGCTCGACGGCGCGCGCGCCTACGCCCTCGTGGTCGGGGGAATGGCCGCCGTCGCCCTGGTTGCGGCGATTGTCGTCGTCGATGACGGCAGCGAACGGCTCGGCGTGATCCTCTCAGTGCCTTTCGTGGGGATCACGACCGGAGTCTTGGGCGCCGCCTTTGCCATGGGAGCCGCGATCGGCCTTGGGTCCGGTCACGTAAGCCTTCTTCACTTCGGGTTCCCACCGACGTTCGACGCCGGCGCGGCGCCGATCCCCTTCTTCGTCCTTCTCGTGCTGGCCCCCGCGGCAATTGCGTGGATCACCCTGCGCCGGCTGGAGGCAGAGCGTCCGGCATCAGAGCAGGAAGTCCTGAGAGTGGCATTCGTCATCGGCATCGCGTTTGCGGTCACCGCATGGTTCACCACGCTCGTGAGTCAAGTCGCGCTTGGTGCGTATGCCGCCGGAGACGACGGCGATGGCACCGGCGTCTCCCTGCTCGCCCGCCCCTCGGTCGCCGGGGTGCTCGGGCTCGGTTTGCTGTGGGGCCTGGCGGGGGCACTCGGGTCAAGTTTCCTGTGGGCTCGGCAGCAGGGCGTCGGATGGACGGCCGCCCCCGGCGACGCGGGGCCGACGACGCCGTCGCCGGAGGGTCAGTACCCGCCCCCTCCTCCGCGCGGACGTCCGTCAGGGTCGGAACCGATGGCGGCCGATCCCTGCGGGGAGTGCGGCTTTCCCCTGACTGAGGCCGACGCGTTCTGTCCCGGCTGCGGGCGCAGGACCCGATAGCCCAGGTCCGACATCAGACCGGCGCGCCCGCCGAGTGGCGCGAGCCAGCTCCAGCTTCGCATCGACGCCGCACACGACAGCAACCGCCAACCAACCAGCGAGGATGTCGGACACATAGTGCTCGCCCGTGGCCACCAGACAGAACCCCATCGCCACGGGATAGACGACGAGGAGGGGCTTCCACCCCCGGCGAGCTCGCGGCCAAAGCGTCAGTGACACCAGTAGCGCATAGGCCGCGTGCAGAGAGGGGACGGCGGCCGTGAGGTTCACCGTCGCCCGGCCCTTTTCGAGGAGGCGGTCGGCGACCCCCAGGCCGACGAGCTGAAGCCCCCGCCCCGCCGTCCGGGCCACCGCCGGCAACAGACCGACTCGACTGGCCAACCAGGGCGGCGCCGAGGGGAACACGACGAAGATGGCGAAGGCCAGGAAGCTGAGGGCAACGAGGCGACGCGTGAAGCGTCGCCAAACGGCTCGATCGCGTAGCCACAGGACCGCGGCGACGACGAAAGCCACGATGAAATGGGACAGGTACGTCGCGCTCAGGACCACCTCCCACCAGGCGACGCCGTTCCCCCGGTAGAGACGCTCCTGAAGCCACACAGTCGGTACGACTCCGAAGAGGATCTCGTCGAGACGCAGTTGCGGGCGGTACGCGACCGCCCGCCCGAGCTGGTCGGCGATACCCCGGGAGTAGTCGTAGGCGAGGAGCAGGAGGGCGAAGGGAAGCCAGTCACGGACGACCCGCAAGCCGGCGGCAGGAGGCCCCCATGCGGCGATGAGCATCGCTCCCACCAGCCAGGCCAGCACCTGCTCCCGGTCGAGCGGCAGCCCCCACACCGCGACGGCGACGACCAGTGCCCCGATGTAGGCGCCGGCCGCCACGGCCCGGGCGACGGGAAGCGGCCTCACCACTGCCAGGTCGACAGCCAAGCCCGGGCCCGCAGAGCGGCGGGCGGCATTGGTTCGCCGATCCAGACGGGGTACCACAAGGCGGTGGCGACGGCGACAGTTACCAGAAGGACGCTGGCGGCGGCCCGTCGTTGTCGGGTCGGGTACCGGTGGACAACGTGGACCGTTGCGACCGCCGTCAAGGGAACGATCGCCGCCGCGTAGAACGAAAGGTCGCGCCGGGGCGACAGCAACCAGGGCAGCCACTGGCTGGCGAGCAGGGCAAGGAGCAGTCGGCCCACCGGGTCACCCCGGATCGCCTGTCGCATGAGGGCCACGGTGGCAAGCACGCCCGCCGCCCATACGGCCGGGTTGGCCAGTGCCACGATCCGAACTTCGTCGCCGGCAGCAGCGCCGACGCAAGCCTTGTCGCTCGACGTCATGCGTTCGGCCGTGCATGTCGTGCGGAAGAGAACAACGGGGTGGAGCTGTCCGAGCCAGGTCCAGGCGGCCGCGGCACCTGTCGCCCTCGGCTCGAGGCGGAGGTGGAAGTTGAGCATGTCGAGATGCTCAACGGCCAATGCCCTCGGAGCGATCGGGTCGGGGCTGAACGCCCGGGGGAGCCACGAGGCGGCGTAGACGGAGCCCGCGACTCCCAGGACGGCGACAACGGTCCCGACCATCGCTCGGCGACGGAGAGGTCCGGGCGCCACGAGCCGTTGGTCCAGCATGAGAAGCATCCCTAGGGCCACGGGCAGGGTGGCCAACGTGGACCACTTGACGGCGGCACCTATCCCGATGACCGCGCCCACGAGCCCCGCGGCCGATCGATCCCGGAGGGGCTGGCGGGATTGAGCTCGGAGCAGAAGTCCGGCGACGCCGGCGACGCTGAGAGCCACGAAGCCGTCGAGCAGCGCCAGCCGGCTGGTGACGATCAGGAGCCCGTCGCACGCCACCAGCCCGCCGCACACCGCTCCCCAGAGCCTTCGGCCGGTCACCAGGCGCCCGATCAAGGCGGCGACGAGCACCAAGCCGACGCCAGCCAGGACCGACGCCATCCGCCATCCGAGTGGCTCGACGCCGAACGCGGCCATGCCGGACGCGATCAGCCATTTGCCCAACGGCGGGTGGACGGCCAACCCCGACTCCGTTCCCCACCGCAAGAGGTCGATCGCGTCCAGAACATAGAAGACCTCGTCGTAGACGGGGACCGCGGGGAAGCCCAGCCGCGGCATACGGAGGACGAGCGCGACGACCACGGGCAGGAGGAGCCAACTTCGGCGGAGTAGGGCGATCGCGGCACTGGCGGGCGCCGCCGTCCTCGCGTCGATCGTGGGGGTCACGGTTTCGCCACCCTTGCGGTGCGCCCGCACGTCGTCCGCAGCTCCTGCACGTTGATCGGATCATGCTCGCCACCTGGTCGCCGCCGGACGTCGTCGAGGAACTCCGAAGCCGTCGCCACGACGTCCGCATGGTTGCGGCCCCTTTCCTGCAGGCTCTCGCACGTCGCCCGGCGAAGCTCGGCCTCCTGCCGGTCCAGCCGCGAACGCATCCCCGCGCAGCCGCCGGCTGCAAGAGCCATCGCCAACAGAGACGAAATCAGGCCGACACGAATCGGCCGATGATAGGTTCGGCAGGTTCGTGTCGGGCGAAGGCGCCCGTCCGAGCGTTCACCATCTTCCGGGTTCGCGGCGGAGGGGAGAGGGAGCGGGCGAGTGGCGCAGTCGGCACCCGGGTGGCACCCGGATCCGTGGCAAAGGTACGAGTATCGATTCTGGGACGGCGCGGCGTGGTCCGACCATGTGTCGTCCAATGGGGCCCCCTTCACCGATCCCGTTCCGTCAGATGCCGATCCGGGCGTCGGCCAAGCCCCGGTAGAGACGTCGACGCGCACCGTGGCCCCACCACCGCCCGGCGGACGGGGCAACAAGGGCATATTGCTCGGGGTGGCGGGCGCGGTCGCCATCGTGGTCATCGTGGCGGGCGTCCTTCTGCTCGGTGGGAAGGGCGGGGGGGGCACTGGCACCTTCACCGCCGAGGTCACGGGAGGCCGGCCCGTCGTGCGCGACCTGTCGCTCTCCCGCGGGCAGTCGATCGGGTTCTCGGTGGACCCAGAGTCCAGCTTCGACCCGGTAATCGCCCTTGCCCTCGAGTCCGGTGCCGCCGAACAGTTCAGCGACCAGTACGGCTCGGCATTCAGGGCCAGGAGCGGGGAGGACTTCGGCACGCTGTTCAGCGATGCGAGCGACTACTCCGACTTCAGGGCGGGGGTGGACGCTGACGCCCTCGTGCTCTTCACCTCGGACCCAGGATCGTCGGGCGACACGGAGAGCGACTATTTCGTTGCCCCTGTCTCCGGCACCTACCACCTGATCGTCTACGGGTACGACGGGGACGGTGGCACGGTCACCATCACGATCGAGAGAGGTCCGAAGATCGATCTCGGGCCGCCCGGCGACACGAGCGCCCTCGACAACGCGTTCTCGGATCCGCAGCTGCGTGGGTTGCGGGAGAAGTACGACCCTGACACGTTCAGTGACTTCAGTGATTTCACTGACTTCAGCGATTTCAGTGATTTCTCTGATTTCTACTGATTTCTCTGATTTCAGTGGCTTCAGTGATTTCAGCTAAGCCACCGTCGCTGATCTGATCGACACGCCCGTAGGAGGACGAGAGTGAGCGATTCGGGTGGGAGTGTCCCAGGGTGGCATCCCGACCCGGCCGGTCGGTACGACTACCGGTTCTGGGACGGGAGCCGGTGGACCGATCGAGTATCCCGGGATGGCCTCGAGGAACGTGATGCCCTACGACCGACGCCGCCGGTGGGCCCCGAGCCAGAGCCGGCCATGCCCTCCCCTCACGCGGCGGCGGGCCGTTCGCGTCGGGCCTACCCCGCACCACCCTCGGGACCGGGCAGGATTCGCCTCCTGGCCGTAGGAGGCGTCGCCGCGATCGGCGTCGTGGTCGCGTTCCTCGTCTTTCGTGGTGGGGACTCGACGGACCCGGTGAACACCAGCAGCACCGACTCGGTGAACACGAGCAGCACCGGAAACCCGGCGGCGACCACCACGTTCAGCGACATGCTGCGCACGACGGGCCAGATTCACGACCGGTCGTACCCGATGGTCGCGGGCGAGGCGATACGGGTCGTCGTCACACCGTCGAGCACCCTGGAACCAGTCGTCGGGCTCGCCGTCAGAGCGACGCCGGAAACGGCCGAACTGTTCACCGACTTCTACGGCGGACTGTCCGAGGTATCCGGTCTCTTCGAGAACTTCTTCTCGGACGAACCGAGCTTCGACTACCGCAACCCCGAGCCCTTCGTCGGACGGTTCGGCTACATCATCGCCTCGTCCGACGGTGCCTATCCGACTGAAACGCTCGCCGGCGGGAATACCCACAGTCCCGGGCACATCGCCTGGCTGCAGTTCATCGCACCCTTCGATGGGACGTACACCCTGCTCATCCACGGCGAGGACCAAACCACCGGCGCCTACGAGGCGATGGTCGAAACGAGAAAGCCACCGGCCGACCTGGTGAAGGGGAACACGTTCGACGAGAGCGGCGTCGCCTCGCTGGACGACACGTCGATCGACAAAGTCGTCGAGTATCACCGTCCCTTCTTCGACGACGCCCGGTTCTTTCCGAGCTCGAAGCTGTTCTCCGACTACTTCAGCGACGGCAACACGGACCCGTGCGACTACTACGGCCCCGAGCGACTCGGGCCGCTGAAGCCACAGAGTTGCTGAGGGGCTACCGGCCCAGCAGCTCGGCGGTGCGGCGGCCCAGCTCGGTGGGGTCGCGCACCACCGACGCCCCGGCGGCCTCGAGGGCGGCGATCTTGGCCGCGGCCCCGCCCGACGATCCCGACACGATGGCGCCGGCGTGGCCCATCTTGCGGCCGGGGGGGGCGGTCACCCCGGCCACGTAGGCCACGACCGGCGTCGACATCTCCGACCCGATGAAGTCGGCCGCCGCCTCCTCGTCCGACCCGCCGATCTCGCCGATGAGGATCACCGCCCCCGTCTCGGGGTCGTCCTCGAACATGCGCAGGCAGTCGATGAAGCCGGTCCCGGGGACAGGGTCGCCGCCGATCCCGATGCAGGTTGTCTGGCCGATCCCCTGGCGGGTGAGCTCGTAAAGGGCCTGGTAGGTGAGGGTGCCCGACCGGGACACCACGCCCACCGGACCACCCCCCAGCCCGATCTCGGGGGGGATGATCCCGATGTTGCACCGTCCCGGAGAGATGACGCCCGGGCAGTTGGGGCCGAGCAGTCGGGTGCCGGGGGCGTGATGGCGGAGGTGGCTGACGATGCGGGCCTCGTCGTGGAGGGGGATGCCCTCGGTGATGCAGACCACCAGGCCGATGCCGGCATCGGCCGACTCGATCACCGCCGCCGCCGCGAACCGGGCCGGGACGAGCACCAGGCTGGCGTCGGCGCCGGTGGCGGCCACCGCCTCGGCCACGCTGTCGAACACCGGGATCCCGTCCACGTCGGTGCCGCCCTTGCCCGGGGTGACGCCGGCCACCACCTGGGTGCCATAGGCCCGGTTGCGTAGCCCGTGGAACCGGCCCTGGCTCCCCGTCAGACCCTGGACAAGAACCTTCGTGCCCTCGTCGACCAGGACGCTCACGCCGAGCTGTCCAGTGTGCAAAAAACCCGGATATGGCTTGTTTTTTGCACACTCGGCCGACCAGAGGCGACGGGCATCACGTTCACTGCGTTCTCCCGTCGGCGAGGGCGACGGCCATGCGGGCCGCGTCGAGCATGGTGGGCTGTGACCGGAGGCGGTCGGACAGGTGGTCGGCCAGGATGGCCCGGCCCTCTTCGGCGTTGGTGCCGTCGAGGCGGATGACGATCGGCACGGCGATATCTGTCTCCGACACCGCCTGAAGGATGCCCTTGGCCACCTCGTCGCCCCGGGTGATCCCTCCGAAGATGTTGACGAAGATGGCGCCCACCTTCTCGTCGCTGGCCACCACCTCGAGGGCCGCCGCCATCACCGCCGCGCTCGCCCCACCCCCTACGTCGAGGAAGTTGGCGGCCGTGCCCCCCACCTGGCTGACCAGGTCGAGGGTGGCCATCACCAGTCCCGCACCGTTCCCGATGATCCCGACGGTGCCGTCGAGGCCGACGTAGTTGATCCCCTTGTCCCGGGCCCGCTGCTCCCGGGGGTCGAGGTCCTCCGAGGCCCGCCACTCGGCCCATTCCGGGTGACGGAAGGCGGCGTTGTCGTCGAGCGTCACCTTGGCGTCGAGGGCCACCACGTCGCCCGCGCCGGTGACCACCAAGGGGTTGATCTCCACCAGGTCGGCGTCGGCGGCCACGTAGGCCGCGTAGAGGAGCGGGAGCAGGGCGGCCACGCCGTCGGACGCCGAGCCCTCCAGCCCGGCCCGGGCCACCAGGTCTCGGACCGCCTCCTCACTCAGGCCGTCGAGGGGGTCGACGTGTACCCGGGCCACCGCCTGTGGGTCACGGGCCGCCACCTGCTCGATGTCGACCCCGCCCTGAGCTGACAGCAGGCCCAGGTGCAGGCGGGCGGCCCGGTCGAAGGTGAAGCTGGCGTAGTACTCGGCGGCGATGTCGCACGCCGGCTCCACCAGCACCAGGTCGACGGTGTGGCCCCGGATGTCCATGCCCAGGATGGCCTCGGCGGCCGCGGCCGCGGCGGCGGCGTCGGCCACCACCTTGATCCCGCCCGCCTTCCCCCGCCCCCCGATGCGGACCTGGGCCTTCACCACCGCCGGGTACCCGTGGGCCTCGGCCGCCTCCACCACCTGCTCGACCGTGCTGGCCACGGTGCCGCTGGTCACGGGGACTCCGGCCGCGGCCAGCACCCGCTTGCCCTGGTGCTCGAGGAGATCCACGAACTAGGAACCGACCCGGGAGGTGCGCACCGGACGCATACTAGGAGCGTGGCCCCGCGTCCGGTTCAGAGGACGCCGAGGGGCACGACCGTGGTGCTCACCGGCATCGCCGGCGTCCTCGGTGGGATCCTCGTGTTCGCCATCGTCGCCAACCTGGTCGGCTCCGGCGCCGACAAGGCGGACTCGGCCGCGGCCACCTTCGACGTCGGCCCCGCCGAGGAGCGGGCCCGTACCATCGCCCGCGGCGGCCCCATCCTGTTCCAAGACCTGCTCAACCGCTCCCGCGACATCTACGTCCAGCACCTCGGCGACGACGACTGGCGGGCGTTCGAGGCCCACGCCCCCGGTGCCCCCCGCCGATGCTTCCTCGAGTGGCGGGCCGCAACCAGGGAGTTCGTGGACGCCTGCGACGGCCGCACCTTCCCCTCCGACGGCACCGGCCTCGTCTCCTACCCCGCCCGCGTCGACGAACGCGAGCACGTGATCATCGACCTCCGCCAACCGGCATCAACCACGACCACGCCCGCCACGTCCACGACCACCACCACGTCGCCCCCGGAGACCACCACTTCCGAGGTCCCGCCCGCAGCCTGATCATTGCCGGGTCCCGCCTTTGACTTTTCGGGGGAACTCGGGGGCGAGCCCCCGAGCGCAGCCTTTGACTTTTCGGCAGGGCGGGCCCGAGCGCAGCCTTTGACTTTTCGGGGGGAACTCGGGGGGCAGAGCCCCCCGAGCGGGGTGGTAGCACCACTTTCGGCCGCTGGTCCCGCCCGACCCTTGCACAGGAGTTCGGCTTGGTGGTTTGCTGCCCTCCGTGGCCCCCACCCGCCGCCGGCCGGCATCGATCTGGCTGGGCGTGGCACTTGTCCTCGCGCTCATGGCCGCGGGCTGCGGATCGGCGCCGCCACCCACCCCCACCACCCTGCGCGTCCTGATGACCGACGACTGGGTCACCGCACCCTTCCTGGCCGCCGTCCGCGACTTCGAGCGCATCCACGACGACGTCCGGGTCGTGGTCGAGGAGGGCGCCATCCGCCTCCAGACCGACGAGGTGCGGGCCGGCATAAGCGCCGGATCGCCCCCCGACGTGGTCCAGGGGCACGCATTCTCGGCCGCCAGCCAGGCCTTGGCCCAACCCGTCGACGACCTGTGGGAGTCCAAGAACGTGGTGGTCGAGGAGTTCTTCCCGGGCGCCATCGAGGACGTCACCTGGAACGGCCGCAAGTACGGCGTCCCCCTCGACACCAACGCCATGGTCCTGATGTACAACATCGACCACTTCCGCCAGGCCGGCCTCCCCGATCCCCAACCGAGGATGTCGATGGAGGAATTCGCCCGGATCGCGGCCGCCCTCAGCCCGGCCGACGGATCCCGCCGGGCGCTCGCCATCCCCACCAGCGGGTGGTGGACCTACGGATGGATCAGGGCCTACGGGGGCGAGGTCGTGCAGCTCGACGCCGCCGGCCAGGCCACTGTCACCCTCGACGCCCCGCCCGTCGTCGGCGCCCTCAACTTCCTGGCCGGGCTCATCAACACCAAGCACGCCATCCCGCCCCAGGGGTCCGACTCGCACTCCCAGGACGCGTTCGCCCTCTTCGCCTCGGGCGTGGCCTCCATGCACACCAGCGGGTCGTGGGACCTCGCCGCCATCGAGAAGAACGCCATCGACATCAACTACGGCACCACCTTGATGCCGACCGCGGCGGGCGGCGGCACGGCCATGGGTGGCAGCAGCACGTGGATCCCGATGGGGTCCAAGAACCGCGAGCTGGCCTTCGAGTTCATGACCCACCTGGCGTCCGACAAGTACGCCCTGCGGTTCGCGGCGGAGGAAGGCCGGCTGCCGGTCCGGCTGCGGGTCTTCGACGACCCATACTTCCGCAAGCCGGAGCTGCAGGTCTTCCTCGAGCAGCTCAAGACGGCCCATCCCCAGCTCCTGAGCGCGTTCCCCGGGCCGTCGGCCGACTACACCGTCGCCATCGACAGCATCCTGCGGGTGAACGGCGTCGATGCCGCCGCCGCCCTGCGCGAGGCCCAGGTGCGGGCCGTGGCCGGGCTGGCAGCCGAGGCCCAGGCCACCCTCGCCGTCCCGCCCCCGTGACCCGACCCCAGTGACCCGACCCCAGTGACCCGACCCCAGTGAATCGGGCACAGTGAATCGGGCACCGTGAATCGGGCGCCGTGAAGCGGGAGGGGGCGGCGACTGACGTCCCCCTGCTCGGGGGGCTGCGAGCCCGGACATCGATCCTCTACAAGGTCGTCGGCGTCCTGGTGGTCACCCTGGTGGTTTCGAGCGTCGTCACCGCCTTCATCGCCTCTCGGCTCACCAGCGACGCCCTGAAGACCCAGGCCGACGGCATCGCCAAGAGCCAGCTGAGCCTCCTCAACGACGCCTTCGAGGCCCGCCAGCGGGACCTGGTGGCCACCGTGCGGGATCTGGCCGAGACCGTGAGCAGCGCTGGACTGGTCGATCCCGCCCGGCGCAGCGAGCTGATCAGCGAGCTCAATCGAACCACTACCAACTTCAAGCTCGACCTCATCCGCCTGCTCGACCCCGACGGCGCCGAGCTGAACCCCCCGGTCGGCGTGGGTACGCCCCTGAGTGCGGCCTCGATCTTCACGGGCGACTCGCCCATCGTCGAGTCGGGGAGCCGGCTGCTGGCGACGAGCGACGGCAAGTTCTTCCAGGCGGTGGCCGTCCCGGTCGGCACCGGGCGCGACCCGTTCGTGCTGATCGGCGCCTACCTGTTCGACGACGCCTTCGCCTACGACCTACGGGGCCGGATCGGCAACCTCGACAACGTCTTGCTGGTGGCCGCGGGACGGGTGGCCGGCAGCACCCTGCCGGTGCCGCCGTCCACCCCGCCCGGCCAGTCGGACGATGACGCCGACGGTGACGGGGCGGAAGGCGACGGGGAATCAGGCCGCTTGCCCGACGAGCCCACCGTCGTCCAGCTCGACGGCAAGCCCAGCCTGGTCACCTACATGCCCGTGGGCCGCAACATCGACGACCCCGTTGGCGGGGCGCTGGGCGTGGCCCTCAGCAACCCCATCTCGCCCCTCCAGCGGTCCTTGTCCAAGACCCGGCTGCTGGCCAGCGTGCTCCTCACCCTCGTCGCCCTAGGCCTGGGCTGGGTGCTGTTCCGGGCCCTGATCAAGCCCCTGGTGGTGCTGGCCGCCACCGCCGGGAGGGTGGCAGGGGGCGATGCCGAGGCCACGTTCGTGCGGCGGGGCAACGACGAGATCGGGATGCTGGCCCGGTCGCTGGAGCACATGCGCCTCGAGCTACGGGCCCGGTTGGAGCTCATCGAGCGCCAGGCGACCGACCTTCAGGAGAGCTCGCAGCGGATCGTGGCCGCCCAGGACGACGAGCGCCAGCGCCTGTCACGCGACCTGCACGACGGCATCCAGCAGCAGCTGGTCGTGCTCCGCATGCAGGTGGGGATGCTCCAGGACGGGATCGGGCCCGACGGCGACGACCCGGTCCGGGCCTACGACTCCCTCGGGGCCGAGCTCGACCGGGTCATCGAGCAGCTGCGCGAGGTCACCCACAACCTCTACCCGTCGATCCTGGTCGACCGGGGCCTTTCGGCTGCCCTCCACAGCTACGTGGGCCGCCTGCCCATCTCCACGCTCGTCGCCTGCGAGCCGGAGGATTTCCCCCGCCTGGCCCCAGAGATCGAGAGCGGTGCCTACTTCCTGCTGGGCGAGGCCGTCACCAACGCCCTCAAGCACGCCCGGGCCACCCGGATCGACATCCGGTTGCGGTCAGCCGACGGCTGGCTGGAGGTGTCGGTGGCCGACGACGGCCGGGGCTTCGACCGCGACGAGGGTCGCCCCCGGGGCGGCCTGCTGCACATGGAGGACCGGGTCCGCTCGTTCGGTGGGCGGTTGACCATCACCTCCACGCCCGGTGCCGGCACCCGGGTGGTCGCCCTCTTCCCCGAGCGGGTGGACGCCTTCGACCCGGCAGAGGTCGACCTCCCCCGCCGAGCCTGAGATCCAGCTCACGGGGTCACTCGCGGCGCTCGAGCGAGTCGCCCACCAGCCACAGCGTCGGCGGCCACAGGCCCACGAAGATCGCCCGTCGCTCGGCATTGCCGCGCTCAGCCTGGTCGACGGTCTTGGCCCGGATCCACAGCGTGATGCAGAGCCCGACGCTGGCCAGGGACATCACGTGCAGGTACCAACCCCGCAGGCCGCGCTCGTGGAGGAATCTCGTCAGCATGGTGGCCTTGCTACCCACCGGGTAGGACTTGACCCGTGCCCCGCCGACCAAAGCTCTCCCGGCGCCTGGTGACGGCCGCCGTCTGGCCCTTCGGCATCGGCCTCACCTCGTGGCACTACATGTGGCGGGTCACCGCCCTTCACCGCCGCGAGCAGGCCGGATCGCTCTCGGAGGACTGTCCTCCCCCGCTCCCCGCCGGGGTGAGCACCGAGGAGCTGCTGGCGGCCGACGACGGCGTCGGCCCCCTGTTCCACCGGCGCTACACGGTGCGGGTGCACGATCCCGAGCTGTCACCGGAGGAGCTCGTGGCCCGCCTCCTGGTCGACCCCAACCGGGCCGCGCCCACCGAGTTCGCCCGCTTCCTCAAGGTCCGGGGCGACGGCGACGCCCTGGAGTCGGGCGACGAGCTCGTCGTGCGCATGCCCGGCCCCTGGGACGGTCCCGTCCGGGTCGTCGACGTCACCCCCACCTCCTTCCGCCTGGCGACGCTCGAGGGTCACCTGGAGGCGGGCCAGATCGAGTTCCGGGCCGCAACCGCCGATGACGGCGCCCGTGACAGCAAAGGCGACCTGGTGTTCACCATCGAGTCCTGGGCCCGCAGCGGCGACCGGCTGTCCCGCCTGCTCTACGAGGGTCTGGGGATGGCCAAGGAGGTCCAGCTCCACATGTGGACGTCGTTCCTCGAGCGGGTGGCGAAGCTGGCCGGCGGGCGCATGGTCGGCGGCATCGACATCGACACCCGCCGGGTCGACTCGTCCGCCGCCTAGTCGACGCTGCGCTGGAGGAAGAACAGCACCGCCGCCACCCGGTGGTTGATGTCGAGCTCCTCGCTCAGGCCGAGCTTGCGGAAGATCGAGTTGATGTGCTTCTCGACCGCCCGTTCCGACAGGAACAGGCTCGAGGCGATGGCGGCGTTGGTACGTCCGGTGGCCATCTGGGTGAGGACCTCGTGCTCCCGCTCGGTGAGCCCGTGCAGGCGGGAGCGCGACCGCCGGCGCTGGGCCTCCATCAGGGCGTCGACCACCTTGGGATCGAGGATCGATCCGCCATTGGCCACCTCCCGGATGGCCTCAGCCAGCTGCGCCGGTCGCCCCAACCGCTCCTTCAGCAGGTAGGCCAGGCTGTTCGAGCCGTGGCGCAGCAGCTCCAGGGCGTACTCCGGGTCGGCGTACTGCGACAGGATCACCACGCCGATCCGGGGGTACTTCTCCCGGACGTGGTGGGCGGCCTCGATGCCCTCGGCCCGGTGGGTGGGAGGCATCTTGATATCGAGGACGATGACGTCGGGCGAGGTCTCCTCGATGACGACCATCAACTCCTGGGGGTTGCCGGCCAGGCCCACCACCTCGATGCCCGGAACGGCCGAGAGCACGCTGCGCGCCCCCTCCCGCACGAGGTATTCGTCGTCCGCGATCACCACGCGGTAGGTCGAGGGCCCCGCCATGGCCGACCAGTGTTGCACCTCCGGCGGCAAATTGGGGTGGTAGCACCCGTACGGCAAGACACAGGCCATCACCATTTCGGGTCGACGTCGGTTTGTGGCGGAATAGGGGCATGCCGGACCAGGCCGCAGCTCTCGCAGTCGTCGCTTCCCCCCCGACGCTGTCGGACCGGGCTGGTCCTGCCCTCGACACGGACTCCGGCGGACGGGTGATCCCCCTCGACACCCGCCGCCGGCGTCCGTCTCCCGAGGTGATCGCCGCGTCCCGGGCCCTCCACCCGTCGGCGATGTGGACCCGGGCCACGGACAAGACCGGGTAGGACCGAGGGCGGGCGCTACCCCTTCTTGAGGGGAGCCCAGGCCAGCAGCAGCCGCTTCTCGCCCACGCTGGGGAAGCGCACCACCGCCTCCGCCTTGTCGTCGGTGCCGATGATCTCCAGCACCACCCCTTCGCCCCACTTGGCGTGCACGACGTCGTCGCCCACCCGGATCCCGAGGCGCTCGGCGCCCGACGTGCGGGCCGGCGTGGCTGCCGGCCGGCTGGCGGCGTCGACCATCCGCTCCCGGTTGGCCCGGTAGCCGCCGCCATAGGACCCGCTTCCGCCCCCGCCGCCGCCCGAACCCCGGCGCCGGCTGCCCTCGATCATGTCGGTGAGGTGCTCGGGGATCTCCTTCAGGAACCGGCTGGGCGGGTTGTACTGCGTCGACCCGAAGAGCATCCGGCTCCAGGCGTGGGAGAGGTAGAGCCGGCGCCGGGCCCGGGTGATGCCCACGTAGCAAAGGCGGCGCTCCTCCTCCAGCTCGGCCGGCTCGCCCAGCGACCGCAGGTGGGGGAAGACGCCGTCCTCCAGGCCGATCATGAACACACCGTCGAACTCGAGGCCCTTGGCCGTGTGGAGGGTCATGAGCACCACCGACGACTCGTCGGGGTCGAGCTGGTCGGAGTCGGCCACCAGGCTCACCCCTTCCAGGAACTCGGAGATGCCGGCCGGCCGGCCCTCCTCGGTGGCCTCCTCCTCGAAGGAGCGGGCGAAGCCGACCAGCTCGGCCAGGTTCTCCAGCCGGCCCTCGGCCTCGATGGATCGCTCGGCTTCGAGCTCGGCCCGGTAGCCGGTGACCCGCAGCACGGCCTCCAGGGTGGCCGCCGGGCCCCGGTCGTCGGCCCGCAGCTCGTCGAGCAGGCCCACCAGCTCGCGGATGCCCGACAGGGCCCGTCCCCCGACGCCGGCCTCCTCGGCCTTGGCCAGGGCGTCGACCAGGGGGCGGCCCTGGGCCGCGGCCCACGCCTCCAGCCGGGAGATGCTGGTGTCGCCCACCCCCCGCTTGGGCACGTTGACGATGCGCCGCAGCGACACCTCGTCGGTGGGGTTCACCACCGCCCGCAGGTAGGCGAGGGCGTCCTTGACCTCCCGCCGCTCGTAGAAGCGGGTGCCGCCCACCACCTTGTAGGGGATGTTGAGCCGCACCAGGTGCTCCTCCAGCACCCGGCTCTGGGCGTTGGTGCGGTAGAAGACGGCCATATCCGACCATCGCCAGCCCTCCGACCCGTGCAGCCGCAGCATCTCCCGGCCGGCCCAGGCGGCCTCGTCGGCCTCGTCCTCGGCGAAGTAGCGCTGGATCAGCTCGCCACCGATCTGCTCCGTCCACAGGGCCTTGGGCTTGCGCTCGAGGTTGTTGGCGATCACCGAGTTGGCCGCGTCGAGGATCGTCTGCGTCGACCGGTAGTTCTGCTCGAGCACGATCATGGTGGCGTCGGGGAACGAGTCCTCGAACTCCAGGATGTTCCGGATGTCGGCCCCGCGAAAGCGATAGACGCTGTTGTGGACCAATACGCCGCCGGCCAGGTACGTGTGTGTGGCGTCCACCTCCAGGTCGTACACCGGCCCGTCGTAGTGCTCGACCTCGACCGTGTCGACCCGCGCCGGCGTGAGGGCGCCGTCCCTCTCGACGAGCACAGTCATGCCCACCCGAACGTGCGAGAGGGGGACGAAGTCGTAGATCCCGTCGCCGACTGCAGCCCGCCGGTGGATGCCGATCCCCGCGGCCGACGATGCCGCTTGGGCCAGTGCCAAGGCCTCGGTGTAGCTCTTCCGGCTGGTCTCGAAGCGCACCGAGGCCGTCTTGGCCGGACGGATCTGGAACCCGGCCCGGGTGAGCCGGTCGGCCAGGTCGAGGCGGTTGGTCGACCACTGGACCCGGTGGTACGGGAACGCGCCGCGGCGGTCGGAGAACATGGTCAGGTTCATGGACTGCCGGTTCCGCCCGTTCTGCGGACGGTGGTGGGGGAAATCGCGATGCAGGTCGAGGTCGTCCATCAGCCGCTTGGCCCGGCTGGCGGTGTCGAGCTCGAGGTAGAGCCGCTCGAGTAACTCGTCGCTCATGACCAGCTCCCGGCCGAGGCCGTGGAAGCAGGTGGTGGGCAGCCCGTACTCGGCCGCGTAGAACGCCTCCCAGTAGGCGGCGTCGGCCCGGGAGCCGCAGAGCCGCAGGATCCAGGCCGCGTCGCCGTGCTCCCCGTTCACCCGGACCCGGAGGCCGAGATCCTCCTCGCCGGCGCTCCGGGGGCGCATCGACTTGGCCAGGCCCAACCGATACCCACGGTCGGCCCGGAACATCAAGTACACGAGATAGCCGCCGGGTTCCCTCGACTGTCGGGCGAGCAGGACGTGGTGCGGCGTACCCCGCACCGACCTTCCCCCCGCGGTGATCCGATACATCCGGCCCTCGTAGCGACCACGCATCACCGTCGTGACCGCGCCCGGCTGGGCGGCCAGGTGTCCCCGGGTGCCGAGCACCTCGTCGCCCTTGACAATCTCTTCGATCGGCGTGGAACCGGTGGGCGTGGCCACCAGCGTTCCCGGCGGCAGGCACTGGTCGGAGTCACCGACCACGCAGATGTTGCGGTGGCGGTTGGCCAGCAGCTTGACCAGCTCGTTCTGGGCCTTGTTGGTGTCCTGGTACTCGTCGACGAGCACGTGCTTGAACCGCTCCTGGTACTGCTCGAGCACGTCGGGCGCCTTGCGCAGGAGCTCGACGGCCTTGGTGAGCAGGTCGTCGAAGTCCATGGCGTTGGCGTCGACCAGCCGGCGTTGGTACTCCCGGTAGACCTCGGCGATTCGGCGCTCGTAGATGCTGCGGGCCCGGTCGGCGTAGGCGTCGACCCCCACCAGCTCGTTCTTGGCCGCGCTGATCACGGCGTGGACGGTGCGGGGCGGGAACTTCTTGGGGTCGATGTTGAGGTCGCGCAAGACGTAGGCGGTGAGGCGCTCGGCATCGGACTGGTCGTAGATGGTGAACGACGACGAGTAGCCCAGCCGGGAAGCGTCGCGCCGCAGGATGCGAACGCAGGCGGAGTGGAAGGTGGACACCCACATCTTCTGCGCCACCGGCCCCACCAGCGCCCCCACCCGGTGCTTCATCTCGTCGGCGGCCTTGTTGGTGAAGGTGATGGCCAGGATCTCGAAGGGGGAGACGCCCTGCTCCCGGATCAGCCAGCCCACCCTCGACGTGAGCACCCGGGTCTTGCCCGAGCCCGCCCCGGCGATGATCAGCAGGGGCCCACCGGGGTGGGTGACCGCCTCCCGCTGGACGGGATTCAGGTTGTCGAGGAGGGCGGGACGCTCCGGCATGGCCCGATCCAGGTTACCGGCCGACTCCGACATCGACGGGTACCCGCCCGCCCCCCGATCAGTCGGTCGTCAGGTTCTCGGTCGTCCGCCGGGGGGGTGAAGTTCTCGTCGCCTCCAGGCCCGCCTCATCCCCGATCGAAGGCTGAGCCTGGGGCGTGGACGATCGGGCGATGGAGCGCATCCGCCCCCAGGCCAGGGCCGTCCCGGTGAGCACGAGGGGCAGGGCCGGCACCCCGTAGCGAGGATCCGAGGTCGACGTGGCCACCGAGAGAACGATGATGCCAATGCCGTACCCGACCCACAGCAGCGAGTCCGCGTTCGCCCGCAGCGGCGCCCGCCATCGCGGGACCAGCGCCAGCAGCACCACCAAACCGAAGCCCAGGCCCGCGACCGTCGCGGGGACGGTCATGATCCTCGAATGCCAGAAGAGCGCGGTCGCCAGCTGCCCGCCCCGGGTGCTGGCCACCACGGTGCGGTCGGCGGCACGGAGATCACCGCCCGCCATCGTCGGCTGGCACAGCCACGGCTGGTAGTCGCCGGGGAGGCGGGGCCCCTGTGGATCGGGCTTGGGCACCTTCCACAGATTGGCCAGGCAGGTGACCCGGTCGCTCTGGTAGCCAGGCAGCAGGAAGGACCAGGTGTCCTCGGCGACCGCCCAGGTGTAGGCGGCCGGCTGGGCCCGCAGCGCCTTGCGGGCGAAGGCGGCGAACATCGGGTCGTGCTCCGGGCCGCCGAACTGGCTGTTGGGGCCAGGGCTCCAGAGGTACAGGTCCGGGTCGAGCCGCTCGCCGAGGGGCTGGGACGGGCACAGTTGCCGCTCGGCGGCGGTCAGGTCGGGCACCTTGTCGCATTCCACGAAGGTGGACACGCGCGACCAGAGGAACCGTCCGCTGTAGGTGCCGAGCGAGTAGACGCCGTAGGTGTCGTGGTACCAGACCAGGTAGCCGCCCACGGGGACGAGCGCGCAGACGGCGAAGGCCATGACCCGCACCGCGGCTGGCCTCAGCCGAACGAGGAAGGGTGCCGGGCGGTTTCCGAGCGACCGGATGAGGATGTACAACCCGGGCAGCGCCAGCAGCGGCAGGCCGACGGCGCGGGTCAGCCCGGCCCCGGTGAGGACCAGCCCCGCGATCGCGCAGGTCAGCTTCCCCGGCCGGTCCTTCGCGGTCAGCACCAGCAGGCCCGTGACCGCCAGCGTGGCGTAGAGCGTTTCGGACAGGACATGGTGCTCGACGACGATCGTGCGGGCGTCGAGGACAACGGGCGCCACCGCCAGCAGGGCAACCAGCCGCGACACCCCCCTGCGCTGCAGGTAGGCGTAGCACGCGACCGGGATGGCGAGGCCGGCCAGGTGCTGGAGCAGCGGGATGAGCTCCAGCGGTCGGACCGGCAGCATCTGCAGCAGCTGGAGGGCGAAGGAGTAGCCGTACGGGCTGCGCGAGTCGGGCACGTGGCGGATGGCGTGGGCGAAATACACCGTGCTGTCGCCGAAGTACCAAAAGGCCGGCCGGTACGCCCGCATCATCGCCAGGCGTAGTCCGGCCCCGACCAGCAGCAGCACCACCAGCGGCCAGTGCCGCCGGAGCCGGGCAAGCGCCCCGAAGCGGGGATCCACGACCACCGCGCCATCCTGTCGCTTGGCGCTGGGTGGCGCCCGTCCCGCGGCGCAGCGCCCGCGCCCGACGGCGCCGGAGGGCGTCTCCGCAGCGTTCGAGGGCGCTCACGAGGGGGTAGGCGCACACAATGCGAGCGGTGGTGTGGCACGGCAAGAACGACGTGTCGGTCGACGAGGTCCCCGATCCCACGATCGAGGAGCCCACCGACGCCATCATCCGGGTCACGTCGACCGCCATCTGCGGGTCCGATCTCCACCTGTTCACCAAGCTGTGGCCGGTGATGGACGACGGCGACATCCTCGGCCACGAGGCGCTGGGGGTGGTCGTCGAGGTGGGGTCCGAGGTCACCCACGTCCAGCCCGGCGACCGGGTGGTCGTCCCCTTCAACATCTCGTGCGGGTGGTGCCTCCAATGCCAGGACCGGATGTACTCGCAGTGCGAGACCACCCAGAACACCCTGGTCCGCAAGGCCGGCAGCCTGTTCGGCTACACCAAGCTGTACGGGCACGTCCCTGGCGCCCAGGCGGAGTTCCTGCGAGTGCCCCAGGCCCAGTTCGGCCCGATCAAGGTGCCGGACGGGGCGCCCGACCTGCGCTACGTCCTGCTCGCCGACGTGCTCCCCACCGCCTGGCAGGCGGTGGAGTACGCCGGGGTGCGCCCGGGCGACACCGTGTCGGTGCACGGGTTGGGGCCCATCGGCCAGATGGCGGCCCGCATCGCCCTGCACAAGGGGGCGGAGCGGGTGATCGGCATCGACCGGGTGCCCGAGCGCCTGGAGATGGCCGCCCGCCACGGCGTCGAAACCCTCGACTTCGGCGACGTGCGGGACGCCACCGAGGCCGTCGCCGAGCTCACCCGGGGGGCCCTGTGCCACGCCGCCATCGACGCGGTGGGGATGGAGGCGTCAGGGTCCTTGCGGGACTCGGTCCTGCAGGCCACCAAGGTCCAGCCCGACAAGCTGGCCGCCCTCCACAGCGCCTTGGGGACCGTTCGCCGGGGCGGCACGCTGTCGATATCCGGCGTCTACGGGGGGCCGTTCCCGATGTTCCCGCTGGGCGACCTGTTCGACAAGCAGATCACCGTCCGCATGGGCCAGGCCAACGTGAAGCGGTGGGTCGACGACATCGTCCCCCTCATCTCGGGCGACGACGACCCCCTCGGGGTCGACGACCTCGTCACCCACCGCATGCCGATCGACCAGGCCCCCTACGCCTACGAGATCTTCCAGAAGAAGATGGACGGCTGCGTCAAGGTCGTGCTGGAACCGGGCGCACTCAGCTAGACGGGCGCCCTACTCCCACTCGATCGTGCCGGGGGGCTTGGACGTGATGTCGAGGGCCACCCGGTTCACGCCCGGGACCTCGGCGATGATGCGACTCGACAGGCGTTCGAGCAGGTTGGGGGGCAGGCGGGCCCAGTCGGCGGTCATGGCGTCGTCGCTGGTGACGGCCCGGATGACGATGGGGTAGGCGAACGTGCGCTCGTCGCCCATCACGCCCACCGTGCGCACCGCCGGCAACACCGCGAAGCTCTGCCACAGCTCGCGGTAGAGGCCGGCCCGCTTGACCTCCTCGACCACGATGGCGTCGGCCCGGCGCAGGATCTCCAGCCGCTCGGGGGTGACCGTGCCCACGATGCGCACCGCCAGCCCGGGTCCGGGGAACGGCTGGCGCCACACGATCTCCTCGGGCAGGCCCAGCTCCTCGCCCATGGCCCGCACCTCGTCCTTGAACAGCAGGCGCAGGGGCTCGACCAGCTCGAACTGCATGTCGGCCGGCAGCCCCCCCACGTTGTGGTGGGACTTGATCCGGGCCGCGTCCTTGCTCCCGGACTCGATGACGTCGGGGTAGAGGGTGCCCTGCACCAGGAAGCGGGCGTCCTCGTAGTCGATCGCCACCTCCTCGAAGACCCGGATGAACGTCTCGCCGATGGCCTTGCGCTTGGTCTCGGGGTCGATGACGTCGTCGAGCGCCTCCAGGAAGCGGTCGGACGCCTTCACGTGCACCAGGTCGACCTGGAACTGGCGGCGGAAGGTGTCCTCCACCTGCTCCGCCTCCCCTGACCGCATGAGGCCGGTGTCGACGAAGACACACGTGAGCTGGTCGCCGATGGCCTTGTGGACCAGCGCTGCCGCCACCGCCGAGTCGACGCCGCCCGAGAGCCCGCAGAGCACCCGCTCCCGGCCCACCTGGGCCCGGATGGCGTCCACCTGGGACTCGATGATCGACGTCATGGTCCACCGGGGGGCGCACCCGCAGACGTCGTAGAGGAAGTGCTTGAGCACCTCCTGGCCTCTCGCCGTGTGGGCGACCTCGGGGTGGAACTGGACCCCGTAGATCCGCCGCTCGGCGTCCTCCAGGGCGGCCACCGGCACCACGTCGGTGCGGGCCGTCACCCGGAAGCCGGGCGGGGCCTGCACGATCGAGTCGCCGTGGCTCATCCACACGTCCTGGGTGGTGGGCAGGTCGGCGAAGAGGGCGGAGGGGCCGACCACCTCCAGGCCGGTGCGGCCGTACTCGGCGATATCGGTGCGGGCCACCACACCACCGAGCTGCTGGGCCACCAGCTGGGCGCCGTAGCAGATCCCCAGCACCGGGACCCCGGAGTCGTACACCGCCATGTCGAACGAGGGGGCCCCCTCGACGTGCACCGACGCCGGTCCCCCGCTGAAGATGATGCCGGCCGGCTTGCGAGCGAGGAGGTCGGCGAGGGGGACGTCGCGCGACACGATCTCGCTGTAGACGTGGGCCTCTCGGACGCGCCGGGCGATCAGCTGGGCGTACTGGGCCCCGAAATCGACGACCAAAATGGTCTCGTCCAAGGCGCCAGGCTACCCGGCCGGGGAGGCAACCCGGTCAGACGTGACCCCCGAGGGAGGAGAGGAATCCGGACACCTCCTTCGTCCTCACCAGCGCGCCGTTGCTCGTGCTCCAGTACCCGATGTAGGTGTAAAGGCCCTTGTGGGAGTAGTGGTAGCCGGCGGCGAAGAGGGTGGAATCGGCGCTGAACGCCGCCGTCTGCACCTCGTTGACCTCGCCGTACTGGTCGATCGTCGTGAGAACGACCCCGCCATTGGCAAGGTTGAGGACCTGGTAGTTGATGCCGGTCGACACCGCCCGGAACCGGCCGTCGGGCGAGAGCGGGAACGATTGGGGCGTCGGGGGCGGCGGCGTCGTAGGGACCGGCGTCGGTGTCGGCGTCGGGGTCGGCGTCGGGGTCGGCGTGGGGGTGGGTACGGGCTGGGGAGCAGGCCCCGGTGCCGGCCTGGGGGTCGGCCCGGACTTGGGCGCGGGCTCGCCCCCGGCCACGGCGATGGTGGTGGAGGTGGTCTCGGGCGCCGACGTGGACGTCGTGGAGCTGGCGGCGGCGGGGGTGGCCCCCGCGCCGGAGGAGTCCGGCCGGGAGATGGCGACGGCGCCGACGCTGGCCACCAGGAGGAGGGCGCAGCCGGCGCCGACGAGGACCCGCCGGCGGGGCACAACCAGCGCCGTTGGGGCAGGCACGGGAGGCTTGCCCACGGGGACTCCGGTCACCTGCTTGAGCTCGACCACCAGCCGGTCGAGGTCGTACCGCCACCGCTGGTCGGAGATCTCGAACGCGTTGTTCCGGACCAGGGGCCTCAGGTCCTCGGGCAGCTCGGCGGCGGCCGGGATCTCGGCCCCGTCGACGAGGACGGGGATCACCAGCTTGCCCTGCTCGAAGGCAGACCTGACCTCGAGGCGGACGTAGTCATCGGCGTTGGCCAGGCCTTCAGCCCGCCCGGCATCGTCGACCCGCAGCCACCGGCGGCCGATGACGACGAGCACCACGTCCGCCTGACCGACCGCGCTGTCGATCGCCTGCACGAAATCGGCGCCCGGTGCGATCGTGTCGATGTCGCGGAAGACGACCCGGTCGGGGAGGGCCTCGCGGAGGTCGTCGGTGAGGCGACCGGTGTGCCCCGCGCTGTCGTCCCGCCGGTAGCTCAGGAAGATCCCGCCCATCGATGTACCCCCCCGGCGCCCCGTCCAGGGCGCCTGTACCTCAGAGGGCCCGCATGGTGGCCGTGATACGCGTTTTTCGAGTTCCCGGACCCGTCCGCCGCCCCGCCGGAGGGTGGGGACGAGGGCTAGGCGCCCATCCCGATGCCCTGGGACCGCTGCAGGCTCTTGCCCTCGGTCTTCAGGGCGGGAGCGACCATGACCTCGGCCTTCTGGAACTCCTTGACCGTCTCGTAGCCGCACGTGGCCATCGACGCCCGCAGCCCGCCGAACAGGTTGAGCTTGCCGTCGTTCTCGTGGGCCGGCCCGACCAGGATCTCCTCCAGCGTGCCCCGCACCCCGACCTTGACCCGTGCCCCCCGGGGAAGTGTGGGGTGGAACGTGGCCATGCCCCAGTGGCAGCCCCGTCCCGGCGCCTCGATGGCGGCCGCCAGCGGGGAGCCGACCATCACCGCGTCGGCCCCGCAGGCGATGGCCTTGGCCACGTCGCCGCCCGTGCTCATGCCCCCGTCGGCGATGACGTGCACGTAGACGCTCGTCTCGTCGAGGTGGCGCATGCGAGCCCCGGCGGCATCGGCGATGGCCGTGGCCTGGGGGACGCCCAGCCCGAGGACGGCCCGGGTGGTGCACGCCTGGCCCGGCCCGACACCCACCAGGATGCCGACCGCCCCGGTGCGCATGAGGTGGAGGGCGGCCTGGTAGGAGGCGCAGCCGCCGACGATCACCGGGATCTCCAGCTCGCGGATGAAGTGCTTCAGGTTGAGGGGCTCAACCGTCTTGGACACGTGCTCGGCGGACACGACCGTGCCCTGGATGACGAGCAAATCGAGCTCGGCGGCCAGGATGGCGGGCGCGAACTGGGTGGTGCGCTGGGGCGTCACCGACGCCGCCGACACCACCCCTGCGTCCTTGATCTGCTGGATCCGGGCCCCGATGAGCTCGGGCTTGACGGGCTCGGCGTAGATCTCCTGCATGCGGGCGGTGGCCTTGTCGGCTGCCAGCGACGAGATCTCCTCCAGGTAGGGCTCGGGATCCTCGTAGCGGGTCCACAGGCCCTCGAGGTTGAGGACGCCGACGCCGCCCAGCCGGCCGATCTCGATGGCGGTGGCGGGGCTGACGACCCCGTCCATGGCCGCCGCCATGAGCGGCAGGCCGAGGCTGTAGGCGTCGATCTGCCACGAGATGTCGACGTCCTCGGGGTCACGGGTGCGCCGGCTGGGCACGATGGCGATGTCGTCGAAGCCATAGGCCCGACGACCCGATTTGCCGATACCGATCTCGACCTCAGCCACGACGGATCACCCCCACGGATCGAGGATACCGTCGGCCGGCACCCGGTTTGGCGACCGCGCCGCGAGCGTCACCTGCTCGTCGCCACGGGTGATTCAGACGGTGATTCAGTAGCTTTCGAGCTCGAGGGCCAGCCGGGCGTGCTCGGCCGCCGCCTCCAGCAGCTCTTTCATGCCCCCGAGCTTCAGGTTGCTCATGACCCGTCCCGGGGGGGTTTCGCCCTTCTCCCATTCCATCCAGGAGCTCAGCAGCTTGACAGGGTCGGGGGGCAGGCGATCTTCCACCCTGCGATCGTACTTCAGGCCCAGGCGCTTCCCGCCCGGACGGGGGCCCGGTCGCGACCGAGCCGGTGGCACCCCTGGGGGCACCACCGGCTCGGATCGATCCCGTTCGTGGGGACTGCAACTACATCTGCAGCATGCCGCCCTGCTGGCCGGGGTTGATGCCACTGCGGGGCAGGTAATCCTTCGTCTCGTCGTGGTGGTGCTCGAGGGGCTCGTCGCTGATGAGCACCTCGGTGGTGAGCACCATGGCCGCGACCGAGGCCGCGTTCTCCAGCGCCGAGCGGGTCACCATGGCCGGGTCGATGATCCCGGCCTTGATGAGGTCCTCGAACTCGCCGGTGGCGGCGTTGAGGCCGATGGCTCCGGTCTCCCGCTCCACCTGCTGGATGACGATGTTGCCCTCCATGCCGGCGTTGCTGGCGATCCAGTACAGCGGAGAGCTCATCGCCTTGTAGACGATGTCGGCTCCGGTGCGCTCGTCGCCCTCGAGGGTCTCCATGAGGGTCTTGACCGACTCCCGGGCCCGCACCAGGGCGGTACCGCCGCCGGCGACCACACCCTCCTCGATGGCGGCCTTGGTGGCCGACACCGCGTCCTCGATGCGGTGCTTCTTCTCCTTCATCTCGACCTCGGTGGCCGCCCCGACCTTGATCAGGGACACGCCGCCGGTGAGCTTGGCCAGCCGCTCCAGGATCTTGTCGCGCTCCCAGTCGGAGTCGGACAGCTCGCGCTCGACGCGGAGCTGGTCGACCCGGGTCTTGATGTCCTCCGGGGTGCCGTAGCCGTCGACGATCGTGCACAGGTTCTTGGTGATCGTCACCCGGCGGGCCCGACCGAGCAGGTCGAGGGTGAGGTTCTCGAGCTTGTAGCCCATCTCCGTCGACACCATCTCGCCGCCGGTGAGCACGGCCAGGTCCTCCATCTGCGCCTTGCGGCGGTCGCCGAAGCTGGGGGCCTTGATGGCGGCCGAGACGAAGGTGCCCCGGATCTTGTTGACGACCATCGTGGCCAGGGCCTCGCCCTCGATGTCCTCGGCGACGACGAACAGCGGCTTGTTGGCCGCCATCACCTTCTCGAGGATGGGGAGCAGGTCGTGGACGGCGCTGATCTTCTGGTTGGCGATCAGGATGTAGGGCTCCTCGAGCACCACCTCCTGGCGCTCCTGGTCGGTGACGAAGTGGGGCGAGAGGAAGCCGCGTTCGAGCTGCATGCCCTCGGCGAACTCCACCTCGATCCCGAAGGTGTTGGACTCCTCGACGGTGACCACGCCGTCCTTGCCCACCTTGTCGAGGGCGTCGGCGATGATCTCCCCGACCTCGTTGTCGTTGTTGGCCGAGATGGTCGCCACCTGGGCGATCTCGGTGCGGTTCTCGACCGGCTTGGACTGCGCCTTGATGTTCTCGAGGGCAGCCGCCACGGCCTTCTCGATGCCCCGCTTGAGGGCGAGGGGCTCGGCGCCGGCGGTGACGTTGCGCATGCCGGCCCGTACCAGGGCCTGGGCCAGCACGACGGCGGTGGTGGTGCCGTCACCGGCGATGTCCTGGGTCTTGATCGCCACTTCCTTGGTCAGCTGGGCGCCGACGTTCTCGAACGTGTCCTCGAGGGGTGAGAAGTCACGGGCGATGCTCACACCGTCGTTGGTGACGATGGGGACGCCGTACTTCGGCTCCAGGACGACGTTGCGGCCGCGGGGGCCGAGGGTGACCTTGACCGCGTCGGCCATCTTGTTGGTGCCGGCCTCGAGGGCCCGGCGGGCGTACTCGTTGAACAGAAGAACCTTCGCCATACGGGCTACTTCCCGACGACGGCGAGGACGTCGCGGCCGGTGAGGATCAGGAGGTCCTGACCGTCGACGGTGATCTCGGTGCCGCCGTACTTGCTGTAGACGACCGTGTCGCCGGTGGAGACGTTCATCGGGATCAGCTCGCCGGAGATCTCCGAGCGACGGCCGGGGCCTACGGCCAGCACCTCGCCCTGCTGGGGCTTCTCCTTGGCGGTGTCGGGAATGACGATGCCGCTGCTGGTGGTTTGCTCGGCCTCGCTCGGCAGGACGACGATGCGGTCGTCAAGGGGCTTGAGGTTCATTACTGGGTCGACCTCCGGTTAGCACTCTCTAGTGTCGAGTGCTAAGGCTACCGGGCCTTCGGCCCTTTCTCAAACACGGGCCGCGGGGCTCGAGGTCCACGTCGTGGCCCGAAGTCAAAGTCAACGGCGTTGTCCGCCTTCGGCGGGCTGCTTGTTCTCCGACCGGCAACGTCCCTTCGGGACGGCCGGGCGGGCTCGGGAGCGCTGACGCGCCCCGAGCGGGTTTTGGTCGGGCGAGCGATCCGGGCCTTTGCCGTTACGGGGGGTCTCGGGGGGCGGAGCCCTCCGAGCGGGACTCGGGGGCAGAGCCCCCGAGCGTCACTGCCAGGCGGAGGCTGGGGTTGACTCCTATGTCGAGGGGCGTCGGGCCGTCGGCCCGGTAGCGCCACCAGGCGGCGGCGGCGACCATGGCGGCGTTGTCGGTGCACATCTCCCGGCTGGGGAGGAAGGGCTTGAGGCCGTCCTGCTCGCAGGCGTCGAGGATCTTCTCCCGCAGGAGGGAGTTGGCCGCCACCCCACCGCCGATGCACAGGGTGGTGGCGCCCGTCTCCCGGGCCGCCCGGCGGGCCTTGTCGACCAGCATGTCGACGACCGCCCGCTGGAAGGACGCGGCCACGTCGGCGGTGGGCACGTCGGGGTGGAGCTTGACGTAGCGGATGACGGCCGACTTGAGGCCGCTGAGGGAGAAGTCGAAGCCTTCGGGCATGGGCCGGGGCAGGGGGACGGCATCGGGGTCGCCCACCAGGGCCAGGCGGTCGATGGCCGGGCCCCCCGGGTAGCCCAGGCCGAGGAAGCGGGCCACCTTGTCGAAGGCCTCGCCCACCGCGTCGTCGAGGGTGGTGCCGACCAGCCGGTACCGGCCGTGGTCCTCCATCGACACCAGCATGGTATGGCCCCCCGAGACCAGCAGCACCAGCAGCGGGGGCTCCAGCGTGGGGTCCTCCAGGAAGCAGGCGTAGAGGTGGGCCTCCATGTGGTTGACACCGACGAACGGCACCCCCCACACCAGCGACAGGGCCTTGGCCGTGCTCACGCCCACCAGCAGGGCCCCGGCCAGTCCCGGCCCGATGGTGGCCGCCACCGCGTCGAGCTGGACGCCCTCCAGGCCGGACTCCACCAGCACCCGGGCCACCACCGGGGTGAGCAGCTCGACGTGGGCCCGGCTGGCGATCTCGGGCACCACCCCACCGAACCGGGCGTGGAGGTCGATCTGGCTGGACACCACCGACGACACGATGTCGGAGCCGTCGGCCACCACCGCGGCCGCCGTCTCGTCGCACGACGTCTCGATGCCGAGGATCAGGAACTTCCCCTCGTCGCCGGCGATGGCCGGACTGGGCGGGATCCGGGCCGCGCTCACTCCGGCCCCGCCGGTTCGTCACCACGCGGGGCGTCGCCCCGCAGCGGTTCGGCCCCGTCGTCGAGCGAGCGGCCGTCGTGGAGCAAGGTGATTCCCGGGACCCCTGCCTCGATCCGCTCGAGGCGCCGTCCGTAGTCGGGGGTATCGACATCGTGGGCCCACATCACCAGTGCATCCTCGTTCGTCTCGACGTAGTAGTTCTTCCTGATGCCGGCCGGCGCGAAGCCGAACTGCCGGTAGAGCTCCTGGGCGGCGACGTTGCCCACCCGCACCTCCAGGGTGAGGCTGGCCACCCCCCGCGACACCCCTTCCCGGACGAGGGCGAGCAGCAGGCGGCTGGCCAGCTTGCGCCGGTGCCAGGCGGGATCGACGGCCAGCGTGGTGATGTGGCCGTCGTCGCCGCTGACCATGAGGCCCCCGTAGCCGACCACCACGCCGTCGACGCGGGCCACGTAGTAGGCCCGGGTGTTGCGCAGGGCCAGCTCGCTCATGAACAGGCCCAGCGACCACGGCCGGGGGTAGACCTGAGCCTCGATCCGCAGCACCGACCGCAGGTGGCGGCGGCGCATCGGCACCAGGTGCACGACGAGGTCGTCGGCGCCTTCAGCCAGGTCGGATGCGGCGCCCTCCCGGCGCGGCGCCTGCACCATCTACACGACCTCCCGGCGTTCCCAGGAGATCTCGGCGTCGCTGCGGCGCAGGTAGAGGGGCTTCAGGTCGGTAGCGGGGACGAACTCCTCCCGGATGGCGCGGGGGTGGGCCAGCTCCACGAGGGACGCGGCCGACGGGTAGGCCTTGACGATGTCGGACGCGTCGAACCGGGCCACCTCCCGCAGCACGTCCTGGTAGCGGACGGCTCCATCGCCCACTAATAGGCACTCCTCCCCCCGGGCCAGCAGCTCGGAGGCCAGCTCCTCGGCCGTGCCCAGCTGGTAGGGCGACAGGCGCTGGGCCCCGCCCGGCACCTGCCGGTAGAAGGCGTAGAAGACCTCGCCCCGGCGGGCGTCGATGACGGGGACGATCAGGCGGCTGCTGTAGCGGAGGGGGAACGCCAGCAGGTCGAGGCTGGACACCCCCACGGTGGGCACCCGCAGGGCCTGGGCCATGGCCTTGGCCGTGGCCACACCCACCCGCAGGCCGCTGAACAGCCCGGGGCCGATGTCGACCGCCACGGCCGAGATCTCGGACAGGTCGACCCGCGCCTGGCGGCAGACGAACTCGATGGCCGGCGCCAGGGTCTCCACGTGGCGGCGGCCCCGGGCGGAGTGGAACTCGGCCAGGACGCCCTCGTGGCCCCCCACCGCGCACCCGACCTGCACGGTGGCGGTCTCGATACCGAGGATGAGCATCCTACGCCCGGTACCCGGCCGCGCCGGGGGCCCCGGGGCCGCCGGGGCCGCCCGGGGTCACAGCCCAGCCGGCCAGTGCCCGCCGGAGGCCGGCGACCCGGTTGGGCCAGTTCGATCCCACCCAGCGGAAGGACAGCAGCCGCTCGTCGTCGTCGGCGTCGCCCGCCGTCATCCGCACCTCCAGGAAGTCGGCGGGCAGGGCCGAGGCGACGACGTCGCCCCACTCGATGACCGTGACCGCGCCGTCGTCGAGCAGCTCGCTCATGCCCAGGTCGTGCAGCTCCTGGATGTGCTCGAGGCGGTAGACGTCGAGGTGCAGGAGGGGAATGCGACCCTGGTAGGCCCGGGCCAGCACGAACGCGGGGCTGGTCACCGGCTCGACGATGCCCAGGCCCCGGGCGAACCCCTGCACGAAGGCGGTCTTGCCCGTGCCCAGGTCGCCCGCCAGCAGCACCAGGTCGCCCGGCTTGGCGAGAGGCGCCATCTCGGCCGCCAGCGACCGGGTCTCGTCGACGGATGTCGTGCGGGCCTGGATCACGCCACGACCTGCGCTGTGCTGGCCCGGAGGTGGCGCTTGGCCCGCACCAGGTCGGCCCGCATCTGGGCTGCCGTCTCGCCGCCGCCCCGCAGCACGGCCGCCGGGTGGAAGGTCGGGATGAGCACCCCCCGCCGGAACGGGTAGGCCCGCCCTCGTAGCCGGGTGATGCCCTCGGTCGTGCGCAGCAGCAGCTTGCTGGCGAAGTTGCCCAGCGTCACCACCACCGATGGGTCGACCAGGTCGAGCTGCTGGTCGAGCCACGGGCTGCAGGCGGCGACCTCGTCGGGCAGCGGGTCGCGGTTGCCCGGTGGGCGACATTTCACGGTGTTGGCCACGTAGAAGTCGGACCGGGTGAGGCCCATCTCGTCGAGGATGAGGCGGTCGAGGAACTGGCCCGAGCGGCCCACGAAGGGCTCGCCCCGGAGGTCCTCCTGCTGGCCCGGTCCCTCGCCGACGAACATCAAATCGGCGTCCGGGTTCCCGACCCCGAACACGACCTGGGTCCTTCCGCCGGCCAGCGCGCACCGGGTGCACACCAGCGCCTGCTCCCTGACCTCGGCCAGTGTGGACACCCGGGGAATCCTACCGCCCGACCTCCCGTAACCCCCGCTGGTACCTTCGGGGGCAGGAGGATCGCGTGGACCTCAGCTCGCCCGACACATGGCGGTGGATCTGGTTGGCGATGGCGGTGGCGTTCGCCTTGGGCGAGATCGCGGTCGCCGGCTCCTTCTTCCTCCTCCCCTTCGCCGGCGGGGCGGTGGGCGCGGCCCTGGTCGCCCTGCTCGGGGCCTCGGTGGGGATCTCCTGGCTCGTCTTCCTCCTGGTCTCCGCGGGCTGCGCCGCCGTCCTGCGCCCGCTCGCCCGCCGTCTCGACCGCAGCGCGCCGGGCACCTCCAGCGGCGCCAACCGGTGGGTCGGCCGCCAGGCCACCGTCCTGCGCGACATTCCCGGGAGTGCCGGTGACACCGGGCTGATCCGCCTCGACCGGGAGGAGTGGCGGGCCGAGAGCCAGATCGGGGTCCCCATCAAGGCCGGCTCCACCGTGCTGGTCAGCCGGGTCGACGGCACTCGGCTCGTCGTCCTGCCCCTGGAGGACCCTCGACCCGACCCCCCCGACGAGCTGGGAGCCTGACCCGTGGCCTTCATCGTCGTCCTCGCCGCCCTCGCCGTGGTGCTGTTCGCAGTCGTCGCCAGCGGGGTCAAGATCATCCGTCCCTACGAGCGGGGGCTGGTCGAGCGCCTGGGCAAGTACCGCGACACGGTGGAGCCCGGGCTGCGGGTGATCATCCCCTTCATCGAGCGCATGGAGCGGGTCGACATGCGGGAGCGGGTGGTCGACGTTCCTCCGCAAGAGGTCATCACGTCCGACAACGTGGTGGTGTCGGTCGACGCCGTCATCTACTACGAGGCCACCGACCCCCAGCGCCTCGTCTACAACGTCGTCGACTTCTACCTCGCAGTCAGCAAGCTGGCCCAGACCAACCTGCGCAACGTGGTGGGCGACATGCAGCTCGACCAGGCCCTCACGTCCCGCGACACCATCAACACCAAGCTGCGGGAGATCCTCGACGACGCCACCGACAAGTGGGGCACCCGCGTCGTCCGGGTGGAGATCCAGCGCATCGACCCGCCGGCCGACGTCATGCATGCCATGCACGAGCAGATGAAGGCCGAGCGCACCCGGCGGGCGGTGGTCACCACCGCCCAGGGCGAGCGGGAGGCGGCCATCACCAAGGCCGAGGGCGAGAAGCAGGCGGCCATCCTGTCGGCCGAGGGACACCGGCAGGGCGCCATCCTGTACGCCGAGGGCGAGGCCCAGGCCACTAAGACCGCGGCCGAGGCGGAGCGGTTCCGCCAGGTGGCGGTGGCCGAGGGCGAAGCCGACGCCATCCGCCTGGTCTACGGCGCCATCCACGAGGGCCAACCCACGTCCGAGCTGATCGCCATCAAGTACCTCCAGGCGCTGGAGGTCATGGCCGACGGCCAGGCCACCAAGATCTTCCTGCCCACCGAGTCGTCGGCCGTGCTCGGGGCGCTCGGGGGCATCCGGGAACTGCTCGACGGGACCGCGCCCGCGTCCCGGGGGGGACGACCTCCGACGCCCCCCGCTCCGCCTCAGGCGTAGACGCGAGGCACGCGGGGCCCGATCCGGCTCAGCACCTCGTAGGCGATGGTGCCCAGCTTGGTGGCCCACTCCCAGGCGCCGATGGCCTCGTCCCCCTGGCGGCCGATGAGGACCACCTCGTCGCCGACCTGCACCGATCGGTCGTCGTCGCAGTCCAGCGTGATCTGGTCCATGGTGACGGCGCCGGCGATGGCCCGCCGCCGTCCGCCGACCAGCACCTCGCCGCCCGCCTCCGACAACCGCCAGGGGACGCCGTCGGCATAGCCGATGGGGACGGTGGCGATCACCGTGGGACGCTCGGTCCGAAACCGGAGGCCGTAGGAGACGCCCTCGCCGGCCGCCACCTCCTTCACCAGGGAGACCCGGGCCTTGAGCGAGAGGGCGGGACGGAGGTCGGCGGCGTGGCCCGCGAGGGCGAGGCTGGGGGCCACGCCGTAGACGGCCAGGCCGCAGCGCACCAGGTCGTGGCGGGCCGCGGGATGGGCCAGCAGGCCGGCCGAGTTGCAGGCGTGGGCGAGGGGCGGCCGCACGCCGAGCGCGGCCAGATCGACGAGCACGGCGGAGAAGCGCTCGGCCTGCACCGCGGTGAAGGGGTTGTCGGGATCGTCGGCCACCGCGAAGTGGGTCCACAGGCCCTGGAGGGACAGCTCGGGCCGTTCCTCCACCGTGAGGGCCAGCTTCACCGCGTCGGCCGCGGGTGCGCCCACCCGGTGCATGCCGGTGTCGACCTTGACGTGCACGTTCAGCGCCGTCCCGGCGGCGGCTCGGGCGGCGGCGGCCACGCCCTCGGCGGTGTAGAGGGTGGGCGTGAGGCCCAGGCCCACGACGTCGGCCATGGACCCGAGCGGGGGCTCGGAAAGCAGGAGCACGGGCGCGACGATGCCGGCGTCGCGGAGTTGGGCCCCCTCCTCCACCAAGGCGACCGCCAGCCACGTCGCCCCCGCCTCGAGGGCCGCCCGAGCCACCTCCACCGCTCCGTGCCCGTAGCCCCCGGCCTTCACCACCGCGCACAGGTGGGCGAGGCCGGCTCGGGCGACGAGGGCGCGGGTGTTGTGGGCGACGGCGGCCAGGTCGACCTCGGCCCACGTCGGCCGGTGGGTCACCCGGTCAGGTCTCGGGACCGGAATCGGGGTCGCTGACGATGGCCCGGACGAGATCACCGCGCGACACGATGCCCACCAGCCGTCCGCCGGACACCACCGGCAGCCGGGAGAGCTCGCGCTCGTGCATGACCGTGGCCACCTGCTCGAGGGTGTCGTCGGGACCGCACGTGGCGGGGTTGCCGTCCATCACGTCGCCCACCGTGGCCCCCACCGCCTTGCGCAGGTCGGCCTCGAAGTGGGCCACCGACGACGGCAGCTCGATGTAGGCCCCCAGCACCGAGATCACGGTCGGCAGGTGGAGGCGGCTCTCCTGGACGATGAGGTCGTCGTCCTCCAGCAGCCCGACCACGCGGTTGTCGTCGTCGACGACGGGCGCCCCGCCGATGTTGCGGGCCGACAGGGCCCGGGCGGCGTCCTCGATGGCGTCGCCGGGCCGGAAGCTCAGGACATCGGTGGTCATCACCTGGCGGACGAGAAAGGAGCGGGGCATCGAACCTCCGAGATCGGACCGGCATGGCTCAGCGGCGCCACGTCAGCGTCGGGCGAGGACGGCCGGCAGGAGATCGAGCAGGTCGCCGGCGACCAGGCCGTGGCGCCAGCCTAGGTGCCCGGCCCGACCGTGGACGAAGGCGGCGGCGGCGGCGGCCCGCAGACCGTCGAGGCCCTGGGCCAGGTAGGCGCCGACCACGCCGGCCAGCACGTCGCCGGTGCCGGCCGTGGCCAGGCGGGCGTCACCGGCCGTGGTTACCAGCACCTGCCCCGAGGGCTCGGCGACGACGGTGGTCGTCCCCTTGAGCAGCACCGTGGCGGTGGTGGCGGCGGCGAGGTCACGGGCGGCGGCGATGCGGTCGGCGCCCGGGGGGTGCCCGGCCAGCCGCTCGAACTCCCCGTCGTGGGGCGTGAGCACGGTGGGGGCGGTGCGGCTCCCGAGGATGGCGCGGGCCTGGTGCGCCGTCCCCAGGGCGTACAACCCGTCGGCGTCGATGGTCAACGGCACCGCCGCGTCGGCCGCCAGCCGGCGCACGGCGGCACCGGTGCCCTCCGACCGCCCGAGGCCGGGCCCGACCACGACGGCCTTGGTCCGGCGCAGGTCAGCCAGGACGTCGGCGTCCCACCCCTCGTCGGGGATGGACCGGCCCACGACCTCCAGGAACGGTGGGTCGGGGTCGACACCGGGGATCCCCAGCCGGACGGTGCCGGCACCGGCCCGCAGCGCGGCCCGGGCTGCGAGGTGGGCGGCACCGGTCATCCCCGGGGAGCCGGCGACCACCCAGACGGCCGACTTCCACTTGTGGGTGTCCGTCGGGCGCTCGGGCACCCACCCGTCGACGTCCTCCCACTCGACGGTATGGATGGTGGCCCCCGACACGTCGAGGCCGATGTCGACCACCTCCACCCGCCCGGCCCGGTCCCGACCGGGAGGAAGGAGGAGGCCGGGCTTGAGGGCGGCGAAGGTGACGGTTCGGTCGGCCCGCACCGCCCCGGGGCCGGCGGCGCCGGTGAGGCCGTCGACGCCCGACGGGATGTCGACCGCGAGGACGGGCACGCCTCGGGGATCGGGCGCCTGGTACTCGCCCCGAAAGCCGGTGCCGTAGGCGGCGTCGACCACCAGGTCGAGCCCGTCGGGCAGCCGGTCGGGGGGCGAGGCAGCGTCGACCACTCTCACCCGCACGCCCCGGCGGGCGAGGCGGCCGGCGGCGTGGCGGCCGTCGGCGCCGTTGTTGCCCTTCCCAGCCACGATCAGCACCCGCCGCCCGTAGGTGCCGCCCATCACGTCCACCGCGGCTGCCGCCACCGCCTCCCCCGCCCGGCCCACCAGCACCTCGACCGCCACCGGCGCGTCCCGGTCGATCGTCGCCATCTCCGAGGGAGTGACGACCGGGATCACGACGTCACCGGATCACAGGGCGACGGCGACGGCCTGGGCGCTCCGGGACGTGTGGGTGAGCGACAGCCGCCACCCGACGACGCCCCGGTCGGCGGCCAGGGCCGCGGCCTGGCCCGACAGGACGAGCGAGGGCGCCCCCGAAGGGGCCGAGACGACCTCGACGTCGTGGAAGGCGAAGGCGCCCAGGCCCACGCCCAGGGCCTTCATCACCGCCTCCTTGGCCGCGAAGCGGGCCGCCAGGCGGGGTACGGGGTCGGCCGAGCGCTCGACGTGGGCCCGCTCTCGCGCGGTGAACACCCGGTCGGCCACCGCCGGCCGCCGGGCCAGCACCGACCGGAACCGGTCGATCTCCACCGCGTCGATCCCGATCCCGATCATCGTGAGCCGGTCACGCCGTCGCCCAAACCCCGACAACCGGTCACTCGACGGTCACCGTCTTGGCCAGGTTGCGGGGCTGGTCGACGTCCCACCCCCGGGCCTTGGCCACCGCGTAGGCGAAGAGCTGCAAGGCCACCACGTCGACGATGGGCGAGAACAGCTCGGCCCCCACGGGCACCCGCGGCACCTCCAGCACCGCGTCGACGGCGGAGGTGACCCGGTCGCCCTCGTTGGCCACGACGATCACCGTCGCCCCCCGGGCCTTGACCTCCTCGATGTTCATCATGATCTTGGGCTGCAGGCGGCCGTGGGTGGCCACCGCCACCACCACCGTCCCCGGCTCGATGAGGGCGATGGGCCCGTGCTTCATCTCCCCCGCGGGGTAGGCCTCGGCCCGGGCGTAGGAGATCTCCTTGAGCTTGAGGGCGCCCTCCAGCGCCACCGGGTAGCCGACCCCGCGGCCCAGGAAGAAGAAGTCCCGCACGTCGGCGTAGCGCACCGCCACCTCGAACACCTCGTCGGCCCGCTCCAGCACCTCCGCCACCAGCCCCGGCATGCGGTGGAGGCTCTCGACCAGCAGGCCCGTCTCCTCCGGGTACAGCGTCCCCCGCAGCTCGGCCAGCCGCAGGGCCAGCAGCTCGAGGGCCACCACCTGGGCCACGTGGGTCTTGGTGGCGGCCACGCCGATCTCCAGCCCGGCCCGGGTGTAGAGGACGGCATCGGCCTCTCGCGCCATCGACGCGTCGACGACGTTGCACACGGCCAGCACCCGGGCCTTGTTGGAGGCCGAGCGGGCGAAGCGGCAGGCCTCCATGGTGTCGAGGCTCTCGCCCGACTGGCTCACCCCGATGACGAGGGTCTGAGCGTCGAGGACGGGACTGCGGTAGCGGAACTCGCTGGCCACGTCGATCTCCGTCGGCAGGCGGGACCAGTGCTCGATGGCGTGCTTGGCCACCAGCCCGGCGTGGTAGCTGGTGCCGCAGCCGACGATGAACACCTTGTCGACGTCGCGCAGCTCGTCGTCGGAGAGCTGGAGCTCGTCGAGGGTGAGCCGTCCCCCTCGGGTCCGGCCCCGCAGGGTCTCCCTCACCGCCTGGGGCTGCTCGTGGATCTCCTTGAGCATGAAATCGGCGTAGCCGGCCTTCTCCGCCACCTCGATGTCGTAGGGGATGTGGCGCCGCTCGGGCGTGACCTCGACACCGTCGAGGGTGGTCACCCGAAGCAGTCCGGGACGGGCCTCCACGACCTGGTCGTCCTCCAGGACGTAGATCTCGCGGGTGGCGGGGAGGATGGCGGGGATGTCGGAGGCGACGTAGGCCGACTCGTCGCTGCGCCCCGCGATCAGCGGCGACCCCCGGCGGGCGGCCACCACCAGGTCGGGCTCGGCCGCCGACAGCACGGCCACCGCGAACGAACCCTCCACCCGCCGCAGGCAGGCCCGGACAGAGTCGGCCAGATCCATGCCGTCCGAGAGCCCCTGCTCCACCAGGTGGGCGAGGACCTCGGTGTCGGTCTCCGACCGCAGCTCGTGGCCGGCCGCCACCAGCTCGTCACCCAGCTCCACGTGGTTCTCGATGATCCCGTTGTGGACCAGGGCCACCCCGCCGGTGCAGTCGACGTGGGGGTGGGCGTTGGTCTCCGAGGGACGACCGTGGGTGGCCCACCGGGTGTGGCCGATGCCGGTGGTGGCGGCCGCCGGTGCGTCGCCGACCGCCGCCGCCAGCTCGGCCAGCTTGCCCGCCCGCCGCCGCACCCAGATCCGGTCGCCGTTGACGAGCGCCACCCCGGCCGAGTCGTACCCCCGGTACTCGAGGCGGGACAGGCCGTCGAGGAGCAGGGGGAGGGCGGGCGCGGCCCCGGTGACGCCGACGATGCCGCACATGTCCCCATCTTCTCGCGTCCGCCGCCCGCGGGCTTCTCGCGCGGGATTCGGGGCTACGAGCCCAGGGCCCTCGTGACGGCCTGGCAGAGGATCTCGCACGCCTCCTCGGTGGCCTCAGGCGTCTCCGCCTCGACCATGACCCGGATGACGGGCTCGGTGCCGCTAGCCCGGATGAGCACCCGGCCGGCGTCGCCCAGGTCGGCTTCCACTGCGGCGATGGCGGCCACCAGGCCGGCCTCGTCGGCCAGCGGACGGCGGGAGGCCACCGCCACGTTGCGCAGCACCTGGGGCCGGCGCACGACCACCGACGCCAGCTCGGCCAGGGACCGGCCGGAGCGGACCACCACGTCGAGCACCTGCAGGCCGGTGAGGATGCCATCGCCGGTGGTGGCCAGGTCACGGAACACCACGTGGCCCGACTGCTCGCCGCCCAGCGCCCAGCCCCCCTTCTCCATCGCCTCCAGCACGTAGCGGTCGCCGACGTCGGTTTCCACCATGGTGATCTGCGCCTCCCGCATCGCCTGGCGGAAGCCCGAGGTTGGCCATCACCGTCACCACCACCGTGCTGTCGGGCAGGCGCCCGGACCGCTGGCGGTCGAGGGCGAGCAGGGCGATGACCTGGTCGCCGTCGACCAGGTCGCCGGCGGCGTCGACGGCCAGCACCCGGTCGGCGTCGCCGTCGAAGGCCAGGCCCACGTCGGCTCCCCGGGCCTTCACCTCGGCCTGGAGTGATTCGGGGTGGGTCGAGCCGCAATCTTCGTTGATGTTCCGCCCGTCCGGCCGGTCGTGCAGGACGTGGACCGTGGCCCCCAGGCGGCGGAACACCTCCGGGGCCACGTCCGACGCGGCGCCGTTGGCGCAGTCGAGGACCAGGGTGAGGCCCTCGAGGGCGGCGGCGGGGAGGGCTCCCACCAGCCCGTCGACGTAGCGGCCTCGGCCACCGTCGACCACCACCGCACCCACCCCGGCCCCGGTGGGGCCCGGGATGCGGGCCGCGGCCGAGGTGGCCGAACCCTCGGGGCTGGCCAGCAGGCGGTCGAGCTCGGCCTCCAGCCGAGCTTCCACCTCGTCGCTCAGCTTGCGGCCGCCGCCGGCGAAGAACTTGATGCCGTTGTCCGGGAAGGGGTTGTGGGACGCGGAGATGACCGCCGCCGGATGGCCGTCGGCGGCCGAGAGCCAGGCCACGCCCGGCGTGGGCAGCACGCCGACATCGGCCACGTGGAAGCCCTCGGCCATCATGCCGGCCGACAGGGCGGCCTGGAGGAGGGGTCCCGAGATCCGGGTGTCGCGCCCGATCAGGAAGCGGTCGCCGGGCAGGACGCGGGCCGCGGCCCGGCCCAGGGCGACCACCACCTCGGGGGTGAGGTCGGCGTTGGCGACGCCGCGAACACCGTCGGTACCGAACCGCAGGGACAGGAGAGGACCTGCGCCGCTAGCGCTTGGAGTACTGGGGAGCCTTCCGGGCCTTCTTCAGGCCGTACTTCTTGCTCTCCTTCTCGCGGGAGTCACGGGTGAGGAACCCTGCCTTCTTGAGGGATCCTCGCAACTCCTCGTCGAGGGCCACCAGGCCCCGGGCGATGCCCAGGCGCAGGGCGCCGGCCTGGCCGGTGGGGCCGCCGCCGTCGAGGGTGGCGTCGATGTCGTAGGTCTCGGTGAGGGTCGTGAGCCGCAGGGGCTCGGTGACGACCATCCGGTGGGTCTCCGACGGAAAGTAGTTCTCGAGCGTGCGCTTGTTGACGGTGATGACGCCCGTGCCGGTGCGCAGGCGCACGCGGGCCACGGCCCGCTTGCGGCGGCCGGTCGACTGGACGAGGGGCTTGGGCAACGTGTCCTCCTGGACCTGGCGCTAGCTCTGCTGGCGGCTGGCGGTGTGGGCCAGCGGCCGGGGCTGCGGGAGCTGCGCGGCGTGCGGGTGATGAGGTCCGGAATAGACCTTGAGCTTCTTGATCATCTGGCGGCCGAGAGGGCCCTTGGGGAGCATCCCCTTGACCGCGGCCCGCACCGCCACCTCGGGCGAGGTGGCCATGATGTCGGTGTAGCTGCGGGACTTGAGGCCCCCGGGATAGCCGGAGTGGCGGTAGGCGACCTTCTTGGCTTCCTTGCCCGCGGTGAGCACGACCTTGGCCGCGTTGACGACGACGACGTGGTCGCCGGTGTCGATGTGGGGGGCGAAGATCGGCTTGTGCTTGCCCCGGAGCAAGCGGGCGATCTCGGACGCCATGCGACCGAGCACCAGCCCGTCGGCGTCGACGACGTGCCAGGCCCGCGTCACGTCGGACGGCTTGGGGGAGAACGTGGGCATCCCGCAAGGGTAGCGTGCCCCGCCGCCCCACTTTTCGGCTCCCCTCAGGACGAGAAGCCCGGATAGGACACCGACCACAGGCACAGGCCGTGGGGTGGGGCGATGTGGCCGGCGAGGGCGCGCTGCCGGGCCCGCAGCACGCCGGCCATGGTGCCCGCCGCCCGTTTTCCCCGCCCGACCTCGACCATGGTGCCCACCAGCGAGCGCACCATCTGGTGGCAGAACGAGCTGGCCTCGATCTCGAAGCGGAGGAGTCCGTCGCCGAGGTCGGTCCACCGGGCCTCGACCACCCGCCGCACCAGGCTGGCGTCGGGATCCCGCCGCGGCAGCCGGCAGAACGACGAGAAGTCGTGCTCACCGAAGATTGGGTCGCAGGCCAGGCGCATGGCCCCGAGCGACAGCTCGTCGGCCACGTGCCACGTGGTGGCGGCCAGGAACGGGTCGGGCGCCTCCCGGTTGAGCACTGTGTACCGGTAGCGCCGCGACAACGCCGACCGCCGGGCGTCGAACCCGGCATCCACCACGTCGACCGCCCGCACCGCGATCGCCGGCCCGACCGAGGAGTTCAGCGACCGCTGCAGCCCGCCCGCGTCGAACCGCTCCGAATCGGTGTCGAAGGTGACCACCTGCCCCCAGGCGTGGACTCCACTGTCCGTCCGCCCCGCGCCCACCAACGACACGTCGTCCCGCAGGGCCCGGTCGATCGAGGCCTTGAGCGCGCCTGCGACCGTGTCCTGCCCCGGCTGGATCGCGAACCCATGAAAACCGGACCCGTCATAGGCGACAACCAGCCGCACCCGAACCGTTTGGATCATCCGGAGCGTTGTGGATTCGCTCATCTGGCCCGACATCACCACGCTTCCGACGCACGAAACCGCCGGACCACCGGCGCGGACGGACGCTTAGACGAACTCGATCCTGGCCATGGGGGCGTTGTCGCCGTGGCGGGGGCCCAGCTTGAGGATGCGCAGGTAGCCGCCGGGACGGTCCTCGTAGCGGGGACCGATCTCCTCGAACAGCTTGTGGGCCATGTCCTTGTCGCCGATGAAGGCGACGACCTGGCGGTGGCGGTGCACCCCGCCCTTGCGGGCCTTGGTGATCATCTTCTCCGCGATCGGCCGTAGCGCCTTGGCCTTGGCCTCGGTGGTCACCAGGGCCTCGGCCGCGATCAGCGAGGCCACCAGGTTGCCCATCATCAGCCGCTGGTGGGACGCGCTGCCGCCGAAGCGGCGGCCCTTCTTCGGAGTGCCGGGCATGACCGGCTAGACGCCCTTGTTGCGCAGGGCCAGGCCCCGCTCGTCGAGCTTGGCCAGCACCTCGTCGAGCGACTTCTGGCCGAAGTTGGTGATGGCCAGCAGGTCGTCCTCGGTCTTGTTGACCAGCTCGCCGACGGTGTTGATCTGGGCCCGCTTGAGGCAGTTGCGGGGCCGCTCCGACAGGTCGAGCTCCTCGATGGCGAGGTCGAGGTCGGGGGAGCCGCTGCCCAGCCCGCCCGTCTCGCCCAGCTCGAGGGCCTGGGGAGCGTCGCTCATCTGCGCCACCAGGCCGACCAGGGCCTGGAGGGTGGCGCCGGCCGAAGCCAGCGCCTCGCGGGGAGAGATCGACCCGTCGGTCTCGATGTCGAGGGTGAGACGGTCGTAGTTGGTGGCCTGCTCGACCCGGGTGGGCTCGACCTGGAAGGCGACCCGGCGCACGGGCGAGAAGATCGAGTCGACCGGGATGACCCCGATGACCGACGACTTCTTGTTGCGGTCGGCGGACACGTAGCCCCGGCCCCGCTCCACGGTGATGTCGATGGCCAGCCGGGCCCGGTCGGACAGGCTGGCGATGTGCATCTCGGGATTGAGGATCTCGACGTCGGAGTTGGGCTGGAGGTCACGGGCGGTGACCTCACCGGAGCCCCGGGCGTCGAGCCGCAGGGTGACGGGCTCGTCGGACTCCACCGTCAGCACCAGGTCCTTGAGGTTCAGGATGATGTCGGTGACGTCCTCCTTCACCCCCGGGAGGGTGGCGAACTCGTGGAGGACCTCGTCGAAGCGGACCTGGGTGACGGCCGCCCCGGGGATCGACGACAGCAGGGTGCGCCGCAACGAGTTGCCGAGGGTGTGGCCGAAGCCGGGTTCGAGCGGCGAGATGGAGAACCGCTGGAGGTTGCCGTCGGGCTCGCCGAGGGCTTCGACGGTCGGGCGTTGGATGATGAGCATGCTGACTTCTTTCTTTCCTTACTTCGAGTACAGCTCGACGATGAGCGACTCGCGGACGGGCACGTCGATGTGCTCGCGCAGGGGGATATCGCGGACGGTGACCGACATGCCTTCGTCGCCGGTCTCAAGCCACGGGGGGACGAGACGGTCGATGGTGTCGAGGTTGTGGCGCAGGACGATCATCGAGCGCGACTTGGGCCGCAACGAGACGACATCGCCCTTGCGCACCTGGTAGCTGGGGATCGTGACCCGCTTGCCGTTGACGTTGACGTGGCCGTGGCGCACGAACTGGCGAGCCTGGGACCGGCTGGCGCCCCATCCGGCCCGGAAGGCGACGTTGTCGAGGCGCTGCTCGAGCATCTGGAGGAGGACCTCGCCGGTGATGCCGTCCTGGCGGTTGGCCTCCTCGTACATGTTGCGGAACTGCTTCTCGAGGACGCCGTAGATGCGGCGGGCCTTCTGCTTCTCCCGGAGCTGGAGCAGGTACTCGGACTCACGGATGCGACCGCGGCCGTGCTCACCCGGCGGGTAGGGCCGGCGCTCGATCGGGCACTTCATCGAGTCGCACTTCGGGCCCTTGAGGAACAGCTTCATCTTCTCCCGCCGGCAGAGGCGGCAGACGGGACCGGTGTAGCGCGCCATCAGACCCTCCGCCGCTTGGGCGGCCGGCAACCGTTGTGGGGGATGGGCGTGAGGTCCTTGATGCCGGAAACCTCGATACCGGTGTTCTGCAGCGACCGGATGGCCGTGTCGCGGCCCGAGCCGGGGCCCTTCACCAGCACGTCGACCTTGCGGACGCCGTGCTCCATGGCCCGGCGGGCGCACACCTCGGCCGCCAGCTGGGCCGCGAAGGGGGTGGACTTGCGGGAACCCTTGAAGCCGACGTTGCCGGCCGACGCCCAGGCCAGCACGTTGCCCTCCATGTCGCTGATGGAGATGATCGTGTTGTTGAACGAGCTCTTGATGTGGGCCACCCCGTAGGTGACGTTCTTGCGCTCGCGCTTCTTCGGACGCCGGCCACCTGGCTTGGGCTTCGGCACTACTTCCTCACCTTCTTCTTCCCGGCCACGGTCTTCTTGGGACCTTTCCGGGTGCGGGCGTTGGTGTGCGTGCGCTGGCCCCGCACGGGCAGGCCCCGCCGGTGGCGAATGCCCTGGTAGCAGCCGATCTCGATCTTGCGCTTGATGTCCTGGGCCACGTTGCGGCGCAGGTCACCCTCGACCTTGAGGTTCTGGTCGATCCAGATGCGCAGCCGGGCGACCTCCTCGTCGGTGAGGTCGCGAACGCGGGTGGAGGGGTCGGTGTCGGTCTCGGTGCAGACGTGGTGGGCCGTGCTCCGGCCGATCCCGAAGATGTAGGTGAGGGAGATCTCCAGCCGCTTCTCGCGGGGGATGTCGACGCCGGCTATGCGAGCCATGCGACCCTCAACCCTGGCGCTGCTTGTGACGGGGGTTGGTGCAGATCACCAACACCTTGCCGTGACGGCGCACCACCTTGCAGTGGTCGCAGATCGGCTTCACGCTCGGCTTTACCTTCATGACTCGCTTTCCATCCGCTCAGCCTGGGCTTCTACTTGTAGCGGTACGTGATCCGGCCCCGACTGATGTCGTAGGGCGTGAGCTCCACCTGGACCCTGTCGCCGGGCAGGATTCGGATGTAGTGCATCCGCATCTTCCCGGAGATGTGGGCCAGCACCTTGTGGCCGTTCTCCAACTCCACGCGGAACATGGCGTTGGGCAGGGGCTCGACGACCTTGCCCTCCATCACGATCGCGTCTTCCTTGGGCTTCGGCAGGTGATCCTCCTGAAAAAAAAATCGGGCACCCCGGACGCGCGCCGCAAACCAGCAAATTGCCCGGGGACAGTCGAAAAGCTTACCTCACGCGGCAACGGGTGAGAAACGCCACCGCCGCCTACGGATACCAACCGGGCGGCGGTCCCAGATCTTCCCGCCCGTGCGGTTCACAGGGCACGCTCACAGGACGGTGAGCACCTCCGGGCCGTCGTCGGTGACGGCGATGGAGTGCTCGAAGTGGGCCGACAGCAGGCCGTCGGCGGTGACCACGGTCCAGCCGTCGTCGTGGAGCTCGGTCTTGGGGCTGCCCACGTTGACCATGGGCTCCACCGCGAACACGTGCCCAGTGCGGATCTTCATGTTCCGCGACCGGTCGAGGGGCCGGTAGTTGGGGATCTGGGGCTGCTCGTGCATGGCCCGGCCGATGCCGTGGCCCACGTACTCCCGCACCACCGAGTAGCCCGCGCCCTCGGCCACGTCCTGCACCGCCCCGCCGATGTCGAAGAGGCGGTTGCCGTTCTTCATCTGGTCGATGCCGGCCCACAGGGCCCGCTCGGTGATCTCGAGCAGGCGTTTGGCCTCGGCCGAGATCTCCCCCACCGGTACGGTGCGGGCGGCGTCGCCGTGCCAGCCATCGATGATCGCCCCCGCGTCGATGGAGAGGATGTCGCCCTCCTCCAGCCGGTAGGGGCCGGGGATGCCGTGGACGATCACGTCGTTGGGGGACGTGCAGATCACCGCAGGGAACCCGTGGTAGTTGAGGAAGTTGGACTTGGCGCCCCGCTTCTCGAGCACGGCCCGAGCCACCTGGTCGATGTCGGCGGTGGTGACGCCGGGCCGGGCCGCCTCCTGGCAGGCGTCGAGCATCTCCGCCACCACCCGGCCCGCCCGGCGCATGACGGCGACCTCGGTAGCCGTCTTGACCAGATTCATCGGTCTGGGTTCATCAGTCTGGGTTCATCGGGTCTGGGTTCATCGGTCTGGGTTCATCAGTCTGGGTTCATCGGTTCATCCGAGGCGGTTCTCAATCGCCCGCAGGAGCCGCCTGGTGACCGAGTTGGGGGTGCCGGTGCCGTCGACCGCGGCCAGGCGGTCGCTCGACAGGTACCACGCCACCAGGGGGGCGGTGCGCTCCTCGTACACCGCCAGCCGGCGGCTGATGGCGGCCTCGGTGTCGTCCTCCCGCTGTACCACCTTGCCCCCGCAGACGTCGCAGATGCTGTCGTCGGAGGGCGGGTTGTCGGGCCCGTAGTTGGTGCCGCACACCTCGCATGTGCGGCGACCGGCCAGGCGCCGCAGCACCATCTCGGTAGGGACCTCGAGCGAGATCACCAGCTCGGGGTCGGCGATGCGGTCGAGGGCCTCGGCCTGGGCCACCGAGCGGGGGAAGCCGTCGAGCACGAAGCCCCGCTTCTGCACGTCGTCCTGGGCCAGCCGCTCGGTAACCATCCCCACCACGACGTCGTCGGGCACCAGCTCGCCCGCGTCCATGTAGGTGGCCGCCTCCTTGCCCCAGCGGCTCCCGGATCGAACCGCGCTGCGGAACATGTCGCCGGTGGAGATTCGGGGCACGCCCAGGTGCTGGGCCAGCCGCTCGGCCTGGGTGCCCTTGCCCGCGCCCTGCTTGCCCAGGATGACCAGCCGAGATCCCGAATCGACCCGCCTGTAGGCAGCCTCCTCGGGAACGGCCTCCTCGGAGGCGGCGCCGGCGGCGTCGCTCACCGGGCGCGGCCGGACGGGTGGCATCGAAGGGGCCGGGGTTCCATGAGATTGAGCCAGGGCGCGCGAACGGACGTCCCGTGCCTCAGGCCAGGAACCCCTCGTAGTTGCGCATCATGAGCTGGCTGTCGATCTGCTTCATGGTCTCCAGGGCCACGCCCACCGCGATGAGGATGGTGGTGCCGCCGAACGGGAAGCCCTCCACGTCGTAGATGCGCAGGATGATGTTGGGGACGAGGGCGATGGCGGCTAGGAACAGCGAGCCGGGCAGGGTGATGCGGTTGAGGATCTGGGCCAAGTAGCGCTCGGTGGGCGGGCCCGGCCGGATGCCGGGGATGAACCCGCCCTGCTTGCGGATGATGTCGGCCTGCTGGGCCGGGTTGAACGTGATCGCGGTGTAGAAGTACGTGAAGAACACGATCATGAGCCCGTAGATCGTGATGTAGAACATGTTGTCCGGCTGAACCAGGTTCTGGTTGATGAAGTTGACGATGCTGTCGACCTGGATCACGTTCGACAGCAGCACGGGGAAGTAGAGCACCGAGCTGGCGAAGATGATGGGGATGACGCCGGCCTGGTTGACCTTGAGCGGGATGTAGGTGCTCTGGCCGCCGTACATCCGCCGCCCGACCACCCGTTTGGCGAACTGCACCGGGATACGGCGCTGGCCCTGCTCGACGAAGACGATGGCGGCGATCATCAGGATGCCGACCCCGAAGAAGATGGCGAACACGATGTTGCCCTTCTCCGCCCGGACGTTGCCGAACTGGGCCGGCATGCGGCTGACCACGTTGGCGAAGATCAGGATCGACATGCCGTTGCCGATCCCCCGCTGGGTGATCAGCTCGCCCATCCACATGACGATGGCGGTGCCGGCGGTGATGGTGAGGACGATGAGGGCCACGTGCGGAACGTCGAACTTGGTGACCAGGGGCACGGTGGTGGTGCCGTCGCCCAGCAGCCCGTTGTTGAACTGGTAGGTGATGCCCGTGGCCTGGAGGAGGGCCAGGCCCACTGTCATATAGCGGGTCCACTGGGTGATCTTCTTCTGCCCGACCGCCCCCTGCTTCTGCCACTGCTCGATCTTGGGGATCACCACCGCCAGCAGCTGCATGATGATCGAGCTGGTGATGTACGGCATGATCCCGAGGGCAAAGACGGCCATCTGGGTCAGAGCGCCGCCCGAGAACAGGTTGAGGAAGCCCAGCACCCCGCCCCGCTCGGCCTGGGCCTGGAGGTCCTGCACCGCGCCGAAGTCGATCCCGGGCACGGTGACGTTGGAGCCCAGGCGGTAGAGGGCGATCATCAGCAGGGTGAAGGCGATCTTGTTCCGGAGGTCCGGGATCTTGAAGACGTTCTTCAAGCTCGAGAGCACGGGACTCCCCTGTTCGATTCTGGTCGCCTCGGCGCTGGCACGGCCTGCCTCACGCTAGCTGGCTAACGGTTGGTGATGGCGTTGCCCTTGGCGGGCGGACGGCCTTCGTACGGGGGCGGCAGGACCTCAACCGTACCCCCTGCGTTGGTGATCGCCTCTTCGGCGGACTTGGAAAATGCGTGCGCCGTCACCTGCAGGGCCCGGCTGAGCTCGCCCCGGCCGAGCACCTTGACCAGGCCCCGCTTGTGGACGAGGCCCTTGGCCCGGAGGGTGGTGGGGTTGACGTCGGTGCCGTCGAAGGCCTCCAGGGCGTCGAGGTTGACGACGGTGTACTCGACCCGGAACGGGTTCTTGAAGCCCTTGAGCTTGGGCACCCGGCGGCTGAGGGGCATCTGGCCGCCCTCGAAGCCGGGGGGCACCGAGCCGCGGGCGTGCTGGCCCTTGGTGCCCCGCCCGGCGGTCTTGCCGCCCTTGCCACCGATGCCGCGGCCGACCCGGCGCCGCGGACGGGACGAGCCGGCGGCCGGCTTGAGGTCGTGGACCTTCATTGCGCCACCTCCCCATCCGGAACTGGCACAACTTCCACCAGGTGCGGCACCTTGGCGATCATGCCCCGGATCTCGGGCCGGTCGGGCAGGCTATTGCTCTTGCCGATGCGGCCCAGGCCCAGGGCCTTGAGGGTGGCCCGGTGGTTGGGCTTGGAGCCGATGGCGGACCGCACCTGGGACACCTCCAGCCGGCCGGTGGTGCTGACCGAACCCGCCGTCCTGCGGGGCATCAGGCCACTTCCTTGGGGGTGTGGTGCCCGCGCTTGGACTCGTTGTAGGCCCGCAAGAGGCCGGGCGGGCACACCTCTTCGACCGACTTGCCCCGGTTGCGGGCGATGATGTCGGGCCGCTTGAGGCCCTTGAGGCCGGCCACTGTGGCGTGGGCCACGTTGATGCCATTGGACGAGCCCAGCGACTTGGCCAGGATGTCGCGCACGCCGGCCGACTCCAGGATGGCCCGGGCCGCGCCGCCGGCGATGACGCCGGTTCCGGGGGCGGCCGGCTTGAGCAGCACCCGCCCCGCGCCCCGCTCGCCCATGATCGAGTGGGTGATCGTACTGCCGGCGAGAGGGACCTCGAAGATGTTCTTCTTCGCCTCCTCGATGCCCTTCTGGATGGCGGCCGGCACCTCCTTGGCCTTGCCGTAGCCGAGGCCGACCTTGCCCGCGCCGTCGCCCACGACGACCAGGGCGGTGAACGAGAACCGTCGCCCGCCCTTGACCACCTTGGCCACCCGGTTGATGGTGATGACCCGCTCTTCGTAGTCCTTCTCTGCCACTAGAACTCCAGTCCTGCTTCGCGGGCGGCGTCGGCGACTGCCGCCACCCGCCCGTGGTAGATGTTGCCGCCCCGGTCGAAGACGACCTTGGTGACGCCGGCGGCGGCGGCCCGCTCGGCCACCAGCTTGCCGACGGCGCCGGCGGCCTGCTTGTTGCCCGTGGGGCCCGACCGGAGGTCGGCCTCCACCGTGCTGGCCGCGGCCAGGGTGCGACCGGCGACGTCGTCGATGACCTGGGCGATGATGTGTTTGTTGGATCGGAACACGGCCAGGCGGGGGCGCTCGGCGGTGCCCCGGACGTGCTTGCGCACCCGGTTGTGCCGGCGCTGGCGGGCCAGTTGCTTCTTCTTGGTGGAGAACGTCATCGCGGAGGCTCCGATACTTCCGAATGCCGGCGGGGGTGCTCGCCGCCAGAGGCGGCCACCTCCGGCTGCCGGCCAAACAAGAACAGTGCGGAGGCCGACCGGCTCTGCCGGGCGGCCGGAGCTCCGTCAACTCGCCCGAAGGGAGCGAAGCGGAGTGAGGGCGAAATCACTTGGCTGCCTTTCCGGCCTTGCGGCGGACGACCTCGCCGGCGTAGCGAATGCCCTTGCCCTTGTAGGGCTCGGGCTTGCGGACGGCGCGGATGTCGGCCGCGACCTGCCCGACGTCCTCCTTGTTGCTCCCCAGCACGCTGAGGCGGGTGGGGGCGGGCACCTCGAAGGTGACGCCCTGCGGGGCCTCGATGATCACCGGGTGGCTGTAGCCCACGGCCAGCTCGACCGTGGTGGGCCCCTTGGCGATGGCCCGGTAGCCGACGCCGACGATCTCGAGGTCCTTGCGGAACCCGGTGGTGACCCCCACGACCATGTTGTTCACCAGCGAGCGGGTGAGGCCGTGGAGGGCGCGGTGGTTGCGCTCGTCGTCGGGCCGTTCCACCAGCAGCATCCCGTCGTCCTGGCGGACGGTGATGTCCTGCGGCAGGTCGCGCTCGAGCGTGCCCTTGGGACCCTTGACGGTGACGTGCAAGGTGCCTGGGCCCTCGGCGATCGTCACGTCGACGCCGGCGGGGACGGGGATGGGCGCTCGTCCGATTCGTGACATCTAGGAGCTCCTCACCAGACGAAGCAGAGGATCTCGCCGCCGACGCGCAGCTGGCGCGCCTCGCGGTCGGTCATGAGCCCCTGGCTGGTGGACAGGACGGCCACGCCCAGGCCTCCGAGGACTCGGGGCAGGCGGTCGGCCTTGGTGTACACCCGCAGCCCCGGCTTGGACACCCGCTTGATGCCGGAGATGGTGGGCGCCCGCTCGGGCGTGTACTTCATGGTGATCTCCAGCGTGCGCCCGGGGCGCTCGGTCTCGTCGCGAACCGTGAAGTCGGCGATGTAGCCCTCGCGGCGAAGGATGTGAGCGAGGGCTTCCTTGAGCTTGGAGGAGGGCATCAGGACGGTGTCCTGCATGGCCACGCCCCCGTTGCGGATCCGGGTGAGCATGTCGGCGATCGGGTCGGTCATCGTCATCTTCGGCTGTTTCCCCCCTTACCAGCTGGCCTTGGTGACACCGGGCACTTCGCCGGCGTGCACCATCTCCCGCAGGCAGATCCGGCACAGGCCGAACTGACGGAACACGGCACGCGGACGACCGCAGCGCCGGCATCGGGTGTAACCCCGGACCTTGAACTTCGGCTTGCGCTGCTGCTTGATGACAAGTGCTTTCTTGGCCACGGTGGGGGTCTAACCTTCCCTACTAATTCGTGTCACGGCGGAACGGGAACCCGAAGGCGTCGAGCAGGGCTCGGCCCTCGTCGTTGGTGCGGGCGGTGGTGACGATCGTGATGTCCATGCCCCGGATGGCGTCGACCTTGTCGTAGTCGATCTCGGGGAAGATGAGCTGCTCGTCGAAGCCGAAGGTGTAGTTGCCCCGGCCGTCGAAGGCGTTGGGCGGCAGCCCCCGGAAGTCGCGGACGCGAGGGATGGCCAGGCTGATGAGCCGGTCGAGGAACTCCCACATGCGGGCGCCCCGGAGGGTGACCTTGGCCCCGATGGCGTTGCCCTCCCGCAGCTTGAAGGCGGCGATGGAGCGGCGGGCCTTGGTGACCAGCGGCTTCTGGCCGGTGATCTGCTTGAGGTCGCTGACCGCGCCGTCGAGCAGCGAGGCCTGCTGGGTGGCCTTGCCCACGCCCATGTTGACGACGATCTTCTCCAGCCGGGGGACCTGCATGATGTTGGTGAAGTCGAGCTCGCCCAGCAGGCGGGGCCGGATCTCGCTGTCGTACTTGACCTTGAGCCGGGGCGGGGGGGCGGCCACGACGGGCGCCTTGGCCGCGCCCTTGGTGCCCTTCTCTGTGGTAGCGGGAGCGGCCATCAGACGTCGCCTCCGCACTTGCGGCAGATCCGGATCTTCTTGCCCCGGTCGTCGAAGCGGTAGCCGACGCGGGTGGGCCCGCAGTTGGAGCACAGCAGGGCCACGTTGGCCACGGGGATGGGCATGTCGCGGTCGATGATCCCGGCCTGCATGGTGGCCCGGGCCGCCCGCTGGTGCTTGCGGGCCGTGTTCACACCGTCGACGATGACCTTGCCCTCCTTGGGGATGGCGCGCATGATCTCGCCCTCGTCCCCCCGGTCCTTGCCGGAGAGCACGCGGACTCGATCACCTTTCTTCAGCTTCATCAGAGGACCTCGGGTGCCAAGGAGACGATTCGCATGAACTTCTTGTCGCGCAGCTCGCGGCCGACGGGGCCGAAGATGCGGGTGCCGCGGGGCTGGAGGGCGTCGGTGATGAGGACGGCGGCGTTCTCGTCGAAGCGGATGTAGCTGCCGTCGGGGCGCCGGTTCTCCTTCTTGGTGCGCACGACGACGCACTTGACCACGTCGCCCTTCTTGACCGTGCCTCCGGGGATGGCGTCCTTGACGGTGCCCACGATGATGTCGCCGATCGACGCGTACCGGCGCCGGGAGCCGCCCAGCACCTTGATGCAGAGCACCTCCTTGGCGCCCGAGTTGTCGGCCACCCGCAGTCGGGTCTCCTGCTGGATCACTTGGCCCGCTCCAGGACTTCGACGATGCGCCAGCGCTTCAGCTTCGACATGGGCCGGGTCTCCTGCACGCGGACCCGGTCGCCCACCCGCGACTCGTTGTTCTCGTCGTGGGCGTGGAAACGCTTGGTGCGCTGCACCGTCTTGGCGTAGCGCCGGTGGCGGACACGCTCGACCACGGCCACGATCGCGGTCTTGTCCATGGCGGTGGACACCACCACGCCCTCCCGCACCTTGCGGGCGTTGGGGCGCGCTTCGGCGGTGTCTCTGGCGGGACTGGTCTGGTCGCTCATTGCTGTCCACCTTCGGGATCGTTCTCGTCCTGGGCGCCGGCGGCGCGGGCGGCCCGGGCGGCCCGGCGGCTGCCCAGCACCCGGGCCCGGCGGGCCTCGGTCGCGGCCGGGGACTCCTCGGCCTCGGCCTCGTTGTCGGGTGCCTCCTCGGCCTCGGCCGCCGCGATCTCCCGCTCGCGCAGCAGCGTGTTGATGCGGGCGATCTCCTTGCGGACCTCACCCAGCCGGGAGTAGTTGTCGAGCTGGCCGGTGACGTGCTGGAAGCGGAAGTTGAAAAGCTCCTGGCGGGCCTCGATCAGGCGGTTGACGAGCTCGTCGTCGTCCATCTCGCGGAGCTCGGCGATGGCGGTAGGCATGTCACACCCCCGCTTCGCGGGACACGATTCGGGCCTTGATCGGCAGCTTCTGGATGGCCCGGTCGAGGGCCTCCTTGGCCAGGCCCTCGGGCACGCCGCCCAGCTCGAACATGATGCGGCCGGGCTTGACCACGGCCACCCAGCGCTCGGGGTTGCCCTTGCCCGAGCCCATGCGGGTCTCGGCCGGCTTCTCGGTGACCGGCTTGTGGGGGAAGATGTTGATCCAGACCTTGCCTCCACGCTTGACGTGGCGGGTCATGGCGATACGGGCGGCCTCGATCTGGCGGGCGGTGATCCAGCCCGGCTCCATGGCCTGGATGCCGTAGTCGCCGAAGGAGACCTCGGTGCCGCCGGTGGCGGCGCCGGTGAGCCGCCCTCGGTGCTGCTTGCGGTGCTTGACCCGCTTGGGCATCAACATGGGTGCCTCCGGTGGCCGCGCCCGCCGCCGAAGGCGACCGCAACGGCTGCCGGCAGAGGGGAACGGCGGAGGGCGAACCGGCTGTGCCGGTCGCCCGTAGCTCCTTGGCGCTCGTCCGTACGGAGCGAAGCGAGTGAGGACGAAGTCATCTACTCGTCCCCGGTGCGGAAGTGGGGGGTCTCGTGGTGCTGCCGGGTGCGGCGCTCGATCTCCTCTTCCTCGGCCAGGAGGCGCTCCGTCTCGGGATCGGCCTCCCGGACGACAGGCGTGGCCGCGTCGTCCCCCAAGGTGATGCCGTCGGACACGGTGACACCCGCCGGCTCGTCGAGCGTGCCTTCGACCGGCGCCAGGCTGGTGCCGTCGGGCAGCACCTCGGGGGCGGCGGTGCCGGCGGTACCCAGCTCCTCCTCGCCCGGGCGGCGGCGGCCGCCACCGGCGGAGATGACGCGGCGGGGCTTGGCGTGGCCCGACGTCTCGCCCACGGCCATGGCCGCCTCGCGGGAGATCTTGTCCTCGGTGGAGGTCTTGTAGGGCAGGATGTCGCCCTTGTAGATCCAGCACTTCACGCCGATGCGGCCGAAGGTGGTGCGGGCCTCACGGAAGCCGTAGTCGATGTCGGAGCGCAGGGTGTGCAGGGGCACCCGTCCCTCGCGGTACCACTCGCTGCGGGCCATCTCCGAGCCGCCGAGGCGGCCCGAGCACTGGATACGGATGCCAAGGGCGCCGGCCTTCTGGGCCGTCTGCACCGCCCGCTTCATGGCCCGGCGGAAGCTGACCCGGCCCGCCAGCTGGTCGGCCACGCCCTGGGCGATGAGGGCGGCGTCGAGCTCGGGCTGCTTGATCTCCTGGATGTTGAGCTGGACCTTGACGTTGCCCGTCATCTTGGCCAGGTCGGTGCGCAGGCGGTCGGCCTCGGCGCCCCGGCGGCCGATGACGATGCCCGGACGGGCGGTGTGGACGTCGATGCGGAGGCGGTCACGCGTACGTTCGACCTCGACCCGGCTGATGGCTGCGTGGGGCAGCTGCTTCATCAGGTAGTCGCGGATCTTCCAGTCCTCGATGAGGTAGTCGGTGTACTCGCGATCGCTGAACCACCGGGACTTCCAGTCGGTGGTGACGCCGAGGCGGAACCCGTAGGGGTTGACCTTCTGGCCCAACAGTTACTCCTTGTCCTCTTCGCCGTCGTCGGCGTCGCCCGCGTCGTCGCCGTTGTCGTCGCCGCCGTTGTCGTCGGCCCCGTTGTCGTCGGCCGCGTCGTCGTCGTCCTTGGCGTCCGTCGTGCCTTCATCGCCCGCCGCCGGGCCTTCAGTCCGGACCTCCGGGGCTTGGGTGATGGCGTCGGGGGGGGTCTCGTTGTCGTCGGCCATGGTGGGAACCTCCATCTGGGTCGGTTCGGACGTCTGGGTGAGTTCGGGCGACCCGGTGGCTCCGGGCGCAGCGGTCGTGGGTGTCGATCTCGACTCGTCGCGGCGACGGCCGCGGCCGGAACCGCCCCGGTCGGGCCGGCCGGAGGGCGCCGCGGCCTGGGGTCGGCGGGGACCGCCCCGGCGGCCGGTGGCGGCCTGGGCCCGCTGGGCCCGGCGCTGGCGCAGCTCGGACTCGGGCAGGCGGCTGACGATGACGGTGACGTGGGTGGTGCGCTTGCGGATGCGGGTGGCCCGGCCCCGGGCCCGGGGGCGCCACCGCTTGATGGTGGGGCCCTCGTCGGCGTAGCAGGCGGACACGAAGAGCTCGTCGGTGACCAGGGCGTGGTTGTGCTCGGCGTTGGCCATGGCCGACGCCACCAGCTTGCCCACCACGATGGCGGCGTCGCGCTCGCACAGGCGGAGGATGTCCTGGGCCCGCTGGACCTCGTGGCCCCGGATGAGGTCGAGCACCTGGCGCACCTTGTAGGGCGACACGTGGACGTGGCGGGCGACCGCCCTGGTGGAAGGGAGGTCGGCGGCGACCGCATGGGCCCGCGACTCGGGCCGGCGGCGGATGACCGGGGCCTCGTTGAGCTTCGGACCGGTCACTTGCCTCCCCTCCTACGTCGGGGAGTCCAGTGAATGCCGATGAAACGTCCCTTCGGGCCGTTCATGCCTAGCGCCTCCCCGCCCGTTCCTGGCCGGCGTGGAACCGGAAGGTGCGGGTGAGGGCGAACTCGCCCAGCTTGTGCCCCACCATCGACTCGGTGATGTACACGGGCACGTGCTTGCGGCCGTCGTGGACAGCGATGGTGTGGCCGACCATGTCGGGGATCACCGTCGAGCGGCGCGACCAGGTCTTGATGACCCGCTTCTCGCCGCGCGAGTTGAGGTCGTCGACCTTCTTGAGCAGGTGCCCGTCGATGAAGGGACCCTTCTTGAGGCTGCGTGCCATGAATTACCTCCGGGCCCCGCGCGTCCGGCGGCGGCGGATGATGAGCTTCTGGGAAGGCTTGTTGGTGTCGCGGGTGCGGCCTTCGGGGACGCCCCAGGGCGACACCGGGTGCCGTCCACCTGAGGACTTGCCCTCGCCACCACCCAGGGGGTGGTCGACGGGGTTCATGGCCACGCCGCGGGACTGGGGGCGGACGCCCTTCCAGCGGTTGCGGCCGGCCTTGCCGATGGAGATCAGCTCGGCCTCGGCGTTGCCGACCTCACCGATGGTGGCCCGGCAGTCGATCGGTACCCGGCGCATCTCGGTGCTGGGCAGGCGGAGGGTGGCGAAGTCGCCTTCCTTGGCCACCAGCTGGATGCTGGCCCCCGCCCCCCGGCCCATCTTGCCGCCGGCGCCCGCCTTCAGTTCCACGTTGTGGACGGTGGTGCCGACGGGGATGTAGCGCAGGGGCAGGGCGTTGCCGGGCCGGATGTCGGAGCCCTGGCCGCTCTGGAGCATGTCGCCCACCCGGACTTTGGCCGGGGCCAGGATGTAGCGCTTCTCGCCGTCGAGGTAGTGGAGCAGGGCGATGCGGGCGTTGCGGTTGGGGTCGTGCTCGATGCCCGCCACCTTGGCCGGGATGCCGTCCTTGTTCCGCTTGAAGTCGATGATGCGGTACTGCTGCTTGTGACCGCCGCCACGGTGGCGGGCCGTCTTGCGCCCGTAGCTGTTGCGCCCGCCGGTCTTGGGCAGGGGCGCGACGAGGGTCTTCTCGGGCGTCGACTTGGTGATGTCGGAGAAGTCGGAGACGGTCTGGAACCGCCGTCCGGCGCTGGTGGGCTTCCGCTTGCGAAGGGCCATTGGTGACTCGCTCAGCTCTCGAAGAGGTCGATGCGTCCACCCGGGGCCAGGGTGACGATCGCCCGCTTGGTGTCGGGTCGCTTGCCGAAGGTGGCCGACTTGCGGTTGCGCTTGCGCTTGCCCTTGCGGTTGAGGGTGTTCACGTTGGCCACCCGCACGTTGAAGATGGCCTCGATCGCATCCCGGATCTCGATCTTGGAGGCCTTGGGGTGGACGACGAACGTGTACACGTTGTCCTCCAGCAGCCCGTAGGACTTCTCGCTCACGACCGGGCGGAGGATGACGTCGCGGGGGTCGTTCATGACTCGTCACCCTCGGAAGGCGTGTCGGCGGGGGCGGCGGTTTCCGAGCCGGCCTTGGGGGCGGGGACGTTGGACTGGGTGAAGACGATCCAGTCGCAGCACAGGACGTCGTAGGCGTTCAGCTCGGACGTCAGGATGGTGCGGACGTCGGGCAGGTTGGCGAACGACTTCTCCACGTTGTCCTGGTCACGGTCGAGGACCACCAGGATCTTCCCGGTCAGCCCGAGCATGGCCAGGGCCTTGACCGCGTCCTTGGTCTTGGGCGCCGGGAAGTCCCAGCCCTCGACCACGCCGACCCGTCCCATGGATGCCCGGTCGGACAGGGCCGAGCGCAGGGCCAGCTGCACCATCTTCTTGGGCGTGCGCTGGACGTAGCTGCGGGGCTTGGGGCCGAGGGCCACGCCGCCGCCTCGCCAGTGGGGGGCACGGATGGAGCCCTGGCGGGCTCGTCCGGAGCCCTTCTGGCGCCACGGCTTGCGACCGCCACCCCGGACCTCGGCCCGGGTGAGCGTGCTCTGGTCGCCCTGGCGGATCCCGGCCAGCTGCCCGACCACCACCTGGTGCATGACGGGGATGTTGGGCGTGATGCCGAAGATCTTCTCGTCGACCGTGACCGCGCCGACCTTGGAACCGGAGGACGGGCTGAGGACATCGACCTGCATCGCCATCAGCCTTTCCCGTTTCGGATCGTGTTGCGGATGAGGACGAGCCCGCCCCGGGGCCCGGGGACAGCGCCCTTGAGCAGGACGATCTCGCGGTCGGGGTCGGCCTGCACGACTTCGAGGTTGAGGGTGGTCACCTGCTGGTTCCCGACCCGGCCCGCCATCTTGGTGCCCTTGAACACCCGGGCCGGCGTGGCGCAGGCGCCGATGGCGCCCGGCTTGCGGTGGGTCTTGTGGGTGCCGTGGGAGGCGCTCATGCCTTTGAAGTTGTGGCGCTTCATGACCCCGGTGAAGCCCTTGCCCTTGCTCACCGCGGTGACGTCGACCCGCTCGCCCTTCTCCAACACGCCGGCGGTGAGCTCCTGGCCCACCTCGTAGTCGCCCAGGTCGCTGATGCGCAGCTCGACCAGCCGGCGACCGGGCTCGACGCCGGCGTGGGCGAAGTGGCCGGCCTCGGGCTTGTTCAGCTTGGAGGGCCGGACGGAGCCGAAGGTGACCTGGAGCGCGCTGTAGCCGTCGTGCTCAGGGGTCTTGACCTGCACCACCCGGCACGGCGCCACGCGCACGAGCGTGACCGGAATGGCACGGTTCTGGTCGTCCCAGACCTGTGTCATGCCGACCTTCTCGCCGACGATCGCCCTGCTTGCCATCGAAGTGCTCTTTCTGCCTTCACGCGGACGCTCCGCACAGGCATGGGCCCGGCGGAGCGAATTGGGTTGTGCCTCGGAGTCCCGGTCAAACCGCGACCGACAGCCGAAGACGTCGAAGTGGGTGGAGCCAGCTGAAGCAGCTCCGGAACGAAAGTGAAGTATAGCGCCCCTGCCGCGCACCCCCGAAAGCCACACCCTGCTGCGCAGGGCAACCGCCGAAGCGCCGACGCCGGGTCAGAACACCGATGGGCGGTGGTCGGAACAGAACCCCGCTCGGAGGGCGTCAGCCCGACGAGCCCGACCGGCAGGCCCGAAGGGGCCGGTGCGCCGGTCGGAACAGAAACAGCCCGCCGAAGGCGGTCAACGCCGTTGACGTTGACGTCGGGGGGCACTCGGGGGGCGGAGCCCCCCGAGCAGGTCTACACCTGCTGGATTTTAATTTCGATGTCGACGCCGGCGGGCAGGTCGAGGCGCTGCAGGGAGTCGACCGTCTTGGGGGTGGGCTCCAGGATGTCGAGCAGCCGCTTGTGGATGCGCATCTCGAAGTGCTCCCGGGAGTCCTTGTCCTTGTGGGGGGACCGGATCACGGTGTAGCGGTGCTTCTCGGTGGGCAGCGGCACCGGGCCCCGGACTTTGGCGTTGGTGCGGACCACCGTCTCCACGATCTTCTTCGTCGACTGGTCGACGATCTCGTGGTCGTAGGCCTTGAGCCGGATCCTGATCTTCTGTGCCATCAGATCTGGGCCATCTACTTGAGGATCTTCACGACTCGGCCGGCGCCCACGGTGCGCCCACCCTCGCGGATGGCGAAGCGCAGGCCCTCGTCCATGGCGATGGGGGTGATGAGCTCGACGGTGAGGGAGATGTTGTCGCCCGGCATGACCATCTCGGTGCCCTCGGGGAGCGTGATCTGGCCGGTGACGTCGGTGGTGCGGAAGTAGAACTGGGGCCGGTAGTTCTGGAAGAAGGGGCTGTGGCGCCCGCCCTCCTCCTTGGTCAGCACGTAGACCTGGGCCTCGAAGGTGGTATGCGGGGTGATGGAGCCGGGCTTGCACAGCACCTGGCCCCGCTGCACGTCCTCTTTGTTGATGCCCCGCAGCAGCACGCCGATGTTGTCGCCCGCTCTTCCCTCGTCGAGGAGCTTGCGGAACATCTCCACCCCGGTGCAGACCGTGGTCTGGTTGTGGCCCAGGCCCACGATCTCGACCTTCTCGCCCACCTTGACGATGCCCTGCTCCACCCGCCCGGTGACCACCGTGCCCCGCCCGGTGATGGTGAAGACGTCCTCGATGGGCATCAGGAAGGGCTTGTCGACGTCTCGGGGGGGCTCGGGGATGTAGTCGTCGACCGCGTTCATCAGCTCGTGGATGGCCGGCGTCCACGCCTCGTCGCCCTCCAGCGCCTTGAGGGCGGAGACCCGGATCACCGGCGTGTCGTCGCCCGGGTACTCGTACTCGTTGAGCAGGTCCCGCACCTCGAGGTCGACCAGGTCCAACAGCTCCTCGTCGTCGACCGCGTCGGCCTTGTTGAGGGCGACCACGATGTAGGGCACCCCCACCTGGCGGGCCAGCAGGACGTGCTCCCGGGTCTGGGGCATGGGGCCGTCGGCCGCGGACACGACCAGGATGGCGCCGTCGATCTGGGCCGCCCCGGTGATCATGTTCTTGATGTAGTCGGCGTGGCCGGGCATGTCGACATGGGCGTAGTGGCGCTTGGGGGTGGTGTATTCCACGTGGGCGATGGAGATGGTGATGCCCCGGGCCTTCTCCTCGGGCGCCTTGTCGATCTGGTCGAAGGCGGTGAAGGCCACGGTGGAGTCCTGCTCGTGGAGGACCTTGGTGATGGCGGCCGTCAGCGTGGTCTTGCCGTGGTCGATGTGGCCCATGGTGCCCACGTTGAGATGCGGCTTCGACCGCTCGAACTTCTGCTTCGCCATAAGACCCTCTTGTCCTCGTATCGCCTTTGTCTACGTCGACTTGCCCATCGAGTTGCCCAATCGAGTTGCGTGGTGCTGGGGGGACTACTCGCCCCGGATCCGAGCGATGATCTCGCGGGAGATCGACTCGGGAACTTCCTGGTAGGAGTGGAACTGCATCGTGTACGTCGCGCGACCTTGGGTGCGCGAGCGCAGGTCAGTAGAGTACCCGAACATCTCCGAGAGGGGCACCTGAGCCTTGATGGCGTGGCTCGATCCGCGCTGCTCCATGCCCTCGACCTTGCCCCTCCTGCTGGACAGGTCGCCGATCACGTCGCCCATGTAGTCCTCGGGGGTGACGACCTCGACGCCCATGATGGGCTCGAGCAGCACCGGCGACGCTTTGCGGGCCGCCTTCTTGACCGCCAGCGAACCGGCGATCTTGAACGCCATCTCCGAGGAGTCGACGTCGTGGTACGACCCGTGGATCAGGGTGGCCCGCACGTCGACCATCGGGTACCCGGCCAGCACGCCGCCCGTCAACGCCTCCTGGATGCCTGCGTCGATGGAGGCGATGTACTCCTTGGGGATGATGCCACCCACGATCTTGTCGACGAACTCGTAGCCGCCGTCGGGGCCGGTGGGCTCCAGGTTGATGACCACGTGCCCGTACTGGCCCCGGCCACCCGTCTGGCGGATGTAGCGCTCCTCGACCTTCTCGACCGAGTTGCGGATCGTCTCCCGGAAGGCGACCTGGGGCTTGCCCACGTGGGCGTCGACCTTGAACTCGCGCAGCATGCGGTCGACCAGCACCTCGAGGTGCAGCTCGCCCATGCCGGCGATGATCGTCTGGCCGGTGTCGATGTCGGTGTGCTTCTGGAAGGTGGGGTCCTCGTCGGACAGCTTCTGGATGGCGTCGGCCAGCTTGTCCTGGTCGAACTTGGTCTTGGGCTCGATGGCGACGTGGATGACGGGCTCGGGGAAGTCGAGCGACTCGAGCACGATGGGCGAGTCGAGGTCGCACAGGGTGTCGCCGGTGGTGGTCTGCTTGAGCCCGACGGCGGCCACGATGTCGCCGGCGAAGACGGCCATCTTGTCCTCGCGGTGGTTGGCGTGCATCTGCAGGAGGCGGCCGATGCGCTCCTTGCGGTCCTTGGTGGAGTTGAGCACCGCGGCGCCCTTCTTGAGGGTGCCGGAGTAGACCCGGAAGTAGGTGAGCTTGCCCACGTGGGGGTCGGTCATGATCTTGAACGCCAGCGCCGCGAAGGGAGCTGAGTCGTCGACCGGGCGGTCGAGCTCCTCGATGCCCTTGAGGTCGAGGCCGGTGACCGGAGGCAGGTCGATGGGGCTCGGCAGGTAGTCGATGACGCCGTCGAGCAGGGGCTGGACGCCCTTGTTCTTGAATGCGGAGCCGCACAGGACGGGCACCACCTGGTTGGCGATGGTGGCCCGGCGGAGGCCCTTGCGCAGGTCGTCGGCGGTGATCTCCTCCTCGCCGACGTACTTCTCCATGACGTTGTCGTCGAACTTCGACAGCACGTCGACCAGTTCCTGGCGCCAGTGCACGGCGTCGGCCTGGAGGTCGGCGGGGATGTCCTCGACCGACCACTGCTCGCCCATGCCCTCTTCCCAGACGAGGGCCTTCATCCCGAGGAGGTCGATCATGCCCCGGAAGTGGCCCTCGGCCCCGATCGGGATCTGGACGAGGGCGACCGACGCGTCGAGGCGGTCCTTGATCTGGTCGACGGCGCGGAAGTAGTCGGCGCCGATACGGTCCATCTTGTTGATGAAGCAGATGCGGGGGACGCCGTACTTGTTGGCCTGGCGCCACACCGTCTCGGTCTGGGGCTCCACGCCGGCGACCGCGTCGAAGACGGCGACGGCGCCGTCGAGCACCCGCAGCGACCGCTCGACCTCGATGGTGAAGTCGACATGGCCCGGGGTGTCGATGATGTTGATCCAGACGTCCTTCCACCGGCAGGTGGTGGCGGCGGACGTGATGGTGATGCCCCGCTCCTGCTCCTGCACCATCCAGTCCATGACCGCCGCGCCTTCGTGGACCTCGCCGATCTTGTACGTCTTGCCCGTGTAGTAGAGGATCCGCTCCGTCGTCGTGGTCTTGCCCGCGTCGATATGCGCCATGATCCCGATATTCCGGGTCCTAGCCAGCGGAAACTCTCGAATGATGGGTGCTTCAGCCATACGTCGTCCCGATGAGTGGTGTGTCGAGTGTCTTTGACTTTGCTGGGCCGGCGTCAGCCGTCCCAGCCCGCCCGCCGGCCGAAGGCCGGGGCGGGCGGAACAAAAATCAGTGCGCCGCAGGCGCTCCATGCCCTTGACTCGGGGGGGACTTGGGGGGCGGAGCCCCCCAAGCGAGAGCTACCAGCGGTAATGCGCGAATGCCTTGTTGCTCTCGGCCATCTTGTGCATGTCGTCGCGCCGCTTCACAGAAGCTCCAACACCGTTGGAGGCGTCGAGTATTTCGTTGGCCAGGCGCAGGGCCATGGTCTTCTCCCGGCGCTGACGGGCGTAGCCCACCAGCCAGCGGATGCCCAGGGTGGTGGCCCGGCGGGGACGGACCTCGACCGGCACCTGGTAGGTGGCGCCGCCGACCCGGCGGCTCTTGACCTCGAGCTGGGGCTTGACGTTCTCCATAGCCCGCTTGAGGGAGGCAACGGGGTCGCCGCCGCTCTTCTCCCGCACCGTCTCGAGGGCTTCGTAGACGATGCGCTCCGCCAGCGAGCGCTTGCCCCGGGACAGGACCTTGTTGACGAACTGGGTGACCAGCACCGACCGGTAGATGGGGTCGGGCATGAGGTCGCGGCGCGGCGGCGGGCCCTTGCGCGGCATCTACTTCTCCTTCTTGGCGCCGTAGCGGCTGCGGGCCTGCTTGCGGTCGCGGACGCCGGAGGCGTCGAGCACGCCCCGGATGATCTTGTAGCGGACGCCAGGTAGGTCCTTCACCCGGCCACCACGGACGAGGACGATGGAGTGCTCCTGCAGGTTGTGGCCCACGCCGGGGATGTAGGCGGTGACCTCCTGGCCGGTGGTGAGCCGCACCCGGGCCACCTTGCGCAGCGCCGAGTTCGGCTTCTTCGGGGTGTGGGTGTACACGCGGGTGCAGACGCCCCGGCGCTGGGGCGCCCCCTTGAGCGCGGGCGTCTTGGTCTTCTCAGACTTCGACTCGCGGCCCTTCCGGACCAACTGAGAAATGGTGGGCACAGCAAACAAGCCTCTCAGGAGAGGGAACACCACGAGGTTACATGATGGTGGCGACCGCCTGAGCAACGCCTGCCGGCGAAAGCGCGCTACCGGAAGCTGATGGCCGCGCCCCGGGCACTGGACGGAAGGAGGTCGGCATTCCCGTCGAATCGAGCGGTGTAGCCACCGCTGAAGAGGGCGACGAGGAGGTTCCCGAGCGAGGCCGGGCAGGTGGCCACCCCTGTCGCGTCGGTGGTCGCCTGGCACACGACCCGGCGACCGATCGTGAACTGTACCGTCGCCCCCGCCACCGGCTCGGCAGGGTCGGACCGGGTCAGGGTGGCCCGGAACTGGCCGAAGCGACCGGCCAGTCGGGACAGGTTCACGAGTGGGTCGGCCACGATTGTCGTCGCGGCCTGCCCGACCGTCTGGACCAGCTCATCCGACACGCTCGGATCGAAGGTCCCGTCGCCGCTGTAGGCCGCCGTCACCGGGTGGGCGCCGACGCCGAGTGACGATGTCGAGATGCTCGCTGTCCCACCAGTCAGCGGGGCTGAGCCGAGCAGGACCGGACCATCGCTGAAGGTCACCGTGCCGGTGGGCGTCCCCGACCCGCTGGACGAGACCGTGGCCGTGAAGGTCACCGGCTGGCCGGACGCCGACGGGTTCACCGACGAGGCCAGGCTGGTGGTGGTCGGTTCGTTGTCAGGGGGCGGCGGTGGCGGTGCTACCCGGAAGACCTCGATGTGCACCGACGCAAGGCCCACTGCCCCATCGGCATCGGTGGCAGTCGCGGTGAGCAGGTGGGGGCCCTCGCTGAGCGAGTCGGCACCCACCGAGCCGGCCGGGCCGGCGAACACTGGGCCGTCGACATCGGACGCCCAGGTGATCGACGGGCTCACGTCGCCGTCCTCGTTGTCGGCCGCGGTCGCCTCCAGCAACACCTGCTGCACGCCGGAGTAGAACGTCTCACCGTCGACCGGGCTGGCGATGTCGACGACCGGCCCGCTCCCTTCGACGACGAACGGCGGCGAGTCGGCGCTGCTCACGTTCAGACCGTCGGACGCCTGGACCTGGAAGATGGCTCCGGTGCCGCCCGTGAGGCTGGCCCGGGGGACGTCGATCGACGTGCCCGCGAACCGGACGGCCAGCGTCTGCCACGACGTCCCATCGTCGTGGCTGTAGCGGACGTGGTAGGTGAGCGGGTCACCATCGGGGTCGGAGCCCGTCCATTCGAAGCGGATGATCGGGTCCGACTGAGTCGACCCACCCTCGGGTGCCGTCGTGGCCACAGCGGGCACGCCCGGTGACGCCTGCTTCTCGCCGACCAGGGCGGGGCCGTGCCACACCTGCACCCTGTCGACGGCGCTGGACGGTCGCAGCACCGGAACGACGAACATGAGGTCGGCGACCGTGGGCGGACCGGTCCCGGGCCGGACCGGGCTGTCGATGGCCGGCGCGAACGGCACCGCCGCCAGCTGAGCGCCGCCAGTGTCGAGGAGTCGCAGCTCGTAATCACCCGCCGGCGGTGTCGGCAGCTCCCCGCTCACCAGGGCCGGGCTGGCGATCGTCGCCTCGTCGGTGATGGGGTTGATGCGCCCGGTGAACAGGAGGTGCTCGCCGGTCGTGCTGGCGGCCACAGTTCCCCCCGTCACATTGGCCACGGTGGCCCCGAACCGGCCGTCGAAGCCGGTCTTGGCCAGGCTCCAGGTGTAATCCGCGGGCCAGATGTCCTGGGGGGCTCGAATCCAGCAGTAGCCCATCAGGTCGAAGGTGGCATTGGGGCCGATCGGCGGGATGACGGCCAGGTCGTTGACGTCGTGGCGGACGAAGCGGGCGTCGACCCCCCAGTTCTGATCGTCGTCCCCGGCACCGTCCGGGCCGAGAAGCGACCGGTCTGCACCCTCGACCGAGCCGAAGTAGGGGAAATCGGGTGCAGCATCGGGATCGTCCTCGCCACACGGCCCCAGCTTGCGGCCACCCACCGCCGGGCCGCGAACGCTGTGGAAGAGCCCGAGATTGTGGCCGACCTCGTGTGGTGCGACATTGCGGAAGAACCCCGCCTGGTCACGCCGATGGAGCCCGAAATCCCAACCCGCGGCCACGTCTCCGGGTTGAAAGGCCAAGCCACCCGCCCCGGCGCCGCTCAGCTGGCCGTAATACAGCGTGTCGCAGTTGAAGACGGAGAAGCACAGGTCGAGGAACCGTTGGATCGTCAAGGTGTCGAGGACGTCCCCCAGGTCAGGCGCGGGACCGGTAAGGGTCGTGAAGAGCTGGTCCTGGACCTCGATCGACATCGACGACGCCGGCAGCGCCGTCCTGACTCGGAACCCGGTCTCCCACAGCGCGCCCGGCGGGGGCACGACGGTGGCGGCCCCGTCGGTGAACGGCACGCCGATCACCTTCAGGTCGGCGGCGGCCCCCGGCTCGAAGGTGACGGTCACTTTGCAGTCGGCCGAGGTCGGCCCCGCCGTCTCCTGGCACGACAACGGCGTGCCCGCGCCGTCGAGCTCGAGTTCGACCGTGCCGGATCGCCAGGACTCCGGCAGCAGGAAGTTGAGGCTGTCGCCCAGCACCGCCCGCCGGGCGACGATGTCGACATCGGCAAGCACCGACGCCGCGGTGTTGGTGGCGGCCAGCGGGCTCTCGGGAAGCTCCGCCCCCCCACGCCGACCGATCAGCCGACCGCCTACCCGCTGGGGATCGGTGCCGACGGGCACCTGCACGAACGCCCGCACCGCGGTGGGCTTGGCCGCGACGAGAGGCACCGTGTTCTTCCAGTTCTGGATCCCTTGGTTGACCTCGATGCCGACCAGCTCGACAGCGTCGTTGATGCACCCGCCGATGATCAGGTTGGCGAATTCGACGGTGTTGCGGGCGAGGGTGAACGTGCCGCCGCCGAAGACGGCGGGCCCGTAGAAGGCGGCCAGCGATCCGCCGTTCCCGAAGTCGTCGATGCCGATGACCGAGAACCGGTCGACACCGGCGGCCTGGGCGTTCGCGGCCGAGCCCCCGATGCTGCCCCCTCCGTCGTTCTGGACGCCGTCGGTGGACATACAGATGGTCCAATCGGCTGCTGGACGGCCGGCTGAGGTGAGCATGGTGGTGGAGAAGTCCAGGCCCGTCACCGGGTCGGTGACCCCTTGAAACTGGCTGATCCCCTGCATCGCGGTGACGATGGCGTCGACGTCGGACTGGTCGTCGATGATCGTGAGGGGCACCTCGGCCTGCACCTCGCCGGCACTCGACCACTGATTGACCCCCACCGCAACCGACCCGTCCCGGGGAAACGCCACCGCATCCTGCAGGGCGGCTGTGTAGCCGTCCTTCTGCAGCTGCCAGTCCGTGGAGTCGATGCTGCCCGAACCGTCGAGCGAGAACACCACATCGACCGGCGAGCTGGCGGCGGCCGCAGGAAGCGGGGCTGGGGACCACGGCAGCAACCCTGCGAGCATCGCCAAGACAACGCACATGCGCACCGCATGGCGGCGCGCGCCTACTCGATTCGCCATGTACCCCGCCGTCCCCCAGCGCGTCATTTCGCGCTGCCCGCCGACGCCTCCTGACCGGTATATTGCCAGAGAACCCCGCCCGGTGGAAGGGGAGCATCGAGTTGTCCAACTCTTGGCGAAGGACTCTCCCGTGCATCATCGTCGGCGCCATCCTGTGGGCCCTCGGGGGGTGCGGCGACGGTGACCCGGCCGTGACCGCGAGCGGCGCCCCGAGCCCCGGCGAAACCTCGACATCCGCCCCGGGGGGACCGTCGGCCACCACATCGGGGGAGACGTCGGTCCCGCCGTCGCCGGCCTCGGCGGTGTCGTCGGTGGTGTCGTCGGTGCCGCCGTCAGAGACGACCGTTCCGCCCGCTTCGTCCGCGGGCGGGCTCTCCGGGGTGGTCATCCGCCGCAGCGACGTGGCATCGGACCCTCACCGGCTGATCACGGCCGGGGCCGTCGTCATCGTCCCCGACGACGCCGTCGTCTCGTTCTGGGCTGCGGTGGGCCTGCCGGCATCGGGGCCGCCGGTGCTCGGCAAGTCCGAGTTCCTGGTCGATCCATCCAGCATGCCCGCGGGCGTCGAGGTCGCGGTCATCGCCGACGGCCGGTTCACGAGTGGTGCCTCGGGCGCCGTGCTGCTGTGCCTGGCCGACGATCTGGCCGGCGACCAGCAGGGGCCGCCGTACCGCGTCAACGGCTGCGCCCGCTTCACGGGCGCCGGTGAGGTGCGGCTTTCGAGCGGCCTGGGAGGAGTGAGAGCCGACCTGGCGTGAGGTCCGGCCGAGGGCGGTGACCACCGTCGGCCGGACCTGGCCCTACCTCATGCTCGCCGAGGGAGCTCCGCTTGTGGGGAAGACGACGAGAGATATTCCTCTTCGTCGGCGCTGGGCACGGCGTGGGCCGAGGCCTCGGCGCCGGCCGCGGTGCCCGAGCCCAGGTTGGCCAGCCAGGCGGCCAGGTCCTGGTCGGTGTCCGATGAGTAGTACGACAGCGGCTCGTAGTCGGGCGCCTGGATGTCGAGGTTGCGGTAGCGCAGCATCCCGGTGCCGGCGGGGATGAGCTTGCCGATGATGATGTTCTCCTTGAGGCCCAGGAGCTGGTCGCGCTTGCCCTCGATGGCGGCCTCGGTGAGCACCCGGGTGGTCTCCTGGAACGACGCCGCCGACAGCCACGACTCGGTGGCCAGCGACGCCTTGGTGATTCCCATCAGCTCGGGACGGCCCTCGGCCGGGCGCTTGCCCTCCTGGACCAGGCCCCGGTTGACCTCGGCGTAGATACGCGAGTCGACCCGCTCGCCGGGCAGGAACTCGGAGTCGCCGGCCTCGGCCACCGACACCCGGCGCAGCATCTGGCGCACGATGAGCTCGATGTGCTTGTCGTGGATGGGCACGCCCTGGGGCCGGTAGACCTCCTGCACCTGGTCGACCAGGTATTGCTGGGTCTCCCGGATGCCCTTGATCTCGAGCAGCTCCTTGGGGTCCTTGGGCCCCTCGACGAGGGCGTCGCCCGCCTCCACCTCCTGGCCGTCGTGCACCAGGAGCCGCGACAGGTCGCGGCTGGAGATCGGGTAGGCCTCCTCGCTGCCGTCGTCGCCCACGATGGTGAGGACGCGGCCCTTGACCTCGTCGTCGACCATGCGCACCACGCCCGAGGTGCGGGCCAGGACGGCCTTGCCCTTGGGGGTACGGGCCTCGAACAGCTCGACCACCCGGGGCAGACCGTGGGTGATGTCGATGCCGGCGATGCCACCGGTGTGGAACGTCCGCATGGTGAGCTGGGTGCCGGGCTCGCCGATGGACTGGGCGGCGATGACGCCGACCGCCTCACCGAGCTCGATCTCCTTGCCGGTGGCCAGGGAGCGGCCGTAGCAGTTGCCGCAGACCCCGTAGGAGGCCTCGCACGTCAGCACCGACCGCACCCGGAGGCGGGTGATGGCGGGGTCGTCCCGTAGGGCGATCATGTCCGGCTCTTCGATCTGGATGCCGGACGGGATGACCCGGCCGTCGGAGAGGGTGACCGGCTCGACCAGGACCCGCCCGAACAGGCGCGTCTCGAGGTTGAAGCGCTCCTTGGGGTCGTCCTTGCGGATGTTCTCCAGCCAGATCCCCCGGGTGGTGCCGCAGTCGACCTCCCGGATGATCAGCTCCTGGGCCACGTCGACCAGGCGCCGGGTGAGGTACCCGGAGTCGGCGGTGCGCAGGGCGGTGTCGGCCAGGCCCTTGCGGGCGCCGTGGGTGGAGATGAAGTACTCGAGGACCGACAGGCCCTCCCGGAAGTTGGACTTGATGGGGCGGGGGATGATCTCACCCCGGGGGTTGGCCACCAGGCCTCGCATACCGGCGATCTGCTGCACCTGGATGACGTTGCCCCGGGCGCCCGACCCCACCATCATGTCGATGGGGTTGAACACCTGGGCGCTCAGGGTGCGCTCCATGGCCCGCCGAACCTCCTGGGTGGCGTTGGTCCAGGTCTCGACTTCCTTCTGGCGGCGCTCGTCGTCGGTGATGATGCCCTTGCGGAACTGCGACTCGATCTTGTCCGCTTCCTTCTCGTACTTGTCGAGGATCGACTCCTTCTCCGGGGGCGTCTTGACGTCGTCCATGGAGATGGTGAGGCCGGACTGGGTGGCGTAGCGGAACCCCAGGTTCTTGATGGCGTCGAGGCTGTTGGCCACGATCGCCTTGGGGTAGCCGTTGACCAGCCGCTCGACGATGTCGGAGATGTCGCGCTTCTTCACCGGCTTGTCGACGTAGCCGTACTTTCCGCAGTAGTCGACGGGCAGGGCGTTCTCGAACAGGAGGCGGCCGGCGGTGGTGTCGCGGTAGGTGGGCTTGCCGTCCTCTTCCTGGCCCTCGCGGATCGAGACCGAGCTGTGGACGGTGATGTCGCCGTTGTCGAGGGCCCGCTCGACCTCCCAGAGGTGGGCGAAGCGGCGGCCCTCGCCGGGGACCCCGGTGAGGCCCTCGGTGAGGTAGTAGATCCCGATGACCATGTCCTGGCTGGGCACGGTGAGGGGACGGCCGTGGGCCGGCGACAGGACGTTGTTGGCCGAGAGCATCAGCACCCGGGCCTCGGCCTGGGCCTCGGCTGAAAGGGGCAGGTGGACGGCCATCTGGTCGCCGTCGAAGTCGGCGTTGAAGGCGGCGCACACCAGGGGGTGGATCTGGATGGCCTTGCCCTCGACCAGGATGGGCTCGAAGGCCTGGATGCCGAGGCGGTGCAGGGTTGGCGCCCGGTTGAGGAACACCGGGTGCTCCTTGATGACCTCCTCCAGGATGTCCCAGACGTGGGGCCGGCGACGCTCGACCATGCGCTTGGCCGACTTGATGTTCTGGGCCAGCTCGGTGTCGACCAGCCGCTTCATGACGAAGGGCTTGAACAGCTCGAGGGCCATGAGCTTGGGCAGGCCGCACTGGTGCAGGCGCAGGGTGGGACCGGCCACGATGACCGACCGCCCGGAGTAGTCGACCCGCTTGCCCAGCAGGTTCTGGCGGAACCGGCCCTGCTTGCCCTTGAGCATGTCGGACAGCGACTTGAGGGGACGGTTGCCGGGCCCGGTGACGGGGCGGCCGCGGCGGCCGTTGTCGAACAGGGCGTCGACCGCCTCCTGGAGCATGCGCTTCTCGTTGTTGACGATGATCTCGGGGGCGCCGAGGTCGAGGAGGCGCTTGAGCCGGTTGTTGCGGTTGATCACCCGGCGGTAGAGGTCGTTGAGGTCGGACGTGGCGAAGCGGCCACCGTCGAGCTGCACCATGGGGCGCAGGTCGGGCGGGATGACCGGCACCGCGTCGAGGATCATGGCCGAGGGCTCGTTGACCCGCCGGCCGGTGTCGGGGTCGCGCCGGTTGAAGGCGGTGACGATCTTGAGCCGCTTTATGGCCTTCTGCTTGCGCTGGGCCGACAGCGGACGGCGGCCGTCGCTGGCGTCGATGTTCTCCCGGAGCTTGATCTCCTCGGCGTCGAAGTCGATCTCGCCGATGAGCTGGGCGATGACGTCGGCGCCCATGCCGCCCCGGAAGTAGTCGCCGTAGCGGTCGCGCAGCTGCCGCCAGACGCTCTCGTCCTCGATGATCTTGCGGGCGTAGAGGTCCTTGAGCTCGTCGAACGCCCGCCGGGCGATGTCGATCTCGGCCTGGGCCCGCTCCCGGATGGAGGTGAGCTCCTTGTCGGCCGCCCGCTGGCGGGCCTTCAGCTCGGAGTCCTTGGCCCCGCCCGCCTCCAGCTCGGCCAGCTCGTTCTCGAGGTCCTTGAAGCGGTGGTCGATGTCGACGTCGCGCGAGCGCTCGATCTCGGCCAGCTCCTCGAGGAGCTCGGCCTCCAGCTCGGGCAGGTCGTTGTGACGGCGCTCCTCGTCGACCCAGGTGACCAGGTTGGCCGCGAAGTAGATGACCTTCTCCAGCTGCTTGGCCTTCAGCTCCTCACGGGGCTCGGTGCCCATGAGCAGGTAGGCCAGCCACGAGCGGGTGCCGCGCAGGTACCAGATGTGGACGACGGGGGCGGCCAGCTCGATGTGGCCCATCCGCTCCCGGCGGACCTTGGAGCGGGTGACCTCGACGCCGCAGCGCTCGCAGATGATGCCCTTGAACCGGACGCGCTTGTACTTGCCGCAGTAGCACTCCCAGTCCTTGGTGGGACCGAAGATCTTCTCGCAGAAGAGCCCGTCCTTCTCCGGCTTGAGCGTGCGGTAGTTGATCGTCTCCGGCTTCTTGACCTCGCCGTTGGACCACGTGCGAATCGAGTCGGCCGTGGCCAACGCGATGCGAAGCTGGTCGAAATTGTTGACGTCGAGCAACTTGCTTGCCTACCTCTCTGTGACGTCGAAAACGGTGTGACCGGCCTGGTCCGGCCGGGAAGCCCGGCCGGACGGGGGCGTCATCTGAATCAGAACCTCGAAATTCGCTCGGCCGCTCGCCTCGCGTCTTCCTCGTCGGAGCCCCGCTCGGGCCTCGACAGGTCGATGCCGAGCTCCTCGGCGGTGCGGAAGATGTCCTCGTCGAGCTCGCGCATCTCGATCTCCTCGCCCGTGGTCGAGAGGACCTCGACGTTGAGGCAGAGGCTCTGCATCTCCTTGATCAACACCTTGAACGACTCGGGGATGCCGGGCTCGGGGATGTTCTCGCCCTTGACGATGGCCTCGTAGACCTTGACCCGGCCGAGGACGTCGTCGGACTTGATGGTCAGCAGCTCCTGCAGGGCGTAGGCGGCGCCGTAGGCCTCGAGGGCCCACACCTCCATCTCCCCGAACCGCTGGCCCCCGAACTGGGCCTTCCCGCCCAGCGGCTGCTGGGTGATCATCGAGTAGGGGCCGGTGGACCGGGCGTGGATCTTGTCGTCGACCAGGTGGAGCAGCTTCATGATGTAGCTGTAACCCACGGTGACGGGCCGGTCGTAGGCCTCGCCGGTGCGGCCGTTGTAGAGGATCTGCTTGCCGTCGGGCTGGATCAGGCGCTCGCCGTTGCCGCTCATCGAGTCGGAATGGAGGTTCTCCAGCAGGTGGCGGATGGTGGGGTGCTTGCCCGCGCCGGCTGCGCCCTCCTCGTCCCAGTGGGCGCCGTCGAAGACGGGCGAGGACACCCACACCGACGGCTGGGTGATGGGCCGGGTCTTGGTGGCGGTGGAGGAGTGCGGCTCCTGGGCGTTGACCCCGTCGCCGTCCCAGCCCCAGCGGGCGGCGTAGCCCAGGTGGGCCTCCAGGACCTGGCCCACGTTCATCCGGCTGGGCACGCCCAGGGGGTTCAGGATGATGTCGACCGGGGTGCCGTCGGCCAGGTGCGGCATGTCCTCGACGGGCAGGATCTTGGAGATGACGCCCTTGTTGCCGTGGCGACCGGCCAGCTTGTCGCCCTCGGAGATCTTGCGCTTCTGGGCCACGTAGACCCTGACCAGCTGGTTGACGCCGGGGGCCAGCTCGTGCTGCTCCTCCCGGGAGAACACCTTGACGTCGATGACCTTGCCCGTCTCCCCGTGGGGCACCTTGAGGCTGGTGTCGCGGACCTCCCGGGCCTTCTCGCCGAAGATGGCCCGCAGGAGGCGCTCCTCGGGGGTGAGCTCGGTCTCGCCCTTGGGGGTGACCTTGCCCACCAGCACGTCGCCCGGGCCGACCTCGGCCCCGATGCGGATGATGCCCCGCTCGTCGAGGTCCTTCAGGATCTCCTCGGACAGGTTGGGGATGTCTCGGGTGATCTCCTCCGCGCCGAGCTTGGTGTCGCGGGCGTCGACCTCGTGGGCCTCGATGTGGATCGAGGTGAGGACGTCGTCGCGCACCAGCCGCTCGGAGAGGATGATGGCGTCCTCGAAGTTGTAGCCCTCCCACGGCATGAAGGCCACGAGCAGGTTCTTGCCCAGGGCCAGGTCGCCGTTGTGCGTCGACGGGCCGTCGGCCAGCACATCGCCCTTGGCGACCGTCATGCCCACGTCGACGAGGGGCTTCTGGTTGATGCATGTGCCTTGGTTGGAGCGCCGGAACTTGGCCAGCCGGTAGAACTTGCGGCCCAGCACCCGGCCCTCGCGGTCGGTCTGGCCGTCGGCGTACTGCACCCAGATGTGGTCGCCGGTGACCTCCTGGACCTCGCCGTCGCCCTCGGCCAGGACGACGTCGCCCGCGTCGCGGGCGGCCCGCAGCTCGATGCCGGTGCCGATGTAGGGGGCCTCGGCCCGGACCAGGGAGACGGCCTGGCGCTGCATGTTGGCCCCCATCAGGGCCCGGTTGGCGTCGTCGTGCTCGAGGAAGGGGATCATGGCCGTGGCCACCGAGACGATCTGCTTGGGCGAGACGTCCATGAGGTCGACCTCGGCCGGGGGCACGTAGTCGATCTCGCTGGTGGTGCCGTAGGACGTGCCCCCTGCGCCGATGCGCACGCCGGCGCCCTGGGGCCCGCGGCGGACGAGCACCCGCTCGCCGATGAAGGCGCCGTTGTCGTCGAGGGAGGCGTTGGCCTGGGCGATGACGTGCTCTTCCTCCTCATCGGCCGCCAGGTACATGATCTCGTCGGTGATGTGGCCGTCGACGACCTTGCGGTAGGGCGTCTCGATGAAGCCGAAGTCGTTCACCCGGGCGTAGGTGGCGAGGGAGCCGATCAGGCCGATGTTGGGCCCTTCCGGCGTCTCGATGGGGCACATCCGGCCGTAGTGGCTGGTGTGCACGTCTCGCACCTCGAAGCCGGCCCGCTCCCGCGACAGTCCGCCTGGGCCCAGGGCCGAGAGGCGGCGCTTGTGGGTGAGGCCGTCGAGAGGGTTGGTCTGGCCCATGAACTGGGACAGCTGGCTGGTGCCGAAGAACTCCTTGATGGCGGCCACCACCGGACGGATGTTGATCAGCGTCTGGGGGGTGATGGCCTCGACGTCCTGGGTGGTCATGCGCTCCCGGACGACCCGCTCCATGCGGGACAGGCCGATGCGGACCTGGTTCTGGATCAGCTCGCCCACCGACCGGATGCGGCGGTTGGCGAAGTGGTCCTGGTCGTCGAGGCGGTAACCGGCCTCGCCCGCGGCCAGGTGCAGCAGGTAGGTGGTGGCAGCCAGGATCTCCGACGGGCTGAGCACGAACTGGTTCTGCTGGGGTCGGACCAGGTCGATCTCGAACAGGCCCGCGATCTTCTCGATCTCGGGCCCGAGCTTGCGGTTGAGCTTGTAGCGGCCGACCCGGGTGAGGTCGTAGCGCTTGGGGTTGAAGAAGGCGTTCTCGAAGTAGGCCCGGCCGGCCTCGACCGAGGGCGGCTCGCCGGGGCGGGCCCGCTTGTAGATCTCGACCAGCGCCTCCTCACGGGTGGGGGCGAGCTCGCGCTCCTTCTCCCACTGGCCCTCGAGGAAGTCGAAGTGGTTGACGAAGCGCTCGAGGAAGCCGGGGGCGGCCTCCTGGTCGTAGCCCAGGGCCCGGAGGAGCACGAACAGGCTCAGGCGGCGCTTGCGGGCCACCCGGGTGCCGGCGGTGACGTCCTTGCCCGGCTTCTGCTCGATGTCGAACTCGATCCACTCACCCCGGTAAGGGTGGATGGTGGCGGTGGCGATGGTCTTGGCGTCGCGGCCGGGCTGGAAGATGACGCCCGGCGACCGGACGAGCTGGGAGACAACGACCCGCTCGGTGCCGTTGATGATGAACGTGCCCTTGTCGGTCATCATCGGGAAGTCCCCCATGAAGACCGTCTGCTCCTTGATCTCGCCGGTGCCCGCGTTCATGAAGCGGGCCCGCACGAAGATGGGGGCGGAGTAGGTCATGTCCTTCTCCTTGCACTCCTCCACCGAGAACTTCGGCGGGGGGCGCAGGTCAGGATCGTCGGCGTCGAACTCGAGCTCGAGCCGAAGCTGTCCGGTGAAGTCCTCGATGGGGCTTATGTCGCGGAACGTCTCCTGCAGGCCTTTGTCGAGGAACCACTTGAACGAGTCGCGTTGCACGGCGATGAGGTCCGGAAGGGCAAGGACCTCGTCGAGGTTGGAGAACGAGAAGCGTTCCCGAGTTGCGGGACGGGTGGGCAAGGAAAGAGCTCCTTCCCGGAGATCAGCGGTCAAATATGCCGCCGGGCGCGCTGAGTCAAGCCGGAGAGTGTGGACGGCGACACGCGGGCGGGCACGGCGAAAGGAAGTTTAGCCATAGCTCCGCGGAAAAGCAAGCGGTCCCGGGAACAGGCCCAAGGGGACGTTATTCGAAGCGAGTCACCCGGTCAAGGGTTCTCCACAGATGCGTGTGGATCCCGCCTCTCCCCCTTCGCCCGGGTGGCGGGGTCGGGGCGCGTCGGTACCGGCCCGAGGACCAGCCTGGGGCCGGGACCGTGCGGGAGAAATCGGGGCTACTTGACCTCGACGGTGGCGCCGGCGCCTTCGAGCTGGGTCTTGGCCTTCTGGGCGTCCTCCTTGGAGGCCTTCTCCAGGACCTTGGCGCCAGGGGCGCTGTCGACCAGGTCCTTGGCCTCCTTCAGGCCGAGGTTGGTGAGCGAGCGCACCTCCTTGATGACCTGGATCTTCTTCTCGCCGACGCCGGTGATGACGACGTCGAACTCGTCCTGCTCCTCCTCGACGGGAGCCGCCTCGGCCCCGCCTCCGGCTCCGGCCGGCCCAGCCGCAGCCACGGGGGCGGCGGCGGTGACGCCGAACTTCTCCTCGAACTCCTTGAGCAGCTCGCTCAGCTCGAGGACGGTCATGCTGGCGATGCTGTCGAGGATCTCTTCCTTGGTGGCCATCAGGACTCCTGTGTCTCTTCCGTGGTGGTGGTGGGGTCGGGACTGCTGTCGGAGGCGGCCGCCGCCGGCTCAGGCGTGGTCGCCGGGTCGGCGACGTCGGAGGTGTCGGTCGGGGCCGACGTCTCGGTGGTCTCGGGGGTCTCGGTGGTCTCGGGGGTCTCGGGGGTCTCGGGGGTCTCGGGGTCTCTGGGGTGGCGGTTTCCGCCGTCGCCGAGGCATTCGCCGAGTCGGCCGACATGTCGGCGGGCGTTTCGGCCGGCGCTGCCTCCGTCGCCGGGGCATCCGGCGTTGCGGCGGGCGTCGCGGCCGCGGTGTCGGAGGGCGTTTCGGCCGTCTCGGCGGGCGCGGCCTGCGGTTCGGCGGCCGTTTCCGGTGTATCGGCGGCAGTGTCAGTCAATCCCGGGGTGGGGCCAGCGTCGGTCGACGACGGCTCCGGTGCCGTCTCGGGAGCGCTTTCCACCGCCACCGGCTCGGGTGCCGGCGGTTCCGAGGCCGCCTTCTGGTCGAGCAGAGCCTTCAGCCCGTAGGCGAAGTTGCGGGGCAGGGCCTGGAGGAGGCCGGCCATCTTCACCAGCGGAGCGGCGAGGGCGCCTGCCAGCTGGGCCAGCACGACCTCGCGGGGAGCGACGTCGGCCAGGGCCGCCGCCTCCGAAGCCGACAGCACCTTGTTGCCCAGGAGCCCGCCCTTGACGGTGAGGTTGGGGTTGGTCTTGGCGAAGTCACGCAGCGACTTGGCCACCGCCACCGGGTCGCCGGTGACGAAGGCGATGGCGGTCGGCCCCACGAGCAGGTCGACCATGTCCTCGAGTCCGAGGTCGACGGCCGCCAGCCGGACGAGGGTGTTCTTGTAGATGCCGTACTCGCCCCCCGCCTCCCGCAGCGAATGGCGCAGGCGGGCCAGGTCGGACACCTTGAGGCCCCGGTACTCGGTGAGCAGGGCACCGTTCGACGCCGACAGGCGCTCCCGCACCTCGGTGACGACCGCCACCTTCTCCGGGCGGGGCTCACCTGACCCGTTCGGGTCCGATCCTGTTCGGGCGGCCATGCGGCCCCTCCTCTTCGGGTGGCGTCGGCGCGCGAACGTCCCGGGAGGGCTGTCCACGCCTCGTTGGGCGGGTCCTGCCGGAAATCTCCGGACCGAACCGCTTACGCGCCTAGCGCACCAAATGTCTACGGCGTTCTGAGTTGTCCCCGCAGGGTACTACGACCCCGTCAGTCCTCCGCCCGCCGGCCACCCGTGGTGGCCTCGCCGGTGACGATCACCGCCGTGCCGGCCAGGCCGGAGTTGGTGGCGCTGCCGTTGGCGGTGGCATCGCCGCTCTCGCCGCCGTCGCCGCTGTCGCCGGAGGTGGCCGAGGGGCTCGCCGTCGATTCGCCGGTGGCGTCGCCGGTGTCGCCGCTGTTGCTGGCCGACGACTGGGCTGCGGAGGTGCCGCTGGTACCGGAGACCGCCACCGGAGCGGAGGTGATCGAGACGCCTTGGCCGGTGCCGGCGTGGGCGTCGGTGGTGGCCACGGAGACACCGGTGACTGCGGTGGCTGCGCTCGGGCCCACGATGCCGGCCGCGCCGGCAGCCCCATCGGCCCCGGGGAGTCCGGCCGCCCCCGCGCCCAAGCCCCCATCGGCTCCCGGGGCGCCGCCGCCGGCGGCACCCGGGGCACCCGGTGCTCCCGGTGCTCCCGGTGCTCCAGGCACGCCGCCGGCCCCCCCGGCACCACCCGGTCCGCCGGCGCCGCCAGGTCCGCCGGCGCCGCCGGCTCCGGGGCCACCGAGGCCACCCGGACCGCCGAGGCCACCGACGCCCTGACCACCGGCGCCACCGGCACTTCCGACCCCGGCGACGATGGCGTTGACGGCCACGCCCGACGCTGCTGCCGCCAGGCTCAACCCTCCGTCGCCGCCGTCGCCGCCGACGATGATCGGGACGGCCACGTTCGCCGCGACACCCGTGTCGCCCGACTGGGCGTCGGCGGTGACGTCGGCGCCCGAGTTGGCGGCGCCGTCCGCGGCGCCGTCGGCTTCGGCGTCGCCGGTGTCGCCGGACTCGCCGGTGTCGCCCGATTCGGCCTCGTCACCGACTGCCACGCCCGCACCCAGGGCGCCGCTCTGCGTGGCGACGACATCGGCGCTGGTACCGCCTGTGTCACCGGATTGTCCGGAGTCGCCCGACTCCGCCGACGGGCTGGCCGTGGCGCGGGAGCCGGCGTCGCCCGTGTCGCCGCTGTTGGTGGCGCTGCCCTGGGACGTCGTGGCTCCCGAGCTGCCACTGTCGGCCCGAGGATCGCCGGTGATGGAAGCCGAGCCGCCCTCGCCGCCGCCGGCCTGGGAGGTGGCGACGGTGACCCCGCTCTCCGCGTCGGGGCTGCCGCCGGCAGCGCCGCCGGCACCACCCGCGCCGCCGGCACCACCGAAACCGACTCCGGCGCCACCGCCGGCGCCACCGAAGCCACCGAAGCCGGCTCCGCCGGCACCACCCGCGCCGCCGGCACCACCGGCACCGCCGGCGCCACCAGTGACGATCGGGGCGATGATGGGGGCCGGGTCGCCGACAACCACGATGGCCGAGGCGGCTGCGCCGCCGGCTCCGCCCGCCCCGCCCGCGGCACCTGCGCCGCCGGAACCGCCGCCGCCGGCACCCCCTGCGCCGCCGGCTCCTCCGAAGCCGCCGAGGCCGCCGCCTCCGCCCGCGCCGGCACCACCGGCTCCTCCGACCAGCACGTTGACCGCCGAACCACCCGCGGCCAGGGACACGGCCGCCCCGCCGTCGCCACCCTCGCCGCCAGGGGCGATGGCGAGGACTGTGTTCGCGGCCTCACCCGTATCACCCGACTCGGCGGTGGTGTCCACGTTGGCCCCCGAGTTGGCCAGGCTGGCGGCCGAGCCGTCGGCGGTGACGTCGCCGGTCTCGCCGGTCTCGCCGGAGTCGCCCGACTCAGCCTCGCCCCCGATCGCCAGGGCCACGCCCAGGGTTGCGGTGTTGGTCGCGGTGACGTCGGCGGAGGCGCCCCCGGTGTCACCCGAGTCACCCGAGTCGCCCGAGTCGGCCTCGGGGCTGGCGTCTGATTCCGACTCTGCCTTCCCGGTGTCGCCCGTGTTCGTGGCCGACGCCTGCGAGGTCGAGGAACCCGATGCGCCCGATATCGCGGATGGGATGCCGGAGATTGCCGACCCTCCGCCGGCACCGCCAGTGGCGGACGCGGTACCGACAGTGGCACCGCTCTCGGCCTCGGGGCTGGCCGATACCGCCCCACCCGCGCCGCCGGATCCGCCGGCGCCACCGGTACCGAGGCCACCCGACCCGCCGGCGCCGCCGAAGCCGCCGAAACCGGCGCCGCCAGCGCCGCCGGCGCCGCCCAGCCCACCGGCTCCACCGGCGCCGCCCGAGACGATCGACACGACGGTGACGTTGATGGTGGCCGCGCCTCCGACGATGTCGACCGTGTCAACGATCGACTCGGCCTCGGTGGCAGTCCCACCGAGGCCGCCTGCGCCGCCCGTGCCACCGGCCGCGCCGAACCCGCCGAACCCGCCCCCGCCAGCCCCGCCGGTGCCGCCGAAGCCGCCAAAGCCGGCCCCGCCGGCGGCTCCTGCGCCACCCGCCCCGCCGATCACGACGTTGGTGGCCGTGCCGCCGGTGACCGCCGACAGGGCCAAACCACCCCCGCCGCCCTCGGCGGCGAGGGCAATGAGCACCAGGCCGTTGCCGGCGTTGCCGGTGTCGCCCGACTCCGACGCCGAGGACACGTTGGCCCCCGAGTTGGCGAGGCTCCCCGCGTCGCCGTCGGCGTCGGCGTCGCCGGACTCCCCGGTGTCGCCGGAGTCGCCCGACTCGGCGTCGCCGCCGATGGCCACGGCCGAGCCCACCAGCGCGGTGTTCGTGGAGGTGGCGTTGGCGGACACGTCGCCGGTGTCGCCGGAGTCGCCGGAGTCGCCGGACGCCGCCTCGGGGCTGGTATCGGCGTCCGATTCGGCGTCGCCGGTGTTGCCCGAGTTGGTGGCCGACGCCTGGGAGCTGGACGCCCCCGAGGCGCCGGACATCGCGGTGGGGCTGGAGGTGATGCGTGCGCTGCCCCCTGCCCCACCGTTGGCCGAAGCCGGGGCCACGGTGGCGCCGGTGTCGGCTTCCGGGCTGCCGGTGATCGCGCCGCCCGCACCGCCGGCACCGCCCGCACCGCCGGCACCCGTGCCGCCGGCACCACCGGGGCCGCCGAAGCCGCCGAACCCGGCGCCACCGGCGCCACCCGCCGCGCCGGGGCCGCCGGCCCCGCCTGCGCCGCCGTCGACGATGGGGGCGATGAGCTGGGTGATGGTGACGTCGCCGAACACGACGGTGAGGTCCTCGATGAGCGCCTCGTTCAGCAGGGCGTCGCCGCCGGCACCGCCCGCGCCACCGCCGCCGCCCGGGCCGCCGAACCCTCCGAACGCCGCCGCGCCGTCGCCGCCGGCACCTCCGAAGCCGCCGAACGCAATGCCGCCCGCACCGCCCGCGGCGCCCGCCCCACCGACGAGGACGTTGGTGGCGTCGCCGCCGGCGACGAGGGTCACGGCCGCGCCGCCATCGCCACCCTCTCCGCCGACGGCCAGCACCAACACGTCGTTCTCGGCCGCGCCGGTCTCACCCGACTCTGCGTCGGACACGACGTTGGCGCCGGAGTTGGCGAAGCTGTCGGCGTCGCCGGAGGCAACTACGTCGCCAGTCTCCCCGGTGTCGCCGGAATCGCCGGACTCCGCGTCGCCGCCTACGGCGATGTCGGTGCTCAGGAGGGCGGTGTTGGTGGCGGTGGCGTCGGAAGACGCGTGACCAGTGTCACCCGAGTCGCCGGAGTCTCCGGAGGAAGCCTCGGGGCTCGCCTCTGCTTCAGACTCGGCGTCGCCCGTGTCGCCCGAGTTGGAGGCCGACGCCTGGCTGGTGGAGGCACCAGAGGCACCGGAGGTCGAAGTCGGGTCGGAGCTCACCGTCGCCGCGCCGCCGGCGCCGCCGTCGGCGTCTGCCGTGCCGACCGTCGCCCCGGTCTCGGCCTCGGGGCTGCCGGTGATCGCGCCACCAGCGCCGCCGGTGCCCCCGGCGCCGCCCGTGGCGGTGCCACCCGTACCGCCCGCGCCGCCGAACCCTCCGAACGCCGCCGCGCCCGCGCCGCCGGCACCGCCCGCGCCGCCGGCGGCGCCGGCACCGCCGAAGACGAGCGGGACGACGGTCTCGGTGATGGTGACGTCGCTGAACGTGGTGTTGATCGTGTCGACAACGGTGTAGACGTCGACGGCGTCGCCGCCCTCACCGCCGTCTCCACCGGTGCCTCCTCCGCCGCCGAACCCGCCGAAGGCAGCGCCGCCGGCACCGCCCGCACTACCGAAGCCGCCGAAGCTTGCGCCGCCCGCCCCGCCCACAGCTCCGAGGCCGCCGACCACCACGTTGGTGGCGTCGCCGCCGCCGACGGCCACGACGGCCACGCCGCCGTCGGCACCCTCACCGGCGACCACGAAGGCTTCGATCTCGTTCTCCGCGTCACCGGTGTCGCCCGAGTCACTGGAGGAAACCACGTCCGCGCCCGAGTTGGCGCCACTGTCGGCACTGCCCAGGGCCACCGCATCACCGGTCTCACCGGTGTCGCCGCTGTCGCCGGACTCCGCCTCGCTCCCCGTCAGCGAACCGGAAGCCTCGGCCGAACCGGAGTCTCCGGAGTCGCCCGAGTCGCCGGAGTCGGCGGAGGGGCTGGCCGTGGATTCGGACTCTGCGTCGCCGGTGTCGCCCGCGTTGGTGGCCGACGCCTGGGCCGTCGCCGGGCCCGATCCGCCGGAGACGGCGGTGGGGCTGTTCGTCGTCAGGCTGGCCGCGCCGCCGGCACCGCCGTTGGCGGCCGCCGTGCCGACCGTGGCCCCGCTCACCGCTTCGGGGCTGCCGGACACCGCTCCGCCTGCGCCCCCCGCGCCGCCAGTCCCGCCGGTGGATGCGCTGCCGGAGCCACCGGTGCCTCCGAAGCTGCCAAAGCCGGCTGCGCCGACGCCGCCCGCGCCGCCCGCGCCGCCCGCGCCGGCTGCGCCGCCGATGTCGATCGGTGCGTACAGACGGTTGACGGTGAGGCCGGTGCCGGTGTCGTTCTGGAAGACGAGGGTGACGGTGCTGATCTCGACGTCAACCTCGGAGGCGTCGCCCCCGGCGCCGCCGACACCGCCGCTCTCGCCGGCCCCACCGAAGCCGCCGAAGCCGGCACCGCCGGCACCGCCTGCGCCGCCGGCGGCGCCGAACGACGTGCCGCCCGACGCACCCAGGCCGCCGGTGCCGCCCACGACCACGTTGGTGGCACTGCCGCCAGCCACCAGGGCCACGGCCACGCCTGCGTCGCCGCCCTCACCGCCGACCACTGCCGCGTCGAGGTCGTTCTCGGCGTCGCCCGTATCGCCCGACCCGGCGTCGGAGACGGCGGACGCCCCGGACACGGCTGAGCTGTCGGCGCTCCCCGCGGCGAACACGTCGCCGCTGTCGCCGGAGTCGCCGGAGTCGCCGCTCTCGGCCTCGCCGCCGATGGCCAGACCCGTGCCGAGCAGGTTGCCCAGCAGCGTGGTGTTCGTGTCGGTGGCAACGGACGAGGAGTCACCGGAGTCGCCGGAGTCGCCCGAGTCGCCGCTGGCGGCCTCGGGGCTGGCGTCGGCCTCCGACTCCGCGTCGCCGGTGTCGCCGGTGTTGGTCGCCGACGTCTGGGCGGTCGAGGCGCCCGAAGCCCCCGACGTGGCCGAGGGGCTGGTGGTGATGCTGGCCGCCCCGCCCGCGCCGCCGCTGGCCGAGCTCGTGCCGACCGTGGGCCCGGTCTCGGCCTCGGGGCTGCTCGCGATGCCGCCGCCGGATCCGCCGGCCCCGCCCGCTCCGGCGGTGGCTGCGCCGGCAGTGCCGCCGCCTCCGCCCGCGCCGCCGAACCCGGCGGCGCCGGATCCCCCGCCGCCGCCCGCGCCGCCAGTGCTGCCGGCACCGCCGAAGACGAGCGGCACGATCGTGTCGGTGAGCGTGACGTCGCCGAAGGTGGTGTCGATCGTCTGGACGCTGGTGAAGATCTCCGTGGCCGCCCCCCCTTCGCCGCCTGCGCCGCCGGCGCCTCCCGGGCCGCCGAAGCCGCCGAAGCCGGCGCCGCCCGCACCGCCCGAGCCCCCGAGACCGCCGACCGAGGTTCCGCCGGCACCACCGGCTGCGCCGGCACCGGCCAGCAGGATGTTGGTGGCCTCGCCGCCGTCGACCAGGGTGATGGCGGCACCGGCGTCGCCGCCCTCGCCGCCGATCACTGCGACATCGATGTCGTTCGCCGCCGATCCGGTCTCGCCGGACCCCGAGACCGAGCTGGCGGCCGCGCCCGACGTGGCCGAGCTGGCCGCGGAACCGAATGCGGCCGCCCCACCCGTGGCCCCGGTGTCGCCAGTGTCGCCCGCCTCGGCCTCGCCGCCGAGAGCGACGGCCGCGCCGAGCAGGGCGGTGTTGGTGGCCGTGGGACTCGACGTGGCGCTCCCGGAGTCGCCGGAGTCGCCGGAGTCGCCGCTGGCGGCCTCGGGGCTGGCGTCGGCCTCCGACTCCGCGTCGCCGGTGTCGCCCGTGTTGGTGGCCGACGTCTGGGCGCTGGAGGACCCCGACGCCCCGGACGTGGCCGTGGGACTGGTGGAAACGCTCGCCGCGCCTCCTGCCCCGCCGTCGGCATCCGCGGTTGCCACCGTGGGGCCGGTCTCGGCCTCGGGGCTGCCGGATATCGAGCCGCCTGCGCCGCCTGCGCCGCCGGCTCCGCCCGTGGAAGCGCCACCGCCGCCGCCCGTTCCGCCGATCCCGCCCGTGCCCGGCCCGCCGGCACCGCCGGCACCCCCAGCGGCGCCTGCACCGCCGGCGCCGCCGCTGACGATGGGAGCGTCGAGGATGGTGACGGTGGCGTCGCCGGTGACCGTGGTGATCGTCGTGACGATGGCGTCGTTGGCGACTGCTGCGCCACCGGCGCCGCCCGCACCGCCGCCGCCGGCCCCGCCGCCGAAGCCACCGAAGCCCGCTCCACCGCTGCCGCCGGCGCCGCCGGCGCCACCAACGGCCACCCCGCCGGTCCCGCCCGCGCCCGCCGCTCCACCGATCATGACGTTGGTGGCGTTGCCGCCGGCCGACGCGGCCAGGGTGAGGCCGGCGTCGCCGCCCTCGCCGCCCACGAGGACCAGGTCGAGGTCGTTGGACGCAGGGCCGGTCTCGCCCGAGAAGGACACGCCCGAGGCGACCGCGCCCGAATTGGCGGTGCTGGTGGCGCTCCCCACGCCCACTGAGGCACCTGTGGCACCCGTGTCGCCCGAGTCACCGGCCTCGGCGTCGCCGTCGACCGCGAGGGCAATCCCGAGGATGGAGCTGTTGGCCGCGGTCGGATCGGAGTCGGCGCTGCCCGAGTCGCCGGAGTCGCCCGAGTCGCCGGACTGGGCGACGGGACTGGCGTCGGCGCTGGAGGACGCATCGCCGGTGTCCCCGGAGTTGGAGGCCGAAGCCTGGGTGGTGGCCGCACCGGAACCACCGGAGGTCGCCGTGGGGCTGTTGGTGGTGAAGCTGGCGGCCCCGCCGGCACCGCCGCCGGCCGAGGCAGTGGCCACGGTGGGCCCGGTGACTGCCGTCGGGCTGCCGGACACACCTCCCCCGGCACCGCCTGCACCGCCGGCCCCGCCGGTTGCCGTGCCGCCGGTGCCTCCGAGGCCACCCGAGCCGCCGAGTCCCCCGCCGCCGGCGCCGCCGCCACCGCCGAGCCCCCCCGCGCCGCCGGCGCCGCCGCCGACGATCGGGACGATCGTGACCGCCACGGCGGCGTCTCCGCCGGCCACGTTGATGGTGTTGACGACGGTGGAGACCTCGGTGGCCGTCCCGCCGGCCCCGCCGCCACCGCCTGTGCCGCCACCACCACCGTTGCCGCCGAGCCCTGCGCCGCCGGCGCCGCCGGCGCCGCCGTCACCGCCCCCCGCTCCCCCACCCGCGCCGCCAGCGCCGCCGGCGCCACCGAGCATCACGTTGGTGGCGTCGCCGCCCAGCGCCACGGGGATAGCCACGCCGCCGTCGCCGCCCTCACCCGCCAGGACGAGCACGTCGAGGTCGTTGTCGGCTGCGCCGGTGTCGCCCGAGCTCGACGCCCCCTCGGCGTTGGCGCCGGAGTTGGCGAAGCTCGACGCGCCGCCGACCGCGGCGGCGTCACCCGTGCCGCCCGTGTCGCCGGTGTCGCCCGTCTCCACGTCGCCGCCGACGGCGATGGCGGCGCCGAGCAGGGCCGAGTTGGAGGCGGACGGTGCCGACGCGGCGTCACCAGTGTCGCCGGAGTCGCCGGAGTCCCCCGAAAGGGCCGACGGGCTCGACACCGCGCTCGAGTCGGCGTCGCCGGTGTCGCCGATGTTGGTGGACGACGTCTGCGCCTTCGCCGCACCCGAGGCGCCCGACCGGGCGTCGGGGCTGGCCGAGAAGGAGGCTGCCCCACCGGCGCCCCCGCTGGCGTTCCCAACCGCGATCGCGCCACCGCCGACCGCCGTGGGGCTGCCCGTCGCCGCGCCGCCGGCGCCGCCCGCCCCGCCCGCGCCACCCGCAGCCCCGCCGCCGGCACCACCCGCACCACCGCCGCCGCCGGTGCCCGTGGCACCCGCGCCGCCCGCGCCACCTGCACCGCCGGCCCCGCCGGCACCACCTGTGACGATGGGCCCGATCACGGGCGCGGGGTCACCGACCACGACGGTGACCGCGGCCGAGTCACCGCCGGCCCCGCCGGCGCCGCCGGCCCCGCCGGCCCCGCCGTCACCGCCCGTACCCGCGCCGCCGCCACCCCCGGCGCCACCCGTGCCGCCGATGGCCACGCCGCCTGTACCGCCCGTGCCTCCGGCCCCGCCGGCCAGGAGGTTCAGCGCGTCGCCGCCGGCGGCGATCGGGATCACGAGCCCGCCATCGCCGCCCTCGCCGGCCACAACCACGGCGTCGATGTCGTTCCAGGCGTCACCCGTGTCGCCGGACGCGGCGTCGACTGCGCTGTCGGCGCCGCTGTTGGCGTAGCTGGTGGCGGAGCCGATTGCCGCCACGTCGCCCGTGGGCCCGGTGTCGCCGGAGTCGCCGGACTCGACGTCGCCGCCCACCGCGATGGCTGCACCGAGAAGGCCGGTGTTGACCGCGGTCGGGCTGGACGACACGTCGCTGGTGTCGCCGGAGTCACCCGTGTCGCCGGACACGGCGGTCGGGCTGGCAAGAGCCGACGACGAGGCGTCGCCGGTGTCGCCCGTGTTGGTGCTGCTGCTCTGGGCCACCGCTGCGCCCGAGCTGCCGGACAGTGCGGTGGGGCTGCCGAAGGTGACGGTGGCGCCGCCGCCCGCACCGCCGGTGGCGGTGCCCACCGCGACGGCTGTGCCGCCCACCGCGGTCGGGCTGCCCACCGCCGCTCCGCCTGTACCGCCCGCGGTCCCCGCGCCACCGGTCGCCGCGCCCCCGGCGCCGCCCGCGCCGCCACCCGTTCCGACTCCAGGACCGCCCGAGCCACCGGCGCCGCCGGCTCCGCCGGCGCCACCGGCGCCGCCGGCCACGGGCGGGAAACCGACGCCACCGGCCCCGCCTGCTCCACCGGCGCCGCCCGCGCCGCCGCTGCCACCGACAACCGGGGCCCCGGCCCCGCCCGCGCCGCCGGCGGCGGCCACGTCGGCCCCGCCCGCTCCGCCTGCTGCTCCGAGCCCGCCGAGGACGACGTTGGCCGTGTTGCCCCCGAAGGCGACCGGGAGGGCGAACCCGCCGTCGCCGCCCTCGCCGCCGATGGCGACCACGTCGGTGTCGTTGCCGGCGTCGCCCGTGCCACCCGACAGGACGGAGGACGAACTGGACGCGCCCGAGTTGGACGAGCTGCTGGCGAACCCGATCGACGACACCGAGCCCGACGCGCCGGTACCGCCCGAGTCGGCGGACCTGGTCGGCGAGGACGAGCCGGAGGCGACGCCCAGCCCGCCGAGGGGGTTGCCGCCCGAGGACTGCGTGGTGGAGGACGCGCCGGCGTCCCTGGTGACGGGCGTGATGGCCAGAAGGCCGGTGTTGAGGGCGAAGGGGTTGGGCGTGGCGCCGGTGGAACCGGTGCCGCCGGTCGACCCGGTGGCCCCGGACGTCGAGGTCGGGTTGGCGATGGCCGTCGAACTGGAGTTGCCGGTGGCACCGGTGTTGGTGGCCGAGGACTGGCCGGTGGCGGCGCCGGAGTCGCCCGAACGGGCCGAAGGCGCGAGAGCGACCAGGGCCGCCCCCCCGTCGCCGCCGAAAGCGTCGGCGATGGCCACCGAGGGGCCGGCGCCGAGCACGGGGTTGCCGCCCGTCCCGACGACGCCGGGGATCCCGGCGTTGACGACCGAGCCGCCGATGGCGCCGGAGGCGGCCGCGCCGCCGTCGCCACCCTCGCCGCCCTCGACCGTCAGGTCGGTGAGGTTGAGGGCGTCGCCGCTGGTGCCGGCCTCGGCGTCCACGCCCGAGCTGGCGCCCGAGTTGGAGTCGCTGATCGACCGAGCCCGGTCGGAGGTCTGGCCCGAGTCACCCGACTCGGCCGGCTCCCCATCCTGGGCCGTGGTCGCGGAGGGCGCCGCCCCATCGTCGGCAGCCGCGACGCCGGAATCGGCGGGCGCGGGCGAAGCGGTGTTGTCGGTGGCCGACACATCCTGCTGGGCCGTGGCCGGGCCCGCTCCCAGGAAGACCAGCAGGCTGGCCAGCATCGCACCCATGACCGCCAGGGGCCCCCTGGCGTCCCGCCGCGGACCTGTTCCCTCAGCCATCTTCGTCCTCCGGCTCTTGTGCGGGTCCGCCGGAATTTCGTTGAGAGTCTTATCAACCCGGCGGAAGGCGTCAACTACCCGCGCTCGTCCGGAGCTGGGCGGAGACTAACCGCCAGGGGCGTCCCGGTGAAGGCTTTCGTCCAGGAAACGAAAAACCCTCAACCCTGGACCGGGGGGTCGAGGGTTGAGGGTCTCAAGAGGTGGGAGGGTGCCGCTCAGGTGGCGGCGGCGAGCTCCTCTTCGACGGCCCGGGCGGGGTTGGCCGGGTCGAGCTTGATGCCGGGGCCGATGGTGGACGACACGGTGATGCCCTTCATGTACCTGCCCTTGGACGAGGCCGGCTTGGCCCGGTTGAGCTCCTCGACCACCGCCCGGAGATTGGTCAGCAGGGCCTTGCGGTCGAAGCTGACCTTGCCGATGGGGACGTGGATGTTGCCGTAGCGGTCGGTTCGGTACTCCACCCGTCCGCCCTTGAACTCCCGGACCGCCCGGCCCACCTCGGTGGTGACGGTGCCCGTCTTGGGGTTGGGCATCAGGCCGCGGGGACCGAGGACCCGGCCCAGCTTGCCCACCTGGCCCATGAGGTCGGGGGTGGCGATGGCCACGTCGAAGTCGAGGAAGCCGCCTTGGACTCTGGCCACCAGGTCGTCGGAACCGATCACGTCGGCGCCCGCCTCCCGGGCCTCGTCGGCCGCCGGGCCGGTGGCGAACACCGCCACCCGGACCTCCTTGCCGGTGCCGGCGGGGAGCCCCACCGTGCCTCGGACGATCTGGTCGGCCTTGCGGGGGTCGACGCCCAGCTTCACCGCCAGCTCGACGGTCTCGTCGTACTTGGCGAAGGCCAGGGTCTTGACCAGGTCGACGGCCTCGCCGGGGGCGTGGAGGCGCCCCTTGTCGTAGCGCTTGACCGCGTCCTCGTACTTCTTGGAGTCCTTCTTGGTGTGTGTCATCGGGAAACCGTGATGCCCATGGAGCGGGCCGTTCCCGCCACCTGGAGGCGAGCCGCCTCGAGGTCGTTGGCGTTGAGGTCGGGCAGCTTGGTCTTGGCGATCTCGGTGAGCTGGGCGTCGGTGATCGAGCCCGCGGTCTCCTTGCCCGGGTTGGTGGCTCCCTTGGGGAGGCCGGCCGCGGCCCGGATGAGCACCGGGGTGGGCGGCGTCTTGAGGACGAACGTGAACGTCCGGTCCTCGAAGATGGTGATCTCGGCCGGCACCACGGTTCCCCGCTGGTTCTCGCTGGCCGCGTTGTACTGCTTGCAGAACTCCATGATGTTGACCCCGTGGGGGCCGAGGGCGGTGCCCACCGGCGGGGCGGGTGTGGCCGCCCCGGCCGGGATCTGGATCCGCACGATCGCGGCTACTCGACGCTTACCCATTACAGCTTGGCCACCTGACTGAACTCGAGCTCGACCGGGGTCTCCCGGCCGAAGATGTTGACGAGGACCTTGAGCTTGAGCTGGTCCTCGTTGATCTCTGCGATCTGGCCGGAGAAGTCGGCGAACGGCCCCTCGCGGACCCGGACGCTCTCCCCGACCTCGTACATGGGCCGGCGGGCCGGCTTGCGGGTGACACCCTCGGTGCCGCCCGACTGCACCTGGAGGATGCTCTCGACCTCCTTGCGGGACAACGGCGTGGGCTTGGCCCCCAGCCCCACGAACCCGGTCACTCCCGGCGTGTTGCGCACGACCCGCCAGGAGTCGTCGTCGAGCTCGCAGCGGACGAGGAGGTACCCGGGGAACACCTTCTTCTGCACCGTGACCCGCTTGCCGCCCTTGAACTCGATCACGTCCTCCATGGGGATGACGCACTCGAAGATGCGGTCCTCCATGTTCATGGAGGCGATCCGGCTCTGGAGGTTGGACTTGACCTTGTTCTCGTAGCCGGCGTAGGTGTGGACCACGTACCACGAGCCGGGACGGTCGTAGGGGCTCTCGACAGGAGCGACTTCCTCCTCGACGTCGTCGTCGTCGGCCAGGCCGTCGTCGAACACGACGATCGGGTCGGCCGCCACAGGGGACGGCTCGTCGCCGAGGATCTCCCCCGGCGCGATGTCGTCGGGCGGAAGGGAGCCGGCCGGAAGGGAGTCGGGCGGAAGGGAGTCGGGCGGAAGGGAGTCGGGCGGGGAGTCGGCCGGAAGGGATCGGGCGGAAGGGAATCGGCGGGGGGGCCAGCATCGGTGGGGACTGCGTCGGCGGCCGCCGCCTCCTCCGGGTCGCCCAGGGAGGCGGTGGGGAGGGTGTCGGGCGCGCTGGCGTCTTCGGTCTTGGCGTCTTCTGGGGTGGGGTCTTCTGTCATGGGGTCTGTCGTCGGCTCGGTCACTCGAAGAGGAAGATGACGATCTTGCCGAAGGCGAGGTCGAGGGCGAAGATGATCGCGGTCAGGATGAGCAGGGCCACGAGGACGACGATCGAGTAGCTGATGACCTCGGCCCGGGTGGGCCAGGCGACCTTGCGCAGCTCGGCTCGCACCTGGCGGACGTACTCGCCCGCGCCGACGCGTTCCTTGGCCGGGCGGGGCGCAGGCCGGGTGGGCTCGCGCCGGGCGGGCGTGCCGTCGGGGTCGAGTTGACCCTGACGTTGCATCATCCGCTTCATCTGTCGATTCACGAAGTACCTCTTGAGACGGGGTTGTCCAGAAGCCGGCAGGGCAGGAGGGACTCGAACCCCCAACCGCCGGTTTTGGAGACCGGTGCTCTACCAGTTGAGCTACTGCCCTGGGTCAGCCCGGAGGGCGTGGGTACTTCCGAGGATAGCTCAGGCCCCGCGCGCCCGTTGCGGCGGGCGGTGGTCGACCGGGGCGAGCTAGCTGGCGACCGCGACGCGGCGGTGGCGACGGCTGGCGATGACGATGGCGCCGGCCGCGCCCGCGGTGGCGGCGGCGGCGATGCCGCCCAGGTAGGCCGCCCGTCGACCGGTGAGGAGGTAGTGCATGGCGCCTCGCTCACCCGCCGCCTCCAGGGCCACCAGGATGTCGGGCAGCAGGCCGGGGGAGGGCTCGAGGAGCTCGGTGCGCAGGGTGTGGAGCGTGCGCAGCACCTTGCGGTACTGGGCCAGCTCGGCCTGGCACCGCAGGCAGGACTCGACGTGGCGGCGCAGATCGAGGCCGGCCACCTCCACGCCGTCGACGATGCCGGGCAGGGCGTTGGCCACCGCCGCGCACGAGACGCCGCCGCTTCGGAAGCCGCCGGACGAGCCCCCTGCCGATCCCACTGTCGATCTTATTGGGGCCGTACGCACACCGAACTTAGACCGCACGGGCCTTCTCCTCTCCGGGCATGGGAAACAGCCGCTCACGCAGCTTCCGGCGGGCCCGGTGCAACCGGACCTTGGCCGCCGCCTCGGTGATCCCCAGCTCGGAGGCGATCGCCTCATGAGGAAGGTCGTAGACGTCGCGCAGGACCACGACTGAGCGCAGCGGCGCCGGCAGCTCGGCCAGGGCGGCCGTCATCCGGTCGCGCAGGGCGCCTGCCTCGGCCATCCCCTCGGGGTTGGACTCGGGCCGCTCGTCGGCCATGGCATCGTCGTCGGACAGCTCGTCGTGGCTGCTCCTCGACCGGCGGGACAGGTGGGACGACGCGCAGTTGGCCGTGATCCGGTACATCCAGGTGGAGAAGCGAGCGTCGCCCCGGAAGCGTTTCAGGGCCTTGAAGGCCCGGAGGTAGGCGTCCTGGGCGACGTCTCTGGCGTCGTCCTCGTTCCCGGTGAGCCGGTAGGCCAGCGTGTAGACCTCTGCCTGGCTGAGCCGGACCAGCTCGGCGAAGGCGTTGACGTCGCCGGCCTTGGCCCGGTCCACGAGGGCAGCCTCTTCCGCAGGAATCACCGGGACTACGACCTCGGCCGGATCGGAAAGGTTACCGACAGGCTCCGCCAGCCCTTTGTCGCCCTGCTCGTCCTCGTCGACCATGCGGCTGAGGATCACCTCGGCCGATTCCGCGGCTAGCGAGTCTCGCGGTGAACCGTGTGCGTCCGGTCCCAACGGCAGTACTTCTTGAGCTCCATGCGCTCGCGGTCGTTCTGCTTGTTCTTCATGGTGATGTAGTTGCGGCGCTTGCACTGCTCGCACGCGAGCGTGATCTTGACCCGCTTCTCGCCCTTGGCCATCCCGGGCTTTCCTTTCGGTCACGTGGCTCCACTCTACGCATGCTCGGGGGGCTCCGCCCCGCGCTCGGGGGGCTCCGCCCCCGAGTCCCCCCGAGGCAGGCTTCGCCTGCCCAAAAGAACCAAGTCCCCTGGCGGGTGTCGTGCGGTCCGATGTCGCGAGCCGTGGATCTTCGCCGGGGCGGCGTCAGCCGGCCCGGCCCGGCAGGCGAAGCCTGCCGGAACAGAAGGAACGCGCCCGGCGTCAGCCGGGCGTCCAAGCCTTTGACTCGGGGGGAACTCGGGGGGCAGAGCCCCCCGAGCGTTATTTGAGGATCTTCACGACACGGCCGGCGCCCACGGTACGCCCACCCTCGCGGATGGCGAAGCGCAGGCCCTCGTCCATGGCGATGGGGGTGATGAGCTCGACGGTGAGGGAGATGTTGTCGCCCGGCATGACCATCTCGGTGCCCTCGGGGAGCGTGATCTGGCCGGTGACGTCGGTGGTGCGGAAGTAGAACTGGGGCCGGTAGTTCTGGAAGAAGGGGCTGTGGCGCCCGCCCTCCTCCTTGGTCAGCACGTAGACCTGGGCCTCGAAGGTGGTATGCGGGGTGATGGAGCCGGGCTTGCACAGCACCTGGCCCCGCTGCACGTCCTCTTTGTTGATGCCCCGCAGCAGCACGCCGATGTTGTCGCCCGCTCTTCCCTCGTCGAGGAGCTTGCGGAACATCTCCACCCCGGTGCAGACCGTGGTCTGGTTGTGGCCCAGGCCCACGATCTCGACCTTCTCGCCCACCTTGACGATGCCCTGCTCCACCCGCCCGGTGACCACCGTGCCCCGCCCGGTGATGGTGAACACGTCCTCGATGGGCATCAGGAAGGGCTTGTCGACGTCTCGGGGGGGCTCGGGGATGTAGTCGTCGACCGCGTTCATCAGCTCGTGGATGGCCGGCGTCCACGCCTCGTCGCCCTCCAGCGCCTTGAGGGCGCTGACCCGGATCACCGGCGTGTCGTCGCCCGGGTACTCGTACTCGTTGAGCAGGTCCCGCACCTCGAGGTCGACCAGGTCGAGCAGCTCCTCGTCGTCGACCGCGTCGGCCTTGTTGAGGGCGACCACGATGTAGGGCACCCCCACCTGGCGGGCCAGCAGGACGTGCTCCCGGGTCTGGGGCATGGGGCCGTCGGCGGCGGACACGACCAGGATGGCGCCGTCGATCTGGGCCGCCCCGGTGATCATGTTCTTGATGTAGTCGGCGTGGCCGGGCATGTCGACATGGGCGTAGTGGCGCTTGGGGGTGGTGTATTCCACGTGGGCGATGGAGATGGTGATGCCCCGGGCCTTCTCCTCGGGCGCCTTGTCGATCTGGTCGAAGGCGGTGAAGGCCACGGTGGAGTCCTGCTCGTGGAGGACCTTGGTGATGGCGGCCGTCAGCGTGGTCTTGCCGTGGTCGATGTGGCCCATGGTGCCCACGTTGAGATGCGGCTTCGACCGCTCGAACTTCTGCTTCGCCATGTGCGTGCTACCCCTCTCGTGCGGTAGCGGCGGGCGGACTCGAACCGCCGACTCCTCGATTATGAGCCGAGTGCTCTGCCAACTGAGCTACGCCGCCAGGCGGGCTGTGATCCGGAGGCGGGCTCCGGGCCTGACCAGCTTACTGGTCATCCTCGGGTCACTTCACCCGCCGCCGGCGTGGCGAGAGCCCCCTGTCGGAATCGAACCGACGACACCAGCCTTACCATGGCTGTGCTCTGCCGACTGAGCTAAGGGGGCCGGTCCTTCGTCGATGATAGCCAGCCGGTCCGATCCCGCCGTTGCGTTGCGACTGGCCCGTCCCACCGACGCCGAGGCCATCCGGGCCATCTACAACCTCGAGGTCGTCGAGTCAACCGTCACCTTCGACCTCGTGCCCCGGTCGCTCGAGTCCCAGCAGGCGTGGCTGGAGGAGCACGCCGGAGTACACCCGGCCATCGTCGTGGTCGAAGCCGGGGTGGTGGTCGGCTTCGGTTGCCTGGCCCCCTACCGACCCCGGCCGGCGTACGCCACGACCGTCGAGAACTCGCTCTACGTCCGCCGCGACCGCCAGGGCCGGGGCCACGGCCGGGCCTTGCTGGAGGAGCTCCTCCGCCTGGCGACGGTGCACGGCTTCCATGCGGTCATCGCCCGCATCGTCGACGGCCATGAGGTGTCCATAGCCCTCCACCAGTCGTGCGGCTTCGAGATGGTGGGCGTCGAGCGGGAGGTCGGCCGCAAGTTCGGCCGCTGGCTCGACGTGGCCGTCATGGAGCGCCTTCTCTGAATCGGGCTCGTCAGCGGGCGTTGAGGGCGATCGTGAGGATGACGGAGACGACGAGGGACAGGACCAGCGGCCACCACAGGAAGCGGACCCGAGACCGCTGCCCGGAGCGCTTGTGCCAGACGAACATGGGCTTGGCGTTCCCGCAGCGTCCCCCGCGCAAACTGTGACACGGGGATGTCAGCAGATCGCCATCGGCGATCCACCCATCCGAAACCGTCCGCCAACTGGGCATCGGTAGGTTGTCGCCGAGGTTGTGAAACCGATCACGAGCGGAAAAGGGAAGTGACCCACCCGTTCGTCGTCCGAGGAGGGACTCCCGAATGCCCAATCCCCTGAAGCCAGGCTCGAAGCCCAAAGGGTTGAACAACGTCGCCGGCCGGCCGCTGGTCGACGACAGTGGCCACGTTGTGCAGACGATCAGGCGGGAGACGCCTTGGTTCGGCCGGGTCTCCGGCGGCAGCCGGGATCTCACCGGCTCGCCCAAGTTCGCCGTCATCCTGCTGCTGACCATCGCCGGATGGCTGGCCCTGGGGCCGGTCGTCGACTACTCCCGCACGTGGGAGCTGACGGCCACCGCCGGCGCTCCGATCCTCGCCCTCGTCCTGTTGGTGGTGGGGCAGCACACCCAGAACCGCGACGACATGGCCATCCAGCTCAAGCTCAACGAGGTCATCCGGGCGACCGAACAGGCGAACGACGGCCTCATCGGCATCGAGGACAGCGCGGGCGTGGAACTCACTCGCCTGCTCGGCGACTACCGCCAACACGCCAGCGGTGCGACGGACACGCTGGTCGGTCCGAGGGGCCTGGAGCGCCGGCGACGGCAGCGCCAGGCGAGGAGCGACCTCGGCCCCGGCCGCAGCTTCGTGTTCCGCTCCCAAGGGGGGACAGCCGACCTGGCCGCGCCCGATCTGGTCCGCTTCGTGCGGCTGGCGGAGTCGGTCGACGACTCCACCTGGCTCCACCATCTCCGGAGCGGCGACTTCTCCCGCTGGTTCCGGGAGGTGGTCGGCGACGACGACCTGGCGTCGATCGTGTCCCGCGTGGAAGGGCCCCTAGCCATCTCCGCCAGCGAGAGCAGGCGCCGGGTGGTGGCCGCCATCGGCCGGAGGTACGCCCTGGCCGGGTGACCCCGCATCTCGCGGCCGCCACGGCGGTGGAAATGCGGCAGCCGCAGCGGCGGGTAGGTTGCGGTGGACATGACGTCCTTGGAGGTGACGACCGAGCGGGCCGATGGCGTGGCGGTGGTGGCCCTCGGGGGCGACGTCGACGCCGATCACGCTGGCCAGCTCCACGCCGCCCTCGGTGAGCTGCTGGCGGCCGGCGTCCACAACTTCGTGATCGACCTGAGCGGCGTGAAGGTCATCGACGGCACCGGGCTGGCCGAGCTGGTGAACTTCTTCAAGCGGGTCCGCATCGGTCCGGGTGACGTCCGGCTGTGCGGGTTCCCGACCTGGGTGACGGTGATGTTCGCCATGACCCGCCTCAACAAGGTGTTCGCCAAGTTCGAGTCCCGCGACGCAGCCGTCGCCAGCTTCGCCCCGGCCCAGAGCGCATGAGCCCCCGGGCCACCAAAGCCGTGATCCTGGCCGCCGGCCAGGGCAAGCGCATGGGCTCCGACCTGCCCAAGGTCCTCCACCAAGTCGATGGCAAGCCCATGGTGATCCACTGCATCGAGGCCACCATGGCCGCGGGGATCGACGACGTCATCCTGGTCGTCGGAGTGGGCCGCGACGAGGTGATCGACGCGGTGGACGACGTCTACGAGGGCGTCGAGTACGCCGTTCAGGAGGAGCAGCTGGGCACCGGGCACGCGGTGTTGCAGGCCCGGGCGTTCCTCGACGACCCGGACGGGAACGTGGTCGTCCTCTACGGCGACATGCCGATGCTCACCACCGAAACGATCCGTGCGCTCGTCGACCGTCGGGACGCGAAAGAGGCGGCGGTGGTGGTCCTCACCATCGAGCTCGAGAACCCGCCCGACTTCGGCCGGATCGTGCGCGGCGGCGACGGCCGGGTCACCGGCATCGTGGAGGCCCGCGACGCCACGCCCGAGCAGCTGGCGGTGCAGGAGGTCAACGTCGGGGCCTACTGCTTCGACGCCCCTGCCCTGCTCCGGGCCCTGGAACGCCTCGGTTCTACCAACGCCGCCGGCGAGTACTACCTCACCGACGTGATCGGGATCCTGGCCGGCGACGGGGACAAGGTGGAGACGGTGGTCACCGACCGCCTGGAGGAGGCCCTGGGGGTCAACGATCCCGAGCACCTCGACTTCGCCGACAAGATCCGCCACATCCGTTACGCCGAGAAGATGTACCCCCGGGTCGATGCCTTGGCCCGGGAGCGCCGCCCCCGCCCGGCCTGAGCCTTTCAGCGACTCGTCGGTGCGTCAGTCTCGGCGTCGGACGCGGCGCCAGCGGCGGCTCGCTCGGCCTCGACCCGCTCCCGGGTCGGTACCCGGCGGACGATGTACCAGGTGCCCACCAGGGCTACCGCCACGATGACCGCCGGCACCACCGGCCGGCTGCGGGTGAGGACGGCGCTGAGCCCGACGAACAGCCACATGGAGCCCAGGGCCCACGCCTTGGCCCGGCGGGGCATGCCCAGCCCGTCCCGGTGGTCCCGCACCATGCCGCCGATGCGGGGCAGGCCGAGGACCCACGCCTCGAACCGGGGGCTGGAGCGGGCGAAGCACGAAGCGGCGACGATGAAGAACACGGTGGTGGGGAGCCCGGGGACCACGATCCCGAGACCACCCAGCCCAACCGACACCAGGCCGCCGGCGAACCACAACCACCGCACGGGACCCGTCGCCAGCCGGCGCGTCACCGAGCGCGGGCCACGTCAGCCCACCAGGTGGGCGATGTCGACGACCGCCTGGACGGCGAGGAACGCGAGAATCGCTCCCCCGACGGCGGTGTACCGCCACCGCCACCGGTGATCGGACCGGAAGAAGCGGCGCATGGACACCACGATGGCCACGCTCGACACCGCCCCTACCACCAGTCCCACGACGGGACCGACACCGCCCGCGAGGCCCACGATCGGTCCCCCGATCGGCAGGACCACGTAGGTGAGGATGCAGCGGAGGGCGGAGATCAGCATGGAGGTGGAGAAGGCCTTCTCCGCGCTTCTGGTGCTGGCGCGGGGCGCCTCGTCGGCGATGCGCAGGACGCGGCGCATCCTCAGGTCGGCGGCCGAACGGACCGGCCGCGGCGTTAGGGTCAGCGGAGGGGCGTCCATCGGCTCAGAGCGTAGGGCCGGCGACGGCGGAACTTCGAGTCGGCCGCGGGTGGGGTCCCGCCGGCCACAACAGGCCGAACGGCCTATCGGGCGGGGCCGGCGGGGGGCCGAAGGGATGGTGGCGGCAACTGTGCCGTCCCGCCCGTCGGCCCGGCGACCTTCCCCAACATTCTGGAAGAGGCATGACTGTGAAGACCCACTCCCCAAAGAGCTGGACAGTGGCGCTGTTGGTGACCGCGGTGCCAGCGCTGCTGGCCGTCGGCCTGGCCGCGGCGACCCTCGTGTCGCGGGACACCGGCGGCGACGAGACCATCGTGGCGGCGGCCAACGGGCACGGTGAGAGTGTCCGGCCGTCGGCCGAGGCGTCTGCCCTGTTGCGAGCCACCGTGCCCTCCGCCCCCGAGACGACCCCGGACGCGGTGCCGGTACCGGTCCCCACGACCGAGCCACCGGCCCCGCCGGTCACCGAGGCTCCGGCTCCGACCGTGCCGGTGCCGGTCCCGACGACGGTGGACCCCGCGGCCCGGCCCACCATGACCCTCGTCAGCCGGTACCCGGCGGCGGTGACGATGAACCTCAACGGCGTCATCTACGACCTCGCGCCCGGACAGGAGATCGGTGGGCTCACCGTCGGGCCCCAGACCCAGGGCAACGACATCCTCTATCTGGCCCGGGTCGACGACCCGTCCTGCGGCGAGGGCGACGCCGACAGCTACTTCCGCGCCGGGCCCGGCCACTACATCGTGGCCATCGTCCCCGGTCGGAGCATCTGCCTCGGCGGCGAGCCGGCACCGGACCTCAGCGCCACCCCCGCGTAGCCGGGCGTTTTCGAACCGGTGACGGTCAACGATCGTAGGAGTCCCTGAGGACTTTTCCCGTGGTTTCGGCAACGGCCCCCACGTGCTACGCGCCAAGTTCCACTGCCGATGGAGACCCCCTATGTGGGTGTCGCCGGGCGATGGCCCCCTGCCGGATGCGGTGCTCCGACGCTCGGTGCTCCGAGCGCTCGGCGCCCCAGGAGCGCCCCGACCCGATCGAGCCCGCGACCGAGGTGACGACATCGGCGTGGGGTGGTTCCCGTTTCGGGCCCCGAGCCCGGAGCCCGAGCTCGGGGCTGGTCGGAGGGGTGGCAGGCACGAGCGCGCTGTCGGCCCGTTGCCGAAGACCAGGTTTCCGGGAGGGGTCAGGCGCGGTTCGACAACGCTGGCGCAGGGGGACCGAGCGACCCCCCGGGGAGCGCCTCGAGACAGCGGTCGGCGACGACTCCGAGCAGGGCGTCGTCGTGGGAGATGGCGAGGATCCCTATCTCGCCGGCGCGTGCCCGGCGCACGAGGACCTGCCAGAGCTGGGCCTGAGTGATCGGGTCGAGCATGGCGCTGATCTCGTCGGCGACCACGAACCTGGGCCGCGCCAGCAAGGCCCGGGCCACCGCGATCCGTTGGAGCTCACCCCCCGACAACTCGTTCGGGTAACGGTCCAGCCAACCCCCGGCAATCGAGAGCTCGTCGAGCAGCGCCTGGTCCGGCTCGCCCGCCTCGGCCAGGATCCTTCCCAGGCGCCAGCGGGGGTTCACCGCCAGCTCGGGGTGCTGGAGGACGAGCTGCACCGGGGAGGCTCCCCGCCTGGGCAGAGCGACGCCACCGACCGTCACGGTCCCCCGACCCGGTACCAGGAGGCCGGCCAGCAGCCGTCCGAGCGTCGTCTTGCCACAGCCGCTCGGGCCGCGCAGGCCGACGATCTCGCCCTGGGCCAACCGGATGGTGCCGTCCCGGACCACCAAGGGGTCGCGGCGGCGGTAGCGGAACGACAGGCCAATGCCCTCGAGCTGGGCGCGGTCGCCAGCGTCCGACTCAGGCACGGATGCACCGCACCAGGGCGCCGTCGACGACACGGGACTCGGGTCGGCTGCGATCGCAGTCCGGTGACCGCTCGGGGCAGCGGGGAGCGAACAGGCATCCCGGGGGGAGGTCGGTCGGTGGTGGCTGGGCGCCGGCGAGGGGGACGAAGCCGTTCCCGGGCAGCGCCGCCCAGAGGGCCCGGGTGTAGGGATGACGGAGGCCGGCGCCATCTCCGCCGAAGCGGTTGACCGGGCAGACCTCCACCGTGGTCCCGGCGTAGAACACGGCGACGGAGTCCGCCACCTCCAGCGCTCCGAGCAGGTCGTGGGTGATGAGCACGACGGCTGCGCCTTCGTCGGCCATCGCCCGTAGTCCGGCCAATGTCTCGGCGACGACGGCCGGGTGCAGGCCCGGGGTGGGCTCGTCGGCCAGCACGAGGGCGGGGCGCCCGACGGTGGCGGTGGCGGTGAGCACCCGCCGGGCCATGCCTCCCGACAGCTCGTGCGGGTACCTGCTCCCGGTGCCCTCCGGCAGCTCGAGCCGCCGGAGCGCAGTCAGGGCCGCGGCCGGTGGGTTCGGCGATCCGGACAGATGGGCCGACCGTTCGACTTGGGGACCGACCTTGGTCACCGGATCGAGTGCCGCGACCGTCTGGGGGATGAGGCAGATCTCCCGTCCCCGCAGATTGCGGAGGCGGGTGTCCGAAAGTTGCTCGCCCCGGTAGAGAATCTGGCCTGACACGGTGGCGTTTCTCGGGAGGACTCCGAGCACGGCGTGGGCCAGCAGCGACTTGCCCGACCCGCTGGAACCGACCACCGCCACCAGCTCGCCGGCTCCCACCACCAGGTCGATCCCGCTGATCACCTCCAGTCGCCGGCGCCGCAGTCCCGCCTCGTACTGGGTGAACACCACCCGCAGATCTCGTACCTCCAGAACCGGGCTGGCGCTGGCCTCCCGCCCGGTCACTCCTGCACCGTCCGGGGATCGGTGAGGCCGCGGAGCTGGTGGCCCAGCACGTCGACCGTCTTGACCATCAGGAGCAAGGCCAGGCCGGGCAGCACGGCCAGCCACCAGGCGCCGACCGACAGGTAGCGCATCCCGTCGGCCAGCAGGATGCCGATGGCCGGCTCGTGCGGCGACAGGCCCAGGCCGAGAAAGCTCAGCGCCGACTCGTGAAGGATGGCGTGAGGGAACAGGAGCACCAGCCCCACGCTGAAGTGGGGGACGAGATGGGGCACGAGGTGGTGCCGGCCCACCCAGGCTCCCCGCCGCCCCAGGCGGTAGGAGACCGCCACGTAGTCCGACGCCGCCACCCGCCGGGCCTCGCCTCGGAGGACCCGGGTCAGCGCCGGCCAGTGGGTGATGGCCACCCCGATCACTACCGCCTTCATGCCCCCGCCGAGGACGAAGGCCAACAGGATGAGCAGGACCAGGTGGGGCAGGGCCATGACCAGGTCGACCATCCACCCGACGACGGCGTCGACCCGGCGGCCCAGGGCACCGGCGGCGGCGCCCAGGACGAGGGCAATGGCGGCGCTGGCCGCCGCGGCCAGCGTGCCGACCAGCAGGGAGAGGCGAAGTCCGGCCAGCGTGCGGGCGGCCTGGTCGCGGCCCAGCCGATCGGTGCCGAACGGATGGCTCAGGCTGGGCGACAGGTTTCGGGCACCGAGGTCGGTCTGCCCGGCACGTCCCGACACCAGCGTGCCGGCGACGAGGATCACCAGCAGCACGGCAACGGTGGCGACGGCAGTCACGATGGTGCGCGTTCGCCGGTCGGCCAGGCGGCCGGGAACCGGAATGACGGACTCGTCGAGGACGGGAGCGAACGACGTCACGGCTGGGCCCCCAAGGCCCGGGCCGAGCGGAGCAACGAGACCCGGGGGTCGGCGACGCTGTGGGCGACATCGCCCAGGAGGTTGCCGACGTAGACGAAGACCGTGGTGGCCAGCACGATCCCGAGCAGCAGGGGGACGTCGCCCCGGATGCCGGCCGCGGCGGTCGCCTGCCCGAGCCCCGGGTAGCTGAACACCGTCTCGGCCAGGATGGCGCCGCCGAACAGCTCAGACAGTGAGGCGAACTGCAGGAGCAGCGCCGGCACGGCGGCGTTGCGCAGGAGATGGTGGCGGACCATCCCCCGGCCATGCTCGCCCTGGGCCCGGGCGAAGACGGCGGCGTCGCTGTGGAGGAAGGCGACGGCCTGCTCCCGGGTGTGCAGCGCGATCGCTCCCACCCCGACGATGGCCAGCGTGGCCGCAGGCAGGATCAGGTGATGGAGGCGGTCTCCGAGACCGATCGACGACGGGTCGGAGCCGATGGGCCCGGCGCAGCACACCGGTGCCCAGCCGGACGAGATGGCGAAGACGTACAGGAGGAGCAGCCCGACCCAGAACGTGGGCGCGGAAGCCAGGGTGTAGACCCACCAGCGCACGGTTCGGTCGACCCACGACCCCGGCCGGGAGCCAGCCAGGATGCCGAGGGCGAACCCGAACACCCCTGCCAGCAGCCAGGCCAGCACCATCAACGCCAGCGATGCCAGGAACCGGGTGCGTAGCACCTCCGCCACCGGGGCGTTGTAGATCATCGAGGTTCCCAGGTTCCCTTGCACGGCCTGGCCGGCCCAGCGGAGGAATCGGACCGGGGCCGGGTCGTCGAGGCCCCAACGCTGTTCGATCTGGGCCCGCTGCTCAGGGCCGACCTGAAGCACGTCGGCGCCCACGTAGGCGTCAACGGGGTCGACCGGCGAGGCCTCGACGAGCACGAAACCGGCGACCGACACGGCCACCAGCAGGGTGCACAGGCGCACGGCCTTGCCTGCGATCCAGCGCACGACGTCCGCCCTGGTCACCGACCTGGCCGGGGACGGGTTCCCGGGCGGGGCCGTGTCGGCGGGCCCGGCTGCCGTCCCCTGCGCTAGCAACTCCAAGTCCAGGACGTGATCCCGGCGGTGATCGGGAACCCGTGGCCGTGGGGTTCGACCTGGGTCTGGTGCACGTCGAGGCAGTCGTCGACGTAATAGGTGTGGTCGAGGTTGACCAACCACGCCCACGCGGCATCGGCCTTGGCCGTGAACCCGGAACCCTTGTTGTCGAACTGGGCCGCCTTCCAGAAGACGTCGGCCTCGTCGGGGCTGGTCGCCCCCAGGGCCAGGTCGAGGTAGTTGTCGACCGGTGCGCTCTGGTAATAGCCGGCGTTGTAGTAGTCCACGCCGGCGAAGGACGAGTGGTAGAGGTTGTACATCTCGGTCTGGTCGTGGCTGCCCCAGCCGAAGAGGATGGCGTCGGCGTGCATCCGCGTCTCGATCTCGTCCCACGACTTGCCCTCGACGTTCACGTCGATGCCGGCCTTGCGGATCATGTCGCCGGCCGCCAACGCCAACCCCTGGCGGGTGGTGTCCGTGCCCGGATAGATCAGGGTGAACCGGGCCGGCAGGCCGTTCAACTCGACCACCCCGTCCCCGTCGGCGTCTCGCCAGCCGGCCTCGGCGAGGATCCTCTTGGCCCCCTCCACGTCCTTGTCCGTGATTGCCGAGTCGGCCTCGAACCACGGCAGCCCGTCCACCGGGCCGACCGCGGGACTGCCGAAACCGTCGAGCACGCCGGCCACCAGCACTTCGCGGTCGACGACTACATTGATCGCCTGGCGGATCGCCTGGTTGGAGGTGACCGGGTTGCCGATCGGGTAGCCATCGGAGGTGGTCTTGCCCTCGGCGAGGGCGGTCGGCAGCATCATTCCCCGGTTGTCGACCGAGTCGACCGAGACCAGCCTCATACCGGGAATCGGTTCGGTGGCGAGCGACTGGGCGACGGCGGCGAGGTGCACGTCTCCGGCCTTGGCCAGCGCCAGCGTGGCGTCCTCCTCGGTGAAGAGGAACACCACCCGGCCGAACGCCGGCTTCTGCCCGTAGTAGCCAGGGTTGGCCTCGACGACGAGCTGTTGGCCCTCGTCCCAGCGGACGAGCTGGTAGGGCCCGGAGCCGATGGGGTTGCGCCCGTAGGCCTCGTTGTGGGCGTGCTTGGGCACGATGCCGAGCGTGATGAGGCGATTGACGAAGGTGCTCTGGGGCTTCTTCAACTTCAGCTCGACCGTGTCGTTGTCCACGGCGGTGGCGGCGTCGAGGACGGTCACGTCGGTGAGGCCGCCCGACTGGCTGGCCTTGGTGAAGGTGTAGGCCACGTCCTCGCTGGTCACGGGCGTGCCGTCGGTGAAGTTGGCGTCGGTGCGGATGTCAACCGTCCAGACCAGGCCGCCCTCACTCACCCGGTACCCGGTCGCCAGGTCGTTCACGATCTCGAGGTCGGCGTCCCGCCGGAGCAGGGTCGACTGGAACAGGGGCGACCCGTAGCGGCCCCAGCCCAACGTCGGGTCGTAGCCGTCCTCGGACTCGCCCCCGACGGCAAGGCGCAGCTCGGTCGGCGCCGCGGCCTCGGAAGCTGGGCCAGCACTGTCGCCCGACGAGCAACCGGCAAGGGTCACGAGCACAACCAGTCCAACGAGCCTGCGCATTGCGATACTTCCCCCTGATGCGAGCTGGATGCGTTAGGTACGCAGGGGGGACTATAGATGCGACCTGGTCGCAACGCCAGGGGGCTTGAGAGTCGCTACGGCCCGCAGGACGCCCCCGTTGACGGGCCAGCTCCAGGTCGGGCCGCTCCCCGGAGCAACAGGGCCTCGTCGGCCCGCTGGCGAGCGCCGACGAGGCCCTGTTCAAGCACTGAGATGGGCCGCCAACTCCTGGCCCGGCGACAAGCCTGGGGCCGCGTCGGCGCGCCTGAAACGCTCGCCCGGGAACCGGGGGTTTGGCCCCTCACGCAGGGATAGTTGGTGCCTGCGACAACGTCACCTGACAACTTGAGCCGAAGGCGGTTTTCCTCCTGAACCGCCCTTGGTTGGAAGCGGGTGCGTGCGTGCGTGCGTGCGTGGGCCGGGGAGGATTCGAACCTCCGTAGGCTGTGCCGGCAGATTTACAGTCTGCTCCCTTTGGCCGCTCGGGCACCGACCCAATGACGTCCCCGGAAACCGCCGCAAATCATCCGGGGACGACCACGATACCGTTGACCCGATGCCCACCTTCGACGTCGTCTCCGAGGTCGACCTCCAGGAGGTCCGCAACGCGGTCGACCAGGCCCAGCGGGAGGTGTCCACCCGCTTCGACTTCAAGGGGACAGGGTCGTCGATCGAGCTGGGCGACGGGGAGATCCAGCTCGCCTCGGCCACCGAGGACCGGATGCGGGCCCTCGTCCAGGTCCTCGAGGAGAAGCTCGTTCGCCGGTCGGTGTCGCTCAAGTCCCTCACCTACGGCAAGGTCGAGGAGGCCTCCAAGGGCACCGTGCGCCAGACCGTCACCATCACGGCCGGGATCAACGACGTGAAGGCCCGGGAGGTCAACCGGTTCATCAAGGAGAAAGCGGCCAAGGGCGTGTCGTCACAGACCCAGGGCGAGCAGGTGCGGGTGCAGGCCAAGAAGCGGGACGACCTCCAGGCCGTGATCGCCGCCCTCAAGGATCACGACTTCGGCGTGCCCCTGCAGTTCAAGAATTTCCGTGACTGACGGCGGGCCCGAGTAGCACCACCACCAACGGGGGCGTGAGGGGCACCAGCACCGAGCTGGCAACCGACCGTGCCTCCCGCAGCGTGTCGGCCTGCTGCTGCGCGGTCGTGGCCCGCCGGTCCCAGTCGATGCTGCCCGCCATCCGCACCGCCGCCACCTCGGCCAGGCGGAGGGTGCCCCCGCCTGCGCTCACCGACGACGCCCACAGCAGGGCGCCCTCGGCCGGACGTCCCGATCCCGACAGCCCGCCCTCCTCGAAGCGGCGGAGCATGCCGGCGGCGGTGATGGCCCGGGGGACGTTCACGCCGTAGGCCGCCAGCAGAGCGGGAACGGCCTCGAGGGCTTCGTCCTGCCACTGGTCGAGGATCGGCTTCGGGTTCACCGCCACCCCGCCGGGGCGGATCTCGAAGTGGAGGTGCGGGGCCCCGTTCTCGGCGTTGCCGGTGTTGCCGACGGTGGCGATCACCTGCCCCCGCTCGACCGCCGCCCCGCTATAGACCGACCGGTCGTAGGAGTTGAGGTGGGCGAAGTAGTAGGAGGTGCCGTCGTCGGTGGTGACGTAAGCGCCCCTACCGCCCAGGCCTCCGTCGGTGAAGGTCAGGGTTCCCGCCTCGGGGGCGACGACCGGCGTGCCCCGGTCGGCGAAGATGTCGGTGCCTTGGTGCAGGTGGAAGGGCGGACCGAAGCGGGGGTCGTGCCAGTCGTCGGTGTAGTCCGCCGGGCCCCGCACGGGGAACTGGCCCATGCCCAGGACCGCCGCCTCCTCGGCGGTGAGGCCGAGGTCCTCGAGCCGGCGGAGGGCGTCGAGCAGACCGGCGGTGGAACGGGCTCCGGTGCGAGGCCGGTACTCGGGGACGTAGTCGTCGGGGATCACCTGGGACGACGTGTCGGGCTCCTCGGCCGCGGGCGCCGGCGGGCCCGGAGCAGGGGCGGTCGGCGCGGGTGCGGGTGCAGGCGGGGGAACGGGCGCCACCGCTGCCGCCTGTACCGGGGGGGTCGTCACCGGCGTGAGCAGCTGGACGAGGAGCTGCTGGAGCACGTTGGTGGTGGGCGGCGTCGGCGGTGTCTGGGCGCGCACCGGGACGCTGGCGCCGGCCATCAGGGAGGCGACGGCGGCGAGCACGACCAGGGAACGGGTGCGGATCGAGACGACCCCTATGCTTTCGCCGCCCACCCGCCCCGTTCCTCCCCCGAACGGGTGAGATCGGGCGGGATGGCAGTCAGACCCCGCGGGGTGCTCCGGGTTCCATTAGCTCTGCCATTCGCGGGCGCGGAGGCGGCGGATGCGGTCCTCCATGGGCGGATGGGTCGTGAACAGGTTGGCGAACTGCACCCGGCGGCCGGTGAGAGGGTTGACGATGTACTTCGAGGCCTGCACCGGGTCGACCGCCATGGGGATGGTGCGGGCCCCGTGCTCCAGCTTGGCCAGGGCCCGGGCCAGCGGCTCGCCGTCGTCGATGAGCCGGGCGCCGGTGCGGTCGGCCTCGTACTCCCGGCTGCGGCTGAGGGCCATCTGCAGCACCATGGCCGCCACCGGGGCGAGCATGGCCATGATCAGCAGGGCGAAGGGGTTGGGGTTGTCGTCGTCGCCCCCGCCGCCGAACATGGCGCCCCACATGGCCATCCGGGCGATGAAGGTGATCCCCATGGCCACCGCCGCCGCCACCGAACCGATGAGGATGTCGCGGTTGCCGACGTGGCTGATCTCGTGGGCCAGCACGCCCCGCAGCTCGTCCCAGTCGAGGATGTTGAGGATGCCGCGGGTGACGGCGACGGCCGCGTGCTGGGGGTTGCGGCCGGTGGCGAAGGCGTTGGGCTGGAGGTCGGGGGTGATGTAGAGGGCGGGCATGGGCATGCCGGCCTTGGTGGTCAGCTCCCTGACGATCCGGTAGTACTCGGGCATCTCCGCCTCGCTGACGGGCACCGCCCCGGCCGACTTGATGGCCAGCTTGTCGGAGAACCAGTACGAGCCGCCGACGAAGGCCAGGCCGATGGCGAGGCCGATGAAGGCCCCGGTCCGGTTGAAGAGGCCTCCGATCAAAACCATGAGGCCGCCCAGCCCGGCCAGCAGGACGTAGGTCTTGGCTGTGTTCTTGCTCATCTGTGCTCCTTGTGGACTCCTTGGGCCCAACGAGATCAACGCTCTCACACCGCCCAACGTTCCGCGGCGGACGTCGAGGGTGGATGATGTCGGTATGGACAAGCGGGTGCGGATGGGAGTGGGTGTCCTGGCGGTCGTCGTCCTCCTGATGGTGGCATTCCTGGTTGGGCGGGCGGCCTCGGGCGGCGACGATGATGACGACGTGGCCGTGGGGGCGACGACGACGTCGTCGGCGGTCGCGGGGCCGACCACCTCGGCGGGCGGATCGCCCGTGACGACGGCCGGCCCGGGTACCACCGCCACTCCGGAAACCACGGCCGAGCCGGCGGGGACCGTCATGTCCGCCGAGGGCGCCTTGCTGGAGGAGGCACCCCAACCCACCGTCCAGTCGACCGAGGGGCCCGACTCCGACTGCGCCCTGCTGGGCGACGCCGGGTGGACCGTCGGCGGGTGCGGGCTGGTCGAGATGGCCGGAGGGCCCCGGGTGTGGCTCACCGAGTTCCGGCCGTCGGGACCGTTCAAGGAGTGGCGGGCGTTCGTCCTGCACTGGAGCCAGGGCAAGGGGGCCTGGCTCACCGACCTCCGCCTGAGTAGCGGGGACGGCATCGCCGAGATCAACGTGAGGACGGCCGATCTCACCGACGATGGCCAGCCCGAGGTCGTCTTCGGGTTCCACCTGACCGGGAGCGGCTCGATCCTGGCCTATGACGTGGTCGTGGACGGCCCGGGCGACCTGGCCGTCGTGGGCGCGGCGCGCGGGCTCTCCCACGGCCGGGCGACGGTCGAGACCGGCAAGATCACCGACTACGAGGCCAAGTACCCCAACAACGAGCCCAACTGCTGCCCGGCGTTCATCCAGGTGGCCGAGGTGACCTACTCGGACGGCGAGTTCCGGAGGGTCGAGACCCATCAGGATGACCCCGGCACCGGCCCGCCGCCGGCCCCGGGCGACCTGTAGCCGAAGTGGCCTCGGCTGGGATCAGGTGTCGTAGTAGCCGGAGTGGATGTACACGCAGGGCACGCCCTCGGACCTGAACATCTCGATGTTGCGGTGGTCGTCCTCGAAAGCAACCTTGATGTCGAAGCCCCGCTCGCGGAGCTCCTTCACCGTGAGGCGCTTGAACTCGGGTGAGTGCTGGTAGTTGCCCGCGTTGCGCATGACGAGGAGGTCCCACCGGAGCTCGTTGCGTTCCAGCCAGGCGAACGTCTGGGGCTGCACCCGCACCGGCCGGCCGGTGAGCAGCACCACGACCACGTCGCGGTCGACGACCTCCACCAGCGCGGCCACGTCCTCCAGCAGCGGGTCGTCGCCGACGGCGTCGAAGAAGCCCCGCCAGTTCTTCTTCCCGCTGGGGTCGCCCTCGAGGTAGTGCTGGCGGCCGGTGGCGTCGGACAGGACGCCGTCGATGTCGAAGATCACCGCCCGCCCGGGGGCGGCCGGCTCCGCCCGCCACCGCCAGTGCGAAGGGGTGGCCGGTGGGTCCTCGGGAACCACTACTCCTGGTCGGCGGCGCTGGCCGCCGCCCGCTTCTTGATCTCCTCGACCACGCCGGCGTCGGCCAGGGTTGTGGTGTCGCCCAGGTCGCGGCCCTCGGCCACGTCCCGCAGGAGGCGACGCATGATCTTGCCGCTGCGGGTCTTGGGCAGGTCGTCGGTGAAGATCACCGTCTTCGGGCGGGCGATGGGCCCGATCTTGGTGGCGACGTGCTTGCGCAGGGCCTCGCCGTGCTCGACGTCGGACTCGAAACCGAGCTTCAGGGTGACGAAGGCGATGATCGCCTGCCCGTGGACGTCGTCCTTGGCCCCCACCACCGCCGCCTCGGCCACCGACGGGTGGTGGACCAGGGCCGACTCGACCTCGGTGGTCGACACCCGGTGGCCGGACACGTTCATCACGTCGTCGACCCGACCGAGCAGCCAGAGGTAGCCCTCGTCGTCGAGCTTGGCCCCGTCGCCCGCGAAGTAGCGGCCCTCGTAGCGCGACCAGTAGGTCTGCCGGTAGCGCTCGGGGTCGCCGTAGATCCCCCGCAGCATGCCCGGCCAGGGGCGGGTGAGGGTGAGGTAGCCGCCGCCCCGCTCGACCCGGTTGCCCTTCTCGTCGACCACCTCGGCGGCGACGCCCGGCAGGGGGAAGGTGGCCGACCCGGGCTTGGTCGTGGTCGCGCCGGGCAGGGGCGAGATCATGATCCCGCCCGTCTCCGTCTGCCACCAGGTGTCGACCACCGGGCAGTGGCCGCCGCCGACGTGCTCCTGGTACCACATCCACGCCTCGGGGTTGATGGGCTCGCCGACCGATCCGAGCACCCGGAGGGACGACAGGTCGTGGGCCTCGAGGTGCTCGGTGCCCCACTTCATGAACGTGCGGATGGCGGTGGGGGCGGTGTAGAGGATGGTCACGCGGTAGCGCTCGATGATCGACCACCACCGGTCGCGGCCGGGGGTGTCGGGGCTGCCCTCGTACAGCACCGACGTGGCCCCGTTGGCCAGGGGCCCGTAGACGATGTAGCTGTGGCCGGTGACCCACCCGATGTCGGCCGCGCACCAGTAGACGTCGGACTCGGGGTGGTGGTCGAAGACGTACTTGTGGGTGAAGGCGACGTGGGTGAGGTAGCCGCCTGTCGTGTGCATGATGCCCTTGGGCTTGGCCGTCGTCCCCGAGGTGTAGAGCAGGTAGAGGAGCTGCTCGGAGTCCATGGGCTCGGCCGGGCACTCGGCCGGCGCGTCGGCCATCAGGTCGTGGTACCACTGGTCGCGCCCCTCGACCATGGCGACGTCGGACTCGGTGCGGCGGACGACCACCACGTGCTCGATGGTGGGCGTGGCCTCGAGGGCGGCGTCGGCGTTGGCCTTGAGGGGGACGGCGGCCGCTCGGCGCCAGCCGCCGTCGGCCGTGACCAGGACCTTGGCCTCGGCGTCGTTGATCCGGTCGCGCAGGGCTTCGGACGAGAACCCGCCGAAGACCACGCTGTGGGCGGCGCCGATGCGGGCGCAGGCCAGCATGGCCACCGGCAGCTCGGGGATCATCGGCAGGTAGATGTTGACCCGGTCGCCCCGCTGCACGCCGAGCGACTTGAGGACGTTGGCGAACCGGCACACCTCGGTCGTCAGCTCGGCGTAGGTGATGGTGCGGGTGTCGCCCGGCTCGCCCTCCCAGTGGTAGGCGACCTTGTCGCCCCGGCCGGCGGCGACGTGGCGGTCGAGGCAGTTGGCGGCGGCGTTGAGGGTGCCGCCCACGAACCACTTGGCGAAGGGGAGCTGCCAGTCGAGGATCGAGGTCCAGTCGGTGTCCCAGTCGAGGAGCTCGGCCGCCTGCCGGGCCCAGAAGCCCTCGAAGTCGCGCTCCGCCTCCTCGTACATCGACGTGTCGGTGACCAGAGCCTGCTTCTTGAACTCTGGCGGCGGAGGGAACGTGCGCTCCTCGAGGTAGTAGGCCTCGATGGTCGCCGGATCGGGCTCAGCCATTGGCCGAGCCTATCCGGGCACCTCCCATTCGAGGACCCGGAAGGCGCCCAGCCCGGACGGGTCGGTGAGGGCCGACGCCTCGGTGACCCGGCTGCGGGACTTCAGGGCCTGGAGGTCGCCGATGTGGGCCCGCTCGGTCCACTCCAAACGGGCGGCGTCGACTAGATCGTCGATGCCGTGGGCCCGCAGGAAGTCGGCCTGGGCCCGGTCGTGGGTGGGGGCCGGTAGCTGGTCGAGCGCCACCACGCAGGTGATGTCGGCCGAGCCCAGGTCGTCGAGGGGGCGGCCGGCCCGCCCGTGGCCCCGGTAGGTGCGCACCCAGTCCGTCCACGGCCTGGTTGCCATCGAGGCGGTGGTGTCGGCATAGTCGACCGCCACCACCCGGCCCCGGCGGAGCCCGCCGACCGCCGCCGCCACCCAGTCTCGGGCGGTGGGTTGCAGCGGGATCCGAGCCCCCACGGGCGCTTCCGGCGCCAACCGGTCCGCCGCCGCGACCACGCCCGCCGCCACCGGACGCAACATCTCGGCCAGGTCGGCGTCCACGAAGACCTCCGCCCACCCGAACTGGTGACGGTCGGGGGCGTCCTGGCGCCCCGAAGTGTCACCGGTTGGGTGGGTGCCGGCGAACTGGTGACGATCGGGGGCGTCCTGGCGCCCCGAGGTGTCACCGGTTCGCTCGAGGAGGCGGAACGGGAGGTTGTCGAGCAGCTCGTTGGCCAGGACGACTCCCTCGAAGGGCCCCCCCGGCATGTCCCCCACCACCTCGGCCCGGCCGGCCAGCCGTTCCGCCGCCACCGCCCGCAACGCGGCCGACCGCTCGACGGCCAGGTAGCGCATCGCCGGCGGGAGGCCGGCGGCGAGGATCGAGGCGGCCAAGGTGCCCGTCCCCGCGCCGGCCTCGACCACCACGAACGGGTCGGGACGGCCCAGGTCGGCCCACCACGAGCCCAGCGCACGAGCGACCACGGCCCCGAACAAGCCACCCACTTCGGGGCTGGTGATGAAGTCGGCGCCGCCCCGACCGGCCCGTCCCCGACCCTCGTAGAACCCGGCCGACGGGTGGTACAGGGCCAGCTCCACCACCTCGTCGAAGCGCACCGCCCCGCCGGACTCCGCCGCCCGCTCGGCGACGAGCCGGGCTACCTCACCAGCGATGCGATGTCGCCGAAGTGCCCGAAGAGCTGCGGGTAGACCCCGATGACCACGACCACCACGGCACAGATCCCGAGAGCTGTCACCAGCGAGGTGGGCACCTTGATCGGCGTGCGGTCGCCGTCGGGCACCGGGCTCATCCACATCTGGCGGGCGACGGCCGCGTAGTAGAAGAGGGCGATCACCGAGTTGACCGCCGCCACCACGCCCAGGGCGACCGCCCACCCGGTGCCGGCGTCGAGCACCGACCGGAACACGAAGATCTTGGCCCACGCCCCGGCCAGCGGCGGGATGCCGGCCAGCGAGAAGAGGAAGATCGTCATGAGCACGGCCAGGCCGGGGGCGTACTCGAAGAGCCCGCCGAACGACGAGATCTCACCCGACCGGGTCTTGCGGGCCACGGCCAGGACGATGGAGAACGCGCCCAGGTTCATGCCCGCGTAGACCAGCAGGTAGACGATCGACGCGGTAAGGGCGCTGTGGGCCGCGTCGGGGCTGGTGCCGGCGATGGCCAGGGGCACCAGGATGTAGCCGGCCTGGGCGATCGACGAGTACGCCAGCAGTCGGACGATGTTGGTCTGGCGCAGGGCGATCAGGTTCCCCACCGTCATGGTCAGCACCGCCAGCACCCCGAACAGCGGCGCCCACACGTCGTCGCGGCCGAGGAACCCGATGAAGACGAGCTGGAACAGGGCCACGAACCCGCCCGTCTTCGACGCCACCGACAGGAATGCGGTGACGGGCGTGGGCGCCCCCTCGTAGGTGTCGGGCGCCCACGAATGGAACGGGACGGCCGACACCTTGAAGGCGAAGCCGATGATCACGAACAGGATGGCGAACGTGACCAGCGGGTTGGCGGCGGCGTCACCCGCCAGCTCGGTACCGATGTCGCGCAGGATGGTGGTGCCGGTGAACCCGTAGATCAGCGACATCCCGTAGAGCATCACGGCCGACGCCAGCACGCCGAGCAGGTAGTACTTGAGCGACGCCTCGTTGCTCTTGAGGTCTCGCTTGCGCCAGCCGGCGAGGATGTAGGCGGGGATGGAAAGCGTCTCCAGGGCCACGAAGATGGTGATCAGGTCGCGTGACGAGGCCATGACGATCATGCCCATGAGCGACGCCAGCAGGAGGAAGTAGTACTCCCCCTCGTAGTAGTCGCCCTCCTCGACGTAGGTGCTCGACATCAGCAGGACGACGTAGCCCACGACGATGAACAGGGCCTTGAGCACGAGGGCGAAGTTGTCGACCACGTAGGCGCCGCCCACCATCGACCGCACGTCGTCGCCGTAGAGGGCGAGGGTGAGGATCGGGACGAACGTGGCCAGCAGCCCGAAGCTGGCGATGCTGGGGATGACCCACTTCTTGGACTCGTCGAGCACCAGGTCGGCCACCAGCACCGCCGCCAGCACGACGCTGAGGACGATCTCGGGCGCCAGGGCGTGGTAGTCGAGGTTGGGCGCAGTGAAGCCTGCCCTGGGCCGCCTGGGCCAGGAACAACGTCACGGGTGGCCGCCGGCCGCCACCACGTCGGCCACGCCCCCCGCGCCGGTGGCGATCACGTTCACGGCCGCATCGGTGAGATCGAAGATCAGGTGGGGGAAGATCCCGAAGACGAGGATGCCGACCAGCAGCGGCGTCCAGGCGATCCACTCCGGCCCGTGGACGTCGTGGATGTGGGTGTCGTCCCACTCCTCCTTGGCCGTCCCGAACGCCACCCGCTGCAGCATCCACAGCAGGTAGCCGGCGGCGAAGACGGTGCCGATGGCGGCGATCGCCATGTAGGCCCGGAACAAGCCCTCGTTGAGGCCCTCGGCCGGCTGGTAGGCGGCCAGGATGGCGGGGAACTCACCCCAGAACCCGGCCAGGCCGGGCAGCCCGAGGGACGCGAAGGCGCAGAAGCCGAGGATCCACCCCAGCTTGGGCGCCTGCACCAGCAGCCCCCCGAGGCGGGCGATCTCCCGGGTGCCGAACCGCTCCTGGATCGACCCGGCGATGAAGAACAGCATGCCCGTGATGAGGCCGTGGGCGACCATCCCGAACACGGCCGCGTTGATGCCGAAGCTGGTGAGGGTGGCCACGCCCAGCATCACGAAGCCCATGTGGGCGACCGAGGAGAAGGCGATGAGCCGCTTCATGTCCTTCTGGGCCAGGCAGCCCAGGGCCCCGTAGATGATGCCGACGACCGCCAGCCCGCCGATCCAGGGGGCCCAGGCCTGGGCCGCCTCGGGCAGGATCGGGATGGCGATGCGGATGAACCCGTACACGCCCAGCTTCAGGAGGACGGCGGCCAGGATCACCGAGCCCACGGTGGGGGCCTCGGTATGGGCGTCGGGGAGCCAGGTGTGGAACGGGAACATGGGCACCTTGATGGCGAAGCCCATGAACAGCCCGCCGAAGATGAGGATCTGGGTGCTGCGGGCGATCGTCGGCCCCGAGGCGATGAGCTCGGGGATGTCGAACGTGTTGCCGCCCTTGAAGTAGAGGGCGAGGAAACCCAGGATCATCAGCGCCGACCCGAACAGGGTGAACAGGAAGAACTTGATGGCCGCGTACTGCCGGTTGGGCCCGCCCCAGACCCCGATCATGAAGTACATGGGCAGCAGGACCAGCTCGAAGAACACGAAGAACAGGATCAGGTCCTGGGAAGCGAAGGTGCCGTTCATCCCGGTCTCCAGCAGGAGCATCAGGATCAGGAAGGCCTTGGGATTGTGGGGCTCGGGGAAGTGGTCCCAGGAGTAGATGACGCACAGCACCGTGATCACCATCGACAGCAGCAGCAGCGGGAGGGCTATCCCGTCGACGCCGATGTGGTAGCGGCTGTTGATCACGTCGATCCACCGCTCGTCGGCGGTGAACTGCATCCGCTCCGAGCTGCCGAAGTCGAAGCCGATCGTGATCACGATCCCGGCCGCCAGGGTGGCCAGGGTGAACAGCAGGGCCGCCACCTTGAGCGCGTCCTCCCGGGCTCGGGGGATCAGGCCGATGACGGCGGCGCCGATCACCGGCAGGAAGATGGCTGCGGTCAGGAGCATTCGGACTCTCCTAGAAGGGGGCTCACGTGAATGCGACCAGGCCGACGGCCAGCAGGGCGGCGGCTCCGAAGAGGTAGGCGGCGTACGACTGGACCCGACCGTTCTGGGTGCGCCGGAGCTCGGACCCGCCCGCCTCGGCGCCGGCGCCGGCCCCGTTGACGAGGCCGTCGACGACCTTCTGGTCGATGTTGTCGTACACGAAGTTGGCGACCTTGCGGGAGCCGGTGCCGGCGGCGTTGACGACGCCGTCGATCACGTTCTGGTTGACCCAGTAGGCGGCCTTGGCGATCGGGTACTGGATCTTGCGGATGATCCCGTTCACGAACAGCTCGTCGAGGTAGTACTTGTTGACCAGCACCTTGTAGCCGGTGCGGGCCAGACCGTTCTTCTGCACCATCCCGTAGGGGAAGGCGTGGCGCAGGTAGTAGCCGGCGGCGACCCCGATGCCCAGGGCGGCCACGGCCAGGGAGATGGCGGCGATGCCAGGGTTGAAGGCGTGGTGGTGGAGGAACTCGGGCACGCCGGGCACCTCGAAGACCACCCACTCGTTGAACTTCTCGATGCCGGGGGCGTTGAGCAGGCCGACCACGCACGACAGCCCGGCGAGGATCACCAGCGGGATGCGCATCGTGGGCGGCGACTCGTGCGGGTGGCCGTGGCCCCGGAACTCGCCGAAGAAGACCAGGTAGCAGGTACGGGTCATGTAGGCGGCCGTCATGAAGGCCCCGACCAGGCCCACCACCATGAACAGCCCGTAGTGGTTCTCGAAGGCCCCGTTGAGGATCTCGTCCTTCGACCAGAAGCCGGCCAGCGGGAAGATGCCGGCCAGGGCGAGAGATCCTATGAGGAAGGTCTTGTAGGTGGTCGGCATGAACTTCCGCATGTCGCCCATGTCGCTCATGTTGTTGGAGTGCACGGCGTGGATGAGCGAGCCCGAGCCGAGGAAGAGGAGGGCCTTGAAGAAGGCGTGGGTGAAGAGGTGGAACACGGCCGCCGTCCACGCCCCGCAGCCGAGGGCCATCACCATGTAGCCCAGCTGGCTGACGGTGGAGTAGGCCAGCACCTTCTTCACGTCGTCCTGCACGAACGCCAGCCCGGCGGCGATGAGCACGGTGATGCCACCGATGACGGCCACGAAGTTGATCCCGCCGGCCTCGATGGAGAAACCCTCCCAGAACACGCCGTAGAGGCGGGCTACCAGGTAGACGCCGGCCACGACCATGGTGGCGGCGTGGATCAGGGCCGATACCGGCGTGGGGCCGGCCATGGCGTCGGGCAGCCACACGTGCAGGGGGAACTGGGCGCTCTTGCCCATCACCCCGAGGAAGAGGAGGGCGGCGCCGGTGAGCAGCAGCCCGTGCCCGATCCCGCCGGTGAGGGCCAGCTCGTTGAGGTGCTCGATGTCGAAGTTGCGGCCGGCGGCGAAGAAGAGGGTGATGATGCCCAGCATCAGGCCGATGTCGCCGGTGCGGGTGGTGATGAAGGCCTTGATGGCGGCGCTGGAGTTGACCCCCTCCTCCCACCAGTGGCCGATGAGCATGAACGAGCACAGGCCCACCAGCTCCCACCCGATCAGGAGCTGGAGGGTGTTGTCGGACACCACCAGCAGGAGCATGGAGGCGGTGAACAGCGACAGGGCGGCGAAGAAGTACGTGTAGCGGCGGTCGCCGTCCATGTAGCCGACGGAGTAGACGTGCACCAGCAACGAGATGAAGGTGACGACCACCAGCATCATCACGGCCAGGCCGTCGATGTGGATGCCGGCCCCGATCTCGACCCCACCGAGGTTGAACCAGGTGAGGTGGCCGGTGACCGCCTCCCGGATGTGGTGCTCGCCGTGGCCCTCCCTGCCGATCCATTCCACCGCGCACGCCGCCGCCCCGAGGAAGGCCAGGGCCAGGGCGCCGATGCCGATCTCGTGGCCCTTGCCCGGCAGCCGCTTGCCGAAGGCCAGGATGAGCACCGACGAGACGGCCGGCAACAGGGGGATGAGCCAGGCGTTTTCCAGCAAGAGGGTGCCCCTAGCCCTTCATCAGATCGGCCTGGTCGAGGTCGATGTTGGCCCGGTTGCGGAAGATGAGGAGCACGATGGCCAGGCCGACCCCGACCTCGGCCGCGGCGATGGCGATCACGAACAGGGAGAAGACCTGCCCGATCACGTTGTCGCGGAAGGCGCCGAAGGCGATGAGGTTGATGTTGACCGCGTTGAGCATGAGCTCGATCGACATGAGCACGAGCACCGCGTTGTTGCGGGCCAGCACCCCGTAGACGCCCACGCAGAACAGCACCGCGGCCAGGACCAGGAACTGGTTGAGCATCATGAGGTCGCGGTCAGTCCCTTCGTATCAATCTCTTCGGGCCAGGGCCACGGCACCCACCAGGGCGGCCAGGAGCAGCACGGAGGCGACCTCGAAGGGGATGACGTAGACGCCGAAGATGGAGTCGGCCACGTCGGCCGTGCGCTGGACCCGCCCGAAGTCGATCTCCCTCGACCCGAAGGCGTCGCTCAGCATGGTGACGAGGGCGCCCAGGAGGAACACCGACACCAGGGCCGCCGTCCACCGGCGGTCGTTGTCGAGGTCGGCCTCCCGGCCGATCGGGGCCCGGGTGAGCATGACCCCGAACAGCAGGAGCACCACCACCGCGCCGATGTAGACGAGCACCTGGACCCACGCCACGAACTCGGCCAGCAGGAGGACGAAGATGCCGGCCGTCCCCCCCAGCACGATGGCCAGGAAGAGGGCGGCCCGGACCACGTTCTTGGTCGTGACCAGGCGGACGGAGGCGCCCACGATGGCCGCGGCCAGGAGGTAGAAGGCGATGTTCTGGGCGACCACAGGCGGGTGTTCTGCCTACTTCTTCTTGACCGCCCCGGCCTCGAGGGGCAGGGGTTCGGGGACACCTTCCATCCACTCGCCGAGCTTGTCCTTGTCGTGGAGCAGATCGGCGATGCGGACCTCGGAGTACTCGAACTCCGGGCTCCAGAACAGGGCGTCGAAGGGGCACACCTCGACGCAGATGCCGCAGTACATGCAGAGGGCGTAGTCGATGTCGAAACGGTCGAGGGCGTTGACCGTGCGGGGCTTGCCCCCCTCGCGGCGGGGCGGCCGCTTCTCCTTGTGGCCCTCGATGTAGATGCACCAGTCGGGGCACTCACGGGCGCAGAGCATGCACGCGGTGCAGTTCTCCTCCTTGAGGGCGATGACGCCCCGGGCCCGGGCGACGGGCTCCTCCCGCTCCTTGGGGTACTGCACCGTGACCGCCGGCTGCAGCATGGTCTTGAACGTGACGCCGAGGCCCTTGACGAGGCCCTGGCCGGGGATCTTGGGCATCTAGAAGGCCACCTTGAGAACGCCGGTCGCAACGATGTTGGCCAGCGAGAGGGGGATGAGGATCTTCCAGGCGAAGGCCTGGAGCTGGTCCTCCCGGAAGCGGGGGAACGTGAACCGCATCCAGAAGATGAGGAAGGCGACCAGCATGATCTTGGCCCCGAGCACGACCGGGCCGAGCACGTTGGCCAGGTTGGAGTCGCCGTCGACGAAGGGCACCGACCAGCCGCCGAGATAGAGGGTGGCGGCGATGGCCGACAGGGCGAAGGCGGTGCCGAACTCGGCCATGAAGAAGAAGAGGAAGCGGAAGCCCGAGTACTCGGTCATGTACCCCGCCACCAGCTCCGACTCGGCCACCGGCATGTCGAACGGGGTCTGGGTCAGCTCGGCCTGCGACGCGGCCACGAAGATCACGAAACCCAGGGCCTGGGTGAGGATGTAGGGGTTGCCGATGAGGCCGATGCCGAAGATCTCGCCGTCGGCCTGGGCGTGGACGATGCCCTGCAGGCTCATGGTGCCGGCCTGGATGACGACGCCGACCACGGCCAGCACGAGGGGCAGTTCGTAGGCGATGAGCTGGCCCGCGGCCCGCAGCGAGCCCAGGAGGGAGTACTTGTTGGCCGACGCCCACCCGGCCATGAGCACGCCGATCACCGACAGCGACGACACGGCCAGGGCGTAGAAGATGCCGACGTCGAGGTCCTGCACCACCAGGTCGGGCCCCGCCGGGAGCACGATGTAGAGGAGGAAGGTCGACACCAGGACGATGACGGGGGCGATGGCGAACACCCGCCGGTCGGCCTCGGCCGGGATGATGTCCTCCTTCTGGATGAACTTGATCCCGTCGCCGATGAGCTGGAACCAGCCGTGGAACCCGCCCGGCTCCATGGGCCCCAGCCGGCTCTGCATGTGGGCCATCATCTTCAGCAGGAACACGTAGCCCAGGACGATGGCCGCGGCCGGGATGACCATGAGCACGACCAGCGTCTTGAGGATCGTGGCCGGCCAGAAGGAGAGTTCGAGGGCAAGCAGCATGACTCGCCCGGACACTAGTGAAGGCCTTCACACAGTGACAACACGCCGGAAATCCGCCCTAGCAGCGTTTCCACCCGAGGGGGCCGCAGGCGCCCTCCGATCCGGAAAGGTGATGCTGGTCAGATCACAGCCCGGCCTCGCCGCCGCCGGCGTCGGGCCCGAGGAGTCGGGCGGCATCGAGCTCCTCGAGCAGGTACTGGACCTTGGGCTCGAGCCTCAGGTGCGGGTACGTCCGCTGCACGTGTTCGAGCGCGTCGTCGACGCCATCGAAACCCGACCGCCGGTAGAGGGCCACGATGTCGTCCGCATCCCGCTCGACCCGTGACGCGGCGACCTTCATGGCGAACAGGTACCGAGGTGACGCAACCCGAACCCGGAGTCCGGGCTCGTCGAAGAGGACGGTCGCAGCCGGGTCGTCGCCGAGGAGGAAACCCTTGACGGCGTCGTTGAGCCAATCGCGGGGAAGGTCGTCGTGCAGGGCGGCGACGCGGCGGGCCGCCTCGTAGACGATCGTCTTGGGCTCGAAGACGGCATCGATGTCGCGCGTGGACCGCCGGGTGTTGTAGGCGAGGGCCATGGCGGCACCGTCCACGACGAACATCTCGCCTCTGACCCCGACCGCTGCCAGTTCTGCACCCAGCTCGGTCAGGTGACGACGGATCTCGTCCCGACCGAGAAACATCAGACGCTCCGAAGGGACGACTCGTGGAGGAAGACCCCGCGATTGGCCAGCTCAGCCGGCGTCTCCACCAGCGCGGAGGCGTGCAACGACCGGTAGGGCGTGACGAACCACCACTCGTCGAGGAACCTCTCCTTTGTCGCCGTCCACGGCGGCGTGCGCACCTCCACGGCGTGCGCCGCCCACTCGACGATGCCGGCGACGAGCGCGTCCCATCTCCGGTCACCGGTCGAACCGGGATCGCCCTCCAGCTCGACATCGACGGTGGAGGCATTCATCGTGACCAGGCCGTTCCAGAGCTCCGCGACCAAGCGGAGCGCCTCGTGCTCGTCGCCGACGTGCAGGGAACGGGAGATCGCGTCGACGGCTGCGTGGACGACCGACTTCACCGGGACCAGGGCCCAGGCCACGGAGCAGCCGGCGGCGGCGGCCAGCCGGGTCACCGTCGCCATCGACGGCTGCTTCGCCCCGGTCTCGTAGGCCGCGATCGCCGACTGCGTCGTCGCCGATCGTTGGGCAAGCGCCGTCTGGGTCAGACCTGCCCGCCGTCGAGCGGCCCTGATCACGATGGCAGCGTCCATCCCCGCCAAGGATAGCCGATCGGCTATACCCTTCGTTACCGGTCGATGTCGCCCAGGATGAAGTAGAGGCTGGCCAGGATGGTGATGATGTCGGGCACGTAGACGCCCTTGAGCAGCCACGGCACGATCGACACGTTGTTGAACGAGGCGGAGCGGATCTTGCAGCGGAACGGCCCCAGGCCGCCCTGGCTGACCACGTAGTAGCCCATCTCGCCCAGCGGGTTCTCGGTGTGGGCCCACGCCTCGCCCGCCGGCACCTTGATGATGCGGGGCACCTTGGCCTGGATGGGACCGGCCGGCAGCCCGTCGAGGAGCTGGTCGACCATCTTGGTGGCCTCCCGGACCTCCTGCAGGCGCACCCAGTAGCGGGCGAAGGAGTCGCCGTCGGGGTGGGTCCAGACCTTCCAGTCGAGCTCGCTCCACACGAGGGGCGAGGGGGCGTCGCGGCGAAGGTCCCAATCGACCCCGCTGGCCCGGATGTTGGCCCCCGACAGCCCGTAGGCCAGGCCCAGCTCGGCCGGGATCACTCCGACGCCCCGGGTGCGGGCCTCGAAGATCTCGTTGCCCATCAGCAGGTCTTCGAGCTCGTCGCAGTAGCCCCGGATGCGCTTCATGGCGCCGTGGGTCTCGGAGACCCAGCCCCGGGGGAGGTCCTCCTTGAGGCCGCCGATGCGGTCGTAGTTGGGGTGGAAGCGTCCGCCGGTGGCCGCCTCGATGAGGTTGAGGACGTACTCCCGGTCGCGGAAGGCGAAGAACACGGGGGTGAGGGCGCCCAGCTGCACGCCCATCTCGCCGATGAAGAGGGTGACGTTGGCGATGCGGCTCAGCTCGAACATGATCGTGCGGATCCACTGGGCCCGGGGCGGGGCCTCGATCTCCATGAGCTGCTCGGCGGCGAGGATGAAGGGCACCTCGTTGGCGAACGACGACAGCCAGTCGATGCGGTTGATGAGGGTGGTGACCTGGGGGTAGGTGCGGACCTCGGTGAGCTTCTCGTAGCCGCGGTGCATGTAGCCGCAGATGACGTCGGCGCTGATGACCTGTTCGCCGTCGAGGCGGGCCACGATGCGCAGGGTGCCGTGGGTGGCCGGGTGCTGGGGACCGAGGTTGAGCACCATGTCCTCGGTCTGGAGCTCGACGTTGACCCGGGCGTCGGCCGCCTGGGCCGCGATGTAGGCGATGCGCTGCTGGTCGGTGACGGCCATCAGGCCTTCGCCTCTCTGTCCCCGGTGCCGGTGTCGTCGTCGGACTCGGCGTCGGCGTCGGCGTCGGCCGCCTCGGCGGCGGCGCCGGTGGTGGCGCTCTCGGTGCCGGTCGCGTGCGCCTCCTCGGCCGTCTCCGGCACGGAGCCCTCGGCCGGCGGCGGGACCGCCGGTTCGGCCGGCGGGGCGTCGGGCTCGGGTTCGGCCGGGTCGGGGGCGGGCTCGGGGTCGGGGGCGGGCTCGGGCTCGGCGGCGGGCTCGGCCTCCGACTCGGTGGCGGCGGGCTCCGCCTCGTCGGGGGCGGGAACATCGGCGGCGGCTTCCTCGGCCGCGTCGGGGGCGGGCTTGGCCTCAGCGGCAGCAGGCTCGTCGGCGGCGGGCTCGGCGTCGGCGGCGGGCTCTCGGCGCTCGGCGGCGGCTCGGCCTCGGGTTCCGGGACCTCGGGCATGGGCTCGACGTCGACCAGGCCCGGCCACGGCTTCACCTCGCGGGCCAGGAGCGGGAAGTCCTTGCGCAGGGGGAAGCCCTCGAACTCGCCGGGCAGGTAGAGCTTGACCAGGTTGGGGTGGCCGTCGAAGACGAACCCGTACATCTCCCAGGTCTCCCGCTCGTTCCAGTCGGCGCCGGGGTAGACCGGCGACCAGGTGCCGACCCGGGGGTCGTCCTCGTCGAGGTCGGCCTTGAGGGTGACCCCCTCATGGCGGGTGGTGGAGTAGAGGCGGGCGAACACCTGGAAGCGGGTGTCGCCGCCGGCCACGCCGGTGGGGTACCCGAGCCCGCCGGCCTCGGCCTCGCCGTCCGCCTCGGCGTCGGCGTCGGCCACTGCCTGCTCGTTCTCGGCCGCCGCCTCGTCCTCGTCGGCCGAGGCGGCAGGCTCCTCGTCGTCGCCGGTGTCGAGCTCGTCGGAGACCGACGCCCGGGGGTTGGGCGACGTGGACGGCATCCAGTCGAGGCCGGAGAGGAAGCAGAAGTAGTTGTAGCCCTGGCCCCGGCACACCTCGGCTGCCCGGGCCCAGCCGGCGGCGGTGACCCGAATCATCACGTCGCCGTTGCGGACCACCTCCGACGCCACGACGTCGTCGCCCAGCTCGGTGACGAGGGCGTCGAGGCGGGCCTGGGCCTGGTCGCCGTCGGTGACGGCGGGCGAATCGATGTCAGCCGACGACAATCGGCTCACCCCGCCAGCGCTCGCCCATGTCCTCGTTCTGGATGCGCTGCTGGAGCAGGACGATGCCCTCCAGCAGGGCCTCGGGCCGGGGCGGGCAACCGGGGACGTAGACGTCGACCGGGATGATCTGGTCAACCCCCTTGGTGACCGAGTACGAGTCCCAGTAGGGGCCGCCACAGTTGGCGCACGACCCCATGGAGATCACGTACTTGGGGTCGGGCATCTGCTCCCACAGCCGGCGGATGGCGGGCGCCATCTTGTCGGTGACCGTGCCCGAGACCACCACCAGGTCGGCCTGGCGGGGTCCGGCGGGGAACGGGATCACGCCCAGGCGCATCACGTCGTAGCGGGGGGACCCGAAGGCGGCCCCCATCTCGATGGCGCAGCAGGCCAGGCCCCACTGGTAGACCCACAACGAGTACTTCCGGCTGTAGTTGAGGAGCCAGGTGAGGGGCTTGAGCTGCTTCTTGGCGAACGTGCCCCGCTCGACTAGACCCAACGAAGGACCTTCTTTCGCCATGCGTAGAGGAGGCCCAGGGCCAGGATGACGATGAAGATCGTCATCTCGATCAGGCCGAACAGCCCGTAGGCCTCGAGCCGGACCGCCCACGGGAAGATGAACACGGCCTCCACGTCGAACATGACGAAGAGCAGGGCGAACACGTAGTAGCGGATCTGGCTCTGCGACCAGCCGGTGCCGACGGGATCGACGCCGCACTCGTAGTTGATGTACTTCTGCGACTGCGGGCGGGTCGGCCGCACCAGGCTGCCCAGGCCCAGCATGCCGCCCACCATGGCGACGGCGGCGACGGTGAAGACCGCGACCGTGACGTACTGGAGCAGGAACTCGGACACTGCACCGGGACAGTAGTGAACGCCTTCACACACTGCCAAGGTGGACGGCATCACGCCGTAGGGGCGAGGCGCCGGTGGAGATGGGAGGGCGGGGCCCCGGCCCCACGAGCAGGAGCGGGGGGCGCGGCCGATGCTCGGCGGTTCCGGGACGATCCTCATCCGTTAGGACATTCGGGCATCGACGCGGAGAAACTCTTCTCCTTCGGCTTGCTTCCTGTTCTTGGAGTTGGTAGTCTCTCGAACACCAGTTCGTCGCACGCTTCCCCCTCGGACAATCGGTCGGAAAAGGGCGCATCGCCATGTGCGTGGGGATAGCGGAGCTGCGGGAGTCGTTGGGTTCGTATGCGGCCGGGTTCGACGCGGCCCTGCTGTCGGCTGAGCAGGCCGAGGTGGTCGTGGAGGAGGCGTCGAGGATCGAGAAGACCGCCGCCTGTCTCAAGGCGCTGGCTGCGGCCCGGGTGGCCGAGACGGGTTTGTGGCGGGGCGAGGGAGATCGCTCCGCGGCCCACCACCTGGCCCGGCGCACAGGGACGACGGTGGTCCAGGCGGCCGTGGCCATCGACACCGCCCGTCGCCTCGATTCGCTGCCCCAGACCTCTGCCGCCGCCCGCCGGGGCGAGCTGTCGCCCGAGCAGACCTGCGCCATCGCCGATGCCGCGTGCGCCGACCCGGCCGCCGAGCGGGCACTGCTGGATGCAGCCATGCGCTCGCCCCTGGCCGAGCTGCGCCAAGAGTGCGCCCGGGCCAAGGCCGCGTCATCGGCCGACCCCGAGGCCCGCCGGGCCCGCCTCCACCAGCGCCGGTCGCTCCGCTCCTACACCGACACCGACGGCGAGTGGCACCTGCACTGCCGCAACAACCCCGAGGTCGGAGCCCGGATCATGGCCGCCCTGGAACCGTTCCGGGAGGCGATCTTCCGGCACGCCCGGTCCGAGGGCCGACGGGACGCGCCCGAGGCCTACGCCGCCGACGCCCTGGCCGAGATGGCCCGGCGTTCGAGCGAGCCCGGTGCCCATCGGGCCCGTGAGTCGGTCGGCGGCGAAGAGCCCGCCGCCGGCGTCGAGGCGGAGCCAGCGGCTGAGGCCGCAGGCACGCCGGTGGCGGCCAAGGTGACACCCGGGGGAGGTCGTGGCGGGCGGCGGCCGGCCCGGTCCTCGGCTCCGCCCAAGATCATCGTGCGGGTCGACCTGGAGGCGCTGCTGCGGGGCTGGCCCATCGAGGGGGAGGTGTGCGAGATCGCCGGGTTCGGGCCGGTGGCGGTGTCCGCGGTGCGGGACATGATCGACAGCGACGACCCCTTCCTGGCCGCGGTGGTCACCCGGGGCCAGACGGTGTTGGGGGTGGCCCATCTGGGGCGGCGGCCCAACGCCTCGCAGCAGACGGCCCTGCAGTGGCTCTACCCAAGTTGTGCCAACGAGGCCTGCAGCGCCCGGGCCCGGCTCGACTACGACCACCGCGTCGACTGGGCCGACAGCCACATCACCGTGCTCGACCTGCTCGACCGCCTGTGCGGGCACTGCCACGCCCTCAAGACCAGGCAGAACTGGATGCTGGTCGAAGGCCGGGGCAAACGGCCGCTCGTGCCTCCCGACGACCCCCGCCATCCCCGCAACCAAGCACCGATCGTGGTCGATCCCCGGGTGAACGGGCCGCCGCAGTGGTGAGCGGCGGCGACGGTCAGCTTGGGGTGTCCGGGCACCCATTGGCCAGGGCAGGCGGATGGCGGCTTCTTCGCCGCGGCCGGGCGGCGCCGGGCCTCCCTCCAGCACCGCAGGTGTCACGGACCGGCGCGGTCACAACAGCCTGGCCGGTCGGCCACCAACATGGACCGGGTGGGGTCAGGGTTTTAGGAGGGTGGCGTGGCGGGCCAGGTCGAGGAACGGCTCCGGGAGGAGGCCGGCCCCGATGGTGAAGACCAGGCACAGGGCGATGGCGATCCCCGCACCCACTGGGATCGCCAGCCGGGCTCTGGGTACCCGTGGTGGCGGTGGTGGCGGTGGTGGCGGTGGTGGCGGTCGTCGCCCGCCGACCGGCCACCGGCCGTGGCCACCTCCGCCGTCGGCGTCCCGTCGGCGGCGCCCTCCGACTCAGCCACCTCGTCGCCGGGGTCGCCCGACATGTACATGACGACGATCACCCGGAGGTAGAAGAAGGCGGCGATGACGGCGGCCAGCATGGCGATGACGGCGATGGCGTACGACCGGCTCTCGGCGGCGGCGGCGATGACCCCGAACTTGGCCAGGAACCCCGACGTGAAGGGCACGCCCGCCTGGGCCAACAGGAACACGGTGAGGCCGAGGGCCAGCCCCGGCCGGTTGCGGGCCAGGCCCCGGTAGTCGTCGAGGGCGTGGCGGCCGTCGCCCTGGCGGCCGACCAGGGTGACGATGGCGAAGCTGCCCAGGATCATGAACGTGTAGGCCAGCAGGTAGAACAGCGAGCCCGCGATCCCCTGGTCGGTGGCGGCCTGGAGGCCGATCAGGACGTAGCCGGCGTGGCTGATCGACGAGTAGGCCAGCATGCGCTTGACGTCGGTCTGCACCACGGCCAGCACCGAGCCCACCACCAGGCTGAGGACGGCCAGGGCCCACACCATCGGCTGCCAGTCGAGGCGGAGGGTGCCGAAGCCGGCGAAGAAGATGCGCAGGAGGGCGGCGAAGCCGGCGGTCTTGGCCGCCGCGGCCATGAAGCCGGCGACGGGCGTGGGCGAGCCCTGGTAGACGTCGGGCGTCCACATGTGGAAGGGGACGGCCGCCACCTTGAAGCCCAGCCCGACCAGGATGAGGGCCACCCCGCCGAGGAGGACGCCGGTAGTGAGGGTGGTGCTCTGGAGGAACCGTCCGATCTCGGTGATGTTGGTGGAGCCGGTGGCCCCGTAGGTGAGGGCGATCCCGTACAGGAAGAACGCCGAGGAGAACGACCCCAGCACGAAGTACTTGATCGCCGCCTCCTGCGACTGCGACCGGCGCCGGTGGTAGCCGGCCAGCACGTAGAGGGCGATGGACAGGATCTCGAGCCCCAGGAAGACGACGATGAGGTCGTTGGCCTTGGCCATGAAGATGCCGCCCGACGCCGACAGCATGATGAGGACGTAGTACGCCGCCCCCTCGAGGCCCTCCCGGCGCAGGTAGTCGTCGGCCAGGAGGGCGCCGAGGACGACGGCCACCAGGATGACGACCGTCAGGAAGACGGCGAACCCGTCGATCGACACCGCGTCGGCCACCGCCAGGCGGGGGCGGGCCCCGCTGCCGGTGACGTCCTGCCACAGGCCCACGGTGCTGGCCAGCGCCGTCACCGCCACCAGGATGGTGAACACCGAGTAGATGCTGCCGGTCTCCTTGCGGCGGGCGAAGGTGCCGGCCACGAGCAGGATCAGGGCGCCGCCGATGAGGATCAGCTCGGGGGCGAGGACGCCCCACTCGACGGTGGGCGTCTCCAGCGGCGGGAGTGTCTGCCGGGCAACGAACGGCATGGCCTAGTGACCCCCGTGGCCGGCGGCGACCGCGGGCACGGCCGGTCCCTCGAAGTCGGAATGGCGCTCGACGTGGCTGACCAGCTGGTCGACGGCCGGGGCGATGCGGTCGAGCACCGGCCCCGGGTACACGCCCAGGCCGACGATCAGCAGGATCAGGGGGGCCATGATCACCCGTTCCCGCATGGTCATCTCCGGGAAGGTGGCGTTGCCGCCCTCGGGCCGGCCGTGGAAGACCCGCTGGTAGGCCCACAGCAGGTAGATGGCGGCCAGGATCACCCCGACGGTCGCCACCACCACCCACCAGCGGGCGGTGACGAACGTGCCCAGCAGCACCAGGAACTCCCCGACGAAGCCGTTGAGCCCGGGCAGCCCGATCGACGAGAGCATGACGACGGTGAACACGGCGGCGAACAGGGGCGCCGACTTCTGGATGCCGCCCATCTCCGAGATCAGGCGGGTGTGGCGGCGCTCGTAGATCATCCCCACCAGGAGGAAGAGGGCGCCGGTGGAGATGCCGTGGTTCACCATCTGGATGACCCCGCCCTGCAGTCCCTGGTGGGACAGGCCGAAGACGCCGACCACGATGAAGCCCAGGTGGGCCACCGACGAGTAGGCGACCAACCGCTTCAGGTCGCGCTGCATGGTGGCCACCAGGGCCCCGTAGACGATCCCGATGACCCCGAGGGTGAGGAAGACGGGCGCCAGATCGAAGGCAGCCTGGGGGAAGAGGTAGAGCCCGAAGCGCACGAACCCGTAGGTGCCGAGCTTCAGGAGGATGCCGGCCAGGATCACCGACCCGCCGGTGGGGGCCTCGGTATGGGCGTCGGGCAGCCAGGTGTGCACCGGGAAGATCGGGCACTTGATGGCGAAGGAGGCGGCGAAGGCCAGGAACAGCCAGCGGGCGGTGGCCTCGGCGATCGTCTGGCCCTCGGCCAGGGTGACCAGGTCGAAGGTGAGGGTGCCCGTGGCCCGCTGGTTGAGGAAGACCAGGGCCAGGATCCCGACCAGCATGAGGGCCGATCCCAGCATCGTGTAGATGAAGAACTTGAGGGTGGCGTACACCCGGCGCTCGTAGCCCCACCCGCCGATGAGGAAGTACATGGGGACGAGCACGATCTCCCAGAAGAGGAAGAACACGAACAGGTCGAGGGCCAGGAACACCCCGATGCAGCCCGCCTCCAGCAGGAGCATCCACGAGATGTAGCCCTTGAGGTCGTGGTGGACGTGGGGCCCGGCGATGGCCAGCGGGAAGAGGATCCCGCTCAGCACGACCAGGAAGAGCGAGATCCCGTCGACGCCCAGCTTCCAGGAGATGCCGAACGACTCGATCCACGGGTGGTCGGAGACGAACTGGAAGCCGGGCTCGCCGCTGTCGAAGCCGAACAGCAGGACCAGGCTGAGGACGCCGACGACGAGGGAGATGCCGAGCCCGACCCGCCCGACGACGTCGTCGCGGTCCTTGGGCAGCAGGGCCACCAGCCCCGCGCCCAGGGCCGGCACGAGGACCAGCAGGGTGAGGATGGGGATGTCGCTCGCCATCAGGCCGACCGCAGCACGGCGAAGAGGAGGATGCCGACCGCGCCCAGGGCCACGGCCAGGGCGTAGCTGCGGACGAAGCCGGACTGGACGACGCGCAGGCGGGAGCCGCCGGAACGCACGAGGGCGGCTACCCCGTTGACCGCGCCGTCGATGACCTTGGCGTCGAACACCGAGGCCAGCCACTGGGACAGGGCCCGGCCGGGATGGGCGATCGTCTTCTGGTAAAGCTCGTCGACGAACCACGCCCGCTGGAGGATGCGGGGCTCGACCTTGGACTCGGCCACCCGGTGGCGGCGGTAGATGGCGGCCGCCACCAGCACACCCACCACCGCGGCGGCCACCGCGGTGAGGGCCAGGGCCACCTTGGTGCCGCCGCCGGACGTGACGTGGTGCAGGTTGTGGCCGAACACCGGCTCCAGCCAGTGCTCCAGCACCAGCCAGCCGGTGAAGGGCAGGTTGAGCAGTCCGCCGAGGGCGGCCAGCACGGCCAGCACGATCAGGGGGATGGCCATGACCCGGGGCGACTCGTGGGGCTTGAAGTCCCCGTGGGCGCCGTGGCCGTCCGCCGATTCTCCGTGGGAGGCAGAGGCGGCGGCCGCCGGCTCATGCTCCGGCTCGGCTGTCACGTCCCCTGGGGCCTCGGCCGCGGTCGCGGGCGGGGCCGCCTTCTTCCACCGCTCGTCGCCGTAGAAGACGAGGAACACCTGACGGCTCATGTAGTAGGCGGTGAGGAGGGCGGTGACCAGGCCCAGGGCCCAGAGGAGGGGGCTCTTCTCGAAGGCGTTGAGGAGGATGTCGTCCTTCGACCAGAAGCCGGAGAAGGGCGGGACGCCGGCGATGGCCAGCCAGCCCACGATGAAGGTGGCGCTGGTGATCGGCATCCACTTGCGCAGGCCGCCCATGCGCTTCATGTCCTGCTCGTCGTGCATGCCGTGGATCACCGATCCGGCCCCCAGGAAGAGGAGAGCCTTGAAGAAGGCGTGGGTGACCATGTGGAAGATGGCCGCCGCGTAGGCCCCCGATCCGACGGCCAGGAACATATAGCCGAGTTGGGAGATGGTGGAGTAGGCCAGCACCTTCTTGATGTCGTTCTGGGCGCAGGCGATGGTGGCTGCGAACAGGGCGGTGAGCACGCCGACCCAGGCGATGAGCGTGGCCACGTCGGGGGCGGCGCCCAGCACCGGGTTCACCCGCACCATCAGGAACACGCCGGCGGTGACCATGGTGGCGGCATGGATGAGGGCGGACACCGGCGTCGGGCCCTCCATGGCGTCGGGCAGCCACACGTAGAGGGGGAGCTGGGCCGACTTGCCCGCCGCCCCGAGGAACAGGAGCAGGCCGATGGCGGCGACGGTGCCCTCCGACGCCCCTTCGACGGCGCCCAGCACGGGCACGTAGTCGAGGGTGCCGAAGGTGGCGAAGATCAGGAACATGGCGATCATGAACCCGAAGTCCCCGATGCGGTTGGTGACGAACGCCTTCTTGCCGGCTGAGGCGGCGGTGTCGCGGTCGAACCAGAACGAGATGAGGAAGTAGGAGCAGGCGCCCACGCCCTCCCAGCCCAGGAACGTGAGCAGGAAGTTGTCGGCCAGCACCAGCATGAGCATCGAGAAGGCGAACAGGTTCAGGTAGACGAAGAACTTCGGGTACTTCTCGTCGCCGTGCATGTAGCCGATGGCATAGAGGTGGATGAGGGCCCCCACCCCGGTGACGAACAGGGCCATGGTTATCGACAGCGGGTCGACCAGGAACGCGACATCGACGTGAAACGACCCGGAGTCGATCCACGGAAACAGCGTCTGCGTGAAGACCCGTTCCTCGCCCTCCTCGCCCACCAGGCCGAAGAACACGACCACCGAGGTGAGGAAGGCGGCGCCCATCATCGCCGTCGCCAGCCACCCCGCCCGGGGGTCGCCCAGGCGGCGGCCGGCGACGAGCAGGATCAGGAAACCGGCCAGGGGAAGGGCGGGGATGAGCCAGACGGCCTCGAGCACGGGCGGTCCCTATCCCTTGAGGAGGGAGATGTCGTCGGCGGTGGCGCCCGACCGCCGCCGGAAGATGGAGACGATGATGCCGAGGCCCACGACCACCTCGGCCGCAGCCACGACCAGCACGAAGAACACGGCCGACTGCCCGCCGACGTCGTCGAGCATGCGGGCGAAGGTGACGAACGTGAGGTTGACCGCGTTGAGCATCAGCTCCACGCACATGAACATCACCAGGACGTTGCGCCGCACGAGCAGCCCGATGGCGCCGATGGTGAACAGGGCCGCGGCGAGGGCCAGGTACCAGGCGCCGGGGACCTTCACCCTTCGAGCTCCACGCCGACGTCGGGAGAGTCGCCCGACCGGCCGACGAGGATCACCGCGCCCACCACCGCGATCACCAGGAGGACCGAGGTGATCTCGAAGGCCAGGAGGTAGCGGGTGAAGATCGACCGGGCCAGGAGCTGGACGTTCTCCGACCCGTCGCCCAGTGGTCCCGAGGCGCTGCGGGCCCCCGACACCCACTCCGAGCGGGCCAGCACGAGGACGGCGCCCATGACGGTGAGGCCGGCGACCACGGCCACCGGCCGCTGGCCCTTGAGCCGCTCGCTGCGCACGTCCTCCGACTTGTCGACGCCGAGCAGCATGATGACGAACAGGAAGAGCACCACGATGGCGCCGGCGTAGACGATCACCTGCACCGCGGCCAGGAAGTGGGCGTTCTGGGCCACGAACAGCACGGCCACGCTGAACAGGGTCATCACCAGCATGAGGGCGGCGTGGACCGGGTTGGTGGACAGGACCACGCCCAGCGCCCCCGAGAGGGCGGCCAGCGCCGCCACCGAGAAGACGAACCAGTCGATCATCGGGACGGCCCGGTCTCGTCCGATTCTGGACGGATATGTACCTCAGAGGTACAGATCCGTCCAAAATCGGTCTGCGTTCCGGTCATCCGGTGCTCCGGCGCTTGCGGACGACCTTCTTGGACGGCCGGGCCGCCTTGGCCGCCTCCGCCTCCGCCACCTGGCCCTGCTCCGCGTCGCGGACGCCGCGGCCCAGCTCGCCCGACCACGCCACCTTGCCCTCGAAGCCGGCGTCGCCCGAGGGGGCGGTGGCCCGGACCCAGGCCGAGGTGTTGGTCCTCGTCGCCCTCCCGCCAGTCCTCCCACGGCAGCTTCTGGGGGTGGCCCTCGTCGTCGACGAGGAGCTCGTCGCGGGTGTAGATGGCGTCCTCGCGGTTGGTGAACGAGAACTCGAAAAGCTTCGACTCGGTGATGGCCTCGGTGGGGCAGGCCTCCACGCACAGGTCGCAGTGGATGCAGCGCAGGTAGTTGATCTCGTAGACGAACCCGTAGCGCTCGCCCGGCGACACCGGTGCGTCGGGCGGGTTGTCGGCCCCCCGGACGTAGATGCAGCGGGCGGGGCACACGCCGGCGCACAGCTCGCAGCCGATGCACTTCTCCATCCCGTCCTCGTAGCGGTTGAGGACGTGGCGGCCGTGGAAGCGGACCGGCTTGTCCCGCTTCTCGTCGGGGTACTCGTTGGTGACCCTCGGCTCGAAGATCTGCTTGAAGGTGACCTTGAACCCGTCGAGGTAGCCCATCTACGCGTCCACCTCCTGTCCCGCCGGTGAGGACTCGGGGGGCTCTCGAGGCCAGGCTGGCGTCGGACAGCTCGGCGTCGTCCATCTGGCCCAGGCGCAGGGCCGCGCTCAGCGCCCACCAGCCCAGGCACCCCACGGCCAGTCCCCCGACGAGGACGAAGGCGACGTTCCACTCCTCGAGGCGGGCGATGCGGAGGGCGCCGACGAGCAGGAGCCAGAACAAGGAGACGGGGATGAGCTTCTTCCACCCCAGGTCCATGAGCTGGTCGTAGCGGAACCGGGGCAGGGTGGCCCGCAGCCAGACGTAGATGAACAGGAAGACGACCAGCTTGAGGAAGAACCACACGATGGGCCACAGGGAGGGGAGGAACGAGAACGTGGGCCCGTTGGGCCCACCGAGGAACAGGGTGACCACCATGGCCGAGATGGTGACCGTGTTCATGAACTCGGCCAGGAAGAACAGGGCGAAGCGGATCGAGGAGTACTCGGTGTGGAACCCGCCCACCAGCTCCTGCTCGGCCTCCACCAGGTCGAACGGCGGCCGGTTGGCCTCGGCGGTGGCGGCGATGAGGAAGACGGCGAAGGGTACGAAGCCCAGGGAGAAGATGTTCCACTGGAAGAACCCGTCCTGGGCGGCGACGATGTCGTGGGTCGACAGCGAGCCCGCGTCGAGCACGACGACGGCCACGGCCAGGGCCAGCGCGGCCTCGTAGGACACCATCTGGGCCGACGCCCGCACCGAGCCCAGCAGCGGGTACTTCGAGCCCGACGACCAGCCGGCCAGCATCACCCCGTAGACGGCGATCGACGACATGGCCAGCAGGAAGAGGACGCCGATGGGCGGGTCGGCCAGCTGGAGATAGGTCTCGTGGCCGGCGATCGAGATCGTGCCCCCGATGGGGACGATGGCGAAGGAGGCGAAGGCGGGCAGGATGGAGAGGTAGGGGGCCAGGCGGAACACCACCCGGTCGGCCTTGTCGGGGAGCAGGTCCTCCTTGAAGAACAGCTTGGTGCCGTCGGCGAGGGTCTGCAGGATCCCCCACGGGCCGGCCCGGTTGGGCCCGATCCGGTTCTGCATGTCGGAGATGACCTTGCGCTCGAACCAGACCATGAGCATGACCGCGACCAGCAGGAACACGAAGACGACGATCACCTTGAGCAGGACGATCAGCACGACCGCCAGGTCGAGGCCGTCGACGTAGAGGGGATCGCCCATGTCAGGCCCCGATCACGCGACGTGACCGGAGCCGGGGGCCACGGTCTCCACCCGGACGTCGGTGACGGGCTGACGGGCATCGATCAGGTCGGCCGCGCCGGGACCGGGCTGGTTGAACTGGAGGACGGCCGAGCCCCGGAGCACGGCCGAGTCGGCCATCGCCCCGAGGGTGAGCGAGCCCCGGGAGGACGTCACCCGCACCTGGTCGCCGGTGGTGACACCGAGACGGCCGAGGTCGTGGGGGTGGGCCCGGAGGCGGGCGCCGGGCACGAGCGGGGCCAGGGCGGGCGACTCCTGCACCAGCACCCCGGCGTCGTAGAGGCAGCGGCCAGAAACCAGGCGCAGGGAGTAGGCGTCGACCGGCGGCGACTGCGACGTGGCCGCCACCGGGACGAAGGTGAGCAGCGGGGGGCGGGGGGCGGCGACGGGCGCCTCGTCGTCGGGGTCGAACCGGACGCCGGCCACCGGTTGGAGAGGCGTATCGGCGCTCGGGCTCGGGCTCGGGCAGGAGGGTCTCGCCCTGGGCCTCGGCCGCCCCCACCTCGATCTCCTCCATCGGGCGGGAGACGTCGGCGTCGGCCTGCTCGGCCTGAGGCCGGTCGAGGGGAACGACCACGCCGTCGCGGTTGCCGGGCGCGGCCAGGACCTGGGGGGTCAGCCCGTCGTGGGAGGAGGCGAGGCGCTCGATCTCGGCCGCCACCGCGTCGATGGTGTCGAACCCGAGGTCGGTGCCGAGACGCATCGAGAGCTCGGCCGCGATCATCCAGTCGGCCCGGGCCGTGCCAGGGGCGGTGACCTTCTGGCCCAGGCGGCTCACCCGCCCCTCGATGTTGGTGGTGGTGCCCGGCCGCTCGGCGAAGCCGGCGGCGGGCAGCACGACGTCGGCGCCCCCCACCGACGGGTTGGCGAAGGTGTCGACGGCGACGGTGAAGGCGACGGCGTCGAGCGCCCGCCGGGCCAGTCCCCGGTCGGGGAAGTCGGCGAGGGGGTCGGCCCCCAGCAGCACCAGACCGTGGATGTCGTGGTCGATCGCGGCCTGGAGGATCCCGGCCGCGTCGAGACCGCGTGACCCGGGAACGGAGCCCCAGGCCGACGGGTCGGCGAACCAGGCCCGGCCGTCGTCGAGCGAGACCCGTCCGGGGAGGATCCCGGGGGCGAGGCCCATGTCGAGGGCGCCCCGGACATTGGCCCGCCGCAGGACCGGGAGGAACCGAACGCCGGGCAGGGCCTGGGCCAGGACGCCGGCTGCGTCGACAGTCGCCGAGGCAGGCTCGGCGAGGGAGGGACGCCCGAGGACGACGACCACGCCGCCACGGGTGCATCGAAAGGCCGTGTCGGAGGTGGCCGCGCCGAGGACCTCGGCCGCCTTCAGGATGTTGGCCGCCGTCACCCCGCCCGCCCCCTCGGACGGGACCCGGGCCCCGGCCCGGGCGGTGGCGAGGGCCCGAGCGACGGCGGCGGCCTCGCCCGGGCGGTGCAGGAGGCTGACCGTGGCGTGGGCCGGTGAGCCCGGTGGCGGCCGGCACCAGCTCGACCAGGGGGACGCCCTTGTCGACCACCGCCTCGCGGATCCGCAGGTAGAGGACGGGCAGCTCCTCCTTGAGGTCGGGCCCGAGCAGGAGGATGGCCGGCGCGGAACAGGCCTCGTCGATGGTGGCCTGGGGCAGGCCCAGCACCACCTCCGCCGGCAGTCCGTCACCGAGCTGGCAGTCGACGTTGTCGGTGCCGAGCACCGACTTGGCCAGCCGGGCCCAGGCGTAGGCATCCTCGTTGGCCAGGCGGGCCCCGCCGAGCACGGCGATCGCCCCCGGCCCGGAGGTATCGACGATCTTGCGCAGCCCGTCGGCCGCGGCCTGGAGGGCCAGCGTCCACGACGTCTCGGTGAGGGTGCCGTCGTCGGCCCGCACCTGCGGGTGGGCCAGCCGGGCGTCGGACTCGACCGCCTCGTAGCCGAACCGGCCCTTGTCGCAGAGCCAGCCGTGGTTGACCGGCTCGCTGTCGATGCCGAGGTGGCGGGTGAGGCTGTTCTGCGACGACTGCACCGCGATGCGGCAGCCCACCGAGCAGAAGGTGCAGGTGGACTCCACCACCTCGAGGTCCCAGGGGCGGGCCTTGAAGCGGTAGGGGGTGGCGGTGAGGGCGCCCACCGGGCAGATCTGGACGATGTTGGCGCTGAAGTTCGAGGTGAACGGCGCCGTCGGGGAAGGTGTTGACCTCGGTGGCGTCGGCCCGGCCGATGAAGTCGATGCCGGCGTCGCCCGCCACCTCGTCGGCGAAGCGGGTGCAGCGGGCGCACTGGATGCACCGCTCCCGGTCGAGGGCCACCAGCGGGTTGATCGGGATGGGCTTCTCCCAGTGGCGCTTCTCCTCCACCATCCGGCTCTCGCCCGGCCCGAAGGCGAAGGTCTGGTCCTGGAGGGGGCACTCGCCGCCGCGGTCGCACACCGGGCAGTCGAGGGGGTGGTTGATGAGGAGGAACTCGAGGACGCCGTCCTGGGCCTTCTTGACCTTGGGCGAGTCGGTGACGACCTCCTGGCCGTCGGCGACCGGCACGTAGCAGGCGGGCAAGAGGGCGAACCCGCGGGGCCCCTTGACCTCCACCAGGCACATCCGGCACATGCCGACCGGGCGCAGCCGGGGGTGCCAGCAGAACCGGGGGATGTAGACGCCCCCCCGTTCGGCCGCGGCGATGACCATCTCGCCCTTGCGGGCCTCGATCGACGTGCCGTCGACCGTGATGGTGACCGTCTCGACCTGCGCCGGGGCCCCGTCAGGCAAAAGGACAGCCACCTTCCTTGATGTGGACGAGGAACTCGTCGCGGAACATCTTGATGGCCGAGGTGATCGACGAGGGGATGGACGGCCCGAGGACGCAGATCGTGGTCTTTTGCGGCGGCCATGACAAACCGGGGGCGATGTTGTCGCACACGTCGAGGAGGAGATCGAGGTCGGACTCCCGTCCCGCGCCGTTTTCGATGCGGTGCAGGATCTTGTCGAGCCACCCCCCGCCCTCCCGGCAGGGCGTGCACTGGCCGCACGACTCCCGGTGGAAGAAGCGGGTGATCCGCCACGAGGCCCGCACCATGCAGGTGGTGTGGTCCATGACGATGACCGAGCCCGAACCGAGCATGGAGCCGGCCTTGCCCACCGCCTCCTGGTCGAGTCCCATCTCCAGCTGTTCGGGACCGAACCAGGGGGCGGAGGCGCCGCCGGGGATGAAGGCCTTGAGCTGGTTGTCGTTGCGGATGCCGCCGCCCAGCTTGGGGTCGTAGATGAGGTCCTGGAAGGTGGTCTTGCTCATCTCGATCTCGTAGTTGGCCGGCTGCCGGACGTGGCCCGAGAGGGAGAAGATGCGGGTGCCGGTGGAGCGTCCCTGGCCGAGGCTCTTGAAGGCGTCGCCGCTGTTGAGGACGATCCACGGCAGGTTGGAGACGCTCTCCACGTTGTTGACGATCGTGGGCTGCATGTAGAGGCCCTTGACCGCCGGGAAATAGGGGGGCTTGTCGCGGGGGAAGCCCCGCTTGCCCTCCAGGCTCTCCAGCAGCGCCGTCTCCTCGCCGCAGATGTAGGCGCCGGCGCCGGGGTGGATGACCACGTCGACCGAGAAGCCGGACCCGAAGATGTCGTGGCCGACCGCTCCGTAGGCGTAGGCCTCGTTGAGGGCGGCGGTGATGCGCTCGATGCCGAGGGCGAACTCGCCCCTGACGAAGATGAAGGCCTGGGCCGCCCCGGTGGCGTAGGCGCAGATCAGGGTGCCCTCGATGATCTGGTGGGGGTCGGCCTCGAGGAGCATGTGGTCCTTGTAGGTGCAGGGCTCGCTCTCGTCGCCGTTGATCACCAGGTAGGCGGGCCGCTCCTTGGCCAGCATCGACCACTTGCGGCCGACCTCGAACCCGGCCCCGCCCCGTCCGAGCAGGTTGGCCGTCATGACCTCGGCGCTGACCGCTTCCGGGGTCATCGACAGGGCCTTGCGCAGGCCCTCGTAGCCACCGGTGTCGAGGTAGGCCTTCAGGGTCCACGACTTGGGGACTCCCACCCGGGCGGTGACGATCGCTTCGGCGTCGGTGATCATGCTCCGGCCTTCTTGTCGCCCTTGTCGTCCCTGTCGCCGTCGTCCGGAGGGGCCTCCCGTTGGGCACCGGTGGCGGGGGCGCCGGCGGCGGTGAGGCCGACCGTGCGCCGGACCCGGCAGAGGGTGCCGTGGGGCGGGACCTCGTCGGCCAGGCGGCCGGCGCGCAGGTCGTCGACCAGCTGGTCGAACAGGTCGGTGCTGACGGAGCCGAAGAAGCGCCAGTTCACGGCCAGGCAGGGGGCGGCGCCGCAGAAGGCGATGCACTCCACCTCCTCGAGGGTGAACTCGCCGTCGTGGGTGGTGCCCCCGGCGGCCACGCCCAGGCTGGCCTCGGCGTGCTCGAGCAGCTCGACCCCGCCGTTGAGGAGGCAGGCCAGGTTGGTGCACACCGACACCAGGTGGCGTCCGACGGGCTCGGTGAAGAGCATGTCGTAGAAGGTGGCGGTGCCGTAGACCTCGGCCGGGGTGATCCCGAGCAGCTCGCCCACGTGCTCCATGGCCTCCGGCGTGAGCCACCCGTCCTGCTCCTGGGCCACGTGGAGGATTGGGATGAGGGCCGACCGGCTCTGGGGGTAGAGCCCGATGAGCTCCTTGGCCCGCCGGACGTTGTCGGGCGCGAGCCGGGCCACTAGCGCTCGACCCGAAGCGAACCGGTGACGCCTTGGGGCGCCCTGGCGCCGCCGATCGTCACCAGTTGGGGGGGGCGGCCGAACTGGTGACGCCTTGGGGCGCCCTGGCGCCGCCGATCGTCACCAGTTGGGGGGGGCGGCCGAACTGGTGACGCCTTGGGGCGCCCTGGCGCCGCCGATCGTCACCAGTTGGAGGGGGGTGGCGGCCGAACTGGTGACACGCAGCGCCACATACGGTTGTCCAGCGTCACCAGTTGCGATTCGGCTCACCGGTCGACCTCGCCCATGATCGGGTCGACGGTGCTGATGATGGCCACCGCGTCGGCGATCAGTCCGCCCTGGATCATGGGGGCGAGGGCCTGAAGGTTGACGAACGACGGGGCCCGGATGTGCATGCGGTAGGGCTTGGCCGACCCGTCCGACACCATGTAGCAGCCCAGTTCTCCCCGGGGGGACTCGATGGCCACGTAGACCTCGCCCTCGGGCACCTTGAAGCCCTCGGTGAAGATCTTGAAGTGGTGGATGAGGGCCTCCATCGACTCGTCGATGCGGCCCCGGGGAGGAGGGGTGATCTTCTTGTCCTGGGCCCGGTAGTCGCCCGGGGGCATGCGGTCGACGATCTGGCGGACGATGCCGATCGACTCCCGGATCTCGTTGAGGCGGATGGCGTAGCGGTCGAACGTGTCGCCGTAGGTGCCGACGACCACGTTGAAGTCGACCTGGTCGTAGAACAGGTAGGGGGCGTCGCGGCGCAGGTCCCACTCGACCCCGGTGGAGCGCAGGATGGGCCCGGTGATGCCCAGGGCGGCGCACTCGTCGGCGGTGATGATGCCCACGCCCTGGGTGCGCTCCTGCCAGATGGGCTGGCCGGTGAGGAGGGTCTCGTACTCGTCGAGGCGGCCGGGGAAGACGTCGCAGATGCGCAGCACGTCGTCCCGCCAGCCCTCGGGCAGGTCGGCCGCCACCCCGCCGGGGCGGATGTAGTTGTGGTTCATCCGCAGGCCGCTGCACTTCTCGAAGAAGGCGAGGATGCTCTCCCGCTCCCGGAAGCCGTAGATCATCATGGAGACGGCGCCCAGGTCCATGCCGTTGGTGGCCAGCCACAGCACCTGGGACGACATGCGGTTGAGCTCGCACATGAGCATGCGGATCCACGTCGCCCGGTCGGGGATCTCGAGCTCGAGCAGCTTCTCGGTGGCCAGCGAGAAGACCAGCTCGTTGAACATCGGGGACACGTAGTCCATGCGGGTGGTGTTGGTGGGGCCCTGGAGATAGGTGAGGTCCTCGCCCGTCTTCTCCATGCCGGTGTGGAGGTAGCCGATGACCGGCTTCGAGCGCAGCACCGTCTCGCCCCGCAGCTCGAGCATCACCCGCAGGACGCCGTGGGTGCTGGGGTGCTGGGGCCCCATGTTGATGATCATGGTGTCGTCGCCACTTGGATTATGGAGGGGGACCTCCTCCACGTCCTCCGGCAGGTGGGGGATGCGGAGGACGGCGCCCGGGTCACGCAGCGACTCGACCCCACCGACCAGCGCCGCCGGGCTCGTCTGGGTGTCGGCCTGGGTCTCGGTCTGCGTCATCGGGAGCCGCCCGCCTGCTTGAACTGCACCGGGATGCGGCCGATGCCGTAGTCCTTGCGCAACGGGTGGCCCTCCCAGTCGTCGGGCATGAGGATCCGGGACAGGTCGGGGTGGCCGTCGAAGACGATGCCGAACATGTCGTAGGCCTCCCGCTCCATGGCCTCGGTGCCCGGGTGGAGCTGGTAGAGCGACGGCAGGCGGGGGTCGGCCTCCGGGAGCTGCACCCGCACCCGGACGCGCCGGCGCTCGGCCAGGTTCAGCAGGCTGACGGCCACCTCGAAGCGCTCCGCCACGACCCCTTCGGGGAGCGGACGGCCGGGCTTGAGCAGGTAGTCGACCCCGCACAGGTCGACGCACATCACGAAGCCCTCGTCCTTGAGGGTGCGGACGAGGTCGAAGTATTCCTCCCGGTCCGGGTGCACGACGGTCTGGCCGCGCGACTCCGACAGTGGCACGCCGTGGAGCGTGGGCGGGGGGGCAGGTTCGGGCTCGACCTCGGGTTCAGCCTCGGCCTCGTTGGCGGCGGAAGCAGGGGCGGGGGCGTCGGGCGCCATCTAGTGGGGCGTGCCCACGGCCACCGGCCGGTCGACCGTGAGACCGGCGCCGGCGCCCGTCTCCGTGCGGCGGCGGGTGATCTCGCCGGTGCGGATCAGCTCGTGCAGGGTCAGGATGCCGTGCATGAGCGTCTCCGGGCCGGGGGGGCACCCGGGGGTGTACACGTCGACGGGGACGATCTGGTCGACTCCCTGGACGATGGCGTAGTTGTTGAACATTCCGCCCGAGGAGGCGCAGACGCCCATGGAGATTACCCACTTGGGCTCGGCCATCTGGTCGTAGACCTGGCGCAGCACGGGGGCCATCTTCTGCGACACCCGCCCGGCGACGATCATGAGGTCGGCCTGGCGGGGCGAGGCCCGGAAGACCTCCATCCCGAAGCGGGCCAGGTCGAAGTGGGCGGTGCCAGCGGCCATCATCTCGATGGCGCAGCAGGCCAGGCCGAAGGTGGCCGGCCACACGCTGTTGCGCCGGGCCCACTTGACCACGTCCTCCAGCTTGCCGGTGAGGAAGTTGTGGTTGAGCTGCTCTATGCCCATGGTCTTGGGCCCATCCGATCAACTTCCATCAGGCAGCTCCCATCAGGCCGCTTCCGGGGGCCGGCGGTTCTCGACGCCGACCCGGCGGACGGTCGACGACGCGGTGCGGTCGGGCAACTGCACCCGGCGGGCGATCGGACCCCAGTTGAGGGCGCCGTGGCCGATCAGGTACACGAACGACACGAACACGGCCAGGGCGAAGATGAGCATCTCCCACAGCCCGAAGGCGCCCAGGTCGCGGTAGATCACGGCCCACGGGAACAGGAAGATGATCTCGATATCGAAGATGATGAAGATCATCGCCACCAGGTAGAAGCGCACCGGGAAACGCTCGGCCGGCTCCCGGTCAGGCACGATGCCGCACTCGTAGGGGGCGGCTTTGGCGGTTGTGGGGCGCTGGGGCGCCATCAGCCTGGAGGCGAAGAAGGACAACCCGGCGAACAGCGCAGCCAGGATCAGCATGACCAAAAGCGGAAGGTACTGGGCCATGGGGATATCGCCTCGTTTGGAGCCGACAGAGACAGGCGTACCCTAGCCGCGCTTGGCCATCGCCTCCTTGTCCCGGGTGTGGAGCTGGTAGACGAGCAGGCCGAAGATCAGGGCCGACGAGATCGTGGCCACGGCCGGATTGAGCCGCTTGTGGCCGAGGTCCCGGATGAGGAGGGCGCTGTACACCGGCGCCGCCGGATCGGCCCGGGGGATCGGGGGGGCCGCCCCCGGCGTCGCCTCCTGCTTCACCACCGGCTGGACCTGCACCAGCAGGTAGTGGGGCTTGTGGAGGATGTCGATGGGCCGGAAGGTGGGCAGGCCGAAGGGGGCGTAGGTCTCGCCGCCCTTGGCCGCCGCCCCCACCACGATGTAGTCGGTCGCCGACTGGAACAGGCCGCCTTCTTCCCGGGTGAGGTCGCCGTCGACGACGGGCTGGGCGTCGGCCACCTCGGGATCGGTCACCTCGAGCTTGTCCCAGCCGTCCGGGTAGTCGGCCAGCTGGCCCTGCCGCGACTGGGTCGGGTCACCGGTGACGACCGTCACCGGCACCCACACCGGTGACGGCCCCTGGGGACCGATCCCGTAGGCCCACCACACCATGCCGATGATGACCATGAAACCGGACAGCCCGCAGGCCGCCAGCTGGAACCCGAGCCGGGCGCCGGTGTTGGTGGCCAGGATGAGGTACACCGACCCGGGCAGGATGAGCACCGCCAGCAGGACGTAGAGCCCACCCTTGATGTTCGGTTCCCATGTCAGCGCCGCCTGGAGGATGTCCATCAGAGTGTCCGCTCGTAGTCGACGACGGCTTGGATCTGCTCCGCGGTGAGCGTGTTCTCGAAGAACGGCATGACTCCCTCGCTGACGCCGCGGACACCGTAAAGCTGTCCGTACTCCACGGTCTTGGCCACCCAGTCGATGTGCTTGTCGATGGCGGGGAACTGGCGGGTGGTGGCCTGGCCGGTGAGCGAGGGGCCGAAGGCGCCACCGCCGGCCGGCCCGGACTCGCCGTAGGAGGAGCCTTCGGTGTGGCAGCGGGCGCAGAAGCCCTCGAAGATCTTGGTGCCGTCGGTGCCGTACTGGGCCAGGTTGGCTTCCTTGACCTCGGCCGGATCGAGGGCGATGTGCTCCAGGTAGGCGATGAGGTCGTCGATCTGCTGGTCGTTCATGGGCCCGCCGCCCTCGACGCCCCACGGGGGCATCGGGGTTCCCGGGCGGCCGTAGACGAGGATGTTGCGCACCTCGTCCCGGCGGTAGCGGAGCATGACGGTGTCGAGGGCGGGCGCCACCCACTGCACCTGCTTGGGCAGGGCGTCGGGGTTCACCGGGTCGCTGAGGGTGTAGGGCGCCACCCCGCCCACGCCCTCCACGCCGTGGCAGACCTCGCAGCCGAAGTGGGGCTCACGGGGCGTCGGCGGGTTGCCGGGCGACGCCTGGAAGAGCTCCTCGCCCCGCTGGACGGCCTTGTTGTCGAAGTACTCGGTGCCCCGGTCGAAGCCGGCGCCCTCCTGGCGGAAGGGCTCCCGCAGCCAGTAGAGGGGCAGGCCGACGGCGGAGATGGTGAGCATGGCGAACGCCCACCACAGGTACTTGGTGAGCCGTGCGCTCTCCAGGCCGTCGTCGTCGAAGTAGGCCTTGCGGTTGGGCGCGTGGACCAGCTCGCCACCGGGGTCGTAGGTGCGCCTCGACGAGCTGAGGAGGTAGACGATCCAGCCCGCGGTGAGGGCTAGGACGACGCCCAGCCCGATGCTTCGTTGTGAGGCGGCGAGGATCAATGCCCGCCGACCGCCCCGATGCAGTGCGGTCCCTCGGACTCCTGGCCGGTGGTGTTGGTGCCGATCGGCGGTCCGGGGATGACGATCTTGGTGTCGACGACGACGGAGCCGCCCTCGACGGTGAGCACGAAGCGGTCCATCCCTCTCGGAGCCGGACCGCCCTTCTTCTCCCCCACCCGGTTGTACTGCGACCCGTGGCACGGGCACTCGTACCACTGTGACGTCTTGCACCACGGAACCCGGCAGCCCAGGTGGGGGCACTTCTGGTAGAGGGCGACGAAGCCCTGGTCGTATCCCTCCACGACCGCGGCGTAGGCGGGGATGCCTTTGGCCGGGCCGACGGCCTCCTTGGGGTACTGGTTGATGTAGAAGCGGCCGGCGCCCACGTAGAAGGGCTCCTTCTTGCTGCTGATGGCCTCGATCACCTCTTCGACCTTGCCGGCCCGGATCTTGGCGCCGAACCCGCCCGAGAGGGTGGGCCACAGCATGGCGATGCACGCCGCGCCGAACCCGGAGAGGGCCAGGACCATGCTGGTGACGATCCCCCGGTTGAGGACCTGGCGCCGGGTGACGCCCAGGCTCTCCTCGTCGGGGGGGAGGGCGGGCGGCGGGGGCGGAAGGTGCACGTCCGGCTTGGTGCCGCCCGAGCGCTCGAGGGCCACGGCCCGCTCCAGCTCCCGACCGGTACGGGCGGGCGCAGCACCGACCGGCACCGGGAGGCGGTCGCTCTCGGGGGTCGCGTCGTCGGTGAGGGTGGTGTCAGGGGTGGTGCCCTTCAGGGCGCGGGAGGTGTCCCGCCGGCGGGCGGTGGCGAACAGGAACATCGCCATCATCACGGCCAGCGCGGCCAGGACGACGAGAAGGGTGGTGGCGTTGTCCAACGTGAGCTCCTACAGGTCGAAGAAGACGCCGTCGCGCCACGGGAACGTGAAGTTGAACCCGGGCCCCCGGAAGAAGCAGCCGATGATCACCAGCACCGCCCAGAACATGAGGAACAGGGTCATGATGGCGATGGCGAGCTTGCGGTCCTCGGGGTGGTTGCTGGGGTTGCGGTCGGTGTAGGGCACGACCATGAGGCCGAAGATGCCCATGCCGGGGATGGTGACGCCCGCCACCATGGGGTGGAACATGGTGAGCAGCTCCTGGAGGCCCAGGAAGTACCACGGGGCCTTGGACGGGTTGGGCGTGAAGTTGAAGTTGGCCGCGGCGAGGAACGGCGCGTTGACGACCGCGGAGAAGACCAGGAGGAACGCGGTCATGGCCAGGGAGGCCACGAACTCGCCGACCAGCAGGTGGGGCCACACGTGCACCTTGTCGGTGGGGGTGGCCTTGACGTCCTGGATCGACCCCGCCTTGACCACCGTGAGCAGGCGCTGGGTGTGGCCCTCGGGACCCTTGGCCACGGGGGCGGGCGCGGTGGCCACCGCGGTGGCCGCGGCCGCCCCCGAGGGAGCGGACTGCGTCTGGGTGGCGGCCTGGCCGCCGGCCGGCTGGGACCGCTGCAGCAGGTGGGCGGGGATCTTCTCGCCGTCGTCGGCGGGGGCGGACGCGGCCCGCGTCGCCGGCACCGGGGGCGGCAGCCGGGGGGGCGCCGCCGGTGCCAAGCGCCTCGCGGCGCTCCTGCGATCGGCGGAGAAGGTGTTCGGGAACGTCGCTCATGTGCTCAAGACCTCCTCGGCGGGCCTACAGGGGCCCCGAGATGCCGCCGTCCTTGCGGACCCGCCAGAAGTGGATGGCCATGAAGATGACGATGATGAACGGGAACATGAGCACATGGAGTACGTACCATCGGAGCAGGGTCTCGGTAGAGATCTCAACTCCGCCGAGCAGCACGAAGCGCACCTGATTCCCGAACACGGGCGTATAGCCGATCATGTTCGTGCCCACCGTGACCGCCCACAGGGCCAACTGGTCCCAGGGCAGCAGGTAGCCGGTGAACGACAGGAGCAGGGTGAGGGTGAGCAGGATCACCCCGATCACCCAGTTGAACTCCCGCGGTGGCTTGTAGGCCCCGTGGTAGAAGACGCGGGCCATGTGCAGGAACACGGTGATCACCATGAGGTGGGCACCCCATCGATGCATGTTCCGCACCAGCAGCCCGAACGTGACCGAGGTCTCGAGCGTTCGGATGTCGGCCCACGCCTGCACCTCCGTCGGCCGGTAGAAGAACATCAGGAAGATGCCGGTGACGGTGAGGATCAGGAAGAGGAAGAACGACATCCCGCCCAGGCACAGCGTGTAGCTCACCTTCACCGCGTGGCGCTTCACCTTCACCGGGTGCAGGTGGTAGATGAGGCTGTTCATGACGACGTAGGACCGGTTCCGGGGGCTGTCGGTGTAGCCCTTGCGGAAGATCGAGCCCGGTCGGAAGATCGACGCCCACGCCTGTGAGCCCCGCACCTTCTCGCCGACCTCGGCCAGCTTCTCGGGCAGGGACGGACGGTGCCCGTTGCCCTCGCCGTCGCCGTTCCCGTTGCGAGTGAGTCGCTTCGCCACCTACGTCGTCCTAGAACCGCATGCCGTAGGCGTAGCCGTGCTTGCCGTCACGCTGGTGGGCGTCGCCGTCACGGGCGGCCACGCCGGCCTTGCCCATGATGATCACGCCGGTGGGGCAGCGGTCGACGCACAGGCCGCAGCGGGTGCAGACGTCCTCGTCGACGATGAAGACCACGTGGTCGTCGGGGTCCTCACCCGGCCCGGTGGTGTTGAGGGCCTCGGAGATGCTGTCGGTCGACAGCATGTGGATGCACTTCCACGGGCAGATGTCGACGCAGCCCTCGCACATGATGCATTCGGATTGGTCGATGTGCAGGAACTGCTTGGGCTTGACCGACTTCGACAGCTCGTCGCTGGGGATCTCCTGCAGGACGTAGTCGCCGCTGAACGTCGGCATGGGCGGGTTGGCGTCGTTTTTTCCCATCTCAGCTCTTTCCCATCTCAGGCCCCACTCAGGCCTTCCTCATGACCGGGCGGCCGAACCGTGAGCTCAGCTCGACCTCCGGCGCCTTGCGTCCTCGCTTCTGCCAGACCGACCACAGGTAGATCTGGACGCCGAGGCCGACGATGTAGATGAGGGCCGCGATGATGTCGCGGACCGCTTGCGCGTTCACGATGACCCGGCCCGTCCCGCCGAGGTCGGATGCGGCGTTGCCCAGCTTGATGCCGTCGCCGGAGATGCCCAGCATGAGCTTGTCGGGCCGCCAGAGGAGCTGGTTGTCGGCGAACGTGAGCCACTGATGGGGGACGACGCCGTAGGCCAGGAGCAGCAGGCCGAAGATGAACGTGCCCCCGAGGAACGCCTCGCCCCACGTGATCGGCGTACCGGGCGGCCGGCGCTTGCCGACGGCGAAGACGAGCTTGATCCCGGCGATCAACATCAGCGTGGAAACCACTAGCGCGACCACCGGTACCTCCCCTCGTGAACGCAATCACATTGTACTGGGTGACAGCCTTGGAATCGTCCGATGGCTGGTAGCGGTTCTACCACGGCCCCTAGCCGAGAGACACATCGCGCTCGGGGGCGCGCTCGGGGGCCTCCGCCCCCCGAGTCCCCCCGAAAGTCAAGGGCCGCGCTCGCGGCTGGCGGCGGCGGAGCCCCCCGAGCGTCGGCTTGGCTCGCGGTTGCTGAGGCGGTTTACATTCGGGCGTCATGACCGAGGTCCCGGAGTACCTGCTCGAACGCTCTCGCGAGCGGCGGGCCGCGCTGGGCCTGGGTGGCGGCGGCACGGCCCCCGCGCCGGCTGGCGGGAGCTCGGGCGACGCCGCCCCGGCAACCTCCGAGTCCGCCGCCGCACCCGCCGACGCCCCGGCCGCGGCACCGGCGCCGGCCGCCCCGTCGGCCCCCACCGAGACGCTCCCCACCTACGTCGCCCCGGCCGGCCCTCGCAGCGGCATCCCGGTGTGGATGATGCCCGTCATCCTGATCCTCCCGCTGTGGGGCATCGTCTACCTGGGTGCGTTCGGCGAATCGACATCGGCCGCGGGGCCCGCCTCCGGGCAGGAGATCTTCCAGCGGGCGGGCTGCGTGAACTGCCACGGCGCCCAGGGCCAGGGAGGCGTGGGCCCGGCTTTGGCGGGAGGGGAGGTCGTCAAGACGTTCCCCAACGAGGCCGACCACGTGAAGTTCGTGTCCGAGGGGTCGTCGAAGCTCAAGGGCCAGCCCTACGGCGACGCGGCACGGGAGGGCGGACAACGCACGGCGGCGTCGGGCGGGATGCCCTCGTTCGCCGGCCAGCTCACCGAGGAGGAGCTCACGGCCGTCGTGCTGTACGAACGCGAAGGGCTCTAAAGTCCGGGCCATGGCCGACCACGATGTCCTGGTGGTCGGTGGCGGTCCGTCGGGGGCGGCCTGCGCCTACTGGCTGGCCGAAGCCGGCCACGACGTGGTGGTGGTCGAGAAGAAGCACTTCCCCCGGGTCAAGACCTGCGGCGACGGGCTGACCCCCCGGGCGGTCAAGCAGCTCGACGACATGGGCCTGGCTGACGGCCTGGCCGTCGGGGCCCACCGCTTCGAGGGCCTGCGTTCGATCGCCTTCGGCAAGACCATCGAGCTGCAGTGGCCGGAGCGCCCCGGCTTCCCCCGGCACGGCTACGTCATCACCCGCCACGACCTCGACCGGATGGTGGCCGAGCGGGCGGAGAAGGCGGGGGCGCTCGTCCTCCAGGGCATGGAGGCCATCGAGCCCAACCTCGACGGGGGCATCCCCCGGGGCGCGGTCGTCAAGGACAAGGACACCGGAGCCACCACCACGATCCGGGCCACGTACACGGTCGTCGCCGACGGGGCCAACTCCCGCTTCGGGCGGGCCCTGGGCTGCTCCCGCGACCGGGCCTACCCCCTCGGCATGGCCATCCGGGGCTATTTCACGTCGCCCCGGTCCAACGAGCCGTGGATCGAGTCCCACCTCGACGTGCGCGACGCCAAGGGCAACGTCCTGCCCGGCTACGGGTGGATCTTCCCCCTGGGCGACGGCCGGGTGAACGTGGGGGTGGGCCTGCTGTCGACGTTCAAGCAGTGGAAGGAGGTCAACACCTCCAAGCTGATGGACGCCTTCGTCGACTACGCCCCCGAGTCGTGGGGCATCTCGCCTGAGACGTCGCTCGGCCCGCCCACGGGGGGCAAGCTCCCCATGGGGCTCTCCGTCGGGCCGTCGTTCGGGCCGACGTGGCTCACGACCGGCGACGCCGCCGGCGCCATCAACCCGTTCAACGGCGAGGGCATCGCCTACGCCTACGAGACCGGGCGGTACGCGGCCGACGCTGTCCACCAGGCGCTGGACACGGGCCGGGCGGCCGAGTTGCGCACCTACGAGGACCGGCTGCGGGCCGAGTACGACCTCTACTACCGGGTAGCGCGGGCGTTCGTGAAGATCATCGGCCATCCTCACCTCATGCGCATGCTGGTGGGCACCGGGATGCGGTCGCGGACCCTCATGGAGTGGGTGCTGCGCATCATGGCCAACCTGCTCCGGGAGGACGAGCGGGGCCCGGCCGAGGCCGCCTACAAGGCGGTGGCGGCGATCGCCCGCCTGGCCCCTTCGCGCTGATAGACGTCCCCCGCGCCCGGTTCGAGGAGCTGGTGGCGGACGCCCTGGACCTCATCCCCGAGGCCCTCGGACGGCAGATGGACAACGTCTGGGTGGCGGTGGAGGAGCGTTCGAGGGGCGACCACCTGCTGGGGCTCTACGAGGGCGTGCCGTTGACGGAGCGGGAGGCCTACGGCGGGATGGCGGTTCCCGACCGCATCACCATCTACCGGCGCCCGATCTGCGAGATGTGCGACACCGAGGACGAGGTGGTGGAGGCGGTGCGCACAACCGTGATCCACGAGGTGGCCCACCACTTCGGCATCGACGACGACCGGTTGGACGAGCTGGGCTGGGCCTGAGGCTCGTCGACGCCTACTGGGTCTCGGCGGTGGCCTTGGCGGCGGCGGCGGCCAGGTCGACGGTGCGCTCCAGCTCCTCCTTGGTGTGGGCCAGGCTGGGGAAGAGGGCCTCGAAGGGGCTGGGGGCCAGGGCCACGCCCCGGTCGAGCAGGTGGTGGAAGAAGCGGGCGTAGCGGGCGCCGTCGGCGGTCTTGGCCTGGGCGTAGTCGCGGGGCTGCTCGTCGATGAAGAAGAGGCCCATGAGGGGGCCGACGACCGGGATCTGGACCGGCAGGCCGGCCTCGGTGATCACTGCGGTGAGGCCGGCGGCCAGCTCGGCCGCCCGTCCCGCCAGCTGCACGTAGGCGGCGTCGTCGAGGAGGTCGAGGACGGCGAGGCCGGCGGCGGTGGCGAGGGGGTTCCCCGACAGCGTCCCCGCCTGGTAGACGGGCCCCTCGGGCGCGAGCACGGACATGACGTCGTCGCGGCCCCCGAAGGCGGCGAGGGGCAGTCCCCCACCGATGACCTTGCCGAAGGTGGAGAGGTCGGGCGTGACGCCGAAGTGGGCCTGGGCGCCGCCGGGGCCGAGGCGGAAGCCGGTGATGACCTCGTCGAAGATCAGGAGGGCGCCGGCCCTGTCGCACGCCTGCCGGAGTCCCTCGAGGAAGCCGGGGACGGGGGGGACGAGGCCCATGTTGGCCGCCACCGGCTCGACCATCACCGCGGCCACGTCGTCACCGATCTCGGGCACCACGTTGTAGGGCACGACGATGGTGTCGGCGACCGCGGCCCGAGGCACGCCCGCCGAGCGCCGGTAGGCCGAGCGTGGCCAGGCCGCTGCCACCGGCGGCGAGGAGGTGGTCGGCGTGGCCGTGGTAGCAACCGTCGAAGACCACGATCCGGTCTCGGCCGGTGAAGCCCCGGGCCACCCGCACCGCCGACATGCACGCCTCGGTGCCGCTGGAGACGAGGCGGACCTTCCGGCACGAGGGCACCCGGTTGCGGATGGCCTCGGCCAGGAGCACCTCCCCCTCGGTGGGGGCGCCGTAGGACGTGCCCCGGGCGGCGGCCCGCTGCACCGCCTCCACCACCTTTGGATGGGCGTGGCCGAGGATCGACGCCCCCCACGACTGGACGTAGTCGGTGTACCTGCGCCCCTCGGCGTCCCAGACGTAGGCGCCCTCGGCCCGGGCCACGAAGTAGGGGGTGCCGCCGACCTTGCCGAAGGCCCGGACGGGCGAGTCGACGCCCCCGGGGATGACATCGCACGCCCGCCGGAACAGCTCCTCGTTCGTGCGTCAAAGGGCCTGGGCCAGCTCGGACGGGCGAAGTAGGTGAGGATGACGTCGGCGCCGGCCCGCTTGACCGCCGTGAGCTGCTCGATCGCGACGGCGGTGCCGTCGACCCATCCCCGCTCGGCTGCGGCCTTGACCATGGAGTACTCGCCCGACACGTGGTAGGCGGCGACGGGGACGTCGAACCGCTGCCGGACGGCGGCGATGACGTCGAGGTAGGGGACGGCCGGCTTCACCATCACCATGTCGGCCCCCTCGTCGATGTCGAGGGCGACCTCGGCCATGGCCTCCCGGGCGTTGCGGAAGTCCTGCTGGTAGGCGGCGCGGTCGCCGCCGCCGGCGATGCGGACGTCGACCGCGTCGCGGAAGGGCCCGTAGTAGGCGGAGGCGTACTTGGCCGCGTAGGCGAGGATGGCGGTCTGGTGGTGGCCGGCGCGGTCGAGGGCCGGCCGGATGGCGGCGACCTGGCCGTCCATCATCCCCGAGGGGGCCACCACGTCGGCCCCGGCGTCGGCCTGGGCCACCGCCACTCGGCCGTAGCGCTCGAGGGTGGCGTCGTTGTCGACCTCGCCCGCGGGCGTGAGCAGCCCGCAGTGGCCGTGGGTCGGTGTACTCGTCGAGGCACAGGTCGGCCATCACGACCAGTTGGTCGCCCACCTCGTCACGGATGTCGCGGAGGGCGACCTGGGCGATGCCGTCGGCGGCCCACGCCTGGGAGCCCTCGTCGTCCTTGGCCTCGCGCGAGGGACGCCGAAGACGATCACGCCCGGGATGCCCAGGTCGGCCAGGGCCCGCACCTCCTTGCGCAGCGACTCCCGGGTGTGCTGGACGACGCCCGGCATCGACGGGATGGGAACGGGCTCCTCGATGCCGTCCCGGACGAAGAGCGGCGCGACCAGGTCGTCGGGCGACAGGCGGGTCTCCGCCACCAGCCGGCGCAGGGCGGGCGTGCGCCGCAGCCGCCGCAGCCGCCGGGCGGGAAAGCTCATGCCCCGATGCTACGGGGTACCGCCAGGTGAGCGTGCGGGCGGCCCGCGGCCCGTGGCCGGCCGCGTGGGTCTCAGGCCGAGCCGGCGTAGACCACGACCAGGTCGGCGCCCGACCATCCCGCCGATGTCAACCAGCGGAGAGCGGTCACGCTCGGCAGGAACAGGTAGGCGCCGCCCCGGACGGTCACCAGCCGGGGCACGGGTGCGGCGATCCACGGTGGCCGCCCGTCGGAGCCCTGGATGGTCATGCGCCCGGCGTCGTCGGCGGCTCGGCTGGCGGTGATGGGGTCCTTCTCGTCGCCGATGCCCAGGGCGTTGCCATCGTTGAGCCACTCCGCCTGCACGAACTCGAACTGCCGGCCGATGCTGGCGCACAGGCACACGAAGAGCAGTCCCCGGTCGGAGCGGTCGGGCTCGTCCCCCGCCGGTGGGCCGTAGGTCATCCCCCGGCGGAGCATCCGGTGGCGGTCGAAGAAGGCCTGCCGCTCCGGTCCCGAGGACCGACGGGGGTTGGCCCGGCGGATGTGGGATCCGATCGGGCACACGCCGCCCTCGCGGTCGTCGTCGAAGGTCGGCTCAGCTGCCGTGTCCGCCGACGGGCCCAGGTGGCGGCCGTTGGGCCGCCGTCCCATGAGCTTGGCCGCGAACTCGTCGGGCCCACCGGGGTAGGCCGTGCCCTGGTCGGCGCACAGGCGACGGAAGGCGGCCACGTCCTGGGCCAACTTGCGGAACACCAGGAACGTGCCGTCCCGCCCGAATGCCGCCGGCCCCGGGTAGGTTGCCTCGAAGCCCTCGCCGTCGATGCGTCCCAGCAGCACCTCTCCGTCGGCCAGCACCGGGCGGTCGGGGTCGAGGATGCCCGATTCGAGCTGGGCGGCCGCCTCCAGGTGGGGCTGGGACAGGCCGTCGACGAAGCCGAAGTGCTCGATGCTGCGGCCCCGGTCGTCGGTCAGGCGGCAACCGCTCTCCTCCGCCACCGTCCACCCGCCGGCGGACCGAAGGCGGTCCAGCAGGTCACGGCGACGGGCCGCCAGCTCGTCTTCGTCGTCGGCGTAGACCGAGAGCAGCGCGTGCATCTCGGCCGACCGCTGCCATGCCGGCTCCCAGTTCGGGCTGAGGTCGGCCGCCGCGTCGCGCAGGGATGAGCCCCTCGCCGCCATGCCCTGGCGGAAGTCCTCGGGGAAGCCGGCGACCACGTCCACGGGGACGCCGAGCGCCACCAGGCCGGCGGCGGTGAGCGCCACGTTGAGGGTCGACGGGGGGCGGGAACCGGGGTCCCACCGGGCGCTGGTCGTGACCTCGGGGAGCAGGCCGGCGAGGAACCGGCGGCCGGCTGCGGCCGGGGGCAGGGCCACGAACAGGAAGCAGGCGTGGGAGTGGCTGTAGCCCCGCAGGACGTTGCCTTGGAGATCGGCGGCGTGGACCATGGTCGGGCGCTCCTTCACGAGGGGCTGGCAGAGGCGACGAGCTGCTGGAACCCTTCGAGCCGGTCGGCGTCGGGCCGGCCCTGGAAGTCCTGCACGAAGGCGAGGAGGCGGCGCCGGCCCCCGAGCGCCCGGACGACGTCGGCCGTCCCGTACCGGCCGTAGGCGGCGAAGAACAGGTGGGTGCGAACCCGCCGGCGGGACAGGTAGCGCGCCGCGGCCTTTGGGTCGTCCACACCGGGCCACCCGTCGCAATGCCCCCAGACGTCGTCGGTCGCGTCGACCATGGCCGACACGAGGCGGCGGAGGAACGCCCGACGGCCGCCCTGCACGTCGGCCGTGAACAGCAGGCACGGCGGGTCGAGGGGCCGGACGGCCCCGGGGCGGGCGCCCTCCTGGGCCCATTCCAGGATCGCCCACCGGGCCAGGTGGACCTCCTCGACGGCAGCCAGCGGGCTGGTGCCGTCGGCCTCGAACCGGGCCAGGACATCCGCCAGGTGGGGGGCGTGGCCGGCCCGGATCGGAGCCAGGACGGTGACGCTGCGGGCCCGCCCGGCCAGCAGCCGCCGGGGGACGCGCTTCGGCGACCCCCCGCCGAGCGAGCGCTGGGCGCCGGCCAGAAAGGCGTCGAGGGCGGCGCCGAACTCGGCCGCCCCCATCCGGCGGGCCCGGTGGGCGAACCGCTCGAGCCGGACCTCGAGGTCGAGGGCGGCCGTGACGACGGACGCCGAGGCCTCGGGAAACCGCTCGTAGGCGGAGTAGTAGTGGCCCACCACGTACTCGTGGCCCTCCAGGTAGTCCTTGAAGTCGTCCACCGGCTTGACGCCCGGGAAGCCGGACGACGTGCGCATGATCTTGCCGATCCCGCCGCCCACCACCGCGGAGAAGGTCTCGATGTAGTTGTGCCACGGGCCGTTGTAGTTGCTCTCGAACAGCAGGTATCCGGATCGGTGCCGCCCGGGCCGCCCGGGCAGGCGGCGCACGACCGACCAGTGGGCGTAGTGGAGGAACGAGAGCGAGTACACGGTCCGCCCGAAGATCCCGAAGCCGTAGCGGTAGAGCGTCAGCCGCAGCCACAACCGCATCCGGCCACCTGCCGAAAGCGGAGTCAGGAAGCTCATGGCCATGGCCCGCCCGGCCCGGTTGGTGTGCCACTGCCGAGCCGGCGGCACGTCCCGCCATCGCTGCCCGCCGCCGTCCGGCAACCCGTCGCCCTCCGGTGGACCCTCGGACACCGGCTCCGGCGAGCGCAGGGCGTCCACCGGCGCCCCGGCATCCCGCACCATCGCCTCGGTCGGGTGGGACCGCAGGGTGCCGACGGTCGCCATCGCCATCTCCATCTCCAGCTCCATCACAAATGCCTCCCCGGTCGTGTTCCGCCCCGGCCTGGCGGGGCGCGGTCGATAGCGGTGGGCCGACCGTCCCTCGCTCGGACGGCCCACCGCTCGCTACGGATCACACCTGTGACGGGTGGAGCCCGTTGGCGAAGATGTCCCCGGCGATGTTGAGACCGAGGGGGACGCCGCCGACGTTCTCGGTGAGGTCGACGTCGCCGTTCGTGCCCCGGACGAATCCGTCGAACGACCAGTGCACCCCGAGGTACACCCGGCTCAACGAGTTCTCCGTGATCATCTGCCACAGCCCGCCCGGGAACAGCCGGTCGTGCCGGGGACGAACCGTCCCCCCGTTGTCGGTGCTGATCCCGTCGAACTCCTCGGACACGAAGGAGATGTCGTCGAGGAGGTCGTCGGGCCCGGGGGTCGTGACGCCGTAGAAGAGGCGGGCGACGCCGAACGCGGCCGCCCCGAACGTGGCGTGGCCCGAGGGGTAGGCCGGGAACGGGGGGGTGAAGTTCTTCCTGGTGGAGTTCGTCGCCGGCGCGCCCAGGGGCAGCCAGCCCGGGTCGCAGTTGGTGGAGAACGTCGGGCCGGCGACAGCCTCCGGTCCCATGGAGCGGTCGTGCTCCCGCAGGGCCAACACCGGGCGCCACAGCTCGTAGGCGTACTTCTGCTCCCAGGCCAGGATGCCGGCGTCGGCCATGGCGACGTTGACCATGGCGAAGAGCTGGGCGTTCTGGGCGAGGGTGTTGGCCTTGTGCTCCGCCACCCGGCGGATGATCTGGTTGTAGAGCCGGGGCGGCGTGCCCAGCTTGTCGGCCCCGTCGTAGCCCCACCAGATGCCCTGCAGGGTCTCGAGCGGCGTGCGCCTGGCGAAACCGGTGGGCAGCGTCCCGGCCAGCTCGGGGGCGATGCCCTTGCCCCGCACCTCGCGGAGGGCGGCGGTGTACTCCGGCTCACCGGGCTTCGGCGGGACGTCGAGGGCGAAGCGCTCCGTCACCGCGAAGCAGCGGGCGGTCGCCCCGTAGAAGGGGGCGTGGTAGCCCTGTGCGGGATTGTCCGGGTCGGCCCGGTGCCCACCCCTGCCGTCGGGCGGGTCGTAGCCGGCGTTGCCCGCACCGGGGTCACCCTCCCGCTGCTGCAGGATGGCGTCGGCAACCTGGCGGCCGAAGTCGCCACCCGCGCCGAGGGCGGCGGGTGTGCCGGTCACGGGCGCCGCCGCCAGCCGGGCGTCGAAGGTCGCCTTCTGGGACGGGAACAGCGCCGACAGGGTGGCGTGGGCCGCAGCCGCGATGGCGGCGTCGACCGAGGCGCCGGGGTCGGCCGTGCCCAGCCCGGGAAGGTAGGGCGGGAGCGGGTCGCCGCCCGGCGTGCCGGCGTAGGCGTCGTACATGGCCAGGTGCACGATGGCGAGGGCCCGGGCGCTGAGCGGCGGTCCCGCCTGCTCCTTGACCGGGTTGGTGTGGCTGTCGCGGTTGGCGTCGAGCGCAACCTCGTTCCAGTAGAAGATCGAATCCATCGGGTTCCTTTCGTTGTTCTCGGTCGAATCAGTGCTTGCGACGCCGGCCCGTCCGGAGGGCCTGGCGTCCGCCGTCTCGCAATCAGGCTGAGCGACCTCCTTCCTGTCGGGTGGACGGCGATGGGGTGACGGCCACCAGCTCCTTCGGCCGGACGGCCGGGCCCGGAGCCACCGCGCCGCGCCGACCCCGGCGCACGACCCCCCGCACGACGCCCAGGGCGAGCCAGGTGAAGAACAGGTAGACGGGCAGCCCGAGGAGGATCTGGAGCACGCCCTCGGTGACGGGCGAGCGGTCGTGGACGTGCATGTTGCGGGCGGCGACCGCGGTGTCGTGGCCGAAGATGTCGGTGGCCAGGCGGGCGAGGGGGGTGCCCGCGCCGGCCACCAGATTGTGAAGGAATGGTCCGGGCCCGGTGGTGAGGGTGAAGAGGACGGCCACCGTGGCCACGTACGCCCGCAGCCCGGCCCGTCCCGCGACCCCCACCATCTGCACGCCCAGCGGCAGAATCAATCCGAGGACGGGTGTGAGGGCGACGAAGCCGAGGGACGAGTCGAGCAGCCAGTGGTGCAGGTCGCCGATGGCGGGGCCCTGCTCGCCCCGCAGGATGGCGTGGAACCAGAACATGACCGCCCCCCCGCCGAAGGTGAGCAGCAGCGAGCTCACCAGCAGGGCGGCCCAGGCCACCGGGCGCCGGTAGAAGGCGGCGACCGACTCGATCCAACCGACCAGGGCGCCCGGCTGCCGGCCGGGACTGCTCGGCACGGGGCCCCGGCGGACGGGAGGATCGGCGGTCACGACGCGACGAGGAGGACGGGGCAGTGCGCCATCTGGGCCAGCGCGCTCGACGCCCGCCGCGACAGCAGGCCGCTGATTCGGCTCCGCCGGTCGTGCTGGACGACGATGAGGTCGGGCCGCTCGGCCTCCGCCACCTCGCACACGGTGCGCAGCGCGTTGCCGTGCGCCCGCTGGCTGCGTACCCGCAGGCCGGGGTAATCGCGCCGGAGCGGCACCAGGTGGTTCCGGGGCTCGGGGACGCCATCGGGGTCGAAGACGTGGCGGGCGTCGATCATGGCCTCCACCTGGAGCACGACCAGCTCGGCGTCGTAGGAACGGGCCAGCTCGGCGGCGGCCTCGAGGGCGGGACCGGCGTCGTCGGACGCTCCCGTCCCGACCAGGATTCTCTGGATCATCGGTTCTCCTCAGCTAGGTGATCGCCGCCGGTCGGCCGAAGCCCGACACGTACGCCGAAGAGGCGCTATACGTCGTATACTAGTTGTAGACTGTCGTCGGAGGACTGCGGGATGTCAAGTGGATTTGTACGTCGTAAAGCGTGCTTCTTGCTTCTACTGAGCGCCGTCCGCCGGCCGTGATACGCGCCGGCCTCGAAACCGACCGGGAGGGATACCAGTGAGCAGCGACGGTGAGCAGATCCGCAGCCCCCGCCGCCCGGTTGCGTGGATCGGTTTCGAGGACGCCGAGCCCGCTCCCCGGCCGCCACTGTCGCCCCGGCGCATCGTCGAGGCCGCCCTGCGGGTGGTCGACGAGCACGGGTTGACGGCACTCAGCATCCGCCAGCTGGGCACCGAGCTGGGCGTCACCCCGATGGCCATCTACGGCCACTTCGTCAACAAGGAGCAGCTGCTCGACCGGATGCTCGACTTCGTGTTGGGTGAGGTCGACCTCGAGCCTGCTGGCGACGACCCGCTCGACGCGGTGCGGGCCATCGTCACGAGCGTGGGGCAGGTCTTCCAGCGCCATCCGGGCATGGCCCGCATCTACAGCGGTTCGGTGCGCATCGGCCCCAACGGCCTACGGACCCTCGACGTCCTCCTCGGCCACCTGCTGACCGTCGGGCTGCCCGAGGAGGAGGCGGCTCGGACCCTCCTGGCCCTGTACACCTACACCATGGGCCATCACCAGATCGGCAGGGTGCTGCCGCTGGAGGGCTTCGACCCCTCCACCAACGGCACCGACGGTTTCCTGGGCGCCCTCGCCCCCGACCAGGTGCCCTACGTGGCCGTGGCCGGCCGTCACCTCTTCGGGGGCAGCTCGCGGGCCGACCGGTTCGAGACCGGCCTCGACCTGCTCTTCGGCGGGCTTCGGGGCCGCCTGGGCGAGCTGGCCAACCCGACGGTCGCCGGCATGGAGCGCAACCTGGAGGCAGCTCGATCCCTGGCCGGAGACACGCCCGTCGGCCAGTAGGCAGACGTCCGGCGGGCACGGGACTAGGCCTTCGCCGGCTCCCCGCCGAGGAAGGACACGAGGGCCGAGACGAGGCCGTCGAGGGTGTGGTCGGTCGCGGTGACCGTGACGGCCACGCCCTCAGCTTCGGCGGCGGCGGCGGTGACGGGGCCGATGCAGGCGACCACCGGAGGGACGGCGGCCGCTCCCGCCGCGGCCAGGTAGGCGGTGACGGTGGACGCCGAGGTGAAGGCGATGGCGTCGGCCTTGCCGGCCGCAGCCAGCACCTCGGCCGAGGGGGTGGCCGGCACCGTGCGGTAGGCGGGAGCGACCTCGACCGTCCACCCCTTGGCCGCCAGCCCGTCGGCCAGCACCGGGCGGGCGCCGGCGGCCTGGGGCAACAGGACCCGGCCCGAACCGGAGCCGAGTCCGAGCGTCGCCGGTGCCATCCGGCTCGGGGAACACGTCGACCAGACCCTCGGCCAGCGAACGCTCGGGGACGAGGTCGGCGACGATGCCGGCCCCGGCCAGGGCGGCGGCGGTGCCCGGTCCGACGGCGGCCACCCGGACGTCGCCCAAGGCCCGGGCGTCGCGCGAGGCAGGCGACGAAGCGCTCGACGGCATTGACCGAGGTGAAGCACACCCAGTCGTAGTCCCGGACGCGGGCGGCCACCGCCCGCAAGCGACTGGCCGCCGTCGTCGGGGTCGACGATCTCGATGGTGGGGACCTCGACCGGCTCGGCCCCGACCGCCCGCAGGCGCTCCACCAGCCCCGACGCCTGGTGGCGGGCCCGGGTGACGACCACCCGCCGGCCGAACAGGGGTCGGGACTCGAACCAGGGCAGATCGAGCCCCGCCACCCGTCCGATGACCATGGTGACGGGCGGCTCGAGGGGGCAGGCGTGGAGCTCGCCCAGGGTGGTGCGGACGGTGCGCTGGTCGGGGCGGGTGCCCCACCGGATGGCGGCCACGGGCGTCGACGGCGGCGCCCCCCCGCTCATCAGGCGGCTGGCGATCTCGGCCCGGTGGGCCACGCCCATGAGCACGACCACGGTGTCGCCCACCCGGGCCAGGGACTCCCAGTCGATGTCGTCGTCGACCGCGTGGCGGCTGTGGCCGGTGACGACGGTGAAGGAGGTGGAGAGTCCACGGTGGGTGACGGGGATGCCGGCGTAGGCGGGGACGCCCACCGCGGCCGACACGCCAGGCACCACCTCGAAGGGCACTCCCGCGGCCAGGAGAGCCGCCGCCTCCTCGCCCCCCCGCCCGAAGACGAAGGGATCGCCGCCCTTGAGCCGCACCACCCGCTGGCCGGCGAGGCCCCGTGCGACGAGAAGGTCGTTGATCTCGTCCTGGTGGACGGGTCCCCCGGGGGACTTGCCCACGTCGATCCGCTCCGCGGTCGGAGGGGCCAGGTCGAGCAGCGACGCCTCGGCCAGCCGGTCGTGGACGACCACGTCCGCCGTGGCCAGCACCTGGGCGCCCCGGACGGTGAGCAGCCCGGGATCTCCCGGCCCGGCGCCGACGAGCCACACGGTCATGGCGAGACGGTCACCGGTTCCGGCCGCCCACGGGCCGGGACCGGGGCGAGGGGCCGCGCCTCAACGGTTGGCGCCGGCCAGGTCGAGAAGGTTGGCGCCTCCCGCGTCGTCGAGAAGGTAGCGGGCGATCCGCCGGCCCAAGTCCTCGGGGTCGGTGCCCTCGTCGCGGTGGCGCAGGACGATACGGCCGTCACCGGTGGCGAGCAGCCCCTCCAGCCGGATCGTCCCATCGTCGGCGACCACCGCGTACGCCCCCACCGGCAGGTCACACGAACCCCCGACCTCCCGGAGGAAGGCCCGCTCGGACTCCACCGCCAGCCGGGACGGGCGGTGGTCGATGGCGGCGAGCAGGTCGCGGGTGGCCTGGTCGTCGGCCCGGCACTCGACGGCGAGGGCACCCTGGCCGACCTGGGGGACGACCAGCTCGGGGTCGAGCACCTCCGACCGCTCGGCGCTGCGCCCCAACCGCTGGAGGGCGGCGGCGGCGACCACGATGGCGTCGAACTGCGACGCCTTGTCGAGTCGGGTCTGCATGTTCCCCCGCAGGCCGGCGAAGGTGAGGTCGGGGCGCAGCCAGGCCAGCTGGGCCCGGCGGCGGACCGACCCGGTGCCGATGCGGGCCCCGGTGGGCAACCCGGCCAACGTTCCTCCCACCAGCGCGTCCCGCGGGTCGCCCCGCTCGGGGATGGCGGCGATCACCAGGCCCTCGGCTGGCGTCGACGGCAGGTCCTTGGCTGAGTGGACGGCGATGTCGGCCCGACCGTCGAGCACCGCCGCCTGCACCTCCTTGACGAAGACGCCTTGCCCGCCCACGGCCCAGATGGGGGCGTCGAGCTTGCGGTCCCCGACGGTGTCGACCACCACCGCCTCCACCTCCACCCCGCCGGACGACGCAGCCAGCAGGTCGCCGACCGTCGACGTCTGGATCCGGGCCAGGGTGCTCCCCCGGGTGGCCGCCCGCAGCCTGGCGGGCCGGTCCATCAGAGGTCGAACAGCTCGCGGGTGGCTTCGGCGAGGCGCTCGCCCCGGGCCGAGCCGGCCGATTCCTTGAGCCGCACCGTGGGCTCGTGGAGGACCTTGCCCAGGAGGCTGCGGGTGAGGGCGGCCACCGCCTCCGCCTGGCGGGGGTCGAGGCCTTCGAGCCGGTTCCGGTAGCGGTCGAGCTCGGCCCGCCGGAGAACCTCGGCCCGGTCGCGCAGGGCCGAGACCAAGGGGGCGGCTTGGCGCTCGGCCACCGCCTCCTGGAAGCGGACCACCTCGTCGGCGACGATGGCCTTCACCCGGCCCACCTCTTGGCGGCGCTCGTCGAGGCCGGCCTCCACGAACTCCTGCAGGTCGGCCAGGTCGAGGAGGGTGACGCCCGCCAGCGACCGCACGGACGGGTCGATATCGCGGGGCATGCCCATATCGACGATGAGCAGGGGCCGCTCCGACCGGGCGCCCATAACCGCCGCCAGCTCGGCCCGGCCCAGCACGACCGTGGGCGAGCCGGTGGAGCTGAGCAGCACGTCGGCCCGGGCCAGGGCGGCCGGCAGCTCGGCGATGTCGACCACCTCGGCGCCCACCTTCTCCGCCACCTTCACCGCCCGGTGGCGGGTGCGGCTGGCCACGACCACCTCGGGCCCGTCACCGTCGGACGCATCGGTGGATGCGGCCAGGTCGGCGGCCATGCCCTCGCCCATCTCGCCCGCCCCCAGCAGCACCAGCTTGCGGCCCTCGAGTGTGCCCAGGCGATCGGTGGCCATGGCCACCGCCGCCTGCGACAGCGACGTGACCCCCCGTCCGATGGCGGTCTCCGACCGGACCCGCTTGCCCACTTCGAGGGCGTGGCGGAACAGGGCCGACAGCCGGGACCCGGCCGTCCCCTCCTCACGCGCCCGCTCCCACGCGGTGCGGACCTGCCCCAGCACCTGGCTCTCGCCCAGCACCACCGAGTCGAGCCCCGACGTCACCGCGAACAGATGGGCCGCGGCCGCCTCCTCGTGGTAGGTGAACAGGTGGTCGCTGAAGTCCTCGGGGGGGAGGAAGGCGAGGCCAGTCAGAAAGTGGCGGATGTCCTGCACGCCACCGTGGAAGCGCTCGGCGTCGACGTAGATCTCGGTGCGGTGGCAGGTCGAGAGGATGACCGCCTCGCTCACGAAGTCGCGGCTCACCAGGTCGCCCAGGGCCTTGGGCAGGTGCTCGGCCGAGACGGTCATGCGCTCGAGGATCTCGAGCGGGACCGTGCGGTGGCTCAGTCCGACGACGAGGAGAGACATGCCTGTAGATGTTCGCGCGCGGAGGTGATGTCACCGTTTCGGATGAGCCCGAGCATGTCGGAGTCGAGGGCGTTCTGCCAACCTGGGCCCTCGGTGGAGCGACCTTGGGCCCGGAGGACCTCGCGCTCGGACGACAGCAGGTCGAGCAGGGTCTCGAACTCGGGGCCGATCTCCGCCTCCAGTCGCCGGCGCAGCCAGCGGGACAGGGCCGGGCTGCGGCCGCCGGTGGACACGGTGACCATGAGCGGTCCCCGGCGCAGCACCGAGGGGAGGGTGAACGAGCAGTTGGCCGGGTCGTCGGCCCCATTCACCCAGACGCCGGCCTCCTCCCCGTCGGCGAACACGGTTGCGTTGGCCTCGGGCGAGTCGGTGGCGGCGATGGCCAGCCGGTAGCCGGCCACCTCACCCGACCGGTAGGACCGGCGCTCCACGGTGACGCCCGACAGCGCCTCCAGGCGCTCGTCGACGTCGGGGGCAACCACGGTGACGGCCGCCCCGCACGCCAGCAGGCCCTCCACCTTGCGCAGGGCCACAACGCCACCCCCCACCACCAGGCACCGCCGCCCTTCGAGCACGAGGTTCACCGGATACCGGTCGGTCCCGCCGGGGTCGTGGCCGGCCTGGCTGGTCATCCGAAGGTGGCTACCGGGGGCGGGCCCGTCGCACCGCCCGTTCGCCGCTGCTGGTAGAAGGCCAGGATCTGCAGCTCGATCGACAGGTCGACCTTGCGCAGGGAGACGCCCGGGGGGACCGTGATCACCGCCGGGGCGAAGTTGAGGATGGAGTTCACGCCGACCGCCACCAGCCGATCGGCCACGTCCTGGGCGGACCCGGCGGGCGTGGCGATGATGCCGATGGCGATGTCGTGCTCGGCTGCCACCTCGGCCAGATCGTCGACGTGGCGGACGGGGACGTCGGCCACCAGCTCGCCCACCCGGTTGCGGTCGGCGTCGAGCAGGGCGACGATGCGGAAGCCGCGGGCCGAGAACCCGCCGTAGTTGGCCAGGGCGTGGCCCAGGTTGCCGACGCCGACGATGACGACGGGCCAGTCCTGGGTGAGCCCGAGGACGCGGTTGATGTGCAGGAACAGGTACTCGACGTCGTAGCCCACGCCTCGTGTGCCATAGGAGCCGAGATAGGAGAGGTCCTTGCGGACCTTGGCCGCGTTGACCCCGGCCATCTCCGCCAGTCGCTCCGACGAGATGGTGGGCGTCTTGGCGTCGACCACCTCGAGCAGGCACCGGAGGTAGACGGGCAGGCGAGCCACGGTGGCCTCGGGGATGCGGCGGCTGGACCGGAGCAGGCGGGCGGGTATGGCCGCGTGGGCCATGGTCGGCCCCCCATTGCCGACGCCGTCGGTGGGCGGCCCGCCGGGGGGTAGCCCGCCGGAGGGTGGCCCTCCGGTGGCCGGGCCGTCGGTGGCCGGTTCGGCCGCCGGTGGGGCCGCCTCCCTGCCGGGGGACGCGTTCTTCGCCCCCGGCTGCCTGCCGTTCTCCGTTGCCTCAGGCACGGCACAGAACCCCCTGTAGGTGAGTGGCCGTTACGCCCCTGCTCGCCGGACAGCACGTCTCACCCGCCCAGTCTACCGACCGAGGCCTCCTCGTGCTTCGCTTCACAATCACCCTGCGCCGAAGTGTCGCACGTGGCCCTGCCGGGCGGTTCACCACTCCCCGCACCGAAGCCCGCCACAGACGGTGGTGGAAACGCTCAAGGTTTCCGGCCGCGCGGCCGACAGCGAAGTCCACACCGACCGGACACGCAGAGGAGGAGCTTTGACCACGGCACTCCGGGGGGGCAGGTTCGTGGTGCAGGCAGTTGTCGTCATCGGACTGGTCGGGGGGCTGATCGCCCCACCGGCGAAGGCCACCGCGGCCGGCGTGCAGACGGCCGAGGCGCAGCGAGTCCTGGCCCTGGTCAACGCCACCCGGGCGTCGGCGGGGGTACCGCCGGTCCAGGTCGACGCCGGGCTTTCGGCAGTGGCCCAGTCGTGGGCCGTCAACATGGCCGCGGGCGGGACGCTCCGGCACAACCCGGCGCTCGAGTCCCAGGTCAAGGGGTGGACGGCCCTGGCCGAGAACCTGGGCATGGGCGGAAGCATCGAGATCGTCCACCGGAACCTCGTGGCCAGCCCGGGCCACTTCAGGAACATGACCGACCCCCGGTTCAACCGGGCCGGCGCCGGCACCGCCACCAAGGGGGCGAACGTCTACGTGGTCCAGGTGTTCATGCAGGGACCCGGACAGGCCGCGCCTCCTCCTCCGCCGCCTCCCCCTCCTCCGCCGCCGCCGCCCCCGCCGAAGCCGGTGCCGGTGACGGCGCCGCCTCCGCCCGTCACCGTGGCCCCCGAGCCGGCACCCGCCCCGCCGCCCCCGCCCGTCCCCGCCCCGGCGCCCACCAACGTCGTCGTGGAGGCGTCCGAGTGGCTGTCCAACGTGCTCGAGCAGCTCCAGGCCATCGATCGGGCACTCGGGGTGAGCGGTTAGGCTCGACGGTCGTGACCCGCCCCATCCGGGTGATGGTCGTCGACGACACCGACCACGTCCGCCGCATGCTCACTTCGATGCTCAGCCTCGACGGCTTCGAGGTGGTGGGCAACGCCGCGGGCGGCACCCAGGCCATCGAGAACGTCGAGCAGGCGGATCCCGACGTGGTGGTGATCGACTACAAGATGCCGGGCATGGACGGGCTCGACACCGCCCGGGGAATCCGGGCCGCCCGCCCCGACCAGGTGATGATCCTCTACACCGCCTACATCGACGACAAGCTGGAGAAGGACGCGGCCGCGGCGGGCATCTCGCTGTGCGTGGGGAAGGTGGAGGGACTGGCCTCGCTGGAGCGGGAGATCAGCCGCCTCTGCGCATCGATGTTCTGACGCCGGGATCGGATCCCGATGACCCTCAGATCCCGATGACGATGAACTGGATGAAGGCGGCGGTGAAGATGGCGAGCAGCACCAACGCCAGCGCGATAGTCGTCCCGAGCCGCATCCCGCCACCGTAGACCGCGCCCGGGGGCTCTGCCCCCCGGGATCCCCCCGAATCAAAGGCGTCGAGCGCCTTCGGCGCGCCGCTTGGTGTTCCGACCGCCGAGGCCTTCGGCCGGCGGTCGGGCCGGCTCGCCGGCGCTCGGGCAAGGTCAGTCGGGGGCGGGCTCCAGCGTGACGGCGCTGCCGGTGTGGAGGCGGAGCTCGTCGGCCGCCGACCGGCGGTCGAGCACCACCGCCACCAGTCCGTAGGAGTCGACCATCACGCCCACCTGGCCCGGCTTCAGCTCGGAGAACCTTGCCACCCGGACCGCGACCCGGGCCTGGTCGCCGGAGCGCACCAGCAGGGGGCCGTCGATGGCAGCGATCTCGTCGGGGTCGACGTTGAGCTGGGCGTTGCCGAAGTGGTCGATCCAGAGGACCTCGCCCACGGTGCGACCGTCCTCCTCCCGGCTGAGGGGGATGATGCCGGGCAGCAGCGAGAGGGGGTCGACGGGCTCGCCCAGCAGGTCGAGCTCGAGACCGGCGCACAGGTGGGCGGCGGCCGGCGCCATGATGTCGCGCCCGGCGAAGGTGGGGCCGGGGGCCGGGATCTGGTAGTCGGGGTTGGTCAGGGATACCGCCCGCCGGGCGCCGCCCACCATGGCCACGGCCGGGGCCAGCAGCCCGTTGTCGGGGCCGACGAGGAAGGCAGTGGTGCCGTCGTCGCCACCCACCTCCACCGCCACCGCCCGCCGGTCGGACCCCACGCCGGGGTCGACCACGGCCAGCACCACCCCCGGGCTCAGGTACTGCATGCTGCGGGCGAGGGCCAGCGAGCCGGCCCGCACGTCGTAGGCCGGGATCCGGTGGGTGAGGTCGACGACCGTCACCTCGGGGGCGATGGCCTTGACCACGCCCTTGACCACGCCGACGAACTCGTCCTCCAGGCCGTAGTCGGAAAGGAACCACACGGTGTCGAGAGGCGGGGCCACTCGACAAGGGTACGGCCGTGGCTCGGCTAGGCCGTCAGCCGGCCTCGGTGTAGGAGCGGGCCAGGTAGCGGTCGACGTCGTCCTCCCGGACCCGGTACGACTTGCCGACCCGCACCGCGGGCAGGCTGGCGGCCTTGATGAGCCGGTAAACGGTCATGGTGGAGACGCGGCATGATGGCCGCTACCTCGGCCACCGTCAGGAAACGGGCCCGGGCGCCTGGCGCCCGATCTGTTGGCTGTGCCAGTTGGATCACCCCTCTTCGCCTGTGGGAAATGTATTCCCCTGGGGCGGGTGAGGAAAATGGGGAGATCCGAGAATCCTCCGGCTGGCTCTCCGGCTCAGCTCCGGCCCAGCTCCCGGGAGCGCTCGGTGGCCGCCGTCACCGCCTCCAGGAAGGCGCTGCGCACGCCTTTGTTCTCCAGCACACGGAGCCCGGCGGCGGTCGTGCCCCCGGGCGACGTGACCGCGGCCCGTAGCCCCTCGGGGCTGTCGCCCGACTCGGCCAGGAGCCGGGCCGACCCCACCAGCGTCTGGATGGCGAGGACGCTGGCGGTGGCCCGGGGCAGGCCGTTGAGCACGCCCGCCTCGATGAGGGCCTCCGCGACGAGGAAGACGTAGGCCGGTCCCGAGCCGGACAGGCCGGTGACGGCGTCGAGGAGCGACTCGGGCACCCGCTGGACGGCGCCCACCGCGGTGAGGATGCCCTCGGCCCAGTCGAGGTCGGCGTCACCGGCCGCCGGGCCGGGGGCGATGGCGGCCGCCCCTGCCCCCACCAGGGCCGGCGTGTTGGGCATGGCCCGCACGAGGGGGACCCCGTCGCCCAGCCACGCCTGGAGCCGGGCCGTCGGCACCCCGGCCATGATCGACAGCACCCGGTCCGCGCCGGCGTCGGCCACGGACCGGCAGGCGGCCTCGGCGTCGGCCGGCTTGACCGCCAGCACCGCCCCCTCGGCGGCCACGGCGGCGTCCGACACGGCCAGGCCCGGGAACCGGGCCGCCAGCTGGTCCCGCCGGGCGGCCACCGGCTCGACCACCGCCATGTCCTCGGCCGCCGCCCACCCCGCCCGCAGGAGGCCGGCCACCAGCGCCTCCCCCATCCGTCCCCCGCCCACGATCGCCAGCCTGGTTGCCATGTGGTCCGCAGGCTACCGACGAAGCCGTAGCGACCGTCGGCCTGTTACCCGGCGACAGGGTCGGCCGGGAGGGACGTGAGTTCGAGGAGCTCGGAGATCACCTCCGGCGGCTGGGGGCGGGAGAAGTAGTAGCCCTGGCCGTACGGGCAGCGCAGGCGGCGCAGCTCGGCCAGCTGGCGGCGGTCGGTGACCCCCTCCGCCACCGCGTCGAGCCCGAGGGTGCGGGCCAGCTTGACGACGGCCCGGGCCAGCGCCGACTCGTGGGGGCCCTTGGCCACCCCGTCGATGAACGACTTGTCGATCTTGAGGATGTCGACCGGCAGCCGGCGGAGGTAGCCGAGGGACGAGTACCCGGTGCCGAAGTCGTCGATGGCGACCCGGACCCCGAGCCGGCGCAGCTCCTCCAGGGGGACGGCGGCGCCCTCGGCGTCCTCCATGAGGACGCTCTCGGTGATCTCCAAGACCAGGTGGCTGGGCTCGAGGCCGCTCTCGGCCACGGTGGCGGCCACCTCCGCCGCCCAACCCGGGTAGGCCAGCTGCTTGGCCGAGACGTTGACGCTGATGCGCAGGGGCCGGTGGCCGCCCCGGCGGCGCTGCCAGGCCGCGGCCTGGAGGCACGCTTCGCTCAGGACGCACCGCCCGAGGGGCACGATGAGGCCGGTGTCCTCCGGCGGGGGGATGAAGTCGGCGGGCGAGAGCAGCCCCCGCACCGGGTGCTGCCAGCGGACGAGGGCCTCGAAGCCCGCGATCTGACCGCTGTCGATGTGGACGATGGGCTGGTAGAAGAGCCGCAACTGGCCCTGGCGGATGGCCCGGCGGAGGTCGTTCTCCACCGACAGGCGGTCGACGGCATCGGTGCGCATGGCCGCGTCGAACACCTCGAAGCGGCCTCGTCCCCGTTGCTTGGCCCGGTACATGGCCACGTCGGCGTCGCGCATGATGAGGTCGGCGTCGGTCTCGTCGCCGGTGGCCACCGCGACGCCCACGCTGACGGTGACGGCGACGTCGGTGGTCGCCGGGGGCGCCGCAACCGGCAGGTCCGAGCCGATTCCCCCGCGGGCGCCGGCCTCGGGGCCGCCTGGGTCAGGGCCGCCGAGGTCAGGGCCGCCGAGGTCAGGTCCGCCGAGGTCAGGTCCGCCAAGGTCAGGTCCGCCAAGGTCAGGCCCGATCGTCGTGATGCGAAAGTGGGGCTCGAAGGCGTCGAGCACCCGGCCGGCGAGGGCAGACGCTTCGTCCGGTCCCGACACGTCCTCGCAGAGCAGGGCGTACTCGTCGCCCCCCATCCGGGCCAGGGTGTCCCCCGGCCGCAGGAGCCTGGACAGGCGCTCAGCCACCGCCACCAGCAGCCGGTCGCCGGTCTCGTGGCCCAGGCTGTCGTTGACGACCTTGAAGCGGTCGATATCGAGGATCAGCAGGGCGATCGTCGACTGGTGGCGGAGGGTGCGGGCGAGGGCGTTCTCCAGCCGGTCGCGCAGCAGCACCCGGTTGGGCAGGCCGGTGAGGCGGTCGTGGAGCGCCTCGCGGGCGAGCTGCACCTCCAGGCGACGCCGATCGCTGATGTCGCGCACGAAGCCGTCGACGACCCGCCGCTGGTCGTCGTGGGATCCCCAGACGGTGACCTCCACCGGGAACTCGCCGCCCGAGCGGTGCACCGCGGCCAGCTCCCGCTTGGAGACGGCCGGCCCGTCGGTCGCGGCCAGCGCCCGGCGGAAGGCGTCCTCGTGGGCCGCCCGGTACCGGGCCGGGATCACGACCTCGCTCAACCGCCGTCCGAGCACCTCGGCCCGGGTCCAGCCGAACATGACCTCGGCCTGGCCGTTCCACTCGGCGATGACGCCGCCCATGTCGAGGCGGACGAAGGCGTCGTTGGCCGTGTCCACCAGCAGCCGGCGGCCGTCCTCGGCCGCCACCGCCCGCCGCCGGTCGACGACCCGGCCGAGCTGTCCGGCGACCGCCACCGCCGCCTCGACCAGGCGCTCGATCCCCTGGCCGCCGACGTCGTCCCCGCCCCCGAGCAGGTGCAGGAGGGCGACGACCTCAGACCGGGGGCCGGCCGTCACCGGGACGGCCACCGCCCGGCCCAGCCCGGCTTGGGCCGCGGCCTCGCCCACGTCGTCGCCCACCTCGGGCCGCCCGCTGGCCAGGGCCCGTCCGGCCAGGCCGCCGGCCGGCCCGGACACGACCGCCATGGCCTGGGCCACCTGACGCAGGACCCGGTAGCGCTCGGGGTCGGCCAGGTACCAGGTGGCGGTGGGGACGAGGGCGTCGGGCCCGTCGGCGACGTAGAGGTGGCCGACCGGCCACCCCGCCCCCTGGCACAGGTCGGCCAGCACGACGGCCGCCGCCTCGTCGAGGGTGGCGGCACCGGACGCCGCCTCCGCCGCCCGCAGGACGACGCTCAGCAGGTCGAGGTGTGTGGGTGAGGTCGGCTCGGACCCCGCCGGCGTGGCGCCCATGGCCCTCCCAGGATGCCCGAATTCCGGGACCGCCCCCGAAGCGCGGTTCCGATCAGCCTCCGCCGACGCCAGGCGCTCGCACCCGGGGGTTGATCACTCCCTGGGCGTCAGGTCGAGGTCGGGTGGGGGCATGTCCGGCAGCTTCCACTGGATGAAGCCCTTGTCGAAGACGTCGTGGTAGAAGTTGGCCCGCACGACCATGCGGTCGTAGTGCCGCTCGAACGCCTCCCAGTCCCGGTCCTCGACCGCCTTGCGCACCGGGTCGAAGTCCTCGGTGAGGAACTTGTCCATGCTGACCTGGTATTTCGGCCGGACGAACGCCCCCAGCTCCATGAGCTTGGCCGCCTCGCTCAGCTGCCAGCGGGCCAGGCGCCAGTTCCCGGCCTGGGCTGCGTACCAGGCCTTCCAGGTGCGGGCCCCGACCTCGGGCATGAGCCGACCCATGCCCGGCTGGCTGCGGCCCAGCTCGTCGAGGGTGAGCTTGCGGGTGCCGTTGTCGACGAGAATCTCGTCACGTCCGGCGGGTGCGGTGTCGGGATCGGGCGCCATGGACCGTGTCTACCTGAGACGGGATGAGGCGCGTCGGGTCAGGCACCACCTTGCCAATTCCCGACTGAATTGATAGGAATTGTCGACGCTGTACCCGTCCGACCCCAGGAGGGCTTCCGCCGCATGTCCGTCACCGACACGTTGCTCGAGAACAGCGAGCAGTACGCCGCCACCTTCGACAAGGGCGATCTGCCCATGCCCCCCGGCAGCCACGTCGCCGTCCTCGCCTGCATGGACGCCCGCCTCAACCCTTACGGGCTGCTGGGCCTTCACGAGGGCGAGGCTCACGTCATCCGCAACGCGGGCGGGGTGGTCACCGACGACGCCATCCGCTCCCTCACCATCTCCCAGCGCCTGCTCGGCACCACCGAGATCATCCTCATCCACCACACCGATTGCGGCATGCTCACCTTCACCGACGACGAGGTGAAGCGCCAGATCCAGGACGACGTCGGCATCCGCCCGCCGTTCGCCCTGGAGGCCTTCCCCGACCTGGAGGAGGACGTCCGCCAATCGATCGCCCGCATCAAGGCCAGCCCGTTCATCCCCCACACCGACGCCGTCCGAGGCTTCGTCTACGACGTCCACACCGGCAAGCTCAACGAGGTGAGCTAGCGGCGTCCCCGCCCCCGCCCGGCTCGGAGTCGCCCGGGTCGAGCGGTTCCTCCGCCTCGAAGGCGACACTCGTCTCCAGCTCAGCCAGGCGGGAGTCGAGCTGGCGCACGACCTCCCGCACGGCGGCGACGATCGCCTGCGAGCCCGTCGCCAGGTCCGGGTCCGTGCGGACGACCACCGAGAGCTCGGGGAGCTCGTCCAGGGCCGGGTCGTCGACGCTCAGGGTGATGCGGCCGGGCACCACCCGGAGGTGGAGGCGCCGGCCGGTCGCTCCGATCGGACGGTCCTCGGAGCTCATCCCGGCCGAGGCGGATGCGGACACGCCCCCCAGGAGGGAGATCACCTGCTGGCGGACGGCGACCAGGTCGGCGCCCAGCCGGACCAGAACCTGGGCCGCCACCCCCTCGCCCTCCCGGACCAGGCCCAGGAGGATGTGCTCGGTGCCGATGTAGTTGTCCCCGAGCTGCAGCGCCTCGCGCAGGGACAGTTCGAGGACCTTCTTGGCTCGCGGGGTGAACGGGATGTGCCCGGTGGGCGCGCCCCGGCTTCCCCGATGATCTCCTTCACCTGGCCACGGACCGCCCCCAGCGTGATTCCCAGCTCCTCGAGCGCCCGGGCCGCCACGCCCTCGCCCTCGTGGAGGAGGCCGAGGAGCACGTGCTCGGTGCCGATGTAGTTGTGGTCGAGAAGGCGTGCCTCCTCCTGCGCCAGCACCACGACCCGCCGGGCCCGGTCGGTGAACCGCTCGAACATGCCGGTCCAACTGTCCTCCCCGACTCGCGTGGAGGCAAGGGATTTGATCCCGGCCCGCCTCCCCCGCGATCAGATAACCTGATTCGGTGACGGAAGTGAGTGCCACCGACGCGGCCCGGAACTTCGCCGACCTCCTGGACGCCATCGAGCACCGCGGCGAGCACTTCACGATCATCCGTCGGGGGAAGGCGGTCGCCCACCTCGAACCGGTGAGCCGGGGTCGAGGGGCGGACGTCAAGGCCCTGCTGCGCCGCTATCCGCCCGACCCGACGTGGGCCGGGGAGCTCGCCGCCCTGCGGGCCACGGTCGAGATCGACGACCGCGGATGAGCCGGCTCCTCCTCGACACCACCTTTCTGATCGACGCCGAACGAGGCCGGTCGGGATCTCGGCGCCGCACTCGACGACGACGACGACGTTGCCATCGCCGCGGTCACCGTGGCCGAGCTGCACGCCGGCACGCTCCTGGCCGACGAGAACCGGCGGGAGGCGAGAACGTCGTTCCTGCGGGAGGTGCTCGAGGTCGTACCCGTCATCGACTACGACGTCGATGTCGCCCGGGCCCACGCCGTGCTCCTCGTCGAGGTCCGCCGGCGGGGACGGCCCCGAGGCGCCCACGACCTGATCATCGCCGCCACCGCCCTGCAGTCGGGCCGCACCGTCGTCACCGCCGACGCCGGCGCCTTCGTCGACCTGCCCGGAGTCGAGACCCGCTCCCACCGGTGACCGACGCGCGCTGACCGGCGCTCGTCAGCCGAAGAGCTTCACCAGGTCGGCGCCGTTGACCCAGTCGCCGACCACGTCGTCGAAGCGGCCGTCCCGGTACTGGAGGATGCGCACGTGGGGGTTGCAGACGGCGGTCATGATCGGCACCTGCTTGCCGTCGCACGTGTAGGGGTGCGTCATGTAGCCCAGGTGGTCGCGGGCGGCGGCGAGGGCGGCCGCCACGGCCGCGGGCGTGATCTCGGGCACCTCGGTGAGGATGCGGTGGACGTTCATCACCGCGCTGAACCCGGCCTGCGACAGCACCCCCTCCGACTTCGTTCGTGACCGCCACGCCTCCACCTCGGGCGAAGGATCGCCGGGGGGCAGGTAGGCCGACCCGAAGTAGGCGCCCTCGGCCGCGCTGCCGGCGGCGTCCACCACCGACCGCTCGGCGCACGCGCTCGGGAAGAACAGCTTGGCCGAGAGCTCCAGCGACTGGCCCGCCTGCATGATGCGGGCGCAGGCCTGGGCCGGGAAGACAACGAACACCACGTCCGGGTCGCCAGCGGTAGCTGCCTTGAGGGCGGGGGTGAAGTCGGCCTCGTCGGCCTTGGCCGCCACCAGCTTCACGTCGGTGGCGCCCTTCGCCTTCAACACCAGCTCGGAGGCGCGGACCACGGTCGCCAGCACGCCCGGCAGGTCGAGGTAGAGGGCCCCGAAGCGCTTGGCCCCGAGGTTGTCGAGGGCGTACTGGGCCTGGCCCAACAAGTCGGCGACGGTGCCCCCCGCCAGCATGTAGGCGCCACTCGACGTCAGCTCCTGGCCCAGCTGCGGGAGCGAACCCACGTAGGGGACGCCGGCCGTCTCCAGCACCGGCAGGGAGACGGCCGAGCCCAGGTCGACGCCACCGATGACCGCCACCGGGCGGCCGTCGACCAGCTTGCCGGCACACGCCTGGGACGACTCGGCCGTGCCCCGGGTGGCGCAGGACTGGATGCGGATGGGGCGGCCGCCCACGCCGCCCAACTCCGCGTTCACGTGCTTTACCGCCGCCTCCGCCCCCAGGCGCAGGTCGGGGAACGAGCCGACGGGGGCGTCCTCCTGGTTGATGAGGCCGACCACGATCGGCTCGCCGGTGAGCCCGCCGTCGAGATCACCGCCGCTCGAACCGCCGCCGTCGCTGCACCCGGCGAGCAGTCCGAGGACGACGGCTACCGTCACCCACCTCGTTCGCACCCGGACATTGTCGCCCACTCCGGTGTCGCGCACTCGGGTGTCGTCCACTCCGGTGTCGTCCACCGCGGGCGGTCGACGGCTGCGTAGCCTGGCGCCGGTCGACGGCTACCTGGTCTTCCTGCTGCTGGGGCTGGGCACGGGGGCCGTCTACGCGGCCCTCGGGCTCGGGCTGGTGCTCGTCCACCGGGCGTCGGGGGTGGTGAACTTCGCCCACGGGGCGATGGCGATGCTCGTCACCTACGCCTTCGTCGAGCTCCGCCCCGAGCTCGGGCTGTGGCCGGCGCTGGCGGCCAGCGTGGTGGCGGCCGCCGTCCTCGGGCTGACGGTGCACGGCCTCGTCTTCCGCCCCCTCCGCCGGGCGCCGGCCCTGGCCCGGGTGGTGGCGTCGGTGGGGCTGATGGCGACCCTCCAGGCGCTGGCCGTGCTGTGGTTCGGGGCCGACAGCCGGCCGGTCCCGTCGTTGCTCCCGAACCGGCCGGTGGGCGTGCTCGGCGTCGACGTGCCCCGCGACCGCCTCCTGCTGGCGCTGCTGGTGGTGGCCGCCGCCGTCGGGCTGTGGGCCCTCTACCGGTTCACCCGCTTCGGGCTGGCCAGCCGGGCCACGGCCGAGGACCAGGTGTCGCTGGCCATGCTCGGCTGGTCGCCGGACACGGTGTCGGCCGCCAACTGGGTGCTGGCCAGCGTGCTGGCCGGGCTGGGCGGGATCCTCGTGGGCCCCCTCACCGCCCTCGACCCGGCCACGACGACGCTGCTCGTGGTCCCCGCCCTGGCCGCGGCGGTGGCCGGGCGGCTGTCGTCGTTCGGGGTGACGGTCGCCGTCGGCCTCGGCTTGGGGATGGCCCAATCGGCCATCCTCAAGCTCCAGGACGACGTGTCGTGGATCCCCCGGGCGGGGGTGCGGGAGGGCCTGCCCCTGGTGGTGATCCTCGTCGCCCTCGCCGTCGGCGCGGGGCGCAACCTGGGCCGGGGGGCGCCCGTCGAGCGGCCCCTGCCGCTGGCCACCATGCCCCGTCGCCCCGGGGTGTGGGCCGCCGCCGGCTTCGTCGCGGGCGGGGCGGGGTTGCTCGTCCTGGGCGGCCAGTACCGGCTGGGCCTGGTCAACAGCCTCATCGGGGCCGTCATCTGCCTGTCGTTGGTGGTGCTGACCGGCTACGTGGGTCAGATCTCGCTGGCCCAGATGGCGTTCGCCGGGGTGGCCGGGTTCTCCCTGGCCAAGCTGGCGACGGCGTGGGACGTGCCCTTCCCCGTCGCCCCCCTGCTGGCGGCGGGGCTGGCGACGGTGGTGGGCGTGGCCGTCGGGCTGCCCGCCCTCCGCCTGCGGGGACTGAGCCTGGCCGTGGTGACCCTCGCCGGCGCGGTGACGGTGGAGGAGGCGGTGTTCAAGAGCCCCGCCCTCACCGGCGGGTTCGAGGGCACGCGGGTGCCGGAGCTGGCCGGCGTCGGTCGAGCGGGGAGCCTCGGCTTCGGGTTGGTGGCCCTCGGGGTCCTGGTTGCCGTGGCCCTCTCGGTGACCGCCCTGCGACGGGGTCGCCTCGGACGCCGGTTCCTGGCCGTGCGGGCCAACGAGCGGGCCGCCGCCGCCTGCGGCATCCACCTCACCGCCAACAAGCTCACCGCCTTCGCCCTGTCCGCCCTGATCGCCGGACTGGGCGGGGCTCTCCTCGGCTACGGCCAGGGACGACTGTCGTTCGGTTCCTTCGGTGTGTTCGTGTCGCTGTCGTACCTGGCCGCCGCCTACCTGGGCGGGATCGCCAGCATCTCCGGCGCCCTGCTGGGCGGGCTGCTGGTGCCCAGTGGCCTCGTGTTCACCGTCGTCGACGGCAAGTACCAGCTGTTGGTCATCGGCATCGGGCTCATCGCCGTCGCCATCCTCCGGCCTCAGGGCATCGTGGGCCGGGCCCGGTGGAAGGGCTCCGGGTGAGCGCCACCCTGGAGGTGCGGGGTCTCACCGTCCGTTTCGGACCGGTGGAGGCGGTGACCGACGTCGACCTCGACCTGAGGGCGGGGGCCGTCGTCGGGCTCATCGGTCCCAACGGGGCGGGCAAGACGACGGTGATCGACGCCCTTACCGGCCTGGTGGCGGCCGCCGCCGGGCGCATCTCGCTGGACGGGCGGCCGGTCGAGCGCCTCCCGGTGCACGCCCGGGCCCGCCTCGGCCTGGGCCGCACCTTCCAGTCGCTGGAGCTGTTCGAGGACCTGACCGTGGGCGAGAACCTCCTGGTCGCGGCCGAGGCGGGTGGGGGCGGGGCGGCGTGGGCGGAGGAGATGGACGCCCTCGGCCCGGTCGTCGACCTCCTGCCGTCACAGCTCTCGAACGCCCAGCGCAGGCTGGTGGCGCTGACCCGGGCGGTGGCCGGTCGTCCGACGGTGCTCCTCCTCGACGAGCCCGCGGCCGGCCTCGACCCCGCCGGTCGCCAGGCCCTGGGCCGGCGCCTGCGCCGCTTGGCCGCCGACGGCGCCGCCGTCCTCCTGGTCGACCACGACCTCGCCCTCGTGCTCGACGTGTGCGACGAGGTCACCGTCCTCGACCGGGGACGGGTCATCGCCACCGGCCCCCCGGCCGCCCTGCGGGCCGATCCCCGGGTGCGGGCCGCCTACCTGGGGCTCGAACCGGCCGCCGGGACGCCCTCGAAGGCGGGGGCGGGGGCGGGGGACGATGCGCCCGCCGGGCCCACCGTCCTCGAGGTCACCGGCCTGGCCGCGGGCTACGGCGGCACCGACGTGGTGCACGACGTCGACCTGGCCGTCGGCCGGGGCGAGGTGGTGGCCCTGCTGGGCCTCAACGGGGCGGGCAAGACGACGACCATGCTGGCCGCGGCCGGCGCCCTTCCCCGCTCGGCGGGACAGGTCCGGGTGGCGGGGGCGGAGTTGCCGTCGGGCCGACCCCACGCCGCCGCCCGGCGGGGCCTGGCGTGCGTCCCCCAGGAGCGGTCGCTGTTCTCCCAGCTCTCGGTGGCGGAGAACCTGCGCCTGGCGGTGGGGGGCGGCCGACGGGCGACGGCCGTCGAGACGGGGCGGGCCGTCGAACGCTTCCCCGCCCTCGGCGACCTCCTGGGTCGGCGGGCCGGGCTGCTATCAGGGGGCGAGCAGCGCATGGTGGCCATGGCCCGGGCCCTCGCCCGCCACCCAGATGTCCTCCTCGTCGACGAGATGAGCCTCGGGCTCGGGCCCCGGATCGTCGACGACCTCGGCCGCGTCCTCCGATCGGTGGTCGACGACGAGGGCACCGGGGTGCTCCTCGTGGAGCAGCACCTCGACGTGGCCCTCGCCCTCGCCGGGCGGGCGTACGTGATGGAGCGTGGTCGTATCGTCGCCGAGGGGACGTCGGTCGAGATCGCCGGGAATCCTGGGCTCCTCGGGCTCCTCGGGCTCCTCGGGGTCTGAGCACCGACAGCACACGGGAGGCATCCACCCTCAAGGTCGACTGTGACCCGGTCGATGATCCGCAGGGAAGGCCGTTCGGCCTATGTTTCCCGTGGACCCGGACGTGACATAGTCAAACCACGAGGCCGAGTTTGGCGGGCCCGGCGTGGAGGAGACCGACCATGGTGCAGCAACGGCGCCGCCAGCCCTGGAACAGCCGCGCCCTCCACCTCTTCGTGGTCTTGGCGACGGCGGCCGTGACGGCCTCGGCCCTGTCCGTCCCCGCCGCAGCCGACGTGAGCACCGTGAACGGTGGCGCCTTCGGCTACTTCGCCAATGTCGCCCTCTCCGGGGGGCTCCCCAGCAGCCGCGGACCCACCCCGTCAGTGACGCTGCCACCGGGCGGATCGGCCGTGTCGATCGTCGACGTGGATCTCACAGGACTCATCGACTACAGCCCCGCCCTCCTCCTTCAAACCGGTTCCCTCACCGTGAGCACCCAGGGGACGACTGGGCCGACGGGATCGGTCGTCAGCTCGGCCGACGTGCAGAACGTGGGCGCCGCGCCCTTCAGCGCCACAGCGGTGAGCAGCACGTGTAACGCCTCCGAGCTGGGCCGCTCCGCCTCGACGACGATCACCAACGGCCTGGTCGTGACCTCTCAAGGAGACCCGAACGTTACGGGCGACGAGACCACGGTCCCCGTACCTGGCACTCCGGCCCCCAACACGCTGGTGAACGGCACCATCGAATCGATCGGCGACACCTTCACGATCGTGTTCAACGAGCTGACTTTCCTAGAAGACGACTCGATCACCGTGAACGCCGTCCACCTGTTCCTCAACGGTCCGACCGCCCTCGGGGAGGTGATCATCGGCCAGTCCCGCTGCGGTGTGATCCCCGTCGAGGTCACCACCACGACGAGCGACCCGACCTCGACCACCTCGACCTCAACCTCAACCTCAACCTCGACCTCGACCTACGACCACGACGACCGCGCCCACCACCACGACGACCGCGCCCACGACCACGACGACGGCGCCCACAACCACGACGACGGCGCCCACCACCACGACGACCGCGCCCACCACCACGACGACCGCGCCCACGACCACGACGACGGCGCCCACCACCACGACGACCGCGCCCACCACCACGACGACCGCGCCCACCACCACGACGACCGCGCCCACCACCACGACGACCGCGCCCACGACCACGACGACCGCGCCCACGACCACGACGACGGCGCCCGACGACCACGACGACGGCGCCCACCACCACGACGACGCAGCCCACGACGACCACGACGGCACCGACGACGACCACGACGGCACCGACGACGACCACGACCGCACCGACCACCACGACGACGCAGCCCACGACGACCACGACGGCGCCAACGACCACGACGCAGCCCACGACCACCACCACGACTCAGCCCACGACCACCACCACGACCACGCAGCCGACGACGACCACGATTGTGATTCCGACGACGACCACGACCGTGACTCCGACGCCACCGATCCTCTCGCTGAGGGAATTGCTCTGTGGCATCCTCCGTTGGCTGGCCAACCTGCCGGTGATCGGATTCATCTTCCAGTTCGTCATGTCCCTGATCGGGTGCGCCCCGTAGGGGTAGCCCCGGCCCGCCCTCGCTAGCGCTCCAACGCCCTCGCCCGGAACTGGCGCACGGCCGTCTCGATGAGCCGGTCGTGGCCAAGGTGGGCCACGGGTGGGAGCAGGCGGGCGATCGTCCGTAGCGACCTCGAACCCGGCACCAGCGTCGACACCAGGCGAAGCTCGCTACCCCCATCGACCGGGGTGACGTCGAGCCGGGCCCGCCCGATGATGTCGCCGGCCACCGACGCCGACGCGGACCGCCCGGTCACCACCTCCTCCAGCACGACCTCGAACCGCAGCCGATAGAGCAGCGGGCTGCGGACGGCGCACCGCCACCGGGAGCCCTCCGAGAACGAGTCCCCGTCGAACCGGTGCAGCCAGGGCCACCACAGCCGGTACCGGTCGACCGCGGTGAGGGCCGACCACAGCTCGTCCGGTCCGACCGCGAAGCGGAACGACCGGTCGGACCGGACCTCCCCCCGCCCGGTCACCCCCACGACGCCACGGCCCAGCATCACACGGCCGAACCCGGCCCCCCGCTAGCTTTCGTCCCGTGGGCACCTCCACCTCGCCGTTCGGGGTCGGCCGGCGGGAAGGCCACGACGCCCGCCAGTTCTACGCCCGCTTCCGCCCGCCCGACATCACCACCGACGACTGCGTGGTGGCCTTCGACCCCGACCCCGCTCTCGTCTGCGGCGACTCCCGCCACATGGACGACCTCAAGGACGGCTGCGTCGCCCTGGTGGTCACCTCGCCCCCCTACTACGCGGGCAAGGAGTACGAGCAGGCGGTGGGGGTGGGAGGGGTGCCGGCGTCGTACCTCGACTATCTCGCCATGCTCCGCGACGTCTTCGAGGAGTGCCGGCGGGTGCTCGAACCCGGCGGCCGCATCGCGGTGAACGTGGCCAACCTGGGGCGCCGGCCGTACCGCAGCCTGGCGTCCGACGTCGTCCGCATCCTCCAGGACGACCTCGGGCTGCTGCTGCGGGGCGAGATCGTGTGGGTGAAGGCCGAGGGGGCGTCGGGTTCGTGTGCTTGGGGGTCGTACCGCAGCCCGGCCAACCCGGTGCTGCGCGACGTCAGCGAGCGGGTGGTGGTGGCCAGCAAGGGCCGCTTCGACCGGGCCCGCCCCGCCACCCGCCGCCGCACCGAGGGCCTCCCATGCGACGTCACCGTCACCGCCGACGAGTTCCTCGAGTCCACCCTCGACGTGTGGCACATCTCGCCCGAGAGCGCCCGCCGGGTGGGCCACCCCGCCCCCTTTCCCGTGGAGCTGCCCCAGCGGCTGATCGAGCTCTACACCTACCGGGGCGACCTCGTCCTCGACCCCTTCCTCGGCTCAGGATCGACGGCGGTGGCCGCCGCCCGCACCGGCCGGCGGTGGGCGGGGTACGACACCGACGCCGCCTACGTCGATCAGGCCCGCCGCCGGGTGGCGGCCGAAGGCCGAACCGGTGACGACGATGGGCGCCAGAACGCCGGATCCCGTCACCAGTTCGGGATCGGGAGGGTGGCCAGCGACGTGCTGGCCGGTGCCGGCTTTACCGAGGTCGGGCCGGGGCCGACCATCAGGGGCACCGGGCTCACCGTCGACCTCACCGCCCTCGACGCCGACGGCACCCGGTGGTACTTCGACGTCTCCGGCGCCTTCACCACCCCCCGCGCCGGGCTCGCCCTCACCGGGGAGGCGTGGAAGGCGCTGGGCCGGGCGTCGGTGGTCGCCACCGCCGGTCTGGCCCCCCTCGTCCTGCTCACCAGCCACCTCCCGGCCCGCAACGAGCCGGCCGCCCGGGCCCTCAAGGCGGTCGGCCGGGCCGGGTTCTTCGACGCCGTCGAGCTCCTCTCGGCGGACGGAGACGCTCGGCTCCGCACCTACGCCGCCGGCGCCCGCCACGAGCGCCCCGAGCCCGGCTTCTGGGCCGACCGCCACCTGGCCTGAAACCTCGGCCGGCGCCGGGCCAATCGCTAAGGTTCTCCGCCCGGACTGCCGATACGTCGGACATGGCGATCAAGCAGGCACATCTCGAGGACCTGGCTGACGACCTCACTCGGCTGCTCAGCATCCCCTTCAAGGCCACCTCTCGCGGGTCGATCACCTTCCGGGAGCCCCTTCGGGTCACCGACTGGTCGGTGCCCCTGGTGTTCGACGGCCACTGCCGGCTGCTCGACGCGGGGGGCCTGATCCCCAGCGACTTCGCCGGTCACGTCCTGTGGGCTGCCCTGCGCGCCTCCAAGAAGGACGGCGAGACCCGGCCCTGGTGGACCTGCACCCTCACCGCGGCCGCCGCCACCGCCATCATCGAGTCCGTCGAGGTGGCCGAGCTCGAGGGCTGGGCCATCGGCGTCGACATCCTCCTGGAGGACTTCGAGCCCGAGCGCCAGCTCGCCAGCGTCAGCCCCATCCGCATCGCGTCGTAGGCGGGAAGGGGGCGGGCCCCCCTCCCGAACCCTCCCCCCGAGGCGTGCCGACCTGGCGGTCGGCGGGGGGCCATCCGGTGAGGCCGCCTTCGGCGGCTCCTGCGGCCGGCGGGGAACGTCAAGAAACCTATGCGTCGTGGCTTGCTGTCCAGCTTAAGAGCTTGTCCGCTGACCAGGTGTTGACGATCGACTCGACCGGTACCGCGCACTCGGCGGCGCGGCGGCAGCCGTTCATCTGCCAGTCGAGCTGACCGGGGGCGTGGCCGTCGGTGTCGATGGCGACCTTGCACCCGGCCGCCACCACCAGCTTCAGCAGCCTCCGGGGCGGGTCGAGGCGCTCGGGTCGGCTGTTGATCTCCACCGCGGTGTCGGTTTCGGCGCAGGCGGCGAAGACGGCGGGGGCGTCGAACGTGGACTCGGGCCGGCCCCGGCCCGCCACCAGCCGCCCCGTGCAGTGGCCGAGGATGTCGGTGTGGGGGTTGCGCACGGCGGCGATCATCCGGGCCGTCATGAGGTCGGACTCCATCCGTAGCTTGGAGTGGACGCTCGCCACCACCACGTCGAGCCGGGCCAGCAGCTCGTCCTCCTGGTCGAGGGACCCGTCCTCGTTGATGTCGACCTCGATGCCGGTGAGCAGCCGGAACGGGGCCAGCCGCTCGTTGACCTCGGCCACCACGTCGAGCTGCTGGCGGAGGCGCTCGGGCGACAGGCCCCGGGCCACCGTAAGCCGGGGCGAGTGGTCGGTGAGGGCCATGTACTCGTGGCCCAGGTCGCGGCCGGTGCGGGCCATCTCGTCGATGCTGCTGCCGCCGTCGGACCAGTCGGAGTGGGTGTGGAGGTCGCCCCGCAGGGCGGCCCGGATCTCGAGAGCCTTGGGGTCCTCGGACGGCGCCTTGCTCTCGTCGGCCAGGGACAGGACCAGCTCGTCCTCCAGCTTGGTCAGGTATTTCGGCACGCCCCCCGCCAGGGCCTCCAGAACGACCGCCTCGGTGGTCTGGCCGATGCCGGGAAGGTCGCGCAGGCGGCCGGCCGTCGCCCGCTCCCGGATCCCGTCCTGGCCCAGCTCGGCCAGGGTGGACGCCGCCGACCGGAACGCCCGCACCCGGTAGGTGGGCGCACCGGCCCGCTCCAGGAGGTAGGCGATGCGCTGGAGGGCGGCGACCGGGTCCACGGGTCCGAAGCTACCGGCCGGTCACGCCGTCCGGGTCACGCGGGCGGGCAGCCGGTCCTTCGGGCGCAACGTGAGCCCGATGTCGACCAGTGGCGGCTCCGGCACGGTGGTCAGCCGGAACGCCCGCACCAGGGACGCCACCGCCACCACCAGCTCGGCCGTCGCCAGGTGCTGGCCGATGCAACCCCTCGGGCCGCCCCCGAAGGGAAGGTGGTGGTAGCGGGCGACGTCGCCCGACCCGAACCGGTCGGGGTCGAAGCGCTCGGGGTCGGCCCACACGTCGGGATTGTGGTGGACGCCCCAGATGCTGACCGCCACCAGGTGGCCGGCCGGCACGTCCCGGCCGTCGATCGAGGTCGGATCGTGGGCGTGGCGGACGAGCGTGTGGCCGGGCGGGTACAGGCGCATCGTCTCGTCGATCACCTGGGCGGTGTAGGCGAGGGCGGGCAGGTCGGCGGCTGCGATCGGCCGGTCGCCCACGACCGCCGCCACCTCGTCCCGGATCCGCTGCTGGACGTCGGGGTGGCCGCCGACGAGATGGAGGGTCAGCGCCATCGTGCTGCCCGTCGTCTCGTGCCCGCCGAGGAGCAGGATGAGGGCCTGGTCGCGCACGGCGTCGTCGTCGAGGGCGGAGCCGTCCTCCGGGTCGCGGGCTGCCAGCAGCAGGCTCAGGAGGTCGTCCCCGTCGAGGGCGCCCGCCCGCCGCTCGGCGATGAGGCCGTCCATGAGATCCCATAGGGCCCGCCGGGCCCGCTCCGCGGCCCGGTTGGAGGGCGTGGGCACCCAGACCGGCGATCGCACCGGCGACAGGATGCGCCGGGCCATGTACTCGTTGAGCACGGGCACCGTCGCCTGGAGGACGGGCGCCGCCGACTCCACGTCGCCGCCGAAGACGCTCCGCCCCAACACGTCGAGGGCGTAGTGGGTGCCGGCATCGGCCAGGTCGACTCGTCCGTCGGGGGCGGCCGCCCACGTGGCCACCAACCGGGCCGCGGCCCCGGCCATCCCGTCCACGTAGGAGGCGATGCGGCGCTTGGTGAACAGGGGGGCCACGATGCGCCGGTCGCGGCGCCACCGGTCGCCGTCGCTCAGGAGCAGGCCGTGGCCGAAGAGCCGCCGCAGCTCCCCGATGCCGGGGATCTCCTTGTCGTAGTGGGCCGCTTCGGTGGCGAGCACCTGGCGGGCGTCGTCCGGACGGAAGAGGGCGTCGAACTCGAACCCGAACTTGGGCGGGCCCACCCGGAAGCGCACCGGGCGACCCCCGTGGTCACGCAGGACCCGGGCGTAGGTTCCCAACTGGTCCCGCTTGAGGTCTCCCGCCGACCCCCCGAAGAACGACCCGCCGATCCTCGGGGGTTGGTCCTCCGGCATCACGAGGGAGGATAGGGCGGTGACGACGCACGTGGTGGTGGTGGCCGACACCCACATCCGGCGGGGTGGGTCCCGCCGGCTGCCGGACGCGGCCTATCCCCACCTGGAGCGGGCCGATCTCATCCTCCATGCGGGCGACATCCTGGTGGGCGATGTGCTCGACGAGCTGTCCGGCTTCGCGCCGGTGCACGCCGTCCTCGGGAACAACGACGTCGAGCTGGCGGGCGTCCTGCCCGAGGTGGTCGAGCTCACCGTCGACGGGGTGAAGGTGGGCATGGTGCACGACAGCGGGACGGCGGCGGGAAGGGCCCGGCGGATGCGGCGGATGTTCCCCGACGCCGACGTCGTCGTCTTCGGCCACAGCCACATCCCGTGGCTCGAGCCGGGAGAGGACGGCCAGCTCCTGCTCAACCCGGGCTCGCCCACCGAGCGCCGGCGCCAGCCGGTGCACACTCTGGCCACGTTCGACGTCGAGGACGGGGCCGTGCTCGCCTCCGCCATCCACCAGGTCTGAGCGGTTCGGATCATCCGTAGGGACGTGATCGAGCGCGAAACGGCCGAGATCACGTCCCTACGGGTGCATCGAACCGGCGGCCGAACCGGCCGGCGGCCGGCTGCTACTCCGACGCCGGGCACACCTCGGCGTGGAGCTTCTCGGTCTCGGGCGTGGGCTGGAGCTCGACCTCCTGCAGCTTGGCCACCAGCCGGCGGTAGGTGGCCTCGGCGTCGTCGGGGCGGGACAGCTTGGCCTGCAGACGCATGATCCGCCGGTAGATCTGCTCGGCGTAGGGGTCGACCTCGAGCGCCCGCTGGAGGGCGGACCAGGCGGCCCGGGCGTCGCCCGCCGCCCACCGCCGGTCGCCCAGCCAGACGAGGACGTCGACCATACGCTGGCGGAGGTCCTCGCGGGGCGTCTCCAGCCAGAACCAGTCGAGGCCGACGAGGAGGTCGCCGTCGTAGTCGGCCACCGCCCGGTCGAGAGCGGCCTGGCGGACGGAGTCGTCGCGGCTCTGGGCCCCCTCCTTGAGGGCGTGCTGGAGGCTCCAGAGGTCGACGTCGAACACGTCCTCGATGCGGTAGAGGTCGCCGTCGCGGTCGATGACCTTCAGCTCCTTCTGGCCGGTGGCCTGGCGGAGCTTGGTGCGGAGGTTGCCGAGGGCGGTCCAGAACCACTCCGAGCCCCGGCGGGGGTCGGCCTCCGGCCACAGGGCCTCGACGGCGTCGTCGAGCGTGGCCCCTTCGGGGTGGAGCAGGTAGAAGGCGAGCAGCTCCCGGGCCTTGGCCCGCAGCCCGCTCTTGATCTCGGTGCCGTCGACCTCGATGCGGTAGACGCCGAGGAGCTGCACCGCAACCGGTGCGGTGGCGGCCGACGTGGCCGGCACGAACGACTCGTCGTCGTCGGGCTTGGCCTGCATGTGCTCGCCGTCGGTGCGGGCCGAGGCCAACACCGCCAGCAGCTCGGCAGCCACGTCGGACTCCATCTGGAACAGGCGGGCGCCGGTGAGGCGCTCGGCCAGGGCGTCGGGCCGGACCTCGGCCACGATCGCCCCCGGGGCCAGGCGCACGTCGCCGGGCCCGTCCACCGCGGACACGGCGGCGGCGGACGCCACCACCATGGCCGACACGCCGGCCCGGGCACCCTCCCGGAACAGGTTGCGCACCCGCTCGACATCGTCGGGACCCACATCAGCTGCGGCCAGGACGATCATCGGGAAGTCGGCGTCGGGGTGCTTGGCCCGGTAGGCGCCGGCATCGGGGACGTCGTCGTCGGCCAGCAGTTGCAGCCTGCGGCCCACCTCCGCCGCCAGCTCGTCGATGGCCGGGCCGAGGGGGGTCTGCACGAGGCCCGGGAAGGGCGGCACCGTCGGGAGGAGGTCGCCGACGACGACTGCGCCCATGGTGGACGGCCCGTGAGAGGCGAGCAGGCCGGTGACCGCGGCCCGGACCACGTCGGCCGCGTGGGGACCGGTGAGCACCAGGCCCATGGTCGACAGATCGTGGCCGACCTCCTCGCCGTCGCGCTCGCCGACGATCACGGTGGCCCACCCGGCCACACCCAGGCTGCGGGCGGGTGCGGCAGGGGCCGCGGGCGTGCCCCGGGCGAAGCGCTCGAGGCGGCGGGTGACGTGGCCGGCGAAGGGGTCGCGGCGGTAGAGGCCGGCCGCGGGCGGCGCCGCCCGGCGACGGCGACGGCGGCGGAGCCGGGCCCGGCCGAGCGCCTCGGCCACCCCGACGGCGAGCGACGGCCCGACCACCATCCCCGGCAGCACGCAGGCGATGCCGACGGCGATGTCGGCCGGTGCGGTAGCGGGCGCGGCAACGTCGGGAGCCTCCGCCACGTCGACCGCCACGGGACGGGCCGAGGGGGCGGTGCCGGCGAGGAGTCGTCGGGGGAGCGGCCTCGGCCGTTCGGGCGGCCGGGCGGTCGTCGACCGCGGGCGCGTGGCAGGGCCGGCGGCGGCGGCGGCGGGCTGGGCGGGACCATTGCGCGATGCCCCCGGTCCGGCCAAGCCGGATGGGCCGGGGGTCGACTGGCCGGCGGCGGCCGACGCGGGCAGGGCCGACGGGAAGTCCGCATCGACCGCGGTCGAGGGAACGGGGGCGGCCGGAGACGGTGACGTGGGGGAGGCCACGTTCGAGGGGAAAGCGGGCGCGCTGGGAGGAGCGGCGGCGGTCTCGGGCGGGGGGGCGGGGCTGGTGGACGCCGGGGCCGGTGCCGCCGGTGCGATCGGCGCGGCACCGGCCGGGGCGGCCGCGGGCGGGATGGCCTGAGTAGGGGCAGCCGCGGGAGGGGCCGGGGCGCTCGGGGCCGGGGCGGTAGCGGCCGGGGCGGCGGGAGTCGCCCCGGCAGGCGTCGAGGCGAGACGGGCCGGCGATGGGACCGCGGCGCCGGGCGAGGTCGGGATCGAACTGGCGGGCGACGCCGCCGGGGCCGCACTCGCAGCGGGCGCCGCCGCGTGCGTCGGCGCCGAGGGGGCGACCGGCCGAGGGGCGACAGGGGCCGGCGCGTAAGGCGCTCCGGCACCGCCCGGGGACGCGGCCGCCGGGGAGGCCGGGGCCGGAGGCGGGGACGTGGGGGTCGAGGCCGCGTGGCGCTCCAGGACCCGCTCGACCGAGGTCTCGACCAGTCGGGGAAAGCGCACCATGAGGTCGTCGCGCAGGGCTCGCAGCCGGGCGTACTCGTCGCGCAGCTCGGTGGTGCAGCCGTGGATCTCGGCCAGCGCGGCCTGGACCTGGGGCTGGACCACGTCGTTGACCAGCTCCGGCAGGCGGGCGGCGATGGCGGCCCGCAGCTGGGGGCGGACGGCGTCGGCCACCACGTCGGTGAGCCGGTCCTGGAGGAGGGTCTCGATGCCCTTGAGCGACACCTCGCCCACCTGGTGGGTGACCGCCTCGGTCACCACCACGGCCAACCGGTCGCCCAGGGAGTGCTCGATGGACTGCAGGCGGGCGGCCTCGTTGCGCAGGGCGGCGGCACAGCCCTCGAGCTCGGCCAGCGACGTCGTGAGCTCCGCCACCCGGTTCCCGCCCAGCTCGGTGAGCATGGCCCGCTGCTGGGCCACGCTGGCCGCCAGGGCGTGGACCTGGCGCCGGAGCGCCTCGAATTCGTCTCGCATCCACACCAGCACCTGGCCACCGGCGTCGCGCGGACGCGGTGCGCCCGGGCGGGGCTCCGTGTCGCTCACAGATCCGATCCTATTCGGGTCATCCTTCCCCCGGGTGGCCTCCCCGGTTCAGCAGGCGTTCACACACCCTTGACCGGACGGTACCGTCGACCCGAATGGCGTCCGGTCCCACGCTCGAGCGCCGAGTCCGGCTGGTGACGCTGCCGACCCCGTTCGAACCACTTCCCCGGCTGGGCGCGGCCCTGGGAATGGACCCGGGGACGCTCTGGGTGAAGCGGGACGACGTGAACGGCCTCGGCGGCGGCGGCAACAAGGCCCGCAAGCTCGAGTTCCTGTGCGCCGACGCCGTCGCCCGGGGGTGCGACGTCCTGGTCACCGGCGGGGGCCAGCAGAGCAACCACGTCCGCATGACGGCGGCCGCCGCCAACCGCCTGGGACTGGGCTGCGTGATCGTCGTCCCCGGCCCCTCCCCCGAGACGGCGACGGGCAACGTGCTCCTCGACGAGCTGTTCGGGCCCGAGATCGTACGCATCGGCCCCGACAACCCCGACGGTTCCGAATCGCCGACGGGCCTCGACTACTACGCCGTCGAGGCCGCCATCGTCGCCACCACCGACCGGCTGGCGGCCGAGGGCCGGCGCCCGTACGGGATCCCCATTGGCGGAGCCAGCCCGGTGGGCGCCCTGGGCTACGTGCGCGCCGCCGTCGAGCTCCTCGGCCAGGCGGTCGACGCCATGGGCGCGGAACCGGAGGTCATCGTCGTGGCCGACGGGTCGGGCGGCACCCACGCCGGCCTCTCGGTGGGCCTCGGCGACCATGGCCCGGTGCTGGGCGTCGACGTGGGCGCCCGTCCCGACCTCGACTCCGTGCTGCCGGGCAAGACGGCCGAGGTGGCGGCCCTGGCCGGCCTTCCCGTCCCGACCGGAACGCCGTTCGTCGACCACGACCAGGTCGGCGGCAGCTACGCCGCCCTCACCGCTTCCTGCCGGGACGCCCTGCGCCTGGCCGCCCACACCGAGGGGCTGCTCCTCGACCCCGTCTACACCGGCAAGGCCATGGCCGGCCTGGTCGCGGCGCGGGCGACCGGTCGCATCGGCCCGGCCACCCGCACCGTGTTCCTCCACACCGGCGGCAGCCCGGCGCTGTTCGCGGCGGGCGTCGGGGAATGGCTGCGCCAGGCACCGGAGGAGGCCGGGCCCGGGCCCCCGGAAACACGTCGGTCGCCATCACCCGGACTCGATCGGCAACACTGAGCGCAGTGCTGGCCGACATGACGAGGGAGGAACGGGCACCGTACGTGCGCCTGGCGGGCGCCATCGCCCTCCTGCTGGTGGCGGCGGTGGCGGTGATCGTCCTGCGCTCCGCCTCGGCGTCGGGGCCGGCCCTCGAGGTCCTGGAGGGGCGGATCGCCTTCGCCGGCACCCGGGACGGCAACCTCGAGATCTACACCATGGAGGCGAACGGGCGGGACCAGGTCCGGCTCACGACCAACCCCACCGACGACTCGTACCCGTCGTGGTCGCCCGACGGGTCGAGGATCGTCTTCGAGTCCACCCGCGACGGCAACCTGGAGCTGTACGTGATGAACGCCGACGGCTCCGACCAGCGCCGGCTCACCGAGACCTCGTCCGCCGACCAGTTCGCGACGTTCTCGCCCGACGGCTCCAAGGTGGCCTTCACCAGCTACCGGGACGGAAACTTCGAGATCTACGTGATGAACGCCGACGGCAGCGGCGCCACCGCGCTGACGCGCGAGCCCCAGTCCGACTTCGCCCCCTCGTGGTCTCCCGACGGGACCCGGCTCGCCTTCCACAGCGTCCGGGACGGCAACTCCGAGATCTACGTGATGAACGCCGACGGCGGTGGCGTCACCCGGGTCACCAACAACGAGGGCGAGGACCAGCTCCCCGCGTTCTCCCCCGACGGCACCCAGATCGCCTTCCAGGGGGCCCGGGGCGGAAACTTCGACATCTACACCGTCAACGTCGACGGCAGCGGCGAGAAGCGGCACACCCGGACGGGACGGGGCGAGTACGCCCCCGCCTGGTCCCCCGACGGCCGCTTCCTGGCCTACCAGGGCGGCCGCCGGGGCGAGACGACCCTCTACGTGCTCGACGTGGCCAAGGGGGGCAGCACCGCCATCTCGGCCGGCGAGCCGGGGCAGGACTACGTGGCCGACTGGCGGGCCACCGCCCCGGCCGCCGCGCCCGCCCCGCCCGCCCCGTGACGGTCTCGCCCCGGGGCTGCTTTGAGGTTGCCGGTGGGACGGCCGTAGTCTCACCCGGGTGACCGCCGTCCTCAGCACTCGCTCGCGCCTGGCGGCCTACGTGGCCCTCACCAAGCCGCGGATCATCGAGCTGCTGCTGGTGACGACGGTGCCCACCATGGTGGTGGCCCAGCGAGGGATGCCGGGGGCGTGGCTGGTGCTCGCCACCCTGGTCGGCGGCACCCTGGCCGCAGCCGGGGCCAACGCCACCAACATGGTCATCGACCGCGACATCGACACGGTCATGCAGCGCACCCAGAAGCGGCCGCTCGTCACCGGGGAGATCACCCCCCGCAACGCCCTGGTGTTCGCCATCGCCCTGGAGGTGGTGGCGGCCGGGGTCCTGTGGCTCACCGTGAACCCGCTCAGCGCCCTGCTGGCGGTCTCCGCCACCCTCTTCTACGTGTTCGTGTACAGCCTGTGGCTGAAGCGGACGTCGACCCAGAACATCGTGATCGGGGGGGCGGCGGGGGCGGTACCGGTACTCGTCGGCTGGGCCGCCGTCACCGGCACCCTGAGCTGGGCCCCCGTCGTGCTCTTCGGCATCATCTTCGCCTGGACCCCGCCCCACTTCTGGGCCCTCGCCATCCGCTACCGCGACGACTACTCGGCGGCCAACGTCCCCATGCTCCCCTCGGTGGCCAGCTTCGAGTTCACCTCCCGCCGGATCGTCGCCTACACGCTCGTCCTGTGGGCCATCAGCCTCGTCTTCTGGCCGGTGGGGGAGATGGGCCTCGTCTACGGGGTCGCGGCCATCGTCTTGGGCGGGATCTTCACGTGGCACGCGGTGGCCCTCGCCCGCAGCGGCACCTACGCCATGGCCATGCGCCTGTTCGGGTGGTCGATCACCTACATCACCCTGCTGTTCAGCGCCATGGCGATCGACCAGCTCCTGCCCCACTGACGGTCACCCGGCTGACGGCGGTCACCCCGGCGTCGGCGCCGGGTCCCGCTCCGGTTCCGGCGGCTGAGGCCGCTCCGGTTCCGTCGGCTGAGGCCGCTCGGCCCGCGCCGTCGCCCGTCCCTCGTGGCGAGCCCAGGCGGAGGCCACCAGGAGCACCGACGCCAACAGGATCAGGTCGCCCGCCACCCACATGAGGCCGGCACCCTGGCGCTGGTCGGCCAGCGGGGTGGGGCCCCAGGTGCGGGCCAGCTCGGCGTAGTGGGAGTAGAGGACCCCGTCGGCCCCCAGGACGGCGAGGGCGAGGAACGTGTTCTGGGGCATGGCCAGGCCGAGGTAGAGCAGCCGCAGGGGATGGGCCAGGGGGCGACGCCCGGGATGGCCGCCCACCACCGGCCACCAGAACAGGATGGCCGTGGTCAGGAAGAGGGCGTGCTCGGCCACGTGCACCGGCCGGGACCGCAGGGCGGCGTCGAACAGGGGGGAGAAGTGGATCACCCATCCCGCGGCGGCGAACACCACCCAGGCCAGGACGGGTGAGGACAGCAGCCGCATCGTCCGCCCGTGGCCGACCCGCAGCCACCGGCGCCGGCGCTCGGGCGACACCACCCGCAGGGCGAGGGTGCCCGGCTGCCCGAGGGCCAGGAGCGGCGCCGCCACCAGGGTGAGCAGCACGTGCTGGGCCATGTGGACCGAGAGCAGGGCCTCGGCGTAGGTGTCCACCGGTGACAGGAGGGCCACCACCACCACGCCCAGGCCGGCGAAGAATGCCCCCACGCGCCACCGGGGCACCGGGTGGCGGGGGGTGAGGGACCGGGCGACCCGGCACGCCCACCCGTAGGCGACGGCGGCCGTCGCCAGGCCGGCCACCGTGACCGGTTCCAACGACCACGCCCCGAGGACCCCCGGGAGCTCGGGCGCCGCCGGCACGGTCATCACCGCATCCTCGCGCCCGGCGGAGACGGGCCCTCAGCCGTTCTCTCAACTCGAATAGGTGGGAGGTCGACCACTACAGTCCGCGACGCATGACGATCACCGACGCCGGTCCGGAGACGGACGCCCCAGGCAACCCGTCGGGGGATCCGTCGGCGTCGGCTGACGCACCCATCGAGCTGGGCTCGACCGCGGGCACCGACCACAAGGTCATCGGCACCCTGTTCGTGGCCGCCTCGCTGCTGTTCCTGGTGGTCGGCGGGGTACTGGCCATGGTGCTGCGGGCCCAGGTCACCACCACCGATCTCGAGCTGGTGGGCGCCAACACCTACCGCCAGCTCTTCACCATGCACGGCGTGGTGATGGTGTTCCTCTTCCTGCTCCCCCTGTGGTTGGGCCTGGTCACGGCCCTGGTCCCGCTCCAGATCGGCGCCACCCGGATGGCGTTCCCCCGGGTCCACGCCCTGTCCCTCTGGATGTTCGTCGGGGGGGCGGGCATGGTGGCGGCGGCCCCGCTCGTGTCCGACGCGGTCGGCGGGTGGACCCTCAGCGCCCCCCTGCCCATCGGCCCCCGCTTCACCGGCGAGGGCGTCGACCTCGTCATCCTGGGCCTGGTCCTCGTCTCGGTGGCGGCCATCACGGTGGCGATCAACGTCCTGGCCACGGTGCTGCAGCTGCGGGCCCCCGGGCTCACCATGGCCCGCATCCCGATGTTCTCGTGGTCGGCCACGGTGTCGTCGGCGGTGATCCTGCTGGCCCTGCCGGTGCTGGTGGCGGGCCTGCTCATGCTCTTCGTCGACCGCCACTACGGCGGGCACGTGTTCAGCGGCTTCACCGGCAGCCGCGGGGGCAATCCCCTCATGTGGCCCCGCCTGTTCTGGTTCGCGGCCTACCCCCTGCTCTGGGCCCTCCTGCTGCCGGCGCTGGGCGCGATCACCGACATCGTCCCCGTCTTCGCCCGCCGCAAGCTGTTCAGCCACCAGCGGGCGGTGGCCGCCATCGCCGCCATCGGGGTGCTGTCCTTCGCCGGCTGGGGCAGCGAGGTGGCCAGCCTGCGCCGGGCTCGCCCCCTGTTCGCCCTCGGCGTCCTCCTCATCCTGCTCCCCGTCCTGTCCCTCATCCTGAACTGGCTGGCCACCGCGGCCAAGGCCGCCCGCGCCGAGTCCAAACAACAGGACAAGCGCGTCAAGGACGGCCTGCGGTCGGTGGCGATGCTCCATGCCCGGGGCGCGGTCGGCCTGCTCCTCGTGGGCATGGCGGGCGAACTGGTGGCCGGGCTCGACTCCGGTGGCGCCTCCCACCGCAACTACTGGGGGGTCGCCACCCAGCACACCCTCTTCTTCGGGGCCGCCACCGTCGGCGCCGTCGCCGCCCTCTACTTCTGGGCGCCCAAGCTCTGGGGCCGGCACCTGTCGGAGAAGATCGGCCGCCTCCAGTGCCTGACCCTCGTCGGGGGCATGTACCTGGCCTTCCTGCCGATGTTCGTGCTCGGGATCCAGGACATGCGGGCCCACGCGTCGTCCTACGACGACGGCGGACTGGGGCCGGCCAACTTCATCGCCTCCATCGGCAGCGCGGTGGTGATCCTGGGCGTGCTCCTCCTGATCCTGAACCTGCTGGTCAGCGTGGTGGCGGGCCGGGGCCAGGCGGCCGGCTCCGACCCCTGGGGGGGCCACACGCTCGAGTGGAGCACCACCTCGCCGCCGCCGGCCGACAACTTCCGCGTCCTCCCCGAGGTGCGCTCGGAGACCCCCCTGCTCGACCTCGCCCCGTCGGAGACCACTGCCTGATGGTGCAATCCTGATGAGCCAGATCCAGATGACCCAGTTCCAGATGACCCAGCTCCAGATGACCCAGTTCCAGATGACGCAGCCCTCGTGACGATCACCGCCCCCGACCGCACCGACTCGACCCCGGCCGCGTCCTCCCCGTCGCTCCTCGCCCTGCCCAGTGGGGTGAAGCCCACCCCCGCCCGGGTACTGCCCGACCGGACCCGGGCCCTGGGCGTCTACCTGTTCATGATCGCCGACTTCATGGTGCTGGCGGCCATGGTCGCCGCCTACTTCGCGGTCAAGGACGGATCGTCGGCGTGGCCCCCGGTCGACGTGGGCGTCGGCACCTACATCCCCATCCTCGTCACCGTCACCCTCACCATGGCCGCCGCCTCGGCCCAGTGGGCGGTGCGGTCCATGCGGGACAACGACCAGCGCAACGTCGGCATCGCCCTTCTGTTCGCCGCCTTCCTGGGCCTGGCCACCGCCAACGCCGAGTGGGCCGCCTTCGACAAGACCGGCTTCGGCGTGGGCGACCATGCCTACGGCACCTTCTACTTCCTCCTCATCGGCTTCCACATGGTCCACCTGGTGGCCGCCATCGGGGTGATCCTGCTCCTCGCCGGGCGGACCTTCGCCGGGCACTTCTCGGCCGATCACCACGATCCTCTCCGTAGCGGGCTGCTGTACTTCCAGTACACCAACGCCGTCTGGTACACGGTGTTCACCGTCATCTTCGTGATGAGCCGGGTGCACGGCTGATGTTGGCCAAGTCCGCCGTCCTCACCCAGCCGTCGCGGATCTTCCTGCCCATCTCGGTGGCCGGGCTGCTGCTGGCGGTCGTCTACGGGGCCTTCACCGGTGACTGGCTGGCCATCAGCCTCTACCTGCTGCTGGCCGGCGTGGCCGGCTTCGCGGGCGTCATCGTCGTCGGGTTCCGGGTCAACGACGCCCCCGAGTGGGTGGCGCCCGATGCCGACCCTCCTGCGATGCACGAGGTGCCCCGGGCCCCGCTGCCGGTGGGCGGCGCCTGGCCGGCCACCGCCGCCCTGGCCCTCACCCTGATCCTGCTCGGCTTCGTGGTCGGGCCCGGTGGTCGGCTACTTCGGCATCGGCGTGGGCCTGGCCACCGCCGCCGGGTGGCTGGCCCGGGTGTCGTCCGACACCACCGGCCGGGAGATCAACCTGCTGCCGGTGGGACTGCCCGTCCTCGGGCTGTTCTGCATCGGCGCCCTGATGTTCTTCATGTCCCGGATCCTGCTGGCCGTGCCCGAGCAGGCGTCCACCTTCATCGCCCTGATGGTTGCCCTCGGCATCCTCGGCCTGGCCACCCTGCTCGCCCTGCGCCCAACCATCTCCGGGCGCACCATGCTCACCGTGCTCACCGTGTCCAGCGTGCTCATGATCGGCGGCGGCCTGGTGGCGGCAGCCGCCGGCGAGCGCCACATCGAGCACCACGGGGGCGAGGCGGCCCACGGCGAGGCGGCGAAGCTCAAGGCCGACGACGTCGCCTTCGACGTGAAGGAGCTGGAGTTCGCGGCCGACACCGAAGCCGAGCTGGTCCTGCACAACGAGGACAACGGCATCCTGCACAACGTCTCGATCTACGCCGGCGCCGATGCCGCCGCCCCGGTGATCCTCAAGGGCGACTTCGTGGCCGGCCCGGGCGAGATCACCTACCACTTCAAGATGCCAGGCGCGGGCGAGTACTACTTCCAGTGCGACATCCACCCCAACATGAACGGCAAGGCCCACGTTGCCTAGGGCTCGCCAGTTGAAGCGGCGCTTCGGCACCTTCGCCGCCGCCGGTCTCCTTCTGGCCCTCGCCGGCTGCTCCGAGAACGCGCCCCAGGACACGATGGAGCCGGCGGGGCCTGTATCCCAGAAGATCCTCGACCTCAGCGAGCCGGTGTTCCTGGTGGCCGGGATCGTGTTCGTGCTGATCATGGGCCTGGTCACGGTGGCCGTCATCAAGTTCCGGGAGCGGCCCGACGACACCGGGCCCGAGCCCGAGCAGATCCACGGCAACACCAAGCTGGAGGTGGGCTGGACCCTCATCCCGGCCCTGATCCTCTTCGCCATCGCCATCCCGACGATCGCCACCATCTTCGACCTGAGCCAGAAGGCCGAGAACGCCCTCAACGTCACCGTCGTCGGCCACCAGTTCTGGTGGGAGTACCGCTACGACGACCTGGGGATCACCAGCGCCAACGAGCTCAACATCCCGGCCGGGGTGCCCGTCGAGCTCACCCTCGAGAGCATCGACGTGATCCACAGCTACTGGATCCCGCCCCTGGCCGGCAAGACCGACGTCATCCCCGGCCGCACCAACCACATGAGCTTCGAGGCCGACGAGCCGGGCACCTTCCTCGGTCAGTGCACCGAGTTCTGCGGCCTGTCGCACGCCAACATGCGGGCGGTGGCCATCGCCCACGACCCGGCCGACTTCGAGGCGTGGGTGGCCTCCCAGCGGGCCACGCCGGCCGCCGCCGCGGCCGAGAGCGAGGCGGGCGCCGGCCTCACGACCTTCAACGCCAAGGGCTGCGCCGGATGCCACACGGTGGCCGGCGTGTCCCAGGGCAAGGTCGGGCCCGACCTCACCCACCTGTACAGCCGCGACACCTTCGCCGGCAGCATGTTCGACCTCAGCGAGGACAACCTCCGCCGGTGGCTCGAGGACCCGCCCGGGGTCAAGCCCGGCTCGGTGATGCCCGACCTGGGCCTCACCGACGAGGAGATCACCCAGCTCATCGCCTATTTGGAGACGTTGCAGTGACCCACCACGCGCACTTCGTGAACCGGCTCTTCGTAGTAGGGCGGGCCTGATGGCCATCACCACCCAGCCGCCGCCGGCAGCGACCCCCGATGGCGGCCCCGCTGCTCCCCCGACGCCGACTCGGCTCATACGCCGGCCAGACGAGGACACCAAGGGCTTCTGGGGCTGGATCACCACCGTCGACCACAAGAAGATCGGCATCCTCTACACGGTCTCCGCCTGCATCTTCTTCCTCATCGGCGGCCTCGAGGCCCTCCTGCTACGCATCCAGCTGGGCTCGCCCGACAACACCTTCCTGAGCGCCGAGGCCTACAACCAGCTGTTCACCATGCACGGCACCACCATGGTGTTCCTGGTGATCATGCCCCTGTCGGCGGGACTGGCCAACTACCTGCTGCCGCTCATGATCGGCGCCCGCGACGTGGCTTTTCCCCGTCTCAACGCCTTCGGCTACTGGGTGTTCATCGTCGGCGGGCTGTTCATGTACTCCAGCTTCTTCCTGGGTGGCGCCCCCAACGGCGGCTGGTTCGGCTACGCCCCCCTCACCCGCAACATGCCCGGCCACAACATCGACTACTGGGTGTTCGGCCTCCAGATCCTGGGCATCGCGTCCCTCACCGGCGCCATCAACCTGATCGTCACCGTCATCAACATGCGGGCGCCCGGCATGAGCCTGATGCGGATGCCCATCTTCGTGTGGATGTCGTTGGTGGCTCAGTTCCTGCTGCTGTTCGCCATCCCGGTGATCACCGTGGCCCTGTTCCTGCTCAGCTTCGACCGCCTGTTCTCCACCAACTTCTTCAACGCCGACGCGGGGGCGGACCCCCTGCTCTGGCAGCACCTCTTCTGGCTGTTCGGCCATCCGGAGGTCTACATCCTGATCCTCCCGGCAATGGGAGTGGTCTCGGAAATTTTGCCCGTGTTCTCCCGGAAACCCCTGTTCGGCTACCAGGTGATGGTGTTCTCCGGCATCGCCATCGGCTTCATGGGCTGGGGCGTGTGGGCCCACCACATGTTCGCCACCGGGCTGGGGCCGGTGGCCCTCTCCGCCTTCAGCGCCTCCACCATGTTCATCGCCGTGCCAACCGGGGTGAAGATCTTCAACTGGATCAGCACTCTGTGGAAGGGCAAGATCCGGCTCACCACCCCGCTGCTGTTCGCCGTCGGGTTCGTGACCATGTTCACGATCGGCGGGCTGTCGGGCGTCACCCACGCCGTCGTGCCGTCCGACACCCAGCAGACCGACACGTACTACATCGTCGCCCACTTCCACTACGTGCTCTTCGGGGGCAGCATCTTCGGCCTGTTCGGCGGGCTCTACTACTGGTACCCCCTGCTCACCGGCCGGATGCTGTCCGACCGCATCGGCAAGGTCCACTTCGCGCTGACCCTGATCGGGTTCAACGCCACCTTCGCCCCCTTCCACATCCTCGGCCTCCAGGGCATGCCCCGGCGCATCTACACCTACCCGTCGGGCCGGGGCTGGGACGTCTGGAACTTCGTGGCCACGCTGGGCTCGTACTGCATCGCCCTGTCAGTGCTGGTCTTCCTCTACAACCTCTGGGTCAGCCGCAAGAGCGCGCCGGTGGGCCCCGACCCGTGGGACGCCCGCACGCTGGAGTGGACGATCCCCAACCCGCCCCCCGAGTACAACTTCAAGGAGATCCCCCTCGTCACCGCGCGCGACGACTTCTGGCACCGCAAGTACACCGAGGACGAGGACGGTCGGGCGGTGCGGCGGGAGCGGGTCCTGCCGGCCAGCGGCAAGACGCCGCCCGAGCAGGAGGTGGGTCACGACGTGGTCGAGGACACCGCCGGTGACACGCCTGCTCCGTCCGGGGGCATCCCCGCCGACGACGTCCCCCCCGCTGACACCGCCGAGGGCACCGACCTGGTCGACCACGTCGACAGCGACGGCGACGGGGCCCACGAGGAGCACGAGGAACACGTCCACATCCACCTGCCCTCGCCGTCGTACTGGCCCGCCTTCTCCGCCGTCGGGCTGGCCATCATCTCCTACGGCATGATCTACAAGTTCTGGATCGTCGCCGTGCTGGGCGCCGTCTGGCTGCTGGCCGGCATCTACTCCTGGAGCCTGGAGCCGGCCACCGCCCCCGACGAGCCCGAGGAGCCCAACGGCAACGGCGCCACCCTCGCACCCGACGACGAGCCGTCGGCAGATCTGCAGCCGGTGGGCCAGGCATGACCGTCACCGAGCACGCGTCGTCGACCGAGGGCACCCACCACGAGGTCGAGCCCGACCATCCCCCCACCTCCACCGGGCTCAGCCACGAGAAGGTGGCCATGTGGGCCTTCCTGGGCTCGGAGTGCCTGCTCTTCGGCGGGCTCATCTCCACCTACATGCTCTACAAGGGCCAGAGCGAGCCGGGCACGATCGCTCCAGCCGACATCTTCGACATCCCCTACACGTCGGTCAGCTCGTTCGTCCTGCTCATGAGCAGCCTCACCATGGTGCTCGCCCTCTCCTCCATCCAGCGGGGCGACCACCGGCGCACGCGGGTGTGGCTGCTCACCACCGCCCTGCTGGGCGGCAGCTTCGTGGCCGGGCAGTGCTACGAGTTCACCGTCTTCGTGCGGGAGGGGCTCAACCTCCGCACCAACCTGTTCGGCAGCAGCTTCTACATCATGACCGGCTTCCACGGCGTCCACGTCACCGTCGGCGTGCTGATGCTCCTGTCCCTCTTCAGCCTTTCGACCAAGGGACGGCTACCGTCGGCCAAGGCCGAGGTGGTCGAGCTCGTCGGCCTCTACTGGCACTTCGTCGACATCGTCTGGATCGTGATCTTCACCCTGGTGTACCTGATCCCGTGAGCGAGCCGAAGGCGAGCGAGCCAATGAACAGAGCGCCCCGGGCAGCGGGGCGACCGCCGAAGGCGGTGGCCCGATGAGCACCGACAGCGCCCTGGAAGACCCGGCCGGCGGGCCGGTCGTCGACACCCCGCCCGAGCACGGCGGCACCGAGCACGGCTCGAAGCACGAGCACCCGAGCGACCTCCAGTACGTCTACGTGGCCTTGTTCCTGGCCGCCGTCACCGCGGCCGAGGTGGCCGTCTACTACGTGCCCGCCCTCGAAGGGCTGCTGGTGCCCATCCTGGTGGTGATGGCGCTGGTGAAGTTCAGCGTCGTCGTGCTGTGGTTCATGCACCTGCGCTTCGACAGCCGCCTGTTCCGGCGACTGTTCGTGTCCGGGTTCGTGCTGGCCGCGTTCTGCTACCTCATCGTGCTGTCGACGTTCCACGTGTGGACCCGCTAACCGCGTCCGCAGTCCCCTTTCCCGGCTGGCACGCCCACCTCGACACCTGGGCCCTCTTCTCGCTGATCATCGTCGGCTACGTGGTCGCCCTGCGCCGGGAGCGGGCCCGCCGGGGCGCTGCCAATGGTTCGGCGGGGGAGCCCGTCGCCACCCGGGGCCAGCTGTGGGCGTTCGGGCTGGGCATGGGGATCATGTGGCTGGCGTCCGACTGGCCGGTGCACGACCTGGCCGAGGGCTACCTCTACAGCGTCCACATGGCCCAGCACATGACGCTGACCCTGATCGTGGCCCCCCTGCTCCTGCTGGGCTGCCCGGCGTGGCTGGCCCGGCGCCTGCTCAGCCCGCCCGGGCTGCTCAAGGTCGTCCGCTCGTTCGCCCGCCCCGTGCCCGCCCTCTTCCAGGCCAACCTCGTCCTGGTGCTGAGCCACTGGCCGGCGGTGGTCGAGGCCACGCTCATCCACCACTACCTGCACTTCGTGGCCCACACCGTGCTGATGGTGTCGGGCATCCTCATGTGGCTGCCGGTGGTGAGCCCGCTGCGGGAGATCCCCCGGCTGCGGCCGCCGTTGCAGATGCTCTACCTGTTCCTCCAGACGGTGGTGCCCACCGTCCCCGCCTCGTTCCTCACCTTCGGCAAGAAGCCGCTGTACCCGATCTACGAGACGTTCCCCCGCCTCTGGGGCATCGGGGCCCTCAACGACCAGCTCTTCGCCGGCCTGATCATGAAGGTGGGCGGCGGCTTCTACCTCTGGATCGTGATCGCGGTCATCTTCTTCCGCTGGTACTCCAAGGAGGAGTCGAGCCAGCAGGAATACGGCGACGTGCTGCTCTGGGACGACGTCGAGCGGGAGCTGGCCCGCCTCGGGCCGGGGCCATCGGACCCGCCCCCGGCCCCGCCCCCGAAATGAGAACCATTCTCATTTCCTGCTAGGTTCGGCGGCGTGCGACGACGCCCCCCCGGCTCCGTTCGGCTGGCTCTGGCCGGCATCGTCCTGGGCGCCCTGCTCCCCGCCTGCGGGAGCGGCGGGGGACCCGACGACGGACGGCTCTCGGTCGTGGCCAGCTTCTACCCGCTGGTCGATGCAGCTCGGGGCGTGGGCGGCGAGCGGGTCGAGGTCGCCAACCTCACGCCGGCCGGCGTCGAGCCCCATGACATCGAGCTCAACCCCCGCCAGCTCGACCGGGTGGAGGACGCCGACCTGGTCCTGTTCCTGGGGGGCGGGTTCCAGCCGGCGGTGGAGGACGCCGTCCGGCGGGCGAGCAAGTCGGTCGACCTCGGGGCCGAGCTGTCCGGGGCCGTTCCCGGCGACCCTCACGTTTGGCTCGACCCGCAGCTGTTCAGCCAGGTCGTCGACAGGGTCGCGACCGCCCTGGTCGAGGTCGACCCCGCGGGCACCGACGCCTACCAGGAGGGCGCGGCCGACTACCGCCGCCGGCTGGCCGAGCTCGACGCCGAGTTCGGGGCTGGCCTGGAGGACTGCGAGCGGCGGACGATCGTCACCACCCACGACGCCTTCGGCTACCTCGCCGGCCGCTACCGCCTCGAGCACCTGGCCATCTCCGGCCTCTCCCCCGACGCCGAGCCCGACCCCCGGCGACTGGCCGAGCTGGCCGACACCGTGCGCACCCGTGGGGTGACCACCGTCTTCACCGAGACGCTGGTGTCGTCCCGGGTGGCCGAGACCCTGGCTCGGGAGGCGGGGGTGAAGACCGCCGCCCTCGACACCGTCGAGGGCGTCGACGACGAGGGGGACGACTACTTCTCCCTCATGCGGGCCAACCTGGCCACCCTGCGGACCGCCCTCGGCTGCCGCTGAGAGCGTTCAGGACTCGAAGATGTCGCCCACGTCGAGGCTGAACCCCTCGAGCTGGGGCGAGATGAGGCACTCGCCGGCTTCGAGCTCCATCGCGACGTCGAACGACGACGAGCTCGGCGAGGAGCGGCGGTAGACCAGCACGCTGCGGGCCGAGCCGTCGACCAGCCACAGCTCGGCCACGCCCGCCTCCTCGTAGCGGAACCGCTTCACCCCCACGTCGTAGCGCCAGGTGGAGGGAGAGCGCACCTCCACCACCAGGTCGGGGACGCCCTCCAGGGCGAGTTGGCCGGGAGCGGGCCGGTGCTCCTCGCTCACCCACCACACGTCGGGCCCGTAGACGTTGCGCTCGGTGACCCGCACGTCGACCGACAGGCAGACCACGCCCCGCCCGGGCTGGAGCGTCGGCCCACGCCAGGAGGCGAAGTGGAGCCTCCCGAGGGCCAGTTGGTGGGGCAATCCCGGCTGGTTCACGACGACCTCGCCCTCGATGAGCTGGGTACCTCGAGGCCAGTCGTCGCGGGCCAGGAACTCCTCCGCCGTCATCCCCGTGCCCGTCGCCAGCGACATGGCCACCAGGCTACCGACTGCTTGCGACACCGGCGCCGCTCCTGCCACCCGGCCCGCCGCACCGGTCTGGGTCACTTAGCCTGCGGGTGTGCTCCGGTTCCGTGTCATCGGCTTCCCGGTGCGGGTCGAGCCCCTGTTCTTCGTGATCATGGGCCTGTTCGGCTTCGCCGGCGGCCGGGAGGGCCTCTACGTCGTCGAGTGGATCCTCGTCGCCGGTGCCGGCATCCTCGTCCACGAGCTGGGCCACGCGGTCGCCTTCCGCCGCTACGGTTCGCCGGCCGAGATCGTCCTCCATGGCTTCGGGGGGTTCACCACCGGGGTCGCCCAGCCCCCCCGCCGGTCGATCGTGGTCAGCCTGGCCGGGCCGTTCGCCGGGTTCGCCGCCGGCGCCCTCGCCTTCTGGCTCTACCGGACGCTCGGAACCGATTCCGACGTGGTCCGCATCGCGCTGTCCGACGTGATCTTCGTCACCGTGGCGTGGGGCGTGTTCAACCTCCTGCCGATCCTGCCCCTCGACGGCGGGGCGGTCGTGGCCTCGGCCCTGGAGCAGGCCACCGGCGGCGGCGGCCAGCGGGCGGCCCGAGTTATCTCGCTGGTGGCGGCGGCGGGGCTGGCCGTGCTCGGCATCCTGCTGGCGCAGCCGTACATGGCGATGATCGCCGCCTTCTTCGGCTTCCAGAACTGGCAGGCCCTGGCCGGCGCCCGGGACGAGCCCGACCTGCAACGGCTGCACCGGGGACGGGCGGCCCTGCTCGAGGGCGACGCCGGTGTGGCGGCCGCAGTCGCCGAGGAGGTGACGGCCGGCCGCACGTCGGCCCGGGTCCAGACGGCCGGGCTGGAGCTGTTGGCCTGGGCCCGCCTGGCCGACCGCCGCCCGGCCGAGGCCGAGGCGGCCCTGCATCGCCTGGGCGGCGGGGTCACCGCCAGCCAGCTGGTGCGCACCATGGTCGAGCTGGCGTCGGGCCGGCCGGCCCCGGGGCTGGCGCCCGCCTTCGGGACGTGCCAGGACGCGGTAGCGGCGGTGGTGGCGTCGGCCCTGGTGGTCGAGGCCGACCGTCTCGACGAACTGCTCGAGGGGATCGCGGGCCTGCCCGACGCCCAGGCCACCACCGCCCTGCGAGCCCTCCAGCTCGGGCTCCACCAGTCGGGCCTGTTCCGGGAGGCGGCCCGGGTGGGCGAGGTGTTCTTCGGTCGGGACCCGGAGGGGGTCGTGGCCTACAACGTGGCCTGCAGCTGGGCCTGCGCGGGCGACCCCCACGAGGCCCTGTCCTGGCTCAGCCGGGCCGTCGACCGGGGCTGGCGGGACACCGCCGTCCTCGACGCCGACCCAAACTTCGACCTCATCCGGGCGACCGACGGCTTCCAGGCGGTGCGGGCGTGGATCCAGTCGGCACCCACCGAGACGGGACCAGCGGAGACGTAACCTCCGGGCATGACGACAGAGGGCCCATCGGACGTGACGACAGAGGAGCCGCCGCCGGTTTACGGGGTCGTGGAGCTGGCCGCCCGCATCGACAAGACGCCGCCCGAGGTCGAGGCGTGGCTGGAGGAGGGCAAGCTGCCTCCGGCGACAGTGCTCACCATCGGTCCGGTGTGGACGGGCGAGGTGATCGAGGCGTGGATCCTCGACGAGGTCGACTCCGCGGCCAAGGCCCGGCGCATGGAGGAGGAGGCGGTGCGCCAGGCCCAGCAGGCCAAGCTGAAGCCGCGGGCGTGGCAGCTGGCGGGCGGGGTCGCCAACGCCTTCGCCCGGGGACTGTCGGAGGCGGACTGGCTGGCCGAGGGCGAGCACCCGGCGGCCAAGCGCATCGCCGCCGGCCAGGACGCCGACGTTGTCGAGGCAGTCAAGGGCGCCAACCTCTGGCCCTGGCCCTAGCAGCCGGAGCCGGCGGGCCGAACCGGTGACGTTTTCGGGCGCCCGGGCGCCCCATGGCGTCACCAGTTGGCCGGGTCGGCCGAACCGGTGACGGTGGAGTCCCGATGAGGGCCGTAGGCGTCACCAGTTGGCCGGGTCGGCCGAACCGGTGACGGTGGAGCCCCAGACGGCGGTAAGCGTCACCAGTTGCCGGGCGCGACGGTCGGGGTCGGCCGGCGGGACACTACGGTCCCCAGCGTGATCGACGCCCGCCGCCTGCGCACCGACCTCGACGGGGTCAAGGCCGCCCTCGCCCGACGGGGCATCGGGGCCGACGAGGTCGACCGGCTGGCCGAGCTCGACCGCCGGGAGCGGGCCCTCAAGTCCAAGGCCGAGGAGCTGCGGGCGCGGGTCAAGGTCCTGTCCAAGGAGGTGGGCCAGGCCCGGCGCCAGGGCGACGCCGCCACTGCCGACGAGAAGGCGGCCGAGAGCCGCACCGTGGGCGAGGAGGGCAAGGCGGCCGAGTCCGAGGCAGCCGCGGTCGGGACCGAGCTGCGCGACCTCCTCCTGCGCACGCCCAACCTCCCGTCCCCCGACGCCCCCGACGGCCTGTCCGAGGCCGACAACGTGGTCGTGCGGGTCGAGGGATTCGACGGGCCCGAGGCCTACGGACCCCACCAGCGGGTTCCCCACTGGGACATCGGCAGCGAGCTGGGGATCCTCGACCTGGAGGCGGGCGCCCGCCTGTCGGGATCGATGTTCCCCCTGTACCGGGGGGAGGGGGCCCGCCTGGTGCGGGCCCTGTGCCAGCTCGCCCTCGACCTCAACCGGGACGCCTACGAGGAGATCCGCCCGCCCACGCTCGTGCGCACCGAGACCATGGTGTCCACCGGCCACCTGCCCAAGTTCGAGGACGACGCCTATCACCTCGAGCGCGACGACCTGTGGGCCATCCCCACGGCCGAGGTCCCCCTCACGTCGCTCGGCCGCGACCACGTCTACGACGAGGCCGACCTGCCGGTGCGGCTGATGGCCCACACGTCATGCTTCCGGCGGGAGGCGGGGTCGGCGGGACGGGACACCCGGGGCCTGCTCCGGGTCCACGAGTTCGACAAGGTCGAGATCCTGGCCTACGCCACCGAGGCCCAGGCGGCCGACGTCCACGCCGACATCCTGCGCCGGGCCGAGGCCGCCCTGTCCGCCCTGGGCCTCGCCTACCGGGTGCTCGACCTGGCCGCCGGCGACCTGGGGGCCTCGTCGGCCCGCACGTTCGACCTCGAGGTCTACGCCCCCGGCTGCGACATGTGGCTGGAGGCGTCGTCGGTGTCGTGGTTCTCCGACTACCAGGCCCGCCGGGCCAACATCCGCTACCGGCCGGCGAACGGCGGGACAGGCTGGGACGGGCACCGTCCACGCCCACACCCTCAACGGATCGGCCCTGGCCGTACCCCGGGTGTGGGCCGCGGTGGTGGAGACCCACCGTCAGCCGGACGGGTCGATCGCCCTTCCCGCCGCGCTCCAGCCCTACTTCACCGGCGCCACCGCTATTTCCGCTCGACCTTCCTGACCCCCCGTCCCTCCCGCCACGACTCGATGTCGAGGTGGTCGCCGGCCGGCTTCACCGTCGAGACCTCTCGGACGTCGGCCTTGAACAGGGGGAAGGGCCCGGGTGGCGGCGGATAGCCGGTGGCCGCGGCGAACGCCTCTCCAAAACGGGCGAACTCGGCCTCGTCGTCGACCGGCACCGCCAGCCCGCCGATCTTGGCGTCGCCCTCGGAGACGTTCTTGTCGGTGGTGGCGTTGTGGAGGGCGAAGCGGGGATCGCGCGCCACGTCGGCCGCCTTCCGCGAGCCCGGCATCATGCCCAGCCACAGCTCGCCCAGGGCGAAGAGGGGTTCGATCCCGCTGATCCGGGGCGACCCGTCTCGCCGAAGGGTGGCGAGCAGCCCCAGGCCGTGGGCCTCGAAGCGCAGGCGGGCGGTGGCGGCCAGCTCGGGAGCGGCCGCTTCGACATCGGTCCAGGACGCCATCCCCCGAGTGTGCCCGAGCCGTGCGACATCTTCGACCCCGCAGCGATGAGCCGGTTCGATACCTCGCCGCCCGACCGGCCGGGCGACCTCAGGTGACCCGCAGGCTGGCCGCGGGCGAGGCGCCCCGGTCGAGATCCACGAGCGCGACCGTGTAGCCCAGGTACCCGCCGGACATGGGCCCTTCGGTGGTGTTGAGGGTCAGGCCAACCGGGGACTCACCGGTCTTGGCCACGGCGACGACGATCGTGGCGTTGCCGGCGGTGATGCACTGCACGCCGATCGGGCAGCGGTTGTCGGAGACGAACTGGCTGTAGGTGACGAGGAGCCCCTCGCCGGCCACGCCGACCGACTCGCCGAGGGTGATCGTGAACGCCTCACCCAGCGGGACCGTGCGGGCCGGCCCCGACTCGGGCACGGGCTCGGCGGAGGCGGCCGTGGTGGCCGGGGCCGCCGGGGGCACGCTCGTCCGGGAGACCGTCGGCCGCAGCGCGGTCGACCCGGGATCGGGGACGGTCGAATCGGGCCCGACCGTCGAACCGGGGACCGTCGACGCCCGAAGGCTCGAGCCCGTCTCCACGGGTGTCTCCTCGTCCCCGCCACAGGCGGCGGCCGCCAGCACCACGACCGAGACCCCCAGGGCGGCCAACCACCGTTGCATGCTCGTCGACTCCCCGTCTCGCCTCGCCAACCAGCGTAGGCGTCCGTCCGGGCCGTCCTATGATGCGGATGGTTCTCATTCCTGAAGGGCGATGTCGCGGCCATGACCATCCTGAGCGCGGAGGACGTGTCGTTCGCGTACGGCGACGAGATGGTCCTCGACGGCGTCAGCTTCTCGCTCGCCGCCGGTGAGTTCGTCGCCCTGGTGGGGCCCAACGGGTCGGGCAAGTCGACCCTGCTGCGGGTGCTGCTCGGGCTGTTGAAGCCGTCCGCCGGGCAGGTGCGGGTCTTCGGGGAGGACCCCCGCCACCTCCACGACCGCTGGCGGGTGGGCTACGTCCCCCAACGCCCCGCTCTCGCCCGGGAGGTGCCGGCGTCGGTGGAGGAGGTGGTGGCCGCCGGCCGCCTGGCCCGCAGCGGGTGGCGGGGACGCATGGGCCCCGCCGACCGCGTCGCCATCGACCACGCCCTGGAGGCGGTGGCCCTGCGCGACCTCCGCGGCCGGCCGGTGAGCGAGCTTTCCGGCGGCCAGCAGCAGCGGTCGTTCATCGCCAAGGCGCTGGCCAGCGAGCCCGAGCTGCTGATCCTCGACGAGCCGGTGGCGGGCGTGGACTCCGAGTCCCAGAAGCGATTCGCCGACTCCCTCACCCACCTGGTCGACGAGCACGGCGCCGGCGTGCTGCTGGTGTCCCACGAGGTGGGGGCGGTGGCCCACGCCCTCGACCGGGTCATCGTCCTCAAGAAGAAGGTCCTGTTCGACGGCCCGCCGGCGGAGCTGGCCGGCACCGGCGTGCGCCTGGGCCTCGAGGCGGCCGACCTCCCGCTGTGGCTCGAAGGTCTCGGCTGACGTGCTGCCCTTCCCCTTCGACCGGGACTACATGGAGCTGGCCCTGGCCGCCGGCGTGGTGGTGGGGGCGTGCGCCCCCCTGATCGGCACGTTCCTCGTCCAGCGCCGGCTGTCGCTGCTGGGCGACGGCATCGGGCACCTCGCCTTCGCCGGCGTCGCCGCCGGGCTCCTCCTGGGGATCTGGCCGGTGTGGGCCGCCCTGGTCGTCGCCGTGGTCGGGGCCCTGAGCCTGGAGCGGCTGCGGTCGCGAGGGCAGGCGTCGGGCGATCTGGCCCTGGCCCTGTTCTTCTACTCGGGGATCGCCGCCGGGGTGGTCCTGGTCGGGCTCTCCGACTCCTTCAACGCGGGCCTCCTCACCTACCTCTTCGGGGGCATCCTCACCGTCACCCGCCAGGACGTGCTGGTCGTGGCCGGACTGGGAGTGGTGATCGTCACCGCGGTGGTGGTCTGCGGGCGGGCGCTGTTCGCGGTCGTGCTCGACGAGGAGTCGGCCCGGGTGGGGGGTCTGCCCGTCGACCGGCTCAACAGCCTGCTGGCGGCCCTGGCCGCGGTGACGGTGGTGGCCGCCATGCGGGTCGTCGGCATCCTGCTGGTGGCCGCCCTCATGGTGCTGCCGGTGGCCACCGCCCAGGTCCTGGCCCGGTCGTTCCGGACCACGCTGTGGTTGTCGGCGGTGGTCGGGGTGGCGTCGGTGGTGGTGGGGCTGGCCGCGGCCCGCATCTGGGGACTGGCCCCGGGGGGCACCATCGTGCTGGTGGCGGCGGCCGCCTTCGGCGTGACCTCGGTGGTCTCGGGACGGGGCCACGTCCGCTCGGGGGTATTGGGCAGGTAGGTTCGGCCTGTGACCCCGGCGCAGCTCGCCTTCTCCATCGCCCTGGGCACGATCACCCTGCTCATCACCGCCTTCGCCGTCTACGTGGCGTCGTCGACCAGGTGGAGCGACCGCTGGTACCGCCGGGGCCGGACCAAGGCCAACCGGCCGTGACCGAGCCCGTCCGCCGGGGGGCCACCGTCTACCGGGGCAAGGGGGGCCAGTGGGCGTTCGTGGCCCACCGGGTGAGCGGCTTCCTGATCTTCTTCTTCCTGCTCCTGCACATCGTCGACGTGGCCACCGTGCGCTGGCCCGACGTGTACGACGAGATCCACCGCCTCTACGGCAACGTCCTGCTGCGCATGTTCGAGGTGGGACTGCTCTTCGCCCTGCTCTTCCACACCCTCAACGGGCTGCGCATCGTCGTCGTCGACTTCTTCCCCGGCCAGTCCGGCAACGAGCGCCGCCTGCTCAGCGCGGTCGTCATCCTCACTCTCGCCGCCGGCCTGCCCGGCGCCTTCGTCATCATGAAGCCCTTCCTCGACGGGCGATTCGGTTGACCGTCGTCGAGGACCAGCCGCTCGCTCCCCGGGAGGGGCGGGCATCGAGGCGCCAGTCGGGGCGACCGTCGAGGAGCTTCGAGACCTGGTCGTGGTTCTTCATGCGCCTGTCGGGGTTGGCCCTGGTGTTCCTGGCCCTGGTCCACTTCTCGGTGACCCACATCGTCAACGACGTGGTCGACACCGACTACGACTTCGTGGCCGACCGGTGGGGCAACCCGCTGTGGCGGCTCTTCGACTGGGCCCTGCTGGCCCTGGCCCTGTCCCACGGCCTCAACGGCCTGCGCTGGATCGTGGGCGACTACGTCCGCCGGCCGGGCCTGCGCCGGCTCACCCTGGGCCTGCTGTTCGGGCTCAGCGGGGCGCTCTTCGTCGGCGGGACCATCACTATCGTGACCTTCTCCGGCTGAGGGAGCGCCGGGTCAGCCTCCGCCCCCCGGGCCGCTGTTGTCCCCGGAGTCGTCTCCGCCGCTCCCGGGACCGCTGTTACCGTCCCCGCCGCCGCCGTCGCCTCCGCCTCCGGGGCCGCTGTTCCCACCCCCGCCTTCGTCCATGGCCTCCAGGGCCGCGATCAGGGCCTGGCGCTCCTCGTCCGACAGCTTGGCGTGGGAGTGCAGCCAGACGTAGCGGTCGAGCGGCATCGACCCGTCCTCCACCGTCTCGGCCGCCTCACCGGCGTCCTGGTCCTCGGTGCCCCAGGTGGAGAAGTTGAGCGCCTTGCGTCCCCTCTCGACGTCGTAGCGGACCAGCCACGACATGGGGGCGATGCCGGAGTACCACGGCCAGTCGGTCTCGTTGCTGTGGCAGTCGTAGCAGGCGGCCCGGGCCAAGGTCGCGCCCTCGAGGGTGGGCCACGGCGGCGTCGACGTCACCGGCGGGTTGGTGCGCGACCAGCCGTAGGGGACGGCCTGGATGAGCCCGAAGACGATGACTCCGACGACGGCAACCGGCTTGGCCTTCCGCCAGACCCGACTTCGAGTTTCGCTCATGGGATCCATCCTGCCCGCCCGATCCCCAGTCCACCGGTTCATCGCCGCCGAGCGCCGCGAAACCAAGGCCGGCCGGCGGCGTTACCGTCGGGGCAGCCGCTCCTGGAGGCCCCGTGTCCCGCACCACCCCTCGCCCCGCCACCCCCCTGCTGGCCCTCGTGATCACCCTCGTGGTCCTGGCCGCGTCGGCCGCCCTGGTCGTGCGGCTCACGGGTGGCGGCGGCGACGGCGACGACGGCGACCGATCGACCACCGCCGCACCCACGACGGCGGCGCCGACCACGCCGGGCGCGACCGAGAGCACCCGCCCGCCCTCGGCGTCCGGCCTTTCGCTCCGGCAGGCCCGCACCATCGACGAGCTCAAGGCCCAGGTGTCCGAGATCCGGGGCCTGGAGTGGCACGCCGACATCCCCATCCGCATCGTGACTCCCGAGGAGATCGCCCGCCGGGTGGCAGAGCTCACCGCCATCGAGCGGGAGAAGGACCCCGACGACGTGCCCAACCTGGAGACGGTGCTCAAGCTCCTCCAGCTCATCCCCGACGACGTCGACCTCACCGCCACCCTCGACAAGCTGCTGGCCGGAGGCGTCCTCGGCTTCTACGACGACGAGGCCAAGGAGCTGTTCGTCGGCGGCGACCCCGGAGCCGACCTCGACGTGGCCACCAAGTCGACGATGGTTCACGAGCTCAACCACGCCCTCACCGACCAGCACTTCAACTTCGGCGAACGCAACCGGTTCCTCACCGACCAGGAGCGGGACGAGGAGTCCTTCGCCCTGGCGGCCCTCGTCGAGGGCGACGCCGAGCTGGTGCGCATCCTCTGGGCCGAGGAGCACCTGACGTCCGACGAGCAGCTCGAGGCCGAGCTGGGCGGGAGCGCGGGCGACCCGTCCGTGTACTTCGACACCCCCGAGTACATCCTCGAATCGCTCTTCTTCCCCTACCTGAACGGGCTCGACTTCGTGTCCGCGGTGCACGACGAGGGGGGGTTCGCTGCGGTCGACGCCGCCTACCGGCAGCCGCCGGCGTCATCCGAGGAGATCCTCCATCCCGACCGCTACGAGCCCGGTAAGTCGTGGGACCGACCCTCCGTTCCCGACCTGGCCGCGGCCACCGGGTGCACGGCCGTCGACAGCAGCACCATCGGCGAGTTCGACATGTCCCAGATCCTCGACCAGCACCTGGCCGCGTCGGAGGCCCGCACCGGCGCCGCCGGCTGGAACGGCGACTTCTACCGCCTGGTGCGGTGCGGCACGGCCGTGGGGATGGTCGACCGCTGGCGGGCCGACACCCCCGCCGACCTGCCCGAGCTGGCCGACGCCCTCGGCCGGTGGGCAGCCGAATGGAGCGGGTCGGACCGGGCGCCCGACGGCGACGGGCGATTCTCGGGACCCGACGGCAGCGGCCGGATCATCCGCTCCGCCGATCGGGTCGACCTGGTCATCGCCGACGACGCTTCGACTTCCGACCGCCTCGCCGCGGCTGTGCTCGCCGCCTAGCGGCCGCCTTCGCCGCCGCCGGCCGCAGCCGCCGCCGCGGCCGCCGCTCGGCGCCTGCGCAGCATCAGCCCGAACACCAACAGGGGTGGCACGACCAGGACGAGACCCACGATGAGAGGCGACGTCCCGCCCCCTTCCTCGGCGTCGTCGATGCCGGTCACCACGTAGTAGCCGGTTCCGGCGAAGACCGTCTCCAGGCCGTGGCCCGAGCCGAGGGGCGTCGTCGGCCGGGCCGCCCACGACCGGCCGTCCCGGGAGTAGAGGAGGGCGTCGCTCGCCCCCGCCCCCACCAGGGCGACGGACGACGTCGTCACCCGGAGGTCGGTGACGGCCACCCCCGACGGCCGATAGACCACCTCCACCCGGTAGGCGTTGCTCTGGGGGGACATGTCCTCCGGCAGCGGTCCGAGGGTGAGGGCGTCGACCGGCGTCACCGTCACCGCGGCCGCCATGTCGGGCGGGTGGGGCGGCACCGCCTTGTCCTCCAGGAGGACGATCGCCTGACCGTCCAAGGGCGTGACGTTGACGAACGCGCTCCCCTCGGGCCCGAGCGGGACGTCCCGAGTGGCCGCCACCGGCTGGGCGTTGTCACGGGCCACCTCACGGGGCGGGTTCACCCACCGGTAGGGCAGGGGCGGCGCCAGCCCGTCGAACAGCGGCCGAAAGGGGCGGTCGGACAGGACCATGGTGGCCAGCGCGGCGGCCAGGTACAGGCCGGCCAAGCCCAGCCCCACCGCCAGCGGTCGGGCACCCGGCCGGGGCCGGGTCGGCCGGTCGGGCATCAGGTCTGGATGGGGATCGGCTCGAGGGCCCGGGTGGCGAAGGCAGGGGGCCACACCACCGCCTGGGTGCGGGCGTCGACCCACTGCCAGATGACGCTGACCGCGGCCCGGTTCTCGCCCGCGTCGGGCTCGCCGGGGCCGGCCAGGTCGAGGCCGGCGCCGTTGGCCAGGGTGCCGCCGGGCAGCTTCAGGGCCCGGGCGGTGGCCGCCACCCGGGCCGGCTCCAGGGAGGGCGAGGCGGGCAGGACGTGGCCCACCAAGGCCCAGGCGTTGGCGAAGCCGGACAGGGCGGCCGGGCTCATCTCCTCGTCGTAGCGGTCGTGGAACCGGGCCCGGGCCCAGCGCAGCGTCCGCCGGCCCTCCTCGGTGAGGGCCTCCTCCCGCACCTGGGCGCCGTCGGGCTTGTCGGACGCGAACAGGCCCACCGCCCCCCGTCCGAGGGCAACCGCGAAGGCGGGCATGCAGTAGCTCGAGCTGGTGCCGATGCTGGCCTTGAGCGGGCAGGTGGGCGTCGAGGGTGGCCCGGCGGATGGCCACCCCGTCGTCGAGGTAGGCGGAGACGAAGAGCACGTCGGGGCGCACCTCGGCGATGCGCCGGACCAGGTCGGCCGCGCCGGCGTCGTCGAGGCGGTGGACGTCGTAGGGGAAGGCGCCGGCCATCACCCCGCCCCCGTCCTCCACCTCCCGGACCGCGCCCTGGCCCACCGCCCGCCCGTAGGCGTCGTCGACATAGGCGACCGCGTAGCGCAGGCCCGGGGTCGGCGCCGAGGAGGGGCGCGAGCCGATCCCGGACGAACTCGACTGCGGCCTGTCCCAGGCGGCCGCCCTGGGGGGCGATGCGGAAGAACGACTCGCCGGCGGTGGCCCCGTCGTCGGCCGTCACCTCGCCCACCGCGCCCGTCTCCCAGAGGAGCATGTCCTCGGCCGCGGCGGTGGCGGCGGCCGGGGCGGAGATGGTGCTGCCGTAGGTGCCGAGGACGATGTCGACGCCGCCCCGCTTCAGGCGGCGCATGGCCGCGGGCGCGGCCGAGCCGGCGTCGACGTCGATGAGCCGGAGTTCGATGGGCCGGCCGTCGAGCCCGCCCTCGCGGTTGGCCAGCTCCACCGCCAGCCGAGCGCCCCGCGCCTCGTCGACCCCGCCGGGGCCCTGGCGCCCGGACACCGGGTAGACGGCGCCGATGGTGACGCTGTCGTCCCCCCCGACCACCCCACAGGCGGAGGTGACGAGGGCAGAGGGCGACGACGACCGGCGCCAGGGCCGCGCCGACGCCGGTGCCGGCGGAGCGGTCTTCGGCGCGCCACGGGCGCCACCCGCCCACGGCGCGCCGAAGACCGCGGTCACCCATCACACGATGGCCAGGACGTTGGCCGCGGCGTGGGTGGCGGCGGGAACCGACCAGCGGCCGCTCGCCCACCGCTGCCACCCGAGGACGAGGCCGGCGGCCAGGTCGAGGGGGAGGACGGCCCATCCCCATACGGTGACATGGACGGCGGCGAACACCGCGGCCGACGTGGTCACGGCCAGGACCGGCCCCCACGTGGACGCCACGCCGTAGGCCAGGCGCCGGAAGAACGCCTCCTCCGACACCGCAGCCAGGGTGTTGAGGGCGACCGAGCGGAATACCAACGGGGCGACGGGCAGGGTGCCGGCGGCCAGCAGCCGTCCCACGCCGAAGGCGCCCAGCCCGATGCCCAGCGCCACCCAGGCGGACACCGGCCCCACCTGAGGTCCGTCGTCCAGATCGCGCGCCGGCAGGCGCCACGTCGCCCCCACCACCCCGAGGGCCACGAACAGCCCGACCAGCACCATCACCGGGTCCCCCGGCAGGCGGACCAGCCACGGCCGGGCCAGGAGGGCGGCGCTGCCCAGGACAACCACCGCGCCTGCCGCCAGCCGGCGGACCACGAGGGGGCTCACCGCCTGCCGTCCTCGTCCGGCGGGGCGCCCTCGGCCTCGAGGGCAGCCGCCTTGCGCTTGGCCCACCGGGACAGGATCAGGAACACCACGACCGGCACGGCCAGGAAGGCGGCCTCGGCCACTGCTCCGGCCGTGCCCCCGTGGGCCAGGATGACGGTCACGTGCTCAGGAGCAGGGTCAGGCCGCCCACGGTGAACAGCACCATGGCCACCAGCAGCGGGTACTGGGACCGGGTGGCGTCCTTGGCCGGGAAGGTGGCCAGGGCCCGGTCGTGGGCCAGCACGACCCCGGCCACGTGGCCGGAGACGATGGCCGCCACCTGGACCCACGACACCACCCGGGACGACACCACCCGGTAGTCGATGGCCCGCTCGGCGGTGCCGAACAGGTCCCAGCCCTGGCCGAAGGGGTCGGACGCCAGCGACAGCACCGCCTGCCCCTCGAACAGCAGGTACGAGAAGTAGTGGGCCACCGCGTAGGCGAAGACGATGGGGACGAGGGTGTGGGCGAACAGCCGGGTGAGCTGGTGGAGCTCCCGTCCGGTCCAGGCCGCGGCCACCTTCATGGCCACCACGTACACGGCGCCCACGAGGACGATGGTGACCACCAGGCCGAGGGTGAGGGCGATCATGAGCGGCCACTTCCCCAGGTCGCTCACCGCGTCGACCCACGGACGGCTGCGGCTCACCCCGTCGAACGTGGTCGAGCCCAGGGCCACGAGCGTCAGGGCCACCGTGCCGGGCAGGACCTCCATGGTCGCCAACCCCGTCAGGGGCGGGCGCAGCCGCAGGCGGCCCTCGTCGTCGGCGTAGACCGGCGCCATGGCCGCCAGCACGCCGAAGAAGGCGGCGAACGCCTCCCCCTGGCGCAGGAACGGCTCTCCCCACCGGGCCGCCCCCGCCAGCACCACGCCCGTGTAGACGATCATGGCGATGGCGAGCTGCCGGGGGTCGGCCCGGTCGGGGTAGGCCAGCTCCAGCCACACGAACCCGAACAGCAGCCCCACCGCCGGCCAGTGGCCGAGCAAGTAGGGCACGCCGGCCGGGCGGCCCCGCAGCCGGTCGAGGCCGGCGGCCAACGTCGGGAAGGGCGAGATCACCCGCCACAGGTCGCCGATCGCCGCGCTGACGAACATCAGGCCCACCCAGAAGGCGATGTACACGGTCGCCGGGGCCAGGTTGTCCTGAGCCTCGGCCGGGCCGAACAGGGCGGCGCCCGAGGACCACCAGGAAAAGGGCAAGGCCCACGGCCCGGCCCCCGATGACCAGCCCCGACGCCAGCCCCCGCCGGCTGTCGGGCACCAGCACCGCTCCCGCCACGCCCCCCTGGAGCCGGGCCACTGGCCAGAAGGCGGCCAGGGCGGCGAAGGAGACGATGATGGCGCCCGCCGCCCCGTAGGCGAACATCCACACCGGCAGGGGCAGGTCGGATCGCCCCCCCAAGCCGTGGGCCCACGCGGGGGCGGCCGTGGCCAGCCACGCCACCGCGGTGGCCGTAAGGAGCAGGGCGGCCCTGCCGGTTCGCGTCACTGCACCTCGAGGCTGAAAAGGCGCAGGTGGCTCTTCTCCAGCTCGACCTCGTGCACGCCGGGGATGTCGGCGGTGAAGGTGATCCGGCCCGGGGCCTCCGGCTCCAGGTCGGCGGTGAGGTCGTAGGTGTGGACGTGGATCTCCTCGGCGACGTCGCTCACCACGCGGATGGTGAGCTGCTCGCCGAGCCTCACCGTGACCCGGTCCTCGCCGGTGACGGTCCCGCCCCGGTAGGCGTAGTCGACGACCCGCCCGGCGACGGTGGTCGTCGTGGGGTCGGGGGTGCCGGCTGTGGTGGAGACCCCGCCGGTCACGGTGGTGGGCGGGGTGGTGGACGGAGAAACGGCGCCGTCGTCGTCGCTACCGCAGGCGGTCAGCCCGATGCCGACGAGCACCACGACGGTGAGACCCAGCCGCAGGGGGCGGGGCAGAACCATGGTCCCTCGCTCTCGTAGAAGGTTCCTCTGCAGGGAATGTCAGGCGAACCGGGCCGGGGGCGGACCGCGGGCGGAATTGGCGGCGACCGGCGAGGACGTCGCCGGGCGGGTCCCCCCCGGCGGGCGCCATGACACGAGGGCGAGGACCACCGGAAGGCTGCGTCCGGCGAGAGCGAGGAGGCGGGCGCCGGCGGCGGCCGAGGCCCGCACGAGGAGCAGGATGGCGAGGGCGGTGACGACCTGGGCCGCCAGCCCCCACCACAGCGCCTGAGACTGCAGGGCGGCGGCCGGGCCGTGGCCGGACAGCGCGTGCTCGGCGACCTCCTGGCCGGTGAACAACACCCACTGGGCGACCAGGAGGGGCGCGACGGGGACGGAACGGACGCCGATGCCGCCGCCGCCGGCGGGGCCGACCGCGCCCTCGGTGGCGGCCCACGCCGCTCCCAGCACGGCCAGGGGCAGGGCCACGGCGAGGACGAGGGCCAGGTACCCGTGGTGAAGCGCCTCCGAGCCGGCCGGGCCTGGCGCGGCGAGGTACCCGATCGCATGCCCGCCCAGGACACCGGCGGGCGCCGCGAGCAGCAGGGCGGGACGAAGCCGCATCGCCTCCGAGCGTAGAGCACCCCACTGAGGATCCGACCGCCGCCGCACCCGGTCCGGGCGACCCGGTCCGGCTCAGCCCTCCCCGAACGCCCGGACGCCCTCCGCCCGCAGGGCGGCGACGACCCGCTCTCCCCCCTTGCCACCGGGTGCGAGCACGTAGGTCCGTCCCCCGCCCAGCATGACGGCCGGGGCCCCTCTCGTCGTCGGAGGGCGGACTCCGAGGACCGGCCTGCGCTGGCGCCGGGCCACCTCCAGCTCGAGGTCGGTCCACGGCGAGTGCCACCGCGCGGTGGCCACGACGAGCAGCGCCGACGCCGCCGTCACGAGCTGCTCGAGCCGTTCCCCGGTTTCCTTGTCCGGCACCCGCTCGCTCATCCGGTAGTCCCAGGACGTGATGCCGGCGGCCGAGAGGCACGGCCGCAGCTGGTTCTGCACGAACAGCCGGTCGTGGCGCTGGCGGTAGGAGATGAACACGTAGCCGTCGGGAAGGTCCAGCCTGGCCGACGCCCCCAGGAAGATGTCCAGCAGGTTGGCGATGCCGCCCGATCCCCGTCCCCCGGGCGACCGGCTCGGCTGGTAGTAGTCGTCCCAGAGGGCGAGGACCACCGCGCCGTCCGGGCGATCGCCCATCGCCAGCTTCGTCCAGTTCCGGCGCACGACGACGTAGTCGCCGCCCCGGCCGGACACCGCCGCGACCTCGGCCGCGGTGGGCAGGGCGGGCGGCCCGAGCCAGCTGCGCACCACGAGCAGGGCGCCGGCCTCGCCGGCGATCGCGGCCCGGTCCCGGCCGGCATCGGCATGGTCCCACACGACCACGCCACGGGCCCGCAGGTCGAGCATGAGGCAGGCGGCCCACCCCGCGTCCGCCCGCCCGTAGAAGACCGCCACCGGCCCGGACCGAGGTGACACCGCCGCAGGCTAGGGGGCGGCAGCGTCCTCGGGCATGGTGATGGGATCGAGGAGGTCGAGGACGGCGCTCTCGACCTCGCCGTGGGTGGCCAGGTCGTCGGTACCCAGATCCTGGGGACCGAGCCAGTCGGGAGAGGCGATCACGGCGGCGATGGTCGCCCCCGACTGGTAGTGGTCGATGATCCGGGGGTCGACGTAGGACGATCGGCACACCGCCGGCGTGTTGCCCAGGTAGTGGGCAACCTCCTGGTAGGCCCGGCTGACGGCCCGCTTGCGGGCGTAGGCGGACGTCGCCCCGGTCGAGACCGCCAGGGCCACCGAGGCCAGCACGGTGGCGTTCCAGGTGCGGAAGTCCTTGGCCGTGAACTCCCCGCCCGTGATCTCCTTGATGTAGCCGTTGATGTCGGCGGACTTCACGTCGACCCACACCACCCGTCGTCCCTCCCGCCGGCGCCAGGCCAGCAACTCGGGCAGGCCCCCTCGGCGCTGCTTGAGGGCGGCGACCACGTCGTACACCACGGGGTCGACGACCGACTGGATCCGCTGCTTGCCCCCTTTGGCCGGGTAGTCGAACACCAGCACTCCGCCCTCGGCCAGCTTGACGTGCCGCTTCTGGATCGTCGCCAGCCCGTAGGTCTGGTTCTCCTCGGCATAGCCCTCGGTGCCGATCCGGAAGAAGCCCAGGTCGAGCAGGCGGGCGGCGCAAGCCAGCACCCGCTCGCGGCCCAGTCCCTCCTCCTGGAGGTGCTCGAAGATGCAGTGCCGGAGCTTGGGCAGGGCCCGGCCGAACTCGAGCATGTGGTCGAACTTCTCCCGGTCCCGCTTGAGGCGCCAGACGTCGTGGTAGCGGTACTGGCGCCGACCCCTGGCGTCGGTGCCCATGGCCTGGATGTGGCCCCGGGGGTGGGGGCAGATCCAGACGTCGGTCCAGGCCGGGGGGATGACGAGGGCCTCGATGCGTTCGAGCACCTCGGGGTCGTCGACGGGGCGCCCGTCGGCGTCGACGTACACGAACTTCTTGCCCGCCGGCTTGCGCCGGAGGCCGGGGGCCGAGAGGTCGCTGCGGCGGAGGCGCACCATCGACGCCCATGCTTTCCCTTCCACTGCCGCTGCTAACCGGGGCGGCCGGCGGCCGTTTCGGGGCTCGGGGCCGCGGGTAGGCGCGGACCGTGCCCTCCCCGAGCTCGAACCCCGACCCGTTCCCGGACCCGTTCCCCCCGGTCGATCCCGTCCCCGGTCCCCTGCCCGACCCCAATCCGCCCGTGCCCCAGCCGCTGCCGCCCTTCCCCGACCCCCAACCGATGTGAGGCCCCGATGAGCCGCCCCACCGCCCACAACGTCGTCGCCACCTACGGCTCGCCGGAGCAGGCCCGCGACGCCCTCGAGGCCCTCAGCCGGTCCGGGTTCGACGCCGACAAGGTGTCGCTCGTCGGCCAGGATGCGGAGGAGGTGGCCAGTGACCCCGACACCCGCCTGCGCGACCTCGACACGACCGGGGAGGTGGCCAAGAAGGCGGCCGCCTCCGGCGCCCTTGGCGGTGTGCTCGGCGCCCTGGCCGGCGCCGCCGCCTTCGTCATCCCCGGCGTCGGACCGGTGATCGGGACCGGCATCTTCGGCGCCCTGGCCGCGGGCGGCATCGCCGGGGGAACCCTCGGCGGCATGGTGGGCGGGATCGCCTCCATGGAGCTCAGCGAGAGCTGGGAGCTCACTTTCCAGGAGGCGCTGCGGGGAGGCAAGGCGGTGGTGGCGGCCCACGCCGAGTCCGACGACGAGGCCCGCGAGGCGGAGAAGGTGCTGGAGAAGGAGGAGCCCGAGAAGATCGAGCACCTCGACGCCGACGGGAACCCGCTGCCCGAGGGCTGAGGGCCTAACGGGCTCTGGCTTAGACCCCCAAGTGGCTGGTGGGGGACGGGTCGGTGCCGTCGGGCGGAGCCGGCTCGGCGCTCAGGTGCATGCCGGCGTCGGCCATGGTGAAGGTGGCGTCCTCGGCCGACTCGGCCAGGACGTCGGCGTGGGGGGAGGGATTGTCGGCGGCCAGGGCCTCGGCGGTGACGATGAGCTCGGTCTGAACCTCGTCGATCTCGTTCGAGATGGCCTCCGCGTCGTCGGCCTGGCCCTGGACGAGGGCGCGCTCCCGACGCTCGACCAGCTCCACCAGCTGCAGCTCCAGCCCGACCACATGGTCTTCCAGTCGGGGATCACTCATGGGGTGCCCCTACCCGCATCGCCTCCCACCAATCCCACACGACGGGGCGCCCGGCCCCCGGCGGCCTTTGATTTTTCGGGGGGCAGTCGGGGGGCGGAACCCCCCGACCGTGACCATTACCTTGTAGGCAACTGAACGAGGAGGCAACACGGTGAAGTTCCTGGTCATTTGGCGGATGGAGATCTCGCGGCTGTCGGGCGAGATGATGCGCACCGTCCTGAGGATGCCCGACTACGCCAAGCCGCTCGAGGCGTCGGGCAAGGTCATCGGCCGCTACCACATCGTCGGCAGCCACGGCGGGGCTTGGATCTACAACGTCAGCTCCAACGACGAGCTGGAGATGCTGCTGGCCCAGTCGCCGGTCTACAACTACTCCACCTACAACGTGTATCCCCTGGCCGACATGACGACGCTGAACATGCCGGGCGCGTCACCGTCGTGAGAGGCCACGCCTGATGGCCAGCGAGGTGCGAGGCGTCGTCGCCACCGCCAAGGGGGTGCCGGTGACGGTGGAGACGGTGCTCGTCCCCGACCCCGGGCCGGGCGAGGTGACCGTCGACCGTCCAGGCCTGCGGCGTCTGCCACACCGACCTCCACTACAAGGAGGGGGCCATCAACGACGACTTCCCCTTCCTCCTGGGCCACGAGGCGGCCGGGGTGGTCGAGGCGGTCGGTCCCGACGTCGACAACCTGGCTCCCGGCGACTACGTGGTGCTGGCCTGGCGGGCGCCGTGCGGCCGGTGCCGCTCCTGCCGGCGAGGCCGGCCCTGGTACTGCTTCGACAGCGCCAACGCGACCCAGAAGATGACCTTGGCCGACGGCACACCGCTCAGCCCGGCCCTGGGCATCGGCGCCTTCGTCGAGAAGACCCTGGTGGCCGCGGGCCAGGCGGTGAAGGTCGACCCCGCGGCCCGGCCCGAGGCGGCCGGCCTCATCGGCTGCGGCGTGATGGCCGGCTTCGGCGCCGCCCTCAACACCGGCGGCGTCAGCCGGGGCGACACGGTGGCCGTGTTCGGCTGCGGGGGCGTGGGCGACGCCGCCATCGCCGCCTCCCGGCTGGTCGGCGCCCGCAAGGTGATCGCCGTCGACATCGACGACCGCAAGCTCGAATGGGCCCGGTCGTTCGGGGCCACCGACACCGTCAACTCCCGGGAGACCGACCCGGTGGAGGCGATCAAGGCCCTCACCGACGGCTTCGGGGTCGACGTCGCCATCGAGGCGGTGGGCCGGCCCGAGGTGTTCGTCCAGGCCTTCAATGCCCGCGACCTGGCGGGCGTGGTGGTGCAGGTGGGCGTGCCGTCGCCCAGCATGACCCTCGAGGTCCCCATGATCGAGTTCTTCGGCCGAGGTGGGGCGCTCAGGCCCTCGTGGTACGGCGACTGCCTGCCCACCCGCGACTTCCCCATGCTCATCGACCTCTACCTGTCGGGACGGTTCGACCTCGACCGGTTCGTGTCCGAGACGATCGACATCGACCACGTGGAGGACGCCTTCGCCGCCATGCAGCGGGGCGACGTCCTGCGATCGGTGATGGTGTTCTGAGCCGGCGTTTGCGTCCTACCTACTCGTAGGTAGGCTGGGGTTGGATGAACGAGACCGCCCTCCTCCACGAGCTGGCGCCGGAGGCGGAGCGGCTGCTGGAGCGCCATCTCTCCGTCGCCAAGGAGTGGTTCCCCCACCAGCTGGTGCCGTGGGATCGGGCGGCCAAGGCCGACCCCCGTCACCCATGGGAGATCGAAGCCCACCCCATGGACGAAGCCGTGCGCCAGGCCCTGTTCCTCAACCTGCTCACCGAGGACAACCTGCCGTACTACACGAACAGGATCGACCGGATGTTCGGCGTCGACCATCCGTGGGGCGTCTGGAACCGGCGGTGGACGGCCGAGGAGGGCCGGCACTCGATCGTCATCCGCGACTACCTCACCCTCGTCGGGAGCGGTCGACCCGGTCGCCCTGGAACGGGCCCGGATGCAGCAGGTGAGCCACGGGTTCCACCAGCCCATCGCCAACGCTTTCGAGGGACTGGTGTACGTCGCCCTCCAGGAGCTGGCCACTCGGATCTCCCACCGCAACACGGGCAAGCGGCTGGCCGAGTATGACCCCGAGGGCTACGAGGTCATGGCCCGGGTGGCGGCCGACGAGAACCTCCACTACCTGTTCTACCGAGACGCCAGCACCGCCGCCGTCTCGCTCGACCCGTCGAGCATGGTGCTGGCCATGGAGGTTCAGGTGCGCGACTTCGAGATGCCGGGCGCCGGCGTCGAGGGTTTCCGCGACATGGCCAAGGCCATCGCCCGGGCCGGCATCTACGACCTCGCCATCCACCACGACCAGATCCTCGTGCCGGTGATCATGCGCCACTGGCGGCTGGAGTCCCTCGAAGGGCTCACCGCCGAGGCCGAGCGGGCCCGCGAGCGCCTGGTCGAGCGCATCGCCAAGATCGACCGCGTCGGGCGCCGCATGGCGGCCAAGCGAGAAGAAGCGACCGCCGGCGCCGCCTGAGCGGCCCTCTCGCTCGACCCGCCTTCTCCGACGGCGTGGCCAACACCCCGCCTGGCCAGCGCCCCGCCTGACCGCCGCCCCGGCGGCCCGCCATTCCGACTCCTGGTTGCCCACGGCCTGTATCAGGGCGCCGCCTGCCGACTCTTACCTGGCACACGGCAAGACCGGCAGGCGACGACAAGGAGCCGACGTGCCCGAGAACGACACTCCCCGCCCCGATTTCGGGTCGCGGCGGCGGCTGCCAGAGAGGGCCCGTCCCACGGTGCTGGTCACCGGCGCCTCCGGGGTCGTCGGTCAGGCGCTGATCCCCCGGCTGCGGCACATGCAGGTCGTCTGCCTCGTCCACCGCACGCCAGTTCCGGGCGTCACGTCCGTCAGGGGCGACCTCACCCAGCCCCGTCTGGGACTGAGCGGCGCCGACTACGCGAGCTTGGCCCGGCGGGTGGACGCGGTGATCCACGCCGCCGCCGTCACCGACTTCAACCGCACCGACGGCAGCCTGGAGGCAACCAACATCGGCGGGACCGAGCAGGTCGTGGCCCTGGCCGAGGCGGCCGACGCCCGGCTGTACCACGTCAGCACCGCCTTCCTCCACGCCGAGGCCGACGGTGAGCGGGGCCGCACCGCGGTGCGCTATGCCGCCTCCAAGCGGGCGGGCGAGGAGATCGTCCGGGCCGCGGCCGTGCCCCACGTCATCCTGCGCCCCTCGGTGGTCATCGGGGACTCCCGGACCGGGTACGTCGGCTCGTTCCAGGGCCTGTACCTGGTGGCCGCCGCCATCCTGGGCGGCTTCGTCCCGATCATCCCCTTCGACCCGACGTGGCCCATCGACTTCGTCCCCAGCGACGTGGTCGCCGACGCCATCGCCACCGCCGTGGAACAAGAGCTCACCAGCGGCGAGCTGTGGCTCACCGCCGGGGAGCGGGCCCTGACCGTCGAGCAGGCCGTCGCCCACGTGGTGGAGGTCGGCCGCCGGATCGGCCTCCGCGTCGACGACCCCCGCTTCGTGCCGCCCGAGATGTTCGACCGCCTGATCGGCCCGGTGTTCCTCGAGGTCCTGCCCCGGCGGATCCGGGTCACCGTGCTGCGCCTGCTCGAGTTCTTCACCGCCTACCTGGCGCGGGACGGCGCCATGCCGAGCAGCCTGGACGAGCTGGGCCGGCTGGGCGCCATGGCCCTGCCCGACCCCGGGCGCGGCCCTGACGACCAGCCTGGAGCACTGGGCGGAGGCCACCGGCCGGACGGCGCGGGCCGAGCCCGAGGTGGCCTGACGTGGCCGGTCTCGACGGTCTACGCCGCCGGTCTCGACGCCGCCCGTCTGCACGCCGCCGGTCTCGGCACCGCCGGTCTCGGCACCGCCAGTCTTCACTCTGGCCACCGCGACCTCGTCCTGGCCCGCTACCAGCGCCACGTCAACACCTCTCTCGCCCGGCTCGGGCGCCTGCTCGACGCCCCGGTCGAGGCCCGTTCGGCCGGCACCAAGGTCTACGGCGAGGACGGCGAGGAGTACCTCGACTGCGGCGGGTTCGGCGTCTTCCTGCTCGGGCACTCGCACCCGGTCGTCGTCGACGCCGTCCGCCGCCAGCTGGAGACCCACCCCCTGGCCACCCGGCTGTTCCTCAACCCGCAGCTGGCCGAGGCCGCGGCTGCGCTCTCCGAGGTCGCCCCCGCCGGCCTCGAGTACGTGTTCCTCACCAACTCGGGAGCGGAGGCGGTCGAGGTCGGGCTCAAGCTGGCCCGGTTGAGCGGCCGGACGCGGGTCGTGGCCATGGACGGCGGCTTCCACGGCAAGACCATGGGCGCCCTCTCGGTGACCGGGAGGCCCCAGTATCGCGACCCGTTCGCCCCCCTCCTGCCGGGCGTCGAGTTCGTTCCCTTCGGCGACGCCGCCGCCCTCGACGCCGCCCTGGCCGAGGACGGGGCCGGCACCGCCGTGCTCCTCGAGCCGGTCCAGGCCGAGGGCGGGGTCAACATCCCCCCGCCCGGCTACCTACGCCACGTGCGGGACGCCTGCACCCGGGCCGGGGCGATGCTCATCCTCGACGAGATCCAGTCCGGCCTCGGTCGCCTCGGCACCTGGTGGGGCGCCGACGCCGAGGACGTCTCCCCCGACGTGCTGCTGGTGGGCAAGGTCCTGGGCGGCGGGGTCATGCCCGTCGGCGGCGTGGTGGCGACGGCCGCCGCCTTCGGCCCCCTCAACGAGGACCCCCTCCTGCACTCCTCCACCTTTGCCGGCAGCCCCTTGGCCGCGGCCGCGGTCACCGCCACCCTCGGCGTGCTCCGCGACGAGGGCCTCGTGGAGCGGTCCGCCATCCTGGGCCGGGTCGTCCTCGACATGGCCCGCGACGTCGTGGCCGCCCACTGCCCCCACCTGGTGCGGGAGGTCCGGGGCCGGGGCCTGCTCGTCGGCATCGAGTTCCTCTCCAGCGACCTGGCCACCGAGTTCATGATGGGGCTGGTCGAGCGGCGGGTGATCCCGTCGTACTCCCTCAACTGCCACCGGGTGCTGCGCCTCACCCCGCCCGCCACCCTCGACGACGCCGACCTCGACCGGCTGGCGTCCGCCCTGGCCGGCGCGGCCCGTGACCTCGCCGGCGGCGCCGTGTACCCCGAGTCACCCTCGTCCGCCCTTCCTGAGGAGGCACCGTGCGTTCCGTGCAGCTCGAACTGACGATTCCCGGCCGGTCCCCGGCCGAGGTCTACGCCACCCTGGCCGACTTCGACCGCTACCCCGAGTTCGCCCCCGCCGTGCGCAGCGTCACGGTGAGCCGGGCCGACGACCACTCGACCGTCTCCCGGTGGGAGGTCAACTTCCGCCGGGGCATCCTGCGCTGGGTCGAGGAGGACACGTTCGATCCCATCGGCCTGCGGATCGACTTCCGCCAGCTCGAAGGCGACATCGACGTGTTCGAGGGCTCCTGGCGCTGCAGCCCCACCGACGGCGGCACGGCCGTCGTCTTCGAGGCCCGGCTCGACATGGGCATCCCCTCCCTGGCGGACGCCCTCGAACCCATCGCCGCCCGCACCCTGGTCGACAACACGGTGGCGATCGTGTCCGGCCTCTTCCACGGCGAGTCGATCGTCGACGGTGTCAACCTCGACGTGGCCGCCTCGCTGGCCGCCCCTGTGGGGGCCGGGCGATGAACTTCCTGCGCCCCGCCCGCGACACCCTCGACCGCTACCTCCCCGGCCTCGACAAGCAGCTCGCCTCGGTCCCCCTCCTCGACCTGGAGAAGCCGGGCAACGACGGCCTCTCCATGTTCCGGGAGGCGGGCGGGCCGGCCCTGCTCGTCCCCACCGAGCTCGGTGGCCTGGGCGCCTCCATGGTCGACGCCGTCCACGTGCAGCGGGCGGTCGGCAGCCGCTCGCCCTCCCTCGCCGTGGCCACCACGATGCACCACTTCTCCGTCGCCTCGCTGGTCGAGCTGGACGCCGCCGGCGACGGTCTCGAGTGGGCCATGTTGGGGGCCCTGGCGACCAACAACTGGCTGCTCAGCTCGGGGTTCGCCGAGGGCCGGTCGGGCCAGCACATCCTCTCGCCCACCATGCGGGCCACCGTCGCCGACGGGGGGCTGGTCGTGAACGGGGCCAAGAAGCCGTGCTCGCTGACCTGGTCGATGGACCTCATGAGCGCCAGCGTGGCCGTGGCCGACCCCGCCGGCGGCCCCGACCGCATGGCCATCGTCCTCATCCCCGCCAGCAGCGAAGGCATCGAGCGCAAGCCGTTCTGGCAGAGCTGGGTGCTGGGAGGAGCGGAGAGCGACGAGGTCGTCCTGCACGACGTCACCGTGCCCGACGCCCTCGTCTTCTACCCGACCGACGGACCGAGCATGGACCCCATCCAGGGCCGGGGCTTCATCTGGTTCGAGGTCCTCATCTCGGCCGCCTACGTGGGCGCCGCCTCGGGGCTGGTGGAGCGGGTGCTGGCGTCGGGGCGGGGGAGCGCCGAGGACCGGACCCTGCTCGCCATCGAGCTGGAGGCCACCACGGCCGCCCTGGAGCAGGTGGCGACGTCGGCCGCCTCGGAGGGCGGCGACCTCAGCGCCCAGCTGGCCCAGGCCCTGTACGTCCGGTACGCGGCCGAGCGGGCCATCGAGCGGGTGGCCATGGCCGCGGCCGCGGTGGGCGGAGGGATGTCGTTCATCAGCTCCTCCGACGTCGCCTACCTGCTCGCCGCCAGCCGGGCCCTGGCCTTCCACCCCCCGTCCCGCACGGGGGCCAGCGAGCCCCTCGCCCGCCACCTCGCCGGCGCCGAGCTCACCCTGTGACCCCGGGGACGGGGACACCCCAGCAGGCCGACGTCGCAACGGGCGCCCGGCCCACTCCCACCACCGGAACCTCCCCCGAAGGAGCACGATGACTGACCAACTGGCGCCGGCCGCGCCCGGTACGACAGCCTCGGACGACCGGTTCACCCCCCTCCTCCGCCAGGTGCGGGCGGCGGGCCTTCTCGACCCGACCCCCGGCTACTGGACGGTGAAGATCCTCGCCACCGTGGCCTTCCTCGGGCTGGCGTGGGCGACGTTCGTCGCCGTCGGCGACTCGTGGTGGCAGCTGGCGGTGGCCGCCCTCCTGGCCTTCAGCTACACCCACCTCGGCTTCCTGGGCCACGACATCGGCCACGGACAGGTTGCCCGCAGCCGCCGGTGGCAGGACGTGCTCGGCTGGGTCCACGGCAACCTGCTACTCGGCTTCAGCTACAGCTGGTGGGTGCGTCACCACAACAAGCACCACAGCTACCCGAACCACCTCGAGCGGGACTCCGACGTCACCCGCCGCCGGGTGATCTTCACCCCCGAGCAGGGCCCCACCCGCAGGGGTCGGCCGACGCTGTTCATCGTCCGCCACCAGCACGTCGTCTTCTACCCCCTGCTCACGACCGAGAGCCTGGGCCTGCGAATCGCCAGCTTCAAGGCCCTCAGGAACCGGGAGTCGAAGGCCAACACCCTCGAGGCGTCGCTCATCGCCGTCCACCTGGCTGCGTACCTCGGCGTGGTGGCAGCCGTCCTTCCGCCCCTGAAGGCGTTGGCGTTCGTCCTCGTCCACCAGATGCTCTTCGGGCTCTACCTGGGCTCGGTGTTCGCCCCCAACCACAAGGGGATGCCGGTGCAGCGCCCCGGCGAGCACTGGGACTGGCTGACCCGCCAGGTCGTGACCTCCCGCAACCTCCTCCCCTCCCGGAGGGTGAACTTCCTCTACGGCGGGTTGAACTACCAGATCGAGCACCACCTCTTCCCGACCATGTCCCGCAAGAACCTGGGCCGGGCCCGGCCCATCGTCAAGCGCTACTGCGCCGAGCACGGGGTGCGGTACCACGAGGTCTCCGCGACCCGTTCGTTCGTGGAGATCGTGGGCCACCTTCGGCGCACCACCAAGACCTACCAGGCCGACTACCTGAACCAGGAGGACGTCGCGGCATGACCATGACTATGACCACCGAGACCACCGAGGCCACCGAGGCCACCGGGATCCCACCGGAGGCCGACCTCGACCTGGCCCCCGGGCTGCTGGAGGGGGCGACCACCCTGGAGCTGACGGCCGAGGGCTGCGACATCGAGTACTGGCTGCACGCCGCCGCCCAGGGCACCCTGCGGGGACTGGTCGGCGGGCACGCCCCCGAGGTCTCCACGCCGGACTGGATGCTCGAGTCGGGCCCGTTGCGGGAGGCCATGATCCAGGAGTTCGGCTTCCGGTCGATCGCCGAGGAGAAGGCCACCCGAGCCCTCTCCTACCTCGTGGTCCACGCCCCGGACGTGGCCGGCATGGACTTCTTCGCCACCCAGCTCATGGACGAGGCTCGCCACGCGTCGGTCTTCCGGGGGCACCTGGTCGAGCTCGGCATCCCCTCGGCCGACGTCCCCGCCACCATCGAGCGTTCCTCGGGTAGCGACGCCGAGCGCGTCCTCGTCCCCCTGGAGGAGTTCGGCCTCCGCTACGGCCGGGACCAGGCCGACTACATCGCCGCCGTCGCCATCCTGACCATCCTGGTGGAAGGCATCCTGGCCCCGGTCGCCGAGCTGAGCGAGCGCAAGTGGCGGCTGCTCGACCCCGCCGGCGCCCAGATCGAGCGGGCCGCGGGCGTGGACGAGATCCGCCACCTCACCGTCGGCAGCTCCATCGTGCGCCAGCACCTCTTGGCCCACCCCGGCGACCGGCCCCGCCTCCTGTCGCTCGTGGACGAGGGCCGGGCCCTGTGGGCCGAGCTGCCGGTGATCGAGGTCGTCTACCGCCGGGAGGTGCTCTTCCAGGAGGGCATGGCGGCGATGGCCGAGGTCGTCGGCGACTACGAGGTGTGGCCCGGCCGGCGGCTGGTGGACACCACCCCCGAGGAGCGGCTCATGACCGCCGCCGCCTGGTCGCAGGCGATGCAGGACAGCCGCCTGGCCTTCATGGGCCTGGCCCCGGGGACCTGACCGACCGTGGACCCGCACAACCTGTTCATGACCCGGGCGACGTACCGCCTGGTGCGCCTCGAGTACGTCGCCATGCTGCTGACCGCGGTGGTGCTGGCGGTGCTGCACCTGGACGAGATCCGCTGGCCCGCCTTCGTGGCCCTGTTCGCCTACATCGACCTCATCGGCTACATCCCGGGCGCCATCGCCTGGCACCGGGCCGGCGGCCGGCTCGAGACCCGGGCCTACCACGTGGCCTACAACCTCATGCACAGCTTCGTCAGCGCCGGCCTGGTGGCCGCCGTCTGGAGCCTGACCGTCGGCCCGGAATGGGCCCTGCTGGCGCTGCCGATCCACCTGTGCGGCGACCGGGGCCTGCTCGGGAACTTCCTCAAGCCCTTCGGACTGTCCTTCGAACCGCAGACCCATCCCGCCTACCAGGAGTTCGTGGCCCGCTATGAGCAGTCAAACGGCATCCCCGTCCCCGACGACCACGTCCCCGACCGTGACGGCCCCGACGGCGCCCGCCGCCGCGTCGCTGCCGCCTGAGCTGGTCGAGGCCGACGCCGTCCTCCGGCGCCACGCCTCCAACCCGTCGGCGTTCCTGGCCCTCAACCAGGGGACCAGCCGCTTCACGGTCCCCGGCGTGGACGGCTTCGCCGCCTACCGCCGGGCCGGGCGGTGTCTGGTGCAGTTGGGCGGCGTCTTCGCCGACCCCCAGGACCAGGACCGGATCCTCGACGGCCTGCTGGCCAAGGCCCGCGCCGAGCGGTGCCGCCTGGTGGCGGTCCAGCTCCTCAAGGCCGACGCCGAGCGCTACGCGGCACGGGGGTTCACCGTCAACCAGATGGGCGCGTCGTACGCCCGCTCCCTGGCCGACTTCAACCTCAAGGGCCGGCCCCACATGTACCTGCGCAACCGCATCTCCCGGGCCCGCCGGGCGGGTGTCGTCGTGTCCGAGATCGGCGTCGACCGGCTGCCGGCGGCGGATCTCGACGGCCAGCTGGACGAGATCGATCGCTCCTGGCTGGCGGCCAAGGGTCGCCACGTCAAGGAGCTGGCGTTCATGGTCGGCGAGCGCAAGGGGCCCATCGCCTCCTTGCGGCGGGTGTTCGTGGCCACCACTGACGACGGGACGGTGCAGGGCTACATCACCTTCTCCCCCGTCTACGGCGACCACGCGGGATGGCTCTACGACCTGCCCCGCCGCCGCCCGGACGCGACCCCGGGCACCATGGAGCTGCTGACGCTCACCGCCCTGGAGCGCTTCCGGGCCGAGGGCTCCCGGTACTTCCACTTCGGCCTCACCCCCTTCACCGGCCTCGATCACGAGCACGAGCTGGCCGGCCACAGCGGCATGGCCGCCCGCCTCGTCCACCTCCTCGCCGACCACGGCCACCACGTCTACCCCGCCGCGGCCCAGGTCGCCTTCAAGCACAAGTGGGCGCCCGACCTGGTGCAGCCCGAGTACGTCGCCTTCTGGGGACGGGTCAGCCTGCGCTCGGTCTGGCGCCTCTTGCGGGTGACCAACGCCCTCTAGCTCGGCCACCAGCTCCTCCAACGCCGCCGGCAGCTCGGGGTAGGCGAAGACGAAGTCCGCGGCCTGGAGCCGGGCGGGCACACACCGCCGTCCGGAGAGGGCCAGGGTGGGGTCGGTGCGGAGCGCGATGGCCCCCAGGCGCACCAAAGCGGCCGGCGTCGGAGGGGCGGGCGGGCGGTGCAGGACGTGGCGGAAGGCGGCCATCATCTCCGCGTTCCGCACCGGGTGCTGGTGATGGTACGCCGGCGTGTCGCGCATGACGACGAGGTGCGCCCGGCGGCTGGCATCCCCTCGGCGGCCGCCTCCCAGGCCCGGGCCACCCCGGCCATCTGCGGTGGTCCGTCCGCCGGTGGGGAGGACTCACCGAGGACGGCTTCACCGGCATCGCCGTAGATGGCCAGGGTGCTGGCCTGGAGCCACACCGCAGGCGGCGTGGCCAGGCCGGCGGCGGCCGTCGCCAGCGCGGTGGTGGGGTCGACCCGGGAGCGGGTGCACAGCTCGATGTTGGCCGCGGTCGGCCGGCGGTCGACCAGCTCGCCGGCCAGGTTGACGACCACCGCCCCCTCGAGCTCCGAGGCCCCACGGTCCGACCGTCACGCCGTCCCATTCGACCTGTCGGTGAGGCCGACCGGGACGCGCCGACCGGGTGAGGATCACCACCTCGTCACCGCGGGAGGCCAGGTCGGCGGCGATGCGGCGGCCGAGCGACCCCGACCCCCCTGCGAGCACGATCTTCACCCTTCGACCTCCTGTGTTCCGGGTGCCCGACTGGGCCCTTGCCTTTAGTGTAGCTATCTGGCTAAATAGCTACATGACTGACGACAGCGCCGGCGTCTTCCGGGCCCTGGCCGACCCGACCCGGCGACAGATCCTCCAAGACCTCCGGAGCGGCGAGCTGACCGCGGGCGCCATCAGGTCCCGGTTCACCATCACCGGGCCTTCGATCTCCCGCCACCTCTCGATCCTCAAGGCGGCCGGCCTGGTGACCGAACGCCGGGTGGCCAACCGCATCTTCTACTCGCTCGTGGAGGACCGGCTGGCGAGCTGCGTCGGGAGCTTCCTGTCGGCCGTGTGTCCCGAACAGGTGGTGCTCAGACGCCGGCGAGAGCGGGGGCAGGAGGCCGACCCGTCATGAGGCCGCCGACGATCAGGGCCACCATCCAGCGCCGCATCCTCGTCAACTATCGGGTCGAGCCCGACGTGCTCGCCTCTCTCCTCCCCGAGCCGTTCCGACCGGTGTTGGTGGACGGCTATGGCGTGGCGGGCATCTGCCTCATCCGCCTCGGGGGGATCCGACCGGCCGGCCTGCCTCCGGGCCTGGGCGTCACCAGCGAGAACGCCGCCCATCGGGTGGCCGTCCACTGGGACACCCCCGACGGGCCCGTCACCGGGGTCTACATCCCCCGCCGGGACACCTCCTCCCGGCTGACGGTGATCCTCGGAGGACGGGCATTCCCGGGCTGGCATCACCGGGCCCGCTTCGACGTCGAGGAGAGCGACCGCGGCCTGCGGGTCGAGATGAGGAGCCGGGACGGAGATGTCGAGGTCGCAGTGGCCGCCCGGCGGACGGTCGACGTGATGGAGGGCTCCCTCTTCGGCACCGTCGAGGAGGCCTCCGCCTTCTTCCGGTGCGCACCGGTGGGGTACGCGGCCACGCCGCGGGCGGGCGTCTTCGACGGCGTCGAGCTCACGGCCGAGCGTTGGTCGATCGCGCCCCTCCGACTCGACGAAGCCCGGTCGAGCTTCTTCGACGACCCCGTCCGGTTTCCGCCGGGCACGGCCATCCTTGACAGCGCGTTCCTGATGGCCGACCTGGCCACGGCGTGGAGAGCGCAGCCCAAGCTCATCGCGGAGAGCCGGTCCCGCTGACTCTTAAGCGGGCCGGTCGCCGCCCTCGGCGCGGGCCCTGATGGCCGCGTTCCTGATCCCGATCAGCCGCTTGAGGTAGGCGATGGCGGCCCGGTCGGCGACCGGGCCCAAGGGCCCGAGTCCCATCCCGGCCTCGATCACGTCGGTCATCCGCGTGCCGGCGCCGTGCTGCTCGACGAACAGGTGCTCGTGGCGGAAGAAGGAGAACGGCCCCCGCACCATCTCGTCCACGAACCGGTGGGGCGGGTCGAAGGCGGTGATCCGCGACGTCATGCGCCAGCGGATGCCGAGGTGCCGGGCCACCCATGTCACTTCCTCGTCGGCGCCGATGAGTCCCGCCGTGACCCCGCCGACGGCCTGCTCCCCCGACGCGATCATCGACTCGAGGTGCAGATCGATGCTGCGGGACAGGTCGAAGCACACCTCGACCGGGGCCGCGATCTCGGTGACGATCCGAAAGCCGGCCACTACCTCGCGCCCCGAGCCATGCGACGGGCCATGGGACAAGGATGCCGGAACGGGTAGGCGACCGCCGACGACGACTGTCATCCCGCCGCCGGTGCGCCAGCCCTTACGCTGGGCGGCGGGCCGCTAGCTCATCTGGTAGAGCAGGGGACTTTTAATCCCAAGGTGCCGGGTTCGAGCCCCGGGCGGCCCACGCGGAGAACCACAGTCGCTGCCGCGGGAGCTGGTTCGCTTCCTGGCCGACGGTGAGCAGCGGCTGGCGAGCAGCCGGTGAGCGGATGGCCTCTTGCGGTCCGTCCCGGGGCTGAACGTCCGGCGTATAGTGGACCGAGGACTTCGACCCCGCGCAAGCAGGTGACTAGGTGAGTGAAGCCGTTCCCAACGCCGCCACCCCCGACGAACCGCAACGCCGAGCAGAACGGGTGTTTGCCAATCCCGAGGTTGTCGAGGCGATCATGGCTTTGGCTGATGAACGAGAGCGCGAGGCGCAGCCAGAGACTATGAGCCGTGAACAGTTTCGGGCCCTCTTCCATTAGCGGTCACCTCGCTGGAACTGTTCTACTCGCCCGAGGCGTCCAACCAGTTCCAAGTCGCGGAATGGATTAGGACCGAACAACCGTCGCTGCGGACGAAGCAACTGGTCGGTGCCTGGCTCGATTGGCTGTCTGTGGCGCCTCGCCAGGAGCCTTCCCGGAAGCGTGCCTGGCCACATCCGCACCTGCGGGACGAACTTCGTGAGGCTCGAGTTCCCGATACCGCAGTGGACGTTGTGTATGCGCTTCACGACGTCGGTTGCTCGTCAGCGACGTGGCGACTCCTAAAGATCGGCTCACACCTCGACCTGGCTAGCGACCAATGAACGCCATCGCCGTCTCGCCCCGGTAAGCCCGCGCTCCAGCCATGAGCATAAGCTGAGCAAGTGGTGGTGGTGGCACCGGCCAACACGCCCGCTCCCGGACTTTTAATCCCAAGGTGCCGGGTTCGAGCCCCGGGCGGCCCACCGCTCCAGCGGATCGCACTGCACCGGTAGGCTCCGGACATGGAGCCACTGGACGCCCGTCGTCACCTGGAGGCCGAGCGCGACCGCCTCGACGGGGTGCGGGCCGGCTTCGACGACGAGAGGCTCGACACCTCCGAATCCGACAGCGTGGGCGAGCTCTCGTCCGTCGACCAGCACCCGGCCGACCTGGGCACGGAGACCTTCGAGCGGGAGAAGGACGTCTCCATCATCGAGCAGGTGGAGGCCGAGCTGGCCGACGTCGAGCACGCCCTCCAGCGCCTCGACGAGGGCACCTACGGCATCTGCGAGGCGTGCGGCAAGCCCATCGGCGACGCCCGGCTCGACGCCATGCCGGCGGCCCGCCTGTGCCTCGACGACCAGGCCCGGGCCGAGCGCCAAGCCCGCTTCGGGGAGTAACCCGGCCGCAGTGGCGATCAGACCAGGCCGATTCGTCCACCGGTCGATCGCCGTCGGGGCCGCCGGTGTGGCCGGCGCCGCGGCCATGACCGCGGCCGGGGTCACCGCCGTCCGCCACCTCCTGGAGGACGAGGGACGCCGGGTCCGGCTCGAGCGCCAGGCCCGCATCTGGCGCCTCAGCGCCCGCCGGGCCGCCCAGTGGGGTGTCGTCAAGGTGCGGGGCAGCCACGCCACCGAGGAGCGACGAGCCCGCCTGGAGGAGCAGTTCGCCATCCGCACCGCCCAGGACGTGGCCGAGGTCCTGGGGGGGATGAAGGGCGCCATCATGAAGGCGGGCCAGATGATGTCGTTCATCGCCGAGGGCCTGCCCCCCGAGGCCCAGGCCGCCCTGGCCACACTGCAGGCCGACGTCCCGCCCATGGCCCCCAGCCTGGCCGAGGGGGTGATCCTGGCCGAGCTCGGCGACCGTCCCGAGAAGCTGTTCCTCGACTGGGACCCGGTGCCGGTGGCGGCCGCCTCCATCGGCCAGGTGCACCGGGCGGTGATGCCCGACGGCCGGCTGGTGGCGGTGAAGGTGCAGTACCCGGGGGTCGACCAGGCCATCAGCTCCGACCTCGACAACGCCGAGTTGCTCTACGGCATGTTCGCCGCCTTCGCCCTCAAGAACATGGAGATCAAGCCCCTGGTCGACGAGCTGCGGGCCCGCATGGGCGACGAGCTCGACTACCGGCTGGAGGCCCGGTGCCAGACCGAGTTCGCCGACCGCTACCGGGGCCACCCGTTCATCCACGTCCCCGACGTGATCCCCGAGCGCAGCAGCCGGCGGGTGCTCACCAGCGACTGGGTCGACGGGTTGTCGTGGTCGGAGTTCCTGACCACCGCCACCGACGCCCAGAAGGCGGAGGCGGCGGAGATCCTCTTCCGGTTCGCCGACGGGTCGATCTGGCACCACCGGGTCTTCAACGGCGATCCCCATCCCGGCAACTACCGGTTCCACCCCGAGAAGGGCAAGGTCACGTTCCTCGACTTCGGGTTGGTGAAGCGGTGGGCTCCGGGCGAGCTGGAGACGCTGGCCCCGATCCTCGACACCATCCTCGACCGCGACCCCAAGGGGACGGTGGCGGCGCTGGTGAAGGCCGGGTTCCTCCCGCCCGACCACGGCTTGTCGCCGGCACGGGTCTACGAGTACTGCAGCGGGCCCTACATCCCGTTCCAATCGGAGGAGTTCACCTTCACCTCCGAGTTCGTGAGCCACACCCTCCAGAAGATGCTCGACTTCCACGGAGAGTTCGGCGACGTGATCCGACTGCTGAACATGCCCCCGTCGTACGTGATCCTCGACCGGGTGGTGTGGGGGATGAGCGCCCTGTGCGGCAAGCTCCAGGCCCGGGCCCGGTGGGGTGACCTGCTGAACGAGTACCTCCACGGCGCCGCCCCCGGCACCCCGCTGGGACGGGCGGAGATGGAGTGGCGGGCCCACCGGGGCCACGACCCGATCACCGGTGTCGATCCGGCCGGCGACCTCGACGCCGATCCGGTCGGCGATCTCGACGCCGACCCGGAGGACCTCGACCCGGGGGAAATCGTCGACGCCTCGCCTGCTTGAGACGGCAACCGTGACCGGAGGTCGCCGTTGGCGGGGCTCGTCGGTGGTCACTGTCGCCCGCAAGCACGCCTTCGCCCCCCGGTACCGACCCGAGGAGCGGCTGTCCCTTGTCACTGAGGACGGCGTCCACCTGGCCGGTGCCCGCCTCACCGGTCCGCCGGACGCGATGGCCACGGTCGTGCTCGCCCACGGGTTCGTCCACTCGTCCCGCACGCCCCGGATCCACGCCTTCGCCCGCCTCCTGGCCCGGCGGGCGCACGTGCTCGTCCCCGACCTGCGGGGCCACGGGTCCTCCGGCGGGCTGTGCACCCTCGGCGTCGAGGAGCCCCTCGACGTGGCCGCGGCGGTGGCCGCGGCGGCCCCGGGACTCCCCGTCGTCACCGTGGGGATCAGCCTCGGCGCGGCCGCGGTGATCCTCCACGCCGGGGCCCACGCCCACACCGGTCGGGGTCTGGCCGGGGTCGTCGCCATCAGCCCGCCCGCCTGGTCGGGCACGTGGGACACCCCCGGCACCAGGCGGGTGGCCCGCTACGCAGGCTCGCCCGTCGGCCGCCAGGTGCTGGCCCGCCTGCTCCACACCCGCATCGCCGCCGAGTGCCCGGTGGTCCCCGACGCCCGCCACCTGGTGGGTGCCATCGCTCCCGCTTTCACCCTGATCGTGTCCGACCCGGCCGACCACTACTTCGGCGAGGAGCACTCGCGGACGCTCTACGAGTGGGCCCGGGAGCCCAAGGAGCTGTGGCTGCTCCCGGGTACCGGCCACGGCACCGACCTGCTGTCACCGGCCCTGGCCGACCGCCTGCTCCGAGAGCTGGACGAGCGCCTCTCGCCCGGTGGAGGGCCTGCCGGATAGGTTCGGGGGGAATGTCGGTCCCCTTGGACACCCTGGGCGCTCGTCCGCCGCGCACGGTCACGGTCGATCCCGACCGGGTGCTGGCCTACGCCGCCGCCACCAACGACGACAACCCCGCCTACCTGTCGGGGAAGTTCGCCCCCCCGGTGTTCGGCGTGGTCCCCGCCTGGGACCCGCTCATCGCCGCCGTCTTCGACGTGGTGCCGCCCGAGAAGAAGCCGGTCATGCTCCACGCCGGCCACGACATGCGGTTCGCCGCGCCCCTGGTGCCGGGCACCACTCTGTCCACGATGGCGGAGCGGTTCAGCGTCCGCCCGTCGCGAGCCGGCACCTGGGTGACGGTGCGGGCCGTCAGCGTCGACGTCGACACCGGTGACCCGGTGCTGGAGCAGTTCGGCACCATGTTCGTCCGGGGGTGGAACGACGTGGAGGCCTTCGGCCCCGACCGTCCCGAGCACGCCTTCCCGTCCGCCGGCCGGGCCGAGCCGATGGCGGTGTTCGAGGCGCACGTCGACGCCGACCAGACCTGGCGCTATGCGGAGGCATCAGGCGACGACAACCGCATCCACGTCGACGACGAGTTCGCCCGGGGGGTGGGGCTGCCGGGAATCATCCTCCACGGCCTCTGCACCATGGCCATGTGCAGCCGGGCCGTCATCGAGGCGGTGGCCGATGGTGAACCGACCCGGCTGGCCCGCCTCGCGGTCCGCTTCTCCAAGCCGGTGCTCCCCGGGTCCGACCTGGTCACGACCATCTACCCGACCGACGCCGGATCGGAAGGCCCGTCGTTCGCCTTCGAGGCCAGCAGCGGGGGCGAGCGCGTCATCCGCGACGGCCGGGCCGAGCTGAGGTAGGGGTCGTGCCCACCCTGCGCTTGTTCGCGTCGGCCCGGGAAGCGGCGGGCACCGCCCGCACCGAGATCGAGGCCGGCACCGTCGCCGAGCTGCTGGAGGAGGCCCGCCGGCTGTTCGGCGACCGCTTCGGACGGGTCCTCGATACGTCCCGGATCTGGGTGAACGGGCAACCGGCGGAGCTGGACACGGCGATCTCCGGCCACGACACGGTCGCCGTCCTCCCGCCCGTGTCCGGCGGGTCGAACCCCGGCGTTGGCACGGCCCGGGTGGAGCCCCGCCCGCCCGCCCCCACCCCGCCGGCGACGACGCCGGTCGCCCCGAGTGAGGTGTCCCTGTCCGGTGAGTCGCCGGACTTTGGCGCGCCCGGGGCGCCAGGCGCCCATGACGCGCCAAAGACCGGTGCCACGAGCCCCCCGGGTGAGGCTCCGGGAGGGACCGGCACAGCCGGGGAGCTTGCCGATCCCCCACCGCCCGAGGCCCTGGGGTCGACCGGGCCCGAGGCGCGCCGGCCCGCCCGGCCTCCTCGACGTCTGCGCCTCGTGCCCCCACCGCCCCCGGACAACCCGTCCGCCGGCGACTGGCAGTCCTCCACCACCGATCATCCCGGCTCGATGGGACGCCTGGCCCTGGCGCCAATGGCCCTGCCCGACGCCCCGCCCGAATCGTCGCCCCACGCCTCCGCCCCGCCTCTCCCGGACCAGGCCGTCCCCGCGCCCGCCGCATCACCCGTGCCGTCGGCGCGGCCGGAGCCGGTCGCCGACGGCGAACCGTCGCTGGCCATGGCCGTCCCCGACACCGTCCCCGTCCCGACACCCACCCCTTCCGCCGAGCCCAAGCCGGCCGCACCGCTGGCCGTCGTCCACCACAGCACCCGTCCCCACGGGCGCCTGGGCGTGGCCTGGGCCATCGTCACCAGCGGGGCTCTGGTCGCGGGGGCCGGGTGGCTGTCCCTCTGGCTGGCCGTCATCGCCGTCGTAGCTGCGTCCCAGACGGCCTTCGTCTGGAAGAAGCGGGGCGAGCGGCCGCTGCCGGGCTTCGCCGCGGCCCTGGCCGCGGCCCTGCCGCTCACCGCCGCCACCGGGTTCGACCACATGAACATGGTCGTGGTGGGAGCCATCGTCCTCACCCTGACGGCCCGGGTGGTGTCGCCCACCAAGGCCCCGGGGCGGGACGTGGCCATCACCCTGATGATCGGCCTGGCGGTCGGCATGGCCGCCGCCGCGCCGGTGCTGCTGCGCTCGATCAACATCCCAGCCGCCCTGTACCTGCTCGCCTGCGCCGCCCTCTACGACGCCGGCGCCTATCTGGTGGGCACCGGCGCCTCCTCGGCGTGGGAGGGCCCGGCGGCCGGCGTGGCCGCCCTCATCCCCCTCACCATGCTGGCCGCGGTGGCGCTCGTCCCCCCCTTCCACGGTGGCTCGCCCCTGCTGCTGGGGGCCCTGGCCGCGGTGTTGGCCCCCTTCGGCCCGGTGGCCGGATCCGCCCTGCTCGGCGACCGGACCGCCTACGCCCCCGCCCTCCGCCGACTGGACTCCCTCCTCATCCTGGGCCCCATCTGGGCCTGGTGCGCAGCCGCCCTGCTCGTCTGATCCTGCCTGGCGTGACCCGCCGGTCTAGGCGACGTCCTCCTCGACGTCGACCGCGGTCAGTCCCACCCGCTTGACGGTCGAGAGCTGCCCGAGGCCGTCGCCCGAGTAGGTGCCGTAGGTGGGGGCCACGTCGGAGTACTCCCGCCCGACGGCGATGGTGAGGTAGCTCATCCCCACCTCCCGCCCGTGGGTGGGGTCGAAGGGGACCGCCACCGCGCCCGGCGGACTCGACCCATTGTCGCTGTGGGCGCGGGCTCCGCCCGGGTCGGGCACCAGCACCTCGACCCAGGCGTGGCTCCCGCCCTCGCCCAGGAGGTGGCCGGACACGTAGCGGGCGGGCAGGCCGCACAGCCGGCACAGGCACAGCATGATGTGGGCGTAGTCCTGGCACACCCCTTGCCCGAGGCCGTAGGCGCGGGCCGCGGTGGTGTCGATGTTGGTGACGTCGGGGCGGTAGCGCATCAGCCGGAACACCCAGGTATTGATGCGCCGGGCCAGGTCGACGCCCCTGTCCCCGCTGGCGGCCAGCCGGTGGGCGGCGTCCTCCAGGGCCTCGTTGGGCCAGGTGAGGGGGGACGGGTTCAGCAGCCGAGGGTCGTGGAGGGTGGCCGCGCTCACTCGGGTCGGACCCTGGGCCGCCACCCGCTGGGCGATCGCCCACGTCTCCAGCTCGATCACCTCGCCCACCCGGGCCGCCTCGACCTGGATCATCTGGTTGCCGAACCCGTCGACCCGCTTGGTGATGGTGGTGTCGGCCCCCCGGACCTCCACCCCGTGGTCGATCCGCACCTGGTCGCCGTGACGGACCGGGGGCACGACCATGAGCCGGTGCCGCAGGCGGTGGATGGGCTTGTCGTAGACGTACGTCATCCGCTGGTGGAGGTAGAACCGGTTGCCCGTCACCCGGGTCCAGTCGAGGACCTGGTGGTCGATGAGGACGTGGTCCTGGCGGATGGGCACCGGCATGCCCGGGATTCTGCACGCCAGGGACACCTTGGTGCGGGCCGTGCGGTCACCATCGCGTGAACTTCGCTTCCCGACGGCCCGGGTATCGTCGAATTCGTGCCGATGTCCGGGGCCGACCTGGATGAAGCCCGCCGGCTGGTGGTCGAGCGGAGCCTGGTGCGGGCCGCCTTCGACCTGATCACCGTCGACGCCATGATGGCCCTGCCCTTCGAGTCCCTCGGGCCGACCAAGGCCCTGCTCAAGCGGTTCTTCTCGACCGATCCCTGGGGAACCGAGGACGACGAGGCCCTGGCCGCCGCCGTCGGGCCGGGCGAGGGGACGTGGCGGCACGATCTCGACTCCGACGTCGTGCTCCGGTACGGCTGGGAGGACAACCGGTTCGGGGTGCGGGTGGAGAGGTCCGCCGGCTTCCGCGGCGAGCTCGGGTCGGCAGGCGAACCCGTGGAGCAACCTGCCGGCGACTCGCTGGCCGGCACCTTCGACGGGCCGGTGGTGCCGGAGGCCACGCCCAACCCCCGGTCGATCCGGTTCCAGGTCGGTCCCATCCATGGTGGGACCAGCCGGTGGTACGAGTCGGCGGCGGCGGCGGCCGACGACCCCGGCTCGGCTCGCCTCTTCGCCGAGTTCGAGGAGGTGGCCAACGTGCTGGTCGGGCCCGACTTCGTGGCCGTCGGCCTGCGCCGGGCGACGGACTGGGAACGGCTGCTGCGACCTATCCTGGCCGTGGTCACCGACGAGTTCGCCGACCCCGACGCCCCACCCGACAAGAGTGGGCCACGGGTGATGGGCGGACCCGCGGGCGCGGGCTCCCAGGCGGCGGCGCACCTCCGCCGTCTCCCCGGGCGGCGACCACCGGCGGACGGCGCCTCAGCCGGCTGGAGCGGGCGTGGGCCGACCTCGGCTCCCTCCACCCGGGGGCGTCCACCGACGACCTGGCCCAGGTGCGGGCGGCGGCGGCGGGCGACGACCCCGCCCGCCGCCAGGTGGCGGCCAGCCTGCTGGGCGAGGCCGATCCGGAGGTGGCGGCCGCCGACTGGGCCCGGCTGGTGGTCGATCCCGTCCGCTCCGTCCGCCGGGCCGCGGTCGACTCGGTGGTCGACGCCGGCCGGCCCGAGCTGCGACCCCTGCTGGAGACGGCCTTGGCCGACGCCGACGCCTGGGTCCGCTGGAAGGCGCTGCGGGGCCTGGCCGAGCTCGGCACCGGTCCCAGCCGGGAGTCGGTGTCGGGCCTGGCCGACGATCCCGACTTCCGGGTCCGCCTGGAGGTGGCCGCCGCCCTCCGCCAAATCTGATGCGCTCGGCGCCTACTCGCAGACCTGGGTGAAGATGGCGGTGACCGTGCCGGTGGCGGTGGTGTCCGACAGCGATCCCAGGATGGTGCGGTCGGGGCCGGCAAAGGAGATGGCGAAGTCCTTGCCCCCGAACTCGGGCGGCAAGCCGGGGATCTCCAGCCGCGAGCCGTAGGCGGCCTGCAGCTCGGCCACCGTCGACCCCAGCCCGATCCCCGCCTCCGTCTTCAACCCGAGGACGGGCGCCACGTTGTCGGGCGGGCGGACGTTGTAGGAGTCGAACGAGTCGCCGACGAACTGCAGCCGCAGCTCCTTCCACCGGACGGTGGTGACGTTCGGGCCGATCAGCTCGCAGCCCGCGCCCGACTCCTCGACGGGACCGAGCACGTCGTCGAGCGTGGACACGGTGGCGGACTTGGTCGCGCCGAACGTGACCGGGCCCACGCCGTCGTTGCGCAACACCAGCGCGGTCACGGCCGGCGCGGTGGTGGTCGAGCCCCCGCCAATCGTCGTGGCCGTCGCATCGCCGCCGACGGTCGTCACCACGCCCGACGAGACGTCGTCACCGTCGTCGTTGCACCCAGCCAGGAGCAGGGCCGCAACCGTCACCGCCAGAAGCACTCGAGTCCGCACGGCCGCCATCCTGCCAGCGTGACACCAGCCGCGCTAGGCCTTCTTGGTCTCCCAGAAGATCTTGTCGATGTCGGCGATGAGGGAGAGCAGCTTCTCGCCCGAGGCCGGGTCGACCGACGACTTGGTGGCGCCGGCCGCCTTGGTCGCGTCCCAGAAGAGCTGGTGCAGCTCGGGGTACTTCTCGAGGTGCGGGGGCTTGAAGTAGTCGGTCCACAGCACCCACAGGTGGTGCTTGACCAGGTCGGCCCGCTGCTCCTTGATACCGACGGCCCGCTCCCGGAACACGGCGTCGTCGGATCCCTGGTACTTCTCCTGGATGGCCTTGACCGACTCGGCCTCGATTCGGGCCTGGGCCGGGTCGTAGATCCCACACGGCAGGTCGCAGTGGGCGTGGACGACCGACAGCGGGCTGAGCCGGTCGACGAAAGCAGTCAGTCGGGCAAGGACAGGCATGCCTAGGCTCCTTCGTCTTGATTGGGTCTCCTTCGGCACACTACCGGCTGGTCGCAGGCGCCCTGACCGTTGTGATCGCCGCCGGGGTCGCCGCGTCCCTCGTGCGCCTCGTCCGGCGGGTCGAGGTCGACGGCGACAGCATGCGGCCCACTCTGCGTCCCGGCGACCGGCTGGTCGTCGTCGCCGGACGCCGGGCCCGAGTAGGTGACCTCGTCACCCTGCCCGACCCCCGGGCACCGTCCCGGCAGGTGGTCAAGCGGGTGATTACCCGCGACGGCGCCACGGTGATGGTGCGCGGCGACAACCCCGACGCCAGCACCGACAGCCGCACCTTCGGACCGGTGCCGGCGGAGTCGATCGGAGGGCGGGTCGTGTACCGCTACCACCCCGCCGATCGACGGGGGAGGCCCCAGCGGGAGCGGTACGCTGGGGGAGATGTGGACTGACGAGGTCGATCGGGTGCTCGGGCCCGACCCGGTCGACGATTTGGGCTCGATCTCGGTCGCCGAGATCCGGTCCCAGCGCGACGAGTGCCGCCGGGTGGAGGACAAGGTGTCCTACCTCCGCCGGCTGGTGCAGGGCCGGCTCGACATCGTCGAGTCCGATCTCCGCCGCCGGGCGGCGGGCACCAGCCCGTCCGACATGCCCAGCCTGGTGGAGCAGCTTCCCGGCATCCTGAGCGACCGGGTTCGGGGAACGGGTACGGGCCCCGGCCGGCTCCCTACGTCGTTCCTCCCGCCCGACGACGACGACCTGCTGGCCGAGCTCGACGAAGTGGCCTCGCCCGGCGCCCTCGACTCGCTGTCCACCCTCTCCGACGACGAAGTGCAGGCCCTGGCCACTCGCTACCAGGAGCTGGAGCAGCGGGTGTCGGAGCGGCGGCGGGCCCTTTTCTCCCGCATCGACGCCCTTCAGGCCGAGCTGGCCCGCCGGTACAAGACCGGCGAGGCCACCGTCGGTCCCGTTCTCGGCTGACCGGCGGAAACCCGACAGACCGCTCAAGGTCGGCGCCGGCCAGGCCGATCACGGCCAATGTGGCCCGGAGATCGATTCTCAACTCACTTGTCGCGGTCGTCGCCATCCTGCTGACCAGCGCCATGGCCGCAGTGGCCGTCGTCGGCACCGAGCCCTCCGAGTCGACGCCCGAGCTCGTCACCACCCAGTACGACAACCAGGCTTCGGTCAGGGTCGACGTGAGCGAGCTGGGCCAGCCGATGTCCGCTCTCGACGCCACGCCGGTCTCGCCCCGGCCCTCCGTCGCCGTCCCCACCCCGCCCGTCGAGACCACCCTTCCCCCTCCGACGACGGGCCCGCTCGACGGCGCTTCCGTCACCACCGTCACCGTCCCGCCGGTGCCCCCGGCCCCGACTGCGCCTCCGGTGGCGCCGGTGGCGCCGGTCGTGAACCCGTCCTCGTGGAGCACGGAGGCCGAGGGTGTCACCGTCACCGCCAGCATCCAACCGGCGCAGCCCCGGGTGGGCGACACGGTGACGATCTCCTACACGACCCAGGGCGCGGGCGACTTCTGCTGCTGGGCCTTCGTCTACGTGGACGGGACGATCGTCGGCCAGAACTCCATGCCCCAGGGGCCGTGCCCGGTCGCCCCCCTCACCTCCGGCCGTGCGACTGTGGTGGTCTCCGAGCCGGGGCCGTTCACGTTCCAGGTGCAGGGCAGCCGGATGGAGCACTTCTGCTTCGGACCTCCGGTCTTCTACGCCGCCAACCTGTTCGCCACCTTCGACGTGCGCCCCGCCTAGGGATCAGCGTTCGAGCACGGCCACCGCCCAGCACGCCACCCCTTCACCGCGACCGAGGGCACCCAGCCCCTCCGCCCGGCGGGCCTTGACCGTCACGGGAGCCCCGACCACCGCCGACAGCCGGTCCTCCATGGCCGCCCGGTGGGGGGCCAGGCGGGGTGCCTCCAGCACCACCGAGCAGTCGACGTTGCCGACGGTCCAGCCCCCGCCGGCCACCATGGCCACCACCTCGGCCAGCAGCCGGGTGCTGTCGACGCCCTGCCAGCGGGGGTCGGTGTCGGGGAAATGCCGACCCAGGTCGCCGAGGCCGGACGCCCCCAGGAGGGCCTCGGCGACCGCGTGGACCACGACATCGGCGTCGCTGTGCCCGGCCAGCCCCCGTTCGCCCTCCAGCGTGATCCCGCCCAGCACCAGCACCCGGCCGGGATCGTCGCTGAAGGGATGGACGTCGAAACCCAGCCCCACCCGCGTGCTCATGGGTCGGTCGCTCGGCCGGGGAGGCCCTCAGCCAGGAGGGCCCGAGCCACGGTCAGGTCGTCGGGGGACGTGAGCTTCAGGTTGCGGGGATCGCCCTCCACCACGACCACCGCGCCCCCGAGCGCCTCCACCAGGGCGGCGTCGTCGGTTGCTTCGGGATCGCCGGCGTGGGCTTGGCGCAGGACCCCGGCTCGGAACGCCTGCGGCGTCTGCACCCCCACCAGATCGGACCGGTCGACCGTCGCCACCACCCGCCCGTCCTTCACCCGCTTGACGGTGTCGGCGACCGGGACACCCGGCACGGCGGCGTCGGCCCCCGCCCGGATGGCCGCCACCACCCGGTGGAAGAGCTCGGCCCCGGCCAGCGGTCGGGCGGCGTCGTGGACCACGACGATCTCGGCGTCGGCCGGCACCGCGGCCAGCCCGGCCCGGACCGACCCCGACCGGGTGGCGCCCCCGGCCACCGTCCCCCGCGCCGACTCGTGGTGCGCTGACTCTCCAGCCAGCCGGTCGGCCGGCACCACCGCGACGACCCCGTCGCACGCGGCCCGGGCCGCGGCCAGCGACCAGTCGAGCACCCGGCGGCCGTGGAGGTCCTCGAACTGCTTGGGCCCGCCGAAGCGCCGGCCACCTCCGCCTGCCACCACGATCGCCCACACACCTCCCACGGAGTGGGCGAGCCTAAGGCCTCCAATTCCCCGATGCGACTGGCCTGGCGGCGACCGCATCCGCCGAGACGGCCCGGGCGTCCCTAGTATCCGCCCGTGACCACCGGGCCGCCGACCATCCACCGGGCGCCGGCCAAGCTCACCCTTTGCCTGCGGGTGACGGGGATCAGGGACGACGGCCACCATCTCATCGACGCCGAGATGGTCACGATCGACCTCGCCGACGACCTCGCCTTCTCCGAGGGTGACGGCCTGGAGGTCGACGTGGTGGGCGCGGCCGCCCCCGTCCCCACCGACGACTCCAACCTGGTGCGGCGGGCCTTGCGGGCGGTGGGGGCCACCGCCCACGTCCGGCTCACCAAGCGCATCCCGGCCGGCGGGGGCCTGGGGGGAGGCTCGGCCGACGCCGCCGCCGTGCTCCGGTGGGCGGGGGTGACCGACCTGGGGGTGGCCGCCGCCCTCGGCGCCGACGTCCCGTTCTGCCTGGTCGCGGGGCGGGCCCGGGTGACGGGCGTGGGCGAGGTGGTCGACCCGCTGCCGTGGGTGCCCCGCACGTACACCCTCCTCACCCCGCCGTTCGGCGTCTCCACGCCCGCCGTGTACCTGGCGTGGGACGAGCTCGGTGGGCCCTCCGCCCCCGGCCCCAACGACCTCGAACCGGCCGCCCTGACCGTCGAGCCCCGCCTCCGGGAATGGCGGGATCGGCTGGGCGAGGCCACCGGGGCCACCCCGGTGCTGGCCGGCAGCGGCTCCACCTGGTTCGTCGAAGGGGCCTATCCCGGCCCGGGGCTGCTCGTCGTCCACACGGAACAGGCCCCGAATCTTGTGGATAAGGAAGGTTCGGGGGCTGGGTAGGGTTTCACTCGTCGTGCGCATCGCAATCCTCTCCCTCCACACCTCCCCCTTGGCCCAACCCGGCACCGGCGACGGTGGAGGGATGAACGTCTACGTCCGTGAGCTCTGCGGGGCGTTGGCCCGGGCCGGCGTCGAGTGCGACGTCTACACCCGCACCTGGCGCGAGGGACTCCCGGCGGTGGTGGCGGTCGAGCCCGGGTTCCGGGTCCACCACGTCGACGCCGGTCTGCCCGCCCGGGTCGGGATCGACGAACTGGTCGGGCTGGTCGACGAGTTCACCGCCGGCGTCCGCCGTCAGCTCGAGGGCGCCTGGCGGCCCGACCTCATCCACGCCAACTACTGGCTGTCGGGGCTGTCGGGCCACGTCCTGAAGCACCAGCTCGGGCTCCCCCTGGTCTCGACGTTCCACACCCTGGCCCGGGTCAAGGCCGAGAACGACGCCGACCACCACGGCGTGCGAGCCCGGGCCGAGGCCGACATCATCGGCTGCTCCGACGCCATCCTGGCACTGTCCCACGACGAGGCGGTCCAGCTCGAGCGCCTCTACCACGCCGTTCCCGAGCGCATCGAGGTCGTCCCCCCGGGCGTCGACCACCGGCTGTTCTCGCCGGGCGACAAGGCCGAGGCCCGGGCTGCGATCGGGCTCGACGGAATCGAGGCCCCCCTCCTGCTGTTCGTGGGCCGCATCCAGCCCCTAAAAGGCGCCGACGTCGCCGTGCGCACCCTGGCCGAGCTGTCCGACCGGCGGGCCCGGCTGGTCATCGTGGGCGGGCCCAGCGGCCCCGACGGTGAGAGCGAGCTGCGGCGGCTGCACGGCCTGGTCGACGACCTCGGCCTCCACGACCGCGTGCGATTCGTCGACCCCCGTCCCCACGAGGAGCTCACCGACTACTACCGGGCGGCCGACGTGTGCCTGGTGCCGAGCCGGTCGGAGTCGTTCGGCCTGGTCGCCCTGGAGGCGGCCGCCTGCGGCACGCCGGTGGTGGCCGCCGCCGTCGGGGGCCTGGCCACGCTCGTGGTCCCCGGCATCACCGGCTTCCTGGTCGAGGGCCGCGACCCGGCCGACTACGCCGCCTTCACCGCCAAGCTCCTCGACGATCCCGACCTGGCCGCCCTGATCGGGGCCCAGGCCTCGGCCCTGGCCCGGCGCTACCGGTGGTCGATCACGGGCGGACGCCTGCGCCGGCTCTACGCCGACCTGGCCGCCCGCCAGCTGGTCGAGTGCTCCTGACGTCAGCAGGAAAAACCCTCCGGATCCAGCCCGCCCGGGCTCCATCCGGGCGCCGTCCGCAGTAGTCTTCCCCCCCGGTCGCGCGGACCTGGCCCTTCCCCGGCTTGACGCCGGGGCGATGGCGCGGTCATCGGAATTCCATATGATTCGGTAGTTCCTGCTTGCGTTCCACCAGCATTTGGGGCTATCTTCTGGACGGCCCGAGGTGCGGAACGGGCGCCCGTTCGGGGAAGTGCGGGTGCTCGGGAGGTTCCTCGGGCCTTGTCGCGCCCGGGCCCCGGAAGGCATCCGGGCACACTCCCGGGAGCGCCTCCGGATGAGGTTGCAACCCCTGGCCGGTGTCGTTAGTTTTGCCACCCTGGGGGGTCGGCGGGGCCTTCAGCACCCAATCATGCCGAAGACGAGAAACCTCGCATCCGCGCTCGTTGTGTTGCTGGTGGTGGCCCTGGCCCCACCGGCATGGTCCGCCGCCCCTTCGGGCACTCCCGAGGAGCAGCGGGACGCGGCCCGGGAGAAGAAGGCCGAGCTGGCGGCCCAGGTCGACACCCTCAAGGCCAGCAACGACGAGCTGGAGTCGGCGGTGCGGGCCCTCGACGCCGGCGTCGAGGTCCAGAGCAACCAGACCGAGTCGGCCAAGCGGGCGCTGCAGTCGGCGGAGACGGGCCTGGGCAGCGCCCAGTCCCGGCTGGCCGCCACCGAGCAAAAGATGGCCGGCCTCCGCCAGCAGGTGGCCGACGCCGCCGTCCGGGCCTACGTCCACCCCGGCGGCGACGCCCTCCTTGAGATCGTCCGGTCGAAGAGCCTGGGGGAGGCCAGCCGGCGCCAGGTCCTGCTGTCGTCCGTCGTCAGCAGCGACCGGGACGCCCTCGACCAGATGCGGGCCGCTCGCCAGGACCAGCAGTTCGACAAGGCCAACCTGGCCAAGGCCCGCGACCTGGCCCAGGACCGGCGCAAGGCGGCCGCCGACCGCCTGGCCGAGCTCCAGGAGGCCCTCAACCAGCAGAACCGGCTGAAGGGCGCCCTCGACACCCGCATCGCCGAGTACACGGCCGAGGTCGACGCCCTCAGTCGAGAGGAAGCGACCCTGTCCGCCCTCATCCGGTCCCGCCAGGTCGAGGCCGAGGCCGACGTCGAGGCCGACAGCGAGGACGAAGCCGTCTCCGACTCAGGCATGGTCTGGCCCGCGTCGGGCGCCGTGACTTCGGGGTTCGGGATGCGGTGGGGACGGCTCCATTCCGGCATTGACATCGGGGCCGGCTACGGCGCGCCCATCCGGGCCGCCCAGAGCGGGACGGTGATCCTCGCCGGCTACAACGGCGGGTACGGGAACTGCGTGGTCATCGACCACGGCGGAGGGTTGAGCACCCTGTACGGCCACATGAGCAGCGTCGACGCGTCCGAGGGGCAGTCCGTCGACGCCGGCGACTACATCGGCGACGTCGGGAGCTCCGGGAACTCGACCGGTCCCCACCTCCACTTCGAGACCAGGATCGGCGGCGACGCCGAGAACCCGATGCGGTACCTGCCCTAGCGAGTCCGAACGCGTCTCGCCCGGGCGACCGGGCGCCGTCGCAGGTAACATCGCCCCGCGTTTGCGGGCGGTGGACCGCACGCTTGGGGGACGGCGGTGCCTGAGGACCAAGAGACGACGGATCAGTGGCGGAAGGTGGCGGCGCGAGGTGTCCGGGCGGTCTTCGAGTCGGTCGTGGCCAAGGTCGTCGCGTCCGTGCTGGTCGGTGTGATGTTCGGCGCCGCCGTTGGTCGGGCGACGGTCGACGACAAGGCGACGAAGGGTCTGTTCGCGGAGATCGAGCATGTCGTTTCGAGGGACGGCGGCCGCGGGTTGGGCCGGGACGTCCGGGTGTCGGGCACTGCCACCCCGGCTCTCCCGACGGGATTCGAGATGCGGTACGCGGTGATGGGAGACACCTTCTGGTACCCGCTCGATCGCGCCCTCATGGTGGTCGACGGCCACTGGGAGCTGGATGATTCCCTGGGATCAGTCGACGATCCCACTCTGTTCACCCTGGCGATCATCTTCGGCAAGACCAGCGATTTCACGTCCTGGAGCGCAGGTGAACGAGCGTCCGACCGAGGACTGGCCACTGGACCGACCGACCATGGGCTGTACGTCCTCGCCGACCGCCGCGTCAGGCGGGTCCGCTAGCGGCGCCTACAGGTGCTCGGCGGCTGCCTTCTCCACTGCCGCGTGGATGTCGGCCCACTCGGTGCCCGGCACCCGGGTGACCGTGACGAAGCTCTTGACGCCAAAGATCGAGGCCACGCCGGGGGTCTCGAACACGGCCGCCGCGAAGGGGTTCCCGGCGGCCGCCTCCGCGCTCTTGAAGTTGATGGTGGACGGCAGGGTGGTGTCGAGGTCGTACTTGGTCGCGTCCGGGTTGGGGGTCGACGACGGGGAAACGGTGGCCATGTCCGCGATGCTATGTCGAATCCCCCGCCACACCGGCGGTACCGTCGGGTCATGGGTCCCACCGCCAGGTTCACCCAGCTGGTGCAGGGTCCCGAGGACCAGCTGGCCCTCGACGAGGCCGCCCTGCTCATCGCCGCCCACGCCTATCCCGACCTCGACGTCGACCGGGAGCTGGCCCGTCTCGACACCCTGGCCGCCGGTTGCCCGGAGCCCACCCTCGAGGGCTGGCGCGACCATCTCTTCGTCGAGCTGGGCTTCACGGGCGACACCGAGCGCTACTACGACGCCCGCAACTCGTTCCTCAACGACGTCCTCGACTCCCGCCGGGGGCTGCCCATCACCCTGTCGGTGGTGGGCATCGAGGTCGGCCGCCGCCTGGGCCTGCGCTTCGACGGCATCGGGATGCCGGGCCACTTCCTGCTCCGCCTGGCCGACGCGCCCGAGACCTTCGTCGACCCCTTCCAGGGGGGCGCCCTGCTCGACCGGCTGGGCTGCGTCCAGCGCTTCAACGCGGTCAACCCGCCTGCCCTTCCCTTCCTCGGCACCTACCTCGAACCGGTCGGGTCCGCGGGCCATCCTGGGCCGCATCCTGCAGAACCTGAAGGGCGTGTACACCCGCCAGGGCAACACCGACGGCCTGCGCTGGGTGTTCGACCTGCGCCTGGCCATCCCCGGCACGCCGCCGCTCGAGCGGCGCGACGGCGCCCGCCTCCAGGCCGCCGGCGGCCGGTTCGACGTGGCCGCCGACCAGCTCGAGGACCTGGCCGACTCCCTGCCCGACTCCGCCGACGACCTCCTCACCGAGGCCCGTGCCCTCCGGGCCCGGTTGAACTAACTCTGGGCGCCCTGACGATGCGGATAAGTTTGGATTTGAGTTAGCGCGTCGGCCGCCCCCGGCGGGGTTGCCGTCCGGTGGACCTTACGAGGCAGTGCTCCATCTATTCCGTGGATGACGGGGACCCGGAGGCCGGCGATGGTGGACAGGCGCCCGCCGATGATGGCCCGGGCCGGGCCCCGGTCCTCGATGGTCCGGGCCCAGCTCGCATTGTGGGCCCGGACGAGCGGAGAAGACGCCAAGGCCGACCTCGGCTCGCCGGAAATGCTGCCGTAGGTCGGTGGCGCAGCTTCTCGCGGTGGCGCCGGACTCCCGCGCGAGGAAGCGGGGGCTGGCCAGGCGGGCCTTGACGAAGCGTCGCGGGACGACGGTCGTGCACGCGGACAGGGGTACCTCCATTCTCGGGCTCCCATTCCGATCTCGAGCCACTCTGTGGCAAGGGGTCTGTTCCCGGCCTGGCCTGCCTCGCGACCACTACGCTCGGGGGATGGCCCAGGGACCAGACGACTCTCGGAGTTCATACGATGACCCCAGCTTCGACAAGTGGGTCGCCGACCTCGGTGGGCCGGAGGCCGTCGTCGCCATGGTTGAGTCCGTCCGGCGTCAGGTCGCGGATGGCTCGCTCGTTGGGTTCACCGACAAGGACGAGTTTCTGGCCCACTTGCGGCGCGGTGACCGCCGGTCGGCGTGACCTGGCAAATCTTCGTCCGCGCCGCCGCCGAATCAGACCTCGACCGATTAACCAAAGACGAGCAGAACGTCGTCACCTCAAGGATGTTCGAGTGGGTCGTGAATGGTCCGCCCCGCCAAACGCCACGCGATGTTCTCGGCGTCGAGATGTTCGATGATCCGGTACCAGGCGGGTTCGGAATCACCTATGTTGTTGATGAGCAGAACGAGCGAATTCTGGTCGTTCGAATCCGCAAAGGCACCCCGACAGGCTGAACCGAACGGCGAGTGATCGTGTGTCGGCTACCCCCAGTCGCTCGGCGGGAGGCGATTAGGTTTCCGACTGGGCCGGTGGGAGACGCACCGCCTGCCGAGTCGCGAGGAGGCTACCGGGTGAGCCTGAAGTCGTAGCCCTGAACGATTCGGTGGGGGCTGCCGTTGCAGCTGGCGAAGCTGTGCCGGTCGCTGAACCGGCCACCTCGCCCACGGGAGAGCGGGCGGCGTAACGGGGCGACCCCGAACAGGCGGGTCGGGTTGGTCGGCGCTTTGGCCACGGCATCCGTGATCTGACGGGTCACCTCTGCGGCCCGGCGTCGATGCTGACGAGGTCGGCAACGCAGTCGGTCACCAGCATGCGGCGCAGCTTGCCGACCTCGTCCCGGGGTCGGATGCGGCCCAGGATCTTCTTGGCCTTCTTCGCCGTGAGCGACCGCGAAGCAAACAGTCGACGAAACCATCCATGGAAGCCGGACTGGCGGCCCCTGCTGGAAAGCCCCGCCGGACATAAGATGCACCCCACGAGAGTCGCGTTAGCGCGGGAAGGATGAGTGACATGAGTACCTTGCCGGCTCGTTCCGTCCGTGGTCGTCCACTGGCCGCGGCCGCGGCGCTGCTCATGGCACTGATGACCGGCGGCTCGGCGGCGGCCGCCGCCCTCCCGACGCCAACCGTGCCTGCGAACCTGCAGGTGCCCGCGGGGAACGTCCTGTACCTCGTGGGCCACGCCCGTGGGTACCAGATCTACACCTGCCAGGCTCAGCCGAGCGGGTTCGCCTGGGTGCTGCGCGAGCCCTGGGCCGGCCTGGTCGACGACACCGGCAACTATGTCGCCCTTCACTACGCAGGACCCACGTGGCGAGCGCCGGACGGCAGCGCCGTCGTGGCCGCAAGGATCGCCGGCGCGCCTGCCCCCTCGGCCACTGCGATCCCGTGGCTACTGCTCCAGGCCACGTCCACCAGCGGCCCGCCCGGAGGGAAGTTCACGGCGACGACGTTCATCCAGCGGATCAACACCGCCGGAGGCCTCGCCCCCGCCAGCGGGTGCGACGCGGCCCACGTCGGCGCGACCACGGCCGCGTTCTACACCGCCGACTACTACTTCTACCGAGCGGGTTGAGCGGCGAGCGGGTCTCGTCCGCTCCTGCCTACATCGACTCGGGGTTCCAGGGGGGCGACAGCTGGAAGTAGTTGCCGTCGGGGTCGGCGAACGTGCACATCTTCATCCCGCCGCCCCCGCCGGGCTCGTAGGGCTCGGCCACGACGTCGGCGCCCAGGCCCTTGATGCGATCGAACTCGCCCTCGACATCGGCCGTCGAGAAGTTGAGCATGATGCGCCCGGGCTGCTGGTTCTGGCCCGTCACCTCGCTGTGGGGACCGATGGCCATGCTGCCGTCGCCCACCTTGAAGCCGAACCAGCCGTTGTCCTCGTCGCTCCAGTCCGGGTTCGGCGCACCCAGGACCTTGGAGTAGAAGTCGGCCAACCGCTTCGAGTCCTCCGACCCCAGCATGATGTTGTTCAGATTCAAGGCCATCGCTCCTCCTCGGGTTTCTCTCTCCCCAGTGTCGTACGTCGGACGGTCCGGCGCTGTCCGCCGGCGCCGGCGATGACTTGCCCCTCCGGCGATCGTCTGATCCTTGACCGGACGGGAGGAAGCCATGACGAAGGTGATCGCCGACATTTCCATGTCGCTCGACGGGTTCGTCACCGGGCCCGACCCCGACCTCGAGCACGGCTTGGGCCACGGGGGCGAGCCGCTGCATACGTGGGCCGTGGACAGCACCGACGAGGTCGACGTGGAGGTCCTCCGGTCGACAACCGAGGCCACCGGCGCGGTGGTGATGGGCCGGCGCCTCTTCGACATCGTGGACGGCCCCCTCGGCTGGAGCGACGAGATGGGCTACGGCGCCGGCCTGGCCGGGACGCCACCATTCTTCGTGGTCACCCACTCGGCGCCGGACGACTTCAGGCTCAACCTGGACTTCACCTTCGTGACCGACGGGCTGCCGGAGGCCATCGCCCGGGCCCGGGCCGCCGCCGGGGCGAAGGACGTGATCGTGATGGGCGGGGCCGACGTGGTACGCCAGTGCGTCGACCAGGGCCTGGCCGACGAGCTGCGGCTGCATCTCGCACCGATCGTCCTCGGTGGAGGCACCCCGCTCTTCGCCGGGAGCGGACGGCGCCAGCTCGTGCAGCAAGCCGTCCGCGTGTCCTCGACTGCCACCCACCTCACCTACGAGGTCACCCGTTAGCCACTACGGGTAGAGCGTGGTCCCCGCGTCGAGCATGGCGACGAACTTCTCGATGCGCCGGGCTCGGGTCTCGGGTCGCTTGGCCTCCTGGATGCGGTAGAGGATGGCGTAGCGGTTCTGGCTGGTCAGCGTGGCGAAGCAGGCGGCCGCGGCCGGATGGTCGTCGAGGGAAGCCTGGAGGTCGGGTGGGACGGTCGCCTTGCTCGGCGAGTCGTAGGCCGCGTCCCACCGGCCGTCCGCCTGTGCCCGCTCAATCTCGGCCCGGCCGGCCGGCCGCATGCGGCCCTCCTCGATGAGCCGCTCGACCTTGTCCCGGTTGACCTTCGACCAGGTGCTGCGCCGGCGGCGGGGCGTGAACCGTTGGAGGAACCACTGGTCGTCGAACCTCTCCCGGCGGCCGTCGATCCACCCGAAGCACAGGGCCCCCTCGAGGGCCTCGGCGAAGGTGACGGTCGGGATGCCGGACGCCTTCTTGGCGATCTTCACCCACACGCCGTCGGCGGCGGCGTGCTGTTCGTCGAGCCACGCCTCCCACGCCGCCGGCGACTCGAAGGCGATGACCGGATCGTCCATGGTCCCGTTCACCCTGTCACACAGCCAGTTGGCGGCTCGCAACGGGTGGCTCGCGCCCGGCGAGGGCCCAGCCGGCGAGGGTGGCCGAGATGGGGAGGCCGATGCCGATGACGAGGAGGTGGACGACGGGTACGCGAGCGGGCTCGTCCAGGTACCCCACGGTGAGCACGGTGAAGGCGGCGGCGGTGCCGAGGACGACACCGAGGGCGGCGAGGGCTCCGGCGGTGACGGCGGTGAGGGTTCGGCGGGTGATGCTGGTGGCTCCGGTCGCGGTCAGGGCCCGCAGCTCCGGGGCGGCTTCGCTGCGGATCAGGCCGACCGTCATGGCCAGGACCCCGAGGCCGAGGAGCACGCCCACCGCCGTGGCCCCCGACCGGAGCCTCGACAGGCCCGCCTGGCCATGGCGGGCCTCGACCGTGAGCCCGCCCCCGGCCGCCAGGTCCTGGGCCGCAGCGAGCTGTTCGTCGGTCACCGGGCCCCGGGTCTGGATCAGCCATCGGCCCGATCCGGTGGTCTGCCAGCCCCGGCGGCGCAGCTCCTCGGGGGTGACGAACGTGCCCGGGACGGAGGTGTAGCTCGGCTCGACGGTCTCGGCATCGGTGACCGGCTCCACCTTGCGTCGGTCGGAGCCGGCCGGCTGGGCCACGCCCAGGATGCCGAGTTGCCCCGACTCGACAGTGACGAAGTCGGTCGCCGGGCCGAGGCCCTCGAGGTCGAGTCCGTACGGCGCGAGCAGCGCCGGGGTGGCGACGTAGAGCAGGCTCAGGTCCCGCCACCCGTCGTCGGTCCGCGTCACCAGCGTGACTGCGAGGCGACCCTCGGGGGTGGGTTCGTACTCCAACCCGGGATCGAGGGCGACCTCGAGCTCGGTGACACCCACCGCGTCGACGGCGGCCGCCAACCCGTCGAGTTGGGCCCGCATGGCGTCGAGCTCGGCCTGCTCGGGGACGAAGGGCCCGTCGAAGGCGCCGCGGACGAGAACCCGGTCGGCCGGAAGGTTGCCGATGGCGTTGCTGCGCTCGGCGGCGGTGGCGGCCATCACGACCGCCATCGGGATGGCCAATGCCATGACGATGGCGGCCAGGGCGGCGCCGGAGCGGGCCTGGTACCGGGCCAAGTCGCGCAGGGCGAGCCGGGCCGCGATCGGCAACGGCGCCGCCCGGGAGCCGAGGAACCGCAGCGCCAGGGGGCAGGCGAGCAGGATCCCGACGATCGTGGCCACGGTGCCGACGCCCAGGAGGCCCACATCGCCCCAATGGACCTGAGCCTCGTCGGCCACGTCGCCGGCCAGGGCCAGGCTCACCACGCCGGTCCCGATGAGGAGGGCCGACGCGGTGGCCGAACGGCGAGCCGCCCGGAGCCGGGGAGGCCGACCCGACAATGCCTGCACGATCGACGTGCGGGCCGCCACCCGGGCCGGCCACCACGCAGCCCCGGTGGCGGCCGCCACCGCCAGCGCCATCCCGGCTGCGACCACCCACCATGGGATGTCGAACCGCTCGAGGCGGTACCCGGCGGCCGCTTCGATGCGGGGCTCGGCCGCGATCCAGCCCGTGACCCCGACGATGGCGCCCGCGACGGCTGCGGCGGCGCCGACCACCGCGCCGTTAGCGACCACGGCCAGCCGGAGGTGCCGTTCGGTGGCACCCACGGCGGCCAGCAGGCCCAGCTGACGCTGGCGACGCTGGGCGATCACGACGAATCCGGCCGCCGCCAGCAGGCCGATGAACAGCAGCGCCACGATCGCCACGCCGAGCACCGATGCCGCGGCGAAGACGCCCTCGTTCGACGTTCCCCGGACACCTATCTGCCGATTGCCGCCGCCCGGCGGCCGGAACGACATGACCCGCTCGGTGGCGGCATCGACGAGGACCGTCGCCGACGTCCACCCGGTGTCGTCGGTGGGTGCCAACAGCACGAACTCGTCGTGCAGATCGCTGGGATTCTCCACGATGCCGACGACGGTGCGGGTGGTTCCGTCCAGGCTCATCGTGGCCCCGACGTGGAGGGTGAGGTCGTCCGCGATGCGGTCGGTCGCCGCCACCTCACCGGCGGTGGTGGGATACCGCCCTGCCCGCAGGGCCAGCAGGGGGGCTCCATACGGTCCTCGGGGATCCTGGGTGCGGTAGTCGAGTGGTTCGAACCGCCCGGGCACGGGGACCTGCCGGTGGCCGATCGCGTCGATCGTGCCGAACCACTCCCGGGCGGCGGCGATGTCGGCCACCCGCCGGTCGGTGTCGGGCCCCTCGAACCGGAAGAGATGGTTGCCGGCGCCGAACTCGGCGTTGCCGGGCACCGGAGCCAGGTTGTAGGCGGCCGTCGCGAAACCGATGGCGGCCGCCACCGCCACCGTCAGGAGGGCCAGCACCAGGATCTGCTGCCGCCACCCTCGCCGGACCAGCCGCACACCCCATCGCAGGACCGCCCGGCGGGCGGGAACGCCGCCGCCGACGCCCGCTCGCGCCGGGCCAGGCCTCGTCCGCTCGGCGACGGTTCCCGTCGCTCTCACCCGGTCGGGGTCGGTCGAGGGAGCAGCGACGACGGGTCGGACGGCGCCGCCGTCTGGTCGACCACCCGTCCGTCCCGCAGGAACACCACCCGGTCGGCCCACGACGCCAGCTGGGCGTCGTGGGTCACGACCACGCCGGCCACCCCTCGCTGGCAGGCGGCCCGCAGAAGGCGCATCACCGACTCGCCGTTGGCCGAGTCCAGCGCCCCGGTCGGCTCGTCCGCCAGGAGCAGCCGACGGTCGCCGACCACCGCCCGGGCGATGGCCACCCGCTGGCGTTCGCCGCCCGAGAGGTCGTCGGGAAAGCGATCGGCCTTGTCGGCCACGCCGAGCTGCTCGAGCGCCTCCGTGGCCGCCACCCGGGCTCGCCGCTGGCGGACCCCGTCGAGCTCCAGAGGCAGGGACACGTTCTCCGCCGCCGTCAGTCCGGCCAGGAGGTTGAAGTCCTGGAAGACGTAGCCGATCGATCGCCGCCGCAGCCGGGCCCGGTCGTTGGGCGACATGGTCGCGAGGAGCTGGCCGTTGACGAGAACGTCGCCGCCCGAGGGCTCCTCGAGGGCGCCGGCGATCGTGAGCAGGGTGCTCTTGCCCGACCCGCTCGGGCCCATCACCGCCACCAGATCACCGGCCGCGACGGACAGGTCGACCGCATCGAGGGCCCGCACTGCGACCGCGCCATCGCCGTACACCTTGGACACCGACCGCAGCTCGAGCACGCTCATCGCCGAACGCCGATCCTGCGCCGCAACCGCTCGGGCGCGGTGGCGCTGGCTGGCGGTGGCGGTGGCGGCCTCGGCCCGACCATCCGCCGCCCGCCGCTTGAGTCGACCGTCGGCCGCGTCCAGCCACCGGATGACCCCGTCGATGCGGAACAGCTCGGCGTCGACCACCAGGGCCAGGGCGACCTCGTCGTCGGAGAGATCCTCCTTGAGCCGGGTGTACTGCTGCATCACCTCGACCAGATGGCGGCGGTGGACCTGCACCACCTCCCCCACGTCGACGCCTGCGACCCGCAGGCCGACCAGGATCTTGATCACCAGCTCGTCGCGGGGGGCGCGCCCACATCGGAGGGCGTCCGCAACCACCCCTCCAACTCGAGCCCACCGTCCTCGGTGATCCGGTAGCGCCGCTGCGGTCCGTCGTCGTCGCGATCGTCGGACTCCACCAGCCCATCCCGCTCCAGGCGCTGCAGGGTCGTGTACACCTGGCCCACGTTCAGGGCCCACACCTCGCCGGTCTCCGCCTCGAACTCCTGGCGGAGCTGGAGACCGTATTTCGGGCCCTGGCTCAACAGCCCCAGCAGGGCGTGGCGGACGCTCACGACCGGACCCCCTTGAGATGCATACCGAGTATGCTACTCGACAGAGTCCTCCATTGGTAGGGCGGGCGGGACCGGCTGGCCGTACCCTGGCGCCGTGGAGCGCTCGGTCCTCCAGGGGTTGGCCGCGTTCCGGTGGGGGGCGTGGGCATGGATGGCGGCCGTGCTGGTGGTCTCCCGCGACCAGCTCGAGTGGCCGGTGGTCGCCATGGCCCTGGTGGGTGTGGCCCTGGCCGTGACCATCGCCGACACCGTCCTCCTCCGCACCGACACCGCCCGCCTGGGCCGGCCGGGACCAGTGCTCGTCGAGCTGGCCGTCGGCGCCCTCCTCGTGGTCGGCGACGGCCTGGTCTACGGTCCCGACCACGCCTTCTCCACGTCGCAGTCGCTCGGTTCGGTCTGGCCCCTGGCCGGGATCCTCGGTGCCGGCGTGGCCCTGGGGCCGGTCGGCGGGGGTCTCTCCGGCATCGTCATCGGCCTGTGCCGGGTGGGGGCCGTCGTCCTCAATGGGGCGCCGATCGACTCCGGCGGCAAGGTGCTCTCCCTCACCAACACGGTGGTCTTCTACGCCCTGGGCGGGGCCGCCGCCGGCTACCTGGCCCGCCTCCTGCGCCGGGCCGAGGGCGAGATCTCGGCCGCCCGGGCCCGGGAGGAGGTGGCCCGCACCCTGCACGACGGTGTCCTGCAGACGCTGGCCATCGTCGAACGCCGGGCCACCGACCCCGCCCTCGCCCGCATGGCCCGCGAGCAGGAGCGGGAGCTGCGCGACTACCTGTTCGGCGTGGCCCGGGCCGGCTTCGGCCCGGCGGCGGCGCGGGTGACGCCGACGTCACCCCTCCCCTCCGCGCCGCCGCCGCCCGGTGCGAGGACGCCTTCGGGGCCCGGGTCCAGGTGCTGGTGGCCGACGACGTCCCCGACCTGCCGGCGGCGTCGGTGTCCGCCCTGGCCGGGGCCGCGGCCGAGGCCATGGTGAACGCGGGCAAGCACGGCCGGGCGTCGAAAATCCTCGTCTACGTGGAGCCCCACGACGACGGGGGCGTGTTCTGCTCGGTGAAGGACGACGGGTCCGGCTTCGACGTGGCGGCGACGCCCGAGGGCGTCGGACTGTCCCGGTCGATCCGGGGCCGGATGGCGGAGGTCGGCGGCCGGGTGGAGATCACCAGCTCCCCCGGGCAGGGGACGGAGGTGCTGCTGTGGCTCCCGTGAACGTGGTCCAGACGACGGTCGTGCTGGCCGACGACCACCCCATCTGGCGGGACGGCGTGCGGGCCGACCTGGGCGACGACTTCCGGGTGGTGGGCGAGGCGGGCAACGCCGACGACGCCATCGAGGTCATCCGCCGGACCAAGCCCGACCTGGTGGTGTGCGACGTCCACATGCCCGGCGGCGGTGGCAACAAGGTGGCCCGGGCCTGTGGCGAGGAGACCCGGATCGTCATGCTCACGGTGTCGGAGCAGGAGCGGGACCTGCTCGACGCGGTGGCTGCGGGGGCGGTGGGCTACCTGGTGAAGTCCACCCCGCCGGCCGAGCTGCGGGCCGCCCTGCGCAAGGCGGCCAAGGGCGAGCCCGTCTTCTCCCCCGCCCTGGCCGCCCTGGTGCTGGGCGAGTTCCGGCGCATGGTCAAGGGGTCGTCGGGGATGCAGCCGCTGTCGGAACGGGAGCGGGAGGTGCTCCAGCTCGTCGCCCGGGGCCACACCTACCGGGAGATCGGCGGCAACCTCTTCATCGCCGAGAAGACGGTGGAGAACCACGTCCGCAACATCCTGGGCAAGCTCCACCTCAACCGCAAGCAGGAGCTCATCCGCTACGCCCTGGAGCACGGCATCGAGTGACGTCGTGGGGCGGCCGGATAATCCAGCCGGGTAGGTGACGGGCCGGCCGTAGCCTGTCGTGGTGCTTCCTGTCCCCGACCGTCCCGAGTTGCGGCGGCGTCTGCCCCGGCTGTTCGGCGGGTTGTTGCTCTTCGGCGTCGGCATCGGGTGCATGGTGCGGTCCGAGCTCGGGCTGGCGCCGTGGGACGTACTCCACCAAGGCATCTCCGAGCGGACCGGGCTGCCGATGGGCATGGTGACGATCGGCGTCGGCGTGGCCGTGCTCCTGCTGTGGATCCCACTGCGGGAAAGGGTCGGGATCGGCACCCTCGCCAACGCCCTCGTCATCGGGATCGTGGTCGACGGCACCCTCGCCGTCCTCGACTCGCCGAGCTCGATGGCGGCCCGCATCGGCCTCCTGGTCCTGGGGATCTTCCTCTTCGGCCCCGGATCCGGCCTCTACATCGGCGCCGGGCTCGGCCCCGGACCACGCGACGGCCTCATGACCGGCATCGCCCGCCGCGGCCATTCGGTGCGGGCGGTGCGTACCGGCATCGAGGTCTCCGCCCTGGTGTTGGGCGCCGCCCTCGGCGGATCGGTGGGTGTCGGGACGGTCCTCTTCGCCGTCACCGTCGGCCCCAACGTCCACTTCTTCCTGGAGCGGATGACCCTGCCCGATGCCGTCCGCCGCCACCAGGCCGACCTTCCGGGAACCAGCGGAGCCCTCTGACCCGAGGCGGAGCCGGGGGGACACGGCCCCCGGCCCATCCGTACACTCGTCGGTCATGCGGCGTCTGGGGGGTGTGATGGCCGCGTGGGCGTGCCTGTCGGCAGTGGCGGCGGCGTGCTCGGGCGGAGCGCCGGATGCGGCCGTGGGGCGGGGGACGACCACCACCGAGGCACCGGCACCGATCGCCTTCAACGTCATGTTCGACGTGGCCGCCGCCGCCGAACCTGCGCCCGGGGCGGCCGACGGGGCCCGGGCGGGGGTGGAGGCCACGTTCAGGCGCTGGCTGGAGGAGGACGTCCTTCCTCCCCTGCGTACGAACCAGGCGCCGGGCGACCTCCGGGCTCTGTTCACCGCCGCCGCCGGCGAACGGATGGCGACCACGCCGGATCGGGCCGCGTTCGTGTCCGAGGGACTCCCGGCCGTCTCCGGTTTGAAGGCCGAACGAGCCGACCTGGCCGTCACCGGCCTGGTCGACCCCGGAGGGCAGATCCCCATCGTCACCGTCCACCTCGACCTCAAGCTCCGGGGCCGGGCCGAGGGCATGCCCCTTGTCGTCGAGCACACCGGCGACCTCCTGCTCGTCCCCGAAGGCGACGGATGGAAGATCGACGGCTACGACGTCCGGACCACCCGGGACACCGAGGGCGACACGACCACGACGACGGCGAAATCGTGAGCGGCAAATCGTGAGCGGAAGCGTCGGCAGGACGATCCGCCATCCCCGGCTGGTGACGCTGCTGGTCGGGCTCAGCCTGGCCATGGGCCCGGGCGTGCTGCACGGCATGTCCGCCCCCCGGGCCGCGGTCATCGAGATCCACAAGGTCGACGAGGCCCACTTCAACCACGTGCCGGGGGGACCGATCTTCCTCCTGGTCCTCGGCAACGACGCCCGCCCCGGCGAGTCGATCTCTCGCGCCGACGGCATCCACCTCATCGGCGTCAGCCCCGGCGCCGGGCAGGCCACCATCCTCAACATCCCCCGGGACACGTACACCGACATCCCCGGCCACGGCACCGACAAGATCAACGCGGCCCACGCCTACGGTGGCCCCGAGCTGATGGCGGCGGCCGTGAGCGCGTTGGTGGGTGTCGACATCCCCTACGTGATCACCACCGGCTTCGTCGGGCTGACGGCCATGGTCGACGAGCTGGGCGGAGTCGACGTCGACGTCCCCACCGCCATGAGCGACGCCAACTCGGGCGCCTTCTTCGACCCCGGGGTGCAGCGCCTCGACGGCGGCGCCGCCCTCGCCCTCGCCCGCAACCGGGGCATCTCGGGCGGCGACTTCAGCCGCACCCGCAACCAGGGCATCCTCATCCTGGCCGGCCTGGCCAAGCTGCGGGCCGAGGGCGGCTCGCCCGTCCAGATCATGCGGTCGCTGGCCGTGCTGCTGCGCCACACCACCCTGCACGGCGTGAGCGTCGCCGACCTCTACCGCCTGGGTCGGCTGGGCCTGTCGATCGACCCGGCCAACGTGACCAACGTCACCATGCCCGGCGTGGGTGGCTCGGCCGGGTCGCAGTCGGTGGTGTTCCCCACCGCGGGCGCCGAAGGGGTTTTCGCCGACATGCGGGACGACGGCCTGGCCACCGGCTGACCACCTACTACTCCAGACCGAGTCGCACCTGCCAGTGAGATCAATGTGGCCTTCACGGGCCCTCGGTGGAGCGATCCTGCTCTGGGCCCGGCTCCGGTTCCGCAGCGTCGCCGTGCCCATTCCCTTCCATGGCACCTACAGCATGCCGGGGGCCGCGCTCGGCTGATCAGTCGTCGTCGGCGCCGTTGACCTCGTCGCCGCCACCCTCCTCCTCGAAGACCCGGCTCTTGAGGATGTCCTCGGCCTCGATGCGCATGAGGTCGGACTTGCTCAGCTTGTGGTTCTTCTCGTTCACGAGTCGGGTCGCCTGGCGGAGACGGGCCCGCTCGAGGGCGTTGCGGACGCTGCGGCCGTTGGCGAACCGGGGCTGGTTCATCCGCCGCTCGAGGTAGTCGCGGAAGGCGGACTCGGCCTCCTCCGAGAACTCGTACTTCTGCTCGTCGAGCATGAGGTGGGCGATCCCCATGAGCTCTTCGAGGCTGTAGTCGGGGAAGTGGATGTGGTGGGCGATGCGGGAGCCCATGCCCGGGTTGGACGAGAAGAACTTGTCCATCTTGTCCTTGTAGCCGGCGAGGATGACCACCAGGTCGTCGCGGTTGTTCTCCATGATCTGGAGGAGGATCTCGATGGTCTCCTGGCCGTAGTCGCGCTCGTTCTCGGCCCGGTACAGGTAGTAGGCCTCGTCGATGAAGAGCACGCCGCCCATGGCCCGCTTGAGGACTTCCTTGGTCTTGGGCGCGGTGTGGCCGATGTACTGGCCGACCAGGTCGTCACGGGTGACGTTCACCAGGTGGCCCCGGCCCAGGTAACCCATGTTCTTGAGCAGCTCGGCCATGCGCAAGGCGACGGTGGTCTTGCCCGTGCCCGGGCTGCCGGTGAACGACATGTGGAGGGTGGGACGGGTGGACTCGATGCCGAACTGGGTGCGCAGACGGTCGACGACCAGCAGGTCGGCGATCTCCTTGATGCGGGTCTTCACCGGCGCCAAACCGACCAGCTCGCGGTCGAGGCGTTCGAGGACCTCGTCGCTGTTCGACTTCTTGCGCTCCTCCTCGACGTCGACCACGGCGTCGTCGGGCAGGCGGTTGCGCTCCTTCTCCTCCTGCTCCTCCTCCTCCTCCTCCTCGGCGGACTTGGCCGGCTTGGCGGCAGTGGGCATTCCGAAGCCTCGTTGTGAACTCATCGAGATCGATCGTAACGCTCGGGGAGAACCTTCCCCGCCGAGGAGTTTTTCGGTGCCCGGCCGGGAACCGTTCCCGGGGGCCCCGTCAGCTCGAATCCGGAGGGGGGAGCAGGCGCCGCCGCGGCTTGCCCCCGGGGGTGCGGGGGACGGCGTCGATGAGGACGACCTGGCGGGGGAGCTTGGCCGCCGACAGCCGGTCGCGGGCGAACGAGCGCAGGTCGTCGACTGTCGGCGGCGCGGTGGGGTCGGCGGGGACCACGTAGGCCACAACCCGCTCGCCCCATTCGGGATCGAGAGCGCCGGCCACGCACAGGTCGGCCACGCCCGGGTGGTCGGCCAGCACCGCCTCGACCTCGCTGGGGGACACGCTCACTCCGCCCGTCTTGACCAGGTCGCGCAGGCGGTCGACGACCCGCAACCGGCCCTGGCCGTCGATCGAGCCGGCGTCGCCGGTGCGCAGCCACCCGTCCCTGGTGAAGGCGGCTGCGGTGTCGGCGGCCCCGGTGGGCGACCGGTAGCCCCGCATCACCACCGGTCCCCGGACGAGGATCTCGTCTTCGTGGCCGAGGGCGATCTCGACCCCGTCGAGGGGGCGGCCGGCGTGGACCACGCCACCCCACGTCTCGGTCAACCCGTAGGTGGGCGTGCCCGGGAGGTCGGCCGCCACCGGCCCCCCGCCGAGCAGGATGTGCCGGAACCGGCCCAGGTCGACACCCGCCTCCAGGAGCCGGCGGGCCATGAGGGGGACGAGCGAGACGAGCGTGGCGCCCGCCGTGCCCGTCGCCGCCTGGGCCACCGCCTCCACGTCGAAGCGGGGCAGGACGTCGACCGGTGTGCCGACCGTCCACGACCTGGCCAGCACGGCGAGTCCGCCCACGTGGTGGAGGGGCAGGCAGCACAGCCAGCGGTCGCCCGGCCCCACCCCGAGGGCGCCAGAGACGGCCCGGGCCGACGCCTGCAGCCCGCCGAAGGTGAGCTCTACCCCCTTGGGCTCGCCGGTGGTGCCGGACGTGACGACCACCGCGGCCACGTCGGGGGCCACTTCGCCGTCCGGGTCGAGCCCGGCCAGGACCCGCTCGATCTCGGCGTCGGGGGCTCGGGGATCGAGGACGAGCACGGCCCGGCCCTTGTCCCACGCCCGACGGATGGCGTCGGCCGCCTCGGGCGGCGGCAGTCGGACGACGACGAGCGGCATGGAGTGCGGCGGACGAACCCTTGACCCTCGACCGGGTCAGCCCTTCGGCGGCATCTTCTTCTGGGCCTTGTGGATGATCTTCCACTTCCGGGCCTGCTCGGCCCGTTCCAGCACCGAGGCCGACTGGCGCTCGAGGTCGCGCTCGATCTTGCGGAAGTTGGCCACCCGGGCCCCGTCGAGGAGGCCGGCGTCGACGGCGGCGGTGACGGCGCAGCCTGGCTCGCCGTCGTGGCGGCAGTCCCGGAACTTGCAGTGCTCGGCCAGGTCGCCGACGTCGGCGAAGGCGGCGGCCAGCCCCTCCTCGGCCCCGCCCAGGGCGAGGGAGCGGACGCCGGGGGTGTCGATGAGCACGCCGCCCGAGGGCACGAGGATCAGGTCGCGCGACGTGGTGGTGTGGCGGCCCTTGTGGTCGCCCTCCCGCACCGCCCCGGTGGCCTGGACCTCGGCGTCGAGCAGCCGGTTGACCAGGGTCGACTTGCCCACGCCCGACGGCCCGAGGAGGACCGCGGTGCGGTTGGGTCGGAGGTGCTCGGCCACCTCCTCCACGCCCGATCCCTCGGCGCTGCTGGTGAGCACCACGTCGACGCCCCCGGCCCGGGCCTCCACCGCCACCACCGCCTGCTTGGGGTCGTCGAAGGTGTCGGCCTTGGTGAGGACCACCACCGGCTTGGCCCCGCTGTCCCACGCCATGACCAGCTCCCGCTCGATGCGGTTGAGGTTGAGGGGCCGGTCGAGGGAGGCCACCACCATGACGATGTCGACGTTGGCCGCCAGGACCTGGTCCTCCCGGGCCAACGCCGACCACCGGGGGAGCACGTGGTCGACGTTCGGGGGGGCGCCGGTGCTGATTCCCTCAGGGCCGTCGTCGACGAAGTACAGGCGCACCCAGTCGCCGGTGGTGGGCAGGGGCCAGGCGGTGGCCTGGAGGGGGCTGTCGTTGCCGGTGGTGACGATGCAGCGGTCGTAGTCGATGCGCACGACCCGGCCCGGGGCATGGCGGGCGGGATCGGGGTCGGGGTCGGTCGAGGCGTAGAGGGCGGCCACGCGGTCGTCCCATCCGTAGGGGACGAGCGCGGCGAAGGGGGCGTCAGCGGACAACGGAGGAGCTCCTTCTCAAGAGGGTCTTCGGGGAGACATGAAGGGCGAGGCGGCCACTGCCGCTCTCAGGCGAGGTAGTCCTCCATGGCGTGCCTCTCCTCCCGACGAAGGTGCTCGTCCCCAGAGTATCCTTCCGTTCGTAGGAGTGATTGCTCTAGGAGTGACAGCACCCATGGACGACGACATCACACCCGTCGCCTGGCAGGCGGAGGGCGACTGGCAGGACATCCGCTACCAGGTGGCCGACGCTCCCGGCGGACGCATCGCCAAGATCACGATCAACCGGCCCGAGGTGCGCAACGCCTTCCGGCCGCTGACCGTCGTGGAGATGACCCGGGCCTTCGACCGGGCCCGGGACGACCCCACGGTGGGCGTGATCATCCTCACCGGGGAGGGGCCGCTCGCCTTCTGCTCGGGCGGCGACCAGAAGGTGCGGGGCGACGACGGCTACATCGACGACCACGGGGTCGGCCGCCTCAACGTGCTCGACCTCCAGATCCAGATCCGGCGCCTGCCCAAGCCGGTGATCGCCATGGTGGCCGGCTACGCGGTCGGGGGCGGGCAGGTGTTGCATCTTGTCTGCGACCTCACCATCGCCGCCGACAACGCCCAGTTCGGCCAGACCGGTCCCCGGGTGGGGTCGTTCGACGGCGGCTACGGCGCCGGCCTCCTGGCCCGCACGGTGGGCCAGAAGAAGGCCAAGGAGATCTGGTTCCTCTGCGACCTGTACGACGCACGGGCCGCGCTCGACATGGGCCTGGTGAACACCGTCGTCCCCCTCGACCGGCTGGAGGAGGAGACCCTCGCCTGGTGCCACAAGATCCTCCGCCACAGCCCGTTGTCTTTGCGCCTGCTCAAGGCCGGCTTCGCCGCCGATACCGACGGGCTGGCGGGCGTCCAGCAGCTGGCGGGGGACGCCACCCTCCTCTACTACCTGTCGGAGGAGGCCCAGGAGGGCCGCGACGCCTACGTCCAGAAGCGCAAGCCCGACTTCGGACGCTTCCCCAAGCGCCCGTGAAAATCGAACTGGTGACGCTTTCGGGCGTCCTGGCGCCCAGAGACGTCACCAGTTGGGCACGGAGCGGGTGACCCTGGCGCTCTGGTACCAGGGAGCGCGCCCAAGACGCTGGGGGCGTCGGTGGCGCCGGTGCTGGTGGGCACCGCGGTGGCGGCCCGCTACGGCGACGTCGTCTGGTACCGGGCCGGGCTGTGCCTGGTGGTGTCGGTGGCCCTGCAGGTGGGGGTCAACTACGCCAACGACTACTCCGACGGGGTGCGGGGGGTCGACAAGGACCGGCGGGGCCCGGTGCGCCTCACCGCCTCCGGGCTCAAGGCGCCGGCCGCGGTGAAGCGGGCCGCCTTCCTCGCCCTGGCCGGGGCCGGCCTGGCCGGCGTGGCCCTGGCCGTGGTGGTCAACCCGTGGATGCTGGTCGTGGGGGCGGCGTCGATCGCAGCCGCCGCCCTCTACAGCGGCGGGCCCAAGCCCTACGCCTCGTCCGGGATGGGCGAGGTCATGGTGTTCGTGTTCTTCGGCCTGGTGGCGACGTGCGGGTCGGCCTACGTCCACCTCGAGCGGGTGCCGTGGATGGCGGTGGCCGCGGCGGTACCGGTCGGGCTCCTGGCCTGCGCCATCCTGCTGGTCAACAACCTGCGCGACGTCGAGAGCGACGGGGCAACGGGGAAGCGCACCCTCGCGGTGCGTATCGGTGCGGCCAGGACGGTCCGCCTCTACCAGGCGGCCGTGGTCGGGGCGCTGGCGGCCATCCCGGGCATCGCCCTGGTCGCCCCCGCAGCCGCTGGTCGCTCTCGCCGCCGCCCCGCTGGCCTGGCCCCCGCTGCGGGCGGCCCGGGTGGGGGCGGCCACGCCCGTCCTTGTCGGCACCCTGGTGGCGACGGCTCGTCTCCAGCTCGTGCTCTCCATCCTGCTGGCGGTGGGGATCGCGTGGAGATGACGCTCACCGAGCACCGGGTCCGGCTCCCCCTACGGACGCCTCTCGGTGGCCTGTGGCACCGAGACGTGATCCTCCTCCAGGGACCGTCGGGATGGGGTGAGTTCTCTCCCCTCCCCGGCTACCCGTGCGATCCGGCCCGGTCCCGGGCCGCGGCCGAGGAGGCCGCTGCCGGAGCCTGGCCGGTCGCCGTGCGGGACACGATCCCGGTGAACGGCATCGTCCCCGCCGTCGGCCCCGACGATGCCGCCGCCCTGGCCGCCGAGGCGTGGGCCCTGGGCATCACCACGGTCAAGGTGAAGGTCGGCGACCGGGGCGACGTCGACCGGGTGGCCGCGGTGCGCGACGCCCTCGGCCCGGCCGGGGCCATCCGGATCGACGCCAACGGGGCGTGGGACGTCGACACCGCCCTGGCCACCATCGCCCGCCTCGCCCCCTACGGCCTGGAGCTGGTCGAGCAGCCGGTGTCGTCGATGGACGACCTGGCCGTCGTCCGCCGGCGGCTTCTCGGCTCGGTGGCCGTCGCCGCCGACGAGTGCGTGCGCAGCGTCGACGACGCCCGCCGCCTGCGCCGGTTGGAGGCGGCCGACGTCGTGGTGCTCAAGGTCCAGCCCCTCGGGGGGGTCGCCGCCGCGCTGGCGGTGGCCGAGGCCGCCGGCCTTCCGGCGCTGGTGTCGTCGATGTTCGAGACGTCGGTGGGACTGGCTGCGGGCGTGGCCCTGGCCGCCGCCCTCCCCGACCTGCCCTACGCCTGCGGCCTGGGCAGCGCCGGGCTCCTGGCCGCCGACGTGGTGGCCGAACCGCTGGTGCCGGTGGACGGGAGACTCCCGGTGCGCCGGGTGGCGCCCGACCCCGCGCTGCTGGCCCGCTTCTCGTCGGGGCCGGCCTCGCGGATCGTGATCCGCGTTCGGGTCGAGGGCCGCCCACACCAGCCGGCAGAAGGCGTCGGGCTGCTCCAGGTGGACGGCGTGGCCGCACCCGGGCAGGGTTACGGCTTGGGCGTTGCGGCCGATCTTGGCCGCCATGCGCTCGCCCAGGATCGTGAACTTGGCGTCCAGCTCACCCGACACGACCAGCACCGGCAATCTCCAGCTCGGCCAGCCGGCCCCACAGCGGCTCCTGGGCCGCCACCCCCAGCGACCGGAGGGCGGCGGCCAGCCCGTCGGGGGGGTTGGCCCGGCGGGACTCAAGGTCTTCGTCGGTGGGGTTCAGGGTGGCGAACATGCGCTGCGACAGCCATCGGCGCAGGAAGGCGGTAGTCCCGACGTTGAGGATGTCGTCCGCCAGCTGGTCGTCGGCGGCCAGGCGGGACCGGCGCTCGAGGTCGGTCGTCAGCCCCGGCGAGCCCCCGACCAGCACCAGGCCCCGCACCAGCTCGGGACGGTCGAGGGCCAGCCGCAGGCACAGGCGGGCCCCCATGGAGTAGCCGACGTAGACGCCCCGGCCGCCCACGTCCCCGATGGCGGATGCCGTCTCCTCGAAGCCCAGGCGGACGGCGGCCGACCGTCCGTGGCCGGGAAGGTCGACCCGCACCACCTCGAACCCGGTGGCGAACAGGCGGGCCACTTCGCCCCACGACCGTCCGGTCTGGGTGAACCCGTGCACCAGGACGAGGCGGGGCCCGGCGCCCTCGACCGTTCCCGACAGCACGGGTCCCGACAACATCGGTCGATGATGGCATGACGGCCTCCGATCGGCAGACGGCGTTCGCCCGCACCCTCGTCGACGAGTGGTGCCGGGGCGGGGTGGAGTTCGCGGCCGTCGCCCCCGGCTCCCGGTCGACCCCGCTGGCGCTGGCCCTGGCCGCCGACCCCCGGATCCGGTTGGAGGTGTTCCTCGACGAGCGCTCGGCCGCCTTCTTCGCCCTCGGGGTGGCCCGGGCTTCGGGCCGGCCGGCGGTGGCCCTCTGCACGTCGGGGACGGCCGCCGCCAACTTCCACCCGGCGGTGCTGGAGGCGTGGCACGGGCGGGTCCCGATGGTCGTCTGCACCGCCGACCGTCCCCCCGAGCTGCGCGACACCGGCGCCGGCCAGGCCACCGACCAGATCAAGCTGTACGGGGGGTCGGTCCGGTGGTTCTGCGAGGTCGGCGTGGCCGACGACGCGCTCGAGGCGCCCATCTTCTGGCGGTCAGTAGCGGCCCGATCGGTCGCCGACGCCACCGGTCCCCCCGCCGGCCCCGTCCACCTCAACCTCGCCTTCCGAGAGCCACTGATCCCGAGCGGTGAGGTCGAGCCGGGCTCGGGGCGGGCGGGCGGACGACCATGGGTGACGACGTCGACCGGCCCGTCCCTTCCCAGTCCCGAAGACCTCGACCGGCTGGCGGCGTCGGTTGCGGCCGCCCGGCGCGGCCTGGTGGTGGCCGGGTGGGGGGCGGGCGTGGGCGCCGACGTGGTCGAGCGCTTCGCCGCCGCCGCCGGCTGGCCGATCCTGGCCGACCCGTTGTCGGGCGTGCGCAGCGGCCCCCAGGCGGTGTCGACCTACGACGCCCTCCTGCGGGTGCCCGACGTCGCCGACCGTCTCCGCCCCGACCTGGTGCTCCACGTGGGCGCCCCCCTCACCGGCAAGGTGGCGACGTCGTGGCTCGACGCCGACGTCCCGAGGGTGCTCGTCGACCCCGACCGGGCCTGGCTCGACCCCCACCGGGGCGCGTCCGAGCGGGTGGTCGCCGACCCCGCCGCCCTCCTGGCCGCCCTCGCCGACCGGCTCGAGGCCGGCGCCGGCCGAACGGCGACCCCGCCGTCCGGGTGGCTGGCGGACTGGTGCCGGGCAGAGGCCACCGCCCGCGCCGCCGTCGACCGGTGGCTCGACACCGGCGACGATCCGTCCGAGGCCCGGGTGGCCCGCGACCTGGTCGACTGCCTGCCCGACGGCGCGTCGCTGGTGGTGGGGTCGAGCATGCCCGTCCGCGACGTCGAGGCCTTCGCCCGGCCCCGGCGGGGACTGCGGTTCCACTCCAACCGCGGCGTCAACGGCATCGACGGGTTCGTGTCCACCACGCTGGGGGTGGCCGCGGCCGAGGAGGGTCCGGTGGCCGCCCTGTGCGGCGACCTCACGTTCCTCCACGACGCCGGAGGGATGCTCGAGGCCAGCCGCCGCGCCATCGACGCCGTCCTGGTGGTCGTCGACAACCGGGGTGGCGGCATCTTCTCCTTCCTCCCCCAGTCCGGCCTGGCCGAGCACTTCGAGACCCTGTGGGGCACCCCCCACCACCTCGACCTGGTGGCCCTGTGCGCCGTCCACGGCATCCCCGCCCTCCGGGTCGACCGGGCGCCCGCCCTGGCGCCGGCCGTGCTGGCTGCCATCGAGGCCGGGGGCATCCGGGTGGTCGTCGTCCCCACCGAGCGCGACGCCAACGTCGCCCACCACCGCGGGGCCCACCAGGCGGTGGCCGATGCCATCCGCACGTCCGGGTGATTCACGCCGCGGCCGCGTTGTCAGTCCGACGTCACCCGCTTGTGGCCGGGGTGGTCTTCACCTACCTCGTCGCCCTCGGCGCCTACGGCCTGGTCAACGGTTCCCGGTTGGCCGTCCCCTACGTCGTCATCGTGGCCGTGGCCTTCGTGGGACTGGCCGTCGCCGACGACCGGTTCCGGTTCAGCAGGGTCGTCCTCGTCGGCCTCACCCTCTGGGGCCTCGGCCACCTGGCGGGCGGGATCGTGGAGCTCGACGGCGGGGACCGGATCTTCTACAACGTGGTGTTCGGCCGGTGGTTCCACGTGGACAACATCGTCCACTTCGTCGGGTTCGGCACCGCCGGCCTGGCCTGCTGGGAGGCTCTCCGGGCCGGATGGCTGGCCGACATCGAGGTGGGACCGGTCGCCACGGTGGCGTTCGTGGCCATCCTCGGCTGCGGGGTGGGGGCGGTGAACGAGGTGGTCGAGTTCGCCTTCACCCTGGCGGTGGCCGACACCCAGGTGGGCGGCTACCAGAACACCGGTCGCGACCTGGTGGCCAACATGCTGGGGGGACTCACCGCCGGCCTCTACGAGGTGAACCGGCCGCCGAAGGAGGCTTCGACATGACCGCCCATACCGCCCCGGACCGGCGAGGAGGCGGTGGATCGCCGAACCTCGAGTGGGGTCAGCCGAGTCCCAGGACGGTCGCCAGCGCCTCGTCGACACCCCAGATCTCCTCCGGGCTCAGGTGCCCTGAGAGCTGGCCGAGACGACCGAGGTCGACGGCTCCAATCTGCTCCACCAGCACGCGCGTCGTCTGGCCGTCGATATCGATCTCGGGACGGAACGACGCCGGCTTGGCACTGGTGGACGTCGGCGCGACGATGACCACCGACCGCGGCAGGAACTCGTCAGCCTGGACGATGACCCCGAAACGGTCACCGTGCTGCTCATGGCCGACACCCTTCGGCAGCTTGAACCGGTAGACGTCACCTCGTAGCACGCAGCGACTCCATCAGCCCGGCGACGGCCAGCATCTCGTGTCGGTCGTCCTCGTCGCTCTCGAGGGCCTCGACCTCGGCTGCGAGCTCGGAGCTGCGACGCAGCCGGCGGGCCGATGCGATCAACGAGAACCGGATCGCCTCGGACCGGGACATGCCCGCCGCCTCCAGCGCCCGCAGGGCCCGAAAAGCCTCGTCGTCGAGCCGCACCGAGATCGCCTGTCTCACGGGACACAGCGTATCACGATACGTCATACGTGCCGCATGTGGGGCGACCATGTAACGTCGAGCGGCTGCGGGCGACTGTGTTCCGTGACGCTCTCGTACGGCAACCTGCTGGTCGTGGCGGTCATCGCGGTGACGGCCCCTCTCCTGGTGGGCCTGGTGCCCGCCATCCGGGTGCCGGCGGTGGTGCTCGAGATCGTGGCCGGGATCGCGGTCGGGCCCTCGGGGTTCGGGTGGGTGGAGGTCGACGTCCCCGTCCAGGTGCTGGCCCTCATGGGGCTCGCCTTCCTGCTCTTCCTGGCCGGGCTGGAGATCGACGTTGCCCGCCTGCGGGGACCGATCCTCAAGACGGCGGGGGTCGGCTTCGGCCTGACCCTGGCCCTGGGCGTGGCCGTCGGGCTGGCGTTCGGCGCCGCCGGGTGGGTCAAGTCGCCCCTGCTGATCGCCGTCGCCCTCTCGGCGACCTCGCTCGGTCTGGTCGTGCCCGTGCTCAAGGACGCGGGCCAGATCGACCGGCCGGTGGGCCAACTCACCATCGCCGGGGCGTCGGTGGCCGACTTCGCCGCCGTCGTCCTGCTGTCGCTTCTGTTCTCCGAGAGCGAGGCGGGCGTGGGCAGCAAGCTCGTCCTCCTCGTTCTGTTCACCGTGCTGGCGGTGGTGTCGGTCATTGCCCTCGTCCGCCTGGAGCGGGTGATGCGCCTCGATGCGGTGATCCTCCGCCTGCAGGACACCACCGCCGAGATCCGGGTGCGCTTCGCCGTCCTCCTGCTGGTGGCGTTCGTCGCCCTGGCCGGTCGCCTGGGCCTAGAGACGATCCTGGGCGCGTTCCTGGCCGGCGCCATCCTCAACATGGTCGACCGGGACACCGTCACCCATCCGAACTTTCGCATCAAGCTGGAGGCGATCGGCTACGGGTTCGTCATTCCCGTGTTCTTCGTGGCCAGCGGCCTCCGCTTCGACCTGCGGGCCCTGCTCGACTCCCCGTCCGCCATCGCCCGGGTGCCGCTGTTCCTGGTCGCGCTGCTCCTCGTGCGGGGCCTCCCCGCCGCCCTCTACGCCCGCACCGTCGGCCGCCGGCCGGCTGCCGCCGCCGGCCTGCTGCAGGCCACGTCGCTCCCCTTCCTGGTCACCGCCACCGAGATCGGCGTGGCCCTGGGCGAGATCACGCCCGTCACCGGCGCCGCCCTGGTCTCGGCCGGCCTCCTGTCGGTGGTGATTTTCCCCCTGGTCGCCGTCACGCTCCTCCGGGAGGAGCCGGTCCCCGCCGCGACCGAGGCCGACGACGCCCCGCCGGGGACGTAAACCGCTCACACCGCCCAGATGCGGGGCTCCACCAGCATCGACTGGGTGTCGCCCCACTCGACCTTCTTGCGCAGCTTCTTCCTCGTGTAGGGGAGGACCAGGGTAAGGGCGACGCCGTCGCGGTGCTCGATGTCGACCCGGACGGCGTCGGAATGGATCGACTCGAGGTGCACGGCGGCCACCACCGCCCCCACCCGCAGGGCGTTCCGCTGCACGGCCAGGCCGTCGAGGAGGGTCTGGAGGGCGTCCTCCGCCCCCGCGGGCACGGTGGCCATCTCCATCTCCCCGGCGTCGGTCAGCTTGACCGCGTACGGGTGGAAGGCGCCCTCCCGCTCGAGCATCTGCTCGGCGAAGGTCACCGCCGCCAGCCACGCCTTGTCCAACTCGGCCTGCACCTCGTCCGACACGCCGTCACGCCAAGAGCTCATAAGCGGACATACTGGCGCGCAGGAGGATCGCGTGCGATGGCCGACGAGGACGAGTCTCTCGAACAGCTCCAGCAGGACCCTGCGACCTGGTCGTTGGACCAGGAGCTCGACGTGGCCGCCGAGGTCTACGACCCCAGGCGCCGCAACATCCACGAGCTGGAGGGCGAGGACATGCTCGACCGCTTCCGCACCCTGCTCGGCTTCGACGTGAGCTGGGACCAGCCCCCGCCACCAGCAAATCCGCCCGCTAGCCCTCCGCCAGACGAATCAGGCTGACGCCGTCCCGCACGGTGAGCATCACGCTCACCACCCGGGGATCGGCGGCCACCGCATCGTTGAAGGCCCGGATGGCCCGGGTGTCGGCCGTCTCGTCGGACGGATCCAGCACCCGCCCGCTCCACAGGACGTTGTCGACGACGATCACGCCCCGGTCGGCCAGCTTGGGGAGGACGGCCTCGTAGTAGGCCAGGTACGACTCCTTGTCGGCGTCGATGAACACCAGGTCGAAGGGCCCGTCGAGGGTGGCGACGGTGTCGAGCGCGGGCCCGAGGCGGAAATCGATGCGGTCGCCGTAGGGGCTCGATGCGGCGTGGCGGCGGGCGACGGCGTTGGTGTCGGGGTCGATGTCGCAGGTGACGACCCGCCCGTCGGGGGGGAGGGTCGCCGCCATCGAGAGGGCCGAGTAGCCGGTGAAGGTACCGATCTCGAGCACCCGCCGAGCCTGGGTCATGAACACGAGGAACTCCAGCAACCGCCCCTCCAGCGCCCCCACCATCATCCCGTGGGCCTCCGACACCTCCCTCGTCTCAGCCGCCAGCGCCGCCAGCCAGTCGGCCTCGGGACTCGAGTGGGCGACGGCGTAGGCCTCGATGTCATCGTCCACCACGTAGGTCATTTGGATGCCTCCATGCACTCGCAGCCCGACGGACCGACGGTGGCCGCGTGCTCGGTACCGGGCGGCAGGTCGAGGCGGTCACCGGCCTGGAGCTCCACGTCGCCGGTGCGGGTGTGGAAGACGATGCTGCCCGAGACGCAGTACAGGACCTTGTGGTACGCGTGCGAGTGCCAGCCATATCGGTCACCGGGACCGTTGCCCCACCCGGTGGGCGACAACCCCTCCTCCCGGAACTTCTCCTCCACGTCGGCCCGAGTCAGGCTCACGGCTGCACCAGCGCTCGCATCATGGGCTCCAGCTTGGCCTGCGTCTCGGCCCACTCGGCGCCGGCCGACGAACCGGCGACGATCCCGGCGCCGGCGTAGAGGCGGGCGACGGCGCCGTCGATGTGGGCGCAGCGCAGGGCCACCGCCCAGTCGCCGTCGCCCCGGCTGTCGACCCATCCCACCGGCCCGGTGTAGCCCCGCCGGTCGAAGTCCTCCAGCTCGGCGATGGCGGCCAGTGCCGCCGGACGAGGCGAGCCCGCCACCGCCGGCGTGGGATGCAGCAGCCCGGCCAGGGCCAGGGCCGAGGGCCACGGGGCCTTCAACCGGCCGGCCACGGTGGTGGCCAGGTGGGCGACGGTGGCCAGCCGGGCGACCTCGGGCTGGGCGCTGGCCGAGACCTCCTCGCACACCGGCCCGAGGGCGGCCCGCACCGCGTCGACCACCACCCGGTGCTCCCGGCCCTCCTTGTTGGACGACTTCATCTTGGCCAGCAGCCGCCGGTCGTCATCGAGGGTGTCGCCCCGGGGGGCGGTGCCGGCCATGGGGCGGGACACGACGAGGGCGTCCCGGCGCCGCACCAGCAGCTCGGGCGTGGCGCCGACCAGCCCGCCGGCGGCGAAGGTGAAGCAGGTGGGATGGCCGCCCCGCAGGCGGGTGAGGATCGTGGCCACGTCGAACGGTCGGTCGGCCTCAACCGTGACCTCCCGCGTCAGCACCACCTTGGACAGCTCGCCGGACGCGATCCGGGCCAGGGCGTCGTCGACCATCTCCCCCCACCGGGGCCGGAGACCATGCCCGTCGACCACGAACCGGGACGGCAACGGCCCCGGCGCCGGCACGGGGGCCGTCGGGCCTACCGGCCCGGTCTCGGTGATCCAGGCCTGGCCCATCCGGGTGACGCCGACCACCACCGCGGGCACCACCAGCTCGACCTCGCCATCGTCGGCGAAGCCGAGGGCGCCGACGGCCAGCGGTCCCGAGCCGGGGACGCGCACGGGGTCGTCGGACTCGATCCCCGCCAGCAGCGCCGCCACCTCGGCCGCGGCCTCGTCCAGCCGACCCGGCCCGACGCCCCGCCGGACGCGAACCCGGGCCGCCACCCCCGAGGTCGCCAGGCCGGCCCCGTCGTGGAGCCAGGCGAAGCCGTCGGGCTGGGGCCCCACCCCGGCCAGCAGGTCGGGGGGCTCGGCCAGGGGGCGGGTGCGGCTGGTGAGGGTGGGCCGCGCCGCCCGGAGGGCGGTCACGAGCGGGTGCCGGTGAGCAGTTGGGCGATGCCCCCCGACAGCGCCCGGCGGGAGGCGTCGGCGAAGCCCGCAGCCTGCATCATCGCCCGCACCTCGGGCACGGGCGGCAGGTAGGCCACCGACTGGGGCAGGTACCGGTAGGCGGCCCGGTCCGAAAGCAGCCCCCCCACGAACGGGACCACCTTCCCGAAGTACAGGCGGTGGCCGGCGCGCAGCACCCGGTTGGCGGGAACGGCCACCTCCAGCAGCGCCACCCGTCCCCCCGGTCGCAGCACCCGGGCGCACTCGGCGAGGAACAGGTCGAGGCCGAGGACGTTGCGGAGGGCGAAGCCGCACACGATGCCATCGGCTGATCCGTCGGCCATGGGGAGGGCCAGGGCGTCGCCCCGCACGAGAGGGGCCGACGTGCGGGCCGCGGCCAGCATCCCCGCCGACCGGTCGACACCCACCGGGCGGTAGCCGGCGTCGGCGAGCACCCGGCACAGGTCACCCGTCCCACAGGCCAGGTCGAGGACGATCGCGCCCGGGGCCAGTCCGAGGGACCGCACGGTCCGTTTGCGCCAGCCCACGTCCATCCGCATGGTGAGGAGGCGGTTGAGGGTGTCGTAGCGGGGGGCGATGGCGTCGAACATGTCATCGACGGCGCGCACCTTGGCCTGTCCCTGGGGCAGCTCCGGGCTCACGATCGCTCCGGGATCACGATCGCTCCGGGATCACTGGGCCCACCCGTCGTCGGCGGTGGCCGCCGCGATCTCGGCCGGGTCGCCCACCGCCTCCAGGTGCTCCTGGGCCACCTGCAGGAGGATGCGGCGGAAGTGGAACGACACCAGGTCGCCCACCGCCGGCATGAGGGTGCGGAACGTCTCGACCATGCGCTCGGCCTTGGTGGCCTCGTCCAGGTCCTGGGCCCGCAGCGGCTTGCGCACGTACTGGTCGAACAGCTCCACCGCCTGCCCCGCCACCTCCCGGCTGAGGGCGTGGAAGCGGCGGGCCAGGTCGAAGACCTCGGGAAGCGGTAGTCCTGCTTCGAGCAGCCGCAGGCCGGCGGTGAGGATGGTGACGTCGTCGGGCCCGAAGCGGGCCTCGCCCTGGTGGAGGCGGGGGACGAGGAGCCCCTCCCGCACCAGCGACTCGAGCAGGGCCGCGGGGACGCCCACCCGGTCGGCCAGGCCGTCGAGATCGAAGGTCTCGCCCTCGCCCTCGGGGGCGCTGGCGTCCTCGTCACCGGCCTCGACCACCGCCGCCGCCAACCGCTCGTCGGCCGGGTCGAGCTCGCCCGACAGGAAGCGGCGGATCACGGCCAGGGTGAACCCCCGCCGCTGGAGCTCCTTGATCCGGGCGATGCGCTCGAGGTGATCCTCGTTGTACCAGGCCAGGCGCCCGTCCCGACCGGGGGCGGGCAGGAGGCGCTGCTTCTGGTAGTAGCGGATGGTGTCGACCGAGACGTCGGCCTGGAGCGCCAACTCGTCCACCCGCATCCTCATGGCCGCATCCTCATTGGGCCAATTGTAGGAGCGATCGCTCCCGTGGTCAGGCGCGGGAGACTGGGGGACATGGGCCGGTGGGTGGACGAGTGCGCGGCGCTGTCGGCGGCCGACCCGGCGATGGCGGCGGCCATCGCCACGCTCGGGCCGTGCACCCTCGTCCGGGGACGGGCCCCGGGCGGCGCCTTCGGCGCCCTCGCCCGCTCGATCTGCTTCCAGCAGCTGGCGGGGGCGGCCGCGTCGGCCATCCACGGACGGTTCGCCGCCCTCTACGACGGCCGGCCCACACCGGCGGCGGTGGCGGCCACGCCCGAGGAGGTGCTGCGCGGCGTGGGACTGTCGTCGGCCAAGGTGGCGTCGATCAAGGACCTGGCGGCGAAGGCGCTCGACGGCACCGTCCGCCTCCAGGGCTGGGGCCGTATGGACGACGACGAGATCGTCGAGCGCCTGGTCACGGTGCGGGGGATCGGACCGTGGACGGCCCAGATGTTCCTGATCTTCCAGCTCAACCGGCCCGACGTCTGGCCCACCGGCGATCTCGGGGTCCGGGTCGGCTACGGCCGGATGCACGGCCTTGAGGCGCCGCCCACGCCGGCCGAGCTAGCCGCCGCCGGGGAGGTCTACCGCCCTTATCGCACGGTCGCCGCCTGGTATTGCTGGCGGGTCATGGACGGGCCGTTCACCTAGCCCGCCGGGTCAGATCCGGTTGAGCGTCCCCACCGGGCCGTAGTTGGTGGAGTAGTGCAGGGTGGCGCCCTGGGGCGTGAGGTACTCACCGGCACCCTCGGAGCAGTTGGGTCCACTGGTCGACGTGAAGTTGGCGACGGTGAACTCGTAGGTGCTGCCGGACAACGCGTGCAGGATGAAGTCCCCCGTGCAGTTGTTGTTCGAGACGTACACCGATCCACACGTCTGGCCAATCCCGCACCCGGCCCTGACGCCGAGGGTGATCAGGAAGGAGCCGCCGCTGCCATCGGACACCGTTCCCGACCAGTTCCCGGCCACCGCGTCGGCGGTCACTGGCGCCGCTTGGAGAACCGTGGTGGCGGGCGTCGGCGGCGGCGTCGTGGTCGGTGTCGTTGCTGCCGTCGGGGCTGGTGTCGTTGGGGCAGGTGTCGTCGGGGCCGGCGTCTTCGGCGCCGGCGATGTCTCTCCAGGCGTCCCCCCGCCGCCCGTCACCTCCGGACCGTCCACCCCGAGGATGGTCGTCGACGACAGCGACGTGCTCGTCGTGGTCGCGGGGATCGTGCTGCCGCCGGCGGTGACCGACGGGTCGTCCCCGCCACCGGCCAACATGGCCACGACCGCCAACACCAGCAGCAGGAGCCCGCCGGCCACGGCCGCCGCCATCCACCGGCGCTTCCCGGGATCGGGGCCGGCAGTGAGAACACGGGCGGGTCTTGGGCGGGTGTCCGTCTTGGCACCGGCGGCGGCGACCACCGTAGGCATCGACCCGCTCAGTGTCTGCGGGGAGGCCGGGTCGAGGACGTCGATCAGGCGCTGGACGTCGTAGTCCCATCGGCTCTCGCTGATCTCGAAGGCGTTGCGCCGGGCCAAAGGCGCCAGAGGGAGGGGCAGGCTGGCGGCCGACGGCATCTGGGCCCGATCCACGAGCACCGGGATCAGGTGCACCTTCCGTTCGAGGGCGGCGGCGAGCTCGACCCGCACGAAGTCCTCGGGATCGTCGATACGGCGCTGCCCGTCGGGCCCGCCCGCACCCAGCCAGTTCCTGCCGATCACGGCCACGACCGAGTCGCATTCGCCGATCGCCTCGTTGATGGCGACCGCGAAATCGCGGCCGGGACCGATGCTGTCGAGGTCGCGGAAGACGGCATCCCGCCCGAACCGGGCGCACAGCCGGTCGGTGAGGCGCCCCACGTGCCCGGACGTGTCGTCCCTGCGATAGCTCAGGAAGATCTTCGTCACCGTCGGGCCTCCGCCGTCGCCGTGGGCCGACGACTCTACGCCTCGGCCCTTCGCGGCGCGCCGAATTCGGCGCGGGGCGCCGGCGGCACACGCGGGGCCCGGTCCACCCGAGCGATTGCCACAGGTGGTCCCGCTGGGGGACCGGCAGTGGCGATCGCTCGACCCGCGACTCCCGGATCCCGGGAGCGATTGCCACAGATGGCCCCCCTGAGGGACCGGCGGTGGCGAACGCTCGGCTACACAGGCACCCGGCGGCGGGCTACCGGCTCAGGCGCCAGCCTCGGCCTGGCGGGCGGCGAGCTGTTGTCCGACCTGGCGCTTGAGGCGGAAGAGGATGGCCGACATCCCCCTCAGGCGCAGCGAGGAGATGACCTCGGCCAGGCCCATCTTGTTGTAGAAGTCGTTGGACGTCTCCAGCACGTCGGAAGCCTTGGCCCCGTCGAGCCCCGCCGACAGGATGCCGGCAAAGCCGCGGGTGGTGGGGGACTCGGCCGGCACCTTGAAGTAGAGGTGCACCCGCTCGTCGTCGTCGATCTCGGTGGCCAGGAAGAACGGCGTCTGGCACTCGGGCACCGCCTCCAGCAGCTCGGGGTGGTCGGCGTAGCGCTCGGGGAGGGGCGGCACCTTCCGGGAGTACTCGAGGAGCGCCTGGGTGCGCAGCTCCTTGGGGGCGCCTCCGAAGAGGTCGACGATGCGCTGCAGGGCGGGCGTGGTCACCTCCCCAGTTTCCCACGAGCCGGGTGCCAATTGGCAACAAAGCCGACTATATTGGTCAGGAATACACGAGCGAACGATCCCCCGAGGAGGCTCTATGCCCGTCGCCGCAGACACGGCCCCCGAGCACCAGCAGTACGCCCACCCAGAGATGCTGGTCACCGCCGACTGGGTGGCCGAGCACGCCAACGACCCCGGCGTGGTGATCGTCGAGTCAGACGAGGACGTCCTCCTCTACGACACCGGCCACATCCCGGGCGCGATCAAGGTCGACTGGCACCTCGATCTCAACGACCAGGTCACCCGCGACTACCTCGACGGCGAGGGCTTCTCCAAGCTGTGCTCCAAGAACGGGATCGGCCGCGACACCACGGTCGTGTTCTACGGCGACGCCAACAACTGGTGGGCCGCCTACGCCCTGTGGATCTTCAAGCTCTTCGGCCACCCCGACGCCCGCCTGCTCAACGGCGGCCGGGCCAAGTGGGTCAAGGACGGGCGGGAGCTCACCACCGACGTCCCCCAGCGGGAGTCGACGGACTACCCCGTCGTCGAGCGCGACGACGCCCCCATCCGGGCCTACCGCGATGACACCCTCGGCCACATTGGCAAGGGCCCTCTGATCGACGTCCGCTCGCCCGGCGAGTACTCCGGCGAGCTGCTCCACATGCCCGAATACCCCCAGGAAGGCGCCCTGCGCGGCGGCCACATCCCCACCGCCAAGAGCCAGCCGTGGAAGGCGACCGCCAACGAGGAGGACGGTACCTTCAAAGACGCCGAGTTCCTGCGAGGGCTCTACGAGGGCAAGCACGGGCTGAAGTCGGACGACGACGTGATCGTCTACTGCCGGATCGGCGAGCGCTCAAGCCACACCTGGTTCGTGCTCACCCACCTGCTCGGCTACACGAACGTCCGCAACTACGACGGCTCGTGGACCGAGTGGGGCAACCTGGTGCGGGCGCCGATCGAGAGGTAAACGTCAGACGACGGCAGGGATCGCGGCGGTGGCGGCGGCCACCGCCGCAGCCGCGTCCAGGAACTGGTGGGCCCGGGCCACCTCGGGCATGTCGCACCGGCCGGCGGACGACTGGCGGCACGTCTCCCCCGCCTGCCCGAGCAACCGCCGGTCGTGGCCCGCGGCCCGGGCCAGGTCGTGCGCCGCCTCGACCTCGGGCACCATGGACACCACCAGCGCCAGCGCCCGCCCCACCAGCCGCACGTCCCCGACCTCGCCCACGCTCATGGACCCTCGTGTACCCCGATACCGCCGTTCTGTGCACCGAAAACGACCCCCCAGGTCGTTTTTGCTCCAGAGAACGACCGACAGGCGGCGGCGGGCCGGGCGGCTACGCCGACAGCAGGTCGCGCATCCCTCGGGGCGAGGACCGGCGCAGCTTGGTGAGGGCCCGGGTCTCGATCTGGCGCACGACCTCCCGGGACAGGTCGAGGGTCGCCCCGACCTCGTCCATCGAACGTGACCGGCCCCGATCGAGGCCGTACCGGAGGCTGATCACCTCTTGCTCCCGAGGATCGAGGGCGGCCAGCATCTGGCGCACCTGCCCGGGCAGCATCGACTCGAACACGGCCTGATCGGGCGGGGCCGACGAGGAGTCCTCGACCAGCTCGCCCAGCTCTCCGTCGGCGTCGTTGATGGGCTCGGAGAGTGACACCGGGTCGACCACGTGGGGCAGGAGCTCCTTGACCTTGCTGGTGGGCAAGGTCACCGCCTGCGCCACCTCGTCGAGCCGGGGCGTGCGCCCGGTGCGGGCCTCGAAGTCGGCACTGGCCACCCGGATGGCCACCAGCTGGTCGCCCGCGTGCACCGGCAGTCGGATGGTGCGGCTGGTGTTGGCGATGCCCCGGGAGATGGTCTGGCGGATCCACCAGGTGGCGTAGGTGGAGAACCGGAAGCCACGCGACGGATCGAAGCGCTCGACCGCCTCGATGAGCCCGAAGTTGCCCTCCTGGATCAGGTCGAGGAGGGACAGACCGCTCGACCGGTACTTCTTGGCCACGGACACGACCAGACGCAAGTTGGCCTGCACGAACTTGCAGGCGGCGTCGGCACCGGCCCCGGCGACGGCCTCCAGCTCCTTGCGGCGGACCGGGTCGACGGCCACCCCCGCCTGCGACAACCGGGCTGCCGCCGCCTGCCCGGCACGGGTGAGCTCGCCCAGGCGCAGCTCGTCCTCCCGGGTCAAGAGGGGATGCTTGCCGATGTCGTTGAGGTAGAGCTGGAGGAGGTCGTGGTCCTCGCTGCTCTGGCCTCGTCGACCGGTCACCTCGCCCTCCTCGTCCCGGCGGCCCGCAACGTACCAAAGCCGATGCTGCCCGTCACAGTCGTACCGTCCTGCGTGCTTGGCACCCCGGCGGCCCGGTAAATGGCGCCGCACCCACCCTCACCGCTGCGGGTGTCCCCCCGGGGGATCGAACCGCATGCGGAGGCAGAACTCGCCGTCCTCCCGGCCCGTCTCGGCCCGGCTCGCGATCTGGCAGATGAGCCACAGGCCCCGGCCGCCCTCGGCGAACGACTCGACCAACGTCCCCCGCCGGTCGGCGTCGGGGATCTCGAAGCCGGGACCGCGGTCGACGACCACGACCACCAGCGCCTCCCCCTCGATGGAGGCCTGAAGTCGCTGCGCGCCACCGCCGTGTCGGTCGGCGTTGACCAGAGCCTCGTGCATCGCCAGCACGACCGTGTCGGCCACCCGGCACCAGCGCGTCCCTGCCAGGAGGGCCTTCAACTCCCGACGGGCGTCGGCCGGCCGGAGGGGGAGGGTGACCGGTGCGGGCTGACCGGGAGCTCGAGTCGTTGGCATTTGGTGGGGTGTTGCGAGAGGCGTCCTCCCTACGTCTTCCCTCCCGGCCCGTTGGGGAACCCCCTCCCCTGGATTTACGCGCCGAAGACGGCGGCCAGCTCCTGGGGGACGGCCACCTCGAGCTGGTCGTAGGTGCAGGAACGGGGATCGCGCTCGGGCCGCCACCGCACGAACTGGGTGGCGTGGCGGAAGCGCTCCCCCTGCATGTGGTCGAACGCGACCTCGACCACAAGCTCGGCCCGCAGCGGCTCCCACGACATGTCCTTGCCCGCGTTCCACCGGTTGCCCATGCCCGGCACCTGGCCCCCCGAGGCGGTCATGAACTCGGCCCACTCGGCCCACGGGTGGCCGTCGAGGGCGCCGACCCGGTAGGGCGCCAGCTCGTCTACCAGCTCCTTGCGGCGGGCCATGGAGAAGGCGGCGGCCACGCCCACGTGGTGCAGCGAGCCGTCGTCGTCGTACAGGCCGAGGAGGAGCGAACCGATGATGGGGCCGCTCTTGTGCCAGCGGAAACCGGCGACCACGCAGTCGACCGTGCGCTGGTGCTTGACCTTGAGCATGATCCGCTCGTCCTCCCGGTAGGGCAGGTGGACGGGCTTGGCCACCACGCCGTCGAGGCCCGCCCCCTCGAAGCGGTCGAACCACTCCTCGGCCACCGCCCGGTCGGCGGTGGCGGGGGTCAGGTGGATGGGCGACGTGGCCCCGGCCAGGGCCCGCTCGAGTAGCGCTCGGCGCTCGGAGAAGGGGCGATCCCGGAGGTCGTCGTCGCCCAGGGCCAGGAGGTCGAAGGCGACGAACGAGGCCGGCGTCTCCCGGGCCAGCATCGTGATGCGGGACTCGGCCGGGTGGATGCGGAGCTGGAGGGCCTCGAAGTCGAGCCCGCCGGGCGTGGCGATCACGATCTCGCCGTCGACCACGCACCGCTCGGGGAACTGGGCCCGGATCGGGTCGAGGAGGTCGGGGAAGTACCTGGTCAGCGGCTTCTCCTTGCGACTGCCGATCTCCACCTCGTCGCCGTCGCGGAACACGATGCCCCGGAACCCGTCCCACTTGGGCTCGTACACCACGGCCCCGGCCGGGGGCAGCTCCCTCGACAGCTTGGCCAGCATCGGCTTCACGGGAGGCATGACAGGCAGGTCCACGGAACCCATTGAAGCCGGTCGTCGCGGTGATCGGAGCGACCGGCCGTCAAGGGCCGTTGAGAAGCTCCAGGGCCGGTGACGGCGCCGCTTTCGAACGTCGGGACCTTGGGTAGCGTCGGCGTCGATGCGACTACGGGCGACGTACCGGCTCCAGCTCCACTCCGGCTTCACCTTCGACGACGCGGCCGAGATCGTCGACTACCTGGCGGAGCTGGGCGTGAGCCACGTCTACCTGTCCCCGATCCTCCAGGCCGCCGAGGGCAGCACCCACGGCTACGACGTGGTCGACCACTCCCGCCTCAACGCCGAGCTCGGCGGCGACACCGCCTACGACCGCCTGTCCGACGTTCTGGCCAGCCGGGGCATGGGCCAGGTCGTCGACATCGTCCCCAACCACATGGCCATCGGCGACGCCAACGACTGGTGGTGGGACGTTCTCGAGAACGGGCCCTCCAGCCGGTGGGCGGGCGCCTTCGACATCGACTGGGACACGGCCGGGCCCACCAATCAGAAGGTGCTGCTCCCCTTCCTGGGCGACCACTACGGGCGGGTGCTCGAGGCGGGCGAGCTGCGCCTCGAGCGCGACGGTGGCAGCTACGTCGTCCGCTACCACGACCACGTGGTGCCGGTTTCGCCCCGCACCCTCGACGACCTGCTGCTCAGCACGGCCGAGATCTTCGGGTCGGACGAGCTGGCCAGCCTGGCGGTGGCCCTCGGGCGGCTGCCGCCGTCCACCGCCACCGACGACGAGAGCTGCACCGAGCGCCACCGCGACAAGGAGGTGCTCCGCAGCCAGCTGGCCCGCCTGCTGGAGGAGAACGTCCAGCTGGCCCGGGCCGTGACCGGGGCCGTCACCGCCGTCAACGACGATCCCGACGCCCTCCACGCCCTGCTCGAGCGCCAGAACTACCGCCTGGCCTACTGGCGGATGGCCGGCCAGGAGCTCGACTACCGCCGGTTCTTCGACGTCCCCACCCTGATCGGCCTGCGCGTCGAGCGCCGGCGGGTGTTCGACGACGTCCACCAGAAGGTGCTGGAACTGGTGAAGGCGGGCCGGGTCGAGGGTCTCCGGGTCGACCACATCGACGGGCTACGGGATCCGGCCGGCTACCTCCGCCGCCTGCACGAGGAGACCGGCGGGACGTTCGTCGTGGTGGAGAAGATCCTCGAGCGCGACGAGCTCCTACCCCCGACCTGGCCGGTGGCCGGCACCACCGGCTACGACTTCCTGAACGTGGTGGGCGGCCTGTTCGTCGACCCCGCGGGCGAGGAGACCCTCACCGAGCTGTTCCGCCAGCTCGTCGGTGCCGACGAAGCCCCTCGGTGGGACGACGTCGTCCACGAGGGCAAGAACCTCGTCCTGCGGGAGGTGCTCGGCTCGGACGTGAACCGGCTGGTGAACCTGCTGACCGCCGTCTGCGAGCGTCACCGCCGCCATCGCGACCACACCCGGCGCGAGCTGCACGAGACGGTGTGGGAGGTCCTGGCCTGCTTCCCCGTCTACCGCACCTACGGTCGTCCCGGTCAGGCCCCCTCGGACGCCGACGCAGCCGTGGTCGAGGAGGCACTGGAGCGGGCCGCCGAGCGGCGCCTCACGTCCGACCCCGAGCTGTTCTCCTTCGTCCGCGACCTGCTCCTGCTGCGGGTACCGGGCGACGTCGAGACCGACTTCGCCCTCCGCTTCCAGCAGGCGACGGGGCCGGTGATGGCCAAGGGCGTGGAGGACACCGCCTTCTACCGCTACAACCGGCTGACCAGCCTCAACGACGTGGGCGGCGACCCCGGCCGCTTCGGCACCTCGGTGGAGGAGTTCCACGCCCACAACCGGCACATGGCCGACGAGTGGCCCGCCACCATGCTGGCCACCTCCACCCACGACACCAAGCGCAGCGAGGACGTGCGGGCCCGCATCGGCCTGCTGTCGGAGTTGCCGGGCCGGTGGGCCGACGCCGTCGGCCGGTGGACGGCCATGAACGAGCGCCACAAGACAGTCACCGACGACGGCCGGGTGCTGCCCGACGCCAACGCCGAGCATCTCCTCTACCAGACGCTGGTGGGCGCCTTCCCCATCGATGCCGAGCGGGCAGGCGACTACATGGAGAAGGCGACCCGGGAGGCCAAGGAGCACACGTCCTGGATCGACCCCGACCCGACCTACGACAAGGCGCTGCGAGGCTTCGTGGAGGCGATCCTGGCCGATGCCGCCTTCACCGCCGACCTGGTCGAGTTCGTCGGCCCCCTCGTCGACCGGGGACGGGTGGTGTCGCTGGCCCAGACCCTGCTCAAGCTCACCGCCCCCGGCGTCCCCGACCTCTACCAGGGCACCGAGGTGTGGGACCTGAGCCTGGTCGACCCCGACAACCGTCGTCCGGTCGACTACGCCGCCCGCCGCAGCCTGCTGGAGAAGGTCCGCCACCTCGGACCGCACGACGTGCGGGCCCTCGACGACGAGGGCGCCACCAAGCTGTGGACCACGTGGAAGGCGCTGGGCGTGCGCCGCGACCACCCGGAGGTGTTCGCCGGTGGCGCCTACGAGCCGGTTGTCGGCGTCGGGGCTCGAGCGGGACATGTCGTCGGCTTCGTGCGGGGCGGGAAGGTGGCCACGATCGTGCCCCGCCTCGTCCTGGGACTGGCCCGGGCCGGGGGATGGGGCGACACCACGATCGAACTCCCCCCGGGACGGTGGACCGACGTGCTGGGCGGCCGCGTGGTGACGGGCGAGGGCGGACGGCGACGGTCCGGTCTTGGTCGCTGTCGGCGAGCTGCTGGCCCACTTCCCGGTGGCCCTGCTGGTCCGCACGTGACGAGCGAGCTGTCGGTCTGGGCGCCGCGGGCCAAGAAGGTCGAGGTGGTGGTCGGGTCCCGAAGGCTGCCTATGGAGGGACCCGACGATCGGGGGTGGTTCCGGGCGCCCGCCTGGCCCTCGTCGGGCGAGTCCTACGGCTTCTCCCTCGACGGCGGCCCCACCCGTCCCGATCCGCGGTCTCGGTGGCAGCCGGACGGGGTCGACGGCCTGTCCCGACCGGTCGACGACGCCAGCCTTCGGGTGGACCGACGGCGACTGGCCCGGCCGGCGCCTCGACGGGACGTCGGTGATCTACGAGCTGCACGTGGGCACCTTCTCGCCCGAGGGCACGTTCGATGGGGCCGCCGCCCGCCTCGACCACCTGGTCGACCTGGGCGTCGACGTCGTCGAGCTCCTGCCGGTCAACCAGTTCCCCGGCCGGTGGGGATGGGGCTACGACGGCGTCGACCTGTTCGCCCCCCACGCGTCCTACGGCGGGCCCGACGGCCTCCGGCGGCTGGTCGACGCGGCCCACGGCCGGGGCCTGGCCGTGGTGATCGACGTCGTCTACAACCACCTCGGGCCGGCGGGGAACTACCTGCGTGAGTTCGGGCCCTACTTCACCGACCGCTATTCCACGCCGTGGGGCGAGGCGGTGAACTTCGACGGCCCGGGGAGCGACGAGGTGCGGAACTTCGTCGTCGACAACGCCCTCATGTGGCTGCGGGACTACCACGCCGACGGCCTCCGCATCGACGCCGTGCACGCCATCGTCGACACGTCCGCCGTGCACCTCCTCGAGGAGATGGCGGTGCGGGTCGCCGACCTGGCGGCCGAGGTGGGCCGACCGTTGTTCCTGGTGGCGGAGAGCGATCTCAACGACCCCCGGGTGGTTCGGGGGCGCGACGTCGGCGGCTACGGCATCGACGCCCAGTGGAGTGACGACTTCCACCACGCCCTGCACACGGTCGTCACCGGCGAGCAGGCCGGCTACTACGCCGACTTCGGCTCCCTCGCGCAGCTGGCCAAGTCGCTCCGCCAGGCGTTCGTGCACGACGGCGGCTACTCGCCGTTCCGCGGCCGGCGCCACGGCCGCCCCCCGACCGGCCTGCCCGCCACCCGCTTCCTGGCCTACCTCCAGAACCACGACCAGGTCGGCAACCGGGCCACCGGCGAGCGGACGTCGATGCTGGTCAGCCCGGCCATGCTGAAGGTGGCGGCGGCGCTGGTGCTGCTGGGCCCGTCGGTGCCCATGCTGTTCCAGGGGGAGGAATGGGGAGCGAGCACGCCCTTCCTGTACTTCACCGACCACGAGGACGCCGAGCTGGGGCGGCTGGTGAGCGAGGGTCGCCGTCGGGAGTTCGCCGCCTTCGGGTGGGCGCCGGAGGACGTTCCCGACCCCCAGTCCCCGGAGACCTACGAGCGCTCGAAGCTCGACTGGGACGAGGTGGATGCGCCCGAGCACAAGGAGCTGCTCGACTGGCATCGCCGCCTCATCGCTCTCCGCCGGGCCGAGCCCGCCCTCTCGAACGGCAGCTTCGACGACCTCGACGTCCGGGTCGACGAGGATGAACGGTGGCTGGTCCTCGACCGGGGCGGCCTGTCGATCGCCTGTAATTTCGCCTCCGAGCTTCGCCGGATTCCGGACGTCGCCGGCGAAATCGTCCTCTCCTCCGACGACTCGATCACCGTCGCCGACGGATCGGTCGACCTCCCCCCCGAGACCGTGGTCGTGCTGCGCCGCTCGTCGAACCGGTGACCGGAACGGTGAACCTCCCGTGTCGACGGATTAGTCCGGTAGACGTGTGGTCGGTGAGCCACCGGCTGGCTTCACCACCCCGAGCAGGTTCACGACGAGCTCCGCCCGGCGTTCACCCCAGCGGGACCGGTACGCCTCCACCAGTTCCCAGCCGTTCCGGCTGAGCGCCAGGCGACGGTCAATGTGGGCCTCGGGACCGCCGGCATGGACGCCACACTCGATACCGAGGCTGCGGCTGGCGTCGTCCAGGCAGATATCGACGACGTGGCGCCCGGTGGGGTACGCGGTCAGGACCGGCGCTCCGGCCGCCGCGAGATCCTCCACGATCGACATGGCCCACACCCCGACCGGCCCTGCCGACTTGGGCGACCCGGGAGGCCGGTCGGCCTGCGCCAGATACGCGGCCACCAGCCCGCCCGCGGGCGGGTCGGCCGAGACCAGGAACGTCAACCGCCGCCGGGCGCGAGTCACGAAGACGGCGAAGAGGTGGGGATCCTCCACGAACCTCCACGACCCGGCGCTCTCCTCGGGACCGATGCCCAGCGAGGCGATCACCATGTCGCGCTCGTTGCCCTGGAAGGCGTGGACCGTACCGACGCGAAGGTCGAGCGCCTCGAGCTCGTCGGCGGTGAAGGCGGCGAGGACCGCCTCCTCGATGGCATCGGCCTGGGACCGGAAGGGTGTCACGACGCCGACGCTCGTCCCGCCCGCCTGGGCCAGCGCCTTGATCTCGGCAACGGCGCGCTCGACCTCGGCCCGGACGACGCCGTCCGGGTCGCGCCCACCCTCCGTACGCACCACCTCGACGCAGTCCCTCGAATCGGTTCGGGGCGAACGGGTGGCGACGTGCACCTTCCCGTCGTAGAGACGCCGGGCGACGAAGTCCACCAGGTGGGGGTCGGACCGGAAGTGCTCGTCGAGGACAATGACGGGTGCGGCGCCGGCGGCCAGGTCGAACGTGCTGTTGCGCCGGACGTCGAGACGGGCGGCGAGCACCGGGATGTCGTCGAGTCCATGCGCCTTCACCACGTCCCCCTGCTGGGCGTCCGCCACGAACGACACCTGGCGGAGCTGCTTGGGGTCGCCGGCGATGACTGCCCGGCGGCCTCGGAGGAGCGCGGTCGCGGCCAGCGGCTGGTCAATCGATGAGGCCTCGTCGAGGATGACCAGGTCGAACAGCCCGCTGACCGGGGGCAGCAGGTCATCGACGTCAGCCAACGTTCCGACCCAGAGGGGGAGGGCGCGGGTCAGTCGGTGGTCATCGAGCCGGCTGAGTTGCGTTCGCCGGGCCGACCGTCCGCTGCGGAGGGCGGTGGCCAGGGCCGCTACCGCAGGAAGGGTCCACACGTTCAAGCGGCTCTGCGACCTGCACTCGACCTCCAACCAACTACCGCGGGCAACTCGGGCGCGGTCGTCGGCGGCGATCAGCTCGTTCCAGAGCGGCCCGAGCTCGAGTCCGCCTCGCGCCAGCAGCTCGGAGGCGGCTCGTGCCCCGTGAGCCACCGTCAAGTGGGCACCGATCTGCTCGGCGGTGGTAGCCGGCGAGGCCCCGACGACCTCGGTGAGGCGCTGCTGTGCCTTCCGCCGGCGACGTCGGGCGCCCCAGACCGTCGCCGGTGACGTGGCGTAGGAAAGGAGCGCGTCGGCCGCGGCCAGGTTGGCATCGGGCTCGAAGAGGCCCGGCGCCGCGATACGAGCGGCGGTCGTGGCCGCATCGGAGCGGTCGAGCATGACCTCGGCGGCCAGTTGGCCGGCGACGTGGGCTCGGACGACGTCCCGCTCCGCTGAGCACTTGTCGCGCCGCCGCCGGGCCGCGGCCACCTCCTTGTCGCTCACCGGTTGCAGCTGTCCGGCCGAAAGGCGGGTGGCGAGCGCTTCGCCTCGCTCGTTCGAACCGAACACCACCGGGTCGGGTCCGGGGCGCGGTCGAGGAGGTCGAGGAGCGCATCCACGGTGGCGTCGGACTTGGCCGCCACCAGCACCCGCTGCCCCCGGGCCAAAGCGTCACAGGCGATGGCGGCGATGGTGTGCGACTTGCCCGTTCCCGGTGCGCCCGAGATCAGGGTGATCTGCTCCTGCCGACTGGTGGCGACCGCCTCCCGTTGCCTGTCGGTGAGCAGGTAGGGGGACTCGACGGCGCGGTCGACGTCACCGGTCGGAATGGACGCGCCCGTCGGATCGAGGTAGAGCGAGTGGAAGGCCGTCCAGGTGTCGAGCGGCTGCGAAGACCAGGCGCGGAGGGAGCTGGCCCGGCTCGATTCGCCCACCTCGTGGATGGCATAGACGCCGACGCCCGCCACGATCACCAGTCCGTCCCCCCGCGTGAGGCCGTCCGGGCCGTCGGAAGCGGGTACGACGCTGTCGGCCGGTAGGCCGGCCGCGTCCGCGGCCGATCGGGCGTAGCGCTGCAGGCGATCGAGCCTCGGAAGCAGACCGGCTGGTGGTTCGACTCCGAAAAATCCTTCGAACGCTCCGCCACCGAGCTCGATGTCGCTCTCGAGCTTGCGGTGCATGACGCCGTCGGTGATGAGCTCGCTGATCTCGGCATCGCCCGCCGGCACGAGGACGGCCCTTCCGAGTGCCGGCGGGCGCTGGACCCGTACCGGACGGGTGACGAGGGGATGGAACACTCGGCGAGACCGTCCGTTGGACGCCTCGGCCCGCCCGGCCACGAACAGCCACCCGACCCGCAACGATCGCTGTGCCGCCCGGATCTGGTCGACCGCGGCCAGCCGTTCGCCGAACTGCCGGTCGATCGACACCTCCTTGTCGTCCGCCGCGGTCGGATTTGCCAACCACCTGTTTGTGGCCCCCTGGACCCAGCTCTCGCCGGTGGGGATGGAGGGCCCCGGACGGAAGACGCGCACGGCGTCGATCGGGAGCCATCGGAACCACTCGGTGGGTACGACCAGTCCCTGGGCCCGGACCTCGGTCGACGGCGCCAGGTCGGCGAGCACCCGCAGGACCGCGCTGGCCCGCCCCGACGCCGAATGGTCCACCGATTAACGGTACCGAGAAGGGCTCGCATGCCGGGGCGGCCCTCGGAGGGGCTCTTCGTGAGCGCTCAGGCGGACAGCTCGCGCTCGAGGGGGGTGCGGAAGCGGGGGGTGACCCGGACATCGCCGATCCGGGCCTGGAGGCGGGCGGCCTCGGCCTCGGCCAGGGTCGTCACCTCGGCACCGAGGTCCTCGAGGAGGCGGAACACGACCTCGCCCGACTTGCGCTGGGCCCAGCCGCCCACGATCCGCCCGTCCCACCAGACGGTGGGGCCAGCGTTCCCCGACCGGTCGAAGAGGGCGGGACCGTGCCCGCCCAGGTACCACGACCGCTCCTTCCAGCCCATCACCGACGGGTCGAGGGCGGGCAGGAACGTCACCGACGGGGCCGGCGGAGTCACCGGCTCGACGTCGTCGGCCAGCACCAGTCCCGGCGCCGCCCCGCCGACGTCGACCTCCACCGTGGGCAGCTCGGCCAACGCGGTGCGCACCTCGCCCAGCCCGAGGCCGGTCCACCAGGCCAGGTCGGCGACCGTGCCCGGCCCGAAGGAGGCCAGCCACTTCCACACCAGCTCCACCTGGGCCACGCCCGCGGGCAGGAGGGTGAGGCCCCGGTCCATGCCCCCCGGCAGCCACGACGCGGCCGGCGCCCAGCGGTACTGGCTGCTGATCCAGGACCCCCGCGGTCGGCCGCGGACGATCCGTCCCCCCGCAGCCAGCACGAACAGCACCCGGCCGGACGCGCCCTGCACCACCTCCCACTTGGTGCCGGCGCCGAGGTGGAGCCGTTCCCGCAGCCCGGCCACGTCGGCGGCCAGCTCGGTGGCGGTGGCCTGGCCCCGGGCGGCGAGGGCCTGCATGGTGGCGTCCTCCACCTCCGCCAGCCACGCCTCGCCCTCGTCGGTGACCCCGCCCTCGGCCAGGAACTGCACCAGCCGCTTGCGCTCCCGCACCTCGATGGCCCGGGTGCAGGCCCCGTGGACGACGGCCGCCAGCTCCACCGGCACCACCCACATGGTGCGCCGCATCCCGAGCATCCGCAGCAGGCTGCGGTCTTCGTAGAGGGCCCGCTCGACGTCGACCACCTCCAGCGAATCGCTCCTGGCCAGCACCGACAGGTGGACCGAGGCGGGGTCGGTGGAGTGGAGGGCGACGAGGTCGCGGACGATCTCCACCACGTCGTCGGCGCGGGCGTCGGCGGCCAGGTGGTGACGGAGGGCCACCCGTGCCCGTCGCTCGTCGATCCCGATCGTCCGCACCGCCCTCCAGCTTTGCCCGCCTAACTTGACCGTGTGGTCAAGAGCCGGTGGGACGATCGGGAGGCCGAGCGGTGGCCGGGCGATTTGGGCCCGCGGGTGTACACATCGCGCCTGCTCGGACGGGATCCCGACCTGGTCCTGCACGGCGGTGGGAACACGTCGGTCAAGTCCCGGCGCACCAACGTGTTCGGCGAGGAGGTCGACGTCCTGCTGGTGAAGGGCAGCGGGGCCGACCTGGCCGACATCGACGAGTCCGGCTTCGCGTCCCTCCGCCTCGACCACGTGGCCCGGCTGGCCCAGCTCGAGTCCCTGTCGGACACCGACATGGCCGAGCAGCTCCTGGTGGCGGCCACCACCGCCGGCGGTCCGGCCCCGTCGGTGGAGGCGATCCTGCATGCCATCCTGCCGTTCAAGTTCGTCGACCACACCCACGCCGACGCAGTCGTCACCCTCACCAACTCGGCGTCGGCCGCGGCCGCCCTCGACGAGGTCTACGGCCCCCAGGTGGTGGTGGTGCCCTACGTGATGCCCGGCTTCCTGCTGGCCCGGGAGTGCGCCCGCCTCCTGCCCGACGCGCTCACCCCCGACGTGATCGGCGTGGTGCTCATGAACCACGGCATCTTCACCTGGGGCGCCACGGCCAGAGAGTCGTACGAGACCATGATCACGCTGGTCAGCCGGGCCGAGGACCACGTCGCCCGCCACCGCCCCCGCCCCCGCCCCGACAAACCCTCCACGGAGAGTCCGCCGCACCCCGACCAACGGGTCGCCCGCGCCCGGCTGCGCCGCTGGCTGTCGGACGCCGCCGGCGCGCCGGTGGTGGTGTCGTCCCACACCGACGGGGAGGCCATGGCGTTCATCGGCCGCCCCGACCTGGCCGACATCTCCCAGCGGGGCCCCGTGACCCCCGACCACGTCATCCGCACCAAGCCCGTCCCCCTCCTCGGTCGCGACGTCGACGCCTACGTCGGGGCCTACCGCAGCTACGTCGACGACCACCGCCACCGATCAGCCCGGGAGCTCGAGCCGGTCGACCCCGCCCCCCGGGTGGTGCTCGACCCCGAACTGGGCCTGTGCTGCGCCGGACGCACGCCTCGGGACGCGGCGATCGTGGAGGACGTCTACCGCCACACGATGCAGGTGATCCTCGACGCCACCGCCCTGGGGGGCTACCGGCCGGTGTCCCGGGCCGATCTGTTCGACGTCGAGTACTGGGACCTCGAACAGGCCAAGCTCCGCCGCCGCCCGCCGCCGCTCCCCCTCGCGGGCGAGATCGCCCTGGTCACGGGCGCCGCCGGCGGCATCGGCCGGGCCTGCGCCCAAGCCCTCCTGGCCGAGGGGGCGGCGGTCGTGGGCCTCGACGCCGACCCTCGGGTTGTCGACGCCTTCGAGGGACCGGCCGGGCTCGGCATCGAGGCCGACGTCACCGACCGGCGGGCGATCGAGGAGGCCGTCGAGCGGGCCGTCGAGCGGTTCGGCGGGCTCGACATGCTCGTGCTCAACGCCGGCGTCTTCCCTCCGAGCGCGGCCGTCGCCGACCTCGGGCCCGATCTCGAGGGGTGGCGGAACGCCATGGCCGTGAACCTCGACGCCAACGCCTCGCTCCTCGGCCTGGCCCACCCTCTCCTGCGGGAGGCGCCGAGGGGGGGCAGGGTGGTGATCGTCGGCTCCAAGAACGTGCCCGCGCCGGGGCCGGGCGCGGCCGCCTACTCCGCGTCCAAGGCCGCCCTCACCCAGCTGGCCCGGGTGGCCGCCCTCGAATGGGGACGTGACGGCATCCGGGTCAACGTCGTGCACCCCAACGCCGTGTTCGACACCGGCATGTGGCCCCCCGAGGTGGTGGCCGAGCGGGCCGCCCGCTACGGGCTGTCGGTGGAGGAGTACCGGACGAACAACGTCCTCGGCGTGAAGGTCACCAGCGCCGACGTCGCCCGCCTCTGCGTGGCCATGTGCGGGCCCGCCTTCGCCTGCACCACCGGCGCCCAGGTACCGGTCGACGGCGGCAACGACCGCGTCATCTGACGCCGCCAGTCAGCCGGCTGGGCTCAGCTGGCCCGCCAGGTCCGGAAGAGGGCGACCAGGTCGGCGCGGGCGGCGGGGGACAGGGACTCGGGCTTCACCCGGCCGGTGGCGGCGATGGTCACCCGCATCTCCCGCAGGTACTCGGTGCAGTGGGGGCAACCGGACAGGTGGGCCTCGAAGCGGGCCCGCTCGGCGGGTGTCAGCGCCCCCTCCAGATAGTCGGTGACCAGCTCGACCGCCTGCCGGCACATGATGGCGTCTCGTCTCGGCATCGCCCTCAGCCCTTCCCCAGTTCCCGTTCCAACATGTTCCGCAGCCGGGACCGGCCCCGGTGCAGGAGGACCCGCTGGTTGGCCTCGCTGATCCCCAGCAGGGCGCAGACGTCGGGCGCGGGCAGTCCCTCGAAGTCCCGCATGACGACCACCTGGCGTTGTCGGTCGGGCAGCAGGGCCAGGTGGCGGGACACCTTCTTGGCCATGTCACGGGCGACGATGCGCTCCTCGGCGTCGTCCGTCCAGGGCGAGGGAGGTGACGACCACCCGCCGGCGGCGTTGAACCGCTCCGGGGGCACCGCCGGTTCGCTGTCGGCCCGGTCGGTCGAGATCTCCCGCCGCTCCCTCACCCCGGCGGTGCGGGCCCGGTTGACCACGATGCGGAACAGCCACGTCTTCAACGACGAGCGGCCCTCGAACCGCTCGATCCCCCGGATCACCCCCACCCAGGTGTCCTGCACCACCTCCTCGGCCACCGCCCGGCTGGGGACGAACGTCGACGCCAGCCGGAGCAGGGGCGCGTGGTAGAGGTCGACGAGGGTGACGAACGCCTGCTCGTCGCCCGCCTGGAGGCGCGCCACCAGGTCGGCGTCGGGGACCACGGCAGCAGGCTAGGGCCGACACCCGGGTTTGAGGGCGCCGGGTGCCCCGGGAGGCGCCCGACGCCGTACGATGGGAGGCGTGAGCGTGCCCGTCGAACCCGCCGAGCTGCGAACGCAGGTCGTCCGCTACGGACCGGTCGCCTACCTGGTCACGGTGGCGCCCGAGACGGGCCGGCCCCACGTGGTCTCGGTCACGGTGGGGTGGGCGGGCGACGACCTGGTGAGCGGAGCCGGTGCCCGGACGGCGGCCAACGTGGGAACGGGAGCCGATGTGAGCCTGGTGTGGTCGCCACCGGGGGGCGACGACTACAGCCTGATCGTCGACGGCCCGGCCCGGATCGTCGAGGGCGACGCCGGCCCGATGGTCTCGGTGAGGCCCGAGGGGAGCGTGCTCCACCGCCTGGCCGGCGTCGACGGGGACGGGCCCGGCTGCATCCCGGTCGCTACTCCCGAAGCCGGCGACGTCCACGCCGGCGACGTCCACGCCGAGCACCCGAACGCGACAACGGTCCGCCGATTCATCAACGCCTGGTTCGACGGCGACTTCACCACCTGGGCCTCGCTGGCGGCCGACGACATCGTCATCCACATGCGGGGCAAGCCCGCCATCGAGGGCAGCTACCACGGCCGGGACGGCGTGACGCTCTTCTTCGAACGGTTCGCGGCGGTGAACATCGACGGCTTCGAGATGGAGGTGGAGGACGTGATGGCTGACGACCGCTACGCGATGGCCATCATGCGCACCGAGTACCACCGGGGCGACGAGTACCTGCTCCTGCGCAACGCCTGCGCTTACCGGCTCGACGCCGACGGCCGGATCGCAGAGGCGTGGAACGTCTCCGACACCCAGGTACCGGAGCGGGACTTCTTCACCCTCGTCGACGCCGGTTCGTCCGCTCCCGGCCCTGTCACGGGCACGCCGTGACCGAACACCCGGGGGTGGCCCGGGTCGGGACCTTCCTCGACGCCCTCTCCCAGAAGGACGAGCAGGCGCTGCGCGACTGCTTCGCCGACGACGTCGCCTGGCACGTGTCCGGATCCCATGACCTGGCCGGCGACTACCGCGGCATCGAGGAACTCGTCGGCTACTTCGGCCAGCTCCAGTCCCGCACCGACGGCTCCTACGCCCTGGAGCGGGAGTCGGTGCTGGCCACCGACCACCACGCGGCCGTGTTCACCCGGGCCACCGGCCGTCGCGAAGGCAAGACCCTCGACGTCTTGCTGGCCCACGCCTTCACCGTCCGGTCGGATGGCTTGTGGCGGGAGTACTGGGTCTGCCCCCACGACCAGGACGCCGAAGACGCCTTCTGGTCCTGATCAGACGGGGCTGCGCAAAGAAGAAGCCGCCCGACCGGACGGTCAGGCGGCTTTGGAAAGGGGTGTCCCGCTCTACGGCCGGGACGACCGAGGTTGCCTGTTACTCGTTCTCGGCCTCGGCGTGCGTCGTGGCCTCGGAGCGCTCGGTCCCGGGCGTCACGTCATCGACGGTCGTGCCCCCACCGGTGTACTTGTTGGGTCCGGGGCTGTAGGGGCCGCCTTCGGGAATGTCGTCACTGGGCTGGTCAACTGCCATCGTGAAAACTCCTTCTGACCCACCTACAGATTGATGAGCCAGTCTTTACCTACCCGGGATACCGGGCCCGGAAACGGCCCCGCGTAGTTCGCGACACCATCCCCAGGGCTCTGACCTGCGACGACGCGCCGAGCGCAGCTTTTCTGGACGCCGGTACGAGGGTCACGCGCCTCATCCCCGACCGATGCCGTGGAGGGGGAAGATGAGCCTGCGGACGTCATCGATGGCGCCGTCCACGCCCTCGTCGTCGGTGCCCTGCCGCGACAATGGCGGCTCCGAGAGGGTCGCCGGGAGGCGGTGGCCGGCGGTCCGCTCGGCCGCCTCCACCCACCCGGGGGGGAGGGCGTCGTCGAGGTCGGCGCCCGCGCCTGCCATCTCCGCGAAGTAGGTGGTCCACGCCCGGGGCACGACGCTGGCCCACTGGTAGCCGCCGCCACCGGTGGCCAGCCACTTGCCCCCCGCCGCCCGATGGGCGAGGTCGTGGAGGGCCACGGCCGTCTGGCGGTAGGCGGCGGTCGTGAGCCCCATGTTCGACAGGGGGTCGGTGTGGTGGCTGTCGCAGCCGAGCTGGGTGACGAGGACCTCGGGGGCGAACGTCTCCACCAGGGGCGGCACCACTTCCCGGAACGCCCGCAGCCAGCCGTCGTCCCCCGTCAACGGCGGCAGGGGGACGTTGACGCTGGTGCCGGCCGCGTCCCCGACCCCCACCTCGTCGACGAAGCCGGTGCCCGGGAAAGAGCGTGCGCCCGTCCTGGTGGAGGGAGATGGTGAGGACTCGTGGGTCGCGGTAGAAGATCTCCTGGACGCCGTCGCCGTGGTGGACATCGACGTCGACGTACGCCACCCGCTGCACCCCCCGGTGCAGGAGCCAGGCGATTGCGACCGCCGGGTCGTCGTACACGCAGAAGCCGCTGGCCCGCTCGGGGAGGGCGTGGTGGAGGCCGCCGGCGGGGTTGAAGGCGTGGTCGGCCCGCCCGGTGAGCACTGCCTCGGCCGCGGCCAGGCTGGCCCCCACCACCCGGGCCGAGGCCTCGTGCATGTGGGGGAACACCGGGTTGTCGCCGGGACCGAACCCGAACTCCCACCACGGCCCGGCCTCGCCCCCGCCCGCCCGGCGCACGGCGTCGATGTAGCGCTCGGAGTGCACCAGGCCGATCTCGTCGAGGCTCGCGTCCCGGGCGGGGGTCTCCCGCACCCGGCTCCCGTCGATCAGGCCGTAGTCGTGGATCAGGGAGCGGGTCAGGGTCACCCGCTCCGGCCGGAGGGGGTGCCGGGGGCCGTGGTCGTACCAGGTGGCGTCGTCGCCGTACCAGACGAGCTCCACCCGCTCGCTCACGGATGGCAGGCTACCGAACTGGTGACGTCTTCGGCCCCCACATAGAGGGCCTTGACCGTCACCACTTCGGGACGGAGTCGGCCACGAGTCAGGGGCGGCGACCGTTCCAGGCGACCAGCCGGTCGATCAGGGACGCGTCCGCCGAAACCGGCACCGGGTCGGCCCAGGGGTTGGGGGCGCTGCGGTAGGGCTCGGGCATCCCCGCCTTGATCGCCGCGAACATCTCCGCCCGTCCCTCGCCGGGCATGCCCCGGATGCTGTCCCAGGCGGTGGCGACCACCTCGTCGTCCCACGTCGGGTGCTGGCCGGTGGAGGTGGCCAGGTCCCAGGTGTGGACGGTGATCTCGTTGCAGTAGCTGGCCAGGGTGAGCGCGCCCGACTCCTGGGCCCACGGCAGGTGGACGATGCGGGTCAGGCTGGCGTCGTCGGCCCACGCGTCCCGCACCCGCTGGGCGGCGTCGGACCACGCCTCCAGCCAGGCGTCGTCGGCCAGGCCGGTGACCTTGTCGGGCGCCTGGAAGGGGTTCTCGCCCCGGCCCATGAGCGTCACCCGCTCGAGGACGCCGACCAGGTGGCCGACGAGGGTGCGGACGTCGTAGTCGGTGCACGGGGTGGGGCCGTCGAGCTGGTCGGGACGGACCTGGGCGATGACGTCGCCGCCGGTGGCCAGGGCTCGGGCGAACACGGTGCGGATGTCGGTTCCGGTGAGGGTGGGGCTGGTGGTTGTCATGCTCGGAGCATGCGCCTCTGAACCGGCCACCTCCTGGCCGGTTTCGGGACCAGAATGGGATTTGTGAGAGCCGACCGCCTGGTGGCCATCCTCCTGCTCCTCCAGTCCCGGGGCCAGGTCACCGCGGCCGAGGTGGCGGAGGAGCTGGAGGTGTCGGAGCGGACGGCCCGGCGCGATCTCGACGCCTTGGGGATGGCCGGACTGCCCATCTACTCCGTCCAGGGGCGCAACGGTGGATGGCGGCTGGCCGGTGGCGGCCGCACCGACCTCAGCGGCCTGACCGCGGCCGAGGCCCGAGCCCTGTTCCTCGTGGCCGGGCCGTCGTCGCAGGCGACACCGCAGGTCAAGGCCGCGCTGCGCAAGCTGGTCCGGGCGCTGCCGGAGCCGTTCCGCCCCCACGCGGAGGCGGCGTCGGAGGCGGTGGTGGTCGACCCCCGGGGCTGGGACCAGGCCCGCGACCCGGGCTCGGGGCGACCGCCGCCGCCGTTCCTCGACGCCGTGCAACGGGCGGTGGTGGAGGGTGAGCAGGTCACCCTCGGCTACGTGGCCCGCAACCGGGAGCCGAGCAGCCGGGTCGTCCACCCCCTCGGCCTGGCCGCCAAGGGGTGGGCCTGGTACCTGGTGGCCGACACCGAGGCCGGCCTGCGCACGTTCCGGGTCGACCGCATGACCTCGGTGGAGCCCACCGGCGAGGCCGTGGTTCGGCCCGACGGCTTCGTGCTGGCCGAGGCGTGGAAGCTCATCGCCGAGGAGGTCGACCTGCGGCGCACGCCGGTGAGCGCCCGGGGCGTGGTGGCGCCCGAGGCCCTCGGGTGGTGCCGGTGGATCTTCGGCAACCGCCTCCGCATCGGCCCGTCCCAGCCCGATGGTCGCGTCGAGGTCGAGGTGCGGGGCCACAGCGTCTGGTCCCTCGCGGCCGAGATCGCCGGCTTCGGCACCCACCTCGAGGCCCTCGACCCACCCGAGCTACGCGACCACCTGGCCCGCCTCGGCGCCGACCTCACGACCACCTACGGCGCCGCGTCCCGATAGCAGCGCGCCCGGCGGTATCAGTTCGATACCATCTGACTGCATGGCGATGACGCTGCGGCTGACCGAAGACGAGCAGGCGGCCCTCCGGGAGCGGGCCGACTTGGAGGGTGTGTCCATGCAGGAGGCGGTCCGGCGGGCGGTTCGCGACTACGTCAGCCGGGGCCACCACCGGGACCGGGTGTCGGCCGCTGCCAAGCGGGTGATGGACGCCCATGCCGATGCCCTCGATCGCCTTGGCCGATGAGGGCGAGGTCGAGTACCTCGATGTCGACGACCTGATCGCCCTGGCCACTGCCGTCCTCGGCCATCCGCCGCCGGTCCGGGACGCCGGCCTTCTCGGGGCGGCGGCGGCGCGGCCGCAGACGACCGTCGGCGGCAACGACGCCTACCCCGACATGTGGTCGAAAGGCGCGGCCCTGATGCAATCCATCGTCAAGAACCATGCCCTCGTCGACGGGAACAAACGGTTCGGGTGGTTGGCGACGGCCGTGGTCCTCGAGATCAACGGCGTCGACACCACGTCGGCGTCGAACGACGCGGTGTACGACCTCGTCATCGACGTCGCCGCCGGCGACCACAAGGTCGACGAGATCGCCGCCCGACTCCGCGACATGCTCAGCGGCGCCACCTGACCGAACTCCGGGACCGGGGTACCCATCGGGTCTCGCCGGGCGTGCGGCGGGCCACCTGCCGGGGGCGGGACCGGCGACCACGGGCACCCGGCGGCACGTCCCACCAGTCGCCCTGCGGGTCGAGCGCGAGACGGGTGCTTCGCATGAGCGTGTCGTCGCAGGCGATCCAGTCGACGAGGTGGATCCCGTAGCCGCCCGCCAACAACCTGGCTCGGGCGAAGGCGACGGCGAGCGCGGCCGGCGGCGGCCCCTCCTCCACTGGCTCGTCGGAGAACGCCACCGCCGCCGCGGCATCGGTTCCGAGGTGCTCGATGCACGCCCGCAGGGCGGTCTCGGGCGGGTCGGTGCGGCGGGTGTGGGCCAGGCCCAGCAACCGCCCACGCTCGTCGGCGAAGGCGACGAGGAGCCGGCGGGGGCCAAAAGCCCGCTGGTCGAGGGCGAACGACCACACGTCTTTGCGCAGGTCGGTGTCGTCGGCGGGCGTGGCCAGGTAGCCCTCGACCACGATGAGGGAGTCGTCCATGACTGTCCTTCGAGCTGTGAGCAGCCGAGCGCCGCTCGCGTGCGTCGTGGGACCTGTTCGGTCGAGCCGCCGAGCCGCCGGACGAGACCATAGGCCCCAGGTGAGACAACGAGCCGGCCATCAGCCCGGGATCCACCCCCGGTCGACGACGGCGGCGCGAAACCGCTGGTAGCTGGCCTCGAGGGCGTCGGTCTCGACGTCGTCGGGGTCGATCTCCTCGCCGGTGGCCGACATGGCCGAGGTGGCGGCCGCCAGGTCGGGATGAAGGGTGCCGGCGGCGGCCAGGATGCACGCGCCCCGCGCCGTGGTGGCCCCAGGCACGGCCAGCACCGGCCAGCCGAGGACGGTCGCCCGGATGCGGTTCCACACCGCGCTGCCGCTTCCACCACCTACCACCACGACAGGCGGTCGGACAGCAGCGCCGAGAGTCGCCAGCCGTTCGTAGGCCAGCCGTTCCACGAAGGCAACGCCCTCCAAGGCGGCCCGCACCCGATCCGACTCGTCAGAGGGCTCGCCGACCACGAAACCCTCGGCGTCCGACACGGCGAAGGGGAAACGCTCGCCCCGTCCGACCAGCGGGTAGGCCACGCACCCGCACGGGCCGTTGCGGGCCGCGAGATCGTCGAGCGCAGCCGGGTCGCGGCCCGGGAACCAGGCCGCCAGGACCTGGGCGCCGGTGCTGGACGCCGCCACCCGGAAGCCACCACCCGTCCGGATGGCGGTGGCTGTACACCGCCCCCGTCGGGTCGACCACCAGCTCCCGACTGGCTCCCTTGAGGACGAGGGTCGAACCCAGGACGGACACGAACCGGCCCGGCTCACCGGCCCCCGCCGCCAGCTGGGCGGCGCAGGCGTCGGTCATCCCCAGCCGCACCTCGCACCCCGCCGGCAGACCGGTCGCCGCAGCCGCGTCCGAGCACACCACGCCCGCCAGTTCCGTCGGCCGCCGCACCTCAGGGAGCAGCCCCGAGGGGATGTCGAGCGCGGCCATGGCCTCCCCCGCCCATTCCTGGCGGACCAGGTCGTAGCCGCTCTTGAGGGCGTGGCTCCAGTCGGTAGGGACAGGCCCACCTCCGGCTCCCACCAGCCGCCGCACCACGACGTCGGAAGCGTGGGCCAGGCCCGCAATCGCCGAGCCGCCGCCGGCCGACCCCGACAGGAGCCAAGCCCACTTGGGCAGTCCGAACGACGGCTGCATGCGCAGCCCGAGGCCGGCCCACCGCGCCTCGGCCGCGGTCTGGGCCACGTCGGCCTCGTCGACCGCCCGCTGGTCGGCGTAGGTGAGCGCCGGCCCGATCGGCTCCCCGCCGCGGTCGAGCCCGACGACCGTCCCCGACGTGGCGCACACGCACACCGCCACCACCCTCGGGTTGCCGTCCTCCGATACCAGCTCGTCGGTGACCTCCCGGAGGACCCCCGCCACCGCCGGCCACCACGAGCGTGGGTCCTGCTCCGACCACCCCGGCCGGGGCGACGTGGGCGCCGGCAGCGGACGGTGGGCCTCGGCGCGCACTTGTCCGTGGGCATCGGCGGCCAGCGCCCGCACGTCGGCCGTGGCCATGTCGACACCGACGACCAGGTCCACGACGATGAGGTCAGGCGGAGCGACGGATCACGGCACCAGGCACGCCGAGCAGATGGCGGCGACGTGGCGGTCGTCGGTGCCGCAGCACCCGCCGAGCACAGTGAGTTGCGGATGGGCTCTCCGCAGCCGGGCGTAGTCGCGCGCCCAGCTCGTCGGGGTCACCGTCGTCGAGGTCCTCGGCCTCGTCCAGCTCGGCGTGGCTGCGGCGGGAGGCGTTGGCCCGCATCCCCCGGATCCGCTGCACCCAGGGCTCCTCGACGGCCAGGTCGTCCTCGAAGTGGCTCGGGTGGGCGCAGTTGACCATGTAGTACGCCGGCCCCCCGCCGGTGGCGTCGTCGACCTCGGCCACCGCCTCACCCAGCGTTTGGCCCGACGGAAGGCGGCCGTCGGTCTCGACGGTGAACGAGATCACCACCGGCATGCCGACCGCCTGGGCGGCGCGGACCACCCCGATGGCCTCGCCGGTGTGGGTCATGGTGACAGCTGTCACCAGGTCGGCCGCGGTCCCGGCGAACGTCCCGATCTGCTCGGCGTGGTAGCGCTCGGCCTCGTCGGGCGTCATGAGCGCCTCCGGGCTGTAGCCGTCGCCCCGCGGCCCGACACAGCCGCTGATCACGAACGGCGCCCCCGCCTCCCGCTCGTAGTCGGCCCGGAGGTCGGCCAGCAGGTCGATCGCCCGCCGGTTCAGCCGGTCGAGGGCGGCGGTGTCGTAGCCCAGCCTGGCCGCCCAGTCGGGGTTGGCCCGCCACGTGGCCGACTCACCCACGAAGCCCACCCCGGCCCCGGCGGCGATGGCCGTGTGACGCAGGAAGTACCGGCGCAGGCGCTCGGCGCCCTCCTCCGAGTCGAGCAGGGCGAACGCGGCGAACAACGGCAGGTCCACGCCCTCCAGGAAGATGAGCACCGTCTCCAAGCCGCTGTCGGTGAGGAAGACGTCGCCGTCGAGTTGGGGGAGCCGATCGCGGTACAACATCACGCACCTCCACGACATGGGGCGTCCGAGAACGGACAATGATCGCGGCTCGGGCCACACCACGCATGGCGTGCCACGATCGAAGCGTGTCCCGCCCCCACCCGGTGCTGGCCGGGCCCGTGCTGGCCGACCTCGTCGACGCCATGGGACCGGACCGCGTGCTCACCGCTCCCGACGACACCGCTCCCTTCTGCGTCGACTGGTCGGGCCGGTTCCGAGGCGCCACGCCCGCGGTCGTCCGCCCGGCGACGGTCGAGCAGGTGGCCGCGGTGGTCGCGGTCTGCCGGCGCCACCACCTCGCCCTCACGCTGCAAGGCGGGAACACCGGCCTGGTCGGAGGATCGGTCCCCCTCGCGGGCGAGGTGGTCCTCAGCCTGCGGGGTCTCGACCAGGTCGGCCCGGTGGCGGACGGTTCGGGCCAGGTGACGGTGGCCGCGGGAGTCACCCTGGCTGCACTCCACGGGGCGGCCCAGGCCGCCAGCTGGGCCTACGGCGTGGACTTCGCCAGCCGTGACCGGGCCACCATCGGGGGGACCATCGCCACCAACGCCGGTGGCCTGCGGGTGCTTCGCCACGGCGACACTCGGGCCCAGGTGCTGGGCATAGAGGCGGTGCTCGGCGACGGTTCCGTCGTGTCCCACCTGGACGGGCTGGTCAAGGACAACACCGGCTACCACCTGCCCTCCCTCCTCTGCGGCAGCGAGGGGACCCTCGGGATCGTCACCGCAGCTCGCCTACGGCTGGTTCCGGCGGCCACCGAACGGGCGACGGCCCTGCTCGCCTTCGACACCGTCGACCCCGCCCTCGTCGCCGCTCTCGACCTCCGCCGCCACGTCCCGTCCCTCGACGCGGCCGAGCTGATGCTGGCCGCCGGGATCGACCTGGTGTGCCGGGTGACCGGCCGACCCCCGCCGACCGGCTCGCCCCACGCCGCCTACCTGCTGGTCGAGGCCGCCGGTCAATCGAGCCCGGCCGCCGAGCTGGCCGCCGGGATCGACAGCCTGGCCGCGGTCTCCGAGATCGTCGTGGCCGACGATGCGGTGTCCGCCGCCGCCCTCTGGCGCTACCGGGAGGACCACAGCGCGGTGATCAACACTCTCGGACCGCCCCACAAGCTCGACGTCTCCCTCCCGGCCGATCGACTGGCAGCGTTCGTCGACGAGGTGCCGGCGGTGGTGGCCGGTGTCGACGCCGGCGCCCGGACCTGGATGTGGGGCCATGCCGCCGACGGGAACGTCCACGTGAACGTGACCGGCATCGACGCGGCCGACGACCGGGTGGACGATGCGGTGCTGCGCGTCGTCGCTCGTCTGGGCGGCAGCATCAGCGCCGAGCACGGGATCGGCGCGGCCAAGCGGGCGTGGCTCCACCTGAACCGCAGCCCGTCCGAAATCGACGCCTTCCGTGCCCTCAAGCGGGCCCTCGACCCCGACGCCATCCTCAATCCCGGCGTCCTTCTGCCGCCCACGGCCGCCACATCACCGGTCGCCAAGCCGTAGGCGAGGCGGTTTCCCGACCTGCGTCCGCCGGGTATGCCGGGCCAGGTGGAGTGACGGCTGGGAGGCGCCCGACGACGCCGGGCAGGTCGCTTCATCGACCAGTCGAACTGGTGCTCGGCTAGATCGCCGTTGCGGCGCCCGGCGCTGGGGGCGGGCGCCGCAACGGTGTTCTCCACCACTCCCGGGCGGGCGCCTACCTCGGCCGGGGGCCGGCCGCCGGGTGACCGTGCCCGGGCGGACTACCCGGCGGTGCGGAGGACGACCGGCTCGTAGTGGGCGCCAGCCAGCCACGGCGGCGAGACCGCCTGGTAGAACTCGACGGGCACCGTTCCCGAGTCCCACTTGTTGTAGCTCCAGTCCATCTGCTTCTGACGATGGCGCTCGTCGAGGATGGCCACGCCGCCATTGATGTCCACCAGCTCGGCGATGAGCTCAGGCTCGCACGGCGGCAGCTTGAGGGCGGCGTGAGCCGCGAACTCCTCGGGGAAGTGCTTGATGATGCTGCCCAGCACCACCTGCTGCTGAGTGGCGAGGAAGCAGCGCGACCGGTCGGCGACCGTGGTCAGCCGGTGACGGACCACGTCGTAGTCGTGCTTGCGGCCCTCCTCGGACGCCAGCCGGGCCAGCGACTTCGACAGGGTGATGCCGTCGAGCTTGCAGGGCGAGCACTGCCCGCAGGACTCCACCGCCAGGAAGCGGGCCACGCCCGCGGCCACCGCGGTCATGTCGGTCTCGTCGTCGAACACGATGAAGCCGGCCGACCCGAGGCCGCTGCCGATGGCGACCAGGCTCTCGTAGTTCACCGGCGTGTCGAGGCCGTCGGCGGTGATGATCCCGTTGGCCACCCCCGACAGCACGGCCTTGATCGTGCGCCCCGGCCGGGGCCCGCCCCCGATCAGCTCGATGACCTCCCGCAAGGGGGTCCCCATCTGCACCTCGCCCACGCCATGGCGCTGGGTGCGCCCGGTGACGGTGCAGACGATGGTGCCGGGCGACTCCTTGGTGCCCATGGTGCGGAACCAGTCCGGCCCCCGGCCGACGATGCGGGCCACGTTGGCCAGCGTCTCGACGTTGTTGACCAGGGCCGGCTCGCTGGGGGCATCGTCGGGAAGAGGGCCCCGGCGCAGGCCCCGGCGGAAGGTGGGGACGATGCGGGGGAAGGGCCAGCGGCCGTCGATGGTCTCCAGCAGGGCGCTCTCCTCCCCGTAGAGGTACTCGTCGGGGCCCTCGAAGACGACCAGCTCCACGCCCTCGTTCCAACCGGCGACCTCGACGTCGTCGATGGCCTCCCGCACCCGGTCGATCTCGCCCTCGAACGCCTCCTTGGTGGCGATCACCACCAGGTCGGCGCCCACCGCCCGGGCCGCGATGAGGGCGCCCTCGAGCACCACGTAGGGGTTGCGGCGCAGGATGGTGCGGTCCTTGAACGTGCCCGGCTCGCCCTCGGCGGCGTTGACGATGACCGTGGACGGGGCGGTGGGCGAGTGGTTGGCGGCCACCGTCTCCCACTTGCGCCCGGTGGGGAAGCCGGCCCCGCCCCGGCCCCGCAGGCCGGAGGCAAGAACCCTTTCGATGATCGCCGCCGGCGTCATGGTCCTGGCCGCCTCGATCCCGGTGCCACCTCCCCGGGTGAGGTACTCCTCGAGGGACATGATCGGGCTCGGGTACAGCACCCGGTGGACGAGCGTCATAGCAGAAGTGTACCGCCTCGTTGTGAATGTGTTCACGTTCACAAAGTCCTGCCGCTCGGGGCGCTACGCTCGGGGGGACGAAGCTGCGAGGAGACCGCATGGAGATCGGACCGCTGACGACACGGGCAGTCCTGACTGTCAAGGAGGACGACAGCCTTCGGGATGCCGCCGTCGGGATGGTCGAACGGGGCGTGGGCTCGGCGGTGGTGCTGGTCGACCGCAAGCCGGTGGGCATCGTGACCGACCGCGACGTGATGCGGGCCTACGCCCAGGGCACCGACGGCTCGACGCGGAACGTTGCCGACTACCTGTCGCGGCGACTGCTGACGGCGCCGGCGACGATGTCGGTGCGGGAAGCGGCCCAGATCATGCGCGACCGGGGGTTCCGCCACCTGGTGGTGGTCGACGACGCCGGCGCCCTGGTCGGCGTGTTCTCCATGCGCGACCTGGTGGTCGGACTCCTCCAGGAGATCCAGGCCACCGCTTCCGCCTGACCGGCCCTTTCCCCGGTGGGCCTCGTCAGGAGGGGCCGACGTGCGCTGAGCGGTGTCGGCGACCGACCGGCGCCGGGTGTTCGGACTCGGAAAGGCGCAGGTGGATGCCGATGGCGACGCTCGTGAGCGCCGCCCACAGGCACCAGAGTGAGATGAAGGCCGTCTGGCTGAGCCAGGCCAGGCCTCCGGCGACGGCCAGGTTGGCGAGCCCGTACCACCGCACCCGACGAAGGCTCGAGACGAGCAGCGGGCCGCACGTGGCAACTACGTAGAGCGCGACGAGGAGGCCGCCGTGCCACAGGGCGACGGAGTACTCCACGTGCAGGCTCCGGACGTGGGCGTCGATGGGCCCTCGCACCACGGCGTACATCAGCGACACCGACACACCCGCCCCGATGAGGGTGAACCAGGCCAGGCGCCGACGTCTCTCGGGCGGCTCGAGGGCACCGCACCGCCACCGGTACCAGCACCGGCAGCACGCCGAAGGCGATCGTGAGATAGACCCCGAGCGCGGTTCGCCAGGCGTCCTCTGACACGTGGCCCTGGAGACCCAGCCACACGACCGCTTCGACGAGTTGGTGGGCGGCGAGGACCACCGGGAGGGACGCCAGCCAGAACTCCGCCGGCCGCTTCACGTGGCGGATGCCGTCGAGACCGATGGCGCCGACGACGACGCCGGCCAGGACGTCCGCCTGGGGCGAGAAGCACATCAGCTGCTCGGAAAGAATCGGCTCACGCGGCCCATCCCCTCACCGTCGAGGTGGAGTCAGGCCGTGGTTTCGAGCAGTGGCTCCGACGTCGATTGTACGTCCGACCTCACGTTAAGGGGTCGCGATTTCGACGTCCGTCCCCCTCCTGCCGCCGCGCGGGGACCAGACTGGGGACGTGGAGGAGTTCGTGGTCGCGAGGAACCCCGACCCCGAGTCCTCCCTACCCTTCCTCATCCGCCTGCCCGTCGGCCCCGGCGGCGTGGTGCTCAAGGCGGCGGACTCCTGGCCCCGCACGGCCAAGGTCTTCTGCCACGCGGAGACGTCGTGGCCCGACCAGGTCGAGGTGGTCGAGCGAGTGCCGGTGCGTTCGTGCGTGCGGCGGGGCGCGGCCATCGACCTGGTGCTCGACCGGCGGCGCGAGAACCGGTCGCAGATCGTCTTCACCCGGATCCGGGGCGGCCGGGAGGCGATCTTCTGGCAGACCCCCCGCACCTCCCGGCAGGCCCGGCCCAACGTCGGGCTGCCGAGGAGCCGGAGCGCGGCCGGCCCCCTGACCATCATCGTCGACAGCTACGAGCGCTATCCGTGGCGGTTCTCCCAACAACAGGCGCAGACGGTGCGACGGGCTCTTCCCGCCGGCGACTACGCGGTCGAGGTCGACGGACGGGTCGTGGCCGCCGTCGAACGCAAGACCCTCGCCGACCTGGTCGCGTCCCTGACCAGCGGAAAGCTGCGGTACGCCCTCGCCGACCTGGCCTCCCTCCCCCGGGCCGCGGTCGTGGTCGAGGACCGGTACTCGGCCGTCTTCCGGCTGGAGCGGATCAGGCCAGCGGTCGTCGCCGACGGCCTGGCCGAGGCCCAGGTCCGGTTTCCGACGGTGCCCATCGTGTTCTGCGAGACCCGGCCGCTGGCCCAGGAGTGGGCCTACCGGTTCCTGGGCGCGGCCAGCCTCGAGCTGGCCTCGCACCCGGCCGCCGACCTCTTCGCCGCCGACCTGCGGCCGGCCGGCGACCTGGTGCCCGCCCCGCCGACGACGGCTGCCGTCCGGGCCTGGGCCGCCGCCGCCGGGTTGCCGGTCAGCGACAGGGGCCGGCTCCGGCCCGACGTGTGGGAGGCGTACCGGGCGGCGCATTCTCCAGTCCGACCGATGAGTCCGTCGCGCACCGGGCGTCTCTCTCTCTCAAAGGGATGACCCGGGAGGACCGCCGATGAGATTTCGAGCCACGCTCCAGCTGGGCGGCAAGTCCGCCACCGGTATGCGGGTGTCGGACGATGTCGTCAAGTACCTGGCGGCGGGCAAGCGGCCGCCAGTCCGGGTCACGATCAACGGCCACACCTACCGCAGCTCGGTCGCGGTCATGGGCGGGGAGTTCATGCTCGGGGTCAGCGCCGCCGACCGCCAGGCGGCCGGGGTGAGCGCCGGCGACGAGGTTCACGTCGACATCGAGCTCGACACCGAGCCCCGACAGGTCGTCGTCCCACCCGACCTGGCCGAAGCGCTCGAGGCTGACGCCGAAGCCAGGCGGCACTTCGACGGGTTGTCCTACAGCAACAAGCGGCGGCTCGTGATCCCGATCGACGACGCCAAGACCGCCGAGACCAGGCAGCGACGCATCACCAAGACCGTCGCCCTGCTGCACGAGGGCCGGTCGTAGAGTGACGGCCGCCCTCGACGAAGGAGCCGGACCATGAGCGAGCCTGCGGGAGAAGGAACCAAGGACGCACCCTGGGTGCTCACCACCCCGCCCGGTCAGTCCGAGTTCACGGCCTACCGCGACGAGAGCGCTCGACCCGCCCGCGCTCGTGGTGCAGAGCGGCAAGACCGAGCTCCGCTACGCCCTGCGCTGCATCACCGACTTGCACGAGATGCTCACCGAACACGGTGACTGGATGCCGCTGGGGAGCACCGACGAGCAGAAGCCGGTCGCCGAGGGCACCGTCGAGGCCTGGGCCCGGTCCGATGCCAACCCCGTCGGCGGCTGGTACGGCCTGAGGAAGGGCTACCGGGGACGGTTCGCCAACTACGTCCCCCCCGTCCTCGAGCGCCTGGGCCTGGCCGAGGTCGAACACAACCCGAGGAACAACCGCATGCGGGCTATCTGAGCCGAGTGCTCGGACGCTTTGTGGAGCGAAAACGACCTGGCAGGTCGCTTTCGTCCAGAAACGAACGCCGCTCGAGGTGACTGTTGACTCTAGCGAGGAGGCTCGCGCTCAGGACGCGCTGGGACTGTTCGAACCGGCGGCGCAGACCTCGTGTCGCCAGTCAGGCTGGCGAGCCCGCGTTCGAACGCCGTAAACGCGTCGATCACGGCGAGTGCCTCGTAGGCCCGGTTCCGGTTCTTCCCAAGGTTGATTTGCTGCAGAACCCCGGCCTCGACGAGTGATCTGAACGCCTCGTTGGTCGCTTGGGTTGAGCGGCCGATCAACGTCGCGGCACTAGCGACCGTCACGACAGGGGACCCCGGCAGCGAAGCGACGAGGAGGTCAGCAGCCGAGTTGGCCCGCACCTTCCCGAGTGCCGAACGCCAACCCCCCTGGATCTCGGCGATCCGCTGCTCGAAGGCGATGGCTTCGCTAGCCGCTCGTCGAGCTGCGGACGCAAAAGTCGCAATCCAACGGTTAAGCCCACGGACAGCGTCCTCAGAGTCCGGGGGGCCGAGGTACCGGTACGCCGTCAACCCCGCGACGTACTGCGCCGCCTCCGTTGCAAGGATCAATGAGATCGGCGGAGCGGCCCGGTCGACCAGGCCACGCCGTCGAAGCACGACGTGGATCAGGGCGCGGCCCGTCCGACCGTTTCCATCGGCAAAGGGGTGGATGGTCTCGAACTGGGCGTGCACCAATGCGGCTTGGACGACCGCCGGCAGATCGTCGCCACTGATGAACTCGCAGAGATCGCGGAGCAGGTCGCCCACCACTTCCGGCGGAGGAGGGACGAAGGCGGCGGAACACGGGTTGTAGCCGCTTCCGCCGATCCAGTTCTGCTCGGCCCGGATGATGCCGGCGATGCGCTCGTGTTGCGTGCCCGTCAGCAGACGGCGGTGAATCTCGCAGATGCCGTTCACGTCAATGGTCGGTGCCGCGGCGAGGGTGTCGGTCGCCCATCGCATCGCTTCGATGTTCCCGAGAACCTCGGTAGCGGTCACGTCCCGCGCGTCGTCGCCCATGTCGGTCGCCACCTCGGCGCGCAGCAGGCGTCCGCCGCCAACCTCAAGGCCTTCGATCCTCGACGAGGCGACCGCCTCAGCTCGCAGAAGCAGCCGGGCAAGCGCTTCAGTGTCAGCAAGGGCGTTCGCTCCGTCGTTGAGGCGCCGAATCTCCGCTTCGGCATCCGCGACGTCAGCCGCGACGACGCCTTCCAGGTAGACCGGCCGACCACCGAGGTGATCAGGAAGGTAGGCGTCGTACTCACAAGGCCTTCGATCCCTGCGAGAGAGCCCGCTGGCGAAATCGCCCTGCCAATGCTGCCGCGTAACTTTGGCCACCCACACCTCCTACCTCAAGGTTGTCCCGAAACCTTGACCAACCTCCATCAATGCTCGGCCTGAACAGATCCTGCAGCAAGTCGGTCGTTAGTCAAGGTTATAGCATAACCTTGACTAAGTTGGCCCCCGAGGCGCCAGCAACCCACGAGGATCACCGAGTCCCCGGAGCGAGGGCAGGTCGAGGCGGCCACATCGGTGATGTCGCAGCGGGTTGCCGTGTGAACCCTTCGGGGTGACAGGGTGACGACAAGCAGGAAGCCTCACGCAGGTCGGGTGACGTGCGCCTCGCGCTCGTTGACGACGGCGGCGGCGAACTCCAGGGCAGCGAGGACGTCGGCGCGCTCAAGGTACGGGTAGTCCTCGAGGACCTGCTCGATGGTACGGCCGGCGGCGAGCTGGCCAAGGACCATACTCACCGTCACACGCAGGTCCCGGATGCAGGGCAACCCTCCCATGCGATCGGGGTCGACGGCGATGCGTTCAAAAGCCATCGGATTCATGGTAGGCGGGAGTCCCCTCAAGGCCCCGGGCCGAAGATGGGCAGCGGCGAGGCGGACCGACAGCCATTCGCGGGAATCGTTGCTCGAAGGTGCGCCCGGAGAGATTCGAACTCCCAACCTTCTGATCCGTAGTTCGCACCGAGGGGTTATCCACAGGTCGCCAGGGCTGTCCACAAGCGCCATTTATGGCCTCTGAGCTGGGCCTTTCGCGGGTCGGCGTAGAACCCGCGGTTGACCGTGGTTGACCGTCCGTTTCAGGTTTTCGCGGCCGTTTGGTTCTCACGGTGGTTCTCACGGAACCGGCCCAGGAGTTAGATGCCCGTGGCAGCCGCTCGAGGAATCTTTCGCTCGGTGCCCTGTTCTGCCCAAGTGAACCACACCGGACCACTGTGCCGGTGACGCAAACAAAACGGCACCGGGTGTTCGAAAGTGAGGGGCCTGGCGGGGCGGGTAGCTCGGGTGTCGTACGACCGGGGACAGGTTCCTGACGTCGAGCGTGCTCAGGGAACAGATGGCTGTTTCGGTACAGTCGTGCAACCAGCGGCACGGCGAGGAGCAATCCGATGGAAGCCAGCACCTACCTGACCGAGATGGGCCGGATCGTTGACAAGTACAACGCCGACGCCGAGCGGGCCATGGGTGACAATCGAGTTTTCGATGACGTTGGGGAGCTTCAGGCGGCCAAGCGCGTGCACGCGGAAGCACTGCGGGAACTGAAGGCTCTCAAGCAGCGGGTGACGCTGACGGAGAAGCAGCTGCAGGCGTCGTATCAGGAGGCATCGGCGGAAGCTTCGTCAAAGAATCACCTCGGACTGCAGATGCTTGGTGGCCGAAAGTTGGCTGGACGAGTCCGTGCGGACAGCAAGCGCTCGATCACAGCGGACAAGGCCCGGGCACTGGCTCCGTACAGAGAGTTGAAGCTGCGTATTGACGAGGTCATCCGGCAGTTGTCGGATGTTGGCGGCACGCTCACATCTGCTATCGCCGAGGAGAAGGCTTCAGCGCCGAAGCCCGCATCGCGCAGCGGCAGTGCCAGCCTGACCAAGCAGCTCGCCGAGCTTGCTGGACTTCACAACGCTGGCGCTCTGAACGACGCCGAGTTCGCCGCAGCCAAGGCGAAGCTCTTGAGCCAGTAGTCAGTCGGCCACCATCACCGACGCGCAGGAGGCCCTCCCCCAGTCCGCTCTCGAGCGCTTCGAGCACGCGGTCGAGCTTCCCCTCCTGATATTGGCGCTCGCCATGGTGCCGCTCCTGGTCCTACCGCTGCTGGTCGACCTGCCGAGCGGAGTCAGGCGTCGTTCCTCGCTTTGGACTGGTTCATCTGGGCGGCCTTCGCCTTCGAGTACGTCGTCCGGCTGGTGCTCACCGACAAGCGCTGGCGCTTCGTCCGGCGGGAGTGGCCGAGCCTGCTCCTCATCGCTCTCCCGTTCCTCCGGCCCCTTCGGATCGTTCGGTCGGCGCGGGCGCTCCGGATGCTCCGGCTGGGGCGCCTCGTCGGTGCTCTGAGCAAGTCGGGCCAACTGGGTCAGCGGTTGTTGGTTCGGCACAAGCTCCACTACGCCATTCTCATCACCGGCGTTGCAGTGGTCGGGGCCGCCGCGCTTGTGCTCGTCGTCGAGGGCGATGGTGGAGGCAGCATCGACTCGTTCGGTGATGCGCTCTGGTGGGCCGTGACGACGGTCACGACTGTCGGGTACGGAGACGCCGTGCCCGTGACACCGGCGGGCCGGGGGATTGCTGCGGCACTGATGGTGGCGGGGATCGCCCTTTTCGGCGTCCTCACAGCCAACATCGCGACCTTCTTCATCGAGGAGGAACAAGCGGCCGACCCGATGGCCGAACAGCTCGCCGAAGTGCTGCGACGGCTCGACCGAATGGAGAAGCAGTTGGCGGCCGACCGACCGGTTTCTATCGGCCCAGCCGGAGAAAGCGACGGCGGCAGGCTCGAAGGCTCTATGCCTACGCCGCTCGCCACCGATTCCGAGAATCCGTCTCCGTAGTTGTGCAGACCATGGCGGTTCCGGCCGAAGTCACGCCGGTCGCCCCGGCCGGAGAGCAGAAGGCGCCGGGGGTCACCCCTTGCCGGGGTCCCGGAGGTGACGTCTCAGGCGGTGAAGTCTCAGGCGGTGAAGTCTCAGGCGGGATGCCCACCACCCCCCGGATCGCTTGGGGGGCGGTCGTCAGCGTTGTGTCCGCCTCACACCCCGACCACAGCCCACGATTGGCATCTCGGGCCTCGGTGACGGCCTGACCAAAGGCCTCGGCGTGGCGCACGTTGGGCGGGACCGTGAGTTGCTGGGCGAAGCCATTGCTGGCCAGGTCGAGATTCACAAACAGACCGTCCGGCAGGCGGTAGACGTAGGCCAGCGTCCGGCCGTACCGGTCCAGGCGCCCGGCGTCGTAGACAAGCCTCACCCTGGTTCCGGGGCCGACCAACTCCGTTAGGTGGGTCGTCGCCTCCGAGGAGTAGCAATCGTCGCTCTCCACCTCTGGGGTGTCGATCCCGATGAGGCGAATGCGGGTGCCGTCGCTGACAACGAGGCTGTCGCCGTCGGTGACTTTCGTCACTGCCGTGTCATTCCCGGCTGGTAGTAGCGAGACCTCGCGGTGGTCGTGGCCGCAGCGAGTGGCGCGGTCGTCGGATCAGGAACCGACGCTGTCCTCGCCGGTTGCCGCTCTTCGACACTGGTGAACGGGGCCATTGCGAACGCGAGAACAAAGAACCCAACAACGACGCCGATGGGAATCTGCGCCCACCTCGGCAGTCCTCGGTACCGGACCCATGCCCGACCCAGTCGGCCTCTCACACGTCGGAGGCTTCTCGTTGTGAGCTGCCCGCGGCTAGCAATACGCCTGGAGCGCAGCGCGGTGGATCGCCTCGGCCTGCGGCTCCTCCACCTGCTTTCCTCCGGCCTCGTAGCTGGTCGCAGGATTACACGCCTTCCAGCCGATGGCTATGAGCGTCGAGTTCGAGATTGTCCCCTCGACACCCTCCGGGTCGACGTACGGGACGACCGGTCGGACAGCGGCGAGATACCCGGCATCCACCGCCGATACCCAGTCGGTGTTGCCAGCGGCATCAGGCACCAGCCACGCCTTGGCAGGATTGTCTGATCCGCTGGGCACCGGCAGAGTCGCCCGCCCCTCGCTGTCGGGGATGGGTTCCGTGGGTTGGGCCGGTCCGGTACTGGTTGCGGAGGTCGCTGGGGTTGGCGGATCGCCGCTTCCGCAGGCCGCTAGGACCACAACCGCCGCCACCGCCGCCATCGCCGTCGTCAGTCTCCGCAACACTGCTCCCCTCTCTGCGGAGGCTACGCCATCAGTGGAGTTTCCTTACTCGTCGTCCGGGGGCACTCGGCAATCAGCTCGTCGGCCTGAATCTCCTCCAGTTCGTCCAGGCTGGCGATCACCTCGGCCAGCCTCTGTTGTAGGAGAGGGCTGCCGCCCGGGCGAGGACGGTGCGGAGCGCCTCGGTGTCCCCTCCGTCTGCTCGGTGCCGGGCTCGCCGTCCGGCCGCTTCCGAACCGCTCTCTCGGCTTCGGGGCCAGCCGCTTCCCACAAGGCCGCACCGAGGTCGCCGGACAGCAGGCGCGCCAGTGCCCGCTCGGCCGCCGTCACACCGTCACGCAACGGCCACGTCCAACCAGAAGGGCAGCCCAACGTCGGCAACCAACCGGACGGGGGCGCTCCAACGTCGTTCTCGATCGGCACCGACGTAGCCACGGGACGAGGTCTGGCATTCCCTCGATCGTCCACCCTCACAGGAAATTCGCTTTCGACGCGAGATTCCTACCGGCTCATCGGCCTAGTAGTACATCGACCCCAATAGCGAACAGACGAGTGCATTGCGTCCCGCGGGATGGCGGCCATGATGCGGGCTACCACCCTCAAGGCCAGCGGTGCAGGCGTGGCGGGGCTGGTGGGCTACTACGCCGGTCTGGCCGAGGACCAGCTCAGGCGGGATGGGCGGATCCGGGGGCCGATCGACTACTACCTCGACCCGAACGAACCGCCGGGACAGTGGTGGGGCCGGGGACGTCCCGCAGTCGGGCTGTCGGGCAACGTCAGGTCGGAGCAGCTGGAGGCGATGCTCGACGCCAGCCATCCCGGACAAGGTGGCAGGCTCGGTAGGGGCTTCGGAGGCGAGTCGGCCCGGGCATTCGACGCCACCTTCTCTGCTCCCAAGAGCGTCTCAGTTCTCTGGGGAGTGAGCTCCGACGCCTGGGTGCGGGCAGAGGTCCTCGCCGCCCACGACGCGGCCGTCGTCGCCGCACTCGACTGGTTCGAGCAGCACGGGGGCGTCACCCGCCGGGGCACCAACGGGGTCCACCAGGTCGACACCAGAGGTCTGGCAGTGGCGCTGTTCCGCCAGCACACGAGCCGCGACGTCGACCCCCAGCTGCACACCCACGCCTTGATCTGGGCCAAGGTCCAGGACCCGGCCGGCAAGTGGCTATCGCTCGACGCCCGGTTCCTCAAACAGCAGCAGCGCTCCATCGGATGGATCTACACGGCCGCCGTGCGCTCGGAGCTATCGGCTCGTCTTGGGGTGTCATGGGGCCCGGTCAGCGAAGGCCACGCCGATGTCGATGGGGTACAGGCCGAGCTACTCACCTTGTTCTCCCAGCGCCACGTCCAGGTCGACGCGAGGCTGGCCGAGCTGTTGGCCGTATGGGTGGACGACCACGATGGCGCTGAGCCCGACCCCCGCACCCGCTACCGCCTCGAGCGCAGGGCGGTGCTCGACAGCCGACCGGGCAAGTCCGAGCCGATGCCGGCCGACGAGCTGCGAGCGGCGTGGCAGGCCCGGGCGCAGGAGGCCGGGCTCGACGACCTGACCCTGCCTCACGGCTCACGGCCGGTCGGCCATGCGATCCCAGACGACGAGGCGTTGATCGCCGCTGCCCTGGATGCCGTCTCATCGTCGTCGTCAGCTTGGCTGCGGGCCGACCTGGCGCGTGAGATCGCTGCACGGCTCCCGAGCGGGGTGGCCGCATCCGCCGCCGACTTGGTGCGGATCGTCGACGAGCTGGCCGAGCGGGCTGCCGAGCGATGCGTCGAGCTCCATCCGGTGTCGAGGGCGGACGGGGCTCGCCGGGCCGATGGCCGGCCGCTCACCGAGCACGTGGTGGACCGCAGGCTCAGCACGCCCGCGGTGCTGGACCAGGAGGCGCAACTGCTTCGCTGGGCTCGGGCCAACATCGGCCCCCGTCCGGCGCTGGCCCCAGGTGACGAGGCGCAGGCAGCGGCGGCCCGGGCTGTCGCCGGCCATCGCCGCCTCGTGCTGGTCGTGGGGCCAGCCGGCACTGGCAAGACGACCATGCTGTCGACCGCCGTCGCGGACCTTGCCGACCAGGGACGAGCGGTTGTGGGTCTGGCGCCCTCGGGAAAGGCGGCGGACGTGCTGGCCCGGGAGACGGGCCTGCCGGCTACCACGTTGGCCAAGCTGCTCTACGAGCACAGCCGCGCCGCGGGAGCCCGACCCGAATGGCAGCTGCACCCTGGGACGACCGTGGTCCTCGACGAGGCCGGGATGGCGTCGACCGACGACCTCTCTCGCCTGGTCGCCCTGGCCGACCTTCACGGATGGCGGCTGGTGTGCGTCGGAGACCCGGCCCAGTTGCCGGCGGTGGGCCGAGGCGGGATGTTCGCCCACTGGTGCGCGATCGCTCCGACTCACAGCCTGGAGGAGGTCCGCCGCTTCACGGAGGCCTGGCAAGCGGGAGCCAGCTTGTTGCTCCGCGAAGGTGACCCGGGCGCCGCCGCGCTCTACGGCCAGCACCAGCGGCTGCGCACCGTCCATCCCTCACTTGTCGCCGACCGGGTCAGCCGCCAGTACGAACGGCGCGCCGCAGGCGGCGCCACCGTGGCGATCACCACCGCGTCTCGCGGTACCGCCCGGACGATCAACATCGAGATTCAGCGTCGTCGCAACCCCCGTCAGCTCGGACGATCAGTCATCCTGGGTGACGGGACGCGAGCCTTCGTCGGTGACCAGGTAGCCACCCGACGCAACGACCCCGGCCTCGTCACCGCCAGTGGCACCGCGGTGCGCAACCGCCAGACGTGGACGGTCACGGCCGTCGAGGCCGACGGGGCGCTCACCGTGGCCGACGGCGAGCGCGGGTCGGTGTGTCTCCCTGCGACGTACGTCGGCCGCCACGTCGAGTTGGGCTGGGCCGTCACGGGCTATGGCAACCAAGGGACAACCGTCGATCACGGCATCTGTGTGATCGAGCCGGCGAGCACCCGGGCCGGCATCTACGTGGCCATGACCCGAGGCCGGGGCCGCAACGTCGCCTTGATCGTCGACCGCACCGGCAGCGCCGACGCCGAGGTGTGCTTCGCCGCCGCCATCGCCCGGCCACCCAACGCCGGTACTGCCCACGCCGTCCGAGACAGGCTCTACCGAGCCGCCGGCGTCGCTCCGCCGGAGCCGGTCCTCCCGGCCTTGACGGACGACGACGCCGCCCGGCGGATGGCCGAGCACCTCAGCCGACTGCCGGTCCGGCGGCCACCGGGTCTGAGCCGATGAGCGGCACACCGCGAGATCTGGCGGGGCTCAGCGGCCTAGTTGAGGTGATACCGCCACAGGAGGACACACCATGTCGACCACCTCTTCCGACCGTCTGCCGCTGGACCTGGCCGCCGTGGCCGAACGCCTCGGCGTCAACCAGCGCCACGTCCGGCGCCTCGTCGCTGAGCGCCGGATTCCGTTCGTCAAGTGGGGCCACCTACTCCGCTTCGACCCCGCGGAGATCGAGGAGTGGCTGGATCAGGCCCGGATCAAGTCCGAATTGTGATCAGGTGAGGTGCGGACCGCGGCGGGTGTGGAACCCTGTGCCCAGCAGGCTCTCCCGGCAAGATCCGAAGACGAGGGTGCCATCGGGGTCCCGGCTCACGACCAGGGCCAGTGCCGGCGGAACCTCGTCGTCACCGACCACGAGATAGTCGCCGGGGTGCGGGTCGAGCGGCAGGCGCGCATGACGCAGGTTCCCGGTGACGATGCCAGGCTCGTACTCCTGGTGGTCGTCCACCCAGAGCTCGACCGTCGGCGCCATGTCAGCCCGCGTAGAGCGCCGGGCGGTAGCGGGGTTCGGGGACCAATCGACCCGTGTCGCGAGCCGCCTCGAGCCAGGCGGCTTTGGCCAGTGCCACCTCTGCCAGCGCCTGCTCAGGCGTCTCGCCGAACGCGGAGCAACCCTCGAGGTCGGGAATGTCGGCGATGTAGCCCTTGTCCTCGTCGCTCCAGAAGACGTTGATGTGGTAATCGCTCACGGCTCCTCCAATGACAAACCGTACCGCTCGACCACTCTGACGAACTGCCGCACCTGGTAGGGCTTCGCCTCTCCCTTCACATTCTGGAGGTTGAGCACCTCGCGCACGTCGGGCCGGGCGTAGAGGTGGTGGCTCCCTGAGACCCGGACGAGCCGAAAGCCGAAGGCCTCGACGAGCGCCTGCATGTCGCGAAAGCTGACGTTGGCGAGGTCGCCGCGGGCGAGACGCTTCAAGAGCTTGGCCGGGTCCATCTACGAGAACAGCGCCTTGCCAAGACGGTCAGCCGCCTCCCTCTGCATGGTGGGCGTGACGTGGCTGTAGAGGTTGGTGAAGAGGGTCGCGTCGGCGTGGCCCAGGCGTTCGGCCGCGACCTTGGGCGAGACGCCGTTGGCCAGCATCAGGGTGGCGCTCGTGTGGCGCAGGCCATGGGCCGTGAGCCGGGGCAGGTTGGCCTCGACCGACAGCACGGCGAGCTGCCGTGAAAGGGACTGGGGGTGGTAGGGACCGCCATCGACACGTGTGAACACGTGGTCGCTCTCGACGTAGTCGGCCGACGCCAGCCGCTCCTCGGCTTGGCGCTTCCGTTGCTCACGCAGGATTCGCACGAGTTGATCGTCGAGATCGATCGTGCGGACGGCGTCGCGGCTCTTGCCGGACGAGGCGACGACCTCGTAGCCGATCGTCGACGAGAACTCGACGACGCGCACCAGGCGCGCCTCCAAGTCGACGTTCGGCCACCGCAGCGCGACCAGCTCCCCGATCCGCAGACCGGCGCTCATGAGGAACGCCCAGATCGGGAACGTCCGGTCGGTCTCCATGAAGCCGAGAAACGTCCGCGCCTCCTCCGGGCTCCAGTGGCGAGGGATAGACCGGGAACGTGTCGGCCGGGGTGTCGAGACAAGTGGGTTCACCACCATCAGCCCGTTCCTCACCGCCATCTTGAAGGCGCCGGCCAGCGGCGCCCGGGCGAGGCGGATCGTGTTGGGCGCCAACGGCTTGCCGTTCTTCGAGCCGCCGGCCTTGGCCAGCCGCCGCTGCCACTCCAGGACCGCCTCCGGCGTCAAGTCCCGCAGCCGCCGCTCGCCCAGCAACGGCCGGACGTACACCTCGGCGTTCTTGCGATAGTCGAAACGGGTCTTCACCGACAGCCGGCCGTCGGCGTCGAGGCCGTCGAGGTACAGGTCGAGCAGTCCATTGACCGTCATCGCCGACGACGACGGGCGGGCCACGGTGCCGACCCCGGCGAGCAGCTCCTTGCGAGCCCGGCCCGCCTCACCGGCCGTCCGGAAGCCTCGTTTGGTGACCTGCGACCGGCGGCCCGTCAGCGGGTCGCGGCCGAGCGTCGCCTTGAAGTACCAACCACCTTTTCCGTCGGCGTACACGCCCTCGGGTCGCACTGGCATGGGCCAGATCCCCCTTGTGAGAACCACTGTGAGAACCGCCCTACGAGCCAGGCAGCGAGGCTTTGGTTCTCAAAATGTTCTCACGGCACCCTCGCCGGGAACAATCCACAGGCCACAAAACGCTGTGACCTGGACTTTTGTGGTGCGCCCGGAGAGATTCGAACTCCCAACCTTCTGATCCGTAGTCAGATGCTCTATCCGTTGAGCTACGAGCGCGGTGTGACCAGCTTACCCCTGGCCCGTGGAGGCGCTGATCTGGCGGAGAGGGGGGGATTCGAACCCCCGAGGAGCCTTATCAGCCCCTAATCGCTTAGCAGGCGACCCCCTTCGGCCACTCGGGCACCTCTCCTGTGGTTACGAGTGTCGCACGCCCGCCGGAGCCGGCGCGTCCGAGATCGTCACGTGTCCAGGACGAGCGTGACGGGACCGTCGTTGACCAGCTCCACCAGCATGTGGGCGCCGAACCGGCCCGTCGCCACCCTCGCCCCCAGCCGTCGGAGCTCGGCGACCACGGCCTCGACCATGGGCTCGGCCACCGCACCGGGCGCGGCCGCCACCCACGACGGCCGGCGGCCCCGGCTGGTGTCGCCGTAGAGCGTGAACTGGCTCACCACCAGCACCGATCCACCGGCGTCGGCCAACGACAGGTTCATCACCCCGTCGGCATCGTCGAAGATCCGCAGGTGCCAGAGCTTGCGGGCCATGGCCCGTACGTTCTCCTCGGCGTCGTCGTGGGTGACGCCGAGCAGCACGCACAGTCCGGGCCCGATCTCCCCGACGACCTCCCCGTCGACCCGAACCCGAGCCTCGAGGACCCGCTGCACCACCGCTCTCACGGCCTCGACAGTGCCACGACGGATGGGCCACCCGGGTCGCCGACGACGACGATGGACTCAGGAGAGGGGCTGGGACAACGCTTGGTCGGCGACGCCGGGTGGCGACACCGATGACGCTACTGACGGCCCTCGACGGGCGGGTATCCGGGCCGTGTGGTGCGTGTTACGGGTGGGCGACACCCGCATGACGGCGCCGAAGGGAGCGGAGGGAGTGGGATTTGAACCCACGGGACTCTCGTCCAAGGCTGTTCAAGAGCCTCGCATTCGGCCGCTCTGCCATCCCTCCCGGGCGCCCGAGCCTACCGCCACCTCTATCGGCGGACCTGGGCCCGCAGCCCCTTCATCCACTCGTCGGCCGCCCGCCACGAGGCCTCCGCGTCGCGCCTGATCTCAGGGCCCTGGTCGCCCGCCTTGGGATAGGAGCCGAGGAACTTGAGGCCGGCCAGCTGGGCGTGCAGCTCCCGGAGGCAGTCGGCGACGACCTCGTCGTCGATGTGGCCCTCGAGGTCGATGATGAAGCAGTAGTCCCCCAGCGAGCTCTTGGTGGGGCGGGACTCCAGCTTGATCAGGTTGAGGTTGCGGGCCGTGAACTGGCCCAGGATGGCGTGCAGGCTTCCCGGATGGTTGTCCCGCTGGAAGCACACGATGCTGGTGACGTCGTGGCCGGTGGGAGCGGGGATGCCCGACGTCGCCACCACCACGAACCGGGTGGAGTTCTCGGGATGGTCCTCGACGTCGGCCGCCAGGACCTCCAGGCCGTAGAGCTTGCCGGCCAGGGACGAGCCCAGGGCGGCGGTGCCCTCGGCATGCGACTCACCCACCAGGCGGACGGCCTCGGCGGTGGAGTTGGCCGCCACCACCTCGACGTGGGGCAGCTGGCTGGCGAAGAACGCACCGCACTGGGCCATGGCGATGGGGAACGACACCACCTGACGCACGTCGTCGAGGGTCATGCCCGGCGCACCCAGCAGGTTCTGGCTGATGGCCATCACCACCTCCCGCTGGATGAGGAGGTCGTGGGCGAAGACGAGCGCGTCCATCACCTGGTTGACCGTGCCCTCGATCGAGTTCTCGATGGCGACGAAGCCGAGGTCGACCACGTCCGCCGCCACCGCGTCGAGCACGGCCGGCATCGACGGGAAGGCCATCAGGTCCCCGGCAGCCAGGTCGGGCTGGCCGAGGAGCGCCTGCTCGCCGAAGGTGCCGTGGGGGCCGAGGAAGCCGACTCGGGGCGTGGGAGCCATGTCCGGACGATAATGGCCCCTGTGGACGAGCCGACGCTGCGCCAATTGCTGGACGACGTCCGCTCCGGCGTGCTCTCGGCCGACGACGCCGTCAGCCGGCTGCGGCGGCTTGCCGTTCGCCGATCTGGGCTACGCCCGGGTCGACCACCACCGGGCCCTCCGCCAGGGTTTCGGCGAGGCGGTGTACGCCCCCGGGAAGACGCCCGAGCAGTGCGCCGGCATCGTCCACGAGCTGCTGGCGGGAGGTGGCAGTCCGGTGATCCTCACCCGGACCGACGACGTCCAGGCGGAGGCGGCGATGGCGGCCAACCCGGGAGCCGTCCGCACCGGCACCACGCTGGTGTGGCAGCCCCGCTTGCTCCGGCCGGGGCGGGTGCTCGTTCTCACCGCGGGCACCGCCGACCTCCCGGTGGCCGGCGAGTGCGTGGCCACGCTGCGGGCCCACGGCTTCGATCCCATGCTGGTATCCGACGTGGGGGTGGCGGGCGTCCACCGGCTGCTGGCCAGCGCCGACGAGCTGGCGACGGCCGACGCGGTGGTGGTCGTGGCGGGCATGGAGGGAGCCCTGGCCAGCCTGGTCGGCGGGATGACGCCGGCGCCGGTGGTGGCCGTCCCCACCAGCGTCGGCTACGGGGCGTCGCTGGAGGGCGTCACCGCCCTGCTGGCCATGCTGGCCTCGTGCGCGTCGGGGCTGACCGTCGTCGGCATCGACAACGGGTTCGGCGCCGCCTGCGCCGTCGTCCGCCTCCTCCCCGCATGAGGCCGACTGCCCGATGAGAACAGCCCAATGAGAACGGCATGGTTTCACTGCTTCTCCGGGATCGCCGGCGACATGGCCCTCGGCAGCCTGGTCGACGCCGGCGCCGACCTGGCCGAGGTGATCGCCCTGCTCGAGCGCCTGCCGATGACGGGCTGGTCGGTCGACGCCGAGCCCGTGCTGCGGGGGGGCATTGCCGCCACCAAGGTCAATGTGCGGGCCGAGGACACCGCCGTCGTGCGCACCTACGCCCACATCTCGGGGCTGGTCGACGAGGCCCGCCTGCCGACGCGGGTGCGCGACCGGGCTCAGGCCACCTTCGCCGCCCTGGCCGAGGTGGAGGGGCGGCTCCACCGGCGCCCGCCCGAGCAGGTCCACTTCCACGAGGTGGGGGGCATCGACGCCATCGTCGACGTGGTCGGCACGTGCGCCGCCCTCGAGGTGCTCGGCGTCGACCGGGTGACGGCGAGCCCGGTGGCGACGGGGCTGGGCATGGTCCGCAGCGCCCACGGCATGCTCCCCAACCCGGCGCCGGCCGTGCTCGAGCTGCTGCGAGGCGCCCCCACCTACGGGCGGGACGTCAGCGTCGAGCTCACCACCCCCACCGGCGCCGCTCTGCTGGCGGCCATGGCCACCGCCTACGGTCCCCTGCCCGAGCTGACCCTGGTCGCCACCGGCTACGGCGCCGGCGACCGCGACATCGACGGGCTGCCCAACGTGGTGCAGGTGGTCCTGGGCGACGGGGCGGACGAGGAGCAGGCGGCCACCCCCCGCCCCGGGCAGCCGGTGGTGCTGCTGGAGGTCAACGTCGACGACGCCACCGGCGAGGTGCTGGCCCACGCCGTCGCCGCCCTCATGGACGGCGGGGCCCACGACGCCTGGCTCACCCCCATCCTCATGAAGAAGGGCCGCCCCGCCCACACGGTGAGCGTCCTGGCCGATCCCGCCCTGGCCGAGCAGCTGGCGGCGGTGCTGGTGGCCGAGACCGGCAGCCTCGGGGTGAGGGGCATGACGATCGAGCGGTGGCCGGCGGCCCGGGACGAGGCCGAGGTCGAGGTCGACGGCCTCCCGGTGCGGGTGAAGGTCAGCGCCGGACGGGTGAAGCCGGAGCACGCCGACGCCGTCCGGGTGGCCCGTCGCCAGGGCGTCCCCCTGCGGGAGGTGCTGACCCGGGCCGAGGCGGCCTGGGGCCGCACCCCCCTCCCCGAACCCCCGACCGACCCGGGCCCGGCCGGGCCGGCTGAAGGACCCTCGAACTGGTGACGCTCAGGCCCGCATGCGGGCGCTGAGCGTCACCAGTTCGGTTCAGTCCTCCTCGAAGAGGTCCTCGCCCCGGCGGAGGCGGCCGGCGATGCGGACGACGTGGGGCAGCTCCCGGCGGGTGGGGGTGTGGGCGGCCAGGAAGCGGGCGGCCGCCACCAGGATCATGGCCCCCTCCTCCGACCCGCGGGGCCAGCAGTAGAACTGGCGGACGGCGGCCTCGGTGATCTGGAACCAGTGGAAGCCGGCGTCCTCCGCCAGCAGGGCGTGGCCCAGGGCCGCGACCAGGGCGGCCGGGTCGCCGCCGCCCCGCAGGTACCCGTAGGCGATGGCCCCGGCCCGGTCGACACCGCCCTGCCCGTCCCAGCACGCCTGGAGGTCGGCCAGGTCGCCCGCCTCGGTGGTCGGCGGGCGGGCCGCGGGCACGTTGAGGAAGCGGTCGAGGTAGATGCGCAGGGCGGCGTGGACCACGCCCCGCACCAGCTCGGGGGACGGGTGCCGGCGCAGGCACTGGTGCAGGGCGTTGGCGTGGGTGAAGCCGTGGTGGACGGCGTCCCAGTCGCCGAAATCGTTCTGCACGTGGAAGCGGGTGATGCGCAGGGCGGCGGCGTAGGCCACCGCCTGGCCCAGCTGGTCGGGGGTGGCCCCAGCCGAGATGGCGGCGCAGATGGCGTCGACGATCGCCTCCGGTTCGTCGCCCAGCACCTCGTGGGCCAGGGCCGCCACCCGGTCGGTGCCGAACGGGGCGCCCACCGCGGCCGCCGCCGCCCCCTCGGCCAGCAGGTCGGGAAGCCGTTCCTCGGTCCGAGCCACCAGGGCGGCCAGGTCGACCGGGTGGCGCCACCTCCCACCCTCCTCCGCCCGGTGGGCGGCCGCCGTCTGGTCGACGAGCGTGGGCAGCACCGCCACCGCCATCTCCCAGCCGACGAGTTCGATGGCCTCGAACGCCTTGTTGGTGAAGTCGACGGTGTGGCCGATGTCGAGGAAGACGTGGTCGGTGGCGGCAGCCAGCATCATCCCGGCCACCGCCGCCGGCTCGCACCCGGCGGCGAGGGCGGTGGCCAGGGTGCGCTCGGCCGACTCGTCGGAGCGGGTCTCGATGAACCGCCGGTACCAGGCGGTGAGGCGCTCTACCGGCAGGTCGGCGGCCGCTGCCGAGGCCGCCGCGTCACCCTCGCCCAGCGGTGCCAGCGGGAAGCGGGGCGGGCGGCCGCGGGTGTCGCGGGCCACGAAGGCCAGCCCGTGGACCAGGGCCAGGGCCCGGTCGGACGGGTCGAGGTGGGGCAGGAGGTTGGCCATGGCGACCAGGACGGTGAGGCCCGACCCCCATCCTTGGGACCGGTTCGGCGATCCCGAAGTCGAGCCCGACCCGGACGATGGCGGCCGGCGGCTCACCCGCCTCCAGCAGGGCGAGGACGGCCTTGGCCGTCACCAGGGTGAGCCCGCTCTCCAGTCCCTCGGCCAGCCTCCGGCGGTGGTGCTCCACCCGGGCGTCGGCCGCCTCCACCACCAGGTAGACGTCGTCGCCGTCGATCTCGACCGGGAACGACCGGGCGTCGTCGGCGAACGGGTCGAGGGTGCCCCCGGTCGCAAGGTCGAACCGGGCGTGGTGCCAGTGGCAGGTGACCAGCCCCTCCTCCACCGTCCCCCGGTGCAGCGGAAAGCCCATGTGGGGGCAGCGGTCGTCGAGGGCGTAGGCCCGTCCGTCGTGCCAGAACACGCACACCCCATGGCTGCCGACCTTGGCCAGCAGCCGACCCTTGGCCTTGAGCTCCTCGAGGGCGCCGACGCGTACGCGGACGTTCCGATCTTCTCACCCGGCGACCCGAGCACGAGGCGGCGGTCGTCGCTAGCGTCTGGGCATGTTCAAGGACTTCAAGGCCTTCATCCTCAGAGGCAATGTCGTCGATCTGGCCGTCGGCGTGGTGATCGGGGCCGCATTCGGGGCCGTCATCACATCGCTGGTGACGGACGTGCTCACGCCCCTGCTCGCCATCCCGGGGGAGACGAACTTCTCCAACCTGACGCTCACCGTCGGCGGGGGGGTGATCGCCTACGGCAACTTCCTGAATGCCGTCATCGCCTTCCTGTCCGTCGCCGCGGCCGTGTTCTTCGTGGTGGTCAGGCCGGTGAACGCCCTCATGGCCCGGCGCAAGACCGAGCCCGAGGTCGAGTCGACCACCAGGGAGTGTCCGTGGTGCCTCAGCTCCATACCGACCGGCGCCCGCGCCTGCGCCTTCTGCACCCGTGAGGTGCCGGGCTCGCCCGCGCCGGCCGCCGCCCCCTCCCCAACGCCGAGCGAAGGTGGTTGAATAAGCGCCTAGGCGGGCGAAAGGCGGACGGCGACCATGGACACGACGGAGATCCAGCAGGCGCTTAAGGAGATCGGGTTCCCCATCGAGGTCAACGGGCAGCTCGACCGGACCACCATCGACGCGGTCAGCGACTTCCAACAGGGGTGGTCGCTGGGAGACGACCTGGCCGTCGACGGTGACCCCGGGCCTCTCACCCAGGCCGCGCTCACCAAGTGCGTGTCGGAGGGCAGCAAGTGCGGCGAGTTCTTCGTGTTCCGCGAGTTCAAGAACCGCTGCAACGACAATTCCTGGCCGAAGGTCAACCGGACCCTGGTCCGGGGCCTCGATGCCTACCGGAGGCAGGCGGGCCCGGTGAACATCGTCAGCGCCTTCCGCGACGACGACTGCAACGCTCAGGCTGGCGGTGCGCCCCAGTCGCAGCACCGGCACGGGAACGCGGCCGACGTCCCCGAGGCCCTGTCCCAGGCGGAGGTCGTCGCCCTCGGAGTGTTCAGCGGCATCGGCGTGGTGTTCGACACCGACATGGTGGTGCACGTCGACTGCCGCCACGAGGGACCGAACCCCACGGGAGGGTCGCCGGATTCGCCGACGATCTGGTTCTACGGCGGGCCGTCGGAGACCATCTTCGACGAGGAGCCGGGCGAACACGCCCGGCACACCTCGGCGAGGGGCGACGCTGGCAACGCCGGCGAGGCGGAGGCGACGTGAGCGATCCCATCCTCCGGCTCGACGATCGAGGCGACGCCGTCCGCCGGCTGCAGCAGCTCCTCGCCGGCGCCGGCTTCGACCCCGGTCCCGTCGACGGCATCTTCGGCTCCGGCACCGACGGCGCGGTGCGGGCCTGCCAGGCAGCCAGAGGACTCGACGTCGACGGCGTGGTCGGGCCGGCCACGTGGGCCGCGCTGGGCGGTGGCGGAGGCGGCGGGGGCGGGAGCGGCGGGGACGGCGGACAGCGGCCCACCCACGGGCAGTCGGTCAGCGACGTCGGGTTGCGGCTGATCGAGATGTTCGAAGGCCTGTCGCTCGACCCGTACAACGACCCTGTCGGGCACTGCACCGTCGGGTACGGGCATCTCCTCCACCACGGCAACTGCAACGGGTCGGAACGCACGATCAGCCACGACGAGGCCAGAGACCTCCTCCGGGGGGACGCGGGGCTGGCCGGGTCGGCCGTGACCGACGGCATCACGGTCGACCTCAGCCAGGCCCAGTTCGACGCCCTGGTGAGCTTCGTGTTCAACGTCGGTGCCGGCAACTTCGCCGACTCGACGCTCCGGAGGTTGCTGAACCAGGGCTCCTACGACGAGGTGCCCACCCAGCTCAACCGCTGGGTCCACGCCGAGGGTGGCGTGCTGCCCGGCCTCGTCCGCCGGCGGGACGTCGAGGGACGGCTCTTCCGTGACGGCACATTGGTCGACGTCCCGATCGAGTCCTTCGAGCGGTTGCCCAAGCCCGTCGTCCCGCCCGACGGCCCGTAGCTCGGGGAGGAGGCGGTCACGGGCCGCCGAACCACACCGCGGTGGAGCCGGGAATGCGGCCCCCGCCCTTGAGGGCCCCGCTGGCCAGCAGCACGGGCGCGCCCGCCACCTCAGGCGGCGGGTGGACCGGGCTCTCGCCCAGGTTGACGACACAGGCGAAACCCGGGCCCCGCCGAAATGCAAGTACGTCTCGGCCCGCGGCGCCGGAGTCGGAGTCGGTGTCGGGTTCGAGCCACTCGAGGGGATCGTCAGGCATGAACGTCTTCCGCAGCCGCAGCGCCTTCCGGTAGAGGGCGAGCATGGAGGCCGGGTCCGACGCCTGGACTTCCGCCGTCAGCCGGTCCCAGTCCGCCGGCTGGGGCAGCCACGGCTGGCCGGCGCCGGCCGGGCCGAAGCCGAACGGCGGCTCCGTGCCCGACCACGGCAGCGGCACCCGGCAGCCGTCGCGGCCCCGCTCGACCCCCCCGGTGCGCAGGAACGTCGGGTCCTGCAGGACCTCGTCGGGCAGGTCGGTCACCTGGGGCAGGCCCAGCTCCTCGCCCTGGTAGACGTAGGCGCCCCCGGGCAGCGCCAGCATCAGCAGGGCTGCGGCCCGAGCCCGGCGCCGCCCCAGCTCGCCCCCTCCGTAGCGGGTGACGTGGCGGACGACGTCGTGGTTCGACAGCACCCACGTGGGCGGCGCCCCCACCGTCTCCAGGGCGGCGATGCTCGAGTCGATGGCGGTCCGCAGGCCGGCGGCGTCCCAGGGCGCGAGCAGGAACTCGAAGTTGAAGGCGGTGTGGAGCTCGTCGGGGCGTAGGTAGCGGGCGAGCTGGACAGGGGTCTCGACCCATGCCTCGGCCACGAAGACGACGTCGCGGTCGTAGCCATCGGTGACCCGTCGCCACTGCCGCCATACCTCGTGGACCGCGTCCTGGTCCCAGTGAGGATGGCCGGTCGAGGCCGCCCCCGAGGTCGCGTACCCGCCGATGTCGGAGAGGGCCGGGTCCTTGGCCAAGCCGTGGGCCACGTCGATCCGGAACCCGTCGACGCCCCGGTCGAGCCAGAAGCGCAGGATCGACTCGAACTCGGCCCGCACCTCGTCGTTGGTCCAGTCCAGGTCGGGCTGCTCGGGGGCGAACAGGTGGAGGTACCACTGGCCGCCGGTGCCGCCGGTGCCGGGGACACGAGCCCACGCCGGTCCGCCGAAGACGCTCTGCCAGTCGTTGGGCGGAAGGTCGCCGTCCGGCCCCCGCCCGTCCCGGAAGATGTACCGGGCCCGTTCCCGGCTGCCGGGGGCGGCCGCCAGCGCGGCCTGGAACCAGGGGTGCTCGCTCGACGTGTGGTTGGGGACCAGGTCGACGATCACCCGCAGCCCGAGACCGTGGGCGTCGGCGCACCAGGGCGTCGAAGTCGGCCAGCGAGCCGAACGTGGGGTCGACGCCGCGATAGTCGGACACGTCGTAGCCGGCGTCGGCCTGCGGCGACGGGTAGAACGGGTTCAGCCAGATGGCGTCGACGCCGAGATCGGCGATGTACTCCAGGCGGGAGCGGACGCCGGGCAGGTCACCGACCCCGTCGCCGTCGGAGTCGGCGAAGCTGCGGACGTAGACCTGGTAGATGACGGCCGAGCGCCACCACGGGCCGGAGGGCATGCGCCGGCGCTAGATGCTCCGGCCGACCCGGACACGGTTGAGGCCGGGGTCGACGACGTGGAACTCCCGCATCCCCCACGGCTCGTCACGCACCGGCGACGGGGCCAGGCCGGCCGCCTTCCACGCGGCATGAACCTCGTCGACGTCTCGAACGTGAAGGTAGGCCGCCCCCCGGTCACGACCGGACGGCTCGATGTCCACCAGGTGCAGCTCTACGCCGTCGTGCTCCGCCGCTGCGAAATCGGCGCTGTAGATCTCGACGCCGAACCCGGCGGCCGTCCAGAAGGCGATCGAGTCGGCCATGTCCTCGACGGGCAGAACAGGGACGGCCCGGACGACATCCCGGCGGGTCTGGGTGAGGAGCCACTCCAGGCAGCCGCCGCAGACGGCGACCTCGGAGCGGGTGCGCAGCCGGTCGAGCTCGTCCTCCGGGAAGTCCCTCCCGCAGCAGAGGCAGTCGCTCATCCGCCCGGCGGCGACCGGCAGAGCTCGAAGGCGACGGCCACGATCTCCTGGGCGATACGGGCCGACTCGTCGTCGGTGAGCATGGCCCGGGTGATCATGGTGCCGCCCAGCTTCTGGTTGAGCTCCTCGACCCGGGACTGGAGCTCGGCGGGGAGGTCGGCGATCTCCACGTTGGACAGCGCCGACGTCCACGCCCGGTTCAACCGCTGCTGGATGGCACCGTGCGACGCCAGCTCCGTCACCGCGGTCACGAACGCGTCCGTGGGTTCCATGGCCCGACGGTATCGAAAGTCGCGACCGGGCGGCGTGGTCCGTCCGGTAGAGTGTGAGAAGCGATTGCGCCACAAGGCGCCGTCGGGGTCGAGTGCGAAGCGCACCCCAGCGCAGGGTTTCCGTTCTTCGGAACGTGTGGCCGCAGCATCAACGGCCACCTCCGAGAACTGAAAAGGAACCATCCATGTCACCCGCCCCCACCGGCGCGCGCCGTCGCGGTCGCCGTCCCGGCCCGCCGCCCATCGCCGCCGCCCGCCGAATCCCCGTCGCCGAGCAGCCGGTCGCGGCGGCCGCCTTCGAGGTCGTCGAGACGCCGGTCGAGGACACCACCTTCGCCGCCCTCGGTGTGCCCGCCCCCATCGTCGCCGCCCTCGAGCGGGCCGGCTGCCCCACCCCGTTCCCCATCCAGGCCGCCACCCTGAAGAGCTCCCTCGCCGGCCGCGACGTCCTGGGCCGGGCCCGCACCGGCAGCGGCAAGACCGCCGCCTTCGCCATCCCCATCGTCGTGGCCGTGGCCGGGTCCACCAAGAACCGCCGGCCCAACCATCCCCGGTCGCTCGTACTCGTGCCCACCCGTGAGCTGGCCGCCCAGGTGGCAGCCACCATCGACCCACTGGCCCGGGCCATGGGCCTGCGGCGGGTCGCCGTCATCCACGGGGGCGTCAGCCAGGGCCCGCAGGTCAAGGCCCTCAGGGAGGGCGTCGACGTGCTCGTCGCCTGCCCGGGACGCCTGGAGGACCTCATCCAGCAGGGCCACTGCCGGCTGGACGCGGTGGAGGTGTGCGTCCTCGACGAGGCCGACCACCTGGCCGACCTGGGCTTTCTGCCGGCGGTGAAGCGCATCCTCGACCAGACGCCCGAGCGCGGCCAGCGCATGCTCTTCTCGGCCACCCTCGACCGGGCCGTCGACGCCGTCGTCCGCCGTTACCTCGACAACCCCGTCACCCACTCGGTCGACAACGTCGACTCCACCCCGCCCGACCTGGAGCACCACGCCTTCACGGTCGCGCCCCACGACAAGGCGGCCGTGGTGCGGGAGCTGGCGTCGGGCCGGGAGCGGAGCCTGCTCTTCACCCGCACCAAGCACGGGGCCAAGAAGCTGGCCAAGGACCTGACCGCGGGCGGTATCCCCGCCCTCGACCTCCACGGCAACCTGTCGCAGTCGCAGCGGGACCGCAACCTGGCCTCCTTCGCCGACGGCTCGACGCGGGTGCTGGTGGCCACCGACATCGCGGCCCGGGGCATCCACGTCGACGACATCGCCCTGGTCGTCCACGTCGACCCGCCGACCGAGCACAAGGCCTACCTCCACCGCTCGGGCCGCACCGCCCGGGCCGGGGCCAAGGGCACGGTCGTCACCGTGATCCTGCCCGACCAGGTGCGCGACGTGGCCAGCATGATCCGCCAGGCCGGCATCCGCCCCGCCTCGGCCCGGGTCGCTCCCGGCGCCCGGGAGACGGCCGCCCTCACCGGCCCCTTCGCCGAGCCCGTGTTCCGGCCCCAGGCGGTGGCGAGTGTCCCGAGTCGGCCCTCGCCGGCGCGAACCGGCGCCAGTGGCCGCTACGGACGCCCGGCCCAGCCCAGCGGCGGCGGCGGACGACGAGCGGGCCAGTGGCCGGCGTCGAGCGCTGCCGGCGGGCCCCGCCGGCGTCCTCGCTGAGCCAGCCTGACGCCGAAGCGGTCCCGGGTGTCGCTGATCAGGAGTCGGTCGCGGCAGCTTCGACGGCCCGTCGAAACGACGGCGGGTCGATTGCCGGGAACCGGTACAGCTCCTCTTCGATGGCATCGAGGAAGGACAGGAGCCCGGCCCGTTCGACCAGGCCGCGAGCCAGCATCGCGTGGACGTCGTCGAGGTCGCGTCCGTGACCGCGCTCGAGCTTGGCCATGGCCTGGGCCGTGAGGTCGAAGTGTCGGACGGTGAGCATCCCCTCGGTCGTCTCCCACGGACTGCGGTCCTCCCACCGGGGTGGCACCGGGATGAAGAGGTCGGGTGACGCCAGCTCGACGTTGATCTCGAGCTCCTCCTTGAGCACGGGGACGACCCGGAGGAGCGCAGCCGAGTCCGGGACGAGCTTCAAGTCGATGTCGATGGTGCTTTCCCGCCAGCCAAGCAGCACCGCGGTGGATCCGCCCGTGAGATATGCGGTGGCGGGCTCCCGGGCCACGCGGCCCAGGCGGGACAGGAAGACCCGAATGCGCTCCGCCGTCGCTAGCCGGCGCACGACGCCGCGGCGCGCTCGAAGCTGACCAGCCGACGGACGAGCGCGTTGTACCGCCCATGGGCGCTGTCGGGGTCCTCCGCGGCCAGCAGCTCGTACAACGTGTGCTCGGGATCCTCGATCGGCACGAGCTCGAAGCCGAGCTGCCGCAACCGAGGGGCGCCGATCGACACCAGCAGCGCAGGGATGGTGCACCGACCTTCGGCGAGCTCGCGGAGGCCCGCCTCGACCAGCTCGGACCCGGGAAGGGTGGACGTCGTCGGCACCACGCCACCACGCTAAGGCACGTCGGACCCGAGTTGCACTCTGTTGCGGCCTTGTCGATCGATCTCGGTTTCATGCACCCATAGGGCCGGGATTCCCGCGATCTGGCGCCAGTTCACGGCCCTACCGGTGCGGCGAATCGACCTCCGCCTTGGTGGAACGGGCCTCGTGCCCCTTTTGCAGTCATTCGTCGCCGCCGTGGTCGCTGGCGGTTGTCGGGACAGCGGTCGACCGCCGGTCAGCCCGTGGCGTCTGTTTGCCGGAGCGGGCTAGAGGGGATCGACGCGGTGCGGCGTGAGCGATATGGGAGGTCCCCGATGGCCGATCCAAAGGACAGCGAGCAGAGTGGGCAGGAGACAGAATCCGAGGCCGATTCTGCAGGGGAGGGGACTATCAACGACCCCCTGACCCGCACCGACGTCGAGGCGCCCCGGGTCCCGTTCGGATCCGCCACGGATTCCTAGCAGCGAACAGGGGTCTCGCGCCGGGGCCGTGCTCCTCGACGGCTTGTCGGCCGCGACGGGAGCCGGCGTGGACGGGGGCAAGGAAAGGTGTCGCCTTGATGCCTCGGCCAATGTCCGGCGTCGCTAGCGCACCGGCGTCGAGACGGAAGCCGTGTTGTTGGCCAGGATCGAGGTCCGCTCGAGGACCGCTGACTTGGGCAGTACCGGCCAACGAGGCGACCGGCTTGTCGGCCACGAACGAGAAGGTCGCACTGCTCGAGGTGGTGGTTCCCGTCGGTCCGACCGTGATGGTCGTCTGCGGAGCGATGGTGTCGACAGAGAAGGTCCGCGCCGCGGGCGTGGCGTCCTGGTTCAGGGCGCGGTCGACGGCGCGGACCTGGAAGTCGTAGGTCCCGTCGGCGAGATCGGTGGATGTCTGGGGCGATGAGCAGGACGCGAACGGCGCGCCCCTCAACGAGCACTCGAAATGATCGACCGGTTCGTCGGCGGCGAACGAGAAGGTGGCGCTGGTCGTGGCGATTGCTCCTGACGGACGGGGACGTCGCTCCGGCGCCCGGGCCTCGACGGTGAAGGTGTGCCCGCGCTCCCATCCGGTGCCCCACCGTCCGTTCGATGACCGTCGTATCGGTCGTGGCGGGAGCCGCCTCGATGAGTCATCCGACCCCTTGGTTCAGCGGCTCCACACCGTCCTCAAGGAAGGACGCCGATGGGCACGGATCCGCGTAGCGCTCACCTCGCGAGAGGGAGAGGGCTACGTCTCTAGATAAGCGGCGAGGTTGGACAGGGACGAGGAGAGCCCTTCGGCGTGGTCCTCGGCCGAGATGCCATCCGGTACATCCTCGGCGGTGATGCGGACTTCTGTTCCGTCGCCGAGCTCGTCCACCTCCCAGGTCATGGTCATAGTGCCTGCGAACGCGGGGTCGTCGGAGACGAAGTCGACTGCTTGGACGACCCGCACCCCTTCGACGATGTCGATGAAGCGGGCCTCGACGACGTCGGAGCCCGCCGTGGCCTTGCCCAGCGCTGCGGCAGGGTCGTTATAGGTCAAGATCAACCGGTACGAGCCGCCAGGACGGGCGTCGAATCGCTCGAATCGGCCGGTCATCCCGCTCGGTGGTAGCCACGCCAGAAGAGCTTCGGGATCGACGAGGGCGGCGAACACGCGCCCGACCGGTGCCGCGATCACGCGGGCGGCGGCGTCTATCCGAGGCATCGCGGCAGCTCGCGGTGCGCAAGCGGTGCTTGCACCCCGGCCAGCAGCACGCCGCAGACGCCGAACCCAGGCACTCGCGCGGCGCTCACAGACGTACGGTATGGGTGTCGATCCAGCGATACAAGAAATGGCATCGCCGCCGTAGCGAGCGACGTCGGCAAGGGCCGTGAGAAGTCTCCTGCTGCGGACAGCCGCCGTAGCCGACAGCGGTACGGTCGGCCGATGACGGAGTCCATCGCCCGCCGCCTCTTCCAGCTGGTCGAGCCCGTCGCGGTCGTCACCTACATGGCCGACGAACCGACCGAAGCGGTCATGGCGCTCGGCCCCCTCACCATGTGGGACGCCTACTTCGCCGGAAGGGCCGCCCCTCTGGGACGCCACGTGCCGGCGGCGGTGGTCCACGCGCTCTTCTACAACTTCGCCGACGGCGAGGTCGCCCGCCACATCCCGCGGGTGTGGGACCTGGTCACCCCCGAGGCCGCGATCGCAGCGCGCCAACAGGGCTCCGTCGCCGCGCTGCGGCGGATTCTCGGCGACCTCGCCGACACCCCCGGCCGTCGCCCGGGCCGCCGACCTCCTCACCAAGGCGGGGACCAGCGCGCCGACGGAGGGACGGGCCCTCTACGCCGCGCTCCGGACGCTGCCCCTGCCCACCGAACCGGTGGCGCGGCTCTGGCACGGGGCCAACCTGCTCCGCGAGCACCGTGGCGACGGCCACGTCGCCGCCCTCCTGACCACCGGCATCGGCGGGACGGAGGCGCACGTGCTGCACGCGCTCTCGGAGGACATGCCGGCAGAGGAATTCGGCCGCGTCTCCCACCTGCCCCGGGCCCAGCTGCGAGCGGTCGTGGACGGGATGCGCGCCCGCGGCCTCATCGGCGCTGACGGTTGGCTCACCGCCGCCGGCCGGCAGACCAAGGAACGGGTCGAAGCGCTCACCGACGAGCTCGCGGCCCCGGCCTACGACATGCTCGAGCCGGTTGAGCTCGACCAGCTCGTCGACGACCTCGATCCGCTCGCCGCCGTCCTCGTCGCTGCCGGTTCGCAGTAGGCCGGCGCAGGGTCAGGGTAGGTCGGCTGCGGTGATTCCGTCGGCGTGGCCGGGGGGCCACTGGACCAGCTCGATGCGGTTGCCGTCCGGGTCGGCGAGCATGGCGGTCCAGAAGTCGGGTGTCCCGTCGGGCGAGGTGGGTTCGTCGATGTCGATGCCCCGCGTGGCGAGCTGCGTGCGTGTGGCGTCCATGTCGTCGACCTGGATGACGAAGTGGCTGAGGGGCGAGTCGCCGCCGGACGGCGCGTAGTCGGGATGGTGGACGAGCTCGAGGGTGACGAAGTCGTCGCCGGGGAGCATGAGCATGGTGAGGTGGCCGATGTCGGTGTCGGGCACGTCGCCCACGACCTCGTAGCCGACCGCTCGGTAGAAGGCGAGCGATCGATCGAGATCGGTGACGCGCAAGCCGAGGTGGAGGGCTCTCATCGGGTCTCCTCGCGTAAACCGGACCTCAGCTGTTCGACCAGACCCATGTCGTCGCGGGAGGCCCAGTGCTCCACGACCATCCCGTCTGCGACCCGCCAGATGTGGATGAACCTCCACGCCGCGGGCCGCCCCGCCACCGGCACGCCCTCGAGGAGCGGCATCGTCGAGGCTCGGTGCGTGCCGTGCACCGTGACGTGCTGCACGACGAGATCGCCGTCGGCGACGAGGTGGTGCTGCTCGAACGAGATCGGACCGAGGTCGTGCTCGATCGTCTGCAGGATCTGTCGGAGGCCCTCTCGACCCTGTGGACCGGCGGCGTGGTTCACCATGTCCTCGGCGACGAGGTCGTCGAGCACCGTCACGTCGTTCGCCTCCTGTCGGCGGGCGAGTTCCTCAACCACATCCCTCGCGCTGCGTTCACCCATCGTGTGCTCTGATCCGGTGCTGGCGCATCTGGCTGTTCCTCTCGAAGTGGCCGCCGTCGGAGTGGAGACGACCCCCAGCCTTGCAAGTCATCGGCCTGGTCCGCCCGCTCGATTCGCGCCCCGCGAGGCGAAGGCGTGGCCTGGCGTTCATAACACGCTGGACGTGTGCTCGTCGGTGCGGGGCCTCCGCCGGGCGCAACGATGTACAGCGGTGCTCGCAATCCGTTACAGCGATGTCTCTGCTAAACTAACGATATGAACGGGTTTTCCGTTAGCGAAGCGAGCCACATGCTCGGCGTTTCGGAACCGAGGATCTATAGAGCGCTCGCGGAGGCGCGGACTTCGAGCGGCGATGGGAAGGGTCAGGTGAGTCTCTCCCACGACGAACTGTCGGCTCTGCTCCGCCGCTGGGGGTGGGTCCCCCAGGAGCTGCGCGAGCGCGGGTTGTCGTGGGAGGAGATCTTCGTGCTGGCAGCGCTCTCGCGTAGTCCCCTGGGATTGCGGTCGGCGCGCTCGGTTGCCAGGCGGGCGTCGATCGCGCCCGTTACCGCCACCAAGGCCCTTGAATCACTTTCCCGCCAGGGCCTTGTTCAACAGTGTCAGCAGAGGGTCGTCGAAGGGGCCGTGACCGATATTGAGGTCTGGACGGTGAGCTGGCGTGCTCCGGAGTGGAAGACGCTGGCCACGAGGATGGCCAGCGTGCTGCTGCCTGCAACGGCTGCGGCGACACCGGCGCAGCGATCGGTCCCTTCGCGGTTCGCTCACCTGTTCTGGAACGAGGACACCGCCCAACTCGACGTCGAGCGCAACGGGACCATGATCGCCGAGCGCATTCTCGGCTCCGGCGACGCCGAGGCCATCGCCTGGGTCAGAGCTGCGATTGCCCCTTCGCACCTCCGCCGGGTCAGGGGTCTGCGCAACATCTCCCCCCGGGTGGCGGCCCTGGCCGACGCTCTCGCAGGTCGGAGCTGATGGCGGTCCCGAGCTGGCTGGCGGCGATACTCCCGGGCCACACTGCCGAGGCGTGGGGGGTGATGGCCGAAATCCTCCCGCCGGACGCCTACCTCGGCGGCGGCACCGGGATCGCCGCCCATCTCCAGCACCGTGTCTCCCGCGATCTCGACGTGTTCTTCGAGCAGCCGCCAGCGCTCGACGACCTGGAGGCGGCGCTGGTCGCACGGGGCCCAACCGTCACCAGACGGAAGGGGAACGGGACGCTCGACTGCGTCTTTGGCAGCACCAAGATCCAGTTGCTCGACGCCTCCCACTGCAACCTCATCGAGACGGGCGATGCCGTCGCCGGCATCCGCGTCGCCGGCCTTGGCGACCTGATGGGGATGAAGTTACGAGCGATCACCGATCGGGGCGAGCACCGGGACTACCTCGACCTGGCGGCCATCGAACTCGACGGCCGCAGGAGAGCCGAGGAGGGAATGGCGTACTTCGTGGCCCGCTTCGAGCCCAAGAACCCCGACGACGCCGTCGCCACCGTTCTGCGGTCCCTTGTCTATTTGGGCGACCTTGAAGACGACCCCGCCCTGCCCGTGTCCATTGAAGAGCTGCAGGAGTACTGGACTGGGCGGACTCCGCAGATCGCCTCTCACCTCAGCCGCTTCGGCTACGACTACCCCGACTCGATCGGTGATGCCGAAGGCGAAGCTGTGACGCTCGCCCAGCTCGGCGCCCTCGACCAGTTCACGTCCTCAGGGTCCATCGGCCCACACCGCCCGCTGAACGGCAAGTGCAAGGCCAGGACGAGAAAGCGTCGGCGCTGCCCGTTCGACGCTCTTCCGGGCATGAGCGTCTGCGGCATCCACAAGCGAGCCAAGCGGTAGGGCGACCCGGTGCCGTCGGCTCTCCGGAGCTGTCGGACGCGTGGGTCTTCGAGCTGCCGACGACCCAAGGCGTGTGGCGGCGACCGCCGAGAGCTGAGGGAGGGGCTCGCGAAATGAGTTCCTAACCCGAGTCCGCGGAGGGCTACCACCAATGCAGCCGTGTGAGACCACCCGAAGCACGGCGAGCGGTCACGTCAGTCCCGCTTCGGTGCCGGTACGGAGGTGGACGCCTCCTGCCGAACCTCGGCTCTGACAGCCACCAAGGCCAGCGCCGAGTGTCGAGGGCGATCCCCGCCGACCGCGGCCTGGACGGCATGGTCCCCGATCGTCGGTGGTCGGAAGCTGGATCGCCAGATCCCGACGCCGTTGGGTTGGAGCACCAGCGTCGTCACGACCTCCCCGTCCCTCCTGACGACCGCGCACGGGGAGTCGGCAGCGGTCGCCTCACCGAGGCGAACCTCACGGCGACCTCCCCGTTCGGTGTCACTTCGCTCGGGCTCGCGTCGATCGTCAGCCGGCGGCCTGTCAGGCCGAAGACGATGACAGCGATGTCCTCGGCTTGGCCGGTGTCGTTTCGGACGACCAAGTCGCCATCGTGCGGAGAGGTGATCGCAGCGACGACCGCTGGGGCACCGAGCACGTCTTCCCTGCTGAACTCGGCACCCTCCATGGTCGCCGAGATGCCATCGCCACCAGGCAAGATCCACATGAGGGCGGCGGACGTCCCCTCGAAGGCAACCGGGAAGCTGGCGGTGCCGCCGAGAGGAACCGTGTGCGCCTTCTGGTCGATGACCTCGTAGCCCTCGGGCGTGGCTTCGCCAAGGATCGCTGAGCCCGAGCCGGCGTCCGCCGCGGGCTCGGCCTCGCAGCCGGGAGCAGGTCGGTCGGCCGGTGACGACGTTGTCGTAGCCTGACCACCGGAGCCGACCTCGATAGTCGGGTCCGAACCGCCGCAACCGCTGACGAGAGCGATGATCGCCGTCGCCGTCGCCAGGACGACCCAGCGCGGCCCGCTCAAACCGATTGCTTTCGTCGGAGCCATCGGCTGGAGAGAGCGTGCCTGCCTGGGCATGCCTGGCTCCAAGTCGGGGAGTTGCGCCTGTCGCACATCATGAACCTCCGCCAGCGGCTCGGTGACCATGAGACTACCGGTCCGCAGGATCGAGTCGTTCCACGGGAAGCCCGTCCCGGACAGCAAGGGCAATCTGATCCTGAAGCGCAAAGGCCGGCGCCCCGCAAGGGGCTGCGGGTTCCTGCCGAGCGACGGGGACGGTGACGCCCCCCGAAACGGCCGACACGGACCCGTACGCTTTGTACGGTGACCCACCAGACGATTAGCCGGGGCGGCCTCAGCCCTCGCGAGTTGGATCCGCCCCACAGAGGACGCTTCGGCGCGTCTGAGAACGGCCCTGAACGCTGACGCGACCCCGGCCCCCACATCCCCACGCGGGACGGGTGGTTCTCGTCCCCGCCAGCACCAGCCGGGCGATCGGACCCCCAGTCCGGCTCCCCTGGTCAGGGGCGATCTTGGAATTGTTCCCCTGAGGTTCAGGAAACGACCTTGTGGTGGTGGGTTACTTCCAGATCTTGTCTGACCTGGGACGTCGCCCTGAGTAGCCGCCCCCTCTCCCGCTAGAACAGCGTGGTTCTCCCACCGCGCACAGTGGTTGCCGCCTGAGAGTGGGAGTCCACGAGCACCCCTGGTCCCGCCCCGCTGAAGCCGACTTCCCGAGCGCTGGACATCTGATCAACGGGGGCGGAGCATCCAATCGTCGGCCTTCACGGATTGCGACGCCCTGACCCGCGCGTCCGTGACGAGGGCATGGCGGACGTGCAGAGAGCCATCGACGCTCGTTGCGGTCAGCGGACTGGGCCTTCGACGGGCGAGCAAACCGCCGGGTCGTGGGACACTCTCAAGCGATGGACGACGAGATCGCCGCTCTGTTCCCCTGGTGGGCGGCAGCCGAGGATGACCAGCCCGACGCATCGCGAACGCGCGCCTTGGCGTGGCTGGACGGGCCCTACGCACGGGTGGCAGCCAAGGCGCAACTCTCTCAGCACCGCTCGAGGAGGAACTCTTCGACGTTCTACGGAACACCCTCGATGTGGAGACTGGCTCGTCTTGGGATGACCCGGTACTGATGGAAGCTTGGCTGCAAGGTCTTGTGGACGGGTGCGCAGCTTCGATCGCGTGGCACTCCAACTAGCCTCGCGGCTCTTGGTCGACCATCACTCAATCGCGCTGCGTCATGGATCATCATGGAGATTCAGGTGATGACGTCACCGGAGCGAGTCCTTCATCACGTGGCCAGCAGCCGGGCGCTCGAGTGATCGCTGAGGTGGTCAAAATGCGCTTGAGCAGGATGACAACTCGACGACATGACGACTCCTGCTGGGACTATCCCGCCACCGTCGGACGGCTGACCCTTCGCAACCCCGTTGTCGCCAGTTCGGGCACGTACGGCTATGGCCTGGAGTACCTCCGGTATGGCGATCCGAGGTGTCTCGGTGCGGTCGTGGTCAAGTCGCTGACAGTCGAACCCCGACCCGGTTTCGCTCCGCCTCGTGTAACCCTCCTAGACGAACCGGGCTCGATGCTGAACGCTATTGGCGTACCGAATCCAGGCGTTGAGGCGTGGGCGAGGACGATCCTTCCTGCGATGCGCGACCTCGGTGTTCCTGTCGTTGCGAGCATCTGGGGACTGGACGCTGACGGTGTGGTCGGAGCGGCGGAGATCTTGGCTCGATACCGCGGTCCGATCGCTTGGGAGGTGAACCTTTCCTGCCCCAACTCCGAACATGGGGGGGCTCCCGTCTCTCACGATCCGGCTACTGCAGCTGCTGTGTGTCGCGCTGTTCGCTCTCTGGCGCCGGATGAAGTCGGGATCTGGCCAAGCTCTCCCCCGACGCACCCGACGTGACCGAGGTTGGGGCGGCGTGTCACGCTGCTGGGGCCGACGCTGTCACGTTGAGCAATACCTACCCTGCTGCATCAGTCGAGTTCGCACACCAGCATCACCTGGGTGGTGGCGCCGGTGGGATGTCCGGAGCGGTCCTACGACAGCACGTGCGCCCCTTGGTCGACAAGCTCACGTCCATGCACCCGGAGATACCCGTGCTCGCGTGCGGTGGGGTGCTGAGTTCTGACATCGCGTTGGACTACCTGGAAGCCGGAGCGAAGGCGGTGCAAGTAGGTACGGCAAGTCTTTACGACCCTCGGGCTTGCCACAAGATCGCTCTTGGCCTCGTCAAGCGGCTCAAGGAGCGAGCATGACTCGCACCAGGCACATCCTCACTGTCATCCGAGCAGTTCTTCTGAGACCAGATCTTTGGGGTGCTGGCGTCGGCCTTGCGAGGCGCTTGATACCTAACGGTTGGTGGCTACGCGGGCCCCTTCCGCCACGGGCGTATCTTGACTATCGAGGTCGAGCGGTCTACGGCATGCCACTGTCCGAGGTTCCAGCTTTCGATTTCGTTCGTTATCTGGAGTGGTGCAAGGCCTTCCCAGGTCCGATCGAGTAGCCGGCCCCCACCCGCTCTCGCTGCGATTCGTCGGCGCTGCCCCTCTCGAGCCCCAAACGGAATGTTCGTGGTTGTGTTCTTGCGCAACCGGAGCGACACTGTTGTCATGACCGAGGTGGAGACGATCGGTCAGCGCATTAAGAGAGAGCGGCTTGCTCTCGGCATCACCCAACGCGACCTCGCACAGAGAGTCGACGTCGGCGTCCCGCACATCTCGAAGGTCGAAGCTCATCGCGAGAACCCCAGTGATGCGTTGCTTGAGAGGCTCGGGGAGGTCTTCTCGGTGCCGTCGGATGAGTTGATGCTTGTCGCCCGGCGCCTTCCGCCCCAGGTGTTCGAGCAGTTGGCGTCAGATCCAGCCCAAGCGCTTGAGTTTCTCCGCAGCTTCCCCGGAACTTCGAAGCGTTCCGGCGGTGGCAGCTAGAGCGGCGTTCATTGATGGCGCGGAAGGCGTTCCCTCGCCGGAGCGAATCGCACGAGCTCATCGCGTCCGAGGTTCTTCGAAAGCACGCTCAACGCACCGGTGTACCGATCAGGATGCCGATTCCAATCGAACTGATCATCGAGCAAACCTACGAACTCGAGATCATGTACGACGTCATCGCCGAGCCGCCTGGATTGACGATCCTCGGCGCACTGGCACCGACCCGCCGTCAGATCATTATCAACTCGACCCACGAGGGGTTCCTGACCGACGTGTTCGGCCCAGAACGCTTCACCTTCGCCCACGAGCTGGCCCACTGGATCTACGACGCCGAGAACCCTGACCAGCTGTCACTGGATCTCGACTCCGCCGGCCATGAGACATTCTGCTACCACCAATTCACCTGGCCTTCCAGACCAAGTCTGGGTCCGCGAGATCTACACGAACAAGCTCGCGGCCGCCATCCTGCTGCCAGAAGGGTTCATGCGGGAGGCCGTTGCTGCAGACATCCTCGGCGACCTTCGTGGCTGGGCACGGCGATGGGGGGTCTCCCAGCAGTCGCTCCGGATCCGTCTTGGGGATCTCGGACTCATCGACGAAGCGGGCATCGCTGGGCTTGACTTTCACTAGGGGTACTTGCGCATCCGCACAACTTGGGCTACTGTGCAATTGCGCAAGTTCACAACCTAGGAGGACATCATCATGGCCGACCGTCGAGTGAAGAAGACCGGCAAGGATAACCAGGGCGACATCACGTCGCTGTGCGGCGACTGGGGCAGCGTTACCAAGGCGACCGCTATCAGCGAGATCTCGGTCACCAAGGCGAACAGCTACTACGTGCAGGACGCCATGGCCCGCCGAGCGGACGTCATGGTGGTCGATGGATCCACCGGCAAGTACCTGCGAACCGATCCAACGCCACCTGTAGCGACAACCTGGACAACCTCCCCGACTGCTGAACGCCGTCCAGGGGACCGCTGAGCCAAGCCGGTGACTAAGGGCCTTCCGGCCGATTTCCTCTACGTGGAGGCGATCGGCCGGTGGGCCTTGCTGCGACCAAGCAGACGAACGCGCGCTGGGCGAAAGCGGGTGGGCCTTGGACGTCGGCCCTCGCTAGTCAGATTGGTCAGGCTCTCCGGCGCGGTCCGGGGCCGTGCGTCTGATACACGGCGACATCGCCTCCTACATCCGCTCCGGCCGCAACATCAGCGACAGTCGCCGCGCGGTAGCGCTTAGGAGCTTCGACAACTGTCGACCATCCCGCGGCGCGGCATAGACGACTGCGGCAACAAGTTCTCTTCGTGTCGTCCGTTCGTGCGCCGCCCAACCTGTTCAACGAGGTGGTCGACATGCACGTCCAGGGGTAGCGGCCAAGTCACGGAGGCCCCCTTCGTCTCGCAGCTGGACAGTGGAGACGTTCTGTCCACCCGCACCTCCCTTGGCATCCAACCTCCCAACCAAGATGGCTGATAAAAAGACATTTCTGAAAGAACTATCAACCCTAATCGGAAGTATGGCAGCGAGCGTCGACGGCTGCTCCTCCGCATGGATCTTCCGTGGCCTCTTCACCGTGCGCTGGTGGCCCTCTACGACCACGCCGGAAGCTGCGGTGGCGACCGACTACCGACGGCGCTTGTCGTCAAGGCCATCGCTGAAGCGGGGCGCGGCGTCGAGCGTCTCGAGAATCAGGTGCTCCCACTGATGATCGATGGGTCGTTTCTGCCGACATCATCCGACGAACGCCTTCTCGTCGTGAATCCCGACGCAATCCCGCGATTGCGTCGCAACCTGCTAGGTGAGGATGTCGATCTGGCGCGCCTCATTCATCGTGCGGCCTTGTTGTGGGCGACTGATTGCTCAACCTGTGAGAAGAATTGGGCCACTGCACGTGCGTACCTGGGCACCCACCGTGTCGTCAGAGACGCCAAACCCCCTCCAGTTGGTGGCAGGATCCTGTAGGCGGCCTCAAGCCGCAGCCTCCCCTTCGTTCGACCCGCACCGAGAGGACGGCTGAGCACTCGGTACAACCGTTGTTGGTTCGGGGGCTTCCCGGGAGGCCATGACCCCTGCCAGTCGCCAACAAGGCCGATCCGGAATGGTGCTTCCAGTCGATCAAGCGGAGCTTGCCGAGTGCTGTGGCCATATCCGCGGCCGTTCCGAATCTCCCAGCTCGGTCCTCGCGAATTGCTTTGTTCACGACGCGTCGCAGGCGATCAGGAACGTGGGGTGCGTGGGTCAGCCAGGAGTCGGGCATCGGCCGCCGCCTGAGGAGAGTTTGCTGAGCCCTGGCGGGGTTGAGGCTCCCGAAGGGGAACGGTCCGGATAGCAACTGGAACAGCATCAAACCGATGCCATAGACGTCGCTCGCCGCAACCATTACACCGGTCGTGACGCTGGCTGGGTCGAGGTAACCCAGTGTGAACCCTGCTAAGGCAACCTCATGGGTTGCATTCATGCGCAGCCGCCGCAGCCAGAAAGTCGGACAAGAAGATCACTTGCTCGCCCGGCGTCCATCAGAGCGTTGCCCGGTTTGACATCGCGGTGGATGAAGCCGAGCTCATTGTGCACATAGGAAAGCGCGTCGAGAAGGTGCAGGCTCAACGTCAAAGCCTGTATCACGCTGAATCGGTCGCCCGCTTCGAGGGCGTCCTTGGTACTGCCTCCTTCGAACCGCGGCATCGTGAAGGTCACCGCATCGGGCAACGATGGATCGCGCTGGCGCTTCCCATATCTCGGCAATATGGGGATGACGAAGGTCGCGGGCTAGCTGCGGCTCATTGCGATACACACTGTCTGTGAGTCCGTAGAGCCAAACCGTCTTTTGCACACACGGACGGCAGAACACGCCGTGGGGTATGAGTCCACAACTCCGAGGCTGTGCGCCGCGGGTATAGCCGTTCCGATCGAGTAGGTCGGTTTGGTGGGGTGCTCCCCTCTCAGGGGCATTCCGATCAGCCCCGTCGTCTTTATCGCGATGGTGATGAGAGCAGCGACGCTTCTTCCAGCCGCCCAGTAGGCGCCCACGGCGTCCGGAACGATTGTGGACGCATGATCATCGAGCTTCCCTTTCGCAGGAAGCTGGAGCAGGGACCTGACCTTCTGCCGGCTTATCATCTCGGACGCGATGTCGCTCGGAGCCGTGGCCATGCGAACGATCGTCTCCGCCGCTATCCGCGGGGCCCAGCTCGTATGCGCCGCCTGCCGCTGCGACTCCGCGGCGAGGACGACCACGTAGTCGACGGACATTTCCCGGAGTCGCCGTCGCACTTCGTCCCGAAGGGACACAAGGTCAGGCGACAAAGCCAAGCCGTCCGGGATAGTAAAGCGCTCCGGCATACCCGCCACGATTAGACCCCCGTCCGCAACTGCGAGGTACAGCTCCTGGCTTGTGCCGTGAACACCGAGCACCCTCATATACCCTGCTTCTTGGGACGCCCACGGTGGGGTTGAACCGAGGTGGGTATGATATTGACTGGGTACACGGTACCGCTCGAGTCGCCGTTTCCGCACTCGTGGTAGTCGATACCCGTTCCTCACATGCTTCGGGTCCCTTGGCATCGAGGGAACGACGGGCAGCCCCAGAACCGTGTGTACGGCGTGCTGTTCCTCCGCCTGGGAACCATCAGACGGCCGCATTGGGGGCAGGACGGTGTGGGGCCCGAAGTTGCCTGGGGCCGAGCGACGGCCCGGGTCGCCGCCGCCTGAGGCCGAAGCGCCTGCATATACGTTCCTGCCGCCGGCGCGAGCTTTACCTGAGCTCGGGTTGAGTCGCTGGACCACAGCACGATCAATCCATCAGTGTGCGCGGTCAACCAGTTCCCCGCGCGTCGTGAAGGCGAGGCCGGAGGCCGGATAGAGCCGTTCGTTCACCAGGGTGGAGACCGTCCGGCCCGTGCGCGGGTTGATGACGAGCAGGGCATCCCCAGCCGTACCGACGGCGAAGTGTTGGCCATCCGGAGCGAACGCGAGCGAGCGAATCTCTGTGCCGAGATGGAGGGTGTTTCGGTGCCGCAGGGCGGGGGCGTCGTAGGCGGCGACATCCCCAGGCTTCTTCACCTCTGGCCATCAGGCTCCCCGAGGTGGTCGTGGCGACGATGCTGACCGGAGCAATATGGTTTCGGGACGTCGCCACGTGTTGCCTGCGCTTCAGATCAAACAGGGCGACGGTGGAGTTGGTCGGATCCCGCAACGACATGGCCCGCCGAGAAAGGCGACAGCCTGAACCTTCCGGCGGAAACCCTCAAGCCGTTGCAACATGGTGCCCGTGGCGGCGTTGTACACATTCACGGCCTGGCGTCCGAGCCCAGCGGCGATGAAGGTGCCAGATGGTGAGACGGCGACGGCGTAGAAGAGGCTGTCGCCGTGGCGCGGGATAAGTGTCGACCCCCGGCCCCGGGCGATGACCGTGCAGCTTACTGCGGGCGGCGATCGCGAACGCCACCGCCCGAGCTAGCGATGGATTCTGCATCCTCGACGGTGAGGACGGTTTGGAACCTCGTCGCTTGATCCTCGAGCTCCCAACGGATGACCTTCTGCTGCCCGAGCCCGTACGCAAGGTTCGCCTCGACAGCGACTCCCACCAGGCGTGGGCCACCCAAGCCCACGTCGTCAACGTGCTGCTTGTTGACCGGCCGGGTGCCAACCTGTACCTGCTCGGTCCTCTCCACCGTCACCTCTGTGCGGCGGAACAACCGGCCCAGAGGTCGGTGTACTTCGATGTCTTGGCGGGTCCGGTTGTCGAATACCGGTTCCTGCTCCGTCCACCTGACGATGACCTACCCCGCTCGACACCACACGGGGCGGCATGTTGGCGTTCCACGTCGCCGATGCTCGAACCAGTCCTCCGGCCTCAGCTGCGGCCGCCTCCCTGTACCACGGAGCCGTCCCCGGGCGTCCTTCTGCCACTCGGTCGCTCGGGCGAGCTGACGGAAGCCGCGCAGGCGTGGTCCGGGCGAGTGCCACCTCGATGGTCGGGACACTTGACGGTGACCCCAATGCGGCCTCGGCAAGTGCGGCGGCGAGGACATTCACCGGTGGGGAGAACCCGACCAGCTCGGTGAATACCTGGGACCGTCCTGGGTCCACGTGGTCATCGGGTGTAAAGAGAAGGTTGTCCTCGTTGTTGTACCGGCTCCACAACGTCGGCACCTGGGCCAGGGCGGCCAGGGCCGTGTAGATGGCCAGCGCCGCGTATCGATCGAGGCCATGATCGAAGAGCGACCGGTCTCGAGCAGGATGCTGGTACGCCGGCTGGCCGAGCTCAGTCGCCTTGCGGCCGTCGAGGCCCGGGACATACATGCCGTCGTAGTCGACGAGCCGAAGCTGGCCCCCGGGCACGACCAAGACATTGCCGTGCTGAAGGTCGCCATGAGCGATTCGCGCCTGCGCCAAGTCGGCGCACATCTGCTGCCATTGACATAGGAGAGTGGAGATCGTGGCTGTGTCCGCGCCGGCAACCAGCTGGTCGACGTACCGGTTGAGCTGCTTCGCCTCGACCCACTCCATTTTGACTGTGGGATAGAGATTTCCCTCCACCCGAATACCGTGCGGGTCATAGCTGAACGGAACCGTGTAGGCCAGACCAGCCGATTGGAGGTGAGCCGAAATCGCGGCGTAGCGCTCGGCGGCGTCCGGCGGTAGGGGGCTGGTGAAGCACCGGACCGCCCACTGCCTTCCCCCCTTTTCGATCCGATAGACACTGGCGAAGCCTCCCGTGAATCCGAGTGGGAACCCGAGCTTGTTCTTCCGTACCTCACCTCCGGTTAGGTCGGGGTCTCGAAAACACACGAGCGTGTTGCCCAAGGCGTCACGAAAGTCCAAATGCGTCGGCCAGTCCTTGGACGCTGTCATCTCATTGCGCCCTCGCAATGACAACGACCGTGGAATCGTCGTCCTTGACGGACCGGTCGCGACGTCGCCGCTCTAGCCAGTCGTTCAAGCCAGCCCGGTCGGACCGCTGCGAGATCCCGACCAGTTCGGTCACGTCGTCGGGAGGTGCCTCCACAAGCCACCGTCCGATCGCGTCAGTGCACAACAGCAGCAACTGGTTCGCCCCGAGGATTATCCGCCTCTCCACCGCGTGTTCGAGGGCGCGTTCGCGGTGGATTGGGTCGGTGGACAGTAGGTAGGGACGCTGGTCGAATTGCTCCGGCCGAACGTAGGGAACCGCAATCTCGATCACGCCGTCGGTGTCGAGAACGAACAGGCACGAATCGCCGAAAACGTGGGCCTGCGCACGCCACCGACCATCGGACAACTCCGTGACCACCACGCCGAGAAGTGACGCATGGGCGCCGTCGGAGGCTTTCGCCTGCACGTTCCATGGGAGCGCCCTTGACCAGACGTCGGCCGCCCAGGCCCGAGCAAGTACGTCCAGCTGCCGGCGCCAACCTGTCTCACTCACGAACTTCTCGACAAGCATCACAGCCCACATTCGAGCGAATGCGCACTCGGTGGCACCGTCGCTCACTGCGACGCGAAATGACCTCGCGGCTAGGTCGTCCAGCCCGATGGAGTACGCATCCTCGTAGCTGGACTCATCACAACCTTCCTTGGGGGCGTGGACCGCCCCGAAGCGCCACGGCACGTGCTTCTATCGGTCAGCTACCACGGTCCCAATTTCGAGGAACTTCACCAATGATTCGAAGTTCGCATTGAAGGCAAAACCCCTCGCCCCCTCCGAGATCTCATACCCCGCCTGCGCTGCCAGGCTGCGCATCTTGTCAGGGAGAACCGATGACATGTCGAAGAGCTTGGTGGCGTAGGTGTCGGCTAACCCGGAGGACGAAGACGGATACTCGACCGGGTTCGAGCCGGCGGTCGAAAGATGAAGATTGAACAGGAGCACGGCACCATCGGTCGATCCGTGCTCGGTCAATGCCTGAGCGGGACCGAATGGATCCCCGTCAGTTGCCACACCGTCGGTGATGTTGATCACGATCGGAGGAAGACAGTCGGGGTAGCGCGACAGAAACTCGGCCACGATCCGCTGGGCTGCGCCGAGTGCCTCACACATCGGAGTGCCACCCGACGCGATCGGATCGAACCACACTGCGAAGGGAACCTGCTGCTCAATGACTCCACCGGCACCGTCAGGAACCTTCTTGGTGCGCTGCTCCACGCGCCCGGGGTTGACCGCGATCTCGGAAATCGGGACTAGCTCGCGCCCGGCCAGCGCCCCAGTGAACGCTGGGCGGACGCCGCCGCCATAGCCGACTACGCCGACGTGGAAGTAGTCCCGCGGAACCTCCTCATCCTTCGTGCACTTGATCACCAGGTTGGACAGGATCTTGTTGGTGGCGTCGGCGACGCCTTCCGCCTTGGCGATCCCCTCTGGAAGCCGCTCGCTCATGGAGCCCGACTGATCGATCAGGAACACGAAGCAGGTTGGGTTCACCCGCGTGATCTGTGCGCTGTACAAGGGTCCTCCCGTGAGGGATGGCGTGAACGGATCGCGAGTCGTCGCCACCTCGGCTCGGATATGGGTCGTCCGCCTAGGTTAAGACCCTGCTGGCACCCGTGCAGTTCTCACGGAGGGTGGCTCTTGACTGATCGCTCTGGCCTCGGGCCGCCGATCCCTCGGCATCCGACTTCGTCCCTCGGCATCCGGGCGTCGTCAGCCTGCGTATCGTCGATACGTGCGAGAGGCGAGAGTTCTTCGCGGGACCGCGGGAGTGAGTAGCCGATGCTCACGCTTCCCCAACTCGAACGGCATCTCTTCGCTGCCGCCGACATCCTGCGCGGGAAGATGGACGCCTCGGAGTTCAAGGAGTACATCTTCGGGGCGCTGTTCCTGAAGCGGTCACCGACGTGTTCGAGGTCGAGCGGCAGAAGGTCATCGACCGACCAACTCGCCGGGCCGCAGCCAGGCGGACGCCGAGGCGGGCAGACGACCCCGACTACTACCGCGAGGCATTCTTCGTCCCGCCGCAGGCCCGCTGGGACTCACATCCGCGACAAGCTCCACCACCAGGTCGGCGACGGGCTGAACAAGGCACTCGCCGCGCTCGAGACCCAACCCCGCCCTCGAAGGCGTGCTGCAGCACATCGACTTCAACCGGCGGGTCGGCCAGACAACGGTCACCGACAAGAAGTGGCGCGACCTGATCGACCACTTCTCCAAGTACCGGCTCCGCAACGAGGACTTCGAGTTCCCCGACCTGCTCGGCGCCGCCTACGAGTACCTGATCCGTGACTTCGCCGACTCGGCCGGCAAGAAGGGCGGCGAGTTCTACACGCCCCGTCAGTCGTCCAGCTCATGGTCCGCCTCGTCGACCCGCAGGAGGGCATGTGGATCTACGACCCATGCTCTGGCTCCGGCGGCATGTTGATCTACGCCCGCAACCACGTCGCCGACACCGGCGGCAACCCCGCCAACCTGTTCCTCGCCGGCCAGGAGGCCAACGGCACCACCTGGTCGATCTCGAAGATGAACATGTTGCTGCACGGCATCCGCGACGCCGACCTGCGCAACGACGACACGCTCACCGACCCCGAACACGTCCACGGCGGCGAGCTGATGCGGTTCGACCGCGTGATCACCAACCCGCCGTTCTCGCAGAACTACGACAGAGCCAGCTCGCGCACCCCGAACGCTTCCGCTACGGCTACACCCCCGAGGGCGGCAAGAAGGCCGACCTCATGTTCCTCCAGCACATGCTCGCCGTGCTGACAAGGACGGCATCGTCGCCACGGTCATGCCCCACGGCGTGCTGTTCCGCGGCGGCGAGGAAGGCAAGATCCGTCAGCGGATCATCGAAGACGACCTGCTCGACACCGTCATCGGCGTCGGGCCCAACCTCTTCTACGGCACCGGCATCCCCGCCGCCATCCTCATCCTGCGAGCCAAGGGGTCCAAGCCGCCCGAACGCCGCGGCAAGGTGCTGTTCATCAACGCCGACGGCGAGTACACCGAGGGCCGAGCCCAGAACATGCTCCGCCCCCAACACGAACAGAAGATCGTCGCCACCTACCGTGACTTCGCCGACGTCGACGGCTTCGCCACGGTCGTCACCGCCGCCGAACTGGCCGAGAACGACTTCAACTGCAACATCCGCCGCTACGCCGACAACGCCCCACCGCCCGAACCCCACGACGTCCGAGCCCACCTCCACGGCGGCGTCCCGCGCGCCGAGTTGGACGCCCACGCACCCCTGTATTCTCCGCTCACGGCATCGACGCTAGCGGCCTCTTCGCTTCCACGTTGACGTGGACTACGTCGACTTCACCGATCTCGACGCCAGCGTTCCCAATGTGCTTGCCGAGCTTGCCGCGGCGAGGGAGAGCGAGGCGATGGAGGCGTTCAACGCGTGGTGGCTTGACGCCGCAGAGCGGCTCCTCGCAATCGCCGGCTCCGGCTCGTTGGTCGGCTTGCGGGCGGAACTGCTCGACGGCTTCGATAACGCCCTCCTTCCGGTAGGCCTGCTTGACCGCTTCGATGCCACCGGCCTCGTCGCCCGGTGGTGGGACAGCGTTGCGTTCGATCTAGAGACCCTCGCTACGCGAGGCGCCGACGGCGTAGTCGAGGGCTGGCTCACTACGGCCGCTGCAGCGCGAGACGCAGGGGCCTCGCTTATGGACCAGGCGGTGATCTCCACCCTCGTGCCCGATCGCCTCGCGCACCGAGAGACACTCGCCGCCGAGGTCTCCATGTTGGATGCCAAGATCAAGGCGGCCGAGGTTGGCCGCCGCCTGGACGACGATGACACCGAAGACGATTCCGAACTCGCCGGTGATGTACTCGACCCTGCTGAGCTCAGAATCGCCAAGGCTAGGCGTACAGTCGCCAAGAAGGAGCTGCGGGCCGCGGATGCCAGCCTGCTTGATGCAGCACGGACTGCTGGGGACGACGCCGAGAGCTGGGCAATCGTGCTCGATCTGCTACAGGTGCGCCTCGCCGATGAGTTGGCTCGGCGGATTGTGGCTGGCCGTCAGTCACTTGTGGCCAGATACCAGACCTGGCATGACAAGTACTCCGTCACGCTGCGTGAGCTGGATACCGCACGTGCCGCCGCGGCCGGGAAGGTCGACACGTTCCTGGCGGAGTTGGGATATGCGTGAAGGATACAATGCATGCCTTGGAGACCTTCTGACCTTTCAGCGTGGCATCAGTTGGTCGGCAGAACAGGAGTATGACCGACCCGGGCCCGGCCGATATCCCGTCTTGCGAATACCCAACGTACAGGCGGCGCTCGATGTGGATGACTTAGTCTACATCCGACCCGCAGGGCCCGTTCCGGAGAAGTGGCATGCTAGGGCGGAGTCGATCGTAATGGTCGGCTCAAACGGTAATGCAGGCCGGGTAGGAAACGCTGCTTACCTCTCGGATGATGACGAGTACCTCTTCGCTTCGTTTCTCATCGGGGCGCGGGCACGATTAGGCGCTCACCCAAGGTTCGCGTACCACTTGGTGCGATCTGATGCAGTACAAGACATGATCTCGCGCTCTGTCCAAGGGTCTACAGGACTCAGTAACCTAAGTCTTCGATTCTTAGAGAACATCCCTGTCTCGGCCCCGTCGATCGACGAACAGCAGCGCATCGCGGACGTCCTCGACACCCTCGATGAGTTAATCACCCGCACTGGGCGAGTGATGGCGAAATTCGCGGCGGTGTATCGCGGGCTGGTCTCCGCTCTCGTCGAGGAACCGGCTGCGCAGTCCAACGGTTGGAAACTGACCCCCCTAGTTGATATAGTTGACCGTAGTCGAGGAATCACATACGGGATCGTGCAGCCCGGGCCGCGCCAAAAAGAGGGCGATGGCATTCCTATAATTCGAGGTCAGGATTACTCGAACTCGATCGCACGAACGTCTGGTCTGTATTGGGTGCTTCCTGAAATCGCGGCCCCGTACAGCCGAGCCAATCTTCGAGCCGGCGATCTCCTGCTTTCCATCGTTGGGGTGTACGTCGGCACCGTCGGGCAGGTCCCCCCTACTCTGGACGGCGCGAACATCACTCAGACCACAGCTCGGATCGCAGTTCGCGCGCCATTCTCAGCAAGGTTCTTCTTCCATCAGCTCATCGGAGCTCGCTTCCAGGGGGAGGTTCGCCGGTACACGAAGGGATCTGCCCAACCGGGCCTCAACCTTGCGGATGTCGAGCGAATGTTGCTATTCGTCCCGTCGCCAGAACAGCAGGTCCAGGTCGCAGCCGTGCTAGATGAGTCGCTGGCGAGTATCGGCACGGCCCGGACTGAACTGGCGAAGCTGGGCGCGCTCCGCTCTGGGCTAGCTGATGCGGTTCTCACCGGCAGGGTCCGAACGGTGCCGAGATGACAGGCAGGGAGTTGGTCGACGTCGAGCTACCGTTCCTTGCCCAGCTTATCGGCATGGGGTGGACCCATCTCGCGGGAAGCAAGTGGGACCCCGCAATCACGGAGAGATCCAGTTTTCGCGACGTAATGCTCAGGGCCCGCCTTAGAGCGACCCTTCGCAACATCAACCGGAGTGACCACGACGAGCCTTGGCTCGACGATGAGCGCATCTCCCAGGCTGCCGCGGCGCTGAGCAAGGGGGCGCCGGTGAGAAGCTCATCGAGGCCAACGGGCGGCCACCGAGATGCTCCTGACTGGCATCACAGTCCCGGCATGGAGGGGTGGGGCGGCGGCCGCAACCGGACGATCGGCTACATCGATTGGGAGCACCCGGAGCGCAACAACTTCCTGGTGGTGAGCCAGTTCCGAGTGGACGGCCGGGTGGGCAGGCCAAGCCATACATCGTGCCAGACCTGTGCTGTTCGTCAACGGCATCCCGCTCGTGGTCGTCGAGTGCAAGGCCCCCGGCCCCGAGGATGCAATGGCCGTCGCGATCGACCAGCTCCGTCGGTACGCCAACCAGCGTCGGAGGTGGCCAGAACGAGGGCAACGAGCAGCTGTTCTGGACCAACCAGTTCGTGATCGCCACCACCGGCGAGCAGGCCCGGGTCGGCACTATCGGCGCGGGCCGGAGCACTTCCTGGAGTGGAAGGACACGGCGCCGCTGCGCAAGAGGACGTCGCAGCCTCTCTCGGCAAGGCGCCCGACCAACTGACCAGCCAGGAGCTCCTGTCGCGGGCATGCTGCGCCCGGCGAGGCTGCTCGACATCGTCCGGCACTTCACGCTGTTCATGGGTCGGTGCGAAGACGATCAAGGTCGTCGCTCGCTATCAGCAGTACCGGGCGGTGCTGCGGGCCGTGGACCGGCTGCTCACGGGCGCCACCCGGTCCGAGGACGGCGAGGTCGACCGGCGGGGCGGGATCATCTGGCACACCCAGGGGTCCGGCAAGAGCCTCACGATGGTGTTTCTGATGCGGGTGATGCGTCGCCACCCGAGCTGCGTCGCTTCAAGATCGTGCTCGTCACCGACCGCAAAGACCTGCAGGACCAACTCGGCGCCACCGCGCGCTCAGCGGGGAGACGGTCAAGGTCGGCGCGAACTCGTCAAGGGTGAAAGAGCTGCTCAGCCGAGCCGGGGCCGGCTCTGGTGATGGCGATGATCCAGAAGTACCGGGAGCAGGATCTCGACGCCAGCCGTTCGCGGTGCTCAACGAGGACGACGCGATCCTCGTGATGGTGGACGAGGCCCACCGCTCGCACGGTTCGGCGCTGCACGCCAACCTGCTACGCGCTCCCCAACGCGGCCCGCATCGGCTTCACCGGCACGCCGATCATCATGGGCGAGCAAGAAGAGGACCCACGACATCTTCGGCGACTACCTCGACCGCTACACGCTCACCGAGTCAGAGGCCGACGGGGCGACCGTTCCGATCTTCTACGAGGGCCGCACCACCGAGGCGGCCGTGGCGGGCGCGTCGACCTCGACGAGGTCGTCTTCGAGTGGTTCGTCGGGCTCACCGCCGACGAGCGCGACGCGCTCCAGAAGAAGTACGCCACCAGCGGAGATCCTCGAGGCGCCCGAACTGATCGCGGCCAAGGCCCGCGACATGCTGCGCCACTACGTCGCCACCGTCATGCCCGAACGGTTCAAGGCGCAGGTCGTCGCCAGCAGCCGCCGGGCTGCCTCCGCTACTGCGGGCGCTTCCTCGCAGCCCGTGACGAGCTGTTGCCGAGATCGAGGCCCTCGCTCCCGAGGTGGCGGCGCTGACGAGACGAGCTCGATCGCCTGCCGACAACGCAGTTCCTCGTGCGAGCCTGCCCGCAGCTCGAGCTGCTCACGCGACCTCGAGTTCGCGCCCGTCATCTCCGGCGACCATAACGACGATCCGGCGTGGTCGCCAGTGGACCGAGGACGCCCGCCAGAAGGTCCACATCAACCTGTTCAAGAGCCGCTGCGCCCGCGGACGACGCGAGCGATCCCGCTGGGTTCCTGATCGTCAAGTCGATGCTGCTCACCGGGTTCGACGCCCCGCTCGCCCAGGTGCTGTACCTTGACCGCCTCATCCAGGAAGCCGAGCTGCTCCAGGCCATCGCCCGCGTGAACCGCACCGCGCCGAAGGAAGAAGTACGGCATCGTCGTGGACTACTACGGCGTCGCCGCCCACCTCACCGAGGCCCTGGCCGCCTACGCCGCCGACGACATCGACGGCGCGCTGCGCAGCCTCACGGCAGAGATCGCCAAGCTCGGCAGCCGCCACCAGCGGGTTCGCCAGCTCTTCGTGCAGCGCGGCGTCGAGCCGGACTCGACGCTCCAGGCCTGGAGGCCTGCGTCGAGCTGCTCGCGGACGAGCGTGTTCGGGCCGAGTTCGACGTCAAGCTCAAGCAGTTCCTCACGACACTCGACATCGTCCTGCCTCGCCCCGAGGCGCCGCCCGTTCGTCGCCGACGCCAAGCGGTTCGCCGACATCCAGCCCGAGCCCGCCAGCCGCTACCGCGACCGACGGCGAATTCGACCCGCGAAGTACGGGAGAAGGTCCGCCGACTCATCGACGAGCACATCACCGTGCTCGGACCTCGACCAGAAGATCCCGCCCATCGCCATCACCGACTCGAGTTCGCGGCGAAGGTCGCAGGCTACCTCGCCGAGGGCCAAGGCCTCCGAGATGGAGCACGCAGCGCGCCACCACATCCGCAGCACCTCGACGAGGACCCGGCTCACTACCAGAAGCTGTCCGAACGCCTCGACGAAATTCTCGAGCGACTGGTGAGCTCTGGGACCAGCTGGTGCTGGGCTCGAAGGCTTCGTCACCGAGTTAGCCGCTCCCCCGGACGATGACGGCACCGGGTTGGACCCGGCTACCGAAGGCCCGTTCCACGGGATCCTGGCCCTGTCGCTCCCTGGAGCGATTCCGCACAGGCGGCCGAGCTGGTGATGCTCACCCGAGAGATTGTCGCTCACGCCCGCTCCGAGATCGTCACCGTTGCGTTCTGGTCCAACGCCTTCCGCCAGGATGAGCTCCGCAAATGGATCAAGCTCCATCTCGATCACGCCGACCTATGGCCCCTCGCCGCCTCGACGCCCTCGCCGCGCAGCTCGTCGAACTGACGCGGGCGAACCACGCCCGATTGATCGCATGACGACAATCCAAACGGCAGCTGCTCACGGCGCTGCGGCAGAAGCATGTATTTCAGCTCACGATCGCTGTCTCCGCTCGGACGAAGCGGACGACGTTGGAGATCACCATCGACGGACGCCTCGCTCTCGGTCAAGGTATCCCGCGAACACCAGCGTGCCCAGTCGAGGCCTCGTAAGCGCCGAGCGGTGGAATTCCGCAAGCTCGCCGAGAAGAGCCCCTTCCCTCCGCCGTTCCTCAAGCAGTTCGTCGACGGCGAAGGCTTCGCCTACCTCGGTCGCAGCCACCGGCTTCCGCCTCGACGACTCGACACAGGTCCGGCTTGAACGCGGCAGGCTGGTAGGCTAACCGAGTTGATCTGGCGACGGACGGCGGAGCAGCGCATCATCCGCTGGTACCAGTCACCCGCGGACGGCGTGGCTCTCCCGGCCGGTCCGACCATGGGCCAGCCGCATGGCGTCGACGCCGTCTCGGGCGAGGTCGCGACCTCGGCTCGCTGGGGTTCGCCTCAGGCGCGACGACCGGATCAACATCCACTGGGCGACGCTGCAGCTCTCCCCGAGCTCTATCGACTACGTCCTCGTCACGAGCTCGCGCATCTCAACGAACTCAACCACACCCCCAGGATCTGGCAACTCGTCGCCCACGCTCCCTGATGCTGGGAACCGCAAGGACGCCCTCGCGCCCCGAGGCAAAGAGCTCTGGCTCGGTGACGTCGCCACGATTCCTCGGCGCGACCTGGGTCAATCCTGAACTGTCCGCAGCAGGGCTACCGCTCGTGGGCCCAAAGAGCAGCTGCTCCCTCACAGAGCTCCCGGAGAGACTCAGCCGCCAGGTTTCGCCGGCTCGGAGCATCATCGGACCCAGTTCGAGTTCCGGCGCCGAACTGTTCACGCCGCGCGGCCGAGCGCGCAACGGGCAATCTCCCGCGTATAGCCGACCCTGAAGTTCTGCATCCGGGCCGCTCATCGTCGCGGTCCCCAGGGAGCGGAACGCATGACACAGATGGGAGACGAATTCGGTGAAGATCGTCGAGCCAGGCTCGAGGGCCTCCAGAATCAGGTCGCTGATGCTCTGCCGCGCGAGCTCCTGGGCCTCCACCACATCGCCCGCGGCCACACGATCAAATCCCCTGCAGGAGGTTGTTGTCCGGAGCGCGGACGTCAGTCGGACCTACGATCGATAGCGCCACGGACAACGCCGCCCAGACCTCTGCCCCTCTGAGCAGGTCCCGCCAGTCGAGCCGGAGATCCTCCTCGTCAGCCTCCTCGGCCGCGATTGCGAGTCTCAATGCGTGGCGAGCGGCGGCTTCAGCCGTCACGAAGCCGGCAGTTGACTACCTCGTGCTCCTCGGGTCCCACAGCATGCGTCCTTCGCCCCACCGCTCGAAAACGCTAACACTTTGCTGTCGACGAATATGGTGCGCAACCCCTGAATTGGCCGGGTGGCCAAGAGCACTCGGGGACAGGCCCAGCTAGCGACCGAATTCGGTCGCCGGGTCCACGCCGCTCGATCGGCCCATGGCCGTCCCAGGAGGCTCTCGCTGCAGGCCGCCGGCGTGCATCGCACCTACGTCGGCCACATCGAGCGGGGCGAGACGAGCCCGACGCTCGCGAACCTGGTGCGCATCGCCGCCGCCCTCGGCGTGGACCCGGGTGACCTCGTGCGAGGGATGGCCCTATCGAGGGGGAGGTCCCATGTCTGCTGGTCGGGATCGAGGCTGGCCTCAGGCTCCCGCTGGAGCCCCGCTGGCCGCTCGAGTCCAGTAGTTCGACAGCCCGCGCGGTCAGCTCCCATGTCCAGGTCGGACGACCGCGCCGGCACGAGTCCTGGCTGAGAAGCGTGGAGAGATGGCGTCGGATGGTTACTGGAGCGAGGGCGGTCTCGGCCGAGAGTTGGCGCACCGTCGCTCCGTCGACTGCAGCGCCAAGGGTGGCCAGAACCCGCAATGCCCCAGCATGGAGGGTTGGCCTCTCCACAGAACGCCGGTGGCGTTCCGCTATCACAGCTTCGACTCCCGCCAGGGTGACGAATGGGTGTGGGCCGACTCGGAACGTCTCGATTCGCCCTACGGCCATCCACCGTCGAACGGTCAACTCGTGGATTCCGATGCGAGCAGCGGCATCGGGCACCGTCATGAGGTCGGCAGCAAGCACCTCGGTCACCGAACGAATCGGCGCCCGTTGTTCCCCCGCTGGGTGAGGGTTATCGTCAATGGACTGTCGTACCCTCCCGATATATTGACCGATGGAATCGAGCTCACTTCCACAACGTTCGCAAAGCAGGCGAATCGCAGGCGGGCTGACCTGCTCGATGGGCGGTCCTCCGGGTCGAGACGGTCGCATAGAGGACTCTCCTGCAAGATGTCGAGTCCTTGAACATCACTGGGTCGCCATAGGGTCGGCGTCGACTAGGGAGGCTCCGAGAACCAACGATTCTGAGGGAGTACCGCTACTACCGGGCTAAGGCAGGCAATGTACCAGGCCGCCTGGCAGGGCAACCTCTCGACAATCGACCCCAGACCGAGGAGGCGACGTGAATCACATGCTAGCGAAGCACGCCCATATTTCGCCAACATTGCGCCCGCAGGCCGCCGCTCTTCTTGGTCACCTCGTTCGTCCCTCTTATCCGACTCGTCGCCGACCCCCGTCGGCCGCCCCTCGCTGGCGCTCGCCGCCACGGCTAGCTCGTCTCTGGCGGACACCCCCACGCCACGGCAGGGGGCCCCCATAGGCGAACTGCGCTCGCGTTCGAGCCCGGGCGAGTCGCTGACCAGAACCCTTGACCGCTGGCGCAAAGCCGCCGTCTGCAACCCACAAAACAGCACCGCCGAACCCATCGCCCTGCGAAAGGAACGGGTTCGGCGGCCGACACCAGGAGGAGAACCTCATGGCGTACTCGAACAATAACGCGCCCCTCGGACAGTCTGCTGGCCAGACGCTCGATGCGGTGGTGGCCGCCGTCGCCCGACAGCACGGTCCCGTCAACGCGCTGCTGCTCGCCGCCGCAACCGCGACCGGTTGGCGTCGGGGCGGCCCGCCTACGTGGGCGGAGGTCGTGTCGGCGGTCATGACTACCTCCTCGACTCTGCTCGCCAGAGTGGGGCTGAACAGCCCGCCCTCCTTGAGCGACCTCGATCGAGTCGTGCCAGGAGGCTCCGATGCCAAGGAGATGGCCGTGGCGCGACTGGCGCTCGCCGGCTTGCTGGCAGGGCTGGCGGGTTTCCCTGACGACCCAGCAACGACGCCTGCCGCAGCTCGCTCGGCGACCGAAGAGACCACGGCCGGCTGCGCCGGTCCGGCGGAAGTATGGCCGAGGTGAGCGCTGCGAAGAGGGACGACGCGGCGGCGACCGAGGACGCCGAGCTCGCGATCCTCGAGAACACCGACGACCCGGTCATCAGGTATTTGCTCGACTACATACCGCGGCGAGCGTACGTGCCGGGCGGGGCGTGGGAAGCGACCCGAATGTTCACGCTCGCGGCGTCGGCACAGGCTGCGCCCCTGACCAAGTACGAGGCGAAGTACGTCGTCACGCCTCTGGCCCAGTTCGTCACCTGGGCATGGTCGATCGGGGTGCCGATCAACCGCAAGGAATTGCTCAAGCGCCACCTCGTGGAGCGCTTCATCCTCGAGCGGACGACGCGGTTGAGCACGGGGTCTCGAGGCAACTATCGCTCGGTGCTCTACCGCGTCTGCGACGCGCTCAACAGGCCGATCGACGCGCCCCACCGGCCGCTCGCTCTGACGGCGAGCTCGCCCGCTCGGCCGTACTCCAACGCGAGGAGACCGCCCACCGGGCGATGGTGCGTGGCCAGTCGACGGCCCACAAGCGCGCCCAACTCCTGGTGCTGCTGGCCCTGGGCTACGGCGCCGGCGTGCCGACCGAGGAGATCGCGTTGCTCCGGGGTAGCCACGTCGACGCGGACGGCCACGGCGTCGCGCTGCGAATCCCGGGTCGCCGTGCGCGCACCGTGGTCGTGCGACACGACTGGGAGGAAGCCGTGGCCGAGGCGGCCCGTTCGGCGGGTGATTCGCTGCTCTTCGTGCCTCGCCGACTCGGCGGCGCACGCAACACCCTGACGAACTTCGTCAGCGAGCTCGATCACGGCCGGGCGCCCCGTCTCTCGACCCAGAGGATGCGTGCAACCTGGCTGGTTCGCCTTATGGACGAGCGAGTCCCGATGAAGGTGTTCCAGGCCGCATCGGGAATCGGCACCCTCTACGGGCTGGACCGGTACGTGACCTTCTTCGCCGAGACGGACCCGGCGGCGGCACGTGCCTTCCTGAGGGGCGGCTCGAGTTGAGCGCCTCCGACACACGTCGGTTCGCCAAACCCGATCTCGACGGGCTCGACGACGCCGAGGGCCCGCTCATCCCGGAGGTCGAGATCGCCGACCGCACCGTCCTGTGGTTGGCCAACGCCGTCGACCGCACCCGCATCGGGCTCCTCTTGGAGGAGTGGGAGGCGGAAGACCAACGATGCCTCGGCGGGCGACCCAAGCCCTTCCCGGCGGCCACGGCGATCGTCGGGCTGCTCCTGGCGGCCACCGTGCATGGCAGCGTCCTCGACACGACCATCCACCAGGTGCTCTACCAGGAGATCAGCGACCGGATGCGGGACCGACTCGGCATACGGACATCCCCGTCGGGTCGAACCGGCATCGAGCCGGATACCTATCGCCAGGTCAACCGCCGGCTCAACTCGTTGCTCGGTGCGATCGACCCGTCGCCATGGCGCAAGAACCGGATCCTGACCAAGACGGAAGCCGAGAACCACAAGAAGCCGCTGTCGGACGCCGACATCGGCGAGCACATCGCCCGGCTCGACCTGCTCGTGCACTTGTTGCTTCACCTCTCCTACATGCTGATACCACGGGAGCTCCGGCGGCGGTGGAAGGGGGCGATGGCAGTCGACGGGACCCCGATCCCCCAGTTCACCCGCGGGGTGCGCCGAGACTCCGCCTGGATGGCAGCCGATCCCGACTCGTGCCTGGTATTGCCGTGGCGCCCTCGACGTCGAAGGCCACGCCAAGGCTGAACAGGTCAACAGCGATGCCAAGACCGGCTCCGGCACGTCCCGTGTTCGGGACCCGAAGGGTCGCAAAGCGAACAGGAAGGCCTCGTTCTACGGCATGGAGGCGACCCTCGTCGTCATGTGTGGCGAGGACCCTGGCGGCGCGTCCTATCACCCCAACCTCGTGCTCGGGATGGTTCTCGACCAGCCCGGCTTCCGAATCGGCGAGAACGGGACCCGGACCATCCGCCAGGTCGCACATTTGGCCGGCAAGACGGGATGGCTTGCCGGAGACCGCGCCTACTCGAACGCCTTACCGGACAAGTTCCAGCTCCCCACCCGCGCCCTCGGTTGCCGGCACGTCTTCGACTACCGGCGGGACCAGCTGGGCGTAGCCACGAACTACGCCGGCGCCATCCAGGTGGAGGGCTGCTGGTACTGCCCGTCGATGCCCCAACTTCTCATCGACGCCTCCATCGACTTTCGCGAAGGACGGATCGACTGGGAGACCTACCAGACGCGAATCGGCGAACGCGTCCACTACGCGATGCGGGTGAAGGAGAGGCTCGCCGACGGCGGTGCCAGGCTTCACTGCCCCGCCGCGAGCGGATCGCCGCAGGCCGCGTGTCCGCTCAAGCCGACCTCCTATCGGCCGGCGAAGGTCGGCCAGAAGCAGATCGAGGTGAGGGCCGAGGTCAGCGACGGCCCGCCCGCTGTCTGCAGCCAGGGATCGGTGCTGGTGCCGATAGAGGCCGGGGCCAAGCTGCATCAGGAGCTCGCCTTCGGCAGTCCCGAGCACAAGGCCATCTACGCACACCTCCGCAACACCGTCGAGGGCGTCAACGGAACGTCGAAGGACGGTGGTGCCTCCGGACTCGGGCAAGCGACCCGTCGTCGCAAGCGTGGGATTGCCGCCCAATCGCTCTTGGTCGTCGGCTTGCTCTTCGCCGAGAACCTCCGCAAGATCTCGGCCTTCTTGCGGGCCGCCGCACCGGACGCCGCCGGGACCCTCGTCGTTCCGAGACGGACCCGAGCGGCACGGCGTGACCCGGACGACGGGCAACTGGCCGGACCCCGGCCGAAGGAGCGTCCTCCCTCGGACTGAGGCAGTCGGACGACTGAGGATTCGACGAGGATCTCTTCGTCGCGCCCGGAACCGGGCGAGAGGGGCCACGAAGGGCGCCGCTGGCCGGCTCGGCGACCCACCGCAGCACCAGGTCCGCCGACTTAAGCGTGGCCACCCCTCAGCAGCGCGTCGTCCGGCTTCGGCGGCCAGGTTCCGGGATCGTTCCGGCCGGGTTGTGGAAACAACCCGTGGTGGGCGAGGGGGGACTTGAACCCCCACGTCCTTTCGGACACAGGAACCTGAATCCTGCGCGTCTGCCAATTCCGCCACTCGCCCGAGTGGAAGACCAAAGGTAGCCGACGCCCTACGCCTGCGTTCGGGGTGTCGTGGGTATGCTCGGCCCTGCGATGGGACTGAACCAGTTCGAACAGCGGCTGGAGCGGCTGGTCGAAGGGGTGTTCGCCAAGACGTTCCGCAGCGGGCTCAAGCCGGTGGAGCTCGCCCGCCGCCTCACCCGGGAGATGGACCTGCACCGCGTCGTCGGTGTGAGTGGCCTCATCGCCCCCAACCGGTTCGACATCGCCATCAGCCCGTCCGACCACGACCAGTTCGAGTCCTACTCCGAGGCGCTCACCCGCGAGCTGAGCGAGGCGGTTCGGGCCCACGCCCGCGAGGAGACATACGCCTTCGTGGGACCCGTCCACGTGGAGCTGCACGCCGACGAGGGCGTCGGGGTGGGCGAGTTCCTGGTGGCCAGCGAGATCGTGGAGGCCCCCGGCGGGGCGGCCGTCGGCAGCCTGTCGCTACCCGACGGCACCCGGGTGGTCGTGGGCGAGGAGCCGGTGACGATCGGACGCCTGCCCGAGTGCGACGTGGTGCTGGGCGACCCCAACGTGAGCCGGCGGCACTCGGAGATCAGGCGCCAGGGCAACGGCTTCATCGTCGTCGACCTCGGGTCCACCAACGGCACCCGGGTCAACGGGGCCGGCGTCAAGGAGCGGCGGCTGTCCGACGGTGACGAGATCACCGTCGGCGGTACCAAGATCCGCTTCGAGGCCTCCTAGCCCCCCGAGCCTGTGCCCGACAGCGTCCTGACGATCCTCAAGTTCGGTTTCCTGGCACTGCTGTACCTCTTCTTCTTCCGCGTCCTCCGGGCCGTGTGGGTGGAGGTCAGCGGGCGGGCGCCCACCACCCGTCCGGCACCGGCCGGCTTCGGGGCCCCCGCCCCGTCGGGACGTGCCCCCCGCGACCGGGCCGGATCCCTACGGGCGGCGGTGGGTGGCAAGAACGGCACCAAGCTCAAGGTGCTGGAGCCACCCGAGACCAGGGGCACGGTGTACGACCTCACCGACGAGCTCACCATGGGCCGCGCCACCGGCTGCCACATAACCCTCGACGACACCTACGTGTCCCAACTCCACGCCCGGGTCTTCCGACGGGACGGCCAGATCTTCATCGAGGACCTCGGCTCGACCAACGGCACCTACGTCAACCGGACCAAGGTCACCGCGCCCCTGGTGGTGCGCCGCGGCGACCGCCTGCAAGTGGGCAAGACGGTCATGGAGGTGACGTGACCACCCTCAGCGCGGGCGCCGCCACCGACGTCGGTCGAGTCCGCCAGATCAACGAGGACCGCTACCTGTGCGACGTGGCCCTTTTTGCCGTGGCCGACGGCGTGGGCGGGCACCAGGCGGGCGAGGTGGCGGCCCAGACCGCGGTCGAGACCCTCCAGAGCTCGTTCGTGGCCAAGGCGCCCAGCGGGCTCACCACCGACGGCCTGGTCGACGCCGTGCAGGACGCCAACGAGGCCGTCTGGCGCCTGGCCCAGACCACCAGCGAGAAGCGGGGCATGGGCACCACCATGACCGCCGTCGGCCTGGTGCAGGAGGACGGCGAGGAGCTGCTGGCCCTGGTCAACGTGGGCGACTCCCGGATCTACCGGCTGCAGAACGGCGAGCTGCTGCAGCTCACCGACGACCACAGCCTGGTGGAGGAGATGGTGCGGGAGGGAAAGCTGACCCGGGAGGAGGCAGCCGTCCACCCCCAGCGGTCGATCATCACCCGGGCCCTGGGCATGGAGCCCGAGATCGAGGTCGACTGGTGGGAGCTGATCCCCTACCGCGGCGACCGGCTCCTGCTGTGCAGCGACGGCCTCACCAACGAGCTGAGCGACGACCGCATCGCGGCCACCCTGCGCCAGGTGGCCGACCCCAAGGAGGCCGCCCGCGACCTGGTGCGGCAGGCCCGGGCCGAGGGCGGGGGCGACAACATCACCGTCGTGGTCGTCGACGTGGTCGATGACGACGGCCGGGCCGAGGAGGCGTCGGAGGCCCTGGCCCAGGACCACGCATTGGCCGGCGCCCAGCGGGGGGCCGCGGCCGACGCCGATCGCGACCCTCCGACGTCCTCCGGTGGCACGTCCACCGGGACCGCCTCCTCCGGCGGAGTGGGAGGGGGCGCGGGACCCACCGCCCCCACCGAGGACGACGCCACCATGACCCTGCCCCGGGTCCCGATCCACCGTGACCTCGGTAAGCGTTCGTCGAGGACCCCGGCCGCGGCCGCCACCCTCGACCCGCCACCGCCCCCCCGACCGCCGCCGACGCCGCCCGGGGCCAAGCCCAAGCGGTTCACCTGGCGGGTGGCGGGCTTCCTCGTCCTCCTCCTGGCGGTGGTGCTGGGCACCATGGCCGCCATCGGCTGGTACGCCCGCAGCACCTACTACGTCGGCTTCGCCGGCGACCAGGTCGCCATCTACAAGGGCCGGCCGGGCGGGGTGCTGTGGTTCAAGCCGACGCTGCGGGAGCGCAAGCCCCTCACCCGGGCGGAGGTGCCGGCCGCGTTCCTGCCCGCCCTCGAGAAGGGCGAGGAGGTCGGCTCCAAGGCCGAGGGCGACCGCTACGTCACCAACCTCCGTGACATCCACGCCCGGGAGGAGCAGGAGCGGGCGGCGGGATCCACCACCACGTCCGCCCCGCCGTCGACCGTCGCCGGGGGGGGACCACCGCCTTGATCGAGCGGGACCCGGTGGTGGCCGTCCGCCGGACCACCGAGTTGGGGCTGATGTTGATGACGGCGGTGGTCATCGCCGGCGCCTACGTGCTGGCCGCGCTGGGCCGCAGCTCGTCGCTGCCGGTGAACCTCGTCCCCTTCCTGCTCATCATCCTCGGGCTGCTGGCGGCGGCCCACATGGCCGTCCGCCGCCTCGCCCCCGGAGCCGACCCCCTTCTCCTGCCCCTCGCGGCCCTGCTCAACGGCATCGGCTACGTCTTCGTGGCCCGCCTCCGGCCCGATCTGGCCGGCTTCCAGTCGTTGTGGACGGTAATTGGCATCGGCGCCTTCGTCGCCGCCCTGGCCCTGGTCCCCCGTACCCGCGACATCGAGCGCTTCCGCTACACGCTGGCCCTGGTGGGCATCGGGCTGCTGCTCATGCCCCTGCTCCCCGTCCTCGGCCAGAACATCAACGGTTCCCGGCTGTGGGTGAAGTTCGGGCCGGTGACCTTCCAGCCGGGGGAGCTGTCGAAGATCGTCCTGGTCGTGTTCTTCGCCTCCTACCTGGTCGAGAAGCGGGAGCTGCTCTCCATGGGCACCCACCAGGTGGCCGGCATGTGGCTGCCCGAGATCCGCCACCTGGGCCCCATCGTCCTGGCCTGGAGCTTCTCGTTGGTCATCATGTTCTTCGAGAAGGACCTGGGCTCGTCCTTGCTCTTCTTCGCCCTGTTCATCACCATGCTGTGGGTCGCGACCGCCCGGGGCGTGTACCTCGGCATCGGGGGGGTGATGTTCGCGGTGGGGGCCGTGCTGGCCTACTCGTCGTTCGACCACGTGCGCACCCGGATCGAGATCTGGCTCAACCCGTGGGCGGTACCCAACGATGCCGGCTACCAGATCATCCAGGCCCTCTTCGCCTTCGCCGCCGGCGGGCTGGCGGGCGCCAACCTGGGCCAGGGCAGCCCCCAGCGCATCCCGGCGGTGGCCACCGACTTCACCTTCGCCGCCATCGGCGAGGAGCTGGGCCTGCTGGGGACGGTGGCCGTCCTCGTCTGCTTCCTGCTGATGGTGGGTGCCGGGCTCCGCATCGCCATGCGGGCCGAGCCCCCGTTCGAGAAGCTGCTCGCCACCGGGCTGACCGCCATCCTCGGCATCCAGAGCTTCATCATCCTGGCCGGGGTCACCCGGCTCGTACCCCTGACCGGCATCACCCTGCCGTTCGTCTCCTACGGAGGGTCGTCGCTGATCTCCAACTGGGTCCTGCTCGCCCTTCTCCTGCGCATCTCCGACGACCAGGCCCACCGGGCGGCCCAGGCCGTCGGCGCCGACGACTCCACCCAATTCGGCCGGTGAGCGCCATGAGGAGCGTGCCATGAACAAGCAGATCCGGGTCCTGGGCATCGTGCTCATGGTGATGTTCAGCGCCCTGTTCGTGCAGCTCAACAACCTCCAGGTGCTCAGCGCGGGGAAGCTGAACGACCACCCGGCCAACACCCGCACGGTCGTCCGCGACTTCTCCCAGCCCCGGGGTGCCATCCAGACCGCCGACGGGGTGGTGATCGCCGAGTCGGTCGAGGTCGACGACGCCTTCGAGCGCCAGCGGCGCTATCCCGAGGGCGAGCTGTTCGCCCACATCACCGGGTACTTCTCCTTCACGTTCGGCGACGACGGGGTGGAGCGCACCTACAACGACGAGCTCACCGGTCGCGACCGCAAGGTCACCCTCGACCGGCTGGGCGACATCCTCCTGGAGAAGGACAAGACGGCCACCGTCACCCTCACCATCTCCAAGACCCTCCAGCAGATCGCCACCGACGGGCTGGCCGGGCGCAAGGGCTCGGTGGTGGCCATCGACCCCCGGGACGGCTCCATCCTGGCTATGGCCGACTACCCCTCCTACGACCCCAACGTCCTGGCCAGCCACAACCAGGACGAGGTGCGCAAGGCGTGGGCCGACCTCAACGCCGACCCCGAGCGTCCCCTCCTGCCCCGCACCTACCGCGAGCGGTACTTCCCGGGATCGAGCTTCAAGGTCGTCACCGCCGCCGCCGCCCTGGCCACGGGGGCAATTACCCCCAGCGACCCCGTCTACCCCACGCTCACCGAGCTGCCCCTGCCCCAGTCGGTCGAGCCACTGCGCAACTTCGGCGGCTCGGCGTGCGGAGGCGCCCTCCCGGAGATCCTCCGGGTCTCGTGCAACACCTCCTTCGCCCAGATGGGCCTCGACATGGGCGCCCAGCGGCTGGCCGCCGGGGCCAACCAGTTCGGGTTCAACAAGGTGCCGCCTATCGACCTGCCTTTCGGGGCCGAGTCGGTGTTCCCCGATCCGAGCGCCTTCGCCCGCGACAAGCCGGCCCTGGCCAAGTCGGCCATCGGCCAGCAGGACGTGGCCGCCACACCACTCGAGATGGCGCTGGTGGCAGCCGGCATCGCCCACAACGGCGTGATCATGACCCCCCACGTGATGGCCGAGGTACGCGATGCCCGGGCCGAGGTGCTGGAGAAGTACCAGCCCAAGCCGTGGCTGGAGGCAGTCCCGCCCGAGGTGGCCCACACCGTCCGGGACATGATGGTCGGGGTGGTGGCGGCCGGGTCGGGAGCCAACGCCCAGATCCCGGGGGTCGCTGTCGCCGGCAAGACGGGAACCGCCCAGACCGGCCTGGGGACGTCGCACACCTGGTTCATCGCCTTCGCCCCGGCCGAGGCCCCCCGGGTGGCCGTCGCCGTGATGCTCGAGAACCAGCCCAGCAGCAACGAGTTCACCGGAGGCGCGCTGGCCGCCCCCATCGCCAGGGACGTGATGGCTGCCGCGTTGACCCGCTAGGGGCGGGGGTGGGCGACGGGCCGACATTCGGCTGGCTCACCTAGGCTGGAGTCGTGGCCTCGCAGGTATTCACCGGCCGCTACCAGATGGTCCGACAGGTGGCGCGCGGCGGCATGGCGGAGGTGTACCTGGCGCGCGACCTGCTCCTCGACCGGCCCGTGGCCCTCAAGGTCCTGTTCCCCGAGTTCTCCACCGACCCCTCGTTCGTCGAGCGCTTCCGCCGGGAGGCACGGGCCGCGGCCAACCTGAACCACCCCGGGATCGTTTCCATCTACGACTGGGGCCAGGAGGGACGCACCTACTTCATCGTCATGGAGTACGTCGATGGGCGGACGCTGCGGGAGGTGATCCGGGCCGAGGGCCCCCTCCTGGCCCACCGGGCGGCCGAGATCGGCGCCGATATCGCCGCCGCCCTCCACTTCGCCCACCAGCACGACTGCGTGCACCGCGACGTGAAGCCGGGCAACGTGATGATCTCCGGCCAGCAGGTGAAGGTCACCGACTTCGGCATCGCCCGGGCCGGCGACGCCGGCGGTGAGAACCTCACCCAGACGGGCGCGGTGATGGGCACCGCCACCTACTTCTCGCCCGAGCAGGCCCAGGGCTACGACGTCGACGCCCGCAGCGACGTCTACTCCCTCGGGGTCGTCCTCTACGAGATGGTCACCGGCCGGCCGCCGTTCAAGGGCGACAACCCGGTGGCCATCGCCTACCAGCACGTCCGCGAGCAGCCCGTCCCCCCCAGTGAGATCAACTCCGACGTACCCCGCGTCTTCGACGCCATCATCCTCAAGGCCATGGCCAAGGACACGGCCAACCGCTACCCCAGCGCCGAGGCCCTCCGCCTCGACCTCCTGCGCTACGCCAACGGCCAGCCGGTGTCGGTGGAGCCGGTCGCGGCCACGACCGTGGGCCGGGTGCCCGCCGCCCGTACCCCCCCGTCGGCGGCCGCCGTCACGGGGGTCATCCCCCGCACCCCGGGCGGGTACAACGGGTCCGGCGTCGACGGCACCCGCATCGCCACCCCCCACGAACGGGTGTCCGAGTACGAGGAACCGCCCCGGCAGAAGACCGGCATCTACATCGGCATCCTCGTCACCCTTCTGGTCATCCTGGGGGGGCTGCTGTACCTGCTCAGCCGGGAGCTGGGCGTAGGGGGCAACGCCCAGATCGCCATGCCGACGGTGATCGGCAAGACCGAGTCGGAGGCCAACGCCATCCTCCGGGAGGCGGGCCTCAAGGTGACCCGCCGGGAAGAGGCCAACGAGGCCAACGACGCGGGCAAGGTCATCAAGCAGAACCCCGACCCGGGCGTCGAGGTGAACAAGGGGTCGGAGGTAATCATCACCGTGAGCCAGGGGGCGCCCTCGGCCACCGTCCCCGACGTGCGGGGACGCGGCGTCGACGCCGCCACCGAGGCCCTCGAGAACGCCGGGTTCGTGGTCCGCACCGTGCGCCGGACGGACGACACGGCCGACGTCGACACCGTGATCGACCAGGATCCCAAGCCCGGTCCGGGCCGGCGGGGCGCCACCATCACCCTCATCGTCTCGAACGGGCAGGAGCAGGTCAGGGTGCCCGAGGTGCGAGGGAGGCCGGAGGGCGAGGCGGCCAACCTGATGGGCCAGGCCGGCTTCAAGACCCGAACCCGAGTCGAGCAGAGCGAGACGGTGGACGCTGGCCTGGTGATCCGCACCGAGCCGGATACCGGCTCCCGGCTCGACAAGGGCGAGACCGTCACCCTGGTGGTGTCCAACGGCGCCCCGGCCACGACCCTGCCGCCCGAGACCACGCTGCCCCCGGTGCCGACCACGGGGCCGCTCATCACCCTCTTCCCGACGACGACGGCGACGACGACCCCCGCCTCCACCACCTCGACCACCGAGCCCTGACGGCCCGGCCGGCGCCTCTCGCTACGCCGGGGCCTGGACCTGGGCCTGGGCGGGGGTTTGGGCGAGGAAGTTGGACAGGAGCTGGCGGCCGGCCTCGGTGAGGATCGACTCGGGGTGGAACTGCACCCCCTCCACCGCCATCTCCCGGTGGCGCAGGGCCATCACCACCCCGTCCTCGGTCTCGGCCGTGATCTCGAGCACCGGGGGGACGGAATCCCGATCGACGACCAGCGAGTGGTAGCGGGTGGCGGCGAACGGTTGGGGGAGACCGGCCAGCACCCCGTCGCCCCGGTGGTGTACCAACGACGTCTTGCCGTGGACCACGCTCGGCGCCCGCACGACCTCCCCTCCGAAGACCTGGCCGATGCACTGGTGGCCGAGGCACACGCCCAGGATCGGGATCACGCCCGCGAACCGCTCGATCACCTGGTTGCTCACCCCGGCATCCTCGGGGCGACCGGGACCGGGCGAGATGAGAATGGCGTCGGGGGCGAGTTCGGCCACCGCCCCGATCGACAGGTCGTCGTGACGGTGGACGATGGGCTCCGCCCCCAGCTCGCCCAGGTACTGCACGAGGTTGTAGACGAACGAGTCGTAGTTGTCGATGACCAGCACCCTCGGGCCCACGGACGTCGAGCGTAGGCGGGACCGGCTCCTGGCCCGGTCGGATTGGCCGCTATCGCCTACTCTGACGGGCCATGGCGAAGTCGACGAACCCCAAGGGTGGCCGGGTCACGCCGAAGCAGAACAAGCGCTACACGCCGCCCGTCCCGAAGTCGCAGAAGGTCAGTCCCCTGTGGGTGCCGATCCTCATGTTCACCGCCCTCGGCCTGGGGATGCTCATCATCCTGGCCAACTACGTCGATCTGCTTCCCGGGGACGGCCCCAACAACTACTACCTGCTGGGCGGTCTGGCCTGCATCACCCTCGGGTTCATCACCGCCACCCGTTTGCACTGAGCGAAAATCGGTTTCCTTCACGGGTGGAAACGCCATCGGTGTAATTCCCCACAGGTAAGCCCCACCCTGGGGATCATCGCCGCTGCTCACGCCCACCGGATTCCAGTCGTGTAATTACCCCCAGGTAAGCCCCAGGATGGGGATTACTCGAACGGGGGCGCCACCAGGTCCATGTCCTCCTGGCAGTGGCGGGGCGGCACCGGGAGCTCCTCGGTGGCCTGCACCATCTTGACTTCGGCCAGGCAGATCGAGCAGCGGTAGCGGAGGTTGACCCGGCGCAGCTTCCCCGGCTCGGGCGGCGGGTGGGGCCGGGCCAGGCCGCCCAGCATGAACATGCCGATGCGCATGACGAACACGAAGGCGACGATGGCGATCACCAGCTTGATCAGGAACTCGATCACGCCGGCATCCTCTCCAGGATGAGGGCGTTGGCCATGCCGCCACCCTCGCACATGGTCTGCAGCCCGTAGCGTCCACCGCTGCGCTCGAGCTCGCACAGCAGGGTGGCGGTGAGCCGAGCGCCCGAGCAGCCGAGGGGGTGGCCGAGGGCTATGGCGCCGCCGTTGACGTTGACCCGGTCGAGGTCGGCATCGAGGGCGGTCGCCCACGCCAGCACGACCGAGGCGAAGGCCTCGTTCACCTCGAACCGGTCGACGTCGTCGAGGCTGAGCCCGGCTCGGCCCAGCACCGCGGTCGTGGCCGGGATGGGGCCGGTGAGCATCATCACCGGGTCGACGCCCACCACCGCGAAGGCCGCCAGCCGGGCCCGGGGGGTGAGGTCGAGCGCCGCCGCCCGCTCCTCGCTCATGATCAGCACCGCCGCCGCCCCGTCGGTGATCTGGGACGAGTTGCCGGCCGTGATCCGGCCGCCGGCCTCGAACGCGGGCTTGAGCCCGGCCAGGGCCTCCAGGCTGGTGTCCCGGCGGATGCCCTCGTCCGCCCGCATCTCCTGCTTGCCCCGCGGTGAATCCACCGTGACGGGGACGATCTCCCGCTGGAACCGGCGCCCGTCGGTGGCGGCCGCAGCCAGCCGATGGCTGCGCAGGCTGTAGGCGTCAAGGTCGTCGCGGGAGAGGTTCCACGCCTCGGCCACCCGCTCGGCGGCGATCCCTTGGGGGACGAGCCCACCGGCGGGCTGGTAGCGCTGCTGCAGACGGGGGCCGAAGGGGAGGCCGGGCCCGTTGAGGATGGCCGAGCCCATGGGGACCCGGGTCATCGACTCCACCCCGCCAGCTATGACCACGTCGTAGGCGCCGGCCATCACCCCCTGGGCCGCGAAATGGACGGCCTGTTGCGACGACCCGCACTGGCGATCGACGGTGGTGCCGGGCACCGAGTCGGGAAACCCGGCCGCCAGGGCCGCGCTCCGGGCCACGTTGAGCGCCTGCTCCCCCGTCTGGCTGAAGCAGCCGAAGATCACGTCGTCGATGGCCGCCGGGTCGAGGTCGTTGCGGGTGACCAGGGCCCGGAGGACCTCGGCCGACAGGTCGACCGGATGCCAGTCCCGCAGCTTGCCGTTGCGCCGGCCCAGAGGCGTGCGGACGGCGTCGATGATCACCGCGGAAGCGGTCATCCTGCCGTCCGTCCCCGTTCCCAGCGCACGTGGCCATTCTGCCCGGGGTCCGGGGGATAGGTAGGCGGCCCCGGTCCGATTCGCCGGTGGTGGCGGGCCTTCGTGGAGGGTCCCTCACCCAGTCCGGTACCTGTTCACGGCGGACTGTTCACGGCGGACTGTCCACGGCTTGGCGGCGGGCCTCGTACTCCTGCCGGCGGGTCTCGTCGGGTTCCAGGCGGATGGCCTCGCCGTAGGCGGCCACGGCACCATTGCGATCGCCGAGCCGGGCCAGGATGAAGCCCCGCATGCTGTGGAAGAAGGCCCGACGGTCGTTGAGCCGGGTCGTGTCGATCGCCCGGTCGTAGTCGGCCAGCGCCTGGCGATAACGGGCGGGGGCGTCCGGGGCGTCGGCCGCGAACGGGAGGTGGATGAACCCGAGGTTGGAGTAGGCCTCGGCCGCGGTGTCCCTCAGCCGTGGGTTCTTGCCGCCGTAGTCGGCGATGACCCGCTCGAAGTTCGCCTGGGCATCGGCCCAGCGGTCGGCCACCAGCGCCTGGCTCAGGCACAGGTACACCTGCCCTTCACCGAAGGCGCTCTTGGTGCCGATGTCGGCCAGCGGCGATTGCACAGTGGCCCGGGTCGCAGCCTGGAAGCGCCCGAGGGCGCCGTCCAAGCCGGTGGCGTCCACGTCGCCCGGCGCACAATCCGTGGCGAGACCTCTGGAACAGCACCGATCCGGCGCCGACTCGGCCCGGGCGTATTCCGGTTCCAGCTCCAGGGCGCGGGCGAAATGGGCTGCGGCCGCGTCCAGATCACCGAGCTTGCCGGCCACGTTGCCCAGGAAGAGGTAGATGACCTCCTTGCCGTCGGCATCGTCCCAACCCGGCGCCACCCGCGCTGCCTCGAAGTGGCGGGCCGCATCCTCCAGTCGGTCGCCCGAGTAGTAGCTGAGGCCCAGGACCAGGTTGGTCAGGGCGTTCGTCCGACCCAACAGCCGCTCGCGGAGCTCCTTGCGGGCGACGACGCTCTGGGCGAAATCGTGGGTGGTGGGGATGGACGATCCCAGGTCGTGCTGCCCGACGAGCTCCTCGGCCCGGGGCAGCTTCTGCTCGTTCAGGAAGAGCTCGGGGACGAAGGCGGGCGTGTCGCCGACGGGCCGGATGGTGCCGTAGACGACGAGATCAGCCTTGATCTTTCGGGCCTGGGCCTCGGCCTCCCGGACCCGCTCCTCCGGCGTCGCCCCCGTGAGCCTGGCCATCTCCGTCGGCGGCCGGACCTGGAGGTCGAAGCCACTCTCCTCGAACGGCTCCAACTCGACCTCCAGCCGGTCGGCCAGCGACTGGGCCAACTCCTCGCCCGCCTCAGACGGCTCCACCCGGCCGGTGGCGTCGGCCGCGCCGAAGGAGGCGACCGCGATGTTGAAGTCGCCCGTCATGGCCCGGGCCGCGGGCGGATCCTCGAAGAACGGTCGAAGCCCCCAGTACACGCCGAGGACGGTCGCGGCCAGGGTCAGGAGCGCGACCACGGCCCGAACGCACCACGGGGCGTCATCTGGTGGCGGAGCCATTGACGCCAGGTGGCACGGGTGAGGAGTACCGGCTTCCGGGGCCTGATCGGCCTCAAGCCCGGCACCTTCTCCAGCCGTTCGAGCAGCCGGCCCACGTCGTAGTCCCACCGGCTGTCGGAGATCTCGATGGCGTTGTGCCGGTGCAGGGCGACGAGGGCGGAGGGCAGCTGCTCGGCCGCCGGCATCTTCGCCCCCTCGACCAGCGCCGGGATCACCGGGATGCCCCGCCCCAGAGCGCCGCCACCTCGAGCCGGACGGCGTCGTCGGGGACGTCGAGGCGCCGCCGTCCGTCGGGCAGGGTCACCGTCAGCCAGGTGTCGCCGATGACGACCACCAGCACTGAAGTGGCGGCGATCGCCTGCTCGATGGCCTGGACGAAGTCCGATCCCGCCTCGATGTCCGCATAGTCGTGAAAGACCTGGTCGGGGCCGAAGTGCTCGGTCAGCGAATCGTGCAGCCGTCCGGCATGCCCGGCGGCGTCGGCGCGCCGGTAGCTGAGAAAGATGCTGCTCATCGGCTGGGCCTCGGCGCCAGTCCTAGGTCCGAGACCACGATGATCGGCGACCGCGAGCCGCCCTCACTGCACGAGAATCAAGTTCAAGCCGCCGCAGGCATAGTCCGGCGAAGCCTTGAGACCGCGATGCAGGAAGCAGTACTCGCCGGGAGGGTCGTCGGCGTCGGTCTGCAGCTCGTAGAGCGTCTGGCCCTGCGCATCCACCTTGACCGACAACACGGTGACGAACTCGTACGGGCCCTCTGGGAGGTTGCGGTACACATACAGCGGGACGGTGGCATTCGGCTCGAAACCGAAGATCCCGATCTGGAACGTGGCGCCCGCAGGCGCGGTATGCGGCAGTGGGACAAGGATTCCGGGTCGGGAGGCAGGCAACACGGTGAACGTCCCGGTGCCCGTGAGGCTGCCCAGCGTTGCAGTGACGGCGTAGGCGCCGAGGGGATCCCCGGGCACGGTGGACCAGAACCAGTTGGCCACACCGTCGAAATCGATGTCCGTCATCGGGGACCGGCGGATCGTCCCGTCCGGCAGGCGCACCTCGGCGGTGACCGATTGGTGCAATGGGAAGCCCGGAAAGCAGATGGCGAAGAACTGGCCGATCTCTATCCGCTCCCTCTCGACCAGGGCCCGGGGCGGGCCCGCGGGCAGGCCCCGGCAGGAACCGTCGCCCTCCTGGAAGAACTCGAACTGGCTGCGAATGCCCTCGGGAGGGATGTCCTTGCGCTTCAGAGGGCTCGGTTCGTCGACCACTGTCGTCGGCGTCGTCGCGGCGGACGTCTCGGCCCGGTGGACGTCGGTTGGCCCGGGTCGGTGGTGGCCTCTGTCGTCGCCACCGAAGGGGTCGTCGACACAGGGACGTCGGTTGGCTCCTCTTCCCCGCACCCGAAGAGCATGAGCAGGGCCAACACCGATCCCGCCCACCTGACGCCGTCGCCTCGAGCCCGCTCCGCCATGACCGTCCCCTTTCGGGCGGGATGACGCTACGCCCCGGCCCGAGAATCGGTCAAGGATCGCGTCCGTCGGATCGCGGTGAGGGGCAGGGCGGTCGGCGGTCGGAGCCTCCCTGCCCATGGACCCACCCTCCCGAGCCGGGACGGTCAGGATGTGCTAGGACAACGGCCCGTGGAACCTGGCGAGACCGGGTCGACCAGCCGCATCGACCGGTACTTCGGGATCACCGAGCGCGGGTCCAGCGTGCAGACCGAGCTCCGGGGCGGCCTGGCCACCTTCTTCACGATGGCTTACATCGTGGTCCTCAACCCCATCATCCTGAGCAGCGCGGCCGACGCCAACGGGGCCCGCCTCGACTTCGCCCAGGTGGCCAGCTCCACCGCCCTGGTGGCGGCGGTCATGACCATCCTCATGGGAGTCGTCGGTCGCTACCCCTTCGCCATCGCCGCCGGCCTGGGGCTCAACACGGTCGTCGCCTTCCAGCTCGCCTCGCAGATGTCGTGGCCGGCGGCCATGGGCATCGTCGTCATCGAGGGCCTGGCCATCACCGCCCTCGTGCTCACCGGCTTCCGCCGGGCGGTGTTCGAGGCCGTGCCGCTCCCCATCAAGCACGCCATCAGCGTCGGGATCGGCCTCTTCCTGGCCTTCATCGGCTTCGTCGACGCCGGCTTCGTCCGCCGCCTGCCCGACGCCGCCAACTCGCCCGTGCCGGTGGGCATGGGCATCGGCGGGCGGCTGCTCGGGTGGCCGACGCTCGTGTTCGTGGTCGGTCTCCTGATCGCCATCGTCCTGGTGGCCCGCCGCACCCGGGGGGCGATCCTCATCAGCATCGTGATCACCACCGTGTTCGCGGTGATCCTCAACGCCATCGTCGACGTGACCGCCCAGATCGTCCCCGGCCAGCCGTACAACGCCCGGGGCTGGAGCCTCAACGTGCCGTCGGTGCCCGACAAGCTCCTGGCCAGCCCCGACTTCGGTCTGGTGGGCGACTTCAGCCTCGGGGGCTCATTCGCCACGGTGGGCGTGGTCAGCGCCCTGCTCCTGGTCTTCACCCTGATGCTGGCCGACTTCTTCGACACCATGGGCACGGTCGTCGGCGTGGCCGCCGAGGGCGACCTCCTGGAGGAGGACGGAGAGCTGCCCGGCGTGCAGCAGGTGCTCCTGGTCGACTCGCTGGCGGCGGCGGCCGGGGGGGCGGCGTCGGCGTCGTCGAACACCACCTACATCGAGTCGGCGTCGGGGGTGGCCGACGGAGCCCGCACCGGCCTGGCCAGCGTGGCCACCGGCGTGCTGTTCCTGGGCGCCCTGTTCATCACCCCGCTGACTGCCATCGTCCCCTACGAGGCGGCGTCGCCCGCCCTGGTGGTGGTCGGGTTCCTGCTCATGGTGCGGGTCAAGGACATCCCCTGGGACGACTTCGACATCGCCATCCCCGCCTTCCTCACCATCGTGCTGATGCCCTTCACGTTCTCCATCACCAACGGCATCGGTGCCGGGTTCGTGTCCTACGTGGTCATCAAGGTCGTCCGGGGCAAGGCGAGGGAGGTGCACCCTCTGCTGTGGGTGGTCGCCGCCCTGTTCGTCGCCTACTTCGCGATCGACTGGGTCGAGCGCCTGTTCGGGGCGGGGTAGCCAGGCGGCGGGCGGCGGTCAGGCCATGCGCCAGCGGCGGATCCGGTCGCGCTCCACCGTCAGCCAGGTGGGCGTGGCCGCCGGCACCAGCCAGCCGTCGCCCACACCGAGGGGCTCGAGCTTCCCGTTCCCGTGGATGGCGACGGTGACCTCGGGCTGGCCCGAAAGCCGGGCCACCAGCACGTTGCCGGCGAACGCGGCGGTGAGGTCCCAGAAGGTGTCGACGGTGGGGGCCGCCACCCGCTGTACCGGGTCCAGCTCGGGGAATGTTCGGACGTCGAGCGGGCCGGTGCCGTGCGGGGTGGTGACGACGAGCTTGCCCGTGGGGTGCACGTCGGCCAGCACGGCGTCGTCCCATCCGGCGTCGATGACCTCCAGCTTCGGGGCGGCGGAGTCGCCGGCCAGGCGGACCCACCAGGTACGGGCTGCGTCCTGCCCCTCCCCCACCGACAGACCGACCCAGCCGTCGCGGTGGTGGACGGGTTGGATGCCGGCAGGGGCGGTGGCGATGCTGGCTTCGGCCACCACCTGCCCCGCGGCGCGGGAAAGGGCCACCACCTGGCATCCGTCGTAGTCGACCGTGGGGACCACCGCCAGCGGGCGCCCGGCGCCGTCGAACCAGGCGCAGCCGGACTCGAAGTCGCCCCCCCATGGCGGGTGGGGTGCGGTCCATGTCGGGCCTCGCACGTGGCGGAGGACCACCGAGCTGGGGCCGGACTCGAGGGCGAACCCCTTGTCCGGCCAGCAGGCGTGGCTGCCCCGCGATGCGGGTTCGATCGACCAGGTGGCCAGCAGGGACAGGTCCTCGCCCGACAGGGCATAGAGCGAGCTCCCGGCCTGGACCGTGAAGCTCGACCGGCGGGCGTCGTTGGCCACCACCTTGCCCACCCGCTCGTGGAACCGGGCCTCGGCCACGAGCAGCGCCGGCATCACCCCATCCTGCCGGGCCGGCGTGGCCGAGTCGCGGTTACCGAGCCGGAATCGCTGCTCCCATGAGGTCGGTGAGTATGTCCAGAAGCACCTCGTCGGAGCCGATGTAGGTGACGAACGCCCGATCCCGGAGGAAGAAGTGAGGGGGTCCCAACCACATGACCGAGATCCGCGGGGTATCGCCGGTGAGCGTTGCCATGTCGACCGCCGCCGCCTCTGGTGACCGGTAGTCGTACGATTGGAGCTCGGCGGGGCGGACCCCGGCCCCGCTGACGTCGAGCTTTGTACCGGACACGGTGAGCAGGGGCCCGACCGAGCCGCTGGGGATCACGGTAAGGCCCCGACCCCGAAGGTTGTCGACGAGGGTCACGTGGTCACGGGCGAGACCGCCGTGGCTGGCGAATCCGCCGCTGCCCGGCGTCGTCTCGACGGCCGACACCGCGACCGGCGTCGTCGGAGATGTGGTCGGCGCCGTGTCCACGACCGCGTCATCCGCCGTGCCACAGCCACCCACCAATGCGGCCAGAACTACCGATGCTGCGGCGGCTCCGGCCCGGACCCGCCTTCCTGCCGAAAACCCGTTCGCCCTCATGTCGCCCGCCCCTTGGTCGAATGTCGATGCACCATGGACGTCGCACGCGGCCTACTCGTTCCGACCGGCTCCCAAGAGTGTGGTGCTACTTGCGGTTGTGGCGAGGACGTGACGCTGCGGAGCTCAGTGCCCGGCTACGACATCTGGGCTGGCGAAGCGGCGGTGGGTCAGTCCTTGGCGAAGCCGTTCTCGCGGAGCCAGCTTTTTGCCACGACGTCAGTATCCCCGCCGGTGGCGGTGAACCGCTGGTTCAGCTCCGACAGGGATTCGGTGGTCAGCTTGGCCGAAACGTCGTTCATCACCGCCCGAGCCAGGTCGTCCACCCTTGCCGACCTGACGACCGGAACGACGGCGTCCGCGTTCTGCAGCTGCCTGTCGTCCTCGAGAAGGACGAAGCCGGTGGCGTCGCTGCTGAACAGCAGGGCGACATCGATGTCACCGTTGCGGAGCGCCGCCTTGGTAAGTGGGCCACCGGCATCGAGTGCGCTGAACGACTTGAACCTGATGCCGTACCTGGTCTCAAGTCCCCTGGCACAGAAGGGACGGGTGGGACATTCGGGCGGGCCGCCGAGCATGAGCTGCGAGGCCAGCGGCGTCAGGTCCGACAACTTGGTGATCCGCAGCCGGTCGGCCGTGGCCTGCATGACGGCGAACGTGTTCTGGTTCACCGCATGGGCCGGCTCGAGGGCAAGCATGCTCCTCGGCTGCAGGATGTCGTTCAGAAGGCTCATCGTCTCGATGACGTCCGACGTGGCCTGGCCGGCGTTGTCGTTCCAGAACTCGAGGTCGGTAGCGGCATACCCGAGGTAGACGTCGATGCTGCCGTCCTCCAGGGCGGGGCCCACGATCTCCCGACTTCCGAGGTTGGTTCGAAACTTGACGGGGAAGCCGCTGTCGCGCAGCGCCCCGCCGTAGATGTTGGAAAGGATGGCGCTTTCGGGAAAGTTGAAGGCACCGATGGTGATCGCAGGGTTCGAGCGGTCGTCTCGACACAGGGTCAGCGCCAGGAAGGCCAACGCCAGGAGCGCGACGCCTAGCATCCTGGATCTCGCCTTGTCGATGGGCTCGATGGGCCTTACTCGTTCACCATTCGCCGATGCTCGACGCGCCGGTCGGTTCATGCCTTGGTCCGCATCGACGTTCGCCAGCTCGGAGTTTGCGGACGCGGAGGATGTCTCCGCATCTCGCGTTCCCCATGAGTCCGGGCGGAAGCGGAAGTACGCCCAGAACGCGATCGAGATCGCCGCGAACGAGCCCGCCATGAGGAGGGCCTTCCATGGCGCACCGTTGTTGTCAGGACCGGTAGCGCTGGCGGGCCGCAGCATGATCAACACGTAGGCGTAGGCGCCGATGGAATAGACGGCAGCCCAGTCGAAGAACTTCCAAGACTTGATGGTTCCGCCGTCGAACTCCCGCATCGGGATGAGGCCGATGATGAGTGTCTCGACTGCGGCGATGAAGGTGCCAGCCAGTGCGGCATCGGCGACCGCCAGCCAGAACGTCACGTCTCCTTGGGCGGCGGCGGCTGCCACCGGCGTCCAGAGGAACCAGGCGACCAGGCCGACACCCAGCGTGAAGATCGACGTCACGACGGCCAAGCGGCCGCTCGACCTTGGGGAGAGGGTCGTTGCGAACGCAAGACCCCCGATGAGGCCGAACAGGAAGCCGGGCTCGAGATGCAGGACTCGTGACGCAAGGACCAATGCCGCGGTCAAGACCAACGCCCCGGGCCGAAGGAGGATCTCGCCCCGATCCTGGTGGTGGCGCCGCATATAGATGATGCCCGGGAGACCAAAGCAGATGAACACGACGGCCAAGCTCGTCGCCAGCCCCACGATGAGTGCGGCGGTCGTAAGGCTGGGCCCGACGCTCGGATCGAGGAAGGCTCCTGCGATCCCGCCGGCTAGGAGGAACCCGACCAGAGCCAGACCCCGGAAGGCCGTGCTGCGCTGCCGGACGGGTTTCTCCGCCCTGGGCTTCATCCGGAACCAACCGCGAATCTCGTCGTAGTTCTCGTCGACCGTGGAGTCGAGCAGGGCCCCCGGGAACGAGATCAGCAAGAGAAAGAGGATCGTAAGGAGCGCGCTCGGCGCCAAGCGACCTCGCACTGAGATCGATGTCGGACGGCTTGGGGAGCCCGGTGACCACGACCGAGCGATGCAGGTCGGGGTCCGACACGAGGATCATCGTCGACGCCTCCACGGGTGACCCGGAGATGTCGCAGGATGCCTCGAAGGCGTATTGCCCGGCGTCGAGGTCGCCGGGGACGTCGACGCCGACGTGGACGTCCCCTGTGCTGTCGGGCCGGTACGACCCGATGCGTCGCCCGTCCAGGAAGAAGTAGACCTGGGCGCAGTCGACGTAGCCCCTCCCGTCGATCTCCAGCACCGAGCCCGGCGGGCTCGCCGCGGAGCTGCCGGTCCCGCTCGCCGACAGGGTGGGGCGGGGCGGCGGGGGCGGCCCCGGGTCCGGCACCGTCGTCGGCGTCGGCGGCGATGTCGGGGGCAATGTCGTGGTCGGCGCCGCGATCGTGGTCGTCGTCGGAGCGATCGTCGTCGTGGTCGGGGCGATCGTCGTCGTCGGCGGGGCGACAGTCGTCGGGGGAGTGGTCGACGGGATCGGTTCCGTCGGCGCAGGGGGCGTCGGGGTCGGGGCCGTGGTCGGGGGGCCCTGGGTCATGGACGGGGTGGTCGGGACCGACGTGGTCGGCGCGGGCACCGAGGTGGTGGTCGTCGGGATCGGGGCCGACGTGGTGGTGGTCGAGCTGGACGTCGTCGTCGAGGCGGAGGTCGTCGTCGTCGTGGGCACCGTGGTGCTGCTGGTCGAGGTGGGCGTCGTGGTCGAGGTGGTCGTGGTGGTGGTCGAACTGCTCGTCGTCGGGGGCACCGTGGTGCTGGTGGTCGAGGTGGTCGAGGTGGTCGTCGTCGGGGCCGACGTGGTCGACGTCGTCGTGGGCAGCGTGGTGCTGATGGTCGTCGCAGGGGCCGACGTGGTCGTTGTCGTCGTGGGCGGCGTGGTGCTGGTGGACGAGGTGGTTGTGGGCGTCGACGTGGTGGTCGTCGAGCTGGAGGTCGTCGTGGGCACCGTGGTGCTGGTCGTCGAGGTCGTGGTTGTCGAGGTCGTGGATGTGGTTGTCGAGGTCGTCGAACTGGTTGTCGTCGGGGCCGACGTGGTGGTCGTCGAGCTGGACGTGGTCGTGGGCACCGTGATGGTGGTGGACGTCGTCGTGGTCGAGGAGGTGGTCGTGGTCGAGGTGGTGGTCGTCGTGGTCGTCGATGTGGTCGTGGTCGTCGGTGGTGGAGAGACCGTCACGGATTCGTTGGGGTCGTCGCACGAGCCGGAGACGGCGGCGTTGGCCGCGTCGCCCCCGTAGGAGGCGATCCACCGGTAGATGCCGGCGGCCGTCGGCGAGTACGAGTCGGACGGGTAGGAGCCATTGCCGCCGACGGGGCGGGTGGACGTGAACACGGCCGAGATGCAGGTCGGGTCGTCGGGGCCGAAGAGGCGGAAGGTCAACGTGCCCGTGGGGGCGAAGCCGTTCACCAGGGTGGCGGTGTCGGTGAGCTGGCCACCGACGGTCACCGGGCCTGACGCCTGCGTCACGAGGGTCGGGATCGCCTTGGTCACCACCACCGACTCATTGGGATCGTCGCATGAGCCGGAGACGGCGGCATTGGCGGCGTCGCCCCCGTAGGACGCGATCCACCGGTAGGTACCGCCGGCCGTGGGCGAGAACGGGTCGGACGTGTAGGAGCCGTTCCCGCTGACGGGACGGGTGGACGTGAACACGGCCGAGGTGCACGTCGGGTCGTCGGGGCCGAAGAGGCGGAAGGTCAACGTGCCCGTGGGGGCGAAGCCGTTCGACAGGGAGGCGGTGTCGGTCACCGGGTTTCCCACCTCGACGGCTCCCGAGGCGACCGTCGAGATGGCCGGCAGGAGCGGGTTGACAGTGACGACATCGACCCCCCGTCCGACGACATTCACGAAGAGCGGGCCCTGGACCTGGCCGAGCACAAGGGCCGACGAGGCCGTTTGCACGCCGGGCGCACCCGACACGTCGAGGGAAGGCATCCTCAGAACATCGAAGGAGAACTCGATCCTGCAGTCGTTGTTGCTCCCCAGGGTCGACAGCACGACCTCGCTCGACGGAGTGAACGTCACCATTCCGGTGTCGTCGGGGGAGCTAACGGCGAACGGAACCCCTTGGCAGGCACCGGCGGTCCCGACCGCAGCCGGGGCCAGGGCGAAGACGCCCGGGTCAGGTGACCCGCACGGCACCTCAATGTCTCCGCACGACGGCCACAACCGGATGGCCGTGAGCTCGAGCGGACCGGGCGGGGTAAGGAGCGATCGACTGATCGAAAACGTCCCGGGAAGGCCGGTCTCGAGAACCGTCACCGGGTCCGCCAGTCGGGGCGTCACGATGACGGGTGCTCCGATCTGGCTCGACGCCGGGGGTGGTGCCGCCAGAGCCAGAATCGCTAGGAGGACGAAGACGCTCCCGAAGGCGACGACCTTCGACAGACGCCCGCCGGCGGCTCGAGGCGCACTCAGGAACGAGCCCCGATCACGAGCACGTGGTCTGCGGGCCCCAGGCGAACCGTCCGGTCCTTGGGCGGGTTGATGACGACCTCGCCGGTCGCCCCCATCCGCCATCCGAGCACCGAGAGGTCCTTGCCGATCCCGGCCGCGACCAGCTCGGCGTAGATCGCATCGCCCTCGTCCACCAGGGTGGTCGCCGGGCGCAACTCCAGAACCGACCCGTCGGGGTCGAAGAGGTCGTCGAACACTGCTCGGAGCTCGGGCCGTTCCGAGAGCTGGGCGAGCATGAGGCTGGCCAATGCGTCGCTGACGATGAAGTCGTCGACGCCGGTGGCGGTGGCCAGCTCCACGTGGCGTTGGTCGAGGAGCTGGGCGATGATCCGCACCTCGGGGCGAGCACCGGCGGGCCACATGTTCCGAAGGGTGAGGAGGGTCAGCAGAGTCCGGGCGTCGGCGTCGCCGGGGCTGAGCTGGTCCCGGTAGCCGAGGATGACGACCTGCTCCGGCGGACCACTGTCGCCCAGGTGCAGAAGCTGCTCGGGGCCACCGTCGAGGAACGACACGGTCAGCCCCGGGATCAGGCGCTGGATGTCGGCGGTCGTCGCCTCGTCGACCAATGCCGCGTCGACGCTGACCTCGATGCGTGACCCCGAGGGCAGGAACTGATGGAGCTCCTCGACCACCTTCGGCCCGAAGCTGCTCCACCCTACGATGAGCACTCGGATGGGCGCCGTTTCGCCGGCTTCGGCTCGTCGGGGACGGGCGCTCACCGTGGAGTAGCCGCCGAACACGACCGCGGTGTCGTCGGACGAGACCGCGATCACGTGGTCCCCGGGCCCGAACACCGTGTCCGGGGGAGGGTTGAGTTCCACCTTGCGCTCGGCGGTGAACCGGCCGATGACCGACGAGGTCGGGAAGGCGAGCATCGCCTCGGCGTAGGTGTGGTCCACGAGCTCGGCGACCTCGGCGAAATAGCACTCGTCGCCGCCGAAGTCGAGCAGGTCGCGGAACACCGCGGCCAAGCCCGACTGGTGGCAGGCCTGGGCCGTCACCTGGGCGATGACCTCGTCGGAGCTCACCGTGCTCACCGCCTGGTTGGTCAGGGTGCGGACGCTCGTGGCCAGGGTCGAGCTGGCGAACTCGGCCACCACGCCACACCGGGAGAAGTCGGGGTCGAGCGTCTTGATGGCGAGGATCGCCTTCACCGTCCCCGCATCACCGTCTTCGTCGGTCAGCACGATCACCGAGCGGGCGGCACCGATGTTGGCCAGCTCCAGGTCGGCGGGCATCGCCGGATGACCGCTCCGGCACACGACCTTCGTGTTCTTGGTGTCGCCGATCTGGTCTCGGATCTCGGCCTCCATGTCCCGGACCGACCTCGGGGCCAGCACGACGATGGCCGCCCGCCGAAGGCTCTCGTTGGCGACCACCAGCTCCTGCACGATCACCGGCAGGCGAGCCGACCATCCCAGTATCAGGGTGTGGTTCGTCTCCAGGACGGGGCTACGGCCGGTGCCGAGTTCGGACACCCGCTGGTCGAGGGCGGCCGCGATCAGACCGATGAGCGAGCCGCCGATGAGGATGCCGGCCATGGTGATGGCGAGGGCGACGAAGCGCGAGGGCCAGGCCGACTCGGCCTCGAATGCGCTCGCGTCGAGCACCCGGACCAGGGTTTCCCACAGACCCCCGGGGAGGCCCTGGCTACCTCGCTGGCCCAGGACGAAGAGGCTGATGGCCGTGCCGACCAGGATGATCCCGAGGACCACGACGCCGAGCCAGCCGACCAGGGCGATCGGGCCGTGGGCCAGGCTGTTGTCGAACCGGTACCGAAGTCGGGCCCGCAGACCAGGCCGCCGCCGCAGCCGGGCCGCACCGTCGCCCTTTGGCGTCCCGCCGCGGATCCTGTTTCCGACCGTCATGGTCGAAGCCGGGTGGGGTGCCGGACGAACCCGCCCAACGCGGCCACCCGTCGTCTCCGTGCGATGTGGATGATCCCGTCTCCTCCGCCCGCCCCTGCTGGAGGTCGACCGACCCGGCGTCATCGGCCGGACGAACTCGGTGCTGGTCAACCTGTCGTGGTCCCGACCGTAAGAAAAGTCGTCGCCGACTCGTCACCCGGAAATCCGTAGTCGGGCGAAGCCCCGTCAGTTGGCGATCGAACCCTGAGCGGCGTCAGCCGCCACCCGCAGGTGGAGGGTGAGCTGGGTTCGAGACGAGATGCCGAGCTTGGCGTAGATGTTCTTGAGGTGGTACTCGACCGTGTTGACGCTGACGACCAGCTCTCTGGCCACCACCCGGTTGCTCTTCCCTTCGGCGACCAACTCGGCAACGGATCGCTCCTGGGGCGTGAGCTCCGCGGCGATGCCCGGACGCCGCCGTTGGGGGTGGAGACCGGCGGCCGCCAACTCCCGGTCGCACCGAGCGACGTAGGGTCGGGCGCCCAGCCGGTCGAAGCACTCGCGGGCCGCCCGCAGCTCGGCCACCGCCGCCGTGCGCTTGCCGGCGCGGCGAAGGAACGCTCCGCATTCGACGTGGGTCCGGGCTCGGTCGAACGGCATGGGCACCTGGGCTCCGAGGTGCTTGGCCCGGGCGAACGCCAGCTGCGCCTGCTGCTCGCGCCCGCGGGCGGCCTCGAGGCAGGCCCGCAGCCTGGCTGCGGCAGCGGCCGCGGCCAGGCTGCGCCGGGACTCGGCCAGGAGCTCGAACTGCCGGAGGACCTCCTCCGCCTCGTCGAGGCGGCCCATCCCGATCAGGGCGTCGACCTGCAGCTCCTGCCAGGGCCACGGTCCCCCCGGCTCGTCGATGGCCCCGCCCTCGCCCACCTCCCGCAGGGATGCGACCGCGTCGATCACCTTGCCGTGCCACCCCCGGGCATGGGCCAGCACGGCGCTGCCCATCCACGCCAGCGCCTGCTCGAAGGGGTTGGTCGCGGCGGTGGCCGCTTGTGCCTCGTGAGCCTCGGCCGCTTCCCACATCCCACGCCCGGCCAGGGGCAGGAGGGCGGCCAGGTGGAGCATCCCCCGCGGGTTCCCCGGCCCGGCGGCTTCGGCGATGGCGGCCCCCTGGTCGGCGTGGGTGGTCGCCTCGCTCCAGAAGCCGAGGCGGTATTCCGCGAGCGAGAGCATGGCCAGCCCGCCGAGCCGGAGAGGCAGGCGTCCGAACCGGTCGGCGATCCTGACCTGCAGCGCGGCGCGCTCCCGAGCCTCACGAAGCGCCCCGCTGAAGAGGTCGGCGACGACTCGCCCGAGGAGGAGCCCGGCGTCGGCCGGCTTCGATTCGTCGATCGACGGCTCGAGCACGTCGAACAAGGACGTGGCATCGGGGGTGCGGCCGGCCAGGGCCAGGCTCCAGGCCAGTTCCGGGCCTGGACCGGACACGAGACCGGCCGTGACCCGGACAGCAGCGTCCGCCCGAAGCGCGGCCTCGGCCGGCCGGAGAAGATCGACAGACACCCGAGCCAACTCGTTCGCGATCCGCGCCTGGAGTCCCACGTCGGCCGCGGACTGGGTGTCCCCGGCGTCCCGGGCGCGAACCAGCAGCTTCTCGGCTTCCTCCGACTTCCCCGCAATCCGAGCCAGGCGTCCCCGCACGACCAGCATCCGAGGCCCGCACCCGCTTTCGTCGAACCGGCCCGCGACCAGGGCCGCCCCCGCGGTGTCGCCCGCGGCCAATAGGCACTCCACCGCTTCCAGCACGTAGGCCTCCCGCGCCGGCCCGGGGAATATCAACTCGGCCGAGTCGACGTACAACGCCGACGCCCGCAGCCACGATCCCCCCGCGGCGGTTCGCGCCGCGAAGTCGGCGATCGCCCCCGCCAGCTCCTCGTCGCGGTCGACCGCGGCCGCCGCAAGGTGGCCCAGCCGGGCCCCCTCCTCGGTCACCAAGCGGGCGGCCCGACGGTGCAGGTCCGCCTTCTCGGGCACGTCGAGGTGGTGATAGACGGCTGCTCGGGTGAGGGGGTGGGCGAACACCACGTCACGTTTCCGGTACTCGACCAGGCCGGCGTCGATCGCGGCCTGGAGTGAGTGCAGGGGGTCGTCGATTCCGGCCACCCTCCGCACCAGCTCCAGCGGGCATCGCTCGCCGAGAACGGCGGCGGCGGCGGCCAACTTGCGGCCGGCGGGTGCGCAGTCGGTGAGCTGCCGGAAGACGAGTGACAGGATCGGTGGCGGCACCGGCAGTGGGTCGTCGCCGATCTCGGCGGTGCCGTGGGCGGTGCCGTGGGCACCGAGCGCCTCGATCACCGACCGGATGTGCGACGGGTTTCCGCCGGTGTGCTTGCTCAGCCGTTCGACGAACCGAACCGGTGGCCGACGACCCTCGAGCGAGGCCGCCAGCCGCATGACGCCGTCGTGGGCGAGCCCGCGCAGGGTGATCGTCGCTCCATGCTCGCCGGCTACGAGCTTCTGCAAGCCTTCGATGAGGCGACCCGGATCGCAGGCCGCGAACACCGTGAGGATGCGGCTGTCGTGCAGCCGCCGCAAGGCGAAGAGCAGCGCCAGCTGCGAGGAGGTGTCGGCGAGGTCGGCGTCGTCGATGACCAGGAGCACGGGCGTGCTCTGCTGCAAGGTCACCAGAAATCGCAGCAAGGCGTTGCCGACTACGAACGGTCCGGGCTCCGCCTTGTTCGGGATGCACAGCACCGCCAGCTCTTCGGGGAGGACCTCGCCGGTCAAGCGGGTGAGGTGCTCCAACAGGCCGTACTGCAGTTGCGTCTCCGACGCTTCTCCACACGTCGGCACCACGCGCGTGCTGTCGAGGTCGGCGGAAAGCTCCCGGAGGAACGCTGTCTTGCCGATGCCTCGCTCGCCTTGGATGAGCACGCATCGGGGCCGTCCCGCCCACGCATCGGCCAGCATGGCGCGCACGATTGCCAGCTCCGGGGGGCTGACATAGCTTTCGCCAGGGTCGGGGGGCCCCGCCACAGTGCCCATTCCGGTCGCAGAGTATCGCCGTCCTATCTCCGGACAGCCGATCCTCCACAGATAAACGCGACGGCTTTCCGTGGTCTTGGATTGACCCTCCGCAGACTACGGAAACACGGGTCACGAGGAAGAACCGGGGCTTTGTGGCGTCCGCATCGTCCGCGCTCGGTGGTGGGGGACTGCCGTCGTGTCGATCCTGCTCCTCGGGGCCGAGCGTGGCGGGCACCGGCGGCCGACGTATGACGACGGTCGCTGCGAAGGCATCTCACCGAACTGGAAGGCTGCGAATGTCGCCTCTGTCCCGGATCACGGCCGTCACGAGCAGCGACATGGCCGCCCTGGTCAAGGCCATCCTTTCCAACCGGGATACGTCCGTGCCCCAGGACCTCCTCGGTGCCATGGATGGGTTCGGAGTCGGACACCGACTTCGACCTGCCCAAGGTCGTGGCCCCACGAGGAGAAATGCTCCCGGCGGGAGGCCATCGTGCGAATTATCGATCCTCAGCACTATGGGTTCGCTCGCCCTTCGCCGTTTCCTGATGGACCTCTGGGCGTGGGTCGGAGGCAGCCGCGAATGGCACAGCGCCACCGGCCGTTACCACGTCACCCGCGCCTGATGCACGCCCGCTGACCCGCCGTCAGCGAACGGTTTTCCGTAGGCCCGCCGACGAGGGCGGTAACGACTACGGAGTTACGGGTCTCGACGCCGGGGGACGCTTTTGTAGCTTCCGACGGCACGACATCGGGTCGCGGCAGACGAGGCGGACGCGGCGTCCCGAAAGGTCAGTTTTCCCCGGCACCCGACGACGTCGGAGCCGGTTGCACCAAGTTCTTCCATCCGGCTGGGGACTGGAGGAGTACCCGTGAGCGATACGACCCTGACCGACCTGGTGGCCCAGAACGGGCACGTCGGGCCCAACGGCGACCAGACGAGCCTGTCGACCAAGGCCGCGGCCAAGCTGGCCACGACCACCAAGACGCCGCCCCAGATGCAGGAGATCTCCTCCCGCTGGTTGCTGCGGGTGCTGCCCTTCGTCGAGGTCTCGGGCGGCATCTACCGGGTCAACCGTCGCCTGACCTACTCGGTGGGCGACGGGCGGGTGACCTTCATCTCCACCGGGGCCGAGGTCACCGTCGTGCCCCAGGAGCTGCGGGAGCTGTCCGGGTTGCGGGGCTTCGACGACGACGAGGTGCTGGCCGCCCTGGCCGGGCGCTTCGTGCAGCGGGAGTACGCCCCGGGCGAGATCATCGTGGCCCAGGGCACCCCGGCCGACTCCATCTGCCTCATCGCCCACGGCAAGGTGGAGATGATTGGCGCCGGAAAGTACGGCGAGGACACGGTGCTGGGCACCCTCGCCGACGGCGACCACTTCAGCTACCAGGCCCTGGTCGAGTCCCACGACACGTGGGACTTCACGGCCAAGGCGGTGACGCCGGTCATCGCCCTGACGCTCAGCCAGCAGGCCTTCGAGTCGGTGGTGGAAGCCTCCCCCGCCCTGGCCCTCCATGTCGCCGCCTACCAGCTGGGCCAGGCCCATCCCCAGAACCGCTTCGGCGAGGCCGCCATCGAGCTGGCCTCGGGCCATGAGGGCGAGCCCGAGCTGCCCGGCACCTTCGTCGACTACGAGGGCAGTCCCCGGGAGTACGAGCTGCAGGTGGCCCAGACCGTGCTGCGGGTCCACACCCGGGTGGCGGATCTCTACAACAACCCCATGAACCAGACCGAGCAGCAGCTGCGCCTGACCATCGAGGCCCTCCGGGAGCGCCAGGAGAACGAGATGGTCAACAACCGCAGCTTCGGCCTGCTCCACAACGCGGCCCTGCCCCAGCGCATCCAGACCCGCACCGGGCCGCCCGACGCCGGACGACTTCGACGAGCTGCTGGCCCACGTCCGCGACGCGGCCTTCTTCATGGCCCACCCCCGCGCCATCGCCGCCTTCGGCCGGGAGTGCAACAAGCGGGGCGTTTACCCGCAGGCGATCGACATGGCCGGCCAGAAGGTCCCCGCCTGGCGGGGCGTGCCGGTCCTTCCCTGCAACAAGATCGGGATCACCGGGGACCGGACCAGCTCGGTCATGTGCATGCGCATAGGCGAGCCCGACCAGGGAGTCGTCGGGCTGCACCAGACCGGTCTGCCCGACGAGTACCAGCCCGGCCTCAACGTGCGGTTCATGGGCATCAACGAGAAGGCGGTCATCTCCTACCTGGTCAGCACCTACTTCTCGGCCGCGGTGCTGGTCCCGGACGCGCTCGCCATCCTGGAGAACGCCGAAATCGGTCGCTACGAGGCCTGAGAAAGAGCCGGCACGGCCCCAGGCCGGCGCGCGCCCATGAACCCATACCATCTCCCCGAGTTCTACCTGCCGTGGCCGGCGCGGCTGAACCCGCACCTTGAGACAACCCGGGCCCACACCCGCCAGTGGGCCACGGCGATGGGGTTCTTCGAGCCCGTCGAGCCGGGGGGGTTCCTCGTCTTCGAGGAGGACACGTTCGAGGCAATGGATTTCGGCGGGCTGTGCGCGCACACCCATCCCGACGCGCCGGCCCCTGAGCTCGACCTGATCACGGATTGGTACGTGTGGGTCTTCTACATCGACGACCACTTCCTCGAGGTCTACAAGCGCCCGATGGACAAGGCGGGGGCGAAGGCCCACATCCGCCGGCTGCCGATGTTCATGCCGGTCGACCTGGCGACGCCGATGCCGGAACCCATCAACCCGGTCGAGCGGGCGCTGGCCGACCTCTGGCTGCGGACCGTGCCCAGTAAGTCCGTCGGCTGGAGGCAGCGGCTGTTCGACAACAACCGGGCCTACATGGACGGGTTGCTCTGGGAGCTGGCGAACATCGGCGAGGCCCGGGTGCCCAACCCGATCGAGTACATCGAGATGCGGCGCCGGGTCGGCGGCGCCCCCTGGTCGGCCAACCTGGTGGAGCACGCCAACTTCGTCGAGGTCCCCGACCGGATCGCCGCCACCCGGCCCATGACGGTGCTGCGGGACTGCTTCTCCGACGCGGTCCACCTCCGCAACGACCTGTTCTCGTACCAGCGGGAGATCGAGAGCGAAGGCGAGATCAACAACAGCGTGCTGGTCGCGGAGCGATTCTTCGACGTCGGCCCCCAGGAGGCGGCCGACTTGGTGGGCGACGTGCTGACGTCGCGTCTCTACCAGTTCGACAACACGGCCGTCACCGAGGTGCCGCTTCTCTTCGAGGAGTACGCCCTGACCCCGATCGAGCGTGAGCACGTCCTGCTCTACATCAAGGGTCTCCAGGACTGGCAGTCGGGCGGCCACCAGTGGCATACGGAGTCGAGCCGGTACATGAAGGAGGAGCCGGCGGATCCCGCCCCGCCGGGTCTCCCGACGGGGTCTTCCGGCCTTCGCCTGCCCGCGTCGCCGATCTCGCTCGGCCTCACCCGGTTCAAGAGCTTCAACTTCGTGCCCTACCGGGTCGTCGGCCCCACCGAGCTGCCCGACTTCCACATGCCCTACCAGTTCCGGACGAACCCTCACCTGGACGCGGCCCGAGCCCGGCTCGTCCCGTGGGCCACAGGGATGGGCCTTCTCGATTCCGTCCCCGGCCTACCCGGATTCGGCATCTGGGACGAACGCATGCTCGTCGGCTTCGACTTCGCCCACTGCGCGGCGATGATCAACCCCGACGCGCCGGCCGAGGAGCTCGACAACGCGTCGGGATGGCTCACCTGGGGCACCTACGTCGACGACTTCGTGCCGAAGGTGTTCGGATCACGACGGGACCTGGCCGGCGTCAAGGCGTTCGCCGCTCGACTGTCCCTCTTCATGCCCCTCGACGTCGTGTCCATGCCAGCCCCCCTCAACCCGGCCGAGCGTGCCCTCGCCGACCTCTGGATCCGCACCGCGACCTCCATGTCGACGGAGGCGAGGCAGACCTTCCGGCAGACGATCGAGGCCATGACCTACAGCTGGGCCTGGGAGGTGGCCAACGAGGGCCAGAACCGGGTCCCCGACCCGGTCGACTACGTCGAGATGCGCCGGAAGACCTTCGGCGCCGAGCTGACCGTGGCCCTCACCCGGCTGCGATTCCTCGACGTCCTGCCCGCGGCCGTGTTCCGGTCCCGACCGATGCGCAACCTCGAGAACTCGGCCATGGACTACGCCTGCTTCCTCAACGACGTCTTCTCCTACCAGAAGGAGGTCGAGTTCGAGGGCGAGCTGCACAACATGATCGTCGTCATCGAGAACTTCCTCGACATCGACCGGCGGCGCGCCGTGTCCGTCGTGAACGAGCTGATGTCGGCCCGCATGCGCCAGTTCGAGCGGGCCGTGGCCGAGGAGCTTCCCGCCCTCTGCGCCGACCTCGAGCTCGACGAGGAGGCCGGTGAGGCTGTCTTCGCCTACGCCGAGGATCTCCAGCACTGGATGTCCGGCATCTTGGAATGGCACCGCAAGTCCGCCCGCTACAAGCCGCAACACCTGCGCTACCGGCTGGCCCCCGGGCAGCCCCTCGGCGCTCCCGTCGGCCTGGGGACGTCTGCCGCCCGCTTGGCCAGCCTCGCCGGTGCCCGGGCGGCACTGCCGGTGACGGCCTTGTGAACGCCGAGCTCCCGGCTGCGTCCGGGACTGGAGGAGTACCCGTGAGCGATACGACCCTGACCGACCTGGTGGCCCAGAACGGGCACGTCGGGCCCAACGGCGACCAGACGAGCCTGTCGACCAAGGCCGCGGCCAAGCTGGCCACGACCACCAAGACGCCGCCCCAGATGCAGGAGATCTCCTCCCGCTGGTTGCTGCGGGTGCTGCCCTTCGTCGAGGTCTCGGGCGGCATCTACCGGGTCAACCGTCGCCTGACCTACTCGGTGGGCGACGGGCGGGTGACCTTCATCTCCACCGGGGCCGAGGTCACCGTCGTGCCCCAGGAGCTGCGGGAGCTGTCCGGGTTGCGGGGCTTCGACGACGACGAGGTGCTGGCCGCCCTGGCCGGGCGCTTCGTGCAGCGGGAGTACGCCCCGGGCGAGATCATCGTGGCCCAGGGCACCCCGGCCGACTCCATCTGCCTCATCGCCCACGGCAAGGTGGAGATGATTGGCGCCGGAAAGTACGGCGAGGACACGGTGCTGGGCACCCTCGCCGACGGCGACCACTTCAGCTACCAGGCCCTGGTCGAGTCCCACGACACGTGGGACTTCACGGCCAAGGCGGTGACGCCGGTCATCGCCCTGACGCTCAGCCAGCAGGCCTTCGAGTCGGTGGTGGAAGCCTCCCCCGCCCTGGCCCTCCATGTCGCCGCCTACCAGCTGGGCCAGGCCCATCCCCAGAACCGCTTCGGCGAGGCCGCCATCGAGCTGGCCTCGGGCCATGAGGGCGAGCCCGAGCTGCCCGGCACCTTCGTCGACTACGAGGGCAGTCCCCGGGAGTACGAGCTGCAGGTGGCCCAGACCGTGCTGCGGGTCCACACCCGGGTGGCGGATCTCTACAACAACCCCATGAACCAGACCGAGCAGCAGCTGCGCCTGACCATCGAGGCCCTCCGGGAGCGCCAGGAGAACGAGATGGTCAACAACCGCAGCTTCGGCCTGCTCCACAACGCGGCCCTGCCCCAGCGCATCCAGACCCGCACCGGGCCCCCGACCCCGGACGACTTCGACGAGCTGATCTCCCGCCGCCGCAAGGCACGGTTCCTGTTCGCCCACTCCCGCACCATCGCCGCCTTCGGCCGGGAGTGCAGCAAGCGGGGCGTGTACCCGCAGCCGGTCGAGGTCGAAGGGCGGGTGGTGCCGGCGTGGCGGGGCGTCCCCATCCTGTCGTGCAACAAGATCCCCATCACGCCGGAGGGGACGAGCTCGGTGCTCTGCATGCGAGTGGGCGAGGACGACTCCGGCGTCGTGGGACTGCGCCAGACCGGTATCCCCGACGAGGTCGAGCCCGGCCTCAACGTGCGGTTCATGGGCATCAACGAGAAGGCCGTCATCTCCTACCTCGTCAGCACCTACTTCTCGGTCGCCGTCCTCGTCCCGGACGCCCTGGGCGTCCTCGAGAACGTGGAGCTCGGCCGCTGATGGGCATGCCTGCCCGTCTCCGGGCGCCGGATCTGGCCCAACCCCGGGGCGTGCGCCAGGTGCTGGAGGACGGGCATCAGCTGGTCGAGCCGGCGGCTCGGGAGGCGGTCGACAGCCTGCCGGCGGCGATGCGGCGGATCGCCGGCTATCAGTTCGGCTGGTGGGACCCCGACGGCGTCCCGACGCCTGGCATCGGCGGGAAGGGGGTCCGATCGGCCCTCGTCCTGCTGACGGCGGAGGCGGCCGGTGGGCACCCGAGTGCGGCGAGTGCGGCGGTGCCGGCCGCAGTCGCCATCGGCCTGGTCCACGAGTTCTCGCTCCTCCACGACGACGTCATGGACGGCGACGAGACCCGGCGCCACCGGCCCACGGCCTGGACCGTCTTCGGGATCGGAGCGGCCATCCTCGCCGGCGACGCCCTCCTGGCCCTCGGCCACCAGGTCCTGGCCGAGAGCGCCAACCCGATTGCCCAGGAGACCGTCAGCTCGTTGAGCAAGGCCGTGCTGGGCCTCATCGACGGTCAGATCGCCGACCTCGCCTTCGAGACCCGGGACGACGTCAGCCTGCCCGAGGTTCTTCGCATGGCGCAGATGAAGACGTCGACGCTCTTCGGAGCGGCGTGCGCACTGGGCGCCGGCTTCGGCGGCGCCGGCCCACAGGCGGTCGCCCGCTATCGCAACTTCGGCGAGCACCTCGGCCTTGCCTTCCAGCACGTCGACGACCTGCTGGGAATCTGGGGAGATCCGTCGGTGACGGGCAAGCCCGTCCACTCCGATCTGGCCCGCCGCAAGAAGTCGCTGCCGGTCGTCGCCGCCCTCACGTCCGGTTCACCCGAGGGCGAGGAGCTGGCCTCGCTCTACCGGCGTGAGGAGGCCCTGTCGGGCGACGACGTCGCCCGGGCGGCGGCGCTCGTCGAGGCGGCCGGCGGCCGGGCGTGGAGCCAGACCCAGGTCGACCGACTCCTCGCCGCCGCCCTCGACACCCTGGACGCGGCCCCTCCGTCGTCCCGCGCCCAGGCCGAGCTGGGCGAGCTGGCCGAATTCGTCGTGCGACGGGACCACTGATGGTCCCGCTCGTGCCCCTCGAGGCCATCGCCGGTCCGGCCGACCTGCGGGGGCTAGGGCCCGAGCAGCTGGAAGCCCTCGCCTGGGAGATCCGCCAGTTCATCGTCCGGTCGGTGTCCGTCCACGGCGGCCATCTCGGCTCGAACCTCGGGGTGGTGGAGCTCACCCTCGCCCTGCATCGGATGTTCGACTCCCCGCGCGACGTCATCCTGTGGGACACCGGCCACCAGGCGTACGTCCACAAGATCGTCACCGGCCGCCAGGCGGGATTCGAGCAGCTGCGCCAGGGCGGCGGCCTGTCGGGCTACCCGTCCCGGGCGGAGTCCGAACATGACTGGGTCGAGAACAGCCACGCGTCCACGATCCTGAGCTACGCCCACGGCCTCGCCGTCGCCTTCCGGCTCCACGGCGAGCGGGCCCGGCGCATCGTGGCCGTCGTCGGCGACGGCTCGCTGACCGGGGGGATGGCCTTCGAGGCGCTGAACAACCTGGGCCACAGCCAGAGCCGGGTGCTGATCGTTCTCAACGACAACGGTCGCTCGTACGCGCCGACCGTCGGCCGCCTCGCCGGTGGTATCACCCGACTCCGTCTCAACCCGACCTACGTGAAGCGCAGGGAGTGGTTCCAGCGGGCGCTGCGGGGTGTGCCCAGGATCGGCGAGTACCTCGACCGCGGCGTCGACGGGGTCAGGGCCGCGGCCCGGGAGGTCGCCAGTCCGGACGGCTTCTTCGAGGACCTCGGCATCCGCTACGTGGGCCCGGTCGACGGTCACGACGTGGTCGAGATGGAGCAGATCCTCGAGCTCGCCTCGGCCCACGACGGGCCCATCGTGGTGCACGTCATGACCCAGAAGGGGCGGGGCTACGGCCCGGCCGAGGCCGATGGCGAACGGTGCCTCCACGACGCGCCTCGTTTCGACGTGGAGACGGGTCCGCCGCCGTGGGCGCCCGGTGGCTACACGGAGGTGTTCGCCCGGGCCATGGTGGAGCTGGGCGCCTACCGGCCCGACCTGGTGGCCATCACCGCGGCCATGGCCGGGCCGACCGGGCTGCGCCCGTTCCAGGAGCGCTGGCCGGACCGGGTCGTCGACGTTGGCATCGCCGAGCAGCACGCGGTCACCGCCGCCGCCGGGATGGCCATGGGCGGGCTGCGCCCGGTCGTCGCCGTCTACTCGACGTTCCTGACCCGCGCCATCGACCAGATCAACCTCGACGTCGGCCTCCACCGGCTGCCGGTCGTGTTCTGCGTCGACCGGGCCGGCATCACCGGCGACGACGGGCCTTCCCACAACGGCGTGCTCGACCTCGCCCTCCTCCAACAGGTCCCGGGCATGACGATCCTCGCCCCCTCCTCGGCGGAGGACCTGCGGGCGATGCTCGACCACGCCCTCACGCTCGACGGGCCGGTCGCCATCCGCTACCCGAAGGGTCTGGCCCCGGCGGCGCCCGAGGGGCGGGCCGGCGAAGGCTGCCGGGCCCGGCGACTGCGCCGGGGGCAAGACGTCTGCCTCCTGGCGGTGGGCAAGATGCTGGCCGCGGCCGAGGAGGCGGCGGTGATCCTCGGCCGGGACGGGATCACGTGCTCGGTCTGGGACGTGCGCGCCGTCAAGCCCCTCGACCGGGCCCTGCTCGACGATGCCGCCACCCACCCGCTGGTCGTCACCATCGAGGACGGCGTGCGCCAAGGCGGTGCCGGGATGGCCATCGCCGCGTCGCTCGCCGGGCATGCCGAGGTCCTGGGCGTCCCGCGGCCCGCGGTCCACGTCCTCGGCGTTCCCGACAGGTACCTCGCCCACGGCCACCCCGACCGCGTCCTGGCGTCGCTCGGCCTCGACGGCCCGGGTATCGCGGGCACGGTCCTGGCCGAGATGCCACGGCGCCCGGTCGCGGTACGGCGATGACCGAGCAGATGGTCGTGACCCTGGACGAGGACGGCGGGCTCCTGTCGTCCATGCCGCGGATGGCCGCCCACCGGGCGCCGGGCGTGCTGCACCTGGCCGTCTCGCTCCAGGTGGTGGACCCCTCGGGTTTGTGGATGATCCAGCGCCGGGCGGCGTCCAAGCTCACGTTCGCCGGCCGGTGGGCCAACACCTGCTGCACCCACCCCGAGCCGGGCGAGGATCCGATCGATGCCGCGGTCCGGCGGGCCTGCCAGGAGGTCGGGCTGGTCGTGTCCGACCTTCTCCCCGCCGGCTGCTTCGTCTATCGGGCGGAGGACGAGGCGGCGGGCGTCGTGGAGTGGGAATGCGACCACGTGTTCGCGGCGGTGGCCGACATCTCCGGCGCGGCCGCCGACCCGGCGGAGATCGACGAGGTGGCGGGCCTGCCCTACGCCGAAGCCCTGCGGCTGGTCACGTCGCCCGCCGGGGCGCCGTGGGCGGGCGAGGTGCTGCGGCGGTCCTTCGCCGCCCTCAACCGCGTCGGGCCCGGTGGGTGACGTGCCCACCATCGAGGGCGCAGTCCGCATCTCTGAGAGAAGACCCTCGATGACAACCCACACCAGTCAGATCGTGAGTTGCTCGAGGCCTATCGGCGAGGAGAGCTTTCACTACCTCATGATCGTCGCCGTGAAGACGTGACCCCGGACGACAGCGTTCCTTGAGTGCCGTCGGCGACAACGGCGTGGAGGGGACTGTCGTACCCTTGATGCGGGCCGTCCTCGATCTCCCTGGCCACGACGACAGCGGCACCCTGAATCCCCGCGGCGACGGCCGTCGAATGGCGTCGTCACGGCCCCGCCATGTCGCCTGCGTGATGGACGGGAACGGCCGGTGGGCGGCTCAGCGGTCGCTGCCCCGCACGGCCGGCCACGAGGCGGCCGAGTCTGCGGTCATCGACGTCATCGATGCGGCCCAGGCGGCAGGCATCGAGTGGTTGAGCCTCTTCGCCTTCTCCACCGAGAACTGGCAGCGGCCAAGTGACGAGATCGAGGCGCTGATGCGGCTCGCGCAGCGGACCATACGAAAGCACGCGCTCGGGTTGCATGGGCGCGGCATCCGCTGCCGGTTCCTGGGTGATGTCGACGACGGCCGTATCTCCCGGTCGCTGGCCCGGGACCTAACCGACCTCATGACGCTCACGTCAAAGTGCAGGCGGATGACCCTCACCGTGGCGTTCGGCCACGGGGGCCGCCGCGAGATCATCGACGCGGCCCGATCGTTGATCCGGAACGGGGTGACCGCGGAGGACGTGACCGAGGAGAGCTTCGCCCGCCACCTGGCCTACCCCGACACACCGGACGTCGACCTGGTCATCCGTACCTCGGGCGAGCAGCGAGTCTCCAACTTCATGCTGTGGCGTACCGCCTACGCCGAGTGGATGTTTCCCGAGGTGCTGTGGCCTGACTTCCGGGCCACGCACTTCTGGGAGTGCCTGAACGCCTACGGGGACCGGAGCCGCCGGTTCGGCGATGTCAACGTACCCACGAGTGCCGGAAAGGGCTGAGATGAGCGCCGCCGCCCAACCCACCGACGATCGAGCGCAGTCGCTGCCACCGAATTCGCTGCTGCAGCACTACGCCAATCAGGCTCGCTGGGGCCTGGCCGCAACTCGGGCCAGCGTGTTGGAGGCTGCGCACCCGCAGATCGCCGCCGCCCTCATCCACAACTCGACGTTCGTGGCTCACCCCTGGCGGCGGCTGTTCAACACCATGACCTCCACCCGCCGGCTGGCCGGTGACGACGCCGAAGTCCGAGAGCGCGAGGCGCAACGGCTCAGCCGGCTCCACGGCCGGATCTCCGGCGTCGACAGCCAGGGCCGTCCCTACAACGCCCTCGACCCTGAGGCGCAGGCGTGGGTGATTGCCACGTTGTTCGAGTCCACGGTCATGATGTGCCGTCTCGGCGGCGACCCACTCCAACCGGCCGAAGAAGCGCGCCTGTACCAGGATTTCCGGGCAACCTTCGTCACCGTGAGCGACGCCGGCGCCCAGCTGCCGGACGATCTGAAGGACTTCTGGACGTACTACCACGACATGATCGCTCGGGGCCTGGAGAACACCGAGGCGGTGCATGCCATCCTCTACCGCCTCTTCGCCGAGGTCCCGGCCCCGCCGCTGTTGCGTGACCAGCCCGCGGTGTGGGCCGCCATCCGCGCCGTTGTGGGGCCACTCGCCACCGCCATCACGGTGGCATCGCTGCCCGAGAGCTACCGCCGCCAGGCGTACCTCAGCGCCATGCCGGGAGCGCGGGTGCTCATGCACACGGCCTACCTGACCGCCGGCCTGGCGACCCGAGTGCTTCCCACGACCATGACCCAGGCCAGCTCGATGATCGGGGCCCTGGGCCCGGTCAACGACACCGATCCGGGAGCCCGGGCCCTGGACACCCTGCGCAACCAGGCCGAACGGGTCGCCGCCATGCTGCGCCTGGTGACCCCCGACGCAGCTCGGCGAAACCCCGACGGCCGGAGCAAGCAATCCACCGCTCGGTCCGCCCAGCAGTCGGCCGAGGCCTTCTTCACCAAGGTCCTCGACCAGACGGGGGACGGGCATCTCGCCTGGCCGGACATCGCCGCCATGGCACGAGAGATCGCGTCCCGACTCGACCTGGACGAACAGCCGGAGAACCAGCTCTTCGAGGCGTTCGCCCGATGGTGGCGGGAGATCGACAGCTGGGACACCGACGGCGACGGGCGGGTCACCCGGGAGGAGTACGCCAAGGGCGCGCCGACCATGTCGGGACCGGCGCTGATCACGGTCGCCGAGATCCTGTTCGACGCCACCGACACCGACGACGACCAGGCCATCAGCCAGGACGAGTATCGAACGCTCTTCCAGTCGGCCTTCGGCGACGAGCAGACGGGCGGCGACGGCGAGCTCTCCCGCAGCGACTTCATCCGGGAGTTCCTGAACTTCATGGCCGGCCGCCACCATTCCGCCGGCTACGAACGCCTGCTGGCGGACGCCTAGCCGCTGATTTCCCCGGCTTGGTCGCGTCGGCGGGCGTAGCTGTAGGGCTCGGTGGCATTCGGCGTGAGGCAGCGCAAGGGATCAGATGGTGGACGGTCCCTTCATCGGGCTGGCCCAAGGAAACGCGCAGACCCCAATCTCACGGTTGCTCGGCTGGGCGAGCTTGTAGACGTCGGGGGTCGCCTGGTCCTCTATGGACGGCGACCGGCGAGGTGGAGGAGTCGAGCCAGCGGCGATGCGTCGTCCGGGGCGCCCGTCGGAGGGTCGAAGTACCCGCCCTGTTCCAGGCGAGTGCCCGTCACGGAGAGTCGCTGCAACATCTCGTCCACCAGGGCCGGGTCGATCCGTTCGTCCGCGGCGATGGCTCGGGCGAGGTCCCACGCGTGCACCGCGAACTCGGTGATCCGCAACTCCAGCAGCTCCTTCCCGGAACGGTCGCCCGCCGGATGGTGCACGGTTCGCGACAGCGCACCATCCTCGTGGAAGGCCTGCGTCACCTCTTGCGCCCTCTGCTCAAAGGCCGCCGTCGGATCACCACCGAGGTGATCGAGGGCCCACGTCGCGGCTACCTCGTCGGCGGTGGCGCCGTGCAGGAGCATCGTGTACCGGAGGGCCCCGCCGACCACGTGGTTCACGAGCTCACGGACGTCCCAGTCCTCACAGGGGCTGGGGTGGTGCCATTGCTCCGGGCGAACCAGTTGCAGCCGCGTCCCGAAGGCGGAGATCGACCGCTCGAGCTGCTCGAACAGGTCCATGACGAGCCCAGAATAGGAGGCCGCATCGCCACGGCGCGTCCGGTCCCCGTGCCAGGTAGGGGGCATGGACCCCCTTCGGCGTGACGTTCAGGCAGCTCCTCCACGGGCCGCGGTAGTCGAGCCGTGGCACCTGGGCAAGGTGACGGCTATCGGCCAGCCCCGGGTAGGCCGCTTGAGATTGCGCACAGCCACCTTCGCCGGTGACGTGTTCCCGCCCGAACCGACTCATAGGCGGCGATCACGCCCATCACGGTCGACCAAAGCCCACTCGAATGGTGCGCTTCTCGACGCAGTGCCAGCCCTGAGCGACTCGGGCATCAGGAGCCGGCGTGTGACCGTCACGCTGGACAAGGCGCATGGGGAGCGCTCGCGTACAGAAGTGGCTCGACCCCGCGACGGCGGCCAACATCTCAGTGTTGTAATCAGCGCGGCGGCACGGGATCCTCGGCGTCGACCGTCTTGTTGTCCTGCGGTACGGGGTCGGGAAGCGCGGACGAAACCGTGCCGGTGACGGTATGCCTGTGAGCGGAGGCAAAGTTCACGTCGACGGTCGCGCTCGCTCCTGGAGCCAACGTGCCGAAGCTGCACACGGCCGATCTCCGGCCGGCGTCGGTGCACTTCCTCTCGTGGGCCGGCACCATCACGTCGACGTCGCCAGTCACGGTCAGCGTGAGGTCCGCCGCCGGCGATGGTCCCCGATTGGTGACCGTCCAGGCCCGATACTCCTCACTCCCGACGCAGGTGGAATTGAGCGTCGGTTGGATCGTGGTTGGGGAGACGGATGGCGGGCGGGTCGTCGTGGTGCCGCCACCGATCTGCTCAGTTTCGCGGCAGTCGCGGGGGGCGACGGTCACGGTCAGGTCGGCACTTGCCAAGGCCGCGGCGATCACTTGGTCGCCCACCGGTCGGATGATCGTGGTCGGGACTTCTTGCGCTGGGAGAGACCCTTCCTCGAGCGGTGGAGCGACCGGGTCGGGCTCCCTGGTGGTCGGGGGGCTCGACGGCGCCGGCCTCGTCGTCGGCGTGGAGCGGCGCCCTGTCGTCGACGTCGACGTGGCCAGGCTGGTGGAAGTGGTGGAGCTGGCGGTCGAGACCACCGGAATCGGGCTCACCGCGGCGGCGTCGTGCTCGCCTCCGGTGAGCAGAGCCACAACGCCCGCGACGAGGAGAATCGACAGGCCCGAGGAGCGCCAACGCCGGAACCTCTCGCCCGGGCGAGGTAAGTGCGGCCGGCGCCTTCCCCAGGCGAGCGGAGGCTTCGGCGACGGGGACCCCCTTCACCTGGACCCTCACCGTCAGTTGGTCGCCCACGGAGGCCCTCTCGCCCAGCGGTGGGCGGAAGGTCGACGTGATGCCGACCGGGCCGGAGCCGGCCTGAACGGTCACCTGCGGAACATCGGCCGAGAATCCCCAGCCGCGGCTGTGGTGCAGCTGGATCGAGGCCTTGACATCCACCGGCGAATGGTTGACGAGCGAGAGCTTCACCGAGACGGTGCCGTCGGACTTCAGGGTCAGATCAGGCAGGAGCCAGCGAGAGGACGGGCACACGACGCGCACCGGGCCCTGCGCCGTGTGGATGGTGATGCTGGCGTGGTGAGGGTGGAGGAACCAACCCTCGCGCCCGAGCGCGACCTCGGCGTCAACCGTGGGTTGTCCGTGGCGGGTGATCGTCAGCCGGGCATTGACGCTCCCGCCCGCTCCGGGCTTGACCGTCGTGCGAACGGCAAGGGGCGTGGGTTGGATGGCAAGGTCGCATTCGGCCGCGGAGGTGTCTGCTTCAGTCGTCGGCCCGAGGAGTCGGACCCGCACGTGTTGGGGTTCGGACATCTCCACGTCTGGCACCGTGACTCGGACCATCCCCCTCGCCCTCTCCCCCGGAGCGAGCCGGCCAGGGCCGTCCACGTGGGTCCGAACGATGCCAAGCGGCCAGTCTGAGACCTCGACGCGGAACGCGCAGGTCACCAGCCGGGAGGTCTCGTTGTGACAGACAAAGCCGAGGGTGGTTGTCTCCCCGGGTGTTGCCTGCTCCTGCGCCCGCTGGAAGTAGATGCCCATCCGGCCCCCCCGTCTCGCCATCGAGGATGGGCTACGACGGCCGCCGCCCAGCCCTGCATTGGTTGAGTCAGCTGGCGGCGATCAGATACAGATTCGTGTTCCTAGAGGCCTTTGACGGTCCTTTCCCCGCCGAGTGCCCCAGGCAGCCGACCCTCAGAGACGGTCGTCCTTGGCCAGCCGCCAGAAGTGGCGGCCTGGGCGCGTCAGGAACACGCCCCCCGACTCGAGGGCGACGAAGTAGAGGTCACGGTCGCCGTCGGTGCCCAGCAGGCCGGCGTTGCGCAGCCGCTTGAAGTCGTCGAAGGCACGCTGCTCGGGCGTGCCGACGGTGCCCGGCGAGAGGGGGCGCCCCTCGCCCTCGTGGGCCGGCGTTATCCCGATGCGGGCGTCGACCGCCGGGAAGTAGTCCGGCAGCCGGCGGAGGAGCGACGCGTCGACCCACGGCTGGCACCGGCGCAAGACGGACGGCTGCACGACGTGGGACTTGAAGACGGGCCGCTGGTCCCAGCTCCCGAAGGCCCGCGAGGCGAAGGCGTACAGCGAGAGTGAGGTGACCTGCCCGAGCACATCGGCGCAGTCCCCTCCAAGCCCTCGATGATGACCCTGGAGAAGGCGCCGTGGCCGGCGGACTCGGCCGCCGGCTCGGTCGCCCGAGAGGCGGCCAGGAGGGTGACGCCCTCCCCGACGAGGGCTCGTCCCAGCCGGAAGGCAGGCGCGATGGAGGTGGCGTGCAACCCGGCCACGTTGCCGATGTCGCCGCTGAAGCAGCAGTCGAGGATGAGGACGACCTCCCTCGCCGGCGACTCGTTGGCGAGGGAGAGCACGTCGTTCATGGAGACGCCCAGGGAGTTGGGTTATGTGGAGACGATGGGACTCGAACCCACGACCCCCGGCTTGCAAAGCCGGTGCTCTAGCCAGCTGAGCTACGTCCCCAAGCCTGCTGTTTCGCCCAGGACCCTGCGTGACCTGGGCTTTTGCGGTTCGCCCTCCCTCTTCCGTGTCGTCTGAAGTGGTCCCTACGGGTCGGAAACCTTGGGCGAGACCGACCAGTTGGGGAAGCGGATGCCACGATGGTATCGCTGGCACAGCCCACCGCCGACCTCCCCGGATCCAGCCGTCCCGGCCCCCCAACAGGTTCGACCGGGCCAGGCAACGGGGTTCGCGTGACTGGCGAAGCCGCCCAGCGGACCAACCACGACCAGGTGCTCTCGAGCCTTCACGCGGTGGCAACCGCCCGGGGCGGAGAAGCAGAGCTCGCCACATACCTGCCTGAAGCAGGCGGCTTGGATAAGGTCCGCATACCAGCTCGAGCAGGGCGGAGGGCGGCCCGACGTTGATGGACGAGGCGAGCACCCAGACCGGCCCCTCGGACCCCACCCCGAGTACCAAGTCGCTGGACGAGGGCAGCTGGGAGCTCCTTCTCAAGCGGATCCGCGACAAGCGTTGCACCCCTTTCCTGGGCGCCGGCATGAGCCCGCACCCGAGCGCTGTGGATATCGCCCGCGAGTGGGCCCTCGCCGAGGGCTACCCCCTGGCGGATGGCACCGATCTGGCCCGGGTGGCCCAGTTCATCGGCGTCAAGGAGGACGCCATGGCGCCCAAGGAGCGCCTGCTCACCCGCTTCCGCAGCACGCCCTCTCCCGACTTCTCGGATCCCCTCGAGCCGCATCGCGTCCTGGCCGACCTCGAACTTCCGATGTACATCACGACGAACTACGACCGCTTCATGATCGAGGCGCTCGAGGCTCCCGGCCGCAGTCCGGCCCGGGTCGTCTGCCGGTGGAACGAGTCGATGGAGCGCAAGAAGCCGCCGAAGCCGCCCGATTCGGCCAACCCGTGGGTGTTCCACCTCCACGGCAGCGACGACGACCCGCAGTCACTGGTGCTCACCGAGGACGACTACCTCGACTTCCTGGTGCGCTCCCAGCAGGACGAGAAGATGCTGCCACCCAAGGTGCAGAGCGCGATGGCCAGCACGTCCCTCCTCTTCATCGGCTACAGCCTCGCCGACTGGACGTTCCGGGTCCTCTTCCGGGGCATCATCTACTCGATCCCGCCCTCGCAACAGCGGGTCCACGTGGCGGTGCAGCTCCCCCGCCGGGCGGCCGAGGAAGCCTACCTCCAGGCCTATTTCAAAGGCATGAACGTCAGGGTCTACTGGGGGAACGCGGAGGAGTTCATGAAGGACCTCAAGGACCGGTGGGAAGCGTTCCGCTGACCGACGGAGCGGTGCCGATCCCGGCACCCCCCACGCCGAGCCGCGAGCCGTTCGTCGGGCCCGAGCCGTTCCGGCGGGAGGACGAATGGCGGTTCTTCGGCCGGGCCGAGGCGGTGGACGAGGTCTTCTCGTTGATCCAGGCTTCCCGCACGCTCGTGCTGTACGCCCAGTCCGGCACCGGCAAGACGTCCCTGCTGAACGCGGGGATCCTCCCCCTTGCCGAGGACGAGGACTTCGACATCCTCCCGCCCGCTCGAGTCCACGGGTTGGTCCCGCCCGGGATGAACCTCGCCGACCTCGGCAACCCCTACACGTTCTTCACCCAGTCGGGCTGGCAGAGCGATGCCGTCGCCGGACCGGCCTCCCTCACTGAGTTCCTCCGGGCCCGGCCCAGGGCCGACGACCGCTTCGGCGACCCCGCGCAGCGGCTGGTGATCATCGACCAGTTCGAGGAGCTGTTCACCTCGCTGCCCGAGTACTGGGCGGCCCGGACGGCGTTCGTCGAAGACCTGGCCGCAGCGCTGGTCGACGACCCCCGCCTCCACGTGGTGCTTTCCCTCCGCGAGGAGTTCCTGGCCGACCTGCTCAGCCATTCGGCGGCCTTTTCCGACCTCCTGCGTACACGCTACCGACTCCAGCGCCTGGGCCGGGACGAGGCCCTGGAGGCCATCGAGTGCCCTCTCGCAGCAACGAGTTGCCGCATCGAGGAGGAAGCTTCGACCCGGCTGGTCGACGACCTGATGCGGATCCGGATCGAGACGCGGCCCGGAGAGTCGACCGAGGTACCGGGCGAGCATGTCGAGGCCGTGCAGCTTCAGGTCGTGTGCTCGTCGCTGTGGCGATCGCTACCAGAGGGCACCGTCGAGATCACCGTCGACCAGCTGCGGGAATTTGGTGACGTGACGGACGCCCTGGCCCGGTTCTACGACGACGCGGTTGCCGAGACGTCGCAGCGCACGGAGGTCAGCGTCCCGTACCTGCGGATGTGGTTCGAGGAGAGGCTGATCACCCCGGCGCAGACGAGGAGCATGGCGTACCGCGGCCGTGAGTCGACGGCCGGGCTGCCGAATACAGCGGTCGACGTCCTCGAGAACCGGCACATGGTGCGAGCCGAGGCGCGGGCCGGCGCCCACTGGTACGAGCTGACCCACGACCGCTTCATCGGCCCCATCCTCAGCTCCAACGCCCGGTTCTACGGCGGTGATCCGTCCCGCCCCTGGGGGGTCGCTTTCCTCCTGGCGGGCGTCCTCGGGATCCTGATGATCGCACTGAACATCTCCAGGTCGCAGGACGGGTGGTTCGTGGCGGCGGGCCCGGTGGTGTTCGGTGGCTTCATCACGATCGGTGCGGCCCAGCTGCTCACGAGATGGCTTGGGCGGCGGGAGCGTTCCCGCCCCAGGATGGCGATGACGCGCCTGGGCTGGGGCAGCGTCCTCACTCTTTTCGGCGCGTTTGTCGCTCCCATGATCATGCTCCTCGGTGTCCCGTACTTCTTTGTTACACCGGACGTCGACGCGACCCAGCCCTTCGACGAGTTTGTGGCGAGCGTTACCGGCGCCGACCTCGTCCCTCCCGGAAACCCGGACTGTGGGCGGTCGAGCTTCGCCGTCCTGGTGCGGGGACCGGCAGCTCGACTGCCGTCCTCCACGGCTGGCGTGAGTCGACCCACCGACGGTGCGGTCGTCTCCATCCAGAAGCTGGCGAACCGTTGGTGCGTCGAGGAAGCCACCAAGGGTGTCAACTCGGCCAGTGTCTTCCTCTGGTTCGGCGTCGCCGTAGGGATCCTCGTCGTACGACGCCTGCTTCGCCGGCGTGGGGCGTTGCGGCACTCGATGCAGAGCCCCTCCGCCCACGGCGATCCGTCACGCCCGTGGGGTCTCCCCCTCCTGGTCGCCGGCGGGATCGGAATCGTGATGGACGCGCTGTTCGTCCCGGAGAGCGACATCCAGCGGGCGTTGGACGGGATGGCTGGGCTGGTGTTCGGCGGCTTCATCACGATCGGCGCCGTCCAGCTGCTCTCGTGGTGGCTGGCCCGTTGGGAACGCCCGCGTCCCGAGGCGGCGGTGACCCTCTGGGGATGGGGCAGCGTCCTCACTGTCCTCGGTGCCTTGGCCGCCGTGCCGGTCGTGGCCCTTGGCCTCTGGTTGCTTTCGATCAGGCCCGGCCTCGGGGTGAACCAACCCTTCGACGCCTTCGTGGCGAGCGCGACGGGCACCGATCTTGCCCCTCGAGAGAATCCGTACTGCGGATGGTCGAGCTTGGGGGTGCTGGTGCGGGGACCCGCGGTTCGACTCGAGCCCGGCACCGGCGACGTGGGCCCGCCATCCGGCGGTGCCGTCGTTTCAATCGAGGAGCTGGCGGAACGATGGTGCGTCGGGGAGGCCACGTACTCCGTCGATCTCGCCACCATCTTTCTCTGGTTGGGCATCGCCATGGTGATGCTCACGGTACGACGCCTGGATCGCCGACATGCGGCGTTGCGGCACTCAAGCCGGAACCCCTCCGCGCCGTCTCGCCGGCGGAGGCTCACGAACCGCCCTCCCGAATCCGTGTCGTCCGACCCGCCTTCCTGACCGCTCTCGGGAAGGCGGGATTGTCCGGTGCGCGGCCCAGGGTCAGCGGTAGACGAAGCCCATGACGCGGTCGAATCCCCGATCAGGCAGGAGCCGTCGGGCCAGGAGCAGGGGCCGGGCGCCGTACCCGGCCACATAGCGGGTCTTCGGCCGACGGGCGGTGGCGGCCTTGCCGATGACGGCGGCGATCAGCGCCGGCGTCCGAGGCCTTGCCGCCCTCCGCCGCCGACTTCCTGAGCACCGCCGCCACCTGCCGGGCCTGGTCGGCGTAGGCGGTCGTTCCCGACGTCTGCTCCACCTTGTCGGCGGCGATCGAACCCCACTCCGTCCTGATCGAGCCCGGCTCCACGATCACGACGTCGATCCCGAACGGCTTCAGCTCCAGGCGCAGCGAGTCGCTGAGCCCCTCGACCGCGAACTTGGTGGCGTGGTACCAGGCGCCGAGGGGCTCGTAGATCTTGCCGCCCATCGACGAAATGTTGATGATCCGACCGCGGCCACGCGCACGCATCTGGGGCAGGACCTGCTGCACGAGGCGGGCCAAGCCGAACACGTTCACCTCGAACTGGTATTTGCCCTCGGACAGCGGCACGTCCTCCAGCGCCCCATAGGAGCCGTAGCCGGCGTTGTTGACGAGGACGTCGATGCGTCCGGTCTCGCCCAGGATCCGATCGACGCCCGCAGTGACCGAGGCTTCGTCGGTGACGTCCATGGCCAGGGCGAGGGCACCCTCGGCCGCCACGCCCGCCATCCGGTCGGCCCGGCGAGCGGCGGCGTAGACGGTGAAGCCGCGCCGGAGCAGCTCCAGGGCCGTCGCCTCCCCGATGCCCGACGAGGCCCCGGTGACCAACGCCACGTCGTCCATGTGCCCTCCGGTCGGTCGTAGGAGGTTCACGCTAGGGGACGGGTGGCCGGTGACTCGGGTGTCACGACCAGGCGGATCACCCGGCGGAGGAACCCGAGCCACACGGCGATGACGGCGCCGAGGCAGGCGTACACGAGGATCGCGGTCCAGCGGGGCCCGGCGTGGGTCTCCCGGAGCAGGACGTCGCCGATCGTGCCGAAGGCGGCCTGCCGGCTCGGCACCGCCGGCACCTCGGGCGCCCCAATCTCGGGATCGGCCGGCAGGTGGATGGGGACGGCCATCACCTCGACGCCCCGGTAGAGCGCGACCAGCGTCTTCCACTCCGATCCCACCGGAACCGTCCGCTCGGCCCGGTACCGACCGGGGGAGACCTCACGCAACGAGGCCCGGATCCGCCCGTCGCCCTGGACCGACCACACTTCAAACAGATCGGCGTCGACCGCGGCGTCGGCCGGGCGCAGCTCGACGGTGACCTGGGCGTCGCCTTGGAGGCGGTCGAGGGCGACGATCGCCTCGACGGTGCCGACTCGCCGTTGCGTCGGCACGGCGATGGCCAGCACCAGCAGTGCCCCCGCGATCCAGCCCGCCCCAGCCGGCAGGCGCCGGCCGGTCAGGGCCACGCCGAGGACGGCGCCGCCCACCGCCGCCGCCCCAGCCAGGGCGGCCGCCAACGGCCAGGCCGTCGCCGCCAGATGATGAGGCCCGACACCGCTCTGCCACGCCCACTCCCCCGCCAGGCCCAGGGTGGCGATCAGGCCGGCGCACGCCAGCCCGAAGCGCAGGGGCCGATCGGTCCCCACCCACCACGCGGCCAGCTCCACGGCGAGAGCGGCCGGGAGGTAGAGGGCGACGTGGGGCATCGTGTGATCCATGGCGCCCATGAGGAGCGTGACCGGGCCCCGGAGGACGAGGAACGTGACCGCGACCACGATCGCGCCTCCGCGACCGAGCATCAACCGGGCCGGTACCAGGGCGAGCCCGGGCGCAGCCAGCAGGAGGACGGGCAGCAGCAGGATCGAGAACAGGGGCACGCCGTAGTCGAACTCCGCCTGATAGGTCGAGAAGGCGATCAGCATCGAGGCCAGGGCGATGACGTGCAGACCTCGTCCGTGAAACGTGGGCTTCGACTGGGTGCGCCCTTCGAAGAGCATCAGCCAGAGGGCGACGGCGGAGAGTGACCCGCTGGCCAGCAGGCCCAGGTGCGGGGGGCTGAGCAGGGTGACGTCGACGCCGTAGGCGTCGTGCCAGAGGTCGTCGAGGACGAACGCCAGCAGACCACCGGCTCGGAACAGGAGAAGGAGCAGCGCCGACCACGGCACTCGCCAGCGCCCGATCCGGAGACGCACGTCGGCGCCGGTCGCGGTGGCCACCCCGATGGTGAGCAGGGCGACCGCCATCAGTCCGGTCAGGGCGGTGAGGATGACGAGGTGGGGGGCGGTGAGGACCTGCTTGTCGCGACCGAAGTCGACGTGCCAGGCGATGTCCCAGTACAGGCCGACCATGGCCAGCCCCAGGAGCAGCAGCCCGCTCACCGCGCCGACGACCGCCCAACCGGCGTAGCCGGTCCGCCGCTCCAGCCAGCGGCCGCGGCTCGCACGCGTCCGTCCCTCCGCCACCCGGTCGCTCCTCGTGCTCGCTAGTGCCGGCGGGCGGGCTGGAAGAGCTCGACGAGGTTGCCGGCCGGGTCCTGGACGAGGATCTGGGAGCCGCCCGGACCGGTGACGACGTCGTTGCGGAACGTCACTCCGGCTGCCTTGAGGCGAGCGATCTCGGCGGCGAGGTCGGCGGTGACGAAGTGGATGCGGTTCCGGCCACCGGGCCCGGGTCGGGCACCGTCGGGCATGGCCCGACCAGCCGAGCTGGCGGGACCGCTCAACAGCAGTCGCAGGTTCCCCCGTCCGACATCGGCGAACGCAGGCAACGTGCTGGACAACTCCTGGAAGCCGAAGTGGGTCGTGTAGAAGTCCACCGCGGCGGCGACATCGTCGACCATGTAGCGGACGTGAACGGTCTCGTCGCTGTTCACGAGGCCTCCTTCGAGCGGTGGAGACGGATCAGGTCTGCGAGTGGGCAGTCCACCACACGGGAGCTCGGCTCAGACCGGCCGGCGGGTGATCGAGGGGGCGTGGGCCGCGCCCGCGTCGCCGATTGCGGTCGGGGCGGAACGGGCAACCTCCTGTCGATGACGGGCAGGCAGGTGGTGGTCGTGACCGGCGGTTCGGCCGGCGTGGGGCGGGCCGCGGCCCTCGCCTTCGCCCGCCAGGGGGCGGACGTGGCCGTGCTGGCCCGGGGCGTGGAGCGGCTGGAGGACGCCCGCCGGGAGATCGAGGGCCTGGGCGGGCGCTGCCTCGCCATCCCCACCGACGTGGCCGACCCCGACGCCGTCGAGCAGGCCGCCACCCTCACCGAGGAGGTACTGGGGGCGGTCGACGTGTGGGTGAACAGCGCCATGACGTCGGTCTTCTCCCCGGTGCACGAGCTGACGGCCGAGGAGGTGCGCCGGGTGACCGAGGTCACCTACCTGGGAAGCGTCCACGGGATCCTCGCCGCCCTTCGCCGGATGCGGCCGCGGGACAAGGGATCGATCGTGCAGGTGGGCTCGGCCCTGGCCTACCGGGGTATCCCTCTGCAGGCCGCGTACTGCGCGTCGAAGTTCGCCATCCGGGGCTTCGTCGACTCGCTGCGCACCGAGCTGCTGCACGAGGACAGCGGCGTGAGGATCACCAGCGTCCACCTCCCCGCCCTGAACACGCCCCAGTTCGGGTGGGTGCGCACCCGGCTGCCCCGGCACCCGCAACCCGTCCCCCCGATCTACCAGCCCGAGGTGGCGGCCCGGGCCATCGTCTGGGCATCGGCCCACGACCGGCGGGAGGTGTGGGTGGGCGGGCCCACCGTCGGCACCATCCTGGGGAACAAGCTGGCCCCCGGCCTCGTCGACCGCTACCTGGCCCGCACCGGCTTCGACTCCCAGCAGGCCGAAGGAGCCGGTGGAGCCCGACCGCCAGGACAACCTCTGGGTACCGGCGCCCGGCCACCAGGCGGCCCACGGCAAGTTCGACGACCGGGCCCACGGTCGCAGCCTGCAGCTCGAGGCCAGCCTGCACCGGGGAGTGGTGGCCGGCGCCGGCTCCCTGGCCGCCTTGGCCGGGGCGGTATCGACGGCCGTCACCCGCCGGCGCAGATAACCCCGCCGCAGTCAGTATGGAGGTGAAGCGATGAAGATCGTGGTGACCGGGGCGACGGGCAACGTCGGCACCAGCGTGGTCGAGGCGCTGGCCGCCGACCCTGACGTCACCCAGATCGTGGGCATCGCCCGGCGGCCGGTGTCGTGGCCGCGCCCGAAGACGCAGTGGTTGGCCCTCGACGTGTCCCGGGACGACCTGGGGGACGCCTTCGCCGGGGCCGACGCCGTCATCCACCTCGCCTGGCTCTTCTCCCCCACCCGCCGGCCCCTCGTCACCTGGCGCAACAACGTGCTCGGCAGCCTCCGGGTCTTCGAGGCCGCGGCCGCGGCGGGCGTGGGCGCTCTCGTGCACGCCTCGTCGGTCGGCACCTACTCGGCCAAGCCCGACGACGGCCACAAGGTGGACGAGACGTGGCCTACCCATTCGCTGCCCACCGCCGCCTACGGACGAGAGAAGGCCTACCTCGAGCGGGCCCTCGACGCCTTCGAGCCCGCCCATCCCGACATGCGGGTCGTGCGCATGCGGCCCTGCTTCCTGTTCAAGGCCGAGTCGGCCGCCGAGCAGCGCCGCATCTTCGCCGGGCCCCTCCTGCCGGCCCGGGTGGTGGGGCGCAAGTGGCTGCCGGTGGTGCCCGACGTGCCCGGCCTCGCCTTCCAGGCGATGCACACGTCCGACGTGGCCGAGGCCTACCGGCTGGCCGTGACCCGGCCGGTGCGGGGCGCCTTCAACCTGGCCGCCGACCCGGTGATCACGCCCGAGGTCCTGGGGCGGATCTTCCGGGCCCGGCTCGTGCCGATGCCGGCGGAGGCGATGGTGGCGGCGACCCGGGTGGCCTTCCGGACCCGGGTGGCGCCCGCCCCGCCGGAGCTGCTGGAGCTCTTCCTCAGCCTCCCCGTCCTCGACTCGGGGCGGGCCGAGCGGGAGCTGGGGTGGCGGCCGGCCCGCTCGGGGGTCGACGCCCTCGAGGCCCTGCTCGAAGGGTGGCGCACGGGCGCCAGCCTGCCCACCCCACCCCTCGACCTCCACGCCGGCGGACGGGGCCGGGTGGAGGAGTTCACAACCGGCCTGGGAGGTCGCGACAGCCTGGCCGGGTGAGGGCGGCGACCTCGCCTACCGTTTGGTGATGCTCTACGCCTTCGGGTTCGACCGGGTGGGGGTGGTGGCGGCCGACCTGTACTTCGAGGATCCTGATCCCCTGCCCGGCCAGGAGGGGGCCGAGCAGGGCGTGCGCGTCGAGCTCCGCCTGCTCGAGCGCAGTCCGCTCCGGGGTGGCATCTACTCCGCCCAGCCGATCGGCGTCGACCGGCCCATCTGGCGGGCCGACCTGCTCGAATCGGTCGACAACCCGGGCAGCCTCGACCGGGCCCACCATCACCCGGCGTTCTCCGGATGGGAGCCCTGCCCCAGGGTGTTCGCGCCCGAGCTGTCGGCCGACCCGGTGGGATGGGTGGGGACGCGGCTGTCCGACCTCGAGGAGCTGCTCGAGGCGGCCGGGGTCGAGGCGGACGAGGTGGGGCCGGGCGACGCCGACGGGCTGCGGGCGGCCGTGCCCGAGATCCTCGACGCCGTCCGCCGGCTCCTCGACCGAGTCCGCCGTGGGCCGCCGGACGGGTCCGCTGCGACTGAGGGTAACGGGGAGATGGGCACCCGGGTCGGCTGGCTCTGACCGCCCGTTCCATCCGGCGTCCTCGTCAGTCGGAGATGCCGCTGCGGGCCAGCACCTTGGTGGGGGTTACCCGCACCAACAGCTCGCCCGGCACCGCGTTGCGGCGCCCGAAGGCCTCCGCCTGGTCGGCGCCCATGTACCGGCCGCCGATGCGGGTGGCCCAGTCGAGCATCCGGTCGAGGTCCTCGCTCACCTCGGCCGTGCCCTCGACCAGCACATAGGCGAACGGGGGCGTCTCGTCGTCGACGAGGATGGCCAGGCGGGGGTCACGGCGGATGGCCCGGCCCTTCACCGTCGCCGCCCCCGTAGTGAACACCACCACGTCACCCTCGTCGGTCGAGCCGTCGAGGACGAACCAGATCGGGGCGATGTGGGGCCGGCCGTCGGGACGGACGGTGGCCAGCTTTCCCGTCCTCGTCCCGTGCAGCAGGAAGGCCCGGCGTTCGTCGGCGGTCATGTCCTTCATGGTGGGAGTCTCGCGGACCTCAAGCGCGCCCCGAACGCGCCGAAAATAGGTCGGTGACTCCCGGACCGCGGCGCGCCCCCCAGTGGTCCCGCTGATGGAGACGACACCCCTCTGGTGGCAACTCGGAGCGGTGGCCGACCTCGTCATCGCCATCTCCTACTTCGGCATCGCGGCCGCGATCCTGGCGCCCCTCGTGCGCACCGGTCAGCTCCGCACCAACCGGCTGGGAACGGCCACGGCCTGCATCTTCCTCACCAGCGCGGTGCACCACGGCGGCCATCTGGTCCTCGTCGCCCTGCCCGCGGTCGGGTTCGACAGCGGCGAGGGACACGCCATGCGGGCCGCCTTCGACTGGCCCATGGTGCTGTGGGACTTCTTCGGCGCCGCCATCGCCGTGCACTACTGGAGCCTGCGCCGCACCTACGGCGACCTCATGCACGGGGCCAAGCTCTTCGACGACCTGCGTGAGCGCCAGCGGCAGGCGGTCGAGCTGAACGACAACGTGGTCCAGGGCCTGGTGGCGGCCCAGCTCGCCCTCAGCCTCGACGAGCGGGAGATCGCGGCCGAGGCGGTGGCCGACACCCTGGCCAAGGCGAGGGCCGTCATCACCGACCTGCTGGGGGACGCCGGCAGCGAGCTCGAGCTCGGCCCCGGCGACCTGGTGCGGGCCCAGCCCGCGACCACAGCCGACTGACGTGCTGGCTCCCGTCGCCACCAGTCCCCTGCGGGTCGTCCTGGCCGACGACACGCCCGCCATCCGCTCCCTGCTGCGGCGGTCGTTCAGCGTCGACCCCACGGTGGCGGTGGTGGGCGAGGCCGGCGACGGGGCCGAGGCGATCGAGGTGGTCTGCCAGACGGAGGCCGACGTCATCCTCCTCGATCTGGCCATGCCGGTGATGGACGGGCTGCAGGCCATCCCCGAGATCCGCCGGCGCAGCCCCCACACCCGCATCGTGGTGCTCTCGGGCTTCGACGCCTCCAAGATGGCGCAGCGGGCACTTGAGTTGGGCGCCCACGCCTACCTGTCGAAGGGCGCCGGTCCCGATCGCATCCTGTCCGTGGTCCGGGAGGTGGGCGGGCGGGCGGCGACGGCGAACGCCCGTCACCCGAGCGCCGGGCCGGCGAGTGCGGGGCCGGCGAGCGTCCCCCAATCGGCTCCCACGCAGGCGGCACCGGTGGTGTCGATCGAGGCCGCCTACCGCCGCAAGCACGACCTCCTTCCCCTGCTGACCCACGAGATCGGCAACCAGCTCACCGTCATCCAGGGCTTCGCCGAGATGCTCCTGGCCGGCGTGGGCAGCCTGCCCGAGGACACCACCCGGCAGTTCACGGAGGCAATCGTCCGCAACTCCCTCCAGATGCGGCGGTTGCTGGAGGCCGTCGCCGACCTCCGCCAGCTCGACGACGGCCAGCTCGCCATCCAGCCCACGACGTTCGACCTCGTCTCCCTGGTGCAGGAGACGATGGACGACCTCCAGGGCCAGCTCGTCCGCCGGCGGGCGACCGTCGCCCTGCCGGACCGGGCGGTCGTCACCGCCGACGGCGTGCGGATTCGCCAGGCGCTGACCAACCTGGTGGCCAACGCGGCCAAGTTCACCCCTCCCGACGCCCACGTCACCGTCGAGTTGAGGGTCGGCGAGGACATGGTGGAGCTGTCGGTGTCCGACGACGGGCCCGGCATCCCCCCCGACCGGGAGGGGGAGCTGTTCCAGAAGTTCTCCCGCCTGGGCTCCCGGGTCAAGGGAACGGGCATTGGCCTGTACCTGTCGAGGGCCATCGCCCTGGCCCACGGCGGCGACCTGCTGCTCGTGCCTCAGGCGGTCGGGTGCCGCTTCACCCTCCGCATCCCGCGCCGAGGCCGGGGGGGAGCCAGCCTCGACGGTGGGGAACGGTGGGAGGCACCGGGCCGGGGCGGGACCGACCCGGCGCCTACAACCACCTGACACACCCAGGCGGCGGGAGCCCGGATGCAAAGCAAATTCTACCGAGCCCCGATTCTTAGTTGGACGCGGTCGAGGCACTTTGCGGCAAGTTCTTCCGACAGCTCTACGGTGGATGTCGATGCCTGAGTTCCCCGAGGTCCAGGCCCTGGCCGAGCGGCTCGACCGGGCGGTGGCGGGGGCGCCGCTGGAGTCGGCCACGGCCCTGCAGTTCTCGGCCCTGAAGACGTTCGCGGTGCCGCCCGAGTCGCTGGTCGGCGTCCGCCTCGACTCGGTCGGGCGGCGGGGCAAGTTCGTGCTCTTCGAGTTCGACGGCGGGGCCAGGCTGGCACTGCACCTGTCCCAGGGGGGTCGGGTCGACCTGGAGGACCCGCCCAAGACCAGCCGGCCCAAGGTCGGCGTGGTGCGACTTCGCTTCGAGGGCCGGCCATCGGTGCTGGTCAAGGAGTTCGGCACCGAGCGCAAGGCCGGGTGGTGGGTCCTGGCGGCGGGTGACGAGGGACCCTTGGTCGACCTGGGGCCGGAGGCGTTGTCGGACGAGTTCGCGGAGATACTGCTCACCGGCACCGACACTCGGCGGGTGCACACCCTGCTCCGCCACCAACGCACGGTGACGGGCATCGGGCGGGGCTACTCCGACGACATCCTCCACCGGGCCCGCATCTCCCCCTACGCTTCGCTGGCGACCATGCCCGCCGAGGACCGGCAGCGGCTGGTGGCGGCGGTGCACGAGGTGCTGGCCGAGGGGCTGGAGGTGGAACGGCGGCGGAAGGGCGGACTGCCGACCAAGGTGGGCGACCACTGGGTGGTCCACGGCAAGGCGGGCACGCCCTGTCCCGTGTGCGGCGACGACCTGCGGCGGGTGTCCTACGAGTCCTACGAGGTGGCGTACTGCCCCACGTGCCAGACGGGCGGCAAGGTCCTGGCCGACCGCCGCCTGTCCCGCCTGGTGCGATAGGGCCGCTCGGCGCGGCGGGCCTCCAGGCGGGCGGGCCTCCAGGCGGGCGGGGGTCAGGCGGGCGGGGCCAGCGGGGTCAGGCGGCGGCGCCCTCGAAGACGGCGACCTTGACGCCCCGCTCGGCCAGAACGGCCAGGAAGGGCCCCGGCTCCACCAGCGACGCCAGCCCGGCCGCGCCCGGTCGGGACAGGCGTCCGTCGACCGCCCACCGGGCGGCGAGGGCGGCTACTGCGCCGGCGGCGACCGCCGGACGGTCGATGGCGCCGACCACCCGGGCGTCACGGGTGAGCCCCTGGGTGCCGGCCACCTCCACCCGGATGGCGCCGAGCACCCCCTCGGGCGAGGGCCGGGTGAGGGCGGGCAGGCGGGCCGCCATCCGGTCGCGCAGGCGGGCGCCGTAGCGGGAGGTGACCCGGTGCACCCCGGGGAAGGCGGGCGCCAGCAGGAGGGGCTCGGCGAAGGCCCCCCGGTAGCAGTCGAGGCCGCCGATGGGGTCGGGGAACCAGCACAGCAGGCGTCCGGAGCCGGGGCGGGGGGTGACCCACTCGCCGTCGGCCCACTCCTGGGCCCGGGCCCGGCTGGCGGCCTGGTGCTGGCGGGCGCAGGCCGGTCCCCCGACGCCGACCCGGGCCACGTGGATCTCGTCGACCTTCTCGAAGCTGCGGGCGGCGTAGGCGGCCAGCACGCACGAGAGCCCGGGTGAGAACCCGGCCCCGACCACCACCGACAGGCCCTTGGCCCGGGCCACCCCGTCGAGCTCGAGGAGGGCGGCGACGTCGTCGGCCGAGTCGGACACCGACACGACCGACGCCCCCGCCTGCAGGGCGACCTCGGCCAGGCGGCGGTGGTCGCCCGGGGGGCAGGCCAGCACGACGGCTGTGGTCGGGCCGCGGACCGTGGTCATCACCGACTCGAGGTCGGTACCGACGGAAACCGGGCGCCCGAGAGAGGCCACCACCGCCTCCCGGCGGGAGGTCTCGGGATCGACGACGGCCAGGTCGTCGAGCGGCCCCAGGGCGAGGAGCTGGCGGGCAGCGCGAGCCCCCACCGCGCCCACACCGACGACGATGGCACGCATCAGTGGAGGTCGGCTTCGGAGAGCTCCCGCCACCCACCGCGCTGGGGGCTGGCGGACTTGCCGCCCCGCAGCCGGACGGCCGCCGCCGCCAGTCCGGCGAGGGCCATGGCCAACATGGCGCGTCGTTTCATGGTGGTGGGGCTAGCTGGAATCGAACCAGCGACCTCAGCCTTATCAGGGCTGCGCTCTAACCGACTGAGCTATAGCCCCGCGTGAGTGCCCCTTAGAGGGGCGTCGAGCGGTGGAGCCAGGGCGACGCGGGACGACCTGATCGGCTCATGAACCCTCAGTCTACGGGCAGCCCACGGCGCCCCGCGTGCGGTTGCGCAGCCGCTCGGCGAGTCGCTCGCCCGGCCAGCCGGTCGGTGACCGTCTTGCCGCCGTCTCGACGCTCGGCCGTCCGCCGCTCAGGTTCGCCCGCAATCGTCCTGCTACTTGATCTTCACCAACCGCTCGTTGGTGGCAAAGGTCGCGGGATCAAGAGTCAGCTCGGTCTGCGCCTTCCTGCGCATGCTGTCGACTGGTTTGGAGTACTGATTCTGAACCGCGCCGAGCGCGGTGTTGTGGTCCTTGCCTCCGCCGCGCAGCTCCAGGTAAGCGAAGCGAATCTCCAAGGCGAGATAGTTGTACATGACTTCGCTCTTCTTGTCGTAGCCCTTGTCGTAGTTCTTCACCTGCCGGGTGAACAGGCTCTTGAACTCGGACTTTCCTTTGAGCTTCGTGTGGAACAGTCCCTGCAAGCTGTGCCGGGCCGCGAACGCGCCGACCTTCATTTCCTGCTGCGCCTTCGTCAGTGCGTTTCCAGTATTGGCCAGCACCGACGTCAGGACCTGGTTGGCCGCCGTCTCGTTGGGAGTGTTCCCGTTCGCCACACCCTGCTGCAGCGTCGTCAGGAACAGCGTGACCGTCTGGTCGATCTTGGCGCCCAACTGGCCACTCCGGCCCGAGATCTGATCGAGCGTCGCCATCGCCCGGGCCTGCAGGGCAGGGCTGCCGTAGACGAAGCCGCCGGCGATGATCTCCCGGATGTAGTCGGTCGGCGACAGGTTGTAGATGTTCGTCTTCGGATTGTTGACGTTCGACACCGCGTCGATCTCGGTAATCGTGGAAATGTAGTCGGCGGCCATGGTGTCGTTGTCGAGAGCAACCGCCTTGTAGGTCGCGGGCTCGATGAAGACGTTCTGGATCTTCATTCCTTCAAACCGGTCTTCGTTGCCCAGGAACTGGTCGATGTAGAGGATCCTCCCGAAGCTGTCCCACATCGGCTGACTGGCTATCAGGTTCTGCCAGTACGTCACATGCTGGGCGATGTCGGCCGCCAGAATCCCTCGGGCGCCTCCGAGCAAGATCCCGGTCGGCGCGGGCAGGCCTGGCCCGTGCACGGCCAAGTCGGAGAAGCTCTTCACCGCGGCCGGCGCCATCAGGAGCAGCGTCTGGAAGCCGGCCCAGGCGCCGACCTTGTTGGTGATCGCGACCCCGTGCGCGTTGCGCGGCGGCCGTCAGCCTCCCGCCCAGCCCGCCCAGCTCCAGGAGGATGCTCTGGCCGAGGGGGGAGTTGACCGCTATGGGGCGGGTCGTCGTCGTGGCGACACCCATGTCCTCCATCAGCTCCTGGGCGAGCATGACCCGCTGGGGCGGCTCGGCCAGGCCCTTGACCACCACCTGGCTGCCATCGGCGGCCGTAGCGAAGATCACGCCGTTGACGCCCCCGCTGGCCGAGCCGGTGGCGAGGTTGACCCAGTCGCCCGCGTTGTTGCTGGCGACGGAAAGGCGCTGGATGGTGTCGGCCGCGGACGTCGCGGTGCGATGGACCGCTCCCTGCTGGACGGTGTGGGTGAGCTCGTGCGCCAGCAGCGCCTGCCCCGCCCGGGCGTGAGGCTGGTACTGATCCCGGGCGAAGAAGATGTCTCCTCCGACGGTGAAGGCCCGCGACTGGAGGGAGCGGTTGAGCTCGTCGGCCGACGGGCCGGTGTGCACCCGCACACCGCTGAAGTCGGCGCCGAACGAGCCCTCCATCGAGGCCTGCAGGGGCGGGGGGAGGGGCGAGCCGCCGCCCCGTTGCCGCTCAATGCTGGCTTCGGTATCGGCCCCGAGGGGACCGCCTTCCAGGCCGACGACCCCTTCCACCGCCGAGCGGCGGACCCGTGATTCCTCCTCGGCCGGGGCCGGGGTGACCGTCGACTCGAGGTTGCGCATGACCTCGGCCGCCACCTCGTCGGCCTCCCGCTCGTAGCTGTCGCCCGCGGGGCCCACCTTCAACTTGGTCTGCAGGGCGCCGCTTGCAACCAGGTGGTACACGGCCTGGTTGCCGATCGACCGCTGTAGCTCGAGGACGCCCGGCACACTGTCGAACGAGCCCTTCGTCACCGGGGCCGAGGCGCGCGCCCGAGCGGGTGTCGTCAGTTCCTCGACGTCGGGTTCCGGCTTCCCCAGTCGCCGCCCGGCCACGAGGTCAGGCTACGACCGCGACGCGTCCGAAGCAACCGCTGGTCAGGACGTGGTAGCCGGCTGCGGTCGCTTTACCGCTGATGCCCGGGCCGGGCACATCGGATCACGGTGTGGCCGACGGGATTGGCGGCGACTCCGACGCCACCGGGGCCGGAGTCGGCCCGTCTGTCGCCGGCCTTGGCGCCGCCGGCGACGAAGGCGCGCCGTTGCGGGCGGTGTCGTCGGGGGACGGCCGTGGTGCGGGGGATCCCTCGGCCGCAGGCGCGGGCGTTTCCGGTGGCGCCTCGCCATGCGGTGATGGCATTTGGCTTCCCGCAGGAGGCGATGGCTCGGCCGTCGTCGATCCGGTAGTGATCGGGGCAGCCGATGACGGTGTCGCCGGCGGGGCCTGCGGCGCTGGACCTGGCGCCGGCGGAGGTGGCGCCTCGGCGGTGGACGGCGGTGTCGGGGTGGTGGACGGCGGTGCCGGGGCGGTCGGCGGCGGTGCGCGGTCGGCGGCGGTGCCGGGGCGGTCGGCGGCGGGGCCTGCGCAGCCTGCGCGGCGGGCGGGGCGGGCGGCGGCGGGGCCTGTGCCGACGGCTGCGCTCCGGCCGGGGCGGTCGGCGGCGGGGCCTGTGCCGACGGCTGCGCTCCGGCCGGGGCGGTCGGCGGCGGGGCCTGTGCCGACGGCTGCGCTCCGGCCGGGGCCGGTCGGCGGCGGGGCCTGTGCCGACGGCTGCGCTCCGGCCGGAGCCGATAGCGGTGGCGGTCCCGGGGGCGGTGCCGGGGTGCTGGGCGGCGGGGACGGCAATGGTGCCTGAGGAGCGGGGGCGGGGCGGGGTGGTTGCGCCTGGGGGCCAGCGGTCGGGGTCGGCGGTTCCGGCGCAGGCGGGGGTTCACTGCGGGTCGCCGACGGTGCGGTGGGCGCGGGGGCGGTGTGTGAACCCGCCGGTGGAGCCTGCGCGGTCGGAGGATCGCCCCATGTGGAGCGCGGCGGAGGCGGCGTCAATCGGGGTTGCCCTGCCGGCTCAACCGGCGGCGTGACGGGCGGGCGGTGGTGGTCGTTGGCGGCAGCCGATCCTGCGGCCCGGGCCGGCGGAGGGGACGCCGCCGCAACGGCAGGGCCCTCGGGCGGCTGCGAAATCGGGGGCGGCGACAGCGCCGGCGACGGCGCTGGTTGGAGAACCGGGGGCTGTGACGTGGCGGGCCGGGCCGCGGGTGCGGGGGGGGCCGTTGCTGGAACCGGGCGCGGTGTCGCTACCGGCGAGGGAACAGAGGCCGGGCCGGGGGAATGGGAAGCCGCTGGGCGGGACGTTGGAGCTTGGGTGGCGGCAGGGCGGGCTGTTGGTACCGGGGTCGGGGAGCTCGGGAGCTGCGAGGCGGCGGGGCGGGCTGTTGGCATGGGGGTCGGGGGGGACGGGGGCTGCGAGGCGGCGGGGCGGGCCGACGGCACCGGGGTCGGGGGTTGGGCGGCCGCCGGGCGGGTTAATGGCACGGGGGTCGGCTTTGTCGGTTGGGCCGCAGCCGGGCGTTGGGGTGAGATGGGAGGGGCCGAAGGGGGAGCGGGACGGGCCGACCCGGTCGTCGCCGGCACGTCGGCCTTGAGCCTGGGCGCCGGCTTCTTGGCCTTGGGACGCCCGGACTTGGGGGGGGCCGGCGGCGGAAGCTCGGAGACGTCCTCCTGCCACACCGACCGGGACGTCGGCGGGTCGGTGGCCGACCGGCGGCCGGCGTGACGGCTGGGGCGCTCCTCGAACACGACACCGAAGCCGCCGATGAGGTCGCTGATCAGGTTGTGCAGGACGCTGAGCAACACGGTGACGCCGGAGGCCAGCACGACCAGCACGGTCCCGCCGATGAGCGAGGCCCGCAGCAGCTCGCCGCCCATGAACCGGAAGTCCTCCGAAGCAACCAGGTCACCGACGAAGCTCTCCACGTTTCCTCGGAGTCCGGTGACCGAGGCCGCCGTCCAGAGTGCGAAGCCCGCCACCATGAGGACCAGGTAGAGGCTGGCGTAGAGCAGCAGCGAAAACTTCAGCACTGTCCACGGCTCGATCCTTCGCAGGACCAGCCGGACGCGCCGTGCCTGGGTCATGAAGCTCCTTTGTCCACGACGGGACCCGGGAAAAACGTAACCCGGATTCCGACGTCCCAGCCGGTCAGGGGTCGCCAGCCGCCGTTTGGCACACCTCGAACAACGTCGGGCGGTGTTCGGCGTCCGGCCGGCACAAGCCCGAAGACGGTGCTACCCCGGCCAGTAAGTCGGCAACCGCGGCGGGCACATCGACCGCCAAACCGGGTGGATGGACGGCGGTCACGGGCACGTCGTCGCCCAACAGCTCGCCGGCCCGGCCCAGGGCGGCCCGCATGGCCGGGGCCGGCCCTTCGCCTCCCCCGCCCCGCTCACGTCCACCAAGAGAGCCCGACGAGCGGCGAGCCCGCCCTACCGCCCGGGCTCCACCCAGGCGCACCTCGACCAGGGCGTCGGACCCCTCGACCTCGTAGCGGGTCACCTCGGCCCCGTTGGCCTGGGCCAGCTCCCGAGCCGAGCCCTCCCCGTCGGCCGCCCCGGCCAGGGCGGCGGCATCGGCCGCGGCCCGGGCCGCCGCCCGCTGGGCGGCGGCCGCCCCTAGCCGTCCGACGAGGACGACGATCGCCCCCACCAGTAGGACCGCCACCACCATCAGGGGCAGCACCGAGCCCCGTTCGTCTCGCGTCACGTTCGTCCTCCTCCACAACCGGTAGTGAGAGGGGGAAGTGGACGGGCGGGCGAACCCTCAGTCGTCGCCGCCGAAGACGGGAGCCACCGCGGCCACCGACTGGCCTTCGTCGAGGTTCATGATCTTGACGCCGGTGGCGTCGCGGCCCTGCGACGAGATCTCCCGGACGGCCATGCGGATGGTGGTGCCCCCCGACGAGATGAGGAACATGTCGTCGTCGAGACCCACCATGAAGGCGGCCACCACGTAGCCCCGGCGGGCGGTGAGACGAATGCCCCGCACACCCATGGTGCCCCGGCCCTTGCGGGGGAAGCGCTCGAGCTTGGTGCGCTTGCCGAAGCCGGCGTCGGTGACGACCAGCAGGTCGGGGGCGTCGGGCCGAGGGGCGTCGGCCGAGACGACCTCGTCGTCGTCGCGCAGCCGCATCCCGATCACGCCCTGGGCGGCCCGGCCCGAGGCCCGCACCTCCTCCTCCGAGAAGCGGACGGTCATGCCCGACCGAGCCACCATGAAGATGTCGTCCTCGCCGCCGGTCTGGATGACCCGCACGAGCTCGTCGTCGTCCCGCAGGTTGATTGCGATGAGGCCATCGCGCCGGGACGAGTCGTACTCGGTGAACCGGGTCTTCTTGACCTGGCCCTTCTTGGTGACGAAGACCAGGAAGCGGCTGGTCTCGTAGTCGCGGGTGTCGATGATGGCCTGGATCCGCTCGTTGGGCGCCAGCGCCAGCAGGTTGACGATGGCGGTGCCCCGGGCGGTGCGCTCCTTCATGGGGATCTCGTGGGCCTTGAGCCGGTACACCTTGCCCCGGTTGCTGAAGAACAGCAGGTAGGCGTGAGCAGTCGTGTGGACGATGCGCTCGACGTAGTCGTTGTCGCGCAGGCGGGCCCCGGCCACGCCCCGGCCCCCCCGGCCCTGGGTGCGGAAGGCGTCGGCCGCCACCGTCTTGATGTAGCCGGCCTGGGACATGGTGACGACCAGGTCCTCGTCCTCGATGAGGTCGAGGGTGTCGAGGTCGCCCGGGTCGAAGGTGATCTTGGCCCGCCGGGGCTCGGCGTGCTTGGCCCGCACCTCGCCCAGCTCTTCCTTGATGACCTGCCGGAGGCGGCCGGGGTCGGCCAGGATGGCCTCCAGCTCGGCGATGGTCTCCCGCAGCTTGGCCATCTCCGACTCGAGGTCGGACCGGCCCAACCGGGTGAGCCGGGACAGGGTCATGTCGAGGATGTGCTCGGCCTGGACCTCGCTGAACGAGAACGGCTCCGCCATCAACCCCACGCGGGCCGCGGCCTTGTCGGCCGACGCCCGGATGAGGGCGATGATCTGGTCGATCATGTCGAGGGCGCGGATGAGGCCCTCGACGATGTGGGCCCGCTCGGCCGCCTTGCGCAGGCGGTACTGCGACCGGCGGGTGACGACCTCGACCTGATGGCCGACGTAGGCGGTGAGCATCTGGGCCAGGTCGAGGGTGCGGGGCACGCCGTCGACCAGAGCCACCATGTTGACGGGGAAGCTCGACTGCAGCGGCGTGTGCTTGTAGAGGTTGTTGAGCACGACGGTGGCGGTGGCGTCGCGCTTGAGCTCGAAGACCAGGCGGTTGACCCGGTTGGCCCGCTCGTTGCGGATCTCGCGGATGCCGTCGATGGTGCGGGCGTTGACCAGTTCGGCCGACTTCTCCGCGATCGACTCCACCGACGCCTGGTAGGGGATCTCGGTGGCGATGATCTGGGGGCCGCGGGGGCCGTCCTCGATGGTGCAGACGGCCCGCATCTTGATGGACCCCCGGCCGGTGCGGTAGGCGTCCTGGATGCCGGCCCGGCCCAGGATGAGGCCGCCGGTGGGGAAGTCGGGGCCCTTGACGAAGGCCATCAGGTCGTCGGGGGTGGCCGCCGGGTGGTCGATCAGGTGGACGGTGGCGTCGATGATCTCGCCCAGGTTGTGGGGCGGGATGTTGGTGGCCATGCCGACGGCGATGCCCTGGCTGCCGTTGACCAGCAGGTTGGGGAACCGCGCCGGAAGCACCCACGGCTCCGACTCCTTGCCGTCGTAATTGGTCACCATGTCGACGGTGTCCTCGTCGATCCCGGCCAGCAGCTGCATGGCCAGCGGGGCCAGGCGGCACTCGGTGTACCGCATGGCCCCGGGCGGATCGTGGGGCGAGCCGAAGTTGCCATGACCATCGACCAGGGGGTGGCGGAGGCTGAAGTCCTGGGCCATGCGGGCCAGGGCGTCGTAGACGGCCTCGGGGGCATGGGGGTGGTACTTGCCGACCACGTCACCGACGACGCGCGAACACTTGACGTGGTTGCGGTCGGGCCGGACGCCGGCCTCCAACATGGCGTAGAGGATGCGGCGGTGCACCGGCTTGAGGCCGTCGCGGGCGTCGGGCAGGGCCCGGGCCATGATGACGGACATGGCGTACTCCAGGAAGGAGCGCTCCATCTCCTCCTGGATCTCGACCGGCTCGACCCGCCCGAACTCGAGAGGCGGCGTGATCCCGTCAGACATGGCTCAGTCCCTTCAATCCGGCGGCCGTGATCGCCGCCGAAGGCGGCCCCATCGGCTGCCGGCAGCAACATGAGGGCGGAGGGGCGACGGCTCCGCCGGCGCCCCGTAGCTCCTTGGAACTCGTCCGAACGGAGCGCAGCGGAGTGAGGACGAAACTCATATGTCTAGGAACCTGACGTCTTTGGCGTTGGTCTGGATGAAGTGCTTGCGCTGCTCGACGTCCTCGCCCATGAGAACGCTGAGCACCTGGTCGGCCAGCGCCGCCTCCTCCACCGACACCCGTAGGAGGGTGCGGGTGGACAGGCGCATGGTGGTCTCCCGCAGCTCGTCGTGGTTCATCTCGCCCAGGCCCTTGAACCGCTGGAAGTCGGACTTGTGGTTGGGGTGCTCGGCCATGAACCGGGCCTTCTCCGCGTCGTCACGGATGTAGACCTTCTCCTTGCCCACCTCGGTGGAGAACAAGGGCGGCTGGGCGATGTAGATGTGGCCCTGCTCGACCAGCGACTTCATCTGCCGGAAGAAGAAGGTGAGCAGAAGGGTGCGAATGTGAGCCCCGTCGACGTCGGCGTCGGTGAGGATCACGACCTTGTGGTAGCGGATCTTGGTGACGTCGAACTCCTCGTCGCCCACGCCGGCGCCGATGGCGGCGATGAGCGACTGCACCTCGGTGTTCTTCAGCGTGCGGTCGAGGCGGGCCCGCTCGACGTTGAGGATCTTGCCCCTGATGGGCAGGATGGCCTGGATGCGGGGGTCGCGGGCGTCCTTGGCCGAGCCGCCGGCGGACTGGCCCTCGACGATGAACAGCTCCGACTCCTCGGCGTTGCGCGACGAGCAGTCGGCCAGCTTGCCGGGCAGGCCGGCGCCATCGAGCGCCGACTTGCGGCGGGTGAGCTCACGGGCCTGACGGGCGGCGAGGCGGGCCCGGGACGCGGTGATCGACTTGGCCACCACCTGGCGGGCCTCGGTGGGGTGCTCCTCGAGCCACTGGTTGAGGCGGTCGTTGGTGGCCTTCTCGACCAGGGACCGGATGAAGACGTTGCCCAGCTTGGCCTTGGTCTGGCCCTCGAACTGGGGGTCGCGCAGCTTGACGCTGACGATGGCAGTGAGGCCCTCGCGGATGTCCTCGCCCTGGAGGTTGTCTTCCTTGTCCTTGAGCAGCTTGGCGGCCCGGGCGTAGCGGTTGACCACGTTGGTGAGGGACTTCTTGAAGCCCTCCTCGTGCATGCCGCCCTCGTTGGTGGCGATGCCGTTGGCGAAGCTGTGGATGCCCTCGTAGTAGCCGGTGTTCCACTGCAGGGCGACCTCGACCTCGCTCTCGTCGTCCTTGACCTCGAACTGGGCCACCCGCTTGAACAGGGCCTCCTTGGAGGCGTTGAGGTGCTTGACGAAGTCGACGATGCCGCCCGTGTAGCGGAAGACCTGCTCCTGCTCGTGCTCGGGGCGCTCGTCGCGGAAGCGGATCTCGAGGCCCTTGTTGAGGAAGGCCATGATCTGGAGCCGCTCGAGCAGGGTCTGGGCCCGGAACTCGGTGCCCTCCGACGAGAAGATCGTGGGGTCGGGCCAGAAGGTGATCGACGTGCCGGTGCGGCCCCGGGGGGCCCGGCCGGTGAGGGCCAGCTTGTGCACCACCTTGCCGCCGTTGGCGAACGACATCTCGTAGTGGCCGCCGTCCTTCCAGTCGATCTCGACCTCCAGCCGGCGGGACAGGGCGTTGACCACCGACACACCCACGCCGTGCAGCCCGCCCGAGATCTTGTAGCCCTCGCCCCCGAACTTGCCGCCCGCGTGCAGGACCGTGAGGACGACCTCGGCCGCCGACTTGTTGCGGTGCTTGGCCATGGCCTCGACCGGGATGCCACGGCCGTTGTCGACCACCCGGCAGGCGCCGTCGGGCAGGAGGGTGACGTCGATGCGGGTGGCGTGGCCGGCCATCGCCTCGTCGACCGAGTTGTCGACGACCTCGTAGACGAGGTGGTGCAGCCCGTTGAGACCGGTGGACCCGATGTACATGCCGGGGCGCTTCCGGACGGCCTCCAGGCCCTCCAGAACGGTGATGTCCTTGGCCCCGTAGGAGCCGGTGCTCAGCGCCACAGACGCGCCCTTTCACGTGCTTGCGAACGAGTCGACCCCACGGTCGAAAGAGTGGGTTTCAGGAGGAGAAACCGCAGGTCAGACCCCCGAACCACACTGCCTCAAGGATACCAGACGGGTGTGTCAATGAGGGCGGACCACCACCCGAATCTGGGCGACGACCTTGGCGCCCACGGCGTCGTCGAGGCGGGCCCGCAATGTGGCCTCCAGGTAGGTGAGCTCGGTGGCCCACCCGGCCTGGTCGACGGCGATGGTGAGGGTGCCGCCGCTCAGGCGGAGGGGGTGGCTGTGGGCCGCCACCGCCGGGCCCACGATCTCGGGCCATCCCGAGACCAGGGCGACGAACGCGGCCCCGTCGGTGCCCCCGATGCGGCGGGTGACTCCCGGCAGCGAGTCCGACAGCTTTCGGGGCGAGCGCTCACTGCCCGGTCGCGGGAGGGGCCGCCAACTCACGCCGAACGCTCGCCGTTCGACGCCGGCGCAGCGGCGATGTTCTTTGGCGCGCCATGGGCTCCTGCCGCCCCCGACGCGCCAAAGTCGGCGGGCAGGGCCGGCGTCGGCGTCGGCGTCGGCGTCGGCGTCGAACGGGTTCCGGCCGCGGCGCGGGTGCTCAGGCGGGCGGCGTCCACCTCGACCACCAGCTCGGGGACGGCTGCGGGCGGGATGGCGCCGGTCGTCGTGAGGATGGCCTGGCCCGGGGGGAGGTGGTCGAGGAGGGCCTGGCTGCGGAGGTCGTCGAGCTCGGAGAAGACGTCGTCGAGGAGGAGGACGGGAGGCTCCTCAAGGGTGTCGCCCACCACCCGGTGGCCGGCCAGGCGCAGGGCGAGCGCCATCGACCGCTGCTCGCCCTGGGACGCGTGGGTGCGGGCCGGCATCCCCGAGATCGACAGCACTAGCTCGTCCCGGTGGGGGCCGACCAGGCACACCCCCCGCCGCAGCTCCTCGACCCGCGACGCGGCGAGGGCGGCGGCCAGTCCCCCCGCCCGCCAGGGAGCCTCGTAAGCCACCGCCACCGGTCGGGCCTCGGGCCCGGCGATGCCGGCGTAGGCGGCGGCCAGCGCTGGCTCCAGGCGCCCCACCAGCTCGGCCCGGGCCGCGCCCAGGGCGTCGCCCACCGACGCCAGCTTGGCGTCCCACACGTCGAGCGTCGGCTCGAGGGCGGGTGACAGCCGGCCGCCGGCGTCGCGCAGCAGCGCGGTGCGCTGGCGAAGGATCCGTTCGAGGTCGCGGCGCAGGGCGTCGTGGCGGGGGTGCAGGGCCACCAGCAGGTCGTCGAGGTAGCGGCGGCGGGCCGAGGGGCCGCCCTTGACCAGCTCCAGATCGTCGGGGGCGAACACCGTGACCACCAGCGCTCCCACCAGGTCGGCGGCCCGGCGCAGGGGCTGGCGGTTGACCGCCACCCGGCCCCGGCCCCGGACGGCGATCTCGGCCTCGATGAGCAGCTCCCGCCCCCCACGGGACGCCTCCCCCCGCACGACCGCCCGTTCTGCGCCCTGGCGGACGAGGGCCTCGGCTGGGGCCCCCCGGAACGACTCCAGGGTGGCCAGGTAGCCGACCGCCTCCAGCAGGTTGGTCTTGCCCGACCCGTTGTCGCCCACGATCACCGTCAGCCCGGCGGGGATCGCCAGCTCGGCGGTGTCGTAGTTACGAAATTCGGTGAGCCAGAGCCGGGTCAGCCGCACCGGACTACCTGCCTCAGGAAACCCGCACCGGCATCAACAGGTAGAGGAAGTCGGTGCCCTCGGTGGGCTTGAGGGTGGCGGGCTTCAGGGCGTCGAGCGTCTCCAGCACCACCTCGTCGCCAGGGGTGGCCTCGATGCCCTCCAGGAGGAAGTCGGGGTTGAAGGCGACGGTCATCTCCGTGCCCTCGTACTTGGCGTCGACGTCCTCCCGGGCCTGGCCCACGTCCTGGGTGATGGCCGTGAGCTGCACCCCGTCGGCCCGCAGGGCGAGGCGGACGGGCGTGGCCTCCCGGGCCAACAGCTTCACCCGCCGGACAGCGTCGATCATGGCCTCCTTGCCGACGTAGAGCCGGTTGGGATAGGCGGTGGGGATGAGCTGGCGGTAGTTGGGGAACTCGCCCTCGATGAGACGGGTGGTGAGGCGGACGTTGCCCGCCTCGAACGTGGCGTGGTCGGCGCCCAGGCGCAGGGTGACGGCGGGGGCGGCGCCGAGGACCCGGGTGAGCTCGCCCAGGGCCCGGGCGGGGACGAGCACCTGCTTGCCCTCGGCCAGCAGGCTGGTGCCGGGCAGGTCGCGCAGCGCCAGCCGGTAGGAGTCGGTGGCCACCAGGCGCAGGCCCCCGGCCTCGGCCGCCAGCAGGACGCCGGTGAGGATGGGGCGGGCGTCGTCGCGGCTGGCGGCCCGCACCACCTGGGTGAGGGCGGCGGAGAAGGTGGCCGCGTCGAGGGTGACGGCCTCGGCCGCCGGTTCGGGCAGGCGCAGGAACTCCTCGGCCGGCAGCAGCCGCACCGTGAACTGCGAGCGCCCGGCGGAGATCACCGCTTCGCTGCCCTCGGCCGACACCAGCACGGCCGACGGTTCGACGGCCTTGACGATGTCGGCCGCCAACCGAGCGGGGATGACGCACACCCCATCGGCCACGCCGTTGACGGTGGCCTCCACCTGCACCGTCAGGTCGAGATCGCTCCCGGCCAGCTTGAGCGTGTCGCCCACGACCTCCATGCGCACCCCGGAGAGGGCGGGCAACGCACCGCCGCGGGTGGCCGCGGCCCGGGCCGCGGTGCCCAGCGCCTCGACCAGGCTGTCTCGCTCGGCCCTGAACTTCATCTGGTGCTGAACCCCATGTGCGCGTCCTCGCCTGCAGTTAGCTCTTTCATAGTTGAGAAAAGGGAGAGAGAGCTGTAGGGCCTGTGGATTGGGGAAAGAGTGGTGTCGTCGCAGGCGAGGGACGGTAGGCCACCGCGCGCTGTGTCCCCAGCCTCCCACAGGGGTACGACAGCGAGCGCGAATACCATGCCTGTCACTCGGGACGACGGTCCGGTTGTCGACAGGGAGCAGGAGGCCCCGTCCCCCGGTACTGCACGGCCCGTGAGGGTTGCCGAACTCATGTGCCGGCTGATCACGTGCCAGCAGCGCGGATGCGGTGCATGAGCTCGGTGACCTGCTCGTAGATCGTGCGCCGCTCCCGCATGAGGTCGGAGATCTTGGACACCGCATGCATCACGGTGGTGTGGTCGCGGTCGCCGAAGGCCCGCCCGATGGCCGGGTAGCTGAAGTCGGTCATCTCCCGCAGGACGTACATGGCCACCTGGCGGGCGGTGACGAGGGGCCGGCTGCGGCTCTTGCCGATCAGCTCCTCGATGGTGAGCCCGAACATGTCGGCGGTGGCCTCGATGACGAGCTTGGCCGTGATCTGGCGGGGCGCCTTGGCGGTGATGAGGTCGCCCAGCACGTCCTCCGCCATCTCCAGGGTGAGAGGCACCCGCTGGAGGTTGGAGAAAGCCAGCACCCGGTTGAGGGCGCCCTCCAGCTCCCGGATGTTGTTGGTGATGTGGGTGGCGATGTACGTGAGGACGTCGTCGGGGGCATTGGACGGCTCGCCGGCCGCCTTCTTGCGCAGGATGGCCAGGCGGGTCTCGAGGTGGGGGGGCTGGACGTCGGTGATCAGGCCCCACCCGAACCGGCTGCGGAGGCGGTCCTCCAGGGTAGCCATGGCCTTGGGGGGGCGGTCGGAGGAGATCACGATCTGGCGGCCGGCCGAATGCAGGTAGTCGAAGGTGTGGAAGAACTCCTCCTGGGTGGTGGCCTTGTTCTCGATGAGCTGGACGTCGTCGACGAGCAGGACGTCGCAGCGGCGGTAGCGGAGCTTGAACGCACCCTGGCTGTTGGTGCGGATGGCGTCGATGAAGTCGTTGAGGAAGTGCTCGGTGGACACGTAGCGCACGCACATGCCCGGGTAGTTGGCCCGCACGTAGTGGCCGATGGCGTGCAGGAGGTGGGTCTTGCCCAGGCCGGCGTCGCCGTAGATGAACAGCGGGTTGTAGGACTTCGCCGGCTGCTCGGCCACGGCCAGGGCGGCGGCGGCGGCGAACCGGTTGGACTCGCCGATGACGAAGTCGTCGAACGTGTAGGCCGGGTTGAGGTCGATCTCACCGAGGGCCCCGAAGTCGTCGCCTCCGCCGCGGGTGCCGCCCCGCATGGTGGTGATGGCCCCGCCGCCTCCAGACCCGCTCGAGCCGGTGGAGGGCCGGGGGCCCGGGCCGGACTGGTCGCCGCCGTTGCCTGAGCCGCCGCCGTTGCCTGAGCCGCCCTGGCCGCCGGGGTTGCCGGGGGGGTTCCCGCCGCCGGAGGCGGAGGCGACGGCTGCTCCCTGTCGGGGATCGGCCGAGACCGCTCCCCCGGCGCCGCCGGCGAAGACGACCGCCAACTCGTCGTCACCCGCGGCCCGGGCCAACTCGGGGTGCACCTCGAGCACGATCTGGTGGGGTTCGCCGGCCAGCTCGGTGAGGATGTCCTCGACGAAGCGCAGGTACCGGCTCTCGATCCGTTCCTTGGCGACCGGGCTGGGAACGGCGAGGGTCAGCCGACGGTCGTCGAGGGCCAGGGGACGGGCTGCTTCGAGCCATGCCTTCCCGGCGCCGTCCGGCAACTCATCGCGCACCACGGCAACGCACGCGCCCCACAAATACTCTGCGTTCGGCACCCGCGCGACCACCCCCCCTGACGTTTCCCACAGACCTATCCACATGGGGTGGATAAGTCTTGGGCCCGAATCTGGCCGCGGCGCTGCTACCCATAGGGGTCAGGGAAGTGGAGACCCGATCCCCAAGGGCCGCTCCCGGGGAAGGTGGAACCGTACCACCGGGACAGGGCCGGGATACAAGGGGCGGGCACTGTTCCGCGGCCTCCAACAGGCCCCTGACAGGCGCTTTTCCTGCGCCTTTCCGGGTCACAAAAAAAGCTCCGCTGACCCCCTGCCGGGCCCCGGTCCAGGGCTGTGTTGCCGGTAGCAGGCCCGAGCCCTTAGCCTGGATCGATCCCTTACGACGAAGAAGCCGGCGCGGGCGCACGCCGGGGAGGCCATGGGTGAAGAGAACATTCCAACCGAACAACCGGAAACGGGCCAAGCGCCACGGGTTCCGTCACCGGATGTCGACCTCGGCCGGCCGGGCCATCCTGTCGGCCCGCCGACGCAAGGGGCGGACCAAGCTGTCGGCCTGATCTGGTCGATCCGCGACCGGGCCACGTTCCAGGCCCTACGTCGATCCCGGGCCAGAGTACGACGGGGGCCGGTCACGGTAACCTGGGTGCCCGGTGACCCCTCGGAACCTCCCAGGGTCGCTTATGCGGTCGGCCGGTCGGTCGGCGGTGCAGTGGTGCGCAACCGGATCCGGCGTCGGCTGCGGTCAGTCTCCAGGGAGGCCGGGCCGCTGCTTCGTCCTGGCGCCTACCTCGTCGGGGCCCACGCAGGGGCGTCGTCACTGTCCTATCGAGAGCTGAGAGCAACCGTATGCGAAGCCCTGGCCACCCTGGCCACCAAGGAACCGCCCGCTCCTCGGCCGAGTCCGGCCGCGACGCCGGCGACGTCGGTCACCCCGATGACGCCGGCGCCGGCTGTCCCGGGGACGGGACGGGACCGGGCCCGCCGCACCGTGCTGACCAGGGTCGTCTGCGCCCCCATCGAGCTGTACCGGGCGCTGTCGGCGACCCGACTCCCCCACTGCCGCTATTGGCCGACCTGCTCGGCCTATGCCCTCGAGTCGATCGAGGCCCATGGGGTGGGGCGCGGCCTCTGGCTGGCGACCCGGCGCATCGCCCGGTGCCACCCATGGGGCGGGTTCGGTGCCGACCCCGTCCCGGCCGCCGGCGCCCCAGTGCCCGTCGCAGTGGGCGGACGCCGGGTCTCATGATGGAGATCGTCATCCTCGGCGCCGCCTATTTCGACTGGCTGTACGAGTTCCTGGGCCAGGTCATGGCCTTCTTCTTCGGCCTGATTCCGTCCTATGGATTTGCCATCATCATGCTGACGGTCACCGTGCGGGTCCTGCTGATCCCACTCACCGCCAAGCAGGTCAAATCGCAGCGAGCCATGCAGACGTTGCAGCCGGAGCTGAAGAAGCTGCAGGCGAAGTACAAAGGCGACCGCCAAAAGCTCAACGAAGAGATGATGAAGCTCTACAAGGAGCACAAGGCCAACCCCCTCGCCGGGTGCCTGCCCCTGATCCTGCAGATGCCGCTGTTCATCATCCTGTACCGGCTCATCATCGATCTCAGCAAGGTGCCCCCCAGGCACATCCCCGTCACCAGCGAGCTGCATCAGGCCCTGGTGGAATCCCAGGGCAAGCTCGAATCGTTCGGCATGAACCTGGCCGAGCGGCCGGCGTCGGTGATCGGCGTCCTGCTGGTGGCGGCGGTTGTCGGGACTGGGTATTACCAGCAGAAGCAGATGACGGCGCGGCTGCCCAAGGACTCCGTCAATCCCCAGATGCAGATGGTGGGCAAGATCTTCCCCGTCTTCTTCGGCCTCATCTCACTGTCGGTGCCGGCGGGCGTGGTCCTGTACTTCGTCGTGTCCAACATCTGGCAGATCGGCCAGCAGGCGGTCGCGTTCCGGAACCGCGAACCGGTCGTGGTCGCGGACGAGCCCAAAGTCACCGGCAAAGCCGGCGCCGGTAAAGGCGGTGGTGGGGGCGGTGGAGCGTCGGCCCCGACCGCCAAGGGTGGCGGAGCGAACTCCAAGGGTGGCAGCCCGAAGAGTGGTGGATCGAGTGCGAAGAGTGGTGGGGCCGGCAAGTCCGGCGCTCCGGCCAAGGGCGGCGGGACCAAGTCCGGCGGCAGTGGTGGTGGAGGGGCGAGTGGGGGCGGCAAGCCCCGACCTCCCAGTGGACGGGTGACGCCCAAGGGTGGGGGCAAGCCCAGTGGAAGGGTCACGCCCAAGGGCGGGCCGTCGGCCGGCGCGGCCAAGGCGGGTGCCGGCCAGAAGGGGGCCAAGGCCACCTCCGGCGGATCGACATCGTCCACCAAGTCGACCAGCAAGGGGTCGGCGGCAGGGGGATCGGCGGGCGACGGGTCGTCGAACGGCGAGTCCCGGTGGAGCCGGCTGTCCCCGATGAATCGTCCGGCCAAGCCCAAACGACCACCCCCCGCGGCCCGCCCCAAGGGCCTGCCTCCCACCAAGGGGTCGTCCGGAGGCTCTTCGAGGAAGGAAACGTGACGCGTGGAATGGGTTGAAGTCACTGCAAAAACAGTGGGCGAGGCCAAGGAGATGGCACTGGATCAGCTCGGTGTCGACGAAAGCGACGCCGAGTTCGAGGTCCTCGAGGAGGCCAAGGCCGGACTGTTCGGCCTGCTCCGCTCCCAGGCCCGGGTCCGGGCGCGAGTCGTCCCCACCGCGGCCCGGCCCAAGCAGGAGCGGCGTGACCGCAAGCGCAGCGCCTCCCGCCGTGACCGTCCCGTCGCACCTGCGGCCGCACCGGCCGGGGTGGCCGCTGCTGCTGTGTCGTCCTCGCCTGCCGACGGAGGCAGGGGACGGGGCGGAGGCGGTAATGGGTCGAGGGGCCGTGACCAACGGGCCTCCGGCGGCGGCCGTCGCAACCTGGTCCGGGAAGAACGACCGTCGATTCCGGCGTCACAGGAAGGAAGTGGCATGAACGAGGATGACCCCGACATCGACGCCGGGGAGCTGGCCGAGGACTTCATCGAAGGCCTCCTCGGCCAGTTCGGCGCCAAGTTCGAGCTCGAGCGGCGGGATCTCGACGACGACACGGTGGAGATCGCCGTGACCGGCGACGACCTGGGCATGCTCATCGGGCCCCGCGGTCAGACGCTGGCCGCGGTGCAGGAGCTGGCCCGCACGGTGGTCCAGCGGCGGGCACCGGGGGTGCGCACCCGGGTCCTGGTCGACATCTCCGGCTACCGCATGGCCCGGCGGGAGGCGCTCGAGCGCTTCACCCGGGAGGTCGCCAACCAGGTGGTGGCTTCCGGTGTCGCCCGGGTGCTCGAGCCCATGTCGCCCCCCGATCGCAAGGTCGTGCACGACACGGCCAACAGCATCGACGGCGTGTCCACCTCGTCCGAGGGCGAAGAACCCCGCCGGCGGGTCGTGATCATCCCCGACGGGATCGAGGACGACGGCGACAGCTGACGGTGGTGCTGCCGTCGGTGACGCCGACGGCGGGGGGCGAGCGTCACTGGAGGCGCGGCTGGAGCCGGTGCTCGAGGAGGCCCGTGACCTGGGCTTGCTCGGGCCCGGTCCCCTTCTCCCCCACCTCCACCACGCATTGGGTTTCGGGGCGGCGGCGGCGCTAGGCGGGTTGGACCGCTCCGACGAGTGGTACTGCCTCGACCTGGGGAGCGGCGCGGGGCTGCCCGGGCTGCCGCTGGCGCTTGCCTGGCCGAGGAGCAGGTGGACGCTGGTCGACGCCGGCGAGCGCCGGGTGGCGTTCCTGGCCGAGGCGGTGAAGGCGCTGGAATTGGAGGACCGGGTGCACGTCGTCGTCGGCCGGGCCGAGGTCCTGGGCCGGGACGAGCGGTTCCGGGGCCGGTTCGACCTGGTGGTGGCCCGCGGGTTCGCTCCGCCGGCAGTGACCGCCGAGTGCGCGGCCGGTTTCCTGGTGGTTGGGGGTCAGGCCGTCGTGAGCGAGCCGCCGGGAGGCCGTCCTGATCGTTGGCCGGCCGACGGCCTCGCGATGTTGGGCATGGAGCCGGCGGACCCGGTCGACGCCGGCGGGGCGTCCTACCAGGTGCTGCGACAATGCTCAGCCTGCCCCGAGCGCTATCCCCGCCGCACCGGGATCCCGGCCAAGCGGCCCCTTTTCACGACTGAGTAGCGCCGCCCGCCGGCGGGGGCCGGTTTATGGAGCAAAAGCGACCTCCCACGTCGTTTTTGCTCCACAAAGGCCTGGCTTGACCTCAGGCAGGCGAAGGTTTGGAGGGCGGGTGGGGGGCCGCGGCGGGCCGGGGTCGTGCGGAAGCCGGGTGGAGGGGCAGGCGGCCGGGGTGTGGAACGGGTGGGCGGCGCGGGCGGCTGGGGTCGTGCGGGAGGGTGGAGGACACGGCCGGCGTGGGGTTCGTAGGGACGGGTAGGGGCAGGCCGCCTTGTGGGTTCCGTGCCGAACGGGTGGAGGGGCAGCGTTCCGGCGTGGGGCTCAGGCGGCGCAAGAGTTTGGAGGACGGGTTGGGGCATCCCGGGCTGGGCACTGCGAGACCGGATGGGGGCACGTCGGCCGGGGTCGGGCCGAGCCGCACGCCCGCTGGGTCTCGTGCGGAACAGAGGGGCACGCTCGGCTACGTGCGGTGCCGGGTGGGCCAGCTCCGGCTTGGGCCCTACGATCCCTGGAGGGGCAGCTCCGGTCCGGGTCGTGTGCGGAAGGGTGGAGTGTAACGGCCAGCCGGGTCGTGCGGAATTCGGTGAAGGGGTACGGCAGCCGGCGCCCCGGCGACAAGGGCGGAGGGGCACGGCTGGTTACGGGCCCTGCGAGGGCATGTCTGGCGCTTGTGCCCGACGAGGCACCTAGCGAGCCCTCCAACACATGGGCGAGATTGTTTCACGTGGAACACGAGCTTGATACTTGACCCCTGGCCGCGAGGTGCCATGATGGAGCACCGTGAGCGAGGAAACCGGTGTCGCCTGGCCTGACGCGAACGTCGGGTCGGCCAACGCCGACTCGTCCGACGCTCAGACTCCAACCATCCGGGAAGTGACGGGGATCGTAGCCAACCACGACGAAGACATCGAGCCCCAGCCCGATGCCGAGTCCGACCAGGTGGGCGACACGGTCCCGCCCGCGTTTTCCGACGACCTCGACGGCAACGAGTGGCCACTCCCCGAACACTCCCCGCCCGCCTTCGAGGCTCCCCACGACACCCGCCCGGGCTCCACCGACCCCTCCCCGACCACACCCGACGTCGGTCACGACGCCAGCCCGGACCCCCCCGACCCCGCCGGCGACCAGCGAAACTCGCCGGCAACGGTGCTCTCGGGGCGGTCGGAGTGGGATCTCAGCGGCTCCACGCAGGTTCTCGCCAGCCCGCGACCACCCATCGTCATCGACGAACCTCCGATCGCGACACCGCCCGAGTCCACCCCCGACGACCCGCCAACCCGTCCCCCGCTCCCCCGGGTCATGGCCATCGCCAACCAGAAGGGCGGCGTGGGCAAGACCACCACCGCCGTCAACCTGGGGGCTTCCTTGGCCGAGTTGGGCTACCGGGTCCTTGTCGTCGACCTCGACCCCCAGGGCAATGCCACCACCGGCCTCGGCGTCAACGCCCGCAACCTGCAGGCCTCGATCTACGACGTCCTCCTCGCCGACCTGCCCATGGAGGACTGCATCGAGCCCACGGGCGTGCGCAACCTCTTCGTCGCCCCCGCCACCATCGACCTGGCCGGTGCCGAGATCGAGCTCGTCCCCGCCTTCAGCCGGGAGCTCCGACTCCGCCGGGCCCTCGAGAGCCTGGGCGACGAGTACGACTTCGTGCTCATCGACTGCCCACCCTCACTCGGGCTGCTCACCGTCAACGGGCTGGCCGCCGCCACCGAGGTGGTGGTGCCGATCCAGTGCGAGTACTACGCCCTGGAGGGCCTCGGACAGCTCATGCGCAACGTGCAGCTCGTGCAGCGAAACCTCAACCCCCGCCTGGAGATGTCGACCATCATCCTGACCATGTACGACGCCCGTACCAAGCTGGCCGAGCAGGTGGCCAAGGAGGTCCGTCGACACTTCGGCGCCAGGGTGTGCCGCAACATCGTCCCCCGGACGGTCCGCCTTTCCGAGGCGCCCTCGTTCGGCCAACCCATCCTGGTGTTCGACTCCACCTCCCGGGGGGCCCTGGCCTACCGCGAGCTGGCCAAGGAGGTGAGTGGTGGCGCGCCGCAGCGGACTCGGTAGAGGACTGGGGGCGCTCATCCCCGCCGGCTCCGCCGACTGGGTGGACTCGGCCTTCCAGGACCTGCCCATCTCGTCGATCCTGCCCAACTCCCGCCAGCCCCGGAGCGGCTTCGATGAGGAGTCGATGGCCGCTCTGACCGCCTCGGTGCGGGAGCTGGGGATCTTGCAGCCGGTGCTCGTACGGGCGGCGGGGGAGGGGATGTACGAGCTCATCGCCGGCGAGCGCCGTTGGCGGGCGGCCAAGCGGGCCGGCCTACCCCTCATCCCGGCGATCATCCGCACCGTCGACGACACCTCGTCGCTGGAGCAGGCTCTGGTGGAGAACCTCCAGCGGGAGGACCTCAACCCCCTCGACGAGGCCGCCGCCTACCAGCAGCTCCTGGAGGACTTCCACCTCACCCACGACGAGCTGGCCGCCCGCATGGGTAAGAGCCGAGCCGCCATCTCGAACACTCTCCGTCTCTTTCAGCTCCCCCCGTCCGTGCAGCGGCTGGTGGCGGAGGGCCGGATCACCGCCGGCCACGCCCGGGCCCTGCTCACCTGCCCCGACCGCGCCTATCAGGAGACGCTGGCCGGCCGGGTGGTGGCCGAAGGCCTCTCGGTGCGGGCGGTGGAGGAGGAGGCCCGCCGACAGAACCAGAAGTCGGCCGCCGCCCCCACACCGGTCGGCCCCGGCAAGCGCCTGCGGCCACCGGGACTGCTGGAGCTGGAGGAGCGCCTCTCGGAGCACCTCGACACCCGGGTCAAGGTCGAGATGAGCGCCAACCGGGGCAAGGTGGTCATCCAGTTCGCCAACCTGGAGGACCTCGAGCGGATATTTCGGGCCATGACGGCGGGAAGAGTTACAACCCCGTAATTACAAGCGGGCCCTTTCCGAAAGCCATCTCCACAGCGTGCGAAAAGGCTGTGGATGACCTGCGGGCTACAGGAACTCGGCCAGGTCGGCGAGAAGGGCGGTCTTGGCCTTGGCCCCGACGATGCGCTTCTTGGCGATGCCGTCCTTGAACACGATGAGCGTGGGGATGCTCATCACCTGGTGACGACGAGCCGCTTCGGGGTTGTCGTCGACGTTGAGCTTCCAGACTCGAACCTGGCCCGCCTTCTCGACCGCGATCTGCTCGAGGATGGGCGCCACCAAGCGGCAGGGGCCACACCACTCGGCCCAGAAGTCGACGATCATGGGCACGTCGGCGCCGGCGACCTCCTCGTCGAACGTACTGTCAGTGAGGACGTCAACACCCTCAGCCATGAGCTGCCTCCTGTGGTCGTAGGGGGAGAACCTCTCCCTGCTGTCCGTGAAACCCCGGGACGGGCCGGTCGATTCCGCCTCTCACCACTCGGTGGGGGTACCGAGGATCTCGGCCTCGTGCTTCTGCTCCCCGAGCCAGCGCTCGGAGTCGATGGCCGCCATGCAGCCGGTGCCGGCGGCGGTGATGGCCTGGCGGTACACGTGGTCGGCGACGTCGCCGGCTGCGAACACCCCCTCGATGTTGGTGCGGGAGCCGGTGGAGGTGAGGAGATAGCCGTTCTCGTCCATGTCGAGCTGGTCGACGAACAACGACGTGTTGGGGACGTGGCCGATGGCGACGAACAACCCGGCGATGTCGAGGACCGTCTCCTCGTCCGTCTTCACGTTGCGGATCCGGAGCCCTTCCAGCATCTTGTCGCCCAGCAGCTCGACCGGCACCGAGTCCCAGACGAACTCGATCTTGTCGTTCTTGAACGCCCGCTCCTGCATGATCTTGGACGCCCGCAGCTCGTCGCGCCGGTGGACGACGTAGACCTTCTTGGCGAACTTGGTGAGGAAGGTGGCCTCCTCGAGGGCGGAGTCGCCGCCGCCGACGACGGCGATCGTCTCGTCCTTGAAGAAGAAGCCGTCGCAGGTGGCACAGGTGGACACCCCGTGGCCTATGAGCTGGATCTCCCGGTCGAGGCCCAGCATCTTGGCCTTGGCGCCGGTGGACACGATCACGGCCCGGGCCTGGAGGACCACGTCGCCCACCTCGATGTGGAAGGGCCGCACCGACAAGTCGACCCGCGTGACCTTCTCGGTGAGGAACTCGGCACCGAAGCGGGCCGCCTGGCCCCGGAAGTTGCCCATCAGCGCCGGGCCCATGATGCCGTCGACGAAGCCGGGGTAGTTCTCCACCTCGGTGGTGAGCATCAGCTGGCCGCCCGGCTGGTCGCCGGTGGACGACAGCTCGCCCTCGATGACCAACGGGCGCAGGTTGGCCCGGGCGGCGTAGATGGCCGCGGTGAGGCCGGCCGGTCCCGAACCGATGATGACCACGTCACGGACGTCTTTCACTGCGATCTCCTTGGATGCTTCGGCCCGTCGGATGGACCGGCTGCGTACGGCGGGGTCAGGCGTTGGGAGGCCGGGCCGTGCGCTTCGACCACAGCAACAACCCGGCGGCCAGGAATATTGCTCCCAGGATGGCGTAGGGGATCCAGACCTCGCCGGGGATGATCACGTCGAGCAGGCGGATGGCGAAGATCACCAGCAGGATCACCGCGGTGATCCCCATGACCGCGGCCAGCAACCCGTAGACCACCATCCGGGCCACGCCCACCAGGCGATCGGAGGTGTTGGCCCGGACCTTGGCCACGACCTCGTCGATGCGGTCGGCCACCTCGGCCGCCCAGTCTGCTTGGGGACGGGCGACCGCCGGCGGGCTGGTCACGGGGGACGGACCCGGGCCCGGGGGCCGCACGGGCGGCGTCACCGGCCGGGCGATGGGCCGGGTGACGGTGGGGGTGTCGGTGGAGCCGCGGCCGGCAGGCGGCGGGCCGGAGGCGGGGGGACCAGTTGCGGCGGTGCCGGTGGGCGCAGGCGCGGGCCGAGGCGGGGGACCAGTTGCGGCAGCGCCGGTTGGCGGGGTGGAGCCGGCGGCTGGCGCAGCAGGCCGGGGCGGGGGACCAGTTGCGGCGACGCCGGTCGTCGCTGCCACGGGTGTCACGGGCGAAACGGGCGAGGGAGACGGCGAGGGGCCGGTGGACGACCCGACAGGCGCCGGTGCCGCGGTCGTGGTCGCCCTGGGCGGGGGGACGTCGGAATCCGGTGCCCGGCCGTCGGCGGTCGGCAGATCGGCACCCGGCGGATCATCGGTCTCCGCGGACGTCGCCATCGTTCCGGCGGAGTCGGCCCAGGTGAGCGGGGGAACCCGTTCCGCGTCTGCAGGTTCCTCGGGGCGCGGGGACGCGATCGCTCCCGGGCCGGCCGCCGGGGTCTGGTCAGGGTCGTCCGCCACGGGCGGAGCCTACCCTTGACCGGGTGCGATCCACTCTCTCTCTCCTCGCCGGCGCGTTGGTGGCGGCGGTGGCCGCCCTCCTGTTCGGGGAGTACGCCTTCGACGGCCTGGCCGTGATCGGAGCGGGGGTGGTCCTGGGGCTGTTCGTGTCCGAGGCCACGACCACCGTCGCCCGCCGCCGGTCGCTGCTCCTGGCGGTGGCCGGGGCGGTGTTCACCGTCTGCGGCCTCCTGGGCGCGGCGTGGATCTCGACCGACCGTCGCCTGTCCATGATCGACGTCCACGGGTGGCTGGCGGTGGCCCTGGGGGCCGCCGCCGCCGCCGTCAGGGCCCGGCCGCTTCGAGAACTACCCGACACCCCTCCTGGCGAGCCAGAGCCAGCAGCGTGACGGGCGCCGGCGCGGGGCCGGGAGCGAAGCCGAGCACCACCACCGGCAGCCCACCCACCCGGCCCACGGCGTAGTAGACGACGGTTCCGAGGTCGGGCCGGTCCGTCCGGGCCTCCATCTCGCACGGGCGGGTCCCCACGAACTTCGACGTGAGCCCGGACTCGCCGGCACCGGCCGGCGCGATGCCGGTCACGGGGGCGGGGGCCGGGGCCGCGTCGCGCTGAAGCAGCGCCGGCCGGGCCCGAGCCACGAGGACGGACGCGTCGGTGATCTCGCCCAGGTCGCCTCCGTCGACCCCACCCGCCGCAGCGGCGCCTGTCGCACCGGTGTCGGCCACGCCGAAGCCGGGCTCGGCGTTCAGGGTCGAGTTGGCGTCGCCGGCTGTGCGCTCCTGGGTGGGCGGCGCCCCGGCGGCGACGGTCGCGTCGTCGTCCCCAACGCCCCCGCCTCCACCAGTGAGGACGCCGACTCCCAGGACGAACGCCAGCAGCACCGCGGCCGCCGACCCCACCCCTACCCAGAGGCCGGAACCTGACCAGCGGCGGCTCCTGGCCGAGGTGATCGGGGTGGGGGGCGCCGAGCGACCACCGGGGGGGACATCCGACGACCGGGTCACCGGCACCGGCGCTGAACGACGAAGGCCGGCGACTGTCTCTTCTGTAGTACCCCGCACACTATCAACGGCTCCGAAGGCTTCCAGCGCCCGGGCCAGAGCCTTCTCCCGGACGGCATCGGGCGCCGGAGGCACGGGGCTGGACACCAGGGCGGTCGTGATCCGCAGCCAGCGCAGGGTGGTCCGGCAGGCGGGGCAGCCGGTGACGTGGGCGGCCAGCTCGGGCGCCTCGCCGTCGTGGTGGGCGCTCAGGGCCTCGAAGTCGGGGTGCGGATTGGTCATGACTGCTCCGTTGGACGTCCCCGGACGCCCGGCGGGTTCCCGCCCTCCCCGGAACCGGAGTCCCCGGAACCGTCATCCTCCGATGGGCCCGCATCAAGGGACGGGATGAGGGCGGCCCGGCCCCGGGCGATGCGGGATCGCACCGTGCCGATCGGAACGCCGAGCACCTCGGCGATCTCGGTGTAGGCCAGTCCGCACAGGTCACGGAGCACCACCGCCACCCGGTACTCGGGTGGCAGCCCGGTCAGGGCGGCGTCGACCGCCACCCGGGTGTCCACGTCGGCGAACGCGTCCCCGCCCGCGGCGACCGTCCGCCCGCCACCCGCCACCTCGTCGTCGGGCAGGCCCGGCTCGGGACGCCGGCGCCGGCGGCGCAGCTCGTCCAGGCAGGCGTTGGTCGTCACCCGGTAGGCCCAGGTGGAGAACGCCGACCGGCCGTCGAAGCGGTCGAGGCTGCGGACGATGGCGATGAGCGCCTCCTGGCAGGCATCGGCGGCATCGGCGTCGTTGCCGGTGACCCGCCGGCACAGGCCGTAGAGGCGGTCGTGGTGGCGCCGCAGGAGGGCGTCGAGTGCGGCCCGGTCGCCGCCCTGGGCCGCGGCCACCAGGGCCGAGTCGCTCCGGTCCTCTCCGATGGCCCGAGCGTACCGACCGGCGACGGCCCTGCCCTCGCCGATAGCCCGAGCGTACCGACCGGCGACCGCGACGGCCCTGCCCTCTCGCGGATGACGCACGCCAGCGGTCAGGCGGCGGTGACCCGGACCTCTCCGATGCTCGTTGTCGACTCCGTGGGGTTGGTGATCCACACCAGGATGGCGCCGCCCGTCCGCCCCTCGAGGTCGAAGGTGGCGTCGGTGCCCACGCCCTCGTCGGTGTCCACCGCCTCCCCCCAGGCGGCCCGGGTGTCGCGGGGGGCGTCGGCCACGACCACCTCGGCGTCGAAGCCCCGGCTGGTACCGAGGAGCTCGAGCTCGCCCAACGGCACCGCCCCGTCCAGCACCAGGACGAAGCCCACGCCCGGCTTCAGGCCGGCGAAGTCGGCCCCGTCGTAGCGCGCCGTGTTCCACGACGTGGACGGATCGCCGTCGACCAGCAAGGCCACCTCGTCCTCGTGCTCCACGCCGTCGCCGTCGGGGTCGAACGACGTCACCGAGCCCACCGCCACGGCCGACGCCCCCCCGCCGTCCCCCGCCGGCTCGTTGCCCAGCAGCCGTTGCCCGGGGTCCGACCGGGCGAAGATCCAGCCCAGGATGCCCAGGGTGACGGCGACGACCACGATGAGCACGGTTGGCACCAGCCACGAGCGCTGGCTCTGGGCGAAGGTCTGGGGGACGGCGACCCCGCGGGGCGGGGTGTCCTCCCGGACGATCATGGGCACGGCGTCGTCGCCCCGCAGGTCGACCGACAGGAGCGCACTCTGCAGGTCGGCGGCGGTGGGGTAGCGGCCGCCCGGGGATTTGGTCATGGCCCGCAGCACCACCGCCTCCAGCGGGCGGGGGATGCCGGCCCGCACCTGGCGGGGGCTGAGCGGCTTCTTGTCGACGTGCTGCATCCCGATGGCCATGTCGCTGCCGCCGGAGAACGGCGGCCGTCCGCAGAGCATCTCGTAGAGGACGACGCCCAGGGCGTAGACGTCGGACCGGCGGTCGACGGGCCTGCCCTCGAACTGCTCGGGCGACAGGTACTTGGCCGTGCCCACGACCATCCCGGTGCCGGTGAGGTCGAAGTCGGCGATCGAGGTGTCGGCCAGGGCGGCCTTGGCGATGCCGAAGTCGGCCACCTTCACCCGCCCGTCCGGGCAGAGCAGGATGTTGGCCGGCTTGACGTCCCGGTGGACGATGCCCGTCTCGTGGGCGTAGTGCAGCGCCCCCGCCACCTGGGCCGCGATGGTGGTCGCCTCGTGGGCCGGCAGTGGGCCCCGCTCCTCGAGGACGTCCTTCAGGGTGCGACCGTCGATCAGCTCCATCACGATGAACGTGAGGTCGTCGTCGACGCCCGTGTCGAAGGTGGCGACGATGTTGGGGTGGGCCAGGCGGGCGGCGGCGATCGCCTCCCGGCGGAAGCGCTCGATGAACGTGGGGTCGGCCGCGAACTGGGGGAGCAGCACCTTGACCGCCACCGCGCGGCCGAGGACGTCGTCACCCGCCTCCCACACCTCCGCCATCCCCCCCTCCGCGATCTGCTGCCGCAGGCGGTAGCGCCCGCCCAAGACCTGCCCGGGGAGGATCAACGGGAAGCGATCACGGGCGGGGGACCTGGAAGGCCACCCCGATGGTGCGAGGACCAGTGTGACTGCCAACGACGGCCCCGAGCTGGCCGACCACGATCTGGTCGCGGGGGAAGTGGGGCGCCAGCAGCTCGATGAACTGCTCGACGTCGGGGGCGTCGCCGTGGAGCACGGCCAGGTTCTCCACCGCCGCCTCGGCCGTCACCCGGTCGACGAGGAACTGGAGGGCCTTGGCCCGGGTCCGCACCTTGGGACCGGGCTCCACCGCCCCGTCGACCACCTCGATCACCGGCTTGACCGACAGGATCGAGCCCATGAGCGCTTTGGCCGCCCCGATGCGCCCGCCCTTCTTCAGGTTCTCGAGGGTGTCGAGGGTGGCGTGGATCTGGGTGCGGGCCCCCATGTCCTCGGCCAGGGCCACGATCTCGTCGACCGAGGCCCCCCGGGCGCCGGCCTTGGCCGCCTCGATGCAGATGGTTCCCAGCCCCAGGCTGACCGATTTGGAGTCCACCGTGCGCACCGGCAGCTCACCGGCCAGGGCCTTGGCCGCCGTCTCCGCGGCCTGGATGGTGGCCGACAGCTTGGACGACAGGTTGATGCACACCACCCCGTCCGCCCCGGCTGCGGCCGCGTCGCGGTAGGCCTTCTCGAAGGCGCCGGGGGACGGGGCCGCAGTCGAGGGCAGCACGGCCGACGCCGCCGACCGGGCCCAGAAGGCGGACGGCGTGAGGTCCCGCCCGTCGACGAACTCCTCGTCGCCGAAGCGGATGGACAGCGGCACGACGGTGATGGCGTGCTGCTTGACCACGTCCGCCGGCAGGTCGCAGCTGCTGTCGGTGACGATCCGTACGACGGCCATAACTCAGCCTCCTCCCAGGGTTCCCGGCGCGGGGACGGGCCGGTTCTCGTCATCATCACCATCCGGCTCGTCGCCGGGTGGCCCTTTCGCGTGCGGCTCGTCCCCGTTGTCGCCTGGTGAACGTGGGACCGGCCCCGTGGCCGACGGGTCCGGCATCACGGGGACGGCCAGGACCGTAGTGCCCGGCCTCGCCCCGGCCGGCACCGCGGTTCCCTCCGGGGGCGCGGCCCGGGGGGCGGGGGCCCGGGGGGCGAGCACGGCGGACGGGTCCATCAGCCGTTTGGCCCGCCGTCCCCGCTGGGCGTGGCGACCCCACCAGAGAGCGAGGAACAGGGCCGCTCCCACCGAGATGCCCAGGCCCACCCCCGACGTCGCCGTCGAGCGCACGGTGAGCCGGGCCCGGCCCACGACCAGGTCGCCGTCGGGCGACAGCAGGGTGATCCGGATGGGAAAGGCGCCCGACGTACGGGCCACGACCGGGAAGCGGTGGGTCGTGTTGAGCCGGGTGAGGTCGATCTCGAGGGTCTGGCCCCGGGGGAAGACGAGCTTGTCGCTCTCCATGCGCACGATGACCCGGACCGGGTGCCCGGTGTGGTTCTGGAACGTCACCGGGATCTCGCCCCGCCGGGCGGTGAGGGTGATCGAGCGGTCCTGGGGCATCTCGATCCCGCCCAGCTGCTCGTCGATGGCCCGCTCGACGCCGGTCAGGTACGGGTCCCGCTGCCGGGTCGAGCGGAAGTCGGCCGACTGCGCCACCAGCAGCCGCTCGCCCAGGTCGCCCGAGACGGCGTTGGTCGGACCGAGGACCGAGCCGAGGGCGTCGAGGCGGTTACGCACGGTGCGGATGTCGTCGACCACCCCGGTGAGGCTGCCGCCGGGGTCCACGGCCGGACGGCGGACGAGGGGCTCGCCCAGGTCGGTGGCAGGGGGGACGTCGGCGAACAGCGTGTCCAGCCCGATCGCCTCCACCACCGGATTGCCGGAGAGGCCGGCGACGACCGTGTCGAGGAAGACCCGGTCGAGCCGCCAGTCCCGGGAGGGGAGGGCCACGACGCCCCGTTCCTCACCGGGCAGGTCGAGGTACAGCACGGCCAGGTCGGCCAGCAGGTGGGACGCCTGGAGGGCGGGGTTGCCCTGGCTTGGGTTGCCCGGGCTCGGGCCCTCGCCGCCGAAGTGGGCCGACAGCCCGGCGTCGGCCGCCGCCCCCTCGATGGAGGCGCGCTCGCCGTCGAGCCGGAAGGGGCCGGTGAGGGTGACCAGCTGGTCGGGGATGGGCGCCAGGCCTTCCTCGGTGGCCACCACCCGGGCGATGCCCTGGCTGGCCAGCAGGTCGACCGACGCCGCGTCGAGCGGCTCCTGGGCCACCCAGATGTGGCTCACGGGGTCGGTCCGCAGGACCTCGCTGAGGGTGACCGATCCCCGGTTGAGCTGGCGGGCGACCTCCCCATCGAGGCCGGCGGTGGTGAGGGCGGGCAGGCTGACGGGCACGTAGGGACCGCCGATGTAGGGCTGGTCGGCCACCGCCTGGCGCAGGGACGTGAGCACCGCCCCGGCGCGGGGATCGGTGCCGGCGACGAGAGCGGCCGCCGTCTCCGGGGTGGGCATGAACGTGATCGGCAGGGAGCGGGCGGCGTCGATGGCGAGGGACAGCCCGGCCAGCTCGGCGTCCTCCGGCCGTCGGCGGGTCCCGTCGGGCTGGAGGGCGGGCGGGCTGTGGACGGGCAGCACCATCGACACGCCGAGCTTGGGCCCGGTGTGCTCGCCCGGGAGGTAGACGAGGTGGGTGACGAACTCGTCGAGGACGTCGAAGTCGTCGCGGTCACGCAGCTCGATCCGCACCGGGTAGACGCCGAGCTGGCCGCCCAGGGTGGCGGGCACGGCCACCGAGAACACCCCGGCCCCGTCGGGGGTGAGGGCGCCGAGGCCGAAGACGGCTACCGGCAGGACCGGCTCGCCGAAGATCCGGTTCTGCAACGTCTCCTGGAACTCGGAGCGGAAGGCCACCGCCGGGTAGACGCTGACCGCCACCTCGAGGTTCGACGGCCCCGACGGGCGCACGACGGTGAAGCGAACCCCGTACTGGCCGTCGGCGCCCACCCACGGCGACTGGCCGACGAAGTCGATGGCCCCGGTCTGGGCCTCACCGGCCTCTCCGGTCCCGGTCCGCGCCGCCGCCGTTGCCGGCGCCGGCCCCGGGGTGGTGCCGAGGACGGCCACCGCCAGCAGGGCGGCGACCGCGGCCACCCGGCCCGTGCGCCGTCGTCGGGCGGGACCGGTCACGGGAGCAGGGTCCGGTGGAGGACGGCGAGGTCGGACGGCTCTTCCCGGAAGCCCAGGCCGAGGTAGAGGGCCAGGGCGGCGTCGTTGCCGAACTGGGTGTTCACCACCGCCCGCCGCACGGCCCGCCGCCGCAGCCAGCGCAGCCCGTCGAGGGCGAGCGCCCGGCCCACGCCCGTTCGCCGGGCCCGGGCGGCCACCGCCAGTCGCTGGACGTAGCCCTGGTCGCCGGCCCGCCCGGTGATGGCGTAGCCGACCACCCGCCGCTCGCCCGGCTGGTTTGCGTTCCGGTGGCGGGCCCGGCCGTCGTCGTCGACGGCCACCCGGAACCGGGTCGACGGGGTCGCGTTCAGCGCCTCCTCCAGCCCACCCTCGTCGAGGCGCCAGAAGGGGCTGAACGAGCCGGCGTCGACGTCGAGGACCGATGGCCAGTCGGCGGGGACGGCCCGGCGCAGGTGGTGGGGGCCGGTGACGGGGCGCAGGGAGATCCCGTCCAGGTCGTGGGCCAGGAACCGGAGGTGCTCGTGGGGCGCGAAGCCGACGGCCAGGAACGGCCGCTGCTCGGATCCGGCCAGGGCCGACGTGATCACCTCGGCGTAGCCCCGCCCGGCCAGCTGGTCGAGGCACCGGCGCAGGAAATCGACCGAAGGTGGGGGGTCGTAGGGGAGCGGGGCCAGGTAGGCGACATGGCCGTCCCCCCGCCAGGGACCGGCTCGGGCCCGCTCCCGGCCCCACTCCAGGACCTCGGTCGTGACGGTCATGGTGCCTTCGAGGTTATCGGCGGGGGCGCGGCGATGGCCGGTCAGTGCCCGCCCGAGCCCGCCGGCCCGGCTCATCCCGCCGCCGAGTGTGCAAAAAACCCTGAAATAGCCTGGTTTTTGCACACTCGACGGTGGTGCGCGCAACTCGGAAGGGTTCCCGGACGGGGGCCGGTACCGTCGTGGTCACCATGGTCCCCGAGCGGCTGCAGCCGCTTCTCGACGACACCGCGCCCCTCGCCCAGCGCTTCGCGTCCGCCGGCCACCGCCTGTACCTGGTCGGCGGCAGCGTGCGCGACGCCATCCTGGGCCGGTCGCCCGAGGGTCGGGACCTCGACTTCACCACCGACGCCCGGCCCGACGCCATCGAGGCCGTCCTCCGGGGGTGGGCCGACTCCATCTGGGACCAGGGCCGGCGCTTCGGCACCATCGGCGCCCGCCAGGACGGCCGCGAGTACGAGATCACCACCCACCGGGCCGAGGCCTACACGCCCGACTCCCGCAAGCCCGACGTCGCCTTCGCCGACGCGGTCGAGTCCGACCTGGCCCGCCGCGACTTCACCGTCAACGCCATGGCCCTCGAGCTCACGGCCGGCGCTGGCAGGGCTTCCCGGGCCGGCGGGGCCACCGCCGAGCTCATCGACCCCTTCGACGGGCTGGCCGACCTGGCCGCCCACCGCCTCCGCACCCCGCTATCGCCGGACGAGTCGTTCACCGACGATCCCCTCCGCATGCTGCGGGCGGCCCGCTTCATCGCCGGCTACGGGCTGGTGCCCGACCCCGAGCTGGTCGACGCCGTCCGCCGGCTGAAGGGTCGCCTGGAGATCGTGTCCCCCGAGCGGGTGCGGGCCGAGCTCGACAAGCTCATGGTCGTCGACAACCCCAGCGACGGGCTGTGGTTCCTGGTCCGGACCGGTCTCTCCGACGAGTTCCTCCCCGAGTTGTCCGGCCTCTCCCTCGAGCAGGACCCGATCCACCGCCACAAGGACGTCCTGGCCCACACCATCGCGGTGGTGGAGAAGACGAGTCCCGACAAGATCCTGCGCCTGGCCGCCCTCCTCCACGACATCGGCAAGCCCAAGACCCGCTCCATCGGCCCGGGCGGCGTCTCGTTCCACCACCACGAGGTGGTCGGGGCCCGCATGGCCGACACCCGGCTGCGGGCCCTGCGCTACCCGCAGGACGAGATCGCCGACATCACCCGCCTGGTGGAGCTCCACCTGCGCTTCCACGGCTTCGGCACCGGCTGGTCCGACAGCGCGGTGCGCCGCTACGCCCGCGACGCCGGCCCTCTCCTGGAGAAGCTCAACGAGCTCACCCGCTGCGACGTCACCACCCGCAACCAGCGGCGGGCGGACGAGCTGGCCCGGCGCATGGACCTCCTCGAGGAGCGCATCGCCGTCCTCCGGGAGCAGGAGGAGCTCGACTCCATCCGCCCCGACCTCGACGGCAACCAGATCATGGAGCAGCTCGGCATCGGTCCCAGCCGCGACGTGGGCCGAGCCCGCGACTTCCTCCTCGAGCTGCGCCTGGAGGAAGGCCCCCTGGGCGAGGACGAGGCCCGCCGCCGCCTGGCCGCCTGGTGGGAGGAGCAACCAGCCTCGAACCGGTGACGTTGTCGGGCGCCATGACGCCCTTTCCCGTCACCAGTTCGCCATCCGCCTCGAACCGGTGACGTTCTCGGCCACCATGTGGCCTTTTCCGTCGCCAGTTCGCCGTCTGTCGGGTCCCGGACCCCGGATGGCATCATCGGGCCGTGCCCGGGGAGTTGCATCTCGCCGACCTGAGCGCGGAGACGCCGGGCGTCCTGCCCAGCCAGCTCCTGGCCGAGGCGATCGACGCCGGCTACATCGAGGCCGGCGAGCTGCGCATCCCCAAGGAGAGCATCCAGCCGGCCAGCCTCGACCTGCGCCTGGGGGAGAGCGCCTTCCGCATCCGGTGCAGCTTCCTCCCGGGCGACGACACGGTGAAGCACAAGGTCGAGGACTACCTCTTCGACGAGCTCGACCTCCGCCGCGACGGCGCCCTGCTCGAGACCAACCGCCCGTACCTGATCCCGCTGGCCGAGTCGGTGCACCTGCCTCCGTTCATCCGGGGCAAGGCCAACCCCAAGAGCTCCACCGGCCGGGTCGACGTCTTCACCCGGGTCATCACCGACTACGGCCACCGCTTCGACGAGATCGCGCCCGGCTACGACGGCCCCCTCTACCTGGAGGTCGTCCCCCTCTCGTTCCCCATCCTGGTGAAGCAGCATCTCTCGCTCAACCAGCTCCGACTGATGGTCGGGCGCTCCACGCTCACCGACGACGAGCTGGCCGCCCGCCACCAGGAGGAGCCCCTCCTCTACCGGGCCGACCGGCCGGCCACGGTCGGGGAGTTCGAGACATCCAACGGGCTGTTCCTCAGCCTCGACCTGGAGGGGGACAAGGGCCGCCAGGTCGGACACCGGGCGAGGAGCAACGCCGACCTGCTCGACATGTCGGGCATCGGCGCCCACCAGGTGGAGGACTACTGGGAGCCGGTGCGGAGCGAGGAGGGCGACCGCCTGGTGCTGGAGCCGGAGCGGTTCTACCTGCTGCTTTCCGACGAGAGCGTGATGGTGCCGCCCGACCTGGCCGCGGAGATGACGGCCTACGACCCCACCAGCGGCGAGCTGCGCACCCACTACGCGGGGTTCTTCGACCCCGGCTTCGGCTACGACCCGACCGCCGGGCTCAAGGGCTCACGGGCCGCCCTCGAGGTGCGGGCCCACGACGTGCCGTTCATGATCGAGCACCGCCAGAAGGTGTGCAAGCTCACGTTCGAGAGGATGATCGCCCCCCCGGCCAAGCTCTACGGCACGACCATCGGCTCGAACTACCAGGGCCAGATGGAGACCCTCGGCAAGCACTTCCGCCGGGCGTAGCCCTCCGTCCCGCCAGGCCCAGTGACACGCCACTCGAGTGTGCAAGAACCCCACCTTTTCGGTGGGTTCTTGCACAGTCGACGATGGGTGCGCCGTCAGCGGACGACGGCGAGCGAGGCGACCTCTTCGGGGTCGACCCAGTCGTACCCCCGATCGTCCCGCTCGGAGCCGATCTCGCCGTGCCGGATGGCCAGGAAGATCACTGTCCCCGGGACCCCAGTGAGCCGCACGGCCTCTGTGACCTTGACCCGGGCGGCGCTCAGACGCCCTCCTTGCGAGCTCGGATCACCAACGTGCGGGGGACCCAGCGGGCGGCTTCGTCCCAGAACGGACTGCGGGAGCCCTCGACCGACGGTTCCGGCTCGAGGACCACGTCGACCCGGAACTTGGCCCGGCTGAGGCCGGTGAACAGGTCGGACACGGTGTGGTGGAAGCCGTCGGGCAGAGGACTGTGATCGAAGTACGACCGGCGGATGACCAGGGCCTGGCCGTGGTGGTCGATCAGGTCGTAGACCGGGTGGGGCAGGGAGAACACGAACGGCGCCCCCTCCTTGAGCACCCGGTGGACCTGGCGGAAGACCCGGTTGAGGTCCTCCACGAAGCCCAGGGCGTAGGCGGAGAAGACCAGGTCGACGCTGTCGCCCCGCATGAAGGCGAGGTCGGCCAGGTCGCCCTGGTGGAGCTCGACCCGCACCCCTTCGGCGTCGGCCAGGCGCTTGGCCCCGGTGAGCTGGGCCTGGGCGAAGTCGAGGCCGATCGCATGGGCCCCCTTCTTGGCGATGGCCACCAGCGACTGGCCGGCGCCGCAGCCCAGCTCCAGCACCCGCTTGTCGGTCAGGTTGCCCAGCAGCCGCAACTCGGTCTCGGTGACCACGTCGGGGCCGTACTGCACGTCGGCGACCGGTCCCAGCGACCGGCTGGTGTCTCCCGGGGGCAGTCGCTTCCACCCGACCAGGGCGTCGTTGGCCATAGACGGCCATTGTGCCCGTCCCCGGCGGTGGGGTCAGGGACCTTGTCCTAATCCTGGGACGCGGTCTCCAGCCCGATGCCGACCCACCGGCGGACCTCGGGATCGGGATCGTCGGCTGCGATCCGCAGCACCTTGCGGACGGGCTCGTCCTCCGGGCCGGACGTCACCACCATGGCCAGGTGGTAGGCGCCCATGCGCCGCAGGGGCGGCGTGCGCAGGAGCAGGTTGCAGGCCGCGCCCACCGTCAGGCCGGCGTCGTGGGCTGCCACCGCCAGGGTGTCGACCAGCCCGTCGTCTACCTCCTCGGCCGCGACCGCGATGAGGCTGTCGCACACGGTCTGGGCGAAGGCACGGTCGGCCTGGGCCAGCCGCCCCAGGATCTGGACGGCAGCCGATCGGCACACGGCGTCGTCGTGGCCGAGGAGGGGCAGGGCCGCGTCGAAGGTGTCCCAGCCGTGCTCGGCGGCGGCCGTGCGCCTGGGCGACGAAGCGGCCCCGCGCCGCGGGATCGTCGGGATCGAGCTCGGCGGCACGGAGCGCCTCCACCGCGGCCGCCACCTGCTCGTCGGCGGTGCTAGCCAGTGATGAACTCCTCGAGCAGCTCCCGGGCGTGGTCGTCGTGGTACTGCACCGGCGGCGACTTCATGAAGTAGGCCGAGGGGGCGAGCAGGGGGCCGCCGATGCCCCGGTCGAGGGCCAGCTTGGCGCAGCGCACGGCGTCGATGATCACGCCGGCCGAGTTGGGCGAGTCCCATACCTCGAGCTTGAGCTCCACGCTCAGGGGCACGTCGCCGAAGTTGCGTCCCTCCAGCCGGATGTAGGCCCACTTGCGGTCGTCCAACCAGGCCACGTGGTCGGAGGGGCCGATGTGGACGTCGTCGGCCGCGATCCCGTTGTCGAGCTGGCTGGTGACGGCCTGGGTCTTGGAGATCTTCTTCGACTCCAGCCGCTCCCGCTCGAGCATGTTCTTGAAGTCCATGTTGCCGCCGACGTTGAGCTGGTAGGTGCGGTCGAGCACGAGGCCCCGGTCCTCGAACAGGCGGGCCAGCAGGCGGTGGACGATCGTGGCCCCGACCTGGCTCTTGATGTCGTCGCCGATGATGGGGATGCCCGCATCGGTGAAGCGCTGGGCCCACTCGGGGTCGGACGAGATGAACACCGGGATGGCGTTGACGAAGGCCACCCCCGCCTCCAGGCAGGCGCCGGCGTAGTAGCGCTGGGCGTCCTCCGAGCCGACGGGCAGGTAGGACACCATCACCTCGGCGCCGGAGTCACGCAGGGCCTGGGCCACGTCGACCGGCTCGGCCAGGGACTCCTCGATGGTCTGGCGGTAGTACTTGCCCAGGCCGTCGAGGGTGGGGCCCCGCTGGACCTCGATGCCCAGCTCGCCCACCGATGCGAAGCGGATGGTGTTGTTCTGGCCCGAGAAGATGGCCTTGCCCACGTCGAGACCGACCTTGGCCGCGTCGACGTCGAAGGCGGCGACCACCTCGACGTCGCGCACGTGGTAGCCGCCGAGCTCGACGTGCATGAGGCCGGGGACGGTCTCGGCCGGGTCGGCGTCGCGGTAGTACTCGAGGCCCTGCACCAGCGAGCTGGCGCAGTTGCCGACCCCCGCGATGGCCAACCGAATCGACTTGGTCACTTCTGTCCTCCCTGTATCGGACTGGCCTGTATCGGACTGGCCTGGATCGGACTGGCCTGGATCGGACTGGCCTGTATCGGACTGGCCTGCATCGGATCGGCCTGAACCGGATTGGCCACATCAGCCTTGGACTGGCGTTCGACGGCGATCAGGCGGTCGAGCCAGGAGATGTCCCGCTCCGCCGACTCGGCGCCGTGATCGATCAACGATTGCGTGTAGGTGTCCATGCGGTCCCGCCGGCTGCGCATGCTGGTGCGGGTACGGGCCAGCCGGTCCTCCAGCTGGGCCCGTCGGCGCTCGAGGAGCCGGAGCCGCCGGTCGGGCGGCAGGAAGCGGCAGAAGGCGAGCTTGAGATTGAACGCCCGATCGTCGTCGCCGACCGTCTCCGCCTCGAGCAGCTCCTCGAAGAGCCGCTGGCCCCGGTCGGTGATGGCGTAGACCTTGCGGGTGCGGGCCGAGCGGGGCTCGCCCCGCCTGCCGGCCGCCGCCGCCCGGCGGGCTCGGAAAGCAGCTGCCTCGCCGGCGATGGAGCCGGTCATGGGGACTGACGGACGGGGCGCCTCGGCATCGGCCGGGGCCACGACCGCCCGCAGCGCGCCCGCCGCCTCCAGGCGGTTGAGGGCGGGGTAGAGCGAGCCGAACGAGACGCTCGAGAACGGGCCGAGGGCCTCGGTGAGACGCTTCTTCAGCTCGTACCCGTGGAGCTGCTGCTCCTTGAGCAACCCCAGCACCGCCAGCTCCAGCAAGAACCCATGTCCCTTCGACGAATCCGATATATCGATCCGATATATCGGAAGCAAGTATGCCACGGTGCCGACGCTCCGCAATCGCGGGGTCGGACGCGGGCCGCACGGTGGCCACCCGGTCGAGGGTCGACGGCGATGCACCGTGGATGCGGCGCGCCGGTCCACCTTCCGGCGGCGGTCTGCGACGGCGCCGGGGTCGAGGGTGCAGAAACGAGGCCTTATGCACCCTCGGCGAGGCTCGGGCGGCGGCGGCGGTATCGACGGGCGGACTCGTTCGCTACCCTGGCCGCGGTGAGGCCAACGTGAGCTTCCGGCCGGAGAGGATCAGGGGGGCGGGACCGTCTCCCGCGGGCCAGATCGACTACCGGCTCGTGCGCCGGCACACGGTCGACGAGTTCCACCGCGGCCGCCTCGGTCGCCGCGACGTCTGCGACGCCCACCCCGAGCTGCTGCGGGCTGCCCGCAACATCGGCCGACCCAGCGAGCTGGAGTGCCCCATCTGCGACGAGTCGGCGTTGGTGCTGGTGTCATTCGCCTTCGGCACCCGCCTGCCCGCCTCGGGCAAGGTCGTCGACACCCACAAGGAGATGACGAGGCTCGCCCGGCGGCGGGAGGAGTGCACCTGCTACGTGGTCGAGGTCTGCCCCGAGTGCGCCTGGAACCACCTGGTCCGGGCCTTCCCTCTGGGCGGTCGGCAGGCCGGTACCGGCTGACATCGGCCCACCAGCGACGGCGCCCGACTCCCTCGGTCGGGGGAATTTCCCGCTCGCGGCAGCGCCCTTGGTAGTCTCCAATCCTCGTGCGCCGACCTCGTAGCGCTGTCCTCGAGTCGCCCCCCACGGCCCTGCGGCCTGATCGGACTGGGTCCGATCGCCGCCAGGGCGGGCCGCCCGGACCCCGGCGTCAGGACGGGGGTCAACCTCAATCGCAGGGTCAGGCCCCACGAGCCCGGCCCGCTCCCGGGCGCCCGGCCGCCCCTGCCGGACGCCGACCCAACGGCGAATACCCGCAGGCCGGAGGCCCCGTAGCTCGCCCCGCCGGCCCTGACCAGAACCCGGCCGCCGCCCGCCGTCGGCAACAGGCCGTCCCCGGGCCCCGCCAGGCACGCCCGACTCCCCACCCGGGCCCCGCCCCCGCCCGCCGCCCGGGTCCGGGGCGCCCCGACCTGAACGGCCGCCGGCCCGACCAGAACCCCGGCGCCGCCCGCCAGCGGCAACGGACCGCCCGCTCCCGCCCCGCCCCTGCGCGGCGTAGCGGTGGACCCGAGGCCGCGCGTCTCGCCCGACTCCCGCCGAGCCGACCCCCGGCAGGCCAACCGCCACCAAGGCGACCCCCGCCCGGTCGATCCCCGACAGGCCGACGTCCACCGGGCCGACCCGCGCCTAGCCGATTCCCGACAGATCGACCCGCGACCAGGCCGGCCCGCGTCCCGCCGGCCAAGGCGTCGTGGTCGACAACCGCCAGCAGGCGGCAGTCCGCGCCCGGCGGGCGACCAGCGCCGCCGCCGGCCAGCGGGTCAGCAGCAACCGGCCCGCCGCCGGCGTCCCGGGCCCGACTGGCATCCCCGCCCCCGCGGACATTCCCGACCCGGCCGGCTTCCGCCCCTCCACCGGCCGGCCCGCGAGGCCCGGCCCACCCGCGCCGCCCGGTCGTCCCACGCGACCCATCTCACGTCCGCCCGGCCCCCCGGGAGCCACCGCCGGCGGCCGGGGCTCGTTGCTCGTCCCGGGCCAGGGCGGGGCCAAGGGCGGCGCCAAGCGACGGGGCAAGCGCACGAGCTTCCTCTGGCGGTACCGGCGGGTGTGGTTCCTGCTCGGCGTCATGGCCGTCACCGCCCTGGCCGGCGGGGCGTGGGTGCTCACCCAGGTCCCCCTTCCCCCCGAGGCCGCCCTCCCCCAGACGACGATCATCTACGACGCCGCCGGCAACCAGATCGCCACCCTCCACGGCCAGGAGAACCGGTTCCCGGTCAAGCTCGACCAAGTCCCCCCGATCGTCCAGAGCGCGGTGATCGCGGCCGAGGACCGCAAGTTCTTCAAGCACGGCGGCATCGACCCCCTCGGCATCCTGCGGGCCACGTGGGCCGACGTCCGCAAGAAGGGCGCCACCCAGGGCGGCTCGACCATCACCCAGCAGTACGTCAAGCAGGTCTACGTGGGCACCGACCCCACCCTCTGGCGCAAGCTGCGGGAGGCGGTCATCGCCATCAAGCTCGAGCGCAAGCTCGACAAGCGCCAGATCCTCGAGCGCTACCTCAACACCGTCTACTTCGGGCGGGGTGCCTACGGCATCCAGGCCGCGTCCCGCACGTGGTTCGGCAAGGACGTCGCCGAGCTGGGGCTCAAGGAGGCGGCCTACCTGGTCGGCCTCATCCGCTCGCCGTCCGGAGGCGACCTGGCCTCCGACCCCGACCTCGCCTACGAGCTGCGCACGTTCGTCCTCCAGGCCATGGTCGAGACCAAGGCCATCACCCCCGCCCAGATGGCCGAGGTGGAGGCCCAGAAGCTGGAGAGCTACGTCGCCCCCCGCACCGAGCTCGACTCCACCGTCTCCCTCCAGGGCATCGGTGCCGAGTACTACGTGCAGTACGTGCGGGAGCAGCTGGAGGCCGCCTACTCGGAGGACTTCGTCCTGCGCCAGGGCCTCCGGGTCCAGACCAGCCTCGACCCCGAGCTCCAGCGCCAGGCCTACGACGCGGTCTACGGACTGCTCGACGAGCCCGGCGACCCCGCCGGCTCCCTCGTGGCCATCGATGGCGACGGGCGGGTGGTGGCCATGGTCGGCGGCCGGGACTGGCGGGAGTCCCAGGTCAACCTGGCCGTGGGGGAGAGCGGGGGCGGCTCCGGGCGCCAAGGCGGGTCCACCTTCAAGCCCTTCGCCCTGGCCGCCGCGGTCAAGGACGGGTACAGCCTGGAGTCCTCGTTCCGGGGACCGGCCAAGATCGTGCTCCCCTTCGCCGACAAGGGCAACGACTGGGAGGTCACCAACTACGAGCTCGCCTCCTTCGGCCAGGTCAACCTCATTGACGCCACCGTCGAGTCGGTGAACACCGTCTACGCCCAGCTGGTCGACACCCTGGGGCCGGAGAAGGTGGTCGACATGGCCAAGGAGCTAGGCATCACCGCGGAGCTCGACCCGGTGGCGTCGATCGCCCTCGGCACCCAGAACGTCTCGGTGATGGACATGGCCAACGCCTACTCCACCCTCGCCCGAGGCGGGGTCCGCATCGACCCCCGGGTGATCACCAAGGTCTCCATGAACGACACCGTCCTGCCCGACACCCAGCCCAAGGGGATCCGGGTGCTGGAGAAGGCCCAGGCCGACCAGGTCAACTTCACCCTCGAGCAGGTGGTCGCCCGAGGGTCGGGCACCGGCGCCCAGGTCGACAGCACCAAGGTCAAGGGCAAGACCGGTACCACCGAGGACTTCGGCGACGCCTGGTTCGTGGGCTACACCCGGTCGCTCACCGTCGCCGTGTGGATGGGGTACCCCGAGGGCCAGAGCCAGCAGCTCCTCAACGTCCACGGAGTGAAGAAGGTCAACGGGGGATCGCTTCCGGCCCGCATCTTCCAGCGCTTCGTCAGCGGCCTGCCGCCGGAGAACGACGACACCCCCACCCCCGCCCCCGAGTTCTCGGGCACGCCCCTCAGCCCGCTGGTCCGCTACACCACGCCGGCGCCCACGGTCGTGGCCGGCCCCAGCGAACCCACCGGCGCCGGCCAGCCCGAGGGTTCGGCCACCCTTTCGAGCCCGGTCACCAGCGTCGAGGCCACGACGTCAGGCGAAGGCACGGCGGCGACCCCCGAGACGGGCTCCGGTGGGGGGACCCCGGGTGACACGGCCGCCACCGGGACGGCGATCCCCACCGACAACGAGGGCACGGACACCTCCGAGGACCCCACCACCCAGGTCACCCGCCCGCCCCGCCAGCGCGACACCACCTCGCCCTCCTGGACCCTTCCGCCCGGGGTGACGATCCCCGGCGACTAACCACCGCCCCGCAGGGGCCTGGTGGTGGCGATCCGGCGAACCGTTCCGGCGGTAGGATCGGGTCACCGCCGGCAGCCTCCAGTCGCACTGGAACCGGGGCGCCGGACGGCAAGGAGGTACCCCGACATGCCCTCTGGCGCCATGGCCCCCGGGCCGCTGCACGTCACCGTCCCCGCCTTTCGGTCGCGCAAGGGAGGGCCGCCCCTGGTGATGGTCACCGCCTACGACGCCCCCAGCGCCCGCGTCGCCGACGAGGCCGGCGTCGACGCAGTGCTGGTCGGCGACTCGGTGGCCATGGTCGTGCTCGGCTACGACGACACCCTGCAGGTCACGGTCGACGACATGGCCCGTCACGTGGCCGCAGTGGCCCGCACCCGCCCCCGTGCCCTGGTGGTGGCCGACCTGCCGTGGATGAGCTACCACCTGTCGGTCGACGAGGCGGTGCGCAACGCGGCGGTGCTCATCCGGGCCGGCGCGGAGGCGGTGAAGCTGGAGGGCGGGCGGCGGCGCCTGCCGGTGGTGGAGGCCCTGCTCGGCGCCGAGATCCCGGTGATGGGCCACCTGGGCCTGACGCCACAGTCGGTACACGTGATGGGCGGCTACCGGGTCCAGGGCCAGCAGGCGGACGCAGCCGAGGCGCTGGTCGACGACGCCCTCGCCCTCGCTGGCGCCGGCTGCTTCGCCGTCGTGCTGGAGTGCGTCCCCCGAGAGCTGGCGGCGGCGGTGACCCGGGCCGTGCCCGTTCCCACCATCGGGATCGGCGCCGGTCCCGACTGCGACGGCCAGGTGCTGGTGTTCCACGACCTGGTCGGCCTGGAGGACAGGGTGCTGCCCCGCTTCGTCCGCCGCTACGGGTCGCTGAAGGCGGAGGCGGTGGCGGCGGTGGCGGCATACGGGGCCGACGTGCGCTCGGGCCGGTTCCCGTCCGACGAGGAGAGCTACCACCTGTCGGCCGACGTGGCCGGTGCCCTGGCGCGCGCCGGCTACGGGGTCGGGGCCAACCGGGCGGTGGGCGGCGAAGGCCCGTCGGGGTCACGCGGCGCGTGAACACGTCCACCCGCCGGGCGCTGAGCTGGGGCATCCCCGCCCTCGTGCTGCTGGCGTTCGTGGCCTTCCTGCTGGAGGGGGCCGACCGCCCGGCCAACCCGTCGTTCCGCGACGAGATGGGGGGCCCTGTCGAGCCGTCGGCGTCGACGCCGGCCCGGGTCGCGGGCTTCGGCCAGATCGTGTACCGGGTCGACGTCACCGGCGTGCCGTTCGGCAGCGGGACCTCGGTCTCGGCCGCCCACTGCGCCATGCTGGCCGACACCGCCGAGCAGCAGCGCAAGGGGCTCATGGGCCGCACCGACCTGTCCGGCTACGACGGGATGGTGTTCCGCTTCGCCGAGGACACCGAGGGCGAGTTCTACATGAAGGACACGCTGATCCCGCTGTCCATCGCCTGGTTCGACGCCGACGGCCGGTTCGTCGACACCGCCGACATGCCGCCGTGCGGCGACCAGCCGGTCTGTCCCACCTACGGTCCCGGCCGCCCCTACCGCTTCGCCCTCGAGGTGCCCCAGGGCCAGCTCCCCGCCCTGGGCATCGGGCCCGGCGCCCGCCTCCTCCTGGGCGAGAACCGCTGCTAGGTCCCCGCTGTCGGCGGCTCGCCGGTGGCGGACGGGTCGGTCGAGTGTCGTACCCCCATGTCACCATCTGTCCGTGGACAGGTACGATGGACGTTTCCACCCACACCCTGCCCCGGGGAACAGTCCGCGGGGCCCTGCGCGTCACCACGCCAGGTCCGGAGGGAGATAGTTCGCCCCATGCGACCCTACGAGGTCATGATCATCCTCGACCCGAGCCTCGATGACGATGTCATCCGGGCCGAGGTCGACCGAGCGGTGGAGCTGGTTCGCTCCCGGGGCGGCACGACCGGCCGGGTCGACCGGTGGGGCCGCCGGCGCCTGGCCTACGAGATCGCCCACAAGCGCGAGGGCTACTACGTCGTGCTGGAGGCCACGGCCGAGCCGGCCGTGATGACCGAGCTCGACCGCACCCTGCACCTGGCCGACGGCGTCATCCGCCACAAGGTCATCCGCGTCGCCGAGCGCAAGCCCCGGCCCGCTTCGACCGCCCCTCCCGAGATGCCCGTGGGGGGGCAGTCCTCTCTCGCCGCCGAGACGGCTGCAACTGCAAACCGCACCGACGCGAACGGAGCGTAAGAGAGATGTCCAACGGAAACAGCGTCACCCTGGTCGGCAACATCACCCGCGATCCCGAGCTGCGCTTCACGCCCAGCGGGCAGGCCACGGCCTCCTTCGGCCTGGCCGTCAACCGGATCTGGAACGACCGCCAGACCAACGAGCGCAAGGAGGCGGTGTCGTTCTTCGACGTCGTCTGCTGGCGGGAGATGGCCGAGAACGTGAGCGAGTCTTTGTCGAAGGGCGCCCGGGTGGTGGTCACCGGCCGCCTCGAGCAGCGAAGCTGGGACAGCCCCGACGGCGACCGCCGCTCCAAGATCGAGGTCGTCGCCGACGAGATCGGCCCCAGCCTGCGGTGGGCCACGGCCGAGGTCCGCAAGAACGACCGGCGGGGGCCGTCCGACGGCCCCGGCGGCGGTGGCGGGCCCGGCGGTGGCGGCCCCGGCGGCCAGGCGGCGGCCAGGGCCAGGCGGGGCAGGGCGGCCAGGGCGGACAGCAGGCCGGCGGCCAGGGCGGGAACTCCTACGCCCCCGCGCCGGCGGCCCAGCCCCAGGCCTACGACTACGGGGAGGAACCCTTCTAGTGAAGATCATCCTGCGGGCCGACGTCACCAACGTCGGCAAGAAGGGCGACGTGGTCGAGGTCTCCGAAGGGTTCGCCCGCAACTACCTCGTCGCCAAGGGACTGGCCCTGAAGGCCTCCGACGGCGCGGTGGCCCAGGGTGCGGCCATGCGCCGCTCGCGCGACCTCAAGGACGCCCGCGACCGGGAGGCAGCCGAGCGCCTGGCCAGTGCCCTGGTGCCAGTCGTCATCCGCATCCCGGCCAAGGCCGGCACCGAGGGCCGGCTCTTCGGGTCGGTCACCGCGGCCGACGTGGTGGGCGCCGTCCAGACCCAGACCGGCGCCGCCCTCGACCGGCGCCGCCTTCACCTCGACGACCCGATCAAGGCCCTGGGCGTCCACGAGGTTCCCGTCCGCCTCCACCCCGAGGTCGAGTTCCGCATCACCGTCGAGGTCGTCGCCCAGTAAACGCGCTCGGGGGGCCCGCCCCCGAGTTCCCCCGAAAATCAAAGGCGCAGAGCGCCTGCGGCGCTCGGTTTGCTGTTCCGGCCGGCGCACCGGCCGGAACAGGCCTGCCGGCCGGGCTCGTCGGGCGAACGCCCTCCGAGCGGGCGGTACTTCATGCGAACCGTGCCGTCCTGATGTCGCCCAGCGACATTCAAACGGCACACTTCGCCCCGTCCGGCAGGACCACGTCGGGCGACGCCCTCCGAGCAGGTCCGTCGGCGCGAAGTGGGCCGTCCTGGTGCCCCATAGGGGCCCCCAAACGGCACACTTCGTCCCCGGCGCACGGAATCCTCCCGAGGGGCGGGGCCCGGCGGTATATACTCGAACATATGTTCGGAACGCCGGGCATCCGGCCTGTGGACAAGTGGCGGCTGGGCCGACCTGGGCCAGCAGGTCGTCCACCGGGAAATCCCGAGCTTTGCGGGCTCGTTCCCCCCAGGCCATCCGGGTCATGGTGAACCCCTCCATGGCCCAGATCGCGCACTCCATCCGCCGCCCGCCCTCCCGCACGCCCTCGTCCGGCGCCCGCGTCCCACCCCACAACCTGCCGGCCGAGGAGTCGCTGCTCGGCGCCATGCTCCTCAGCCGCGACGCAATCGTGTCCGCGGTCGAGGTCCAGCTCGACGCCGACGACTTCTACAAGCCCTCCCACGGCCACATCTACGACGCCATCACGTCGCTCTACGCCCAGGGGGAGCCGGCCGACCCGGTCACCGTGGCCGACGAGCTGGCCCGGGCCGACCTGCTGGAGGCGGTGGGGGGGCCGGCCGTCCTCATCTCCCTGCAGGCGGGCACCCCCGCCATCGGCAACGCCGGCCGCTACGCCCGCATCGTGGAGGAGCACGCCCTCCTGCGCCGCCTCATCACCGTCGCCGGCGACATCGCCGAGATTGGCTACAGCCTCCCCGACGACATCGCCGGCGCCGTCGACCAGGCCGAGGCCCTGGTGTTCGATGTGGCCGAGCGGCGGGTCACCGACTCCATCTCCGCCCTGCGCGACCTCCTCGGCCCCCACCTCGACCACCTCGAGGCCCTGTTCGAGCACGACGAGAGCGTCACCGGCGTCCCCACCGGCTTCATCGACCTCGACCAGCAGCTGGCCGGTCTCCAGCCGTCGAACCTGATCATCGTCGGTGGAAGACCTGGTACGGGGAAGACTTCATTCGCATTGGGGATGGCCGCCCACGCGGCCATGTCGGCTCACGTGCCGGTGCTCGTCTTCTCCCTCGAGATGAGCCACCAGGAGCTCACCCACCGCCTGCTCTCCTCCGAGGCGCGGGTCGACGCCACCCGCATGCGCAACGGCCGCCTGCTGGAGACCGACTGGCCCAAGATCACCAACGCCATCGGCCGCCTGGCCGAGGCCGACATCTACATCGACGACAACCCCCGGCTCACCGTCATGGAGATCCGGGCCAAGGCCCGCCGCCTCAAGAGCCGCCACGGCCTGGGGATGATCGTCGTCGACTACCTCCAGCTCATGAGCGGCCGCTCCGACGCCGAGAACCGCCAGGTCGAGGTGTCGGAGATTTCCCGAGGACTCAAGATCCTGGCCCGCGAGCTGGAGGTGCCGGTCGTGGCCCTGTCCCAGCTCTCCCGAAACCTGGAGTCCCGGGCCGACAAACGCCCCGTCCTGGCCGACCTAAGGGAGAGCGGGTCCTTAGAACAGGACGCCGACGTCGTGATCTTCATCTATAGAGACGAGGTGTACAACCGCGACAGCCCCGACCGGGGCACCGCCGAGATCATCGTGGCCAAGCACCGTAACGGCCCCACCGGGGTCACCAACCTGGCCTTCCTCGACCACTACACCCGCTTCGCCAACATGGCCAGGGGCGTGTAGCGGCGGTGTAGGACCCTGATCTAGTTCAACAATCGCGGAGATAGTTCGGCACAGGTTCAGCAATCGGTCGGGTCTATTTCAGCAATCGTTTCTCCGTGATCGGTGGGGAGCGCGACCGTCCGTCGTGCGCGCCCGCAAGCCGGCGAACGTGTCGTTCGAGGAGGCGGCGGCCGCCCCCGTCTCGGGCGTCACCGCCCTCCAGGCCGTGCGCAAGGCAGGGGTGCAGCCGGGCCACAAGGTCCTCGTCATCGGCGCCTCGGGCGGCGTGGGCACCTTTGCGGTGCAGATGGCCAAGGCCCTGGGGGCCGAGGTCACCGGGGTGTGCAGCACGGCCAAGGCGGCCATGGTCCGAGCCCTCGGTGCCGACCACGTCGTCGACTACGCCCGGGAGAACTTCGCCGACGGCGCGCACCGCTACGACGTGATCCTCGACGCCGGCGGCAACCGCCGCCTGTCGGACCTGCGCCGAGCCCTGGCCCCCCGGGGGACGCTCGTGATGGTCGGCGGCGAGACCGGCGGTCGGTGGCTGGGCGGCTTCGACCGCTCCTTGCGGGGGTGCTGCGTCGCCGGTGGTGGGCCACAGGCTGGGCATGCTCGCCTCCACCGAGAACGCGGCCGACCTCAAGGACCTGGCCGATCTCATGGAGTCGGGGAAGGTCACGCCCGTGATCGACCGGACGTTCCCCCTGGCCGCCGCGGCGGGCGCCATCGACCACGTCCGGGACGGCAAGGCCCGGGGCAAGGTCGTGGTCCTGATGCCGTGACGCGCGTCCTGCCCGGCGCAGGGCCGGGCGGGACGTTTGCCGCATTGGCTTGGCCGGGTCAGGCGGCGACGTAGCGGTGGGCGGGCCGGCCGCCGATAGTCGTCCCGTCGGTGGCGGGCGAGCGGAAGCCCTTCACCACCAGCCACATCGGGCGGTGACCGGCGACGACGGGCGGTAGGCGACGGTGGGCACCGTCACGTCGGTGCGCCACCGGGTGACGGCCATCGCCACCGGTCAGACTGCTGAACTGTGTTGGGAACTTACAGGCGGGGTCGTCTTCCCCGATCAGGCTGGCGAGCGACACTCGTCTAGTTCGCAATCACGTCGGTCGCACCCACTAGGTCCGGCCTAGGCTCGATGCCGTCCACGTCAACGGGGAGCGCCGAGCATGAAGGCCTTCATGGGGGAGAAGTACGGGCCGCCGGAGGCGCTTCGGATGGCGGAGGTCGAGACTCCTACGCCGGGGGCTGCTGAAGTTCTGGTGAAGGTACTGGCCGTATCGGTCAATCCCGCGGATTGGCATTTGATGCGCGGGAAGCCCCTCTTTGCGCGCGCCACCCTGGGCGTTCTGCGGCCGAAACATCCGATCCTTGGCGCCGACATTGCGGGGCGGGTGGAGGCGGTCGGCGACGGCGTTGCCCACTTCAAATCCGGCGACGAGGTCTTTGCAAGTCTCATAGATCACGGCTGCGGTGGCTTCGCTGAGTACGTTTCGGTCCCAGTTGCCGCCATGGCCTTGAAGCCGGCGAACCTGTCGTTCGAGGAGGCGGCGGCAGTTCCGATTGCGGCGGCAACCGCACTCCAGGGACTTCGCCACCACGGAGAAATCCAGCCCGGGCAGAGGGTTCTCGTCAATGGCGCCTCCGGCGGCGTTGGCACGTTCGCGGTCCAGATCGCCAAGTCCTTCGGGGCCGAGGTGACGGGCGTGACCAGCACCCGGAACATCGACCTCGTCCGATCACTCGGCGCTGATCACGTCGTCGACTACACGACGACCGACTTTGTCGGGGGTGAGCCGCGCCACGACCTAATCCTCGACACGATTGGGAACCGTTCGGCGTCCGAGCTCAGGCGCGCCGTTGCCGAGGGCGGCAAGGTGGCTGTCACTGGGTTCACCACCGTGAGGAGGCTCATGGGCGTCACGCTGCGCGGCGGCAAGGCCATGGCCATGGTCTCGGCGCATGTAACCGCCAAGGACCTGGAACTCCTCACGGAGCTGATCGAGGCCGGGAAGGTGCGCCCGCAGATCGACCGGCACTATCCGTTCGCCGAGATTCCCGCTGCGATCGCCTACCTCGAACTCGGTCACGCCAGGGGAAAGGTGGTCGTCGGGTTGACGTGATGCGTGATGATGAAACCGCCCAAACGCCGAGTCCCATACCCGGGCGTCGATAGCGGGGACCGTCGACGCGCACTGTCACGGCTGAGCGGCGTTCCTCGCAGGGGCCGATCCGCGCATCGGGATTCTGCGGCGGACATTTGGCGACCTTCGTGGCGCTCCTTTCAACAGCCCCAACGGCCGACACGTTGTCGGCCGGGTCAGGAATTCACCATCAATTCGGCGCGGGTCCGTGGATTTGATTTCGTCCTCGCCACCTACGCCGAGATCGGCCTCGCCATCCTCACGGGATTCCCAACAGTGGTGGCGGCGGTTCTAGGGACGCGGGATGGCTGCGTCCTTCCGGTGATCGTGGGAGTGCATGAGCCGGCGACCAGCCGATGGCGCCGGTGCCTCGGTGCGCCCTACAAGGAATCGCCGACCAGGAGGTCCGCCAGCTCGCGAGGCCGGCTGAGAGCGACGCAGTGCCCGGCCTCGATCTCGTCGGGGACGACGCCGAGACGTTCGGCGACCACCCGCCGCATGAACGCCTCTGGCAAGAACCGGTCCTGCGTGCACAGCACGAACCTCGTCGGCACCGCCGGCCACTCGTCGAGCGGCCACGGGGCGTTGTAGGCCGCCGCCGACTCCCCTCGCTCCTTGCTCATCGCCTCCTCGGCGAGGGCACGGGGCACGTCGTGATAGAACGCGACGAACGGGTCGTCGTTGCCGGTGACGCCGCCGTCGCGCTCGGCCTGCTCCCGAACGGCGTCGCCGTGGCCGGTGTTGATCCACCAGTCGGCGGGCTTCTCACCGGGAGCAGGGATCATGGCCGTGACCAGCACCAGCGAATCGACTGGTAGGCGGTGGGCGACCAGCGGTGCCGTGAAGCCGCCGTACGACTGGGCGACGACCACCAGGTCGTGCCGACCGTCGACGGCTCGTACCACGGTGTCGGCGTAGTCGGAGAGCGTGGCCGAGTCGTCGTCGCACGGCAGATCGGGCGCAACGGTCTCGTGTCCCCGGGCCCGCAGCTCCTTCTCGACGAGGTGCCAGTACCAGCCGACATCTCCGCCGCCGTGGATGAACGCGAACGTCGCCATCGTCCCCGGAGCCTCGCGCACGCGCCCCGGCCGGGGCGGTCGGTCGCGCCAGGAGGGCGTACCTCGCCGTCGTTGGCGCCAGAGCGGGCCCGGCCCGAGACCGGCATCAGGAGGCTGGTGGAGGCATGATTTCCTTGACGACCGAGCGCGAGGAGGCGCCGATGAACAAGGTCATTTCCATGGTGGCGCTGGTCGCCGTTCTCGCCCTGGGAGCCTGCGGTGGGACGACGACGACGACACGACCACGGCGACCCCGACCGACCCGTCCACCGTGACCACGGCCCGGACCTCCACGGACGCCGACCCGCCCTGCGGGGTGACCCTGGCCGAGGTCCGGAACCTGCTCCCGGCGGCGAGCGGGGTCTCCGAGAACTCGACGCCCGACCCCGGTCGGTGCAACTTCACCTGGGACGACGGCGGTCCCCGGGGGATCGACGTCGCCATCGTGCCCGGCGGGCGGTCCGCCTTCAACGTCCCCCCCGGGTACGAGCCCCTCGACGGCTATGGCGACCAGGCGTTCGTCTCGAGCGACGACGGGCAAGCCAGCGCCTTCGCCTTCGTCGGGAACGACCTCTACGCGGCCGACGTGGTCGCCCCCGGCACCGGCGCCGCCGAGGCCGACCTGCGCGCCCTCTGCCTCCAGCTCCTCCGGTTGGCTCTCGACTGAAGGCGGTGGGCAGGAGCCGTATCCTTCGAACCTGGTTGTTCGGCCTCGGACCAGAACGGAAAACCCCTTGCCTGAGCGAGTGAAGAAGGTCGATCTGGTGCTCGAGGGCGGCGGGGTGAAGAACATCGCCCTGCTCGGCGCGGTGACCGTCCTGGCCGAGGCCGGCTACACCTTCCCCCGGGTGGCGGGCACCAGCGGCGGCGCCATCATCGCGGCCGGGATCGCCGCCTACCAGAAGGCAGGGCGCGATTTGGGCGGGCTGCTCGACGTATCGCTGCGGGTGGACAACTCGCAGTTCCTGGACTGGCGGTGGCCCGGCCGAGTCCTGGGGCCGGTCTCGGGCGCGGTCGACCTGCTGCGTCGGGGGGGCCTGCACTCGGGGGACTACCTCTACAAGTTCCTCTGCCCGGCCCTGGAGGACGTCGGCGTACGGACCTTCGCCGACCTGCGCATCGACGACGACCCCGGGTCGTCGCTGGCCGAGCACCAGCGTTACTCGCTCGTCATCCACGTGGCCGACGTCACCCACCAGGTGCTGGTCCGCCTCCCCTGGGACTATTCGCTCTACGGGCTCCGCGCCGAGGAGCAGCCGATCGCCGACGCGGTGCGGGCGTCCATGTCGATCCCCTTCTTCTTCCGCCCCGTCAACGTGGAGACCGACCACGGCGCGGCCACGTGGGTCGACGGCGGCCTCCTCGCCAACTACCCCGTCACCGTGTTCGACCGCACCGACGGTCAGCCGGCCCGCTGGCCGACGTGGGGCGTCAAGGTCAGCACCTCGCCCCGACATGGCCCGGACCGGCCGGTGCGCACGGCGGTGGGCTTGGGCATCCGTTGCCTGGCGACGATCACCGGCGACTGGTACCGCTCGTCGCTGGGCGCCGACACCGCCGGCCGGCGGACCATTCAGGTCGACACGTCGGGCGTCCCTTCCACCCAGTTCGACGTCGACAACCGGGCCCGCCTCCGCCTGTTCGAGAACGGCCGCGCCGCCGCCACCGACTTCCTGGAGCGCCTGGCCTGATCCTCACTGGCACCAGCGCTGAACCCAGCGCCTGCCCGACTGCCCGCCCTCGGCCCCGGCGCGGCGGCGGATCAGGAGTCTCATTGGGATGTGCCCCGGCGTCAGCTTGGGCGCGCGACCATTGTCGGATGCCCGCCCTGCGTACCCAGGTCGTCTTCGACGCCGCCGAGCCCCACGCGGTGGCCGCCTTCTGGGCCGAGGCCCTCCACTACGAACACGAGGAGATCGGCGAGTTCGTCGATGGCCTCCTCCAGGCCGGCCACGTGCCGGCCGACCTCACGGTCGAGATCGACGGGAAGCGACGCTGGCGGACGATGGCTTCGTTGCGCCATCCCGACGATCCCGTCGACGAGCGGGGGGCGGGCACCGGCCGGCGCATCCTCTTCCAGGCGGTGCCCGAGCCCAAGGCGGTGAAGAACCGGGTCCACCTCGACCTGCTGGTCGGACCGGAGGACCACGACGCCGAGGTCGAACGCCTCGTCGGGCCTGGGTGCCACCGTCGTCAGCGTCCACGACGGCGACGACGGCCGGTGGACGCTGCTGACCGACCCCGAAGGCAACGAGTTCGACGTCTCCTGACGCCGCGGTCAGGGCTTCGCCGTCGGCCCCGGGCCTCCGTCTGAACGAGCACCCGCCGACGCATCGTGGTGACCCCTGCGGCGAAGGCGACCCACGAGGGTGTCGAGTCCGAACAGAGCCAGCCCGACGAACAGGGTGAGCGCGAGCACGAAGGCGAGCAGGACGATGTCGCCCGCTTCCGTCACATTGGCGACGAGCGGCCGCCCGAGATTGGTCATGCGACCTCCCTCCGAGAACGGTGACCACGTTACTGCCCCGTCTCTTCACATCCCAGGAGCACTCGTCGTGCGCCCTCGTGGCCGTCGTGCGGGCGGTAGGCCGAACGGCCCATACGGCGGAGCCTTCCACGGTCCGACAATGACACTGCCCCACTGGTGCAGTCGCGCCGGGCCAGGAGGTTGGAATGGGAGTGTCGTCGGGCCCCGTCTCGGCCGGATCAGGGCCGCGGCCGATCGAGGCGCCTGCCGGTCGCCACCTGCGGGTCTCGGTGGCCGTCCTCGGCGTGCTGATGGCCATGAGCGCCGTGCTCACCGTGTGGGTCCGCGACCTGGTGGCCAACCAGGAGGACCGGCTGCTGCGGGAGCGGGCCGCCGCCGCCGGCCTCGTCCTGCGGTCGGCCGTGCTGAACATGGACCCCCAGCTCGGTCAGCTTGGTATCGCGGCCCGGATGGCGGACGTCGCCCCGGGCGCCTTCGCCGAGGTGGCGGCCGATCAGGCTGCATCGAACCCCCTGCTCCGGGCGTCGGCCCTGGTGCGGCCGACGGCGGGCGGGTTCGAGGTCGACCTCGTCGCCGGCCCCGCCCTCACCGAGGGCCAGGTGCTCGACGGCGCCCGGGCGGTGGCGGTCGAGCGGGCCTCCCAGGGCGACAAGATGGTGAGCACGTCGGTCTTCACCGACGGGGCCGACCTGGTGCTCGGCGTCGCCCTCGGGCCGCCGGCCTCTCCCCCGGGCACCGTGTTGTACCGCGAGAGTCGCATCTTGCCCGGGTCGCCCACCCGCTCCACCAGTTCGGCACCGTTCGCCGAGCTGATGGGGGAGCTCTACGCGGGGCCCGTTGCCGAACCCGGCCAGCTGGTGTTGGCGACGGCCGAGCGACCGGCGAAGGGCGACAACGTCTTCGAGGAGAAGATCCCGGTGGGCGACAGCGAGTGGCTCTTCATCGCCGCGGCCAAGCACCCGCTGGCGGGACCGCTCATGGCCCGGCTGCCGTGGATGGCCGGCGGCGCCGCGCTGGTCGGGTCGCTGCTCGTGGCGGCGATGGTCGAGGCCCTTACCCGACGCCGCGACTACGCCCTGGGCCTGGTCGACAGTCGGACCGCCGAGCTCCGCGACTCGCTGGCCTCGCTCGAGCTGGCCCGCCAGGAGGCGGCGGCGGCGCGCGACCAGGCGATGGACGCGTCACGGATGAAGTCCCAGTTCCTCGCCAACATGAGCCACGAGATCCGCACGCCCCTCAACGGCATGATCGGGATGACCGGGCTGCTCATCGACACCCCGCTCGACGCCGAGCAACGGGAGTTCGCCAAGACCGCCCGGCGGTCGGGGGAGATCCTGCTCGCGCTGGTCAACGACGTGCTCGACTTCTCCAAGATCGAGGCCGGCAAGTTGGAGCTGGAGACCTGCGACTTCGACCTGGACGCGGTGGTGGAGGACGTCGCCGAGCTCTTCGCTCCCGCCGCCCAGCGAAAGGGACTCGAGATCACCTGCTCGTCCATCGGCGACGTGCCCCGGACGGTGGCCGGTGACCCGGGCCGGGTGCGTCAGGTCCTCACCAACCTGGTGGGGAACGCGGTCAAGTTCACCGACTCGGGTGAGGTGGCCATCACCGTCTCCGCCGAGCGCGCCGACGAGCAGCTGCTGGTCCGCTTCTCGGTGCGCGACACCGGGATGGGCATCGACGAGGCGTCCCAGCAACGCCTGTTCGAGGCGTTCACCCAGGCCGACGCCTCGACCACCAGGCGTTACGGCGGTACCGGTCTGGGGCTGGCCATCTCCAAGCGCCTCACCGAGATGATGGGCGGGACGCTGGGCGTCGAGAGCCGACTCGGCGCCGGCAGCACGTTCTGGTTCGAGGTCCCCCTCGTCGCCGTGCCGGAAGCCGACCACGGGCCGATCGAAGCGGCGGCGCTGCGCGGCCAGCGGGTGCTGATCGTCGACGACAACGCGACAAACCGGGAGGTCCTCGAACGCCGCCTGCGGAGCTGGGGCATCGACGCGGAAAGCGCGGCCGACGGCGTGACCGGGCTGCGGGCCCTACGGAAGGCGTTCCAGCACGGGCGGAGCTTCGACGCCATCCTCCTCGACTACGACATGCCCGGCATGGACGGCCTCGACGTGCTCCAGGTCGTGGCCGTCGACGAGTCCATGACCACGGTGAAGGTGCTGATGCTCACGCCCGTCGCCTCGGTCCCCCTCGGCGACGGTCGGATCTCGTCGTGTCTCACGAAGCCGGTCCGCCCCTCGCAGCTGTTCGAGTGCCTGGCTGCCGTCCTGGGCGACGCCGCCCAGCCGCCGTCCACGCCGTCCCCGAAGCCTCGAGTTCCGAAGCCGGTGGACACGTGGGTGGCTCCGCCGGGCCTGCGAGTACTTGTCGCCGAGGACAACGCGGTGAACCAGCGGGTGGTGGCGGCCATGCTCGGACGCCTCGGGTTCCGGGTCGACGTGGTCGGCGACGGTCGCGAGGCCGTCACCGCCTTCACCCAACTGCCCTACGACGCCGTCCTGATGGACTGCCAGATGCCGGGGATGAGCGGCTACGACGCCACCGCCGAGATCCGCCGTCGGGAGACGGGTGGGTGGCGGGTCCCGATCCTGGCTCTCACCGCCTCGGCCATGAAAGGCGACGAGGAACGGTGCCTGGCGGCCGGGATGGACGCTTACCTGGCCAAGCCGGTGGGGATGGACGACCTGGCCCGGACCCTCCGATCGCTCATCCGCTTGGAGGCGCGGCCGGGGCCGGCGGAAGGGTCGGAACCCGGTCCCGCCCTCGATGGCCCGCCGCGGGAGGCGTTGGAGAACGAGACCGTCGAGGGTCTCCGGGCCCTGGGCGCCGGCGTGCTGCAATCGATCGCATCCGACTTCTGCCGGGCCGTGCCCGACGACATCAGCGAGCTCAAGCGGGGGATCGCCGACGCCGACCCCGAGCGGGTCGGGCGGGCCGCGCACCGGCTCAAGGGTGGCTGCCTCGCCCTCGGTGCCACCCGCATGGGCGCCCTGGCCACCGAGATCGAGTGTCACGCCCTCGGGCGTCGTCTCGACCAGGTTGCCGGCCGGGTCGGAGAGCTGGAGAGCTCGTACGACGACGTCGTCGCCGTCCTGAAGGCGTCCGTCTGACCCCGTCGCAAATCGCTGGGGTCGCCACCTCCCGTACGCTCGGTCGAGTGCGTCGCGACCGCCAGTTGCCGCCAGCGGATGGCGGGCGTCACCGCGGTGCTCGTGGTCGCCAGCGTGGTCGCCGCCTGCGGCGGTGGCGAGGGCTCGGGCCCGGCCGATCGGGCGGCGCCGGCGGCCGAGCCCCGGGCCGGGACGTGGAGGACATGGGTGCTGCCGTCCGCCTCCGCCATCGCGGTGCCGCCGCCCCCCGCGCCGGGGTCGGAGAGGGCGGACGCCGACCTGGCCGAGGTCCGTCGCCTGGCCGCCCCCGGCGAGCGCACCCCGGCCGTCCTCGACCAGATCCAGCGATGGAGCGGCCCCCTGCCGACCCAGCCGTGGACGACGAAGGCCTTCGACCTCGTGGCCGCCCAGGCCAAGAACCCGCCGCTGTCGACCCGCAACTACGCCCTGGTCCACGGGGCGATGTACGACGCCATGGTGGCCGCCTTCTCCTGGAAGTACGAGTACGACGTCGAGGCCCCGGCCAGCATCGACACGGTGATCCCGGCCGGGGCCGACCCGTCGTACCCGTCGGAGCACGCGGCCATGGCCGGGGCCGCGTCCCGGGTCCTGGCCCACCTGTATCCCGACGAGTCCGCCCTGCGCCTCGACGAGCTGGCCGAGGAGGCGGCCCGGTCGAGGGTGCAGGCGGGCGTCAACACGCCGAGCGACGTGGCCGCCGGGCTCGACCTGGGCCGGGCGGTCGCCGACCGGTGGATCGACCACGCCCGGGCCGACGGCGCGGGCACGGCCTGGGACGGCCGCCGCCCGCCCGGGATCGGGGGCGGGCCGGAGTTCTGGGAGCCGCCGCCGGGCAGTGTCAGCCCCCCCGTCGACCCCATGGCCGGCACCTGGAAGGCGTGGGTGATGCCGTCGAACAGCGCCTTCCGGCCCCCTCCTCCTCCCGCCTACGGCTCCCCCGAGTTCGCCGCCGCGGCCCAGGAGCTGATCGACATCCGCCGGAATTTGACCCCCGACCAGGAGGCCCTGGCCCGGTTCTACGAGGGGGATCAGGGGACGAAGCTTCCCGGCGGCATCACCCTCGACGTCAATGCGGCCGACGTGCTGCGGGCGGCCGGCGCCCATGTCGAGGCCGGCGGCCTGAGCCTGCCCTACGCGGTGCGGGCCGTCACCCTCGTCACCATCGCCCTGGCCGACGCCGGGATCTCGGCCTGGGACGCCAAGTACACGTACTGGAACCCGCGGCCGATCAACGCCATCCGGGACCTCGGGCTCGACCCGGACTGGACGCCCCTGCTGAACACGCCCCGGTTCCCCGCTTACCCCTCGGGCAGCGCCGGGTACACGGGCGCGGCCCAGGCGGTGATGACCTACCTCTTTCCCTCCGACGCGTCCACCTTCGAGCAGCGGGCGAGGGACCAGGCCGAGTCGCGGCTGCTCGGCGGCATCCACTGGCGGTACGACTCGGTGTCGCTGGCGTCGGGCAACCAGATCGGCGGGCTGGTCGTCGAATGGGCCCGGGGTGACGGGTCCCAAAGAAGTTGACGCCCCCGGCCTGTCGGGCCTTCAGCGGTCGCCCTCGGCCAGGTCGGCCAGGATCAGGTGCCACGATGCCAGCCCGTGCTCGCACCACCCGTCGGGGGCGACCAGGCAGTCGTCGGGGCAGCGGCACACGCCGTCGGCGATCCACTCGGCCAGGGTCTGGTCGTCGGGCGGCGCCCACCCGCTGTTGACCTCGAACCACTCGTGGGCGTGGCGGACGGCGGCCGCGGCAGTGGTCACCACCCGATCATGGGGCAGCACGGTCGTCCCCCAAGCGGCCCGGTACCGCGCCGTCTCGATGCCCTCCAGGGGCCTCCAACCGTGCCACAACCGTCGGTTCCGCAGCGTGGCCGCGGTCATGGGGCAGCACGGTCAGGCCCGGATGGCCCCGTCCACCAGGCGCCGACTCCCGAGGGGGGCGGCCAGGGTGACGCTGGCCGTCTTCTGCTGGGCGATCAGGATGCAGGCCACGCCCTCGGGCCCGGAGTGCTCGTAGATGGTGACCCGCACCGTATCGGGCCCCTCCTCGACCACTATCGAGTCGAAGACGGAGCAGGGCGCGATACCTGCGTAGTAGCTGAAGGTGAGGGTGAGACCGTCGCCACTGACCGTGTGGCCATCCCACGGGTGCGGATGGCGACGATCGCCGGGAACGGTCGTGACCGGCGGAAGGGCGTCCCCGGCCGGTGGGGCACCGCCCCCCGCCGGGGGACCGCCACCTACCGGGGGGGAGGGTTCGATCTGGCCTGGCTCGCTCCCGTCCGATCCCGACGGCGGGTCGGTGCCGACGACCGGAACGGTGGTCGACGAGTCGGTCGGCAGGCCGGGCTGGATGCTCCCGGTCCCTGTCGCGCCGCCTCGGGACGCGCCCGAGCCGTCGGCGCGGACCTCCTCGGCGGGGGTCGTGTCCGAGCACCCGGTGAGCACGATCGCCAGCGCCACGCAGGCAGCCGCCAGCCGGCACCGGATCCTGGTCCTGTGGGAGATGTCCATGCCCGTTGGACGACTCCCGCCCGCCGCCGGTTCCCGGCCGCCGGTCCTCGTCGCCGCACCTCGTCGCCGCACCGGAGATCGAGGCGCCCCGCTCGCCTGACGGCGGATCAGGCGAGACGGGGCGCACGGACAGTCTCACAGGTGTGGAGCCCTTCGGCAACGCGGACGACCCCGTTCGGTTGCAATCCGGTTGCGTCCCGGTTGCATGTCCGCCGTACGTTCGGCTCGAGGAGGGCTCGCCGGCCCGCCCAGGGTCACCGGCAGGTCACGACGGAGCCGGTGAATCGAGGGCAGGCGGGAGCGTAGCCGGCTGGCGGTGTGGTTGCGGGTGGCTCGGAGTCCACGGGCGCTCGCCCCATCGCCGGGCCCGGCGTATGGCACGCTGGAGGCCCAACGGAAACGGCACGTCGGGCGTGCAAGAAGGGGCTCCAGCAGGGTGCGGATCTGTCTGAGCGGGCGTATCTCGATCGAGGTCGACGACGCCGTCGTCGACGAGCGGCGGTTGGGTGGGGCCCGGGCCCGGCTGGCCTTTGCCGTCCTCGTACTCGAACGGTCGCACCCCGTCGACCGCCACAGGTTGGCCGAGGTGCTGTGGCCCGGCACCTTGCCGGCGTCGTGGGAGGCGGCCCTGCGGGTCGTGATGAGCCGGGTGCGGGCCTTCCTGGGGGCGGCCGGCCTGCCCGCCTCCGAGGCCCTCACCCACAGCTCCGGCTCCTACCGCCTGAGCCTGCCCGACGTGGTGGTCGACCTGGAGGAGGCGGCCGTGGCGGTGGAGGCGGCCGAGGCGGCGGGGGCGGCCGGGAACCACGATGCCGCCATCGCCGCCGCCCGGAAGGCCCGAGTCATCACCTCCCGCCCCTTCATCTCCGGCGCGGAGGGCGAATGGCTCGATGCCGTCCGCCGCCGCCAGGACGGACTACGGGTGCGAGCCCTCGACATCATGGTCCGCTCGTCGATCCGGGTGGGCGACGCGGTCCTCGCCCTCGACGCGGCCCAGGAGCTGCTCGGCCTCGACCCCTACCGCGACGCCAGCCATGTCCTGATCATGGAGGCCCACCGAGCCGCGGGAAACCGGGCCGAGGCGCTGCGGGCCTACGGGTGGTGCCGGCACGTCCTGGCCGAGGAGCTGGGCGTCGACCCGTCGCTCGAGACCGAGGCTCTCTACCGCTCGCTCCTGAACGAGGAGCACGGTAGCCACCATCCGGCACGCGACGTGGTGTGGTCCACCTCGGCTGTCGACCAGCCGCCCCACAACCTCCCGGCCCTGCTCAGCACCTTCGTCGGCCGCGAACGGGAGCTGCGGGAGATCCGCAAGCTGCTGGAGGGCGACCGGCTGGTCACCCTCACCGGATCGGCCGGGTCGGGCAAGACCCGCCTCGCACTGGAGGTCGCCCGCCGCGCTCTGGCCGGCCACGCCGACGGGAGCTGGTTCGTCGACCTGGCCCCGCTGGCCCCCACGACCGAAGGGGCCGAGCTGGTGGCCCGCACCTTCGCCGCCGCCGTGGGAGTCGTCGAGCAGCCGCCCCGGGCCCTGGTCGACACCCTCGTCGACCACCTCCGCCCGCGGGAGGCGATCCTCGTCGTCGACAACTGCGAACACGTGCTGGAGGCGAGCGCCGCCCTGATCGCCGCCCTCCTGCGGGCGTGCCCCCTGCTCTGGGTGCTCGCCACCAGTCGGGAGCCGCTGGGCGTCCCCGGCGAGGTGCTGTGGCGGGTGGCGCCGCTGTCCACCCCTGAGCCCTCCGCCTTCCCGCCCGGGACCCCGGGCTCCATCGAGGCCCTCATGGAGTTCGAGGCCCCCCGTCTGTTCGTCGACCGCAGCCGGGCGCTGGTCGCCGACCAGCCCTTCACCGACGCCGACGCCCCCGCCCTGGCCCAGATCTGCGTCCGCCTCGACGGCATCCCGCTGGCCATCGAGCTGGCCGCGGCCTGCACCACCGCCCTGAGCGTCGAGCAGATCGCGGCCCGCCTCGACGACCGCTTCCACCTCCTCACCCTCGGCAGCCGCACCGCCCAGGCCCGCCACCAGACCCTCCAGCGGGCGGTGGAGTGGAGCCACGACCTGCTCACGCCCGGCCATCAGGCCCTCCTGCGCCGCCTGTCGGTGCTGGCCGGCGGCTTCACCCTGGAGGCGGCCGAGGAGATCGGCACCGGTCCCGGCGACGACACCGGGGGGGAGGTGCTCGATCTGCTCATCGGTCTGGTCAACAAGTCGCTGGTGGTGAGCCAGACCACCGGCCCTCGCGCCCGCTACGGCTTCCTGGAGACCATCCGCCATTTCGCCCTCGACCGGCTGGCGAAGTCGGGCGAGGAGGTCGTCGTCCGCGACGCCCACCTGGCGTGGTGCGTGGCGCTGGTGGCCGAGGCCGAGGGGGAGCTGAGCGGACCCGGCCAGAAGGCCTGGTTCGACCGTCTCGACGCCGAGATCGACAACCTCCGGGGGGCGCTCGACTGGGCCTGCCGCCGGCGCCAGGGCGAGGCCGCCCTTCGCCTGGCCGGTGCCCTCACGCTCTACTGGCACGTGCGGGGCTACTACCCGGAGGGTCGACGCTGGGCCGAGGCCGCCCTCGCCGTCGGGGCCGACGCCCCGCCCCTGTGCCGGGCCAAGGCCCTGTGGGGACTCGGGTTCATGGCCTTCTACCTGGGCGACTTCGCCGCCACGGTCCCTGCCATCGACGAGTCCCTGTCCCTCGCCCGGGCCGAGGGGGCCGACCAGGAGACGGGTCGGGCGCTGTCGATGATGGGGGAGCTGGCGTCGCTCCAGGACGCTGAGGCCGCCCACCGCCTGCTGGCGGAGGCCTCCGATCTGGCTCGGGCCGCGGGCGACTCCTGGTGCCTGTCCTACTCGCTGGCCAGCCGGGCCTGGGCCGAGTTCTACCGCGGCCCCTCGGCGGTCGGCCGATCGTTCATCGCGGAGGCGGTGGAGGTGGCCGGGCGGTCCGACGACACCCGCAACCTGCTGCGGGGCTCGGCATGCATGGCGTGGGGGGCACTGCTCGAGGGCGACTACGCCAGCGGCGGGGCGGCCGAACGGGCACTCGAGCGGGGTATGACCATGGCCCGGCGGCTGGGCGACATCGGCTGGACGGGCCTGATGCTGAACGCCCAGGGCGAGCTGGCCTGGCGCCGGGGCGACTACGACACCGCCGGCCGCCTCCTCGACGAGAGCGCCGAGATCGGACGCCGCCTGGGCTCGCCCTACGCCCTGGCCCCGCCCTACGGGCTCCTCGGCCGCCGGGCCAAGGCCATGGGCAACCTGGAGGAGGCGGCGGCCTGGTTCGAAGCCGCCCTCGACATCTCCCGCCAGGCGGGGCTGCACCTCTTCGTCCCCTGGTGGGTGTGGGGCCGGGCCGACGTCCATCGGCTGGCCGGCGACCATCCGTCGGCGCTGACCGGGCTGGCCGAGGCCCGCTCGGTGGCGGAGGCGGTGGGCAACGAGCCCGTCATCGCCTTCACCATCTGGGCCCGGGGTGCTATGGCGCGCGCCGAGGGACGGCCCGAGGAAGCGGAGGAGCTGCACCGGGAGGCGCTGCGGCGACGCCAGGCCATCGGCGACGGGGCCGGCATCCTCGACTCGCTGGAGGCGCTGGCCGGGCTGGCCGCGGCCCGGGGCCAGTCGGCCCGGGCGACCCGGCTGCTGGCCGCCGCCGGCGCCCACCGGGCGGTCAGCCGCTGCGCCCGGGCGGTCCCCGACCAGACTGGCCACGATGCCGACCTGGCCGCGGCCCGGGCCGGGCTGCCCGACGCTGCATTCGAGCGGTTCCGGTCGGAAGGCTTGCGGTTGACTCGGGACGAGGCCGTGGCTCTGGCCCTGGGCGACGACGCCCGGCCGCCGATCGAAGCTGGCAACGGGTGACGGAGAAGCCGGGGACGGAGGGACCGGGGATGGAGGGGCCGGGGACGGAGGGACCGACGGCGGCCGAGGGACAGGGAGGAAGCGTGGCCAAGAGCATGGAGGACGCCCGCAAGCGGCTCGAGGACGAGTTCGGGCAGGTGCGGCGTCATCTCGACAAGATCCACGAGGCCCTGGACCGGGTGGAGGCGGCCGGTCCCGAGGACGATCTCTCGGGGCTCCTCGACGACCTGGAGAAGGCGGTCAAGGAGGTTCGCGACGGCGGGGTGGTTGGGTCCGGCGCCCACGGCCACAAGCGGGCCCGCAAGGAGTACCTGGAGCTGAAGAGGGGCTGAGTCGCCGAGGGTGGCCGGCGGAGGCAGCTGGTAGGCCGACGGCGGGGGAAACCGGGAGGAGTCCTGCGCCGCGGGGACGCGTAGGGTGCCTTGGGAGTCCGGCCTCCCCGGGCCGTCGGATGTTCCCTCTGTCGTCAGACGGGTCGGTGGGCTTGAGGGAAAGTCACTCTCCGCGTTCGTTGACGGGATCCCCGGTAGGTTCGGGCGGTGTTCCTCGGTGAAGACCTCCTGCCCCTGCTCCTGCTCGCCCTTGGTGGGGCGCTGGTGATGGGCAACCTGCTGGCCCTCTTCCGTCCGCCCCGCGATTCCAAGGAAGGTGACCTCGACCGCCCGCCCCTCGGCCGCAGCGTGACGATGATCGTGATCGGCCTGGTGACCGCCATCTGGGCCCTGGCCAGCCTCGTCTCCGGCTGACCCGCTGATCGGCGGGCCCCAAGCCCCAAGGGGACAGGGCTAGCTCCCGGCCTCCTGCTCGAGAGCTGTGGCCTGGCGCTCGGCCTCTCGGGCCGCGTCGCGCAGCTCGCGGGCGGTCCGCCGGGAGTCGGTGGCGGTGCGCCGGGCCCTCACCACCTCCTCCTCCAGGCGCTCGCGCTCCCGTTCGGCGTGGTCGGCCGCGTCCTGGGCCTGGTCGGCCAGGTCCCGGGCCCGGGTGGCCGCCGCCCTCGCCGCCACCGCCCGTCGCTTGGCCTCCTCCGCCCGCCGGGCTCGCTCGGCGGCCGCCCGCTGCGCCTGTTCGGCCCGATCGTCGTCCGGTGCCTTGGCCGCTCCAGCCTTCCTGGCCGCGGCCGCCTTCTTCGGCGCCGCCGAAACCTTGGCCGCCGGTGGCGGCGGCGGCGCGGGAACCGCCCACACCAGCTCGTCCTCGCCGCCGAGACCGAAGCCGCTCGGCGGATCGAGCTCCTTCGACAGCCGGCCGGCGACCACCTCCCGCCCCCGGTCGGGGTCAAGCGACGCGGCGTCGAGGGTGGACGCGATCGCGTCGCGGTGGGCGTCAGCCGCCCGTCCCGACTCGGCAAGGAGGCCGGCGGCCCGCTCGACCAGGTCGGCGATCGCCTCCCGGCGGCGCCGGCCCGTGGCCACGGTGTCGTCGTCGCGGCCTCCCGCCAGCAGCCGTTCGTGGGCCCGGTGCAGCTCCCGGCCCCGCTCGACGAGGGCAGCCAGGTCGTCCGGGTGGTGGCGGGCAAGCTGGTTCACCGCCCAGGCGGCTGCCGTGGGGCGCCGCAGCTTGGCCACCTCGGCCGCCTGCTCCCGTTCGCCGTCCGACCGCAGTCGCTTCACCAGCGCCTGCCGGGCCTCCACGAACTCGTCCGGGTCAGCCGCGTAGAGCGCGTCGACGTCGTCCTCGACCGCCATCGTCGAAACCCTACCCAGGTGGGTCCCGATCAGGACTCAAGCCTTTCGAGGAGCCAGCGGGGGCCGACCACCTCGGCTCCGACCCGGCGGACGCGCTCGGCCAGGCCCCGGTCGGCGGACACCAGGGTCACCGGCCGGCCGGCGGCGGTAGCGGCCGCGGCCAAATCGGCGAGGGTGTCGTCGCCCTCACCGGGTGCGTGGACGACCTCCACCCCGTCGGCCACCCCCTCCTCGACCCCGGGGCGGGCGGCCCCCTCGAGCACCACCACCACCGGTTCCACGAAACCGCCGGCCGCGGCCGCCACCCGCATCCGGTCGACGAACGTGCGGGCCGCGCCGGCCCGGTCGCGCCACCAGCCGGTGGGCCGGGATCCCACCACGTTGGCCGCGTCCACGAGCAGCACGATGCCACCTCCCATGGCCAAGACTCGCGCGCCCGTCGCGGCGGCGCGCCGTCCGTCGGAGGCTCCCGAGGCCCCAGGTAGTGTCCGAAGGTGACCGCCGACGAGAGACGCACCCCCGACCGCAACCTGGCCATGGAGTTCGTCCGGGCCACCGAGGCGGGAGCCCTGGCCGCCGCCCGGTGGATGGGGCGGGGCGAGAAGGAGGAGGCCGACGGGGCCGCGGTCGAGGCCATGCGGATGTTCCTCAACAGCGTGGCCATGAGCGGGGTGGTGGTCATCGGCGAGGGGGAGAAGGACGAGGCCCCCATGCTGTACAACGGCGAGAAACTCGGGCTCGGCGGCTCGCCCGAGGTCGACATCGCCGTCGACCCGGTGGAGGGCACCACCCTCGCCGCCCTGGGCCGGCCCAACGCCCTGTCGGTGATCGCGGCCAGCGAGCGGGGCACCATGTTCGACCCCGGTCCCTGCTTCTACATGATGAAGGTGGCGGTGGGGCCCGAGGCCAAGGGCTCGATCGACATCGACCGCCCCCCGGGGGAGAACATCCAGGCGGTGGCCAAGGCCCTCGACCGGCCGGTGAGCGACGTCACCGCGGTGGTGCTCGACCGGCCCCGGCACGCCGACCTCATCGCCGCCATCCGGGAGGCCGGGGCCCGCATCCGCCTCATCGAGCACGGCGACGTGGCCGGCGGGATCTCCACCGGGTGGGCCGACGCCACCGGCGACATCCTCTTCGGCGTCGGTGGCACGCCCGAAGGGGTCATCACCGCCGCCGCCCTCAAGTGCATGGGGGGCGAGATGCAGGCCCGCCTGGCCCCGAAGGACGACGCCGAGCGCCGGCGGGTGATCGACGCCGGCATCGACCCCGACCGGCTGCTCGAGATCGACGACCTGGTGGCGGGCGACAACTGCTTCTTCGCCTGCACCGGGATCACCGACGGCGAGCTGGTGCGGGGCGTCCGCTACGACGCGGCCAGCGTCACCTGCGAGTCACTGGTGATGCGCTCGCGGTCGCGCACCGTCCGCAGCATCCGGGCCGTCTACCCCATCGACCACGCCTGGGCCCAAGAAGCACCCAGATAGCAGCCCGACGCGGCCAGAGGCTCGGCCCCATCAGAGGCTGGGCAGCTGCTGGGGCCGGCCGACGAGAGGCGCCAGCGGGTCACCCACCTCGGCCATGCGGTCGAGCACGGTGCGGATCGTCCACCGGTCGGGCCGGAGGTCGGGGTCGTCGAGGTCCTCCCAGCGGATGGGCACCGACACCGGCGCTCCCGGCGCGGGGCGGGCGCTGAAGGGTGCCACCAGGGTCTTGTTGATGGCGTTCTGGGTGTAGTCGAGCCGGGCCAGGCCCTCGCGGCGGTGGGTCTCCCACTCCCAGCTCACCAGCTCCGGCACCGTACGCCCGACGGCCCGGGACACCTTCTCCACCCACGCCCGGGTGTCGGCGAAGCGATAGCCGTCGGCGACCGGAACCCAGATCTGGACGCCCCGCTTGCCCGTCACCTTGGGCATTCCCACCACCTTCAGGTGCTCGAGCGCGGTCCGGTACAGCCGGGCCAGGACGAGGACGTCGTCGAAGGTGACGTTGGGCCCGGGGTCGATGTCGATGAGGGCCCACGTGGGCTGGTGCACGTCGGGGAGCCGTGACGTCCAGGCGCTCAGCTCCAGGGCCCCGAAGTTGGCCATCCACACCAGGGCGGGCACGCTGTCGACCACCGAGTACCACTCGGTCTCGCCCGGGTCGGCCTCGTCGTTGTGCCACTTGGTCAGCCACTCGGGGGCGTGGCCAGGCACCTCCTTGTGCCAGAAGCCAGGCTTGTCGGCCCCGTCCGGGAACCGGAGCAGGTTCACCGGGCGGTCGTGCAGGTAGGGGAGCATGAAGGGGGCGATCAGGGCGTGGTAGCGGATCAGGTCGCGCTTGGTCACCGGCGCCTCCCCCTCCCGGGCCGGGAAGAGCACCTTGTCCAGGTTGGTGAGCTTCAGGTCCCGGCCCTGGATGAGCCACGTGCCGGCCTTGCCCAGCGCCTCCAGGGCGGCCAGCTCATCGTCAGTCGGACCGGCCCACGTGGGTCGAGGCCCTCCGTCGAGGCGGATGGCGGCCTCCGCCGCCGGCAGGTCGCTCCGCCACAGGACGTCGGGCGCGGCCGCCACCTCGTCGTTGGTGCGCCCGGACTTGACCGACCGCGGGTGGTCCTCCGGGTCCCAGCCGGGCTGGGCGTGGTCGTCGTTCTTGTGCAGCAGCAGCCACTGCTCCTTGGCCGACCGCTCCTTGTCGCGGCGGATGAGCACGAAGCGCCCGGCCAGCTTCTCGCCCTGGAGGTCGAGATGGAGCTCCCCCTTCTCGATGGCTGCCGCCGGGTCGTCGTACTTCGCCCCGGCCGGCCGCCACGTCCCCCAGTCCCAGACGATGACGTCGCCCCCGCCGTACTCGCCCTTGGGGATGACGCCCTCGAAGTCGAAGTACTCGATGGGGTGGTCCTCCACGTGGACGGCCAGCTGGCGGGCCTTGGGGTCGAGCGTCGGGCCCTTGGGGACGGCCCAGCTGGCCAGCACCCCGTCCACCTCCAGCCGGAAGTCGTAGTGGAGGCGCCGGGCCCGGTGGCGCTGGACCACGAACCGCCCCGACCCCTTGGTGGACGCCTCCCCGGCCGGTTCGGCGGTGACCGAGAAGTCGCGCTTGGCCCGGTAGGTCTTAAGCTTCTCCTGCGGGCCGGCCGGACCATTCGCCTCGCTCATGTGTGGCGACTCCTACCCGGTGCCGGCTGCATCAGACGCCGCATGCCGCGGCCATCACCTCGAGTGGCTCCGGCCGGCCGCAGGCGTGCATCCTTACCCCGGATCCCTCCCACCTCGTGGCCCGCACCGAGGGCTCCCGTCTCACGGAGGCGACTCCTGGCGCGGCCGGGCCACATCCTGCCCCGCCGGCGGCGGTCGGCCCGTTGGGTCGACGCCCGCCGGGCGGCGTTGCGTCAGCCGCTCCCGTAGCTCCACCAGAACCGCCGGCCACCCGATGGCCAGGGTGGCGCCGAGGAGGGTGCCGCCGACCACGTCGGACAGCCAGTGGGCCGCCAGGTAGGTGCGGCTGAGGGCCATCACGCCGGCGAACAAGGCCGCACGCAGCTCCCATGTCCATCGCTTCGGCCCGGGCGGCAGGAAGCAGACCACCAGCCCCACCACAGTGACCGTGCCGGCAATGGCATGGCCCGACGGGAAGGAGAACCCGGTCGTGCCGATGAGGCTTCCCGGGGGTCGGGGGCGGGCGTAGAGCTCCTTCATCGACCCGATCATGAGCTCGGACGTTGTCACCGCCAGGGCGAACGCCCCCAGTTGGAGCCATCGTCGTCTGGCCACGAGCAGGAGGACTGCGAGGACCCGTAGCGGCCAGTTCACCCAGACGCCCCCGAGGAACGCCATGGCCTTGGCCAGCCACACGAACGGGGTGAAGCGGATGTCTTCCATGAGCCGGAGGAAGGCGTCGTCGACGTCCTGCACGGGGCCGTCGCCGGTGTCCGCCGCCACCAGCAGGAAGACGGCCACGGTGGCCGCCAACAGGCCGATCACCAGGCGCAACGCGCGGCGGTGGTTCAACAGCACGGGGTGGTGTCGGCTCCTGAGCTAGGGCCGGGCCGAGGCCAGGGAGCTGGGGACCGGCGGGCGGGCGACCGAGCTCACGAGCCGGCTGGGCTCACGAAATCGCAGGGGTCGCCGGCGTCAGCGCCGGGTCGAGGGGTGGCGCCGAGTCCCGCCACGACGTGTTCCTGCGCCAGAACAGGTACGTGGCCAGGCCGAAGGGGATAGGGACGACGAACGTGAGCACCCGATAGACGAGCACGGCGGCCACCACCTGGGCCCGGTCACCGCCGGCCGAGGTGAGGCCGGCGATCAGGGCCAGCTCGACCACGCCGAGGCCGCCGGGGGTCAGCGGTATGGCCGTCAGCAGGCGGACGAAGGCGAAGGCGGCGAGGACCTCGGCCCAGTGGACCTCGTCGTTGGAGACGCCGATGTGGCGCAGGGTCATCAGCAGCACGAGGAACAGCGAGACGTGGCTGACGAGGGTGGTGATGGTCAGCCGGATCCATGCGTGGCGGACGAGGCCGATGGTCCGATTGCGGAACTTGGTAGTGGCGTCGCCCCACCCCTCCACCGGTCCCCGCCCGAGGACCCGCCGCACTCTCGACAGGGCGCGGGCGGCGGCATCGCCCGCCCGGCGGGCGAATTCCTCCCGCCGCAGCACGAGGGCGAACACCACGACCGCGGCCACGAGGGCGGCGATGCCCAGCAGGCCGGCCGTGATCCTCCCCGGACTGGCCGCGCCCCGCAGGGCGAGCACGGCCAACGCCACCACGGGCAGGGCCAGCTTGGCGAAGTTGTTCCACAGCCCGGAGACCACGACCGAGATCGTGCTGCGGGACTTGGAGAAGCCCCAGGAGCCCCAGCATGGCGTAGGTCAGGCCGATGGCGACAGCCGAGCCCCCCGGGACGGTGTTCGCCACCGCTGTGGACGACTGGGTGAGCACCATGGCCTGGCCGTAGGTGAGCCCCGGCGTGGCCGCCACCATCACCAGCCAGTAGGTCGCCAGATTCCAGACCGCGCACAGGCCGAGCGTGGCCAGCTCCAGTCCGGTCATGGCCGCGATCTCGGACCGGACGTCGGAGAAGTCGGCCGCGTGGCCGAGGACGTAGACGAAGATGGCGACCGCCAGCCCCACCGACAGCACGACCCGGCCCACCCGCCACACCGTTCCCCGGCGCCCGGCCGCGCCGGCCGGCGCCTCTGCCGGCGGCTGCGTCGTCATGTCCCGCCGGGGCAGGCCGCTCCCGCCCCACACAGGCGCAGCCCGTTGCGGTCCCGGATCTCGGCGACCAACTCGGCCCGGGTTTGCGAGGACAGGGCGCGGTCGGCGTCGAACATCAGGGCCGCGGTGGCGGGGCCGTCGAAGTCGAAGCGGTACCTGATGCATCCGCCGGGGAGGAGGTAGAGACGGGAGCTGCGCAGGTTCGGCGGCAGCTGCTCCGGCTGCTCGAACCGGCGCATCCCGATCTCGTCGCTGGGCACCTCGATGGCATCCGTGACGGAGCAATCCTCGGGGCGGAGGAGCGACACCTCCACCGACCGGTTTCCCCCGATGTCGGAGTCGAGCCAGAAGGTGGCCCGGCCGCGGCGGACGTGAGATCCGTCCACGTCCCAGCCCGCGGGAAGGGACTCGATGCAGGGCACGGCGGCGGCCGAGGGCACGGCCTGAGCCATGAGGACCATCACCTCGCCGGTTCCGCATCTCGGAACTCCCGCCACGCCCAGGTTGTGGGCCGGCAGGAACAGATCGGAGGCCGCCTGGAAAGCGACGAAGGCACCGGCCAACACCGCCAGTGCCAGCACCACTCGCCTGACGCTCCAGCGCTGCAGGGCGATCGGTCGCCTCTCGGGCGCCAGGGACCGGAACTGGGCGAGGAGATCACGCCCATCCTGCTTCATCACCGTCCGCAGCTGCGACGGGCTGGCGACGCCCCGGGCGGCGGCGAAGGCCTCCGCCACGTCGTCGGGGGTGAACAGGCGAAGCGCCCGTTGGTACACCCGCTCGGCGTCGGACCTCACCGCCAGGACGAGCATCATGTTGGCCAGGTCGACGGCCTGGCGCCAGGGCGAGGGACGGACCTGGACGAAGAAGACGTCGATGAGCAGCACCTGGCCGTCCCGCACGAGGAGGTTGGCGGGCTTGATGTCTCGGTGGGCCAGACCGGCGTCCCACAGCCGGCGGACGATCGTCAGGCCCTGGTCGATCACGTCGTCGTCGACGACTGCGTCACCGATCTCCTGGGCCCCGTCGAAGAACTCCGTCAACAGCAGGTACTCCCGCTCGGGCGTGATCTCGACGATCCCGAACGGCGCCGCGGTCGGGATCCCGATGTCGCGCAGGAGGCGGGCGGCGTAGTCCTCGTACTGGACGAGCCGGCGCACGGACTGGAACGGGGCCTCGTCCTCCAGCCGCCCGTAGAGGATGGTGCGGCCGAGCTTGTACCACCGGTCGGCCCGCACGTGGCTCATGGCGTAGAGCTTTCCGAACAGGAAGGTGTCGGGCTCGCCCGCCACCGTCAGGCGGAGGGGCGTCGACCCGCCGGAGCCGGCCAGGCCTACCGGCGTGACCTCGATCACGGTGAGCCCGAGCTGGTCCAGCACTGCTCGCCGGAGGGCCTCGCCCCGGCGACCGCCGACGTCGAGGTGGGCGGTCTTGCCCCTCCGGTAGGTGACGGGGAACACCTCGTTGGGGGTGAAGAAGCGGAAGGCGCAGACGGGAAGGGCCACCGCCACGGCCACCGCCACCAGGATGTCGGACGGGTGGTAGACGCCCAGGTACAGCTCGGCGCCGGCAAAGAGGATCACCACTGCGGCCAGAACCCACTTGGCGATCTGCCGGGCGCGACCGGCGAGCACGGCGGCGTAGACGAAACCGATCCCGATGATGGTGATCACGGCCACGGGTGGTGCCGGCATGGAGAAGCCGCCCCACCGACCGATGATCGTCACGTCGAAGGGCCGGGGTCGGGCGACACTCTCGTACAGGATGCCGCCGATGATCTCGAGCAGGACGACGCTACCGAGAAACGTGAAGAGGTGCCGCCAGCGACGGAAGGCGATCATGACGAGGATCAGCCCGGCGGCGACCGTGGTGATCGTCCAGCCCGACCCGACGAGGTGGACCGCGGTGAGACGGTCGGACAGCCAGTCGGTGCGGAGGCGGGCGATCTGGCGGAGCACGGCCGCGTCGGTCTGGTCGGTAACGCGACGGGCCCATTCCGACTCGGCCATGACCACCGACCACGACAGCAGGGCGACCGAGCACGCCAGTAGGCCCTTCCCCGTGGCGCCGATGTGCCGGGGCAGGGGCGGCGGCGCCCCTGACGGTCGCCGGCGCCGGCGCCGGCGCTCCACGCTCTGGGGAAGGACGTCCGGTTGCGTTCCCGGCGGCGGCTCACCGGCCGTCGTGCCTGGGAGGGGAGCGATCACACCAGACCCTCTTCTCTCAGCCAGGAGGCGGCGACCGCGCCCGGCTCGGCGCCATCGGTGACGAGCCCGTTGACTCGCCGCAGGTCGTCGGTCGACAGGTGGGCGGAGACGGCGTCGACCAGCGCCACCAGCCGGGGGCCGGCCCGTTCGATGGCCTGGGTGCGGACCAGCGGCGTGACGTTCTCCGCCGGCTGCAGGCCCCGGTCGTCGGCCAGCTCGACGAAGCCCTCGCTGGCGATGCCGGGATCGGTCGTGAAGAGGAGCACCACATCGACCACACCGTGGCGCAAAGCCTGACGGGTCAACGGCCCGCCGACATCGAGGGACACGACCTCCTTGAACCGGATGCGGTACACCTCGTCCAGGCCCACCAGGCATAGGGGCCGGGTCGAGCACTCCGGGGGACCGCCGAACGTGAGCTCGGATGCGACCGGGGCCAGGTCGCTGAGCGTGCGCAGCCCGTGGCGCTCCGCCGTCTGGCGGCTAACGACGAAGGTGTTGGCGTCCTGCGCGGGTGCCGACGCCAGGACGGCCACGTCCATCCCGCTCAGGGCCCGGACCAGGGCGTCGGTGGTCTCGGCCAGGCTCGCCCCGGGCTGGGCCGTCCCCAAGTTGAGGAACCGCACGGCGGTGCCGGCGTACTCGGGGACAAGGTCGATGAGGCCGCGGGCGAGGGCGGGAGCCACGAACTCACGGGGTCCCAGGTTGAACGCCCGCCGCACCTGGTAGCCACCTGACTCCAGAGCCTGGCTGTACATCTCCGCCAGCAGCCGGCTCTCGGCAAAGTCGAACGACCCCACCGTGATGGCGTCGCCGACTGGCGGTGGGGTGGAGGTTGGCCTGGCCGACGGGGAGGTGCACGCGGCCAGCAGGGCGAGCGCGGCCACCGCGACGACGGCGGGCCACGCCGCCCGTCCGCGGGTGCCCATGAGCGAAACCTCCTCTCCCCTGGCTCGGGACAAGTCTCTCACCGCGAAAGGCCGGGGTGTCAGGGGGTGAGCGGGCGGTCCCGGGCGTCCGTAGGATCAGGACGGCATGTTCCGGCGAGGAGGCGTCCTGTGGACGACGGGCCGGTCCCGAACGACATCCGATGGGAGCGGCGCCCGATCGACGCGCTCTCCGCCGCCGCTGGCCTGGCGGCGCTCGTCGTCGGGATGATCGCGGTAGGCGACAGCTCGGTCTCCGGCGCCGAGGAGTCGGTGTTCCGTGCCATCAACGACCTGCCGGGAGCGCTGTACCCGGTGCTGTGGCCGTTCCAGCAGGTGGGCGCGCTCTTGGCCGGCCCCCTCGTTGCCCTCATCGCCGCCGCCGCCCGACGGTTCCGCCTGGCGGTGATGATCCTGCTCGCCACCGCGTCCAAGCTCGTCCTCGAACGGGCGGTGAAAGCCGTCGTCACCCGGGAGCGACCGACGACGTCGATCGGCTCCGACGTCCACCTGCGGGGAGATGTCGAAGTCGTCGGGGAGAGCTTCGTGTCGGGCCACGCGGTGCTGGTTACGGCCATCGCCGGCCTCGTCGCCCCCTACCTTCCCGGTCGTTGGAAGGTGGTGCCCTGGGTCCTCGTGGGCTTGGTCATGGTCGGGCGTGTCTACGTCGGCGCCCACAACCCGCTGGACGTGATCTGCGGGGCGGGCCTGGGCCTGGCCATCGCCGGTTGCCTCAACCTCGCCTTCGCCACCCCCCGCCGCCGGGACCATTAAGCCGGACCCGAGGACTCCCGTGGGTGCGGGGGCGAGCCTTCGGCGTTCCGCCCGGCGGGGCCGGAGGGCGGCGCCCGCAACCGCGAGGGCGACCGCGCCGTAGGCCAGCCAGCGGAGGGCGCCGACTTCGGCCCACCCCGCCAGCTCGCGCAGGTTGGTGACCAGGAGGAGCGCGGCGACGGCCAGCCCGATGGCACGCGCCGGAAGGAAGCGGATCGACCAGGCGGCGATGGGGCTGGCGATGACGCCTCCGACCAGCATCGCCAACACGGTCGCCGGGTCGATACCGCTGCCCCCGACGGAGGCGAGGAGGGAGCCCGACGCCACGATGGCCACCGCCACCTCGGCCGTGTTCACCGAGCCGATGGCGAATCGGGGGGCGACGCCGCGGTGGAGCAGGAAGGGGGTCACCACCGGGCCCCATGCGCCGACGAGCCCGTTGGTGATCCCGCCAGTGGCCGCGGCGACGCTCGTAGCACGCCTGTCGAAGTCCAACTGACCGTCGTCGCGGCTGCTCGCCGCCGACCGCAGCACGATGCTGAACCGGGCGAGCATCCTCAACGCGACGAGGATCAGGAGCACGGCGAGGATGGGCCGGAGCTGGTCGCCGTCGACACTGGCGAGGATGGTGACGCCCACCAGCGCTCCGAGCGAGCCGGGGATGGCCAGCGTGAGGACGAGGCGCCGGTCGATGTTGCCGAAGCGCCAGTGGGCCAGGGCCGCCGACAATCCGGTTGCCACCTTGGCCAGGTTCACGGTGGTGGACACGGCGGCCGGGGAGAGGCCGGTGGCGAAGAGGATGCTCGAGGACGTGGGACCGAACCCCATCCCGAGGGCGCCGTCGACGAACGACGCCAGGAACCCGGCCACGGCGACGATGACGAGCTCGGTCATTCCCAACTGAATCTATCGGAATTGTTGGTTAGACGTGAAAGCTGCGAAAGATGACTACGGGTCCATCAGCCAGGAGTGCAGAGCAAGGCCGCCGTCGACCGGGATGTTGGCACCCGTGACGTAACCGGACCACGCGTCGCTGAGCAGCACGGTGACGACCTTGGCCACGTCATCGGGCTCCCCGCTGCGCCCGACGGGTATCAGTCGGCTGATGGCGGGATCGGCGACGATCGGCTGGGGGTTGGCGGCCGATCGAATCGAGCCAGGGGACACCGCGTTCACCCGGATGCCATGGCATCCGACCTCGTGGGCCAGCTCCTTGGTCAGCATGGCCACAGCTGCTTTGGTGGTGCTGTAGTGGGGCTGGAGCCGCAGGATCGTGTCGTGGAGGGAGGAGATGAACACGATCGACCCCGGACGGTCGTCCGCGACCAGCCGCTCTACCAAACGGCGGGTGAAGAACCATGGACCCCGAAGATTGGTGTGCAGGACGCGGTCGAAATCGGATTCCTGTAGGTCGAGAAAGCGGTGAGGCGTGGAGATCCCGACATTGTTGACGATGAGCTCGATGGGGCCATACGAGGCGTTGAGCTCGTCGGCCAACGTGGCGGTGTCCAGGCGGGAGAGATCACCCACCACGGCATCGCAGCCGAGCGCCGATGCCGTCGCTCGCAAGGTCTCCTTGTCGGAGTCGACGGCCACCACCAACGCCCCGCAGCGCACGAGGCGAGCCGCGATCCCTCGCCCGATACCGCTGGCCGCGCCGGTAACAACGGCCCGGCGCCCTCGGAGGTCTTCCGGGAGCGGGCCGAGCCCCGTCTCCTTCACGCCGAGCAGCCGGCGCGCCGGTGACTCAAGGACGCGGTTGCGGCGACGACACGGAGCTGACCCTCGCTCCGACCCGTGCATTCATGCAAGCGCTCCGTTCGCAGAACGCCAATCGTAGGTCCGGTCTCTACCAAGGGAGCGACAACGGAGGTCTTCTTCAACGTGGCCGGCTGGTGCGTCCCGCCGGTGATCATCCTTGTCGTAGGTCGCGCCGTTCTGGTTGCCCTGACCGCCCCCCGTCACGTCGCCCGCCAGGTCATTCCCGAGATTCCCGGCTCGTGCCTCCCGGCGGTGTCCATCGTCGTGCCCGCATACAACGAAGCGGCCGGGATCGCCGCCTGCGTCCGTTCGCTCGCCGCCAGCAACTACCCGCGCTTCGAGGTGGGCGTCGTCGACGACGGCTCCGCCGACCTGACGGGCGACATCGTCGAGGCACTGGGCCTGGCCAATGTCTGGCTCATCCGCCAGGCGAACACCGGAAAGGCCCGAGCGCTGAACGCCGGGATCGGCGCCTGCTCGGGCGAAGTCGTGGTCACGGTGGATGCCGACACAGTGTTCGAGCCGGACACGCTGCTGCGCCTCGTCGAGTCGTTCGCCGATGAGACGCGTTGGCGCAGTGGCCGGCAACACCAAAGTCGGCAACCGCACCGGCCGATTGGGGCGCTGGCAGCATCTCGAGTACGTCGTGGCCTACAACGCCGACCGGCGCGCCTTCGACGTGTTGCGCTGCATGCCCACCGTCCCGGGAGCGGTCGGTGCCTTCCGCCGCCGAGCTCTGGCCCAGGTGGGCGGGTTCAGTGACGAGACGTTGGCGGAGGACACGGACATCACGATGGCCATCGGCCGAGCCGGTTGGGCCGTTGTCTATCGGGATGGCGCCCGGGCGTGGACGGAGACACCGGCCGACCTGCGATCTCTTTGGCGTCAGCGTCAACGCTGGACCGACGGTACCTATCGGTGCATGTGGAGACACCGGGGGTCAATGGGCCAAGGGTGCCCGTTGGGTCGGCGCGGCCTGCCCTTTATGCTCGCCTACCAGGTCGTCTTGCCTCTTCTCGCCCCGGCGATCGATGTCTACGCCGTTTCCGGGCTCGTGCTGGGCCGACCCGGTCGCCTGCTCGGCTTGGCTGTGGTCACCGTCACCCAGTTCGCCCTCGGCGCCTACATGCTGCGCCTCGACGGCGACAGCCTGCGGGCTCTGTGGACACTCCCCCTCCAGCAGCTCGCCCACCGCTGCCTGATGCACGCGGTGGTGGTTCGCGTCCTGCTCACCCTGCGGCGCGAGCAGGTCTGGCGGGAACGAGCACCACGCGCCGGGAACGCGACCGTCGGGGGGGAGGGGGAGGTTCGGAGGCTCCGGCCTGGGGCTCCATCACCGTGATCGCAGAACGCAAGGTTATGGAGTGGAACAGTTGTTCGGCGCGGGCACCCCGGCGATGCGACCGGTAAGCCAGGCCATTGCGGCTGGGGCGCCCAGCAGGACCCCGCTTGCGTGCTCGGCGAAATAGCTGTCGAACTGGACGGTTGCGCCTTTGCTGCACCACTCGTTGCGCAGGTTCCGGCCGACTGCGTACGGGATGACCTCGTCGACCAGGCCGTGATATTGCAGGATCGGGACGCGCGGGGCGACCGCGCCCAGGCGGCTCTCGCCGAAGGCGGCCTGCCAATCGGGCAGGGCCAGGACATCGGTGGTGGTGATGTTGCGATAGCGGTTCAAGGCGAACCCCACGACCAGGCCGCCCAGGCAAGCGTCCTGATGGGCCGCCACCAGTTGTTGGCCCGTCGCGTTCAGGTAGTTCGACAGATGAAGCTCGGGATGGGCAGCGTCCAAACCGATCAACGCGGCCACGCCGAAGCCGAAGAATGGCCCCCCGTCCAGGTTCCTCGCCGTCGCCACCACGTCGGCGGGTACGCCGCCGGTGGCGACACCGCGCAACCGGAGCTCCGGGGCATAGGTCGGCTGGAGCTCGGCGGCCCAACTCGAAGCCGCCCCACCCTCCGAATACCCCCAGATGGCCAGGGGTGTGTCGCCGGTCAACCCGGTGCCGGGGAGCCGCAAGGCGGCCCGGGCGACGTCGAGGACGGCGTGGCCCAGACTCGGGCCCACCACGTAGGTGTGTTGTCCGGGGGTGCCGAGACCCTCATAGTCGGTCACGGCCACTGCCCACCCTTGGAGCAACATGCCCTGGATGATCCCCGCCTCTGTCTCGGTGCCGGCCGCCATCTGATTGGACGGCGCGCACTTGTCGCCCAGGCCCTGTGTCCCCACCGCGTAACTGACGAGGGGCCGCTTTCCGCCCGCGAGGTAGGGAAGGACGGGGACCAGAATCGTCCCCGACACGACGTTCGGGCTCCCGGTGCCGTTGGTGGAGCGGTAGAGAACCTTGGTCGCCCTCACACCTGGCATCGGCAGGCGCAGAAGTGGGTCCATCGTGAACACCGTCGGCGAGGAGCTCACGATGTCTCCCGGCTGGCCGGCGTCCGCCGGAGCAGGCGTCGACCAAACCGGCAGGAGCAACACGGCCACCAGCGACGCCAAGAAGCGACGCGTCCAGACTGCTCGCATGAAGAGCTTCCTCTCCCGTCGTGAGGGTTGTCCGCCCCCCGTCCGCTGGCGATGCTATCGATCGACTCAGTCCAAATCGCCTGGAAGCGGCAGGGCGCTCACCAGGGCCGCGCTCCAGCGCACCAATCCACAGGGAGGTACGGCATGACGGCTGCCCGCGCCAGCGAGGCCGCATCGTGGTCGGTGGCTCCTAAAGGAACGAGGCCCGGGAATGCCCCAGCCCTCATCTCTAGAGCCACCGCGGGTGGGGTCGCCGCCTACCATCGGCCGGGTGACGGGGGTCGGACGGGGCAGGGGACGGATGGCCGCCGCGCTCGGGCTGCTCGTCCTCCTCTGCGGATGGCTGGCGGCTGAGGCCGGGCCCGCCGCCGCCCGCCAGGCCGCGGCCGCCTCGCAGCTGTCGGTCGTCGGTGCGGGCCTCCGACCCGACCGCGCCGGTGGTCGTGCTCACCAACGAGGGCCGGGCGCCGTGCCTGGTGGCCACCACGTCGTTGGGCACGGTCGTGCTGACCCGGGTGGAGCAGGCCGGCGCGGCGGTGGAGCCGATCGTGTTCGACGCCGCCTTCGAGGACGGCCTCGACGCCTTCGTGGCCCGCGGCCTGCGCCCGCTCGAACCGGGGGCGGCGGCCGAGCTGCCGCTGCGCGTCGTCCCCCTCGGACCGACGGGCACCGCCTTGGAGACGGTGGCGCCGTCCACCACTACCGCCGCCCTCGGCTCGCTCTACCCCGTCCGGGAGGGGCAGCCGTTGGCCCTCGACGTCACCTACGCCGCACCCGCCGTCACCGGCGGCGACAACCCCGTCCCGGTGTGCCCGGCGGCGTCGACCGCCGCCGCCCCCTCCGAGAACACTGGCTCCGACGAGGACGGACCTCCGTGGGGCCTGGTGGCAGGCGGCGTGGCGGTGGTGTTCGTCCTCCTCATCGTGTTCGCCCTGGTCCGCCGGCGGCGGCCGTCGCGACCAGGTCGGGCGGCTCCCCTGGCGTCGGTGCTCGTCCTGCTGGCGGTCGCTGCGGCCTGGGTGGTGCACGCCTCCCCGGTGGCGGCCGTGATCGTCGTTGACCCCAGCCTGGCCGACGCCTGGGCCGGGTGCAGCGCCACCCTCCACGGTCCCGGAGGCGACCCGGCGGGCATCCTCCCCGCCCTGGAGGCGCCCGGCGTCAACGTGCGGATCATCCCGGCCAACGGCGACGCCACCCACGAAGGGGCCATCTCGTCCACCGACATCTTCGTGTTCTGGAACACCGACGACCGCCACCCCTACGCCGGCACCGGGGGCAACGCCGACCCCTGCACGTCGCTCTACCACGAGCTCTTCCACGGGGCGGAGGACGCCGGGGGTGGCCAGGACCACTCGCCATGCGTCACCGCCGCCGGCCCCAGCGGGCTTCCGACCAACGAGGTCAACGCCACCCGGGCCCAGAACCGGCTGCGGGAAACCCTCGGGATGCCCCCTCGCAGCCACTACGGCGACACCCCGCTGCCGACGGGCGAGTGCCTCCCGCCCGACCAGCAGCCGACCGACCCCCAGTGCTCGGGCCAGGGGTGCGCCGACAGCAACGGCGACCCGCATCTGGTCACCTTCGACGGCGTCCGCTACGACTTCCAGGCGGTGGGCGAGTACATCGCCTTCCGCGACCCCGCCGGCGGCTTCGAGCTTCAGCTCCGCCAGGAGCCGGCTGCCGGGTCGCGGGTGGCGTCGGTCAACACCGCGGCCGCCATGGACGTGGCCGGCGACAGGGTCGAGGTCGGCCTGGCCGGCGCCCAGCGGGATGTCGTCGTGACCCTCGCCGGCCGGCCGGTGGCGCCCGGGCCGCTGCCCGCCGGCGGCGCGGTCGAGCTGGTCCACGGGCCGGTCCGGACAGGTTCACATCGTGCGCTGGCCGGACGGCTCGACGGTGTCCGTCACGCCCATCGGCCCGTGGGGGATCCGGGTCAGCGCCCAGCCGGCCGAGGCCCGCCGGGGCGACGGCCGCCAGGAGGGGCTCTTCGGCGACTTCGACGGCGACTCGTCCGACGACATCCGGCCCCGCGGTGGCCAGCCGATCGTCCGGCCCACGTTCGCCGAGCTCTACCCGGCGTTCGCCGACAGCTGGCGGGTGGCGCCGGCGACATCGCTCTTCACCTACGGGCCGGGCGTCACCACCGACACCTTCACCGACCGCACCTTCCCCGACCGGGAGGTCACGCTCGACGACCTCCCCGGACGGGCTGCGGCCGACGCCCTCTGCCGCCGGCGGGGCGTGACCGATCCGGCGAGCCCTGGCCGCCTGCACCTTCGACGTGGCCATCACCGGCCAGCCCGACTTCGCCATCGCCGCCCTCGGCAGCCAGACGTTCCTCGGCGCCCTCCGGGTCGACGGCCGGGAGGTCACTGCCACCATCGCCCAACCGGGCGCCACCGCCCGCCTCACCTTCGCCGGCACCGCCGGCCAGCGGGTCTTCGTGGAGGTGGTCTCGTCCACCCTGCCCAACGACTGCGGGGTGCTCGAGCTGCGAGCCCCCGACGACCGCGAGCTGGCGAGCGGCTGCATCATCGAGGGGCGGGGCAACATCGACGGCACCGTCCTGCCCGACACGGGCCAGTATGCAGTGATCGTCGACCCCCGCGACGACCTCACCGGCGAGGCCCGGCTCCGGCTCTTCACCACGTCGGACCTGTCCGGCAGCGTCACGCCCAACGGGCCCGAGGCGCGGGTTGCGATCTCCACGCCGGGGGAGGTCGCCCGCCTCACGTTCGACGGGACGGGCGGCGAGCGCCTGTTCGTCGACGTGGTGTCGAGCACGCTGCCCAACGACTGCGGGGTGCTGGAGCTGCGGGACGCCGACGGATCGCGAGCTGGTGAGCGGCTGCATCATCAACGGGGCGGGCAACATCGACGGCACGGTGCTCCCGTCGTCCGGCCGGTACACGGTGGCCGTCGATCCTCGCGACGAGCTGACGGGCGAGGCGACGCTGCGGGTGTACTCGACGCCGGACCAGGTCGGGCCGATCGCGGTGGGCGGGGAGGCGACCGCCACCGTCGCCGCCCCGGGAGCCGTGGCCCGGCTCGAGTTCGCCGGCACCGAGGGCCAGACGCTGTCGGTCGACGTCGTGTCGACGAACCTGGCCAACGACTGCGGGGTGCTCGAGCTGCTGGCGCCGGGAGGACGGGTGGTCACCAGCGGCTGCATCATCAACGGCGACGGCGACATCGCGGCGACCGTGCTGCCCGCCACCGGCGTCTACTCGATCCTCGTCGATCCCCGCGACAACCTCACCGGCGAGGCCCGGCTCCGCCTCCAGGGGTAACCAGGTCCGCCGCGCCACCCGGAACTTGCGCACAGGACGGACTGCACTCCGTTGCATTCATGCGAAGGCGGCTTCCAAGCGCTTCGTCGCAGGACCTGTCGAGAGCGGGCGACGGGAATCGAACCCGCGTTCTCAGCTTGGGAAGCTGAGCGGAGGGGGCTTCGTGACCTGCCCCGAATCCGCGAAAGTCCTGGTCAGAGGCTATGTCCGAGTGTCCGGCAGTGACCGCTGGAACCGCCCCGTGACCGTGAGTTAGGTCACGTTTAGGTCACGCCGGGCCCGACGGCGGCGCCGGCTGGCATCATGGTTGGGTGCCTCGCTACTTTCACCTCGAGCGCTACCCCGGCAAGTTCGTAGCGATCGAGATGGCGACCGACGAGGTGGTGCTGACGGCTGACACGCCGGAGAAGCTTCACGAGCAGATCCAGCAGCGCGGGCTGTGCAACGTCGCCGTGATGCGCGCGCCGAGAGAGGACGAGCCCCTCTTCGTCGGCACGAACTGACCCTAGATGGTGTGCGGCGCACCTTCATGGCCGCACGTTGGGGTGGCAGGCGGCGAATACGCCCAATCGGACCCGTCGTAGAGACGGGGTCAGGTAGGCGGGTCGAACTGGCGCACCCTCCGGGCGTCGACCACCCAGAGCTGCCTCGTGGGATCGCCAATCTCCAAGGCCGTGCACAATCGCTTCAGCACGGCCTCCAACTCGACTCTGCCGGGGCGGTCGCTGACCCGCAGTACGACGATCCCCGCCGTCGCCTCCGGAGGGAACCGGAAGGGGTTGGAGAAGTCGAGGTCGAGCGTGACGAGGGCCCGGGTCGCGCCGGTGGCGGCAGCGAGCACGTCAGCGTCGAACGCCCCGCCCATCCCTTCGTCGGAGACGGTGTCGACGTCATGGCCGCGGTCGCGGAGGCCGTTGATCCAGGTGGCGCCGAGGTTCTCGTCGAGCTTCAGCCTCACGCCACGTCGACGAAGCGGGCCGTGGCCAGCAGGGAGCCGTAGGCGAGGCAGGCGTGCACATCGTCGGTGACCAGCTGGGGGTACTCCTCGAGGACGCCCTCCGTGGTCCCTCCGTCGGCGAGCAGGCCGAGCACGAGGCCTACCCAGATGCGGGTGCCCCGAACGACCGGCTTGCCGAAGCAGATCTGCGGGTCGATGACGATCCGGTCGAGGAGGGCCTCACGTGGCACAGCGTCATCGTACGGGAGCAGGGGAGATGAGGGCACTCAACGATGCCTGGGAGCGGCCGGCGTTGCCCGTTCCGACCCCTCGTGACCCTCTCGTGACCCGAATCCTAAGGTCACGCCAAGGTCACGCCGGCTTTGGGACCCCGTTTCGGGCCTCTCATCAGAGCCAGGAAATAGGCACTGACCAGGACTTTTATGAGAGCGGGCGACG
>CAVXYA010000011.1:0-358766 GCA_963765955.1 uncultured Acidimicrobiia bacterium
CGTTGTGGGTTGACGGTCAAAAGGTCACAGGGTCCTCAGCGTGGCTGGGAGGCGAAGTGCGCTTGCGGTCGGCCATCGACGGTCGGTGGTGACGAGATCGTCGGCACCGGCGACTGTGGCCGTGGCGATGACGAGCGCATCTGGAAGCCGCAGCGAACGATGCCGAGCCCGTAAGCGGGCGGCGGCGGTGGCGATTTCGACATCGAGGGAAACGACGTCGATTGGCAATCGTCGGCGGAGATCCTGGACTAGGTCGACGGCGTCGTCGCCGCGTCGAGCGGGAGCGACGAGGCACTCGGTCCAGGCGGAGGCGGCCATCGCCAGCCGGTCTCCTCGATCGAGCGCCTCGGCGATGCTGCGGCGAGCGGCTAGGTGATGGGCGTCGTGTCCGTCGAGGAACCCGATCAGGACCCCGGCGTCGAGGTGGATCAGCGCCACTCGGCGCGAAGATCGTCGAGCTCGTCGGCGCTATAGGCGCCACTGAGCGCTCCCGCGAACTCGTCGACGATGTCGGTCTCCCGCTCGAGCACGACTCTGCCCGGGCCATCGGCGTGGGCGACGACGCGCTCGCCCACCTCGAGCCCCGCCGCTCGCAGCGCGTCCACCGGGATCGTGATCTGGTGCTTGGCGCTGATCCGAGAGGTGCCTCGACGACGGTTCTTTACTTCGGACATGCTTGTAAAGATACGGGAGGGATGCCGCGGTCGCAACCCCTCGCCTCCGGCGTCCCAACTCACCCTTGGGCCGACGATGTCCACAGCCGCAAGGCGCTCCATGCCGGCCGATCGAGCGCTCACGTCCTCCGGCTGATTTCGCGCCTGCCGCTGCGCGGCGCTGTCGGCAGCCCACGACGCACGGGCGTGACGACCGTCTCGACAGGGCCAGATCGGCGGGCCACGGTGGTGACCGCCACGGCGGCCTGAGAGCGTCGTAATCTCCGGAGATGACGGCTAGCGCCGCGGATCGGGGCCGGACGATCGTCGTGACCGGCGCCACCGGCCGCCAGGGTGGAGCACTGGCGCGGCGACTGGTGCGCGACGGCTGGCGGGTACGGGCTCTGAACCGAGACGCAAACAGCAAGAAGGCCCGGGCGCTGCGAGGGGCCGGCATCGATGTCGTCCAGGGTGACATGTCCGATGAGGCGTCCCTCGCCGCCGCTTTTGCCGGTGCGCACGGTGTCTACAGCGTGCAGAAGCCGATGATCTCTGGACACGAGATGGAGACGTCCAGGGTAAGAACGTCGTCGACGCGGCAGTGAAATCCGGCATCGCTCACGTCGTCTACGGGTCGGCGGGTCCGGGCCAGGGGAGGACGGGCATCGACCAGTGGTGGGACGCGAAGCTCGAAGTCGAAGAGCACGCCCGCCACCGAGGGGCGCCCGTGACCGTCCTGAGGCCGATGGCGTTCATGGAGCTCATGACCGACAAGGGCTTCTATCCCAGCGTTTCGGCGTGGTACCTCATGCCGAAACTGGTCGGCTGGGACCGGCCGTTGCCGTGGGTCGGCGTGGACGACCTCGCCGCGGTCGCGGCGGGCGTCTTTCGGAACCCTGAGGAGTTCGTCGGGCGGGCTCTGCCCGTCGCCGCCGATATGAAGTCGTTGGGTGAGTGCCGTTCGTTGTGGCGGGAAATCTCGGGACGGCGACCGCGCCCCTTCCCCATGCCCAGGCGTCTGTTCGAGCGTTTCGTCGGCGAGGACACCACCCGCATGTGGCGATGGCTCCATAGCAACCCGGTCGAAGTCGACACGACGGCCGCTCGGGAGATTCACCCCACCATGCTCGGCGTGCGCGAATGGCTCGCCGAGCGCATCGGTGGCAACGGGCCACGGCCCGTGTAAGCGGCGAATCAGGGACAGCGGCGACAGGACGGAGTCGAGGCGTTACCAGCCCAGTCGAGTCACCGCTTGAAGGTCGGCTGCCCCTGGGCACGCGGGCCTGGCAACTCTTGGAGGCACGCCGCCGACGTCGCAGTTCATTGCCTGACGCACCACTACTCAATACGACGGGCACGGGCCCGGCGTTTGCCCTCGTGCATGGCCTGCACCCGGCCACCCGGGATGGTGTGGCCCTCCTCGACGAGCCCCGCGGGAAGCCCCTGGGCGGCGGGCATCCGGTCCGACCACGGGTCCCGGGACCCGAGGTGGTCGAGGGCGGTGTGCACGGTGAAGTCCCCCGGCGTCACGTCGTCGAGCTCGTCCCAGGCCACGGGGAAGGACACGGGCGTACCGGGTCGCACCCGAGGGCTGTAGGCGGCCACCACCGTCGCCCCGCCCACCCGGGTGGCGTCGACGAAGACCTTGTCGCCCCGGTCCTCCTTCATGAAGGCGGTCGTGGCCACCTCGGGATCGAGCGCCGCGGCCCGGGCGGCGATGGCCCGGGTGGCGGCGGCCGCGTCCTCCAGGGACACCTGGTCGTCGATGGGGACGAACACGTGGACACCCTTGGCCCCGCTCGTCTTGACCGCCCCCTCGAGGCCGGCGTCGGCCAGGGCCTGGCCGACGAGCTGGGCAGCCCGCACGGCCATCGCGAACGCGTCGGGGCCGGCCGCCGGCGGGTCGAGGTCGAGCACAAGATGGGTCGGGTGCTCGGGACGTCCCACCCGCACCAGCGTCGGGTGGTACTCCACCGCCCGCTGGTTGGCGAACCACAGCAGCGTGCGGCGGTCGTTGCACAAGGCGTAGGACACGTCCCGCTTCGAGCTCTCCGCCCACATGGTCACCGTCGGGACCCACTCGGGGGTGTACTTGGGCACGTTCTTCTGCATGAACGCCTCCTGGCCCCGGTGCACCCGGATCACCGACAGGGGACGGTCCTCGAGAACGGGCAGCATCCGGTCGGCCACCCCATCGAGGTACTCGACCAGGTCCCGCTTGGTGGCCCCCGCCCCGTCGAACAGCGGCTGGTCGAGGTTGGTCAGGGTCACGCCGTACCGGGATTCGCCGCTCTTCGCATCGGCCATTCGGATCCCCGACGGTAGCGGTGCTCCGCCACGACGACACCAGATTGTGTCCAACCGCATTCGCCAGACCCGGTGGTTGACGGATGTGACTGCGAATTCCGTTGGCAGGGGCGAGCGACGGCGTCGACATGGTCCATGGACATTCCGGCGGCAACTGTGCGGGTCGACGAGACCGGCGCGCTCGTAGGCCCCGGGGCGAGCCCTAGTTCAGTCGGGACGACGGAGGTCCCGCCAGCGCCAGCGAGCACCGTCCACGAGCAGCTCGGGATCCCCGGTCCACAAGGTCGCCTCCTCGGCGATGGCGAGTGCGGCACCGAAGGCGTCGGCGTAGGCCATCGCATGGTCGGCCTGGATGCGGGCGGCGTCGAGGACGAGGCGCTCATTCGGGAGTCGGGCATCGATGACACTCCGAAGGTCGCGCACGGCCTCGACGGCATCGTCCTCACCATGCGTGCGACGCAGCACGTAGTGCACCTCGCCGAGGTTGATCCACGACATCAGTGGTCGGTGCTCGTCGAGAAGGTCGGCCACGAGCGTCGCCATCGGTTCGGTGTTCTCGAGGTAGCGGAGGACCGCCCAGGAGTCGAGAACGACAGTCATCGCTCGGATTCACGCACGCGGTCCGCCTTTCGTTCCGCGGCCAGGGCGTCGACGAGCGACGAGCCTTCGAACCGACCCCGCAGCGGACGGCGATGACGGGCCGGGCGAACGGCCACGTGATCGTCGTGGCGCCAGAAGCTGACCTCGTCACCAGGCTCGATGCCGAGTTCGTCCCGCAGCTCCTTCGGGATCACGACCTGGCCCTTCGGTCCGACACGGTGAGTCATACCGTGCAGTATAACTTGACCGAGGGCGACCGCTTCCAGAAACCCCGAGAGGCGACTGGTCCACGTCGGGGTCGGTCAGGAGCACACGTACGACGGGTCCCCACAACACCGCTGACGGCGTGACAGGGCCTTGCGCCCGTGGCGATGGCAGCGCAGTGTTGGCGCCATGTACAACGACGGTCACCGCAAGTTTCAGGACCGGTTCGACAGCCGTCGCATCGCCGACCGACTGGAACAGGTCACGGTGCACGCAGACCTGTCCGACGGCGATGTCGCCTTCATCGAGGCGAGCGCCATGTTCTTCCTGGCGACGGCGGACGACGAGGGATGGCCCGACGTGTCGTACAAGGGCGGCCGGCCCGGCTTCGTCCGCTGCCTCGACCGGCGCACGATCGCCTTCCCGTCCTACGACGGCAACGGCATGTTTCGCTCGCTCGGCAACATCGTGGTCAATGACCGCGTCGCCCTGCTCTTCGTGAACTTCGCCCAGCCGGACCGGCTGCGGGTGCAGGGGACAGCGTCCGTGGCCGACGCCGATCCGCTGTTGTCGACGTGGGAGGGCGCCCAGGCCGTGATCCGCGTCACGGTCGTGCGCGCGTTTCCCAATTGCCCGAGGTACATCCACCGCATGGTGCTCGACCAGCTGTCCGTGTTCGCTCCCGCTCCCGGCCATCAGCCACCGGAGCCCGAGTGGAAGGCGATGGAGGAATTCCGCGACTACCTGCCTGGCGCCCGCCCCTCCGAGGAGTAGGTCAAGCCGGTCACCGGCGCATCACCGTCAGCGCCACGAGCCGCGACACGACGATCGTCAGGTAGGCGATGCCGGCGACCATCTCGAACATCACCAGTGACCGCCTGGATGACGAGCAGCACGAGGGCCAGCACGCCCGGCAACGTCGCTTCCGCACCGTCGTGGTGGAGGGCGACGGCGGTGAAGGAGGCAAGGTCCGGCGTAGCAGCGTCGGTCCGTGTTGCCACTCAGGCGAGCGGGTACGAGGGAACCATGACCGACAAGGACCAACCGACGGACGAAGGCCAACGCGACGACGAACTGGCGCCTGAGGTGAAGACCACCTTCGCTACCAAAGGCGTGGGCTGGTCCGGCCGCGAAGAAGAGGACGATTTGCAGGTGATCGAATCGGACACGCCGGCTCGGCCTCACACCTTCCGCCGATCACGTCCGGCCGGCGGCTGAAGGTTCTCCCTTGAATTCGTAGGCACGGGCGAGAAATCGGCGTAGAACTGGTGCATGGACATTCCGGCGGTAACTGTGCGGGTCGACGAGACAGGCGCGCTCGTCGGCGTTGAGATCCCTGGTCAATCGGAGCCGACCGAGCTGGTCGAGACTCAGAAGAGCGAGCCGATACCGCACTTCGGTGACGATGAGTACCGGGCGGGCCTCCGCCCCTGGGCTGCCGGAGGCTGACCCACTCGCTCGCGGTGCGCGCTGACGCGAGTTGCCCGATCCCCGGGCTGAGCGACGATGGGTGGCAGGGTACGATCACGCCGGCGGCGGCGGCGACATCAGACCTCGCCCGACGAGCGGAGGCGAGATCATGGCGGAGCGGGCAATTGGCGGTCGAAATCGCAGACCTGGTCCCCGCCGGCGTGGGATCGCCATCGCCGTCGGAGCAGCCGTCTTCGGCCTCGCCCTCGTCACCGCCATCCTCGTGGCGACGAATCTCGCCGACAAGCCAACGGCACCGAGTCCAACCGAGGCCGTGGGCAGGATCACCGGCGTCCAGGGCTCGACCATCACGATGAGCTCGTCGGGCGTCGCCGAACCGCCGGCGCGCGTCACGACGGTGATGGTCTCGCCATCGACCAGGTTCACGCTTCACGCCGCCGGGGATGTGTCCGACGTGCGCGGCGGCGACAACGTGCTCGTGATGGGCCCGATCACGGAGTCGGTCCTCGTCGCTCGACAGGTCGTCGACGGGGGGACGACCTTCGAGGACAACCAGCGTGGGCTCCGAAGCACTCCGCCGCCGCCCACCGAGGGCCCGCCTGGAATTCCTTCCGGCGTGAGCGGATGGGACGGCACTCCTCCTGTCGCCGGGATCGTCGACAGCGTGGACGGAAGCTCGTTCACCCTCTCCCAGCCCGACGGCAGCATGGTCACCGTGGACGCCCACGCCTCGGAGGTCACGGTGCTGAGGGTCAGCTCCCTCGACGAGCTCCGTGTCGGTGAGGTGATCCGAGTCGTGGGCATGAGCGGGCCGAACCAAAGCATCGCCGCCAGCAGCATCCATACCCGCACCGGCTGACCCTCGAGGACGGCCCCTGGGCGGAAATCGCGAGCTTTCGACGTGACGCGAGGCGGTCTTCGACGAATACCAGTCATATGAAGCGCGGGAAAGGCGGACCAGGCATGGACCAGAGGTCAGACGAGGAGCTGCTGCCCCTCATCGGCCACGACACGGCGGCCCTCGAGATCGTGTACTGCCGCAACGTGGCGAGGATCACCGCATTCGCCGTCCGGCGAGTCGCCAATCCGGAGGAGGCGGCCGACCTCGTCGCCTCGGTCTTCGTCGAGGCGATGGCTTCGGCGACGCGCTTCGACGGGCGGCGGGGTGCCGCCCTGCCGTGGCTCCTGGGCATCGCCGCCCACCAGCATGCGGGCACAGTACGCCGGCGAGCCCGGGAGCAGAAGGCCGTCCAGCGGTTGGCCGGGCGCGACCTTCTCGACGGCGACGACTACCAGCGGCTGAGAGACCGCATCGACGCCGAGCGGGTGGCGCCACGGTTGCGGGACGCATTGCGGGCCCTGCCCCCGGGCGAGCGGGAGATGCTCGACCTCGTCGCCATCGACGGATTGACCCCGCAGGAGGCGGCGGACGCTCTCGGGCTCCGCCCTGTTACCGCTCGAATGCGACTGAGCCGGGGGCGGGCCAAGTTGCGCCGGGCGCTCGGCGCCGACGCACCAGAAGGGGCCGCCGCACCAAAGACCCTGACCATGAACGGAATGAGTGCCGAGGAGGCTGGAAGATGACCACGACCGAGGACCTCTGTGGCTTCGAGGCGCGACTGCTCACCGAGCTGCGGGACCGCGTGGAGCCTGTGACCGCAACCTCGCCCACGCCCGCTCGAACCTCCCTGAAGAGGTGGCGGACGGGTCCGGCGAAGCCCACCCTTCGGCCCCGCCTCGTCGTCGTCGCCCTCATGGTGGCGACACTGGCCCTCGTGGTGGCGCCCAGCCTCCTGGCGCCTCATCGCTCGTCAGCCTTCGCGGTGACCCAGCTCGCCGACGGGCGCATCCATGTGACGGTGGCGTCTGACTTCGATGAGTCCGCTCGGCTTCAGGACGAGCTGGCCGAGGTCGGCGTCGACGTGGATGTCCTGCGTCTCAGCGCCCACCCCCGGTTGGTGGGCACTATCGAGTTGGTGCCTCTGGGGGAGCATGGCGTCTCCGCCGCCGGAGCGGAAGGCCTCGAGGCGGCCAGGGGCGAGTTCTGGGTCGATCCGACGCTCTTCCGGGGAACGGTGGAGGTCCTGATCTACGCCTCACCGGAGGATGGTGAGGACTGGCAGGCGGCGCCCTCGATCTTCCATCCCGGCGAGCCCCTCGGCGGCCTGCCGTGCGCCCTGGAAGGGCCGATGGACACGGCCACCCTCGAACGCTTCGCCCGCCAGGTGGGCATCAGCCGGTTCGAATGGCTGCCGGCTCCGACCTCCCGTGACGAAGACAGCATGCCGGTGAATCCCACGTCGGAGCGACTGGCCGGTGACGTGATGGCGGCGTCAATGGCGTCGCCTGAGGAGCTGCGTGTCATCGTGAGCCCGCCGACCGTGGTGGGAGGGAGCCCCGCCAGTCCGCCCAGCATGGATCTCGGAGTGCATACCGGCGAGCAGGCCGTGTGCACGCCGGAGCTGGCGGCCCGCTGGCGCTGAGCCGACCATGGATGTGCAAGGCGCGGCGCCGGTAGAGTCCGCGCCGACAGCTGGGGCTGGAGCCGTCGGGAGGAACCTGGATGCGTGTACGTGCCCGCTGCACCCTGCTCGCGATCGCCTTGGCGCTGGCCGTTCTGGCGGCCTGCAGCGAGGAGAAGTCGGCCGACCCGTCCTCGTCGCCGTCCGGAGGCGGCGAGGTCGTCGCCCTCACCATCATCCAGATGAACGACATCTACGAGCTCACCCCGGTGAGCGGCGGCGCCGAGGGCGGACTGGCCCGGGTGGCGACGCTGCGAGCGAACCTGAAGGCGGAGAACCCGAACACCTACACCGTCCTGGCCGGAGATCTGCTGAACCCCTCGGCCCTGAGCACGGCCACCGTCGACGGCCAGCGCTTGGCCGGCCGGCAGATGGTCGACGTGATGAACATCCTGGGGCTCGACTACGCCACCTTCGGGAACCACGAGTTCGACCTGTCGCAGGAGCAGTTGCTCCTGCGGCTGGCCGAGTCGAAGTTCACCTGGGTCTCGAGCAACGTGGCCCAGGCCGACGGCCAACCGTTCCCGAACGTCGCCCCCAACGTGACCTTCACCGCCCGTAACGACGACGGCAAGGAGGTCCGCATCGGGCTCTTCGGCCTGACGGTGGGCTCGAATCCCGCGACCTATGTCGCCTACCGCGACCCGGTGGAGGTGGCCAAGGAGCAGGTGGCCGCCCTCCGCGGCCAGGTCGACATCCTGATCGCCGTCACCCACCTCAGCCTCGAAGGCGACGTCGACCTCGTGCAGCAGGTGCCGGAGATCGACCTCGTCCTCGGAGGCCACGAGCACGAGAACGTCGAACTGGAACGGGGGCCCGACTTCACGCCGGTCGCCAAGGCCGACGCCAACGCCCGCTCCGTGTACGTCCACCGGCTGCGCTACGACACCTCCAGCAAGACGCTCGACCACGAGCCGACGCTCGAGCGGGTGACGCCGGCCCTGGCCGACGAACCCACCGTCGCCCAGGCGGTCCAGCGCTGGGTCACCGCCGCCTTCGACGGCTTTCGGGCCCAGGGCTTCGAGCCCACCAAGGTGATCGCCACGACGACCGAGCCGCTCGACGGCCGGGAGGCGAGCGTCCGGAACATGCCGACCCGGCTGACGGACGTGACCGCGGCCGGGATGCTCCACGCCGCGCCGGGCACGGAGCTGGCCATCTTCAACAGCGGCTCCATCCGCATCGACGACGTCATCCCGCCGGGCGAGGTCACCGAGTACGACATCATCCGGACGCTGCCCTTCGGCGACACGATCGTGTCGGCCCAGATGAGCGGCACCCTGCTCCTGCGCACGCTCGACCAGGGCCGGGCCAACGCCGGTACCGGGGGGTACCTGCAAGTGGCGAACGTGACCCGCAATCCGGGCGGTGACGGCTGGTTGGTGAACGGCGCCGCCATCGACGTCGGCCGGAGCTATGCGGTGGCCATCAACGACTTTCTTCTCACCGGCCGCGAGATCAAGCTCGACTTCCTGACCCGCGAGAACAATCCCGACCTGACCGTCGTGAGCCAGCACGACGACCTCCGCAAGGCACTCATCGCCGAGCTGCAGCGGTGATACTCCCACCCCACGGGGGCAGCATCGCTCGCCGCCGACGGTGGGTGCGCGGTCGACTAGCCGGGCCGCTAGCGACTTTAGCGCTGAAGGCTAGAGTGCGGCTCGGCTGGCTCTCGCGGGAAAGGCTCGGTCGTCATGGACAAGTCATTGGGTATACTCCTCGGCAACGTTTCGAGGTACATCGAGAATCCGACTGATGACAAGCTGCCGGGGATCGGTGATCCCGCAGTAGGGCTGTACCAGGATCACGGGCCCGTTCCCAGCTCTTTCGGTTGCGTGCTCCGTTACCCGGACAAGACGGTGGTCGCATTCGCCGGTACGATCAGCGACCCTTTCACCACCGGCGTGCGGGATTGGTTGGCGAACTTCGTCGCCCTCCTGGCGCCGGCCATGGGGCTGCCAGGATTGATCCATGTCGGATTTGCGGATCAGCTACGACTCGTCCGGGACGACATCCTCGCCGATCTGGCGGGAGGGTTCACCGCTCCGCTCTACGTCACCGGCCACAGCCAGGGCGGCGCGGTTGCCGCCCTGGCGGCCAAGTTGCTCGAGCAGGCAGGGATCGAGGTGGCTGCGACGTATACATACGCGGCGCCGCTCCCTGGCGATGGGACGTTCGCGTCGTCCGTCAGGACCCCTGTCTTCCGCTTGGAGTTCGGCGACGACATCGTGCCCCACGTCGCAATGCATGGAATCCCACTCCCCGTACAGTTGGCGCTCAAGGCCAGTCCTGAGCTGAAGGGTGTGTTCAGCAACATCTGCACGACCCTCGGCTATGTGGCCGTCGGCCCGCTCACCTATGGCGCTCCCGGGAAATCGCTCCGAATTGACATGTCCGCCGCCGAAGAGAACAAATTGACCGTCGAACGGCTCGTTCGACTGGCACCTGCTGGGCAGAACATGTTCATGCACCACAATCTGGACTACTACATCGGGATGCTGTCGTAGGAGGGGGCGTTGTGTTGAGAGAACGCCGGTTGCGAACCCTGTCGTGGTACTTGACCTGGCGCGTGAACTTCCCCCTGTGGGACCCCGGTCGTCTGGCCGGTCCGCATACCCAGCCACGAAGCTTTGACGCCGGTCCGGGGAGGTGAGGATGACGCCCCGTGAGTGCGCCGCGATCGTAGGACGGCAATCAGCTGGCGAGTCGTCCCCGCGATCGCTTCGGTATCGGGAGCTCGCAGGGGCGCTCCATGACCGGACCCCGGGCGTCAACGGGCCGCGCCCGGCTGTCCCTTCCAGGCAAGCGAGGCCGCCACGATCGCACCCACGCCCTCGTTGATGACGCCAGCTCGGGCTGGCTGAGACATTGATACTCGCCGACTCGCCGAGCCCGCCCCGACGAGCGGACAGATCGAACGGTCCGCGTGTGGACCTGGCGCGACCGATTACTCAGCCGGTCGTGGTTCCGAGCGGTGGGTGCTCGAGCACGCGGGGCCGGTACTCGACCAGCTGGATGCTCCCGTCGAAGGTGCGGCTGTCGGTCATCTCCAGGGCGACGTCGGGATAGCCGTCGTAGATGCGCTCTGCTCCCGTGGCGCCGGTGATCACCGGGAACATCACCACGCGGAAGCGATCGACGAGTCCGGCTCGCAGCAGCGACCGACACAGGCTGAGGCTGCCGATCGTGCTCAGGAGACCCGAGCCATCCTCCTTCATCGCCCGGACAGCTTCGACCGCGTCGTCGCGCACGAGCGTGGAGTTGGCCCACGCCAGCGGCTCCTCGAGCGACGCAGAGAACACCACCTTCGACGCCCGCGTGAGCTCGTCGACCGACGCCTCCTCGTCGCCGGCGAACTCTTCCTGTCCTGCTGGAAGGCTCGCCCGCGGCGAAGCCCGACATCAGCCGGTAGGTCTTCGAGCCCATCAGGTAGGTGACCTCGGGTTGCTCGCCGAGCCACGCCAGGTACTCAGGTCCTTGGAGACCCCACCAGCCCGGCCAGCCGTCCGCCGAGGCGTAGCCGTCGAGGGAGGTGATGAAGTCGACGAGGAGTTCTCGCATGGTCGTCTCCTTGGTCTCGGAAGGTCACGTCGCCGCTCCTGCACTCGCTACCACGGCGGCACGGGGATTGGACGGGCGGCGAGTCGAGAACTCATCGCCAGCACGCGTGATTTCTTGCCCGATGCGAAGGGGGCGCACGCGAGTCGCCGCATTTCGGCCGCCGGCCCGAGGACGACCGCCGCCCCCGTCGTCGCGCGGGCTCAGGCGTCGAGGCCCATCTTCGCGGTTTCCTTGATGAGCGCCACGAGCGCCTTCTCGTCGAGGTCCGCGAGCTTCTTGAACTGCACGCAGGACTTGCCGATGCTGGCCTTGGGAAGCCGGTCGACGTACCGCGCGGCGACGTAGCCGTTCGCGTCGGCGGCGAAGCAGTACAGCGAGATGTACGAGGCGTTGCTGGCGATCGAGAGCTTGCACGCGTCGCCCTCGCGGCCGCTCGCATACCGGTAGTGAAACGGCCCGTAGCCGAGCATGCCGCCCATGATGACCGGCTCGAGCTTCGGCGCGTGCTTGCGAATCAGCGCATCGAGGGCCGCTATGTCGGACCGGCGCTTGTCGTCCACCGCGGCGATGTACTCGGCCGGGGTCTTCACGTTCAGCTGTCCCTTCATCTTCATCGCGTCCTCCGAGACTCGGCGTCACCAGACCGGCAGCGGCCCGTCGGCCCCTCCATCGATGAACTGTCGCACGACGGGGTCGGCACTTTCCACGAACGGGCGCGGTCGGCCCGCGAGGTGGATACAACGTCGTCGCGCCGCCCCCGTGCCGTCCCGGTCGCCGATTGGGGAGGCGGTCTACCGTGCGGACCATGCACGAGCACAAACACGGCGAGCAGCGGTTCGGCGCGGCGGCGCAGTCCGCCGAGTGGGACACGAGGTACAGCGAGCGCCAAGGTGCGATGTGGAGCGGGCGGCCCAACGGGCGGCTCGTCGCCGAGGTCGCCGACCTCACCCCGGGCCGGGCGCTCGACGTCGGCTGTGGCGAGGGCGCGGACGCGATCTGGCTCGCTCGGCGCCGCTGGACGGTCACTGCGATCGACATCTCCGATGTCGCCCTGGGCCGGGCCCGGGAGGCTGCCGAGCTGGTCGGAGCCACGGTCGAGTGGCTCTGCGGGGACGCCCTGCAGACGCCGTTCGCGGCCCGCACGTTCGACCTCGTTTCGATGCAGTACCCGGCGCTGCCCAAGGCCGCCGGTGACAGCGCCGTGCGGGAGTTGCTCGGCACGGTGCGTCCTGGCGGGCTGCTGCTCGCCGTCTACCACGACCTCGATGACGAGCACCGCGAGCACATGAAGTCAAAGGGCCTCGACCCGGCGGACTATTTCGCGTGCCGACGACCTCAGCCGGCTGGTCAGCGACGACTTCACGGTCGAGCTGCACGCCGTCGAGCCGCGCATCGACCCGCCACCCGACACCCCGCACGTCGCCGACGTCGTCCTGCGCGCCCGGCGTCGCTGACCGCGATGCCGGGAGTGTTCGCACTTGGCGGGTCCCGCTGAACGAGACCGCACCGCGAGGATCGTGTGTTGTCGACCCACAAGCCCGATCGGGACTCCGGGCCCGAGAAGCTACGGAACCTGAGCGCCGACCATGCCGGTTCCGTGCAGATGATCGGGATCCGACCCGAGAGCTCCCACGTGCAAGAACCGGAATCCCGAGCGCGTCACCGACATCGACCTGCTCGGTACTCTTCTCGCCCAGATCGACGGGTGCGGGCGATACGGGTGACTGTCGGGTATCCCAGAACCGCGAACGTCGCGGCATGTGCCTCGGCCACGCGTGGCGACATGCCCTTCCCAACCTAGCTAACATAGCTAGCATCTGGTGATGCGAGTGAACATGCATGACGCCAAGACGAACCTGTCCCGATTGGTGGCGGCAGTGGAGTCAGGAGAGACCGACGAGGTCGAGATCGCGCGGGCTGGGCACGTGGTCGCTCGCATCGTCCCGCCTCGCCCCCCGGCAGCGCGCCGGCCCGGCTACTGGGCGGGTCGCGTTCGCATCCACGCCAACTTCGACGACCTTCCCGCCGACGTCGAAGCTGCGTTCCGCGGCGAGACAGGATGAGGGTTCTGCTCGATACCCGCATCGTTCTCTGGTGGCTCGCCAACGACCCGTCGCTACCAGCAGGAGCCTCCACCGTCATCGCCGACCCGGAGACTGAGGTCGTCGTCTCAGCGGCCACCGTCTGGGAGATCGAGATCAAGAGAGCCGCCGGCCGCCTCGAAGCACCCGACGACATCGTGGACGCCTTGGTGGCGAACGACTTCGACACCCTTTCCATAACCCCAGCCCATGCCGTCACCGCCGGGCGTCTGCCCGCCCATCACTCCGATCCCTTCGATCGGATGCTCATCGCCCAGGCGCAGGTCGAAGGCTTTACGCTCATCACGGTCGATGGTCGGTTCTCGGACTACAACGTCGAGCTGTTGCCCTTCAACTGACTCAAACGGCCGCAGGGGAAGTCGAGCCGACGCGAGGCTGGATGTTCTTGGGACACGAGGTCGAAGGCTCGACTTCACACCCCCGCCCATAAAGTCACCGAGAAACGATATCGGGCGGGGTTGAGTGGTTCCTTCAAGCGCGTAGCCGGCATTTTCGGATGAGGCTGTCGGCAGGCTTGGGCGCTCCTGCATTGCCCAGGGTGACCGCCGGGGCTCTCGACACCATGCGATCCGGATCTTGTCAAAGCCCACCAGCAGGAACCGACAACCGACCGCGTGATGTCCCGAACGGATCTTCTCGACGGCCACGATTCGCCCTAGAATACTGCTGGCGTCGCCGTGCAACATCGCTATGATTTATGCTCTGTTGGATGACTCGTTCGGGCACCAAATTTGCTTCTTCACTCAAGGATTCAGACGGCGACCGTCGTTTCGAAAACCACTTCGGTGTGCCACCGCTCAGCAGGAGGTAGATTTTACGTGGACACCGCACGGCAGATATTGCGGTACAGCATCCCTGGTTCGCTCTTTATCCTATCTGTAGCGGTCATCCAGGCCGTGCTCTGGATTACCTGGAAACAACCAATTCCGAGCGCTATCAGCGATTTGCCGACTGGCCTCGTGATTGGCCTCTTGGCGTCCAGCGTGCCGATCGGCTTCATACTGTATCAGTTGTACTATGCCGCTATGGCCCGCATCGAGTGTTTGGTTTGTTTGTGACGACCGACCGCGGAGCCGAGATCCTGACGCATCTCACTTGCCGCCAGCGTAGGATGATCAGGGAGCGTTATTCGGTCACGACTCGATCACCGGCCCGCGTATCCCTGGGCATGGGACAGCGCGCCGGGCGCGGGCTAGATCGTCAGCGAAGGAAGTTCGCTCAGTGAATGCCGTGTTGCACCGACTGCAATTATTGCGACTCCAAGAGTGGCGGAATAGTGATTGCGCCTCGGGGGGCGCGGGCTGCGAGTGTCTTCCAGGATCGAGTTCCGCGCCCATCAAGGATGCATATACGCGGCGATGGTACGCCAATTGGGATGCCATCATGGCTTGCCTGGATGAGTCCACCGGAGACCCAAGAACGATCGAGCTCAAGCGAGAATATACCAACCTGTCCGACATATATCATGCTCTCGGTGCAAGCCGTGTAGCGCTTTCGGCAGCTTGGATCTACTCTGCCATTTACAATGGCACTGTGCATCCCGGGCAATTGTGGCCGGTGACGTCTCGAACCGCAGCGGGCGTAGGTCTCTTATTGCTTACCTTCAGCGGCATCTGGCTGGTTCTTCACCAAGCGCGCCGACAGACGCAGTTGAGTCTCATGTCCCGGCTCCGCCTGACGCTCCGAGCGTCACTTTTCCTGGATCACCGAGATGCACCGCTATCTCGCTAGATCAAGTGGTTGCCGAAGTTCCCACCGAGGGGGTGGAATGGACTTTCGCCTGTCTAGAGCCTGCGCCGAAGCGTCTGTTCCGAGCGGACGGCAAGAACGAGGAAGTGCTCAAGTGTCGGGAGGGGCGGTTACGCCCTTCCGGCTCCGAATGCGGAAACGACGTAGCTGGCATGCCCGTCCAGGTTGTGGCGGGCCCGGTCGGAGCGCGTAGTCGTACGGGGATCGGCATGACGAGCAGCGATCTGGATGTCACGGAGCGGTACGCCGGAGTCGAGGGCGGCGGTGATGAGGCTGTAGCGCAGAGAGTAGGGCGAGCTCCTCTTGGAGACCCCCGCCTTCTTGGCGACCCGCCGCACGATCCGGGTGGCGCCGTGGCGATCAAGGCGCTGTCCGGAGCGGGACAGCAGCACCGGCCCGCTCGTCCGCTCGTGGCAGCCAGGTCGATCGCCCGGCCAACGCGGGGAGGCAAGGGATAACGGCGGCCTTGCCTCCCTTGCCGATGATCCTCACGGTGCGATGTCCGCGCTCGCTGCTCAAGTGCTCGATGTTGATGGAGCACGCCTCGGTGACCCGCAGGCCGAGGAGGCCGAGTAGGCAGGCCAGGGCATGATCAACTGACCCCGCAGCGAGCGGCCGCCTGGGCGCGGAAGGCGCCCAGTTCCATGCGGTCGGGACCGAGGGTCGTCGACTCGGTGTCGATCTTCGGTCGACGGAAATGCTCTGCGGGCGACTCGGCGATGTAGCCATCGATGACCGCGAACCGGTAGAAGCCGACCACGGTCGACAGCCGGCGGCCGATCGTCCCGGACCAGATGGCGCTCCTCCTCCATCAGCGGGCGAACAACTCGACGGGGCGCGCCGGACGCCGAAGATCTCGAGCTTCGCGCTTGCTCCTCGTGCTCGACAGGGCGCGCTGGGACGTCCCCAACAAGGAGGTTCCCGATGCAGGCAGCCACGACCGCTCAACTCGTCCCTCCGAGCCCACCGCTGTCCGACGAGACCCGTCCGGCCGTCAGCGGGTTCCTGGCCCTCTACTCCGGCACGACCCGCACTGGCTACGCCAGCGACCTGCGCGCACGGTTCTCCTGGTGTTCCGAGGCGAAATCACGACGCCGGGGCGATGTGCGTGGCGAAGCTGCTCGGTGAACGCCCGGTCGCCGGCATTGTGAGCGCGCCGTCGTTCGCCGCCTCCGGATCGCCCACGAGGAACCGCGGGCGCGAGCATCCCGTCGCTCAACCTTGCCCGGTGTCAGCCCGGGGATAGTTGGCGTTCCCCCCGACTTTGTACGCAAACGCCACATTCGACAAAACGCCGGCGAGCGATCCCGACGCCGGGGGGGTCGTCGAGCGGACCCCGAGGCGGCGATACCGGTCTCGTCCAATGGGGTCCGGCGGCATATCCTGGGCGATCCGGCACGTCCCGTATACCCCTCCGTTGCCGGCGGAACCGATTGGATCGCGATTATGCCCGTCCCAGCCTCGACCAGTGTGATGGCCGACTCCACCTGACCCAGGCTGCCTGACGGCTACCCCACGCCCAACTGCTAAGATCACGAACGTGAGTTCGTTCGGCCACGCCATCTCGCACCTCTGGGTAGATATCGAGTGCCCTGCATGTGAATCGCCCTTTCAGGTGCAGGTCGCTCAGGTCGCGTGCCAGGTGTATCGCTACTGCCCGGTTTGTGCTTGTCACGTTCATCTGATTGACAGCACCGCCGGTGTTCACCGAACAGCCGAGGCGGTCAACGACCTGTTGGACGGCTTCGGCGAGAGTATCTCCGGGTTCCGGTGAGGCATCACGTCGGTGTGCGGACACGGCTGAGGGAGCGATTCCGGCAGTTGTACAAGAGTGACGATCAGTCGTTTCCGTACAATGCTAGATACTTTCTCGAGTGGGCTGAGTCCACACCGGCGCTTTCCGGACTGCTTGCATCGATCCGCCGGTCTGAGCCCGGCCTCGACCCTGAAGTATGGCTATCCACCGAAGTGACCTATCACGAGGTCCACTGGCCGCCGACAGAACTTGGCCGCAGTAAGGTTGTGCTGTGGATGCTTGAAAGTGCCGCCAGAAACGCCGAGACCGGCTGGATGGTCCCCGATGGCTTCTCTCACGAGAGGAACTTCGACTCGCAAGTACGCGACTTCAACGACATCGCAGTCGAGCCCCTCATCGACCACCTCGATGAGCGTTTGTCAGCTGAAACGGATCTCCTGTATCTGTTCGAGCGGTACCGACGGCGAGTTCTCTGGTTCGAGCAAGAGCGCTTGTGGACCGAATACTCCACTGACTCCTCCCGCGGCGAAGCCGTGTACGACGGCGATCTGCGGCAGTTCTTGTTCGAGCAGGGCGTTGACTTCCCCTTCTCCCAGGTTGCCAGCCCATCTGGGAGAGCGGACATCACCTTGCTGGACCCAACCGACCAGCCGCTGCCTCTCGAGGTAAAGTTGTTCGATGGTGGCCGATACGGCATAAGCTACATTGCTAAAGGACTAGGTCAGGCGTTTAGATATGCGGAGGACTACGATCAGCCCGACGGGTACCTGGTTGTGTTTAATTTGACGGTCGATGCGATCGAACTACCGACTGATGACCCAGCCGCCGGATGGCCGCCCCGGATCCAGATTGAAGATCGCGGAGTGTTCATCATTGTGGTGCAGGCATCGCCGTGTGCCAGCGCCAGTTCAGCCGGCAAGCAGCGAGTTCACAGCGTGCAGCGCTCAGATCTCATTGGCTTGAGCCCGGGAGGGCCTCCGTAGGAAATGCGATTTCCACCAACGCTGCTGCCAGGCAATGCGATAAATGAGCGTACACCTGAAGATCAATGCTCACTTCGTACCGCATCAGGACGCCCAAGCCCAGCGCTACGAGGTCTTGCGCGGTTCGTGAGCAGCTCGGCCGCCTTCAAGCAGTCGACCTTTCGGAACATCGGAGCCGCTCCCCGGTGATGATCTGCGTCCGCGACCACTGGCTCCTTTGTCGGCCTCCTGTGCCGCCCAAACGCCGGGAGGGGGTGATGCCGGACGGAAGGGGTTCGGCGAGAGAGCACCCAATCGGCATTTCCGGGTGCCCGGCCCGCGCCCGCTGGCTCCCGAGCGCCAGCGCGTTATCGAGCGCCGGGCTTGTGCCGTACCCGGGCGGCTAGGGACGGTCCGCCTCGCCGGCGGGTCCGTAGTTGGCCGCATCCATTGGCCCGTCGTTCTCGCGCTGCCAGCCCAGCACAACCGGACCATCGGGAAGCGCACATGCACTACCTCTGTCACGCGGTTGCAGTCCACTGGGCTTGTCGAGACCCACTAGACGGAGGTACGAAACTCTGTCACGATGATCGCCATGGCGGAGCGGCGGCTGGTCCATTGGGTGGAAGACATTCCCTGGTGGGTGGACTGGCTTGTGGCGATGGTCGGCGGCATCGTGGTGTTGAACCTCAACGTGACCTCCGCGGGCGACCCGCTGAGCGGTATACGCGGCGGCGGGGCGGCGAGGGTCCCCGGCATTAGCGAGGCCGCCCGGACCTCGTTCTACGTGGCCATCACCACGGCGGGTGCGGTCCTCGCCGCAGGTGCGTTGGTGGTCGCGGCTCTCCGGCCCGGCATCGTCGCACAAGCGCTCCTGGCTCTTCGGGCGTTCGGATTTCTTGCAGCGGCCGGTATCGCAGGTCTCCTATTTGATTACCAGGATGGTCCCGTACGCACGGTGCAGCTGGTCGTCTACGTCGCTCTTATCCTGGCCAGCATTCGCTTTACTCGTCTGTCGATGCTGCCCATGATAGGGCGCGACAACGAAAGTTTATTGGCCGATCCGCACGGCCTTTAGTGGCACGAGACCAGCCGGTCCAAGGACGAGCCATGGGTCCGTACGCGAGTCCTGGCAGTGAAGACAGTCGGCCTGCGGAGCCCTCGATGCAGGATGTAGCGCGGGAAGCAGTGTCAGGATCCGCCCGGTAACGCGCACTCATCACGCTGTTGGCACGACGCACGGGCTCGCTTTCGTCTGTCCCGTAGCCCGCCCGATATCCGGCGGGACCGGGCGTTACGGCGCCCGGTAACGCTCACGTCGACGCCGGGCCGCGCCGAACCCGGCCCATCCGGAACGTGCCGCTTCCGGACGCTTCGTCGGCAGAGGCCATCAGTGCAGGGACGCCCCCAACGCCTACACCTGTGTAATACCAGCCGGCGGCCCCGCGCCGACGAGAAGGGTGCGACAGCTTCCGGCAGCGCCAACAGTTGCAGTCAAGGCTCAGCAGCGAGAAAGATCGACATGCTGGAGAACGGTCTGGTGCACGCAGATCTCCCGGGTGCCCCCGACAAGCACGAACATATGCTCGTCAGCCCGCTACATCGATGAGCTCTGCCGACTGAGTGGAGCTGGATGGTGTCAGCAGCAATCGTCGCGGTCCCGATGGACCGCTCCCTGTTGGACGGTGTGGGTGAGCTCGTGCGCTAGCAGCTCCTGGCCCGCTCGGGCGTGAGGCTGGTACTGATTCCGGGCGAAGAAGATGTTTCCTCCAACGGTGAACGCCCGCGACTGGAGGGAGCGGTTGAGCTCGTCGGCCGCCGGGCCGGTGTGCACCCGCACACCGCCGAAGTCTGCGCCGAACGAGCTTTCCATCGATCGCCGCAAGGGCGCGGGTAGCGGCGAGCCGCCGCCCCGGTGCCGCTCGATGCCCGCTTCGGTGTCGGCGCCGAGGGCACCGCCTTCCGGGCCTACGACCCCCTCCAAAGCCGACCGGCGGACCTGTGACACCTCCTCGTCCTCGGCCGGGGTGACCGCCGGCTCGAGGTTGCGCATGACCTCGGCCGCCACCGCGTCGGCCTCCCGCTCGTAGCTGTCGCCCGCCGGGCCCACCTTCAGCTTGGTCTGCAGGACGCCGCCGGCAACCAGGTGGTACACGGCCTGGTTGCCGATCGACCGCTGCAGCTGGAGCACGCCCTGCACACTGTCGAGTGGCGCTCTGGCGGATGAGCCGGAGCTCGGCCTACGACCCGGCGTCCGGCGTCGTTCAAGGTCGGTCTTCGCCTTGTCCGCGGACGCTCGCGCACGGCCCTCAGGATACGCGCCGAAGCGGCCGCCGCGCTCCTCCGAGACAACGAACGGGCTACACGCCCCGAACCCCATCCGACGGATCGATCATGGACTCGCGGTGGAGCGAGCCCTACCATCTCATCGGCCCTGGCCCGGGCGAGTGAGCCTGGTGACCTTCGGCCATATCCCTACGTGACTGGGGGGGACATGGCAAAGACGGAGACTCCACGTCCGGGCTCAGCCGAGGAGCGAGCGAGGCGCGACTACAAGATCTGGAACGTGATCGGTGCGTCCTCGGCCGGCACGGTGATCGAGTGGTACGACTTCTACATCTTCGGGACGCTGGCGGCCACGCTGGCACCGAGGTTCTACCCTCCCGGCAACGAGACGGTGCAGCTCCTGCTGTACCTGTCCACCTTTGCCGTCGGCTTCGTCGTGCGCCCCTTCGGCGCCATCTTCTTCGGCCGCATCGGCGACCTGGTCGGGCGCAAGTACGCCTTCATGGTGACCCTGATCATCATGGGCGTGACCACCGCCGGGGTCGGCCTCCTACCGGGTTACGGGACGATCGGCTATGCCGCACCGGCCTTGCTGATCCTGTTCAGAATCCTCCAGGGCCTCGCCCTGGGCGGGGAGTACGGCGGGGCCGCCATCTACGTGGCCGAGCACGTCCCCGACAACAAGCGTGGCTTCTATACGAGCTTCATCCAGATCACGGCCACCGCCGGTCTCTTCCTGGCCATCCTGGTGGTCGTCATCACCCAGCGGTCGATGAGTCCCGAAAGCTTCACGGACTGGGGCTACCGGATTCCCTTCCTCCTGTCCCTGATCCTCCTGGGGCTCTCGCTCTATGTCCGGCTGAAGATGAAGGAATCCCCCATCTTCGCCACCCTCAAGGCGGAGGGAAAGACGTCGAAGGCCCCGCTGACCGATGCCCTCAAAGGCTGGGAGAACTGGAAGCGGATCCTGCTGACGCTGTTCGGGGCCACCGCCGGCCAGGCGGTGGTCTGGTACACGGGGCAGTTCTACGCCCTCTTCTACCTGACCACGATCCTCAAGGTGGAGACCGAGGCGGCCCGGATCACGGTGGCCGTGGCGCTGTTGCTGGGCATGCCGTTCTTCACCATCTTCGGCGCCATGTCCGACCGCATCGGCCGGAAGCGGATCATCATGACCGGCTGCCTGCTGGCGGCACTCTCCTACATCCCGATCTACCACGGGATGCAGGCCGCGGCCAGGACCGACGTCGTGGGACTGTCGGCCACCCACGACCCGATCACCGACGAGCCCAAGCTCTCGGCCATCAACTCTGCAGGCCAGATCGTGACGGCCAAGACCGACACCGCCTACAGGACGAACATCGAGAACACCGACGAGATCCGCCCCGGTGTCAGCAAGTTCTTCGACGCCCAGAGAGTCCACACCAACTTCCCCTTGTTGGTGTTCCTCATCTTCCTGCAGATGCTGCTCGTCTGCATGGTCTACGGGCCGATCGCCGCGTTCTTGGTGGAGGCATTCCCGGCCAAGGTCAGATATACGTCCTTCTCCTTGCCGTACCACCTCGGCAACGGCGTCTTCGGAGGACTGCTCCCCCTGATCGGGCTCTATGTGAACTCGGCCACCAAGAGCATGTATTGGGGACTCGCCTATCCCATCATCGTCGCCTCCATCACCTTCGTCGTGGGGATGATCGCGCTGAAGGAGACCCGAAACGTCCGCATCTGGGACGAGCTGGAGGCGGTGCGGGCCGAGCAGCCTCCACCGGCGGGCCCCGGGTCCACCCCGGCCGGCGCCGCCACCTGATTCAGTAGCAGCCGCCGTCGCGGATCACCCGCGGTGCCCAGACGTCGAGGCCGGCGAGGGCCAGACGATCCTCGATGATCGCCCGCAACTCGGGTGCCAGCGGGAGCGCGTCGTGGTCGGGGACGGCGACTTCGAGCATCAACGCCGCCTGCAGCAGGAACTGGTCGTACTGCGACCGCTCCCATCGCCACGCCGGCGCTTTTCCGGGCCAGTCGGGCCCCCGCTGGTAGGCGTCGAGCCGGCGCCGGCGCATCCTGAGCTCCTCGGCGACACGACCGATGCGGATCGCGGAGCGGGCAACGTCCTCCATGCCCTCAGAATATTCCGGCGCCATCGCCGCGCTGCCTCAGGGTTGCGTACGGACCGGCTTCAGCTTGACGACCTCCCCCGACCAGGGGCAGAAGTACCCGACGGTGTCGATCCAGTAGGCGGGATCCCGGTCGACCATCTTCGCCGTGCCGTCACAGAGCTCGATGGTGAAGTCGGCGAACTGGAGGTCGACGACGTGCCACTTGTGACCCTTGTTCACCCCGCCGTCGCCCCAGGCCAGCTCCCCGATGGGCACGCCGGCATCGCCGCCCCCGGCGAGCTCGAGCTTCGCCTTCTCGATCGTCTCGGGGTCGGTGATCACCGCCCGGTAATTCCCCTGCACCGTCTTGACGGTGACCACGTACGACTGTGTCTCCGCAGCCTGACCGGGCCCCGCGGCTTGTAGCACCAGCACGAGGATCGCCGGGAGAATGAGAAGGCGTCGCATCGCCGCTCCTTTGCACCGCTCGGAAGATCACTAGTCTGCCGCCTCCTGTTGCCAAACGCGAGAAGATCCCACCCGACGGACGCGAGGGAGGTTCGAGATGTCGGACAAGCAGATGAACATCGACCGGGGAGAACGGCCCGAGGGCCGCAGCGTCCGTCCCATCCTGCTGGCCATCGCGGGCGACAGCGGCACCGGGAAGACGACGCTCACGGCCGGACTGGCCGAGGCGCTCGGCCCCGAGCGCATCACCTCGGTCGGAGCCGACGACTACCACCGGTACGACCGCGAGGAGCGCAAGGGGCTCCCGTTCACCCCCCTCCACCCCAAGTGCAACTACATCGACATCATGGAGCAGCACCTCCAGCACCTCTCCCAGGGCCACCCCATCCTCAAGCCGATCTACAACCACGACACCGGGAAGCTCGACCGTCCCGAGTACGTGGAGCCCCGTGACTTCGTCATCGTCGAGGGGCTGCTCCCCCTCCACACCAAAATGGCGCGGGCCTGCTTCGACATCACCGTCTACCTCGACCCGCCGGAGGACATCCGGATCGCCTGGAAGCTCGGCCGCGACACGAAGAAGCGGGGCTACACCGAGGACCAGGTGAGGGCCGAGCTCGAGAAGCGGGAGCCGGAGTCGGCCCAGTTCATCCGCCCGCAGCGGGCCCACGCCGACATCGTGGTGCGGTTCTCGCCCATCGAGGAGCGCAACGAGTCACCGGAAGACCCCCTCAGCGCCTACCTCCTCCTCCGGCCGACGATCAGCCATCCCGATCTGTCGACGATCCTCGGCGACGACACCCGTGAGGCGATGCACCTCAAGCTCCGGCGGGACGAGGACGGCAAGCCGGTGGACTCCGTCCACATCCACTCCTACGCCGGCCGGGAGGAGACCAAGAAGGTGGAGCAGGCCATCTGGGACGAGCTCGGCGTGGGCGAACCCGTCCCCGAGTCGCTGGGCCGGATCGACTCCGACCACCGCGACGAGCCCCTCGCCCTCACCCAGCTCATCCTGCTCTACCACCTCATCCGGGCCCGGGCCTCCGCCGCCGGCGAGCCCTGATCTCGTCGCCGACGGCCAGGCCGGGCCCGAGGACGCGGTGGCGGCGACTCGGCGCCAAGCCAGTGACCGTTCTCGTTCAGGCGCGGCTGACCGGTTGCAGTGCCTCTCACGGTGGCGGCCAGGTCGTGCGCCGGCTCCGGCTCAGGTCTCGCCGGCCGAATGCGGCGATCACGACAATCGCCGCCGCCCACGTGAGGGTCACCTCGACCCACGACACCGGCCCCGCCTTCAGGGCGACCAGGGAGACGACGAGTGAGGCGTGGAACACCATGGCCAGGAGCATGCTGCCTCGGGTCGAGTTGACGACCCAGGTGATCAGGACCGTGACGGCGACGATCTGGAGCAGCTGCAGGACGACGGACTCACCACTGGCCACGAACAGGGGCAGGTGCCACCCCCCCCAGAGCACCCCCAGCAGCAGGCTCGAGGTCAGCGCTTCGAAGCGGTCCTGGATCCTGGGCAAGGCGAAGCCTCGCCAGGCGAGCTCCTCGAGCAGCGGGCTGGAGAACAGGAGTCCCACGGTCATGAGCGGGAGCATCAGCGCCATTCCGACGGGACCAATATCAGCCAGGAGCTCCCCGAGCGGGGAGCCGCGGGCAACGGAGAAGGTCGGGTCGCCCACCGAGCGGATGGCCAGGGCGAGCAGAGAGATCCCGGGTGCGATGAGCGCGGCCGAGAGGTACCAACGGAAACCCACGCGCCAGATCCGGTAGCGGGACGTGATCCACCGGACCCCGTCATCGCCTTGCGCCCGGCGGACCATCCGCAAGGCCAGGAGGCTGGGAATAGCCACCGCGATCGTCTGGGTGAGGAACACCCTGGGCGACACCAACGACCCTCGTCCCGAGACGAGCCCCGGAATCCACACCACCCACGCGAGGAGGTAGCTCAGCGCGACGAAACGTATGAGGGACGGGCCGCCGGGTGATTCGTCGTCGGCCGCGATCCGGGGTCGTTGGCCGAGTTGGGTTCTCATCGTGCGCCTACAGACGGATGAAGCCGCGCTCGAGGGCCGTGGTGACGGCCGCGGTGCGGTCATTGACGCCGAGCTTGGTGAAGGCGTGGATCAGGTGCGACTTCACCGTGGCCTCGCTCACGTGCAAGGCCCGGCCCACGTCGCGGTTGGTCGCGCCCCGGGCCACCAGCTCCAGCACCTCGAGCTCCCTCCCGGTGAGGGCGTCGCCCGCCGGGAGTCGGGTCGCCTTGACGAGCTGGGCGGCGATGGCGGCCGCCAACACCGTCTCGCCGGCCGCAGTCGCATGAACCGCCCGCCGCAGCTCGGACGCGGGGGCGTCTTTGAGCAGGTAGCCGCTGGCGCCGGCTTCCACCGCCCGCAGCACATCGGTCTCGCTGTCATAGGTCGTCAACACGAGGACCCGGACGCCGGGATGGCCGGCCACGATCCGGGCGGTGGCGTCCGCACCGTCGCCGTCCGGCATCCGCAGGTCCATCAGCACCACGTCCGGCAGAAGCCGGGCCACCACGCGAACCGCCTCGTCGCCGCCACCGGCCTCGCCCACCACGGCGAGCCCCACGTCGCCCTGCAGCATGCCCCGCAAGCCGTCCCGAACCACCGGGTGATCGTCGACGATCACCACCCGCACCGGTGCCGCGCTCACGAGCTGCTCCCCACGGCCAGAGGGATGTGCACGGTGACGGTGGTGCCCCGGCCCGGTTCGCTCTCCAGCCCGAAGTAACCGCCCGAGGCGGCCACCCGTTGCCGCAGCGCCTCCAGTCCGAAGCCGCCACCAGAACCGTTCCGGGGCCCGTCGGCATCGAAGCCCTGGCCGTCGTCGTGGACATCGAGCACCACCGCGTCACCCAAGAACGACAGGGTGACCGTGACCGTCGTCGCCCGGGCGTGGCGGGCGACGTTGGCCAGCGCCTCCTGCGTCGCCCGCAGGAGAGTCACCTCGTTCGACGGCGCCAACGGAGCTGCGGTCCCGGTCAACGTCACGCTCGCGCCGACCGCGGCCTCGTCGGACCATCGGGCTACGACCCTCTCGATGGCCTCGGACAGCGACGCCGCCTCGAGCGCCGCCGGGCGCAGCGCGTGCACCGACCGCCGGGCCTCGCCCAGGCTGGCGCGGGCGATGGCGCTAGCCCGCTGCACCCTCTCGACCACCTCCGCGGGCGCCCTCGACAGCGGCTCGTGGGCGGCCTCCAGCTGGGTCAGCACGCTGACGAACCCCTGGGCGAGGGTGTCGTGGATCTCCCGGGCCAGGCGCGCCCGTTCGTGTTCGACGCCGCTCTCCCGGGCCTGCTCGACCAATCGGAGGTTGGCCAGGGCCAGGCCACACGACGTGGCCAGGGCCTCCAAGGTCTGGCGGGACCCGGCGCTCAGATCTGACGTCCCGGAGGCCTCCAGCGCGACCTGGACATCATCCGGACCCGGCCCGTCGAGGGTCACCGTCGTCGTCCTGCGCGCCGGCGTTTCCTCTGCGCCGTCGACGGCGGGATCCGGCCGGTGCCAGACCGCCACCCGCGTGCCACCAACGTCGATCGCCACCGCCTCGACGCCGTGTGCGGACAGGCAGTGTCCGACCGCTTCCACCACCTCGTCAGGCGTGCGGGCGCGGCTGACGGCCAGGGTCGCCACGAGGAGGGACTGGGCCTCGACCTGAGCCGCCTGCAGGGCGAGGATCGCCTGGTGGCGCTCCTCGCTCTGGCGCCCGATGGCGTGGATGAACATGCCGATGGCAGGTGCCAGGACGGCCGACCCGACGATGGACGCCAGCGAGTCTTCGAGCACGGCGAGGCCCTCGGCGCCGAGGAGCACGCCGGGTACCAGTGCCGCGGAGAACCCGATGGCCCAGTTCCGGGGCAAGATCATGAAGGTCTGCGGGAAGAGCCCGTAGATGGCGAAGACGAACACCTCGTCGGCCCGGACGAGCAGCACCACGTTCGCCAGCGTCACCGCCGCCCACATGAGGCCGAGGGTGAGGCGCCGCCGGCTGTCGCCTTCGATCCTCGCCAGCTCCCGGACCGCGAGGTGACGGGCTCCGGCGATGGCGGCCACGCCTGCCACCAGCCCCGTCCATCGCACCGGGTCGAAGCCCGAGGTCGCCAACGAGACAGCGGTGGGCACGCCGAGGACGATGTGGAAGATCGATGCCCACACCCGCTCGAAGCGGTCCCGCTTGTCGACACGCTCCGACGACACAGCCCTCGCCCAACCCGCCATCACCTCAGTCTGACGCAATCCCACCGGAGCAGCCGTGAACACCCGCCACCCTCCGGCCTTGAGCGCCAGCGTCGGGGACGAGTACATGCCCCGACGATGACGGGAGCTGGGGCGTTGCGCATCGGCTGGGCGGTCAGACCGCCATCCACCGTTCGGTTGATGGCGTTGTAGCCGACCAGGCGATGTGCCGTGGCCGAGGCAGGCCCATGCTCAGTCCATGATCACAACCAAAGCAGAGACGCAGAAGCGCCAGTTCCAGCCGTTCGTCTACGTCGTCGCCATCGGGGCGCTCGTCCTCCTCGCCGTCCAAGACGTCATGGCCGCCGTCCTGGCCATGAGCGACGGCGAGTGGGCGGTCATGTCAATCGCGGTGATGATGGTGTTCGGCTGCACCGTTGCCATCTCGTACCTGGCCAAGGCCTACACGCGGGCACGGGGAGCGCGAGCGGTACGGCTCTGATGGCTCGGGTGCGATCGACGCAGATGGCGGAAATCGCGGTCCTCGCCGAGACCGGAGTCGAGCGCCCTACAGGTTGGGCGTGGAGGCGTCGGACTTGTCGGCGGGGGACTGGCCCGAGAACTCCAGGTCGTCGGTCCAATCAGGCTGCTTGTCGACGTGGGCCTCGTCGAGGAGGGCGGCGTCGCCCTCGAGGTCGACGATGGGGACGATGAGGTCGGGCTCGACCGGTCCCGTCTGCTTGTCGGCGTGGGCCTGGACCGCCTCCGGGAACAGGCGCAGGGCGCTCTCCACCACCTTCTGGTGCTGGGTGGCGAGGTAGCAGCGGGCGGAGTCGGTGACCGTGCCCAACCGGCTGCGGAGGGCGCCCATGTCGGTCTCGTCGGCCCCGTCCGTCCCCAGCTTCTGGAGGAACCCGGCGATGGCCAGGCCGTCCTGCTTGCAGGGGGTGCATTGGCCGCACGACTCGACGGCCAGGAACCGAGAGGCGCCGGCGGCCACCGCCACCGGGTCGCTCGACCCGTCGAAGACGATGAAGCCGGCCGATCCCATGCCGCTGCCGGCCTCGGCCAGGTCCTCGTAGGTGACCGGGGTGTCGATGAGGTCACCGGGCAGCAGGGCGTTGGCCACGCCCGAGAGCACCGCCGCCACCTTCTCCCCGGGACGGACGCCGCCCCCGAGCGTCTCGATGATCTCGCTCAGCGGGGTGCCCATGGCGAACTCGCCCACCCCGTGGCGGACGGTGCGGCCGGTGATCGTGCACACGATGGTGCCGGGGGACTTCTCGGTGCCGACCGACCGGAACCAGTCGGGGCCCTCGACCACGATGCCGGGCACGTTGGCCATGGTCTCGACGTTGTTCACGAGGGTGGGGGCGGCCGCGGTGTCGTCGGTCTCCGACGCCATCGGCTCGTCGGCCGCCGACTTGGTGTCGGGGCCCAGCTCGTCGACGCCGTGGCGGAAAGGGGGCGCGATGCGGGGGAACGGGTTGCGGCCGGCGATGACCTCCAGCAGGGCCGTCTCCTCGCCGTAGAGGTAGTGGCTGGGGCCCTCGACCACCACCAGGGTGACCTCGTCGGCCCACTGGGCGGCCTCGATCTCGGCGATGGCGGCCCGCACCCGCTCCACCTCGACCGTGAACGACGCCTTCATGGCCACGATCACGGTGTCGGCACCCATCACCGTGGCCGCCACCAGCGCCCCCTCCAGGACCCGGTAGGGGTTGGCCCGGAGGATGGCCCGGTCCTTGAACGTGCCCGGCTCGCCCTCGGCCGCGTTGATCACCACCGTCGCCCGGAGGATGTCGGAGAGGCTGTCGAACACAGTGCGCCACTTGGTGCCGGTGGGGAAGCCGGCTCCGCCCCGGCCCCGCAGCCCGGAAGCCTCCAGGGCCCCGATCACGCCTTCCGGCTCCGCCTTGCGGGCCAGCTCCAACGCCTTTCCTCCGCCGTTGCGCCGGTACTCGTCAAGGGTCCGGACCGGGGCGGCATCGAGGACGCGGCTGTGGGGAGGCATGCCCCGATTCTCCTCCCCCGGCCCTAGGGCTTCCAGTCCGACCAGGGTGTCGGGGGATCGCCGGCGGCCTGGCGGACGAACTCTCCGAGGAACCACCGGCGGAAGGCGACCGCCTCCGGCGGGCTGGCGAGGGTGAGGAGGTCGCCCGTCCGGCAGAACTCGTCGGCCTCGTCGAGCAGGGCGTCCAGCTCGGCGACGGCCTGGGCCACGTCGGCGGGAACGGAGTAGTCCACGTCGACGGTGGCGTCGCCCCGTTCCGCAGCCTGGGCCAGATGGGACTCCGGCCCGAGGGTGAAGCCAGAGAACCGGGCCCGCAGCTCCTCCACCAGCGCCGTCAGGCGGACGGGAACGGCTGCCCGGTCGCGCTCCCGGGAGGAGGCGGCGACGAGGGCGAACTCCCGCATCAGCTCGTCGCCGTGCTCGGACGTCCGCAGGTAGACCGCCATCGGCAGGCCCACCACCCGGATCGTCACCAGGTCGGGGGACGGGTCAGGCTGGCTCGTATCGGTCACGGGCGTGGGTCCGTCACCCGGCCTTCGCCGGCCGGCCGCGACCCGCGACCGGCGCCTCGCCGGGCAGGTCGAGCTCGAACCACACGTACTTGCCCCGCTCGGTGAGCACCGTGCCCCAGTCCCGGGCCAGCTCCTCCACCAGCACCAGCCCCCGGCCGGTGCCCGACGTGACGGAGTATCGGCGGCGGACGGGCTGGCCGCCGCCCTGGTCGTGGACCTCCACCGCCAGCCGGTCGGGTAGCACTCGCACCACCACCTCGATGACGGTGCCGGCGTGGAGGACGGCGTTGCTCACCAGCTCGCTCGTCAGCAGCACCGCCACCTCGGCCGCCTGCTCCCGCCCGGAGGCGGTCAGGGCCGACTTCACGAACTGCCGAGCCCGCCCGGCGCTGGCCGGGGTGCCGGGGAAGCTGGCCCGCCACTCCGCTCCGATCCCCGCCATCAGCCCCGCCCTCCCGGCGGGCAGGAGGCGAGGTTGTGTCCCACATTCTGGAGATTGCCCGATGAGGAGGCTGTTTCAACCGTCGGCACGGGTCCGGCGCCCTCGGCGGCTACCACGACCCCCCTCCGCCGCCACCGCCCCCGCCGCCGGAGGAGCCGCCGCCCGAGAAGCCGCTGCTTCCCGATCCGGACGGGGTGGAGGCGATGGTCCCCGACGTGGTGGTCGAGAAGCCGTCCATCGAGTCGGAGAAACTGGACACGGTGAAATAGTTCGGGCCCCCGTACCAGCCGGTCTCTGGCAGGCGGCCGTCGATGTCGGCGAAGGCCCGGGCCCACTTCTCGGTGGCGCCGAACACGATGGCGTAGGGCAGGTACTCGGAGAACAGGTTCTGGCGCTCGGCGAACCGGGCCCGCTCCTTCTCCGACTCCTCGATGAAGCGCCGGAACCCCTGCACCCGGCGCAGGGTGCCGGTGCCCTTCGACGTCCGCCGGGGCATGCGCCTGGCCGCGGCCAGCAGGATCAGGCCGCCGAGCACCAGCGGGATCGGCACCAGGCCGGCATGGGTGAAGACGGCCGCCACCACGCAGATGGCGATCGCCCCGATGACCGCCAGCACCCCCAGGACCACCCAGAGGACGCGGGTGCGGTCGGGCCGGCGGGCGAACCATCCGTGGGCCACGGCGTCGTCGTAGAGGGCGTCCTGGACCCGGTTGAGATCGGAAGCGAAGGTGTTCTTCAGCGCTGACAGCTTCACCTGGCTGCGGCCCTTGAAGATGGCCCCCAGGAGCATCGACTCGTAGGCCCGCAGGTCGGTGGTCTCCTTGCCCAGCGCGAACAGCTCCCAGTCCTTCTTGCCGAACAGGCCCTGCTTGGGGATCTCGTCGATGCGCAGGTACCCCCGCACGGCCAGGTCGACGATGGTGGCGGTGACGTCGAGGGTGTTGGCGGTCTCGTCGACCAGCGTGCCCACCTGCCCGGGCCGGAGGTCGTCGGGGGGGACGAACTCGACGGGCGTGGGCTCACGCTCGAAGAGGCCCACTTTCTGCTCCTCGCCGGTCTCGCTGCCGAAGGCGACGTCGACCGGCGATCCGGCGAAGCGCCGGTCGCGGCCGGTGCGCCACAGGAGCACCGACAGCCCCGCCACCACCAGGGCGAGCAGCCCGACGGTGGCGCCGACGGTGGCGGGCGTGACCGCGAACGCCCTCGACGCCGCCCACCGCTCGTCGAGGACGGGGGTGGGCTCGGGCACGAACCCCTTCTGGAACCCGACGACGATGGTGAAGGCCTGGTTCGGTGCTAGGGGATCGGTGGCGAAGGTGGCCGCATTCTCGCCGAGGTCGGACTGGCGGCAGGGGAGGCTCGACCCCAACGGTCCGCTGAAGCAGGCCACGTCGGTGAGCGGGCCCGGCGTCTCCACCCGGGCGGTGGCCTGGAGGACGGGGACGTCCCACTCGGCCCCGATCACGTTCCAATACAGCTCGTCGTGCTCGGGGAAGCCGTTGAGCCCGGATCGGATCACGTAGCGGATCGTCCAGCGGTGCTCACCGGTGATGAACTCGTCGGGGTCGCCGATCTTGATCCGCTTGTCACCGCCGATGTCCTCGAGCACGTACTGGTCGGGCGTCCCCGGGGAGGCGTCGACCGACTGGACGGTGATGGGGTACACGCGGTCGTAGCGGTCGTCGTAGCGCAACCGGACCGGGATGTCGCGGAAGATGCCGTGGCGGTCGGCGGCGCCGAAGTCGTAATCGATGACCTCGGTGATGGCCAGGTCGCCCGAGGGCTCGACGACGATGGTGACGTTGTAGCCGGTGATGCGCTCGGCTGCCGAACTGGGCGTCCCGGCCGTGTGGCGGCAGGGGCGGCCGACGCGCCGGTCGTGGCCAGCGCCACGAGGATGCCGGCGACGAGGAGGCGGAGCCCCCGTCGGGTTCTCAACTCAGCTCCCGAACGAGCTTGTCGTGTTCGTTGCGGAGAAGGGCGACCTCGTCCCGGAGAGACTCCATCGCCGCCTCCAGGGCGGCCAGCCGCTCCGAGGTGGGGACCGCAATCGACGAGGCGGGGACGGCCGCCCCCGTCGGCGCGACAGCGGCCAGCGAGGGGGCGTCGGCCCCCGGCAGCTCGCCGCCGAGGAGCTGCGACCAGCGGTTCTCCTTCTGTCCCGGCTGGCGCTCCAGCCGGGCGACGAGGGGCTCGTCGCGCCGGGCCAGGCGGCGGAGGGAGTCGTCGACCTCCTCCTGGTCGGCGAAGGGGTGCAGTCGCTCGCTGCGGGCTCGCAGCTCGCTCGCCGTCTGGGGCCCCCGCAGCATGAGCAGGCACACGATCGCGGCCTCACCCCCGTCGAGGGCGAGGGCTTCGTCGAGCACCTGCTTGTACTTGTCGGCCCGGTTCGACCGGCTGTAGACGATGCGCACCAGGTTGAGGCCCCTGAGGTTCAGCAGGGCATTGCTGACCGTCGCCTCCTCCAGCTTGATGACGGGGTGGCGGTTGGTGGTCTGGTTGCAGGCCGACATCAGGGCGTTGAGGGTGAGCGGGTAGTTGTCGGGGGTGGTGCGCTCCTTCTCCATGAGGCATCCGAGGATGCGTACCTGCACCGGAGTCAGCGCCATGGCCGCCAGATTAGAGGCGTTCGGGATGCGGCCCGCGGCTGGGGTCCTGGGACCCATGTAGGGTCGTAGGAACACCCGCCGAGGTAAGGCGGGACCGCGCTCGCCTTGGAAGTGAGGGAGGGCCTTCCACCTCTAGAGAGGTGCCATGACTCCCGAGTCCTGCGAGCCCCCCGAGTTCTCGCTCTCGTCCAGCCGCGCCCTCGGCACCGTCGTGGTGCACGTGGAGGGGCCGCTCGACACCGACACGTCGCCCCGAGTGGCGTTCCGCCTGGCTGGCCTGGTCGACGCACCGGACGATCGCCAGGTCGTGCTCGACCTCCGGCGGACCACAATCGTCGACTTCGCTGGCTTCCTCGTCCTAGTCGAGGCCCGGAGGCGGCTGCGGGAGGTCGGCGGTGACCTGGTGCTCAGCGGTCCGTCGAGGAGCGTGCGGCGGGCCCTCGCCGCGGCTGGCCTCGACGAGGCCTTCCTCATCACTCCCGCCTGGGACCATCCGGCCCGGGGCGGACGCCACACCCTGCGGTAGCGCCGTGGCCCGCGTTGGGGCCGGGAGGGCTACTCGGTCAGCGGTTGCGGCCGAAGCGCTTCCACCAGGGCATGCGCTGGTCGCGGGGGCCCTTGGCCCGGAGCTCGGACATGATGCTCGGCCCGGCGGCGTTGACGATGTCCTCGGCCTCGTCGAGGAGGCGGATGGCGTGCTCGTCGAGCGTGGGGGGCTCGGTGGGGGTGGGCGGGGTGATGAGCTCGCCGTGGGCCCAGTTGACGTCGGCCAGGCGAGGGGCGAAGGCCTCGCAGTTGGCCGGGCACCGCCACGGCGCCTCGGGGGCCAGATCGAGGTTGCACTTACGGACGGTTTCGCCCCCCGGATAGGAGCGGCTCTCGTAGTTCTTGCAGTCGGTCCGCATGGGCATGGAGCGATTGTCGCAGGAAATCCGGAAATTCGGTTGACGCGGGCGGGCCGACCGGGAAACGATGTCCCCGTGATGACCACCTACACCCACGCCTTCAAGCGGAGCGCCTGCGATCTCGCGGTCGCGCGACCGTTTGCCGGCATGGGCTCGCAGGTGACGTGGCCGACCGCCAACGGTCACATTGTGCGGCCGAGGGGCCTTGGAGGTCCACCGGGATAGCAACCCGACACCTCCACGCAGGGCCCTTCGAGCCGCCGGCAACAGCCGGCGGCTCTTGGTTTTCCAGGAGGACACGAGAGAGAGGAGCGGCGTCATGTTCGCCGAGCTGCAGGACCAGGACGAGGAGCTGTGGGCCGAGGCCCGGTGCAAGAGCGGCACCGGCAACCTCGTCGCGCTGTTCTACTCGGAGCAGCTCGACGACATCGCCCGGGCCAAGGCGATCTGCGGCGCGTGCCCGGTGCGGGAGCTGTGCTTCGAGACTGCCCTCGCCCGCCGGGAGCCCTACGGCGTGTGGGGTGGTCGGCTCTTCTACAAGGGCAAGGTGCTGGCGGTCAAGCGGCCGCGGGGCCGTCCCCCCAAGGTGCGGGTGGCCGACGACGACGCCACGTCCATGATCGCCTGAGGACCGGGCACAGGAGCGGGCGGCTGCTGCGGCGGCCGCCTGCTCCTCGTTCAGATGAGGCGGCGCTCCGTGGCCCACCGGGTGAGCTGGTGGCGGTTGGAGAGCTGCAGCTTGTGCAGCACCGACGAAACGTGGGTCTCGATGGTCCGGGCCGAGATGTTGAGCTCGCGGGCGGCCGCCTTGTAGGCGTAGCCCCGGGCGATGAGGCGCAGGACCTCCTGCTCGCGGGACGTGAGCTGGTCGACCTCGGGATCCCCACCGTCGGGGAGGCCGGCGGCGGTGCCGAAGGCGTCGAGCACGAAGCCGGCCAGGCGGGGTGAGAAGACGGCGTCGCCCTCGGCCACCCGGCGGATGGCGGCCGTCAGCTCGGGCCCGGAGATGGTCTTGGTGACGTAGCCTCGGGCGCCGGCCCGGATCACGCCGATGACGTCGTCGGCCGCGTCGGACACCGACAGGGCGAGAAACCGCACCTCGGGGGCTACGGGAGCCACCCGCTGGACGACGGCCCGCCCGCCGCCGCCGGGGAGGTGGACGTCGAGGAGGACCACGTCCGGGCGGCGCTCGATGATCATGTCGACGGCGGCGTCGACCTCCGACGCCTCGCCCACCACCTCGACGGTGTCGCCCAGCTCGGCCCGCACGCCGGAGCGGAACAGGTGGTGGTCGTCGACGAGAAAGACCCTCGTTCGGGGTGCGGGCGCGGCGTCGCGGCCGTCGCCGCCGCTGGTCATCGGCCGTCCCGGGGCATGCGGAGCTGGACCTCGGTGCCCTCGTCGGGGCCGGTGCGCACGTCCGCCTGGCCGCCGTGGCGGGCCATCCGTCCGTGGATCGACTCCCGGAGGCCGTGGCGGTCGTCGGCGACCGCGGCCGGGTCGAAGCCGCATCCCCAGTCCCTGACGAAGACCTTCACGTCCCCCTCGGCGACCTCGACGTACACCGACACCGACGTCGCCCCCGACCACTTGGCCGCGTTCACCATGGCCTCCCGGGCGGCGGCCACCACCGCCTCCCGCCGGTCGTCGAGGGGGGCGTCGCCCACGGCCACCACGTCGATGCTCACCCCGTGGTCGACCTCGACCTCCTCCGCGGCGCGGGTGACGGCGGCCGCCAGGCTGAGGTCGGGGCCGGTGTTCGTTGTTGCTCCGGTCGGACTGGCCGGTTGGGTGCCCTGGTACAGCCAGCTGCGCAGCTCCCGCTCCTGGCGGCGGGCCATGGTGACCACCGTGCGGGGATCGTCGGCGTTGCGCTGGATCAGGGCGAGGGTCTGGAGGACGGAGTCGTGCAGGTGGGCCGCAACCTCGGCCCTCTCCTCGGACCGGATGCGCTCCCGTCGCTCGCGGGCCAGGTCACGGCCCATGCGCAGCCACCAGGGGCCGGTGATGACGGCCAGCCCGGCCACGATGACGGTGGTGGCGAACAGTCCCTGGCGCACGGCGGAGAAGGCGTCGCTGGCGGCCAGGAACGCGCCCACTCCGCCCACCACCAGGGCCACGCCGATCACCACCCTCGCCAGCGCGGCCCGCCGCGAGCGCACGTCGACCGACGGGATCCCGCCGCCGACGACGCGGAGGAGCGAGGCCCGGTCGTCGCCGCCCGCCTGGCGCCAGATCACGGCCAGCCCGACGCCGGACAGGAGCACGGGCCACACGATGGCGTCGCCCAGCCAGATCCCCGTCTCCCGCACGAGGAGCAGGACGCCGAGGAGCACCGCGCCCAGGGCCAGCATCTCCCCCGGGTCGTAGCGCCGGCCGGCGACGGCGGCGGTGGCCAGCGACCGGTCGGCGCCCTCCTGGGGCAGGACCAGCCAGGCGACCACATACAGGACGAGGCCGCTGCCGCCGGCGAAGACCAGGGCCACGAAAAGGATGCGCAGCACCATCGGGTCGAGGCCGTAGGCCCTGGCGATGCCGGCGCAGACGCCGCCGAGCACCCGTCCCTGCGACGGACGGGTCACCTTGGTCCATGTCCCCGACGCTTGGGTCCCCGACGGACGGGTTCCCGGCGGATGGGTTCCCGGCGTCTGGGAGCCGGGGGGCCGGTTCGGTTGGGCGTCGCTGCTCGCCAGCTGGTCGGTCACCTGCCACCGATGATCCCATGAGGCGTTCGCGGCCGGCTACGGGCATCGTCCCCGGATGGGGTACGTAGTGGGTCAGGGTCGGGCCAGGGACGTCCCGGATGGTCGTGGGCGGCGGGTGGGCGCATGCTGACCGCCATGGACACTGAGAACCAGACACGACCTCCCGGAGGGACTCCTCCGCCGGGACCCCGTCCGCCGCTGGGCGGGCTGACCCGGGCCAGCGACGATGTGGTGATCTCCGGCCTGTGCGGCGGGCTGGGGCGCCAGTTCGGCATCGACCCCCTCGTCTTCCGGATCGCCTTCGTGGTGATGGCCCTGGCCGGGGGGACCGGGATCCTCCTCTACTTGGTCGGCTGGGCCCTCGTGCCCGATGACCACGGGGAGACGTTCGGGGCCCGGTGGCTGCCGGGGAGCGACCGGGGCCACAAGCTGCTGGCCGCAGGCCTGGCCGGCATCGGCCTGCTCCTGCTGATCGACCAGATCTTCGACGGCCACGGCGACGACGTCCCCCTGGGACTGGTGCTCGTCGGGCTGGGGGCGGCGGTCCTCTGGTCCCGCCGGGAAGGTCGGACGCCCACGCCGCCCGCGCCGCCTGCGCCCCCGTCCCCACGGTGGATGGACGGGGACGGGACCACCGCCCCCGCCCGCCCCTCCCGCCGCTCCCCTTGCTGGCGACGAGGCTTCTACCGAGGTTTCCGATCCCACGACCCCGCCGCCGGCGGGGTCGTCGGCGTCGGCGTCGACGTCGACGTCGGCGGACTCGACCTTCGAGACGTCGCAGCCGCCGCCCGACCGCCGGCCTACTCGGCGCCTCCGGCCTACTCGGCCCCGCCGGTGTACTCGGCCAGGTCCCCCAAGCCCCCCAGGCCGCCGAAGCCGCCGAGACCCCGGTCGGCGCTGGTGGCCGTCACGCTGTGCCTCCTGGCCATCCTGGCCGGCGTTCTGGTCTTCGCCGGCACCGACGTGGTGACGGGCCTGGCCCTGGCTCTGTTCCTGGTCGCGGGCGCGATGATCGTTGGCGCCTGGCGGGGACGGGCCCGAGGACTGATCCCCGTCGCCCTCCTGCTGAGCGGCGCCCTCTTCGTGGCCTCGCTGATAGACGTGCCCTTCAAGGGCGGGGCGGGGGAGCGGCTCTACGTGCCCGCCTCGGTGGAGGAGGTGCGGTCGCCCTACCGGCTGGTGGCGGGCGAGCTGCTGATCGACCTGCGCAACGTCGACCTGACCGGCCGGACCGTCCCGGTGGTGGCCACCATGGCTACCGGCAACATCGTGGTGACGGTGCCCGCCGGGGTCGCCGTCGAGGTGCGGGGCCAGGTCGGTGCGGGCGACCTGCTGGTGTTCGGGCGGGACTGGGCCGGTATCGGCATCGACGAGCGGGTTGTGCGAGCGGGGCCGGAGGGCTCCGGCCGCCTGGTTCTCGACCTGCACGTCGGACTCGGACAACTGGAGGTGCGACGTGCCCCGGCATGACCTCGATGTGCTCTCGCTCATGGCCGGGGTGTTCTTCGCCGGCGTGGCCCTGCTCGGACTGCTCGACCAGGGCTCGGGTGACGCCGCCGGATGGATCTGGCCGACCCTGCTGATCGTGGTCGGCGCGGTGGGCCTCGTGGCCACCCGCGCCCGCCACGGCTCGGGTCACCTTGCCGGCAGCGTCGACGACCCTCGGGACGTGCCTCTGGATGGCGACCTGCCCCCTGGGTAGTGTCCCGCCATGAGCGAGACGACCGAGAGCAGCGAGACGCCCGACTCCGACCGAGTCCACCGAGTCCACCGAGTCCGCCGAGTCGACGGACACCTCGGAGTCGCCCTCCTCGGACGAAGCGCCCTCGCCCGAGACCGACCCATCGGATTCGACCGATGACGAGACGGACCCGACTCGGCCGGAGTCGACCGACGATGACGACGACGACGATGACGACGACGACGATGATGATGATGACGACGACGACGACGATGATGACGACGACGACGACGACAACGACAATTACGACGACAAGCCGGATTCGACCGACGTCGACGATGACGACACGTCGGACTCGATCGACGACGAGACGCCGGAAACCGCTGAGTCAGATGAAGGGACGGACTCCAAGGAGGAGACGACCGGCCCCGACCCTCGGCTGCTCGAGGAGCTCGATGAGCACATCCGGGGCGCCCGCGCCGCCGCCGAGGACGCCCTTGGCGGCGTCGATCAGTCATTCGTCGAGAGTGGCGACGAGCAGGCCGAGGACGAGGACGACCAGACCATCGCCCCTCCCGGCTAACCGAGTCGCTTCCCTTGAGCAGATGCCACAGGTGGCCCCCGGGAGGGACCACCTGTGGCGATCGCTCGCCGGACCCGCTCGTCTCCCCTGAGCACATGGCGCGGGTGGCCCCCGGGAGGGACCACCTGTGGCGATCGCTCGCCGCTCCCCGCTCGTCTCCCCTGAGCACATGGCGCGGGTGGCCCCCCCAAGGGACCACGTGTGGCGATCGCTCGCCGGACCCGCTCGTCTCCCCTGAGCAGATGGCGCGGATGGCCCCCCGGAGGGACCACGTGTGGCGATCGCTCGCCGGACCCGCTCGTCTCCCCTGAGCAGATGGCGCGGATGGCCCCCGGGAGGGACCACATGTGGCGACCGGTCGGTCTCTCTAGACGCCGAGGTCGAGTTGCTTCTCGGTCGGCTTTCGGGAAACGGACCGCGGGGAGCGAGTCTGGGACGCGCGGGTGCCGCTCGGGCGGGCGGGGCGGCCGCCATGACGCTCCACCAGGTCGGCGACCAGGCCCGACACCCGGTTCTGGGCCGACTTGGCCGCGTACGACTTCGGGTACAGCTCCTCGTGCAGGGGCACCAGGTCGGGGCGGGCCTCGGCCAGCCAGCCCAGGTAGTGCTCCCGGACGCCCGGCCGCAGGTGGAGAAGGATCGACGCGATGGGCCGAGCCCCGGCCTCCACACACGCCTTCACGACCGCTTCGAGCTGCTCAGCGGAGTCCGACAGGCCGGGCAGCACCGGGGCCACGAGCACCCCGCACGGCACCCCTGCCGCGTTGAGCTTGGCCACCGCCTCCACCCGGCGCATCGGATGGGGCGTGCCGGGCTCGGTGAGCTTCCACACCTCTTCGTCGAGCGTGCCGATGGAGAAGTTGGCCCGGACGTCGAACTGGCCGGCGGCCTCGGCCAGCAGGTCGAGGTCGCGCAGGATGAGGGTGGACTTGGTGAGGATGGAGAAGGGGTTGCGGGCCTCGGCCAGGACCTCGACGATGCCCCGGGTGAGGCGGTACTTGCCCTCGCACCGCTGGTAGGGATCGGTGTTGGTGCCCATGGCGATGTGGTCGCCCGCCCACCGGCCCGGGGCCAGCTCCGCCCGCAGCCGCTCGACGGCGTTGACCTTGACCACGATCTTGCGCTCGAAGTCCTCGCCCATGCCGAGATCGAGGTACTCGTGGGTCGGCCGGGCGAAGCAGTAGGTGCAGGCGTGGGTGCAGCCCCGGTAGGCGTTGATGGTGAAGCGGAACGGCAGCCGGGACGCGGCCGGGACCTCGTTGATGATCCGGCGAGCGTTGACGTGGAGGAACTCCAGGCCCCGGAACTCGCCTCTCCCAACGTGACGCTCGATCTCCTGCTCGAAGAGGGCGCCCTGGCCACCGTCGTCGTCGGCGATGCGCCAGCGAATCGGACTCTGACTCGGCACGGGCCCAGCGTAGACGAACGTGCGTTCGTCAGCAGCAGCTCGCTGCCGTAGTGGGTACAACTTTGGCCATGGGCTACGAGACGACCATCACCATCGACGCCCCCGCGGACGACGTCTGGGCGGTGCTGACCGATGTGGAGCGCTGGCCGGAGTGGACCGCGTCGATGCAGCGCATCGAGCGCGGCCCCGACGGCGAGCTGGCGGTAGGGAGCACGGTGCGGATCAAGCAGCCCCGCGTCCCGGCGACGAACTGGGAGGTTACCGAGCTCGAGCCGGGGAGGTCGTTCACCTGGGTCGCGACCACGCCGGGGGTGACCACCATTGCCGAGCACCGGCTCGAACCAACCCCGTTGGGCGTCGCCGTCCACCTGGGGATCCGGCGGTCCGGACCGCTGGCGGGCTTGGTCGACCGACTGTCGGCGCGACTGACCCGCCGCTACGTGGGCATGGAGGCGCAGGGTCTGAAGCGCCGGTGCGAGGGCGGCTGACCCGGGACCCATGATCCGGCCGGCCACCCCGGAGGACGGCGACGCCCTTCAACTCGTCGAGCGGCTGGCGGGTGAGCGGTTCCGGGAGGTCGGCCTTCCGGGAGTGGCCGACGACGAGCCGCCGCCGGCCGAGGACTTGGCCGCCTACGCCGCCGCCGGCCGTTCGTGGGTGGCGATAGACCCCCATGGCGTGCCGATCGGCTACGTGCTCGTCGACGTGGTCGACGGGTGTGCCCACGTCGAGCAGCTCACGGTCCGCCCCGACCACCAGGGCGCGGGATGGGCCCGAGCGCTCCTCGACCGGGTGCGGGAGTGGGCTGTGGCGACCGACAAGCCGGGGATCACCCTGACCACCTTCGCCGATGTCCCCTGGAACCGGCCGCTGTTCGAGCACCTCGGCTTCCACGTCGTTCCCACCGCCGAGATCGGGGCCGAGCTGCGCTCGGTTCGCGCCGCCGAGGCCGGCCGCGGCCTCGATCCGGCGACGAGGGTCTGCATGCGGCTCGACCTCTCGGGTTCCCGTCGGCCGGGAGGGGGTAGGAGCCCGCCCGTTCCGGTGAGGGCGATCGAGGGGACGGACGACGACATGGCGACGAAAAAGGCGGCAGCCAAGGTGGCGACGACGGCCAAGAAGGCAGCCCGGACGGTAACCAAGGCGGCATCGGAGACGGCATCCAAGGCCGCGCCGACCAAGGCCTCGAAGGCAGCCAAGACGGCGTCCAAAGCACCCGCCAAGGCCCCCGCCAAAGCGGTGTCGAAGGCCCCCACCAGGGTGGCCGCGAAGGCCCCTAGCAAGGCGCCGGCGAAGGCCCCCGCCAAGGCGCCGGCGGAGGCAGTCGCCGAGACGGCCAAGAAGCCGGTCAAGAAGGTGACGGCCGTCAAGAAGGCAGCCGAGAAGCGGGGTGCGACGCCCGTCGCGGCGCGGGTGGCTCCGGAGAAGGAACGGGCCCAGCCGGTGGTGGGCAGCACGGTGGGCACGCCCGGCCGGGACGAGGCGCTCACGCCGACGTGGGCCCAGGAGGGCGACGTCCTCACCACCGGCACCGGCACGCCGGTCGACAACACCGACAACAGCCTGCGGATCGGTCCGCGGGGCCCGGCGTTGCTGATGGACCACCACCTGCGCGAGAAGATCATGCACTTCGACCACGAGCGGATCCCGGAGCGAGTGGTCCACGCCCGGGGGGCGGGCGCCCACGGCACCTTCCGGCTCACCGAGTCACTGGCCGAGTACACCTGCGCCAAGGTCCTCACCGACACTGCCACCGAGACGCCGGTCTTCGTGCGCTTCTCGACCGTCGCCGGGTCCCGGGGGTCGGCCGACACCGCCCGTGACGTGCGGGGATTCGCGACCAAGTTCTACACCGACGAGGGGATCTGGGACCTCGTGGGCAACAACATCCCCGTCTTCTTCATCCAGGACGGGATCAAGTTCCCCGACATCATCCACGCGGTCAAGCCCGAGCCCGACCGGGAGATCCCCCAGGCCCAGAGCGCCCACGACACGTTCTGGGACTTCGTCTCGCTCCAGCCCGAGTCGACCCACATGCTCATGTGGGTGATGTCCGACCGGGCCATCCCTCGGTCCTTCCGGACGATGGAGGGCTTCGGCGTCCACACCTTCCGCCTGGTCAACGAGGACGGGGCGACGACGCTTGTGAAGTTCCACTGGAAGCCGGTGGCGGGGATCCACTCCCTCGTGTGGGAGGAGTCCCAGAAGCTGGGCGGCATCGACCCTGACTTCCACCGTCGGGACCTGTGGGACGCCATCGAGAGCGGGGCCGCCCCGCAGTACGACTTCGGCGTGCAGCTCTTCGAGGACAACGACGACCAGAGCTTCGAGGGCATCGACCTGCTCGACCCGACCAAGATCGTCCCCGAGGAGCTGGCGCCGGTGCGGATCATCGGCCGCATGACCCTCGACCGCAACCCGACCAACTTCTTCGCCGAGACCGAGCAGATCGCCTTCTGCACCGCCCACATCCCCCGGGGCATCGACTTCACCGACGACCCGCTGCTCCAGGCCCGCAACTTCTCCTACCTCGACACCCAGCTCACCCGCCTGGGCGGCCCCAACTTCGACCAGCTGCCCATCAACCGGCCCCGATCACCGGTGAACTCCAACCAGCGGGACGGCTTCGGCCAGCAGGCGATCCACGAGGGCGTGGCCCCCTACTTCCCCAACTCGCTGGGCGGGGGGATCCCGGCCCACGCCGGCGCCGCCGGGCTGGTGCACGTGCCCCGGCCGGTGAGCGGAACGGTCGTCCGCCAGCGGGCCGAGATGGCCGAGGTCGTGTCGTTCGACGACCACTTCACCCAGGCGACGATGTTCTGGAACAGCATGACGCCGCCCGAGCGGGAGCACATCGTGGGCGCCTTCTCCTTCGAGCTGGGCAAGTGCGTGCATGCCGAGGTGAGGGCCAACGTGCTGGACAACCTGGCCAACGTGTCGGCCGAGCTGTGCGAGCGGGTGGCGGCCAGGCTCGGCATGGACGCACCGAGCGGTTCGCCCGCCGAGGATGCCGGGTCGTCGCCGGCTCTGTCCCAGGTGCCGGCCGAGCCGGGGCCGATCGCGGGCCGGACGGTCGGTGTCCTCGTCTCCGACGGGGTGGACGGGGCGGGCGTCGACGCCCTCCGCCAGGCGCTCGACGCGGAGGGCGCTGCCCTCTACGTCATCGGCCCGAGAGGCGGGGCGGTCGATGGCGCCGACGGCCCCGTCCCGGTCGACCGCAGCGCATTGACGACCCAGTCGGTGGAATACGACGCGTTGGTGGTGGCCGGCGGCGCCTCGGCGGAGGCGGTCGGAGCCGAGCCCTACACGCCGCTCAACCTGGGCGAGGCCTTCCGGCACCGCAAGGTGGTGGCCGGATGGGGCGAGGCCCAGGCGGTGCTGGAGTCCTGCGGGATCAGCCTTGATGCCCCGGGCGTAGTCGTGGGCGACGCCGCCGACGCCGACTTCGGCCGCCGCCTGGTCGAGGCCATGGGCTGGCACCGCCACTGGGACCGGGTGGCCCCGGGCTGACTCCGGCGGCTTTGAGGGCGGCCGCCGATGAGGGCGAGCTCTGGGTCAGCGGGTCTGGGTCAGTAGTCCTCGTAGTAGTAGTAGCGGCGGCGGCGGCTCACCAGATACACGACCACCATGGCGCCGAGCACCGACGCGATCCATCCGGGGGTGTAGGCCGCGCCCCATATGAGGCGTCCGACCAGCGCCGCGCCGATGGATCCGACGATGCCCGCGCCAGCCGTGGCCAGCAGGCCGATGGGAGTCGGCCCCGGCACCAGCAGGCGGGCGATGGCCCCGACGATGAGGCCGATGAACAGTGCCACCAGGATGAACCACAGCAGGTTGGAAGCGTCGTTCGTCATGGTGGAATCGTCCCCGCCCGTCGCCGATCTCACACACGGTGGTGGCACGACCGCGCAGCCGGGCGAAGCCTATTCGGGGAATCCCGGAGCGGGTGCGGCTCGTAACCTTCCCCTATGGAGAACTACCAGAAGTACCTAGCCGAGGAGGTGGCCGAGGATCATTCCATCGGCCTGATGACGAGGCGGGAGGCGCTCCGCCGCCTGGGGATGATGGGGTTCAGCGCGGTAGGGGCGTCGGCCCTGCTCGCCGCCTGCGGGGGTGGCGACGACGACGTGGCGCAGTCGTCCACCACCGCACCGGCAGCGGGGTCGACCCCGACGACCGCGGCGGCGGCCGGCGGCACCGGCACCGAGACGATCACCTACCCGAGCGGCAGGGCCACCCCCCTGACCGGTGCCTGGGCACCGTCACCGACGGCCCGGGGGGCGGTGGTGGTGATCCACGAGAACCGGGGCCTCACCGACCACATCCGCTCGGTGGCAGCCCGGCTGGCGAGGGACGGCTACTCGGCCATCGCCGTCGACCTGCTGTCGGAGGAGGGTGGGAGCGCCAAGGTGGGGGAGGCCGACGCCGGGGCCGCCCTCAACGCCGCCGGCAGCGAGCGGCTGGTCGCCGACCTGAAGGCCACCCTCGACGAGCTGGCCCGCCGCCAGCCGGGGGCGAAGCTCGGCGTCATCGGGTTCTGCTTCGGCGGCACCCAGACGTGGTCGTTGCTAGGCAGCGGTGAGTCCCGGGTGGCGGCCGCCGCCCCCTTCTACGGAACGGTGGACCCGAACGTCGACTTCTCCGGGGCCAAGGCCGCGGTCCTGGGCGTCTACGCCGAGCTCGACACCCGGGTCAACGGCACCCGCGACGCGGCCCAGGCGGCGCTGGAGAAGGCGGGCCTCACTCACGAGCTGCGCACGTTCCCGGGGGTCAACCACGCCTTCTTCAACGACACCGGCCAGCGTTACGACGCCACCCAGGCGGCGGCCGCCTACGAGGCCGTGCTCGCCTGGTTCGGCCAACACCTGGCCTGACGGACCTCGCCCCGGCGCACCGCCCGGCCGGGGCACTTCTCGCTGGGTACGAGCCTGAGGTTCGTGTCCACCGGCGACACGGTCACCCTGCTCGACGGGGCAACCGGGGCCGGCGACGAGCGGGTCAGCCGGCGGGGAAGCCCTTGAGCAGGTCGCCCGGGCATTCGAGGCGGGCGTGCTCGGCCCGCAGGGCGTCCGCACTCTCCCGGTAGGGCGCAGGGTCGGGGGGGCCGACGACGCCCCTCGACGCCAACCGGTAGTCGTTGAGCAGCGACAACGCCTCGGTGGCCAGCCTCAGGCAGGCGATCCCCTTGGCGTCGCCCTGGGGGATGGTGACGGTGGTCGTCGGCGGCTCGGTGGTGGTCGTCGGCGGGGGAGCGTCGTCGCCGCCTCCGCACCCGCCGAGGGCGCCGGCCACGAGGATGGCCGCCACCACCGCCGTCGCCGCCCGGGTCCGCCCCATGCGGTCCATCGTTCCACACCGGCCGCGGGGGCCGGCGAGTGGTGGCGGGCCTGAGTTCCCCCTCAAGGCGATCGGCCGGCATGCCGATACTCGCGGCATTCGGGCCTGCCGCCTGGAAGCAGTGCACGCGCCCCGACGCAGGTCGGCCCTGAGGTCGCTGGGGGTTGGCGAGTCCCAGCTGGGTGGGTGGTGCCTGGTCGGTGAGCGCTGGCCAGGCACCGCCTCCCGTGCGCTCGGCCCGGGGCCGATGTCAGTCTCAGACGAAGGGGCGGAGGAACTCCCGCAGGGCGCTGGCGCGCTCCGCCACCTCGATGTCGTCGGCCGCCCCTTCGACGTCGGTGGCCAGCTCCTGGATCCGCCGCCACGTCAGGTCCTCGATCCCGTACGGGGGGAGGCTCTCGGCCACCACCTCGGCCAGCGCCGCCAGCTCGCCGGCGAGGAGCTTGTCGGCGGGAGCGCGCTGGAGCCGGTCGGCGGCGACGAACAGGTCGGCCATGGCCGCCTGGGCCTCCTCACCGCCATCGGCCGGGACCTCGTCGTCGTCCTCCTCGCCGTCGTTGTCCTCGTCGTCGTCCTCGTCCTCACCGGCCGGCTCGTCGTCCTCCTCGGCCGGCACCTCGTCCTCCGTCGCCTCGGTGGTGAGGCCCTCGAGGTCGTCGAGGATTCCGTCGACCACCGCCTCGAGGGGCTCGGGCACCACCAGCACGACGCCCGCCTCCCACCGGTAGGGGAGGCCGTCGGCGGCCAGGGCCGCGGTCAGGGCGGCCCGGTCGATGACCGGCCACTCGTCGAGGCCGTAGGTGACCTCGTCGTCCGACGGCGCCAGCATGCCCGGGGGCTCGGACGCCACCCCGCACTCGGAGCAGGTCCAGTCGGTCTCGAAGGCGGCGCCCCGGAACGTGGTGGCCATCTGGGCGCCACAGCGTGGGCAGAACAGGATCATGTGGCACCGCCCGGAGCATCGAAGGGACACCGAAGAGGAGGCGTCACCCTACGCTTTGTGGGTGCCGTCGGACATGACGTCCCTGACGCCCGAGGAGCTGACCGCGATCGGGGCCCGCCTGGATGCGGAGCGGGAACGGACGGCGGCCACCGAGGAGGGCCTCGCGGCCGAGTACAAGGCGGTGATCGAGGCGTCGGACCAGGCGAACCTCGACGACGAGCACGATCCCGAGGGGGCCACCGTCGGCTTCGAGCGGGCCCGGGTGGCGAGCCTCCTCGCCCAGGCCCGCAGCCACCTGTCCGCACTCGCGCAGGCTGCCGAGCGGCTGCGCACGGGGGACTTCGGGGGGTGCCAGGAGTGCGGCCGGCCCATCGCCGTCGAGCGTCTCACCGCCCACCCGACGGCCACCACGTGCGTGGCCTGCGCCGCGCCCGCCGGTCGGGCCATCCGGCGCCGGTAGGACAATTCGTCGCCGGCCGCGGGACCCTTCGGCCACCATGGTGTGGTGGCGGCGGTGGCGGTGCACTCGAGCGGGGACGCAGGCGAGGTCATGCGGGCGGCCGGGGCGTTCCTGCTGGCGGAGCCGGTCCGCCACAGCATCTTCCTCACGTTGGTGCGGGAGTGGGCCGACCACCCCGAGCCGGGCCGCTTCTGGTGGGCGACGGCGGGGCACGACGGGGAGGTGGTCGGCTTCGCCATGCAGGTGCCGGCTGGATTCAGCTCCGGCGTGGCCCCGGCGCCCGACGAGGTCGTCGACGCCCTCTGCGACCGGATCATGGCCGAGGTGCCCGACCTGCCCGGGGTGATCGCCGAAGCGGCGGTGGCGGCCCGGTTCGCCGGCCGCTGGGCCGAATCCCTGGCCGTGCCCGCCCGTCCGGTGGAGGCCCAGCGGGTGTACGGGCTGGTCACGGTGGTCCCCCCGGACGAACCGTCACCCGGACGGCTGCGCCGGGCGACCGCGGACGAGCGCGACGTCCTCGTCCCGTGGGCCGCCGGCTTCCTGGCCGAGGTGGGCGGGTTGCCGGACGAACCGGGCGATGCCGTTGACCGCAACCTGGCCGGGGATCGGCTGTGGCTGTGGGAGGACGACGACGGTCCGGCGGCGATGGCCTCGGCCACCCCGCCCCTCGGCGGCGTGAGCCGCATCGGGTTCGTCTACACCCCGCCCGAGCGGCGACGGCGGGGCTATGCCACGACCTGCGTGGCCGCCCTGTCGGAGCGGCTCCTGGCCGAGGGGGCGGAACGCTGCATGCTCTACGCCCAGCTCCACAACCCCACGTCGAACGCCATCTACCGGCGCATGGGCTACGAGCCGGTCGCCGACATCGTCTCGTACCGCTTCGGCGGTTGATCGGTGTCGGATCCCGGACTCGAACGCCTGGCCGGGCTGGTGGCGCGGGTCGAGGGCGCCGCCTGCTGGCTGGCCCGGATGGCGACCCGGGCGGCCATCGTGGGCGGGGTGGCGGGAGCCCTGCTCTGGTGGGTCGCAGCCGGCGACCGGATCACGACCTGGTGGCGGGGGACCGGGGGATCGCTTCTGGTGCTGGCCCTCTGCCTGGCGCCCGCGGCCTGGCTGGTGAACCTGCGCATGGCGTTGCTCGAGCTGGTGGAGCTGCCGGAGAAGCTGGGCGGGGTCGCCACCCGGCGCGTCGGCCGGCTGCGGGACCGCCGGCCCTCGCCCGATCGCCCCGAGGGCGGCCCGCTCGGGGCCGCCCGGTCGGTGTGGGATGCGGTGCGGGACTACGCCGATGTCGTCGGGGCGTGGGGGACGGTGGCCCAGATGGTGGTTCCGTGGTTCTGGTTCGTGACCGCCGTCGCCTTCGCCGCGGTGCCGGTCGTGGTCGTCGTGGCCGGGGTGGCCCTCCTCGTCGACCCGCTGGTGGGCTGAGTCGGGGGGGCTCGCCCTCGCACCGGTCTTTGGCGCGTCATGGGCGCTTGCCGCCCCGGGCGCGCCACAGTCCGGCGGGGGAAGCGTGGGCCCGCTGAGCGCGCTGGCCTGTCGCCGTTTTACTGGCCCAGGCCCTCGGGCGAGACCTCGGGGCGGAGGAGCCACTGGTGCGCCGATCCCTCGGGGTCGAGCTCGCGCCAGGTGTCGGCGACCCCCGGGAGGTGGATGAGCAGGAGCAGGCGGAGGGTGTCGTGCAGCTCCACCAGCGACCGGCGCAGGAGCGTCCCGTCGGCTGACGCGGTGCGCCCGGGGTGTCCGAGGGTGGCCCGCACCGACTCCCAGGCGTACATGGCCCCGCCCCCGTCCTCCCTGATCCGCCGGGACCGGGCCGGGTCACGGGCATCGGCGGTCTTGGCCCGGGGGGACACGCCTGCGGCGACCACCGCCTCCCGGAACGACCGGTCGTCGCCCAGCCGGTAGACCCGGGTCAGGGGCTCATCGCTGGGGGAGCAGGCGATGGCGGCGTAGCGCTCGACCGCCGACCACAGCAGGAGGTAGGCGGACTGGAGGCCGTAGAACCGCTCCCACAGGGCGGGGCTGTCGCCGGCCAGGCTCGGGAAGGGGGGGACGGCGAGGTCGAGGGCGGTCCGCCGCACGGAGTGGAGCCCGTAGCGGAGCAGGGGGTCGGCGTCGGCTGACCACGAGGTGAACCACTCGTCGGCGCTGCCCCGGTCGGGGTGGCGACCCTGGAGGACGTTCACCCGCACCGCCCCGTCGTCCACCCGGGCGTCGGCGATGTGCCAGCGGTAGTGGTGGCGGGGCTCGAACCCGCACACCGCGTCGTAGGCGGCCCGCTCCTGGCCCCGGGCGAAGCGCAGCACCGCCCCCTCCACGCCGGCCGTCCCCTCCGGGTCGAGCAGGGGCAGCCCGTCGCGGTAGCGCAGGCCGCCGTCGGTCAGCCGGGCGGCGGCGGTCTGGGCGACGAGGGGCGCGACCACGCCCCCGTAGGCGGGCTGGTCGGGCTTGAGCAGCCCGTAGGCGAAGAGGGGCAGGTCCAACCGGCCCGGCAGCTCGAGGGTGTCCGGCATCTCCGGGCGATCCTACGGGTGTTAGCTGGTAGCCGGATCGCGGGCGTGGAGGTGGAGTGATGGAGATGCCGAAGCCGAGCGAGGAGGACAAGGAGTTCTTCCGCTCGCTCGTCCCGGACGAGCCCGGGGTGGAGGTCAAGCCCATGTTCGGCAACCTGGGGGCGTTCGTGAACGGGAACATGTTCATGGGCCTGTTCGGCGCCCAGGTGGGGCTGAAGCTGGACGACGCCGACCGGGAGCGCCTGACGTCGGAGCACGGTGGTGGCCCGTTCGGACCGGCCGAGCGGCCGATGGGGGGCTACGTGAGCCTGCCCACAGCCTGGCGGGAGCGCCCGTCGGAGGCCGAGCCGTGGGTATCCCGTTCCCTCGCCCTGGTCGGCGCTCTGCCGCCGAAGGCCAAGAAGCAGGCGAAGAAGTAGCCGTCGGCGTGCCCGCCGACTTACAAGCTTGTAACTGTCGCACCACCTTGGCACGCTGGTAGGGATGGTTACTGCAACGGCGCCCCCTTCCACGCTCGCGATTGCCGCTGAACGGCTGGCCGCGCTGCTCACCGGTGGGGGCGACGCCATGAGCGATCCCAACGGCAGCGATCTCGTGTTCGACCGCCAGATCACGCCCCGTCCGCTGGCCCGCTCGGCCGCGCCCGAGGAGGTGTGGGCGGTCGACGGCGGCCAGGCCCTGGTGGCCGACGCCCGCTGCCTGCAGTTGGTGATCACCCGGGCTGCCCGCGTCCGGTTCCGCGACGGCGAGTGCCGTGAGTTCGAAGGCGAGATGCAGGCCCGCCTGGTGGGCTGCGGCGAGGAGCGGGCGGTGGCCGCCGCCCTCGGGCTCGACATCCGGGCCGACGCCGCCGTCGACCTCAACCTCCTGCGCGACCGCGAGGAGTGGGTCGCGGTCGAGCAGTGCGTGGCCGAAGCCGAGGCGGGGGCGGTGGTGCTCATCGACGGCGACCTGGTGCCCGACTGGCGCATCCCGTCCCGCTGGCTGAAGGGCCTGTTCGAGCGGGCGGCGGCGGCGGGCGTGGTGCTGGCCGGCGTCACCAAGCGGTCGTCGCTGGCCCGGGGCGGGGCGCCCCTCGTCGGCCAGCTCGAGCTGGAGGCACAGTCCGCCCTCGGCGCTCGGTCGATGTGGTGGACGCCGGTGGCCCGCACCCGGCCCGACGTCGACGCCGGCATCCAGGTGGTGGTCGCCCGCCTCGACCCCGACGCCCGGTTCGCCTTCAGGATCGACCTCCCGGGGGCGGTCGACGCCGAGCCGGTGCTGTCCGCCCTGGCCGGCCTGTCCGACGACGCCGCCTTCCCCGGCTACCCGTACCCGCTGACGGTGGCCGACCGCCTGGCCGCCTGCCCGAGCTGGTTGCGGGACGAGGCGTGGATGGAGGTCGAGGGCCACTTCGACCGGGTGGGCGTGCCCTACGACGTCCGGGAGCGGGCCTTCGCCGACCGCCACGGCCTCATGGAGCGGTTCTAGATGGTCGCCGAGAGCGCGGGGACGGCTGTTCGGCAAGAACGTCCTCGAAGGCGTCTTTCGGGCCGGGCCCGACGAGGACCTGTTCCTGGGCGAGCTGCTGGTGGCGGTCGACGAGGCCACCGGCCGCCGCTACCTGTTCCGCATCGTCGACGTCACCTACGGCAGCGAACACCGCGAGCCGGGGTGGGCCGAGCGGGTGGCGGGCACCCTCCTGGCCGACGACGACCGGGGCGACGACGGCGCCCACCGCCTCTACGAGCAGGCCCGGCGCACCTACCGGGTGGCCACCTGTCGCTGCCTGGGCTACCTCACCCCTGACGGACTCGAGTTCCGCAAGCCCAAGAGCCTGCCCACCCAGTTCTCCCGGGTGGTGGCGCCGGAGCCGGCCGACTTCGCCTTCCTGTCCACCCGCATGGGCGATCTGCCGGTGGGGTCGCTGCGCAGCGGCGAGACGGTCGTCGACTTCGAGGTCGGCATCCCCGGCGACAGCCTGGCCACCCACGTGGGCATCTTCGCCACCACCGGCATGGGAAAGTCCAACCTGATGATGGTGCTGGCGGGCGGGGTCATGCGGGCCCAGGGCCGCTACGGGCTGCTGCTGGTCGACCCCCACGGCGAGTACCGCACCCAGCTCGCCCGCCACCCGTGGGCGGCCGACCGGCTGCGCACCTACGCCGCCCGGTCCCTGCCCAACACCTCGAGCTTGCGGGTCGGCCTGGGCGAGCTCACCGTCGACGACCTGCGCACCGCCTACGACTGGAGCCGGCCCCAGGAGGAGGCCCTGTTCGAGTTGGAGCGCCACTACTCGCGGGGCCCGGCGTCGGGCGTGGGGGCCGAGGGACTGTCGTGGCTGCTCGAGTTCTCCACCGTCGAGGACCTGCCCGGCTTCCGCGACGTCGAGCTCAGCTCGCGGGTGGCGCTCAACACGCTGCAGGTGGTCCACCGGCGGGCCCGGCGCATCGTGGAGCTGCCGTGCATCGCGGCCGACGCCCACGTGTCGGTGGGGGCGGCCGTGCTGCGCGACCTGCGGGAGGGCAAGGTGGTCCTGGTCGACGTCAGCGGGCTGGGGTCCACCGAGGAGGTGCTGGTGGCCTCCTTCCTCACCCGCAAGGTGCTCGACGAGTGGTCGTCGGCCTACCTCGACCATCCCGAGGTCCACGAGCGCCTGCCGGTGGTGGCCATCGTGCTGGAGGAGGCGCAGCGGGTGCTGTCGGCCAACAAGGACAAGGAGTCCAACGTCTTTCCCCGGGTGGCCCGGGAGGGACGCAAGTTCAAAGTCGGGCTGTGCGCCGTCACCCAGCAGCCCAAGCTCCTCGACGGCGAGCTGCTGAGCCAGTTCAACACCTTCTTCGTCCTGGGCCTGGCCGACGAGAAGGACCGCACCATCCTGCGGTCGTCGTCGAAGCAGGACATCTCCGCCCTCGGGCCCGAGATCCAGACCCTCATGCCGGGCGAGTGCCTGCTGGCCAACCTCCACGCCCCCTTCGCGGTGCCGGCCAAGATCCACCTCTGGTCGCACGTCGTCCGCGACTGCCCGCCCCCGCCCGTCCCCCGCCCGTCGGTCCCGCCCAACATCGCCGCGTTGGTGGACTGATGGACGGCCTGCCCGACGGCGACCACGAACTGGTGACACTTCGGGGCGCTATGGCGCCCTCGATCGTCCCCGGTTGGAGCCACCGACACGAACTGGTGACACTTCGGGGCGCTATGGCGCCCTCGATCGTCACCAGTTGGAGCCACCGACACGAACTGGTGACACTTCGGGGCGCTATGGCGCCCTCGATCGTCACCAGTTGGGACCGCCGGTGAGGATCGCGGCCCTGGGCGACGCCCACCTCGGGCGGTCGTACTACTCGTTCACCACGCCCGAGGGCGTCAACCAGCGCGAGCGCGACTTCGAGGTGTCGTTCGAGGCCGCGGTCGAGCTGGCCCTGGCCCAGGCGCCCGAGCTGATGATCTGGCTGGGCGACATCTTCGACCACCCTCGTCCCACCTACCGGTCCTTCCGCATCGCCCAGCGGGCCATGGCCCGGATCCGCCGCCACGGCGTCCCCCTGGTGGTGATCACCGGCAACCACGACACGCCCCGGCTGCCGGGCACGGGCAGCCCCTACTCGGCCATGGCCGACACGTTCACCGACGTCCACTTCGCCCATCGCCTCCAGTACGAGCGGTTCGAGTTCGCCGGCCTCACCGTCCACGCCGTCCCCCAGATGCTCACCGTCGCCGACACCCTCGACGCCCTCCACGAGGCCGACCGCAACCGCAGCGCGGGGCGCACCAACCTTCTGCTCACCCACCCCCGGGTGCCCCAGGTCGAGCCCCGGCACGCCGACATCAACGAGATCGAGGTCGACGCGTCCGAGCTGAAGGCCGATCTGGTCCTGCTCGGCCACTACCACTTCCACACCGAGGTGGCCCAGGGCATCTGGTACGCGGGGTCCACCGACACGTTCTCCTTCGCCGACAGCCCGGACGAGCCCAAGGGCGTGGTCGTGCTCGACACCGACACCGGCGAGTGCCGGCACGTCCCCCTCACCGGCCAGCGGCCCCTCCTGACCCTGCCGTCGGTGCACGCCCTCGGGTTGTCGCCGGCCGAGGTCGCAGGCGGCGGTGCTCGAGCGGGCGGCGGCGGTGCCCGACGGGGCGGTGGCCCGCCTCTACCTCGAGCAGGTGGAGCCGGAGGCCTTCCACCTCCTCGACCGGGAGGCGGTGCGGGAGGCGTCGTCCAAGGCCCTGCTGGTCAAGCTCGAGCCCCGGTTCCGGGAGTCCGAGGGACACGCCCAGCTCCCCGAGCTGCAGTCGCTCCCGGCCCAGTGGGGGGAGTACGTCGGCAGCCAGGACCTGGTCGGGTTCGACCGCGACCGCATCCGCACCATGGGTGACGACTACCTGGCCCGGGCGGTCGAGTCGGCGACGGATTAGCCCGCGATGCGGATCACCCGGCTGCACCTGCGCAACTACCGGGTCTACGAGGAGCCGCTCGACCTGGAGATCCCCCCCGGCCTGGTCGGCATCTACGGGCCCAACGGCGGGGGCAAGAGCACGATCGTCGAGTCGATCCGCTGGACCCTCTTCGGACGGTCGCGCACCGTCCATCGACGAGATCCGCACCGCCGGCCTCAAGTCCGACTGCGTGAGCGAGGTCGAGTTCGAGCACGAGGGCCACCTCTACCTGGTGCGGCGCACGATCGCGGGGGCGGGCTCGTCGGTGAAGGCGCAGGCCCACGCCGACGGGATGCAGGTGGCGGAGGGCGTGCGCGACACCGCCCGCTACGTGCACTCCATCCTGGGGATGGACGACGCCGCCTTCCGGGCGTCGGTGTTCGCCGAGCAGAAGCAGCTGGCCGCGTTCAGCGACCAGGCCCCCGCCGAGCGGCGGCGGCTCGTCCTCCAGCTCCTCGGCATCACGCCCCTCGACGGGGCCCGCGACCTGGCCCGCAAGGACGCCCGCTCCGCCACCCACACCTACGAGCGGCTCCGCGACATGCTGCCCGACCTCCAGCGGGTGCGGGCCGAGGTCACCGAGGCCGTCTCCCTGGCGACGGCCCTGGAGTGGAAGGCGTCCGAGCTCGACGCCGCCCTGGAGACGGCCCGCATCCACTTCGAGGCCGCCCTGCGCACCGCCGACCGGCTGGAGGGGGTCCGCCAGGAGTACGAGCGGCTGGTGGCCGAGGGGCGGGCGGTGCGGGCCGAGCACGAACGGGCGGTCGCGGCGGCGGCCAAGCTGGCCGAGGAGCTCGAGAGCCTGGAGGCGGCGGCCAACCGGCTGGCGTCGCTCCAGGCCGACGCCGAGGGGTGGCGCGACGCCGAGGCCCGCCTGCGCCGGATGGAGGCGGTGGTGTCGGCCCAGGCGGCGGTGGCCGCCCTTCCGCCCGCGGCCGACCCGCCGGTTCCCGACGAGGAGGGCTACGAGGCGGCCCGCAGCCGAGCTCGACACGGCCCGGGCCGAGGTGTCCCGGGTGCAGGCCGTGCTCGACGCCGCCCTGGCCCAGCGGGATCGGGCGGCGGCCGCGGTCGAACGGTCGGGCGAGCTCACCGGGGAGGGCGACTGTCCGTTGTGCGGGCAGGCCCTGGGCGACGCCTTCGAGGCGGTGCAGGCCCACCGGGCGGCCGAGCTGGCCGAGGCCGAGGGGGCGCTGGTGGAGGCCGAGCTCGACCGGCGGCGGGCCGGCTTCGCGGCGGGCGTGGCGGCCGAGGCGGCCAAGGCCCTGCTCCTCGACCTCAGGCTGGCCCGGGAGGCGTGGGCCGCCTACGAGACGCGTCCGGGCCCGGCGGGAGGAGGCCGAGTCGGCCCTGGCCCGGGCCCTGGCCGCCCACGGCCAGCCGGTGGCGGAGGGCGAGGTGGCGGCCCTGGCGGCCGAGGTCGACCGCCGCCGGCAGGCGGCCGACGAGTGCCAGCGGATCGCGGGCCGCCTCGAACGGCGGGTGCGGGCCATGACCGAGCTCGACGTCGAGCGGGCGGCGGCCGACGAGAGCAAGGGCCGCCTCGACAACCTGCGGGCCAAGGCCCAGGGCCTCGACTACCGCCCCGACGACGTGGCCAAGGCGGTGGAGGTCCGCGACCGGCACCGGGCCGCGGCCGACGCCGCCGCCCTCCAGGCGGGGGAGGCCCGGGTGGCGGCCGTCCAGGCCCGGGCCAAGGCCGACGCCGAGGGCCGGCGGCTGTCGCGACGCCCTCCAGCAGCACGAGCAGCTGGCCGGCCTGGGCGACGACGCCCGCCACCTCAGCCGCCTGGCCGACCTGCTCAACGCCTTCCGCAACGAGCTGGTGGCGTCGGTGGGGCCCCGCCTGTCGGAGAAGGCGGGGGCCCTGTTCGCCGAGCTCACCGACAACGAGTACGACGAGCTGATCGTCAACCCCGAGACCTACGAGATCCAGCTCCGCGACGCCGGCCTGCTCTACGGGATGACGAGGTTCTCGGGCTCGGAGACCGACCTGGCCAACCTCGCCCTGCGGGTGGCGGTGAGCGAGCAGGTGCAGTTCCAGGCGGGCGGGGCGGTGGGGCTGCTCGTCCTCGACGAGGTCTTCGGTCCCCTCGACGACGACCGCAAGGAGCGGATGCTGCTGGCCCTCGAGCGGCTGAAGAACCGCTTCCGCCAGGTGCTGGTCGTCACCCACGACAACGCCATCAAGGAGCAGCTCCCGGCCGCCATCGAGGTGGTCAAGCTCCCCGGCCGCCGGGCCACCGCCCGGCTGCTCAACGTGTGAACGTCCTCCACCGTCGAGATGAGGGGCAAGCCCACATGTCGCTGATCGCCGTTCTTGCCGATCCGCAGGGGCCGCGATCAAGCTCTCCACTCGGGGGGCGGCGGATGATATCGGACGGTCGACCCGTCGAACCGGCACGTTTGCGCAAAAGGCGACGCTCTGCGGCCATCGACGCTAGAGGCCGCCGCCACTGAGACGGCTGGAGGAGATTCGTTCGGTTGGCTCCGTCGATACAACCGGCCCCATCGTCACCTACCGGCACATGGAGGGCGGGCAAGCTCGCGCGGCCTATACCCGAACGAGCGCCTGTCGAGCGCGTGATCGCCCTGCTCGCGCTCGCCAGTGCACGACTCGACCGACCAGACGGATCGCCTGGTGAATCAAGAGCAGGCAACAAGTAGGAGGACGGATGGAACAGGATGAGCTTGTCGTGTGGACTCGAGCGGAAGCCAAGCGCCTACGAACCGGGGCTAAGCAGGGCGTGCCCTATCGATCCCCGACAGCGGCCGTTGACTTTCTCCGCCGACATGCGAGTGCTTCGTCGTTCCACGAGCAAGCAACTCGAGAGGTTCATCGAGATCACGGAGCCCCATAATTTGAGCCGCCCCAATGTCATCACGTTTCGAATGGGTGCAGCTGTCACCGACTCGCATGTCATTGAGGAGCAGGATACGATCGAGGCGATTTTATTCCGGTTCTACCCTCGCTGGCACGAGGAGAATGAATCCGATCCGAACTATCGATGGGCACAACATCGTGTGTCCGCTAAGCGCTGCCTTGCGAAGATTCGACGGAAGCAAGAACTCGACGAGAAACTTGGCTTTACCGGCCCGCTTCTTAGCAGTGGCGCACTTCATGAATGGGTCTGGGATGCCGCAAGGCCTCAATGCGGAGAGTCGGACACCTGGCTGAAGGCGGTCGTACCGCTAGCGGCGTCGAAACCTTAACTCCAGGCTATCAGCAGAAGGTTCGGCCGACGTGATGTGAGTGAAAAAGGCTATGGTCGAGCCAGCGAACGTTCTCACCGCGACTCGTCGGCCCGAGGTCCAATGCCGCGTCGGCTCAGGAGTTAGATGCAGGATGACGGTAGCGACACCTATCGTGAACCATACAGAGCGGCGTGCTTTCGTTCGCGGGTGGGGTGCTTCATGGCCATCCGTAGCCCGCTCTCCCATTTGGCACCTGCGGAGATCGAACTGCGATGAACAGGGAAGCTCTTGGGCGACCATGGCGGCATTTCAGCCTCTTGCGCAACCCTGGATCGACGATGCCGAAGTGGCTGGTGCGCCGAGCGAGGCCTCAACGGAGAAGGCGCCCGCACCGAGGGCATGGCCCAGCGTGACCTTGAAGGCTTCGACACCATCAAGTTCGCAGAGCCCCTGCTATGCGCCGGGGATGATCAGACCCCGCTCATTTCGAAGGGCGCCATTGTCCGCACTCGTCGGGATGGGCGGCTGAAGCACGGAGCGCTGGTCGCTGAAAGCCCTTGAGCGCTCTGCCGTCCACAGGCCGACTGCGTTCCAACGCAGGGTCGGCGAGGATTTCAGAGCACCTCGATGACGCATCGAGCGCCGGGCGCGTTCGCGAGCCGCCGGTCGGCGGTGAGGAGTGGACCGTCAACCGCTTCGGCGAGGGCGATGTAGCAGCCGTCGTAGGAGGTGACGTTGTCCCGGAGCTCCCATACGCGGGGGAGGAGGGGCTCAGTTGGAAACACCGAGATAGGGAAGTCGACCAAGTCCTCGAATGCGGCATCGGCCTGCTCACGGGTGATTGCGCCGGCGTTGGCGTGTCGCCGCACGACCGACATGACCTCGATCCGGAGGAGGTCCGGGCCGGCGATGGTCTCGCCCCGAAGCCGGTCGCGGAACCGTTGCCCGACCTCGCCGGCGTCGACGATCGCCGAGGCGATAACCGAGGCGTCAACGACGAGCACGTTCGGCGTCTACCGCTTCAATGGCCTCGGAAGGTGAGAGCCGACCCTTGGGCCGGCGCTCGATGCGGTCGAGCATCTCATCGAGGGTGGGCGCGGCCGCGATGGCCGCGAGCTGGCCGGCAAGGAACTGCTGAAGGGATTGCCCGGCACGTTCGGCTCGACGAACGAGCGCCTGGTGGACCTCCTCGGGCACGTTGCGGACCTGAACATTCGGCATGCATGCATATTACATGCGGCGTAGTCTCATGCGCCGCGACCTGGCCCCGGACGCCGGGTGCCCTCGGGCCAACCTGGGGTGATCCCCGGCTGGCGGTCGGCGCTCGGGCAAGATGGTGGCTTGAGGCGGAAGCTGGTCGTGGTGGGCGCGATCGTCGTCGTGGTCCTGGGCGGGGCCGCGATCGTCCTGCTGACCCAGGACCGGCAGCCGGAGTTGGCGACGGCCGAGGTGGCGAGGTACCTGGACGGGTGGGAGCGGTTCGACACCGCGGCCATGGCGGCCGCCGTCGACGGGACGCCGCGCCGGGCTGGCCGAGGCGGTCACCGCCATGCGGCGGGACCTGAAGATCACGTCGGCCACCTTCCGGACGCTCACCGTCGAGCGCGAGGGCGACGAGCAGCGGGCCACGTACCGCGCCGACATGGAGGTCGGCGGCCTCGGCCACCTCGGCCTACGACGGGAACCTGCGCCTGGTGCAGGCGGCGGACGAGACGTGGCGGGTGGCTTGGGACCACGCCGCCCTCCACCCCGACCTGCGGCCCGACCGGCACTTCGCGGTCGGCGTCACCTGGGCGCCCCGGGCCCCGATCATGGGCGCCGGCGGAACGACCCTGGTGTCGACGGCCGACACGGTGATCGTCGGCCTGGCGCCCGGTCGCATCCAGGACCTGGCCCAGGTCCAAGCCGTCCTCGCCCGGGAGCTGGGCACGGACCCGGAGGCGGTGGCGGCCGCCCTTGAAGGGCCGGCCGAGCAGTTCGTCCCCGTCGGACAGTTGCCGCGCGACCGCTTCACCGCCGCCCGGCCGGTGCTGGAGCCGGTGCCGGGCATCTTCTTCCGGCAGGACTCCGGCCGGGTGGCGCCGGCGGACGACTTCGCCGCCCATCTCCTCGGCCGGGTGGGCGAGATCACCGCCGAGCGCCTGACCCAGCTCGGCCCGCCCTACGTCGAGGGCCTCCAGGTGGGGATGTCGGGCCTCGAGGCGGCCTACGAGCGGCAGCTGGCGGGGGTCCCGTCGGCCGAGGTCCGCCTGGTGGACGGGTCGGGGGCAGCCGTCGCCGTCCTCGCCCAGCTCCCGGGGACGCCGCCCGAGCCGCTGGTGGTCACCCTCGACCAACAGGTGCAGATGGCGGCCGACCAGGCCCTGGCCGGGGTCGACGATCCGGCGGCCATCGTCGCCATCGACGCGGCCACGGGCGAGGTGAGGGCGGTGGCCGCCCGGCCCCTCGACCAGGCCTTCAACCGGGCGATCCACGGTCGCTACCCGCCCGGGTCGAGCTTCAAGGTGGTGACGTCCGAGGGCGCTGGTGCGGGAAGGCCTGCAGCCGGATGCGACCGTCCCGTGCGAGCCGAGCGCCACCATCGGGGGCAAGCCGTTCAAGAACTTCGAGGACGAGGCCTTCGGACCCATCCCCTTCCGGGACGCCTTCGCCCACTCGTGCAACACCGCCTTCGTGACCCTGGCCGACGGGATGTCCGACGGCGACCTGGTCGACGCCGCCGCCCGATTCGGCTTCGGGGTCTCCTACGACGCCGGCGTCGCGCGCCGAGGGTGGCGACTTCCCGGAGCCGGCCGACGCCGCCGACCGGGCCGCCTCCGCCATCGGCCAGGGACGGGTGCTGGCCAGCCCCCTGCACATGGCCTCGGTGGCGGCGGCGGTGGCATCGGGCACGTGGCGGGCGCCCGTGATCGTGGGCCAGGCCGAGGGCAAGGCCGGGGCCGGAGCGGGGGCCGACCCGGTCGCCCTCGACGCCCCGACCGTCGCCGTCCTGGCCGACCTCATGCGGGAGGTGGTGCGCACGGGCACGGGCACGTCCGCCGCCGTCCCCGGCCAGGACGTGGCCGGCAAGACGGGCACCGCCGAGTTCGGCAACGCCGACCCGCCCGAGACCCACGCCTGGTTCATCGGGTTCCGGGGATCGTTGGCGTTCGCCGTGCTGGTCGAGGGCGGCGGCGTCGGCGGACGGGTGGCAGCGCCGATCGCGGCCCGCTTCCTGGCCGCGGTGCCGGCGGCGGCGTAGCGCCTGCGCGGGTCGCTGTTGGGCGGGGGCGGATGAGGTCGGGTCCGAAGGTGGCTGCTACAAAGCGAGCCCGTGGCTTGGATTCTCGACCTCGACGGCGTGGTGTGGCTCTCGGAGCGACCGATCCCGGGGTCACCCGAGGCGGTCGCCGCCCTGCGCCAGGCGGGTCACCGGGTGATGTTCCTGACCAACAACGCCGGGCCCACGGTGGGCGACCTGGTGGCCAAGCTGGAGGGACTGGGCATCCCGGCCGAGCCCGACGAGGTGGTGACGTCGGCCCAGGCGGCGGCCTCCATGCTCGATCGAGGGAGCACCGCCCTGCTGTGTGCCGGTCCCGGGGTGCGGGAGGCGCTCGAGGCCCGGGGGATCGAGGTCGTGCTCGAGGGCGACGCCGACGCGGTGATCGTCGGGTTCCACCGCGACTTCGACTACGACCGCCTCACCGCCGCCTTCCTGGCCGTCCACCACGGGGCCCGCCTGGTGGGCACCAACGACGACACCACCTATCCCACGCCCGACGGTCCCATCCCCGGCGGGGGCGCGCTCCTGGCCGCGGTGGCCGCGGCCGCGGGGGTCGAGCCGGAGGTGGCGGGCAAGCCCTACGCCCCCATGGCCGACCTGCTGGCCGCCCGCCTTGAAGGTCCGGGTCGGGACGGTTCGGGGGGGTCGGAGTCGGGAGAGTCGATCCTGGTGGGGGACCGTCCGTCGACCGACGGGCTCATGGCCCGCCGGCTCGGGCTTCCCTTCGCCCTGGTGCTGAGCGGCGTCACCGGCGAGGAGGACGTCGCCGACGACGACCCGCCCGACTTCGTGACGCCCGACCTGGCGACCCTCGTCGAGCAGCAGCTGGGCGGGGCCCCTCAGGAGTCGGCCCCTCAGGAATCGGCGTAGACCCAGGGGTCGATGGTGAGGTAGCGGAGGCGCTCGGCGCATGGGTCGTCCACCGCCTCGAACACGATGCTGGCCTTCTTCACGATGGGGCCCGCCACCACCTGGAGGCGGTAGGTGCCCACCTGGTCGCCGCAGTTCTCGGTGCGCACCGTCGCCTCGCCGTCCTGCAGGGTGAAGGTGCCGCTGGTGGCGCCGAAGCTCTCGGGGACGACCAGGTTGAGCTCGCCGTCGAGCCGGAGCTGGAGCAGCCCCTGGTGAATCGACCGGTAGATGCCGTTGACGTCGGCCTCGGTGGCGGGGACGCCGAGCGCCGGCGGCTGGAAGTTGAGCCGCTCGTTCCGGTCCCCACAGCCGACGAGGAGGACGCCGAGGAACAGAACGGCCGCCAGCGACCTGAGGTGTGCCACGGCTCTATCCTGCACGACCATGAAGAAGTCCGAGTTGGTGGACCAGGTGGCCAAAGGTGCGGGGGTGGCCAAGCGTCAGACCGAGAAGGTGCTCGACGCCTTCTTCGAGACCGCCAAGAAGGCGGCCAAGAAGGGCGACGAGGTGTCGTGGCCGAAGTTCGGCGTGGTCGAGGCGGCCAAGAAGGCAGGCAAGACCGCGGGCAAGAAGGCGGGGAAGCTGGCGTCGTCCAAGAAGGGAGTGGCCAAGCAGGCCGTCACCAAGGTCGTCGAGAAGGTCGACAAGGTGGTCCACGTCCCGGGCCTGCGGCCGGACGAGCCGCCCGCCGCCGAGCCCGCGACCGCCGAGCCCGCCACCGGCGACCAGGCGACCGGCGACCAGGCGACCGGCCCTCAGGCCACCGGGCCCGGGGGGCCCGACGCGCCGCCGGCCGCTTCAGGATCGGTTGCCGGCGGCGACCTGGGGGGGCCCGAGGGGGGCGCGATTCCCGAGGCCGCCGTTCCCGGGACGGCCGCGGCTCCGGTCCGGAAGGCCCCCGCCAAGAAGCTGCCCGGCAAGAAGGCGCCCCCGACCGCGTCGGCGACCAACGGTCCCCACGGCCAAGAAGTCGCCCGCCGCCCGAAAGTCCCCGGTCAAGAAGGTCGCGACACCGCCCATTCGCGAGTCCACCCCGGCGGTGGCCGAGTCCACCCCGGCGGTGGCCGACCCCACCCCGGCCGTGGTCGACGCCGCCCCGCCGCTGGCCGACGCCCCGGACGCCCCGATTCCGGACGCCGTCCCCGACACTCCACCTCCCGCGGGGGGTCCCACGACCGATTGACCGGAGGACACTCCGGAAGCGTCAGGCTGTCTCCGGCAGTTCGGGGGGAGAGCCGACCTCGATCGTGCCGTCACGGCGCACGCTGAACTTGCAGAAGTAGATGCCGAACTCCTTCCAGCGCCGGCTGGGCCGTGTCTGCACGCGGATCACCGTCGGGGCGTACACGCGACCCCTGTCGTCCTCGTCCGCACTCCACATCATCTTCCAGGTCATCGACGGGAATTGGTCCTGTGCCGCCCGCATCACCTGATCCGAGATGGCGGCGACCCAGTCGACATTGGGACTTGGACATCGACGGGACCACGTCCGCACCAGGTCGCCGAAGGTTGCTCCCTGAAGAGACTCCGGTCCCTGCATGCCGAAGAGCCGGGCTGCGAAGGCGTCGCCGCCGATGACCGTCGCCTCGTTGTCGAGGATGGCTCTCGTGGCCTTCCGGCCTTCCTCCAAGCCGATCTCGCTGGCCTGGTCGATGGTGTCCAATTGGTCGAAGGTCAAGGCGAGCTTCATGTAGGGGCACGAAGGCCAGTCTCCAGCGGCGCGGGCCTCGGACGCGAAGATGATTTGGTTGATTCGGGTGAACAGCTCCTGTGCTGCGGCGGTGACCTCTTCACCGTTTTCCACGAAATCGGTACTTTTCCCAAAGCCCGGAAAGAAGTTGTCTTTGGTGAAGACATTGTTCATGAAGCGTTGGACGGAGTCGGCATCCCGCACATTAACTCGGACTTCACCCTCGAATACCTTCGGGATCTGGCGAGCGCACTCGAACAACACCACCTGCGTATCCGCCGCGCCGGCGGTGGCCAACCCGCACTCCCACATGCAATATTGCCAGTCCTCGGACGGCTCCGTGTAGAGGAGGATGAGCGCACTCGCCTCCTTCAAAGCCTCTCGAAGCTGTGCCGTCAGGCTCCGTCCGCCGCTCGGTCCATGAGCTGAAGCGGAGGAGGATTGGTAGATCTTGATCCGTCCTCCGCTGAAACGCTGAAACGTTTGGCGAACGACCTCCGCCAGTGCTTTGTCATCGTGGCGATGGCTGATGAACAGAAGGGGTTTTGGGTCAGAGCGGCGGTCCTGGTTCTCCGCCGGAAGATTGTCAGTCACGTCGTCTCCTTGATCGAGAAGCCCGGCTCTCGCACCAGAAGGTGGAGCGACGCGCTCCGATGGAGCCAGCCTATCGGCTTCGAGTCGATTGCGGCCGAGGTGTTTTCGACACCGGGCGTCCGGCGAGCACTACAGCTTGGTGATGAGCTTGAAGCGCTCGCCGTAGCGGACGGCGGCGTCGCGACCGGCGTCGGCGGCCCGTTCCCGAACGACCGAGCGGAAGCTCTCCAGCTGCTCATCCGACGTGGGATCGTCGATGTGCATCGTCGAGCGGAACTGGCTGCGGTGCTCGAGCAGGGCGGCCAGCTTGGCATCGAGGAACGAGGAGATGTCCTCCGTGTGATCGGGCTCGTCCGCCTCCCACAGGAGCAGGGCCGAGGGGCGGTGGTGCTCGATCTTCTGCTCCGGGAAGAAATGCGGGTCGCGGGCGGCCACGATCCCCTCCACCGCCAGGTAGCCGGCGTGGCGGTGGTCGGGATGGAGCCGGTAGCGCTTCCACGGGTCGTGGCCGAGGACCACGTCGGGCCGCAGTCGGCGAATCCAGTGGCAGACCTCCCAGCGCTGGCGGAGGCCGGACTCGAGCTCCCCGTCCCGCCAGCCGAGGAACACGACCGAGCCGGTCCCGCCGAGGGCTCTCGCCGCCGCCCGCTGCTCCTCCTGGCGGGTGGCGACGAGCGTGGCCACGTCGTCGGACGGGTCCCAGGAGCCCTTCGACCCGTCGGTGCAGACCAGGTGCGTGATCTCGCAGCCCGCCGCCACCCACTTGGCCAGGGTGCCGCCGGCGCCGAACTCGACGTCGTCGGGGTGGGCGCCGATGGCCAGGGCCCGGGCCGGGACCTCGAGGTTGACGGTCACGCGGGCAGTCCCGCGGCCGCCAGCACCAGGTCGGTCGGGAGGTCGACGTCGGCCGCCAGCGACGGCTCCCGCACGACCCGGAGGGGCAGGCCCAGGCGGTGGGCCTCGGCGCCGTGGCGGGCGAACGACCCGGGGCCGTAGGAGAACGTGAAGCCGGCCCCGGTGGGGACGCAGATGGCATTGGTGCCCCCGCCCCGCCGGTCGGGCACCAGGGTCACGCCGGCGAAGCGCCCGACCCACCGCAGGTCGCGGGCGAGGGGCAGGTCGGCGTGGACGACGATCACCCGGCGGGCGCCCGCCGCCCCCAGGCGTTCGACGCCGGCCTCGACGGCCCGGTTGAGGCCCCGCTCCGGCTCCCACACCACCAGGGCACCCAGGTCACGGGCCCACTCGGCCACGTCGGGGTCGTCGCACACGACCGCGGCCGGCAGCGATCCCGCCGACCCGACGACGGCGGTGGCCATGGCCCGGGCCAACCGGGCCCGCTCGGCCGGGTCGAGCGCCGGCGCCAGGCGCAGCTTGGCCTCGTGGAACGCCTTGACCGGCAGGAGGACGGCGAGGGGCCCCACGTCGAGGAGGGGGGCGGCCGTGCCAGTCACTCCAGGACTTCGAGGACCTTGGCCACCGGCTCCTGGCGCAGCAGCGACCGGAACCGCACCACCGCCTCCTGGATCGTCCGGGAGGCGATGCCCGCCTCCATGTCGTCGGCCGACAGCCAGCGGGAGATGGCGTCGACGTCGACCAGCCCGCCGGCGTTGGCGTGGTAGCAGACGGCGAGCTCGATCCCCATGCAGCCCGGGTAGCCGTCGAACGCGGGTTTGACGTCGTCGAGGAAGAGCCGGCGCAGCTCGGGGAGCTCGTCGGGGTCGACCGCGCTCTGGAACAACCTCAGGCAATCCGGCATCACGGCCTCCAGCTGGCCTTGGTGAACATGCCCGCGAGCTCGGGGCTCGACTCGAGGGCCATCCGGCTGCGGTTGAGGACGCCCGCCAGCCGCTCGCCCGTGCCCGGGTACTTGAGCGTGACCCGGACCTCCTCGCCCGAAACCTCCAGCACGTTGTAGGACGGCCGGGTGTAGCCCCGGAGGCGGTGGGACGACACCGTGCCCGAGTTCACGATCAGCACGTGGTCGAGGAGCCACACGTGGGGGACGTGCTTGTGCCCGGACAGCACCAGGTCGACCTTGAGGTCGGTGACGAGGGCGAGCACGTCGCCCGCGTCCCAGACCGTGTTGCGCTCCCGACCCGTCCCGGGGACGGGCACCAGGTGGTGGTGGAGGACGAAGATCTTGAAGTCGGCCTCGCCCGCGAACTGGTCGCGGATCCACGTGTAGCGCTCCCGGCCCACCTCGCCCTCGGCCAGGTCGGGCTTGGACGAGTCGATGGCCACCACCCGCACCCGCAGCGGGTCGCCACCGTCGCGGCCGGGCAAGGTGAGCGAAAGGACCCGGTCGCCCTTGTCGACCACGTCGCCCACCCCGAAGGTGTCCCGGAAATGCAGGTAGCCGACGTTCTTCGAGTCGTGGTTGCCGGGGATGACGAGGACGGTGAGCCCCTGCTCGAAGAGGGGCTCCAGGTAGTGCTGGGCGGTGGTGAACTCCCCTGCGTAGCCCTCCTGGGTGAGGTCGCCTCCGACCACCACCAGGTCGGGGTCGAGGGCGATCGTCTCCTTGACCGCCGACTCCAGGAGATCGCCGTCGAAGAACGGGGACCCGCAGTGCAGGTCGGACATCTGGACGATGACGAGCTGGCTCCGGGACACCTCGGCCCGATTGTACGGGAGCGGGCCCGGACGGCGGGCTAGCCTCGCCCCGACCGGCGGAGGGGGGGTGCCCGTGGGGGGCTTCGACGACTACACCCTCGTCGGCGACCCGACGATCGGGCCCACGGGCGCGATGTCGTGGGCCACCCACCGACCGTCGGGCCGGGCCGTCGCCGTCGTGCAGTTGGACGACGCCGCCGCATCGGACGAGGAGTTTCTCGCTCGCCTCCGGTGGACCGCGGCCGCCCTTGCCGCCCTCTGCCCATCCGAACGTGCTGCCCGTGCGCGAGGTCGTCGAGGGCTCGGGCGACGACGGCTCGGCAGGACCGGTGTGGGTGGTGGAGGACTGGGTTGACGGGCGGGAGCTGCGCGATGTCATCCTGACCGACGGTCCACTGACGGCCGAGCAGTCGGTGGCCATCGGGTGCGGGGTGCTCCGGGGGCTGGCCGCGGTGCAGGAGCGCGGGGTCGTCCACGGGGACGTGTCGCCGACGACCATCGTGCTCGGCGCCGGCGGGGTGCCCCAGCTGGTCGGGTTCGGCTTCGCCGGCCTGCCGGGCCGCCCACCGGCAGACGCCGGTACCGACGTGGACGGGGTCGTGACGATCTTGCGCGACCTGCTGGCGGGGGCCCCGACCACCGCCCGCCACAAGAGCCTGGACAAGGCGCTGGAGCGGGCGACGTCGGCCAAGGCCAGGCGGGGCGCGGCGGAGCTGCTGGCCGCTCTCGAGAAGGCGGCCCGCTCCGACTTCGGCCGGCGATGGGATCGCCAGGTGGCCCTCGCACCTCTGGCCGCGGCCCGGCCCCCGGCCCGGCCCGATCCCCCGACGCCCGTAACGACCACACCGCCGCCCGCGGCGGAGACGCCGGAGCCACCGGTCGAGGAGGGCCCGACGCCGTCGACCTCGCCGCCGCCCGCCGCCGAGCCGCTCGCCGCGGCGCCGCCGCCCGTCGCCGACCCGCTCGCCGCGGCGCCGCCGCCCGTCGCCGACCCGCTCGCCGCGGCGCCGCCGCCCGTCGCCGAGCCGGTCGGAACCGTGCCAGCGCCCGTCGCCGACCCAGCTACCACCGCGCCGCCGCCGCCCGTCGCCGAGCCGCTCGCCGCGGCGCCGCCGCCCGTCGCCGAGCCGTTTGCGGCAGAGCCGGCGACGGTTGAGCAGCCCGGGCCGCTGGCCCCCAGTCCGCCGCCCACCGCCGCCGCACCACCTCGCGAGGCGGCCGCCTCCCCCTCGACCACCGACCCCGTGAGCACGACATGGGGTGCGCGGGCGCCGGTGGCGACCGCCCCCCCGGCGGAGCCCCCGAGCGGCCGGCCGCCGCGGCGACGGGTGGTGCGCAACCTGGCCGGGGTCATCCTTATCCTGCTGGGGGCGGGGGCGGCCACCGCCGTCGAGCGGATCCAGTCCGACGAACCCCGTTCCGTGGCTACCGGAGCCTTGAACGTCCCGATCACCGCGGCCGCCCCGACGGACGCCGAGCTCACCGCGGCCGACGTCACCGGCGCCTGGGACATGACCCTCACGGTGGTCGAGTCCACCGGCTTCTTCGGCACCCTGGTGGGGAACAGCGTCGACAAGATCTACACGATCACGTCCGACTGCTCGGCCAAGCCCTGCGTGCTGATGCTGGAGGTGACCGGCCAGCCCGGGAAGTTCCGGCTCCGTCAGGATCCGGCGGGCTACGTCCTCAGCGAGTCGGGGCCCAACGACTGCATCGACCTGCCCACCGGCGCGGTCAGGGTGCCCAACGGTGGCGTGGCGTCTGTGCAGGCGCACCTCCGTCCCTCGGGAGCGACCCGCACGCCGCGGGGCGATTGGAGCGCGACCGGGCTCACCGGCTCGATCGTCACCACCTTCGAGACCAGCCACCCCGGGTGCGTCCAGGGCTCGGGCGTGCAGCGGTCATCCGTCGTGGGCACCCGCCGGTGACAACTGCTCCACCCCGGTGACCGAGATCCGGTCGTAGGGTTGCCCGGATGAGGGTCGCGGTCGTCGGCGCCGGTTCGTGGGGGACGGCGATGGCGGCCATGCTCTCGGCCCGGGTGCCGACGATGCTGTGGGCCCGCCGGCCCGACCTGGCCGCAGCCGTCGAGGCCGACCGTCGGAACCCCGACTACCTGCCCTCACTCGCCCTGCCTCCGTCGCTGCGGGCCACCGCATCGCTGGCGGAGGCGGTGGGAGGGGCCGAGGTGGTGGTGATGGCCGTCCCGTCCCACGGGTTCCGGGCGGTGCTGGCCGAGGCGGGGCCGCACATCGGGACCAACGTCCCCGTGGTCAGCCTCACCAAGGGCGTCGAGCAGGGGGCCCTCCGGCGGATGAGCGAGATCGTGGCCGACCTCATGCCCGGCCAGCCGTGCGCGGTGCTCACCGGGCCCAACCTGGTGGACGAGATCGTGGCCGGCCAGCCGACCGCCAGCGTGGTGGCGACGCCCGACGAAGCTCTCGCCGCCGCCTTGCAGCAGCTCTTCACCACCGCCTCCTTCCGGGTCTACACCAACCCCGACGTGGTCGGCTGCGAGCTCGGGGGCGCCCTCAAGAACGTGTTCGCCATCGCCGCCGGCATCGCCGACGGCATGGGCTTCGGCGACAACACCCGGGCGGCGGTGGTCACCCGGGGCCTGGCCGAGCTGGCCCGCCTCGGGGTCGCCCTCGGCGGCCAGCCGGTCACCTTCTCCGGGCTGACCGGCATGGGCGACCTGGTGGCCACCTGCACCAGCCGCCACAGCCGCAACCGGTGGGTGGGCGAGCAGCTCAGCCGGGGCCACACCCTGGCCCAGATCGTGGGCGGCACCCGCATGGTGGCCGAGGGCGTGCGGACGTCGGCCGCGGTGGTGGAGCTGGCAGCCCGGGTCGGGGTGGAGATGCCGATCGCCGAGCAGGTGGTGGCCGTGCTCCACCAGGGCAAGTCGCCGGCCGATGTCGTCCCCTCCCTCATGGGACGGGACGCCAAGCCCGAGTTCGCCGCCGGTTTCGCGCCGCCGCAACCATCGGCCGATTCATCGGCAGTTCTCGACGGGGCCACAGCCCGGTCACAGGTTCGGGGGCGTACCATTCGGGCATGACCGATGCCCCTCCTCTCTCGGCCGCCGCCACGCTGGAACAGGCGCTGTTCGAGGTCAAAAAGGTGATCGTCGGCCAGGACCGGGTCATCGAGCGGATGATGGTGTGCCTGCTGGCCCGGGGCCACTGCCTGCTGGAGGGCGTACCGGGGCTGGCCAAGACCCTGGCCGTCGAAACGCTGGCCGAGGTGGTCGGCGGCACGTTCGTGCGCCTGCAGTTCACGCCCGACCTGATCCCCTCCGACCTGGTCGGCACCCGCATCTTCCGGGCCTCCACCGAGACCTTCGACGTCGAGCTCGGGCCGGTGTTCGCCAACTTCGTCCTCACCGACGAGGTCAACCGGGCGCCGGCCAAGGTGCAATCGGCCCTGCTCGAGGTGATGTCGGCCCAGCAGGTGTCAATCGCCGGCAACACCTACCCGGTGCCCCGGCCCTTCCTCGTGCTGGCCACCCAGAACCCCATCGAGTCGGAGGGCGTGTACCCCCTGCCCGAGGCCCAGCGCGACCGCTTCCTCATGAAGATCGTCGTCGACTACCCGGACCGGTCGGAGGAGATCGAGATCGTCCAGCGGATGAGCGTGAACCCGCCCCACGCCAACCAGGTCCTCAGCCTCGACGACCTGGTGCGGCTGCAGGCGGCGTGCGACGCCGTCTTCGCCCACCGGGCGATCATCGACTACGCGGTGCGCCTGGTGCAGTCCACCCGGGCCCCGGGCGAGCATGGGATGCCCGAGCTGGCGACGGCCATCGAGTACGGCGCCAGCCCTCGGGCCAGCCTGGGTCTGGTGGCTGGCGCCCGGGCCCTGGCCCTGCTCCGGGGGCGTGACTACGTGCTGCCCCAGGACGTGGTCGACGTCACCCACGACGTGCTCCGCCACCGTCTGGTCCTGTCCTACGAGGCCCTGGCCGACGGGCAGCTGGTCGACGACCTCATCGACCGTGTCATCGGCACCGTCCCCCAGCCCCGGCTCGCCCCCAGCCAGGACGGCGCCGACATGGAACGCTCGGCCTGACCGTGCCCCCCCGATCGCCAGCCCCCCGATCGCCAGCCCCCCGATCAGGCGGCGGGCGTGCGGTCGCGGCCCCGACGCGGGCGCCCACCACCGTTCCCACGTCGGCCGGTCGCCGGCCCCAGGAGGTGCTGCGCCAGCTGGAGCTGGTCGTCACCCGCCGCCTCGACGGCCTCCTCCAGGGCGACTACCTGGGCCTGGTGCCGGGCCACGGCACCGAGCCAGGGGAGACCCGGGTCTACGTCGAGGGCGACGACGTGCGCCGCATCGACTGGAACGTCACCGCCCGCACCACCGTGCCCCACGTGCGCGACGCGATCGCCGACCGGGAGCTGGAGACGTGGGCCCTGGTCGACTGCTCGGCCAGCCTCGACTTCGGCACCGCCCTGTGTGAGAAGCGAGACCTGGCCCTGGCCGCGGTGGGCGCCATCGGGTTCCTCACCGCCCGCACCGGCAACCGCATGGGGGCGGTGATCGTTCGCCCCGACGGCACCTCCCGCGTGCCGGCCCGCCCCGGCCGCCAGGCCCTGCTGGCCCTCCTGCACACCCTCGCCAGCCGGTCGCGGCTGGAGGGCGGCGGCCCCACCGACCTGGGCGCCGCCCTCGAGACCCTCCTCCGTCCGCCCCGCCGCCGGGGCCTCACCGTCGTCGTGTCCGACTTCCTCTCCCCGCCCGGCTGGCAGCGGCCGCTGCGGGCCCTGTCCGCCCGCCACCAGGTGCTGTGCGTGGAGGTCGTCGACCCCCGCGAGCTCGAGCTGCCCGACGTCGGCTACCTCACCCTGGTCGACCCCGAGACGGGCGCCCTGCGGGAGGTGCAGACGGCCAAGGAGTCGCTCCGCCGCCGCTACGCGGAGGCGGCCGCCGCCCAGCGGGCCGCCATCGCCAGGGACATCCGCAGCGCGGGCGCCTCCCACCTGGTGCTGCGCACCGACGGTGACTGGCTGCGCGACATCGTCGGGTTCGTCCTCATGGCCCGTCGCCGGCGGGACGCCCTGTCCCGTGCAGGGGCGGCCAGATGAGGGAGGGGCGATAAGGACGTGACCTTCCTCTCGGGGGTGCGGCTGTGGCTGCTGCTGGGCCTGGTCGGGCTGATCGTGGCCTACGTGCTCATGCAGGGCCGGCGCAAGAAGTACGCCGTCCGCTTCACCAACCTGGCCCTGCTCGACGCCATCGCCCCCAAGCGGCCGGGGTGGCGCCGCCACGTCCCCGCCACCGCCTTCCTGCTGGCGCTGGGCTTCATGGTCACCGCCTTCGCCCAGCCCGCCCGTGACATCCGGGTGCCCCGGGAGCGGGCCACCGTGGTGATGGCCGTCGACGTGTCCCTGTCGATGGAGGCCACCGACGTCCAGCCCAACCGCATCGAGGCCGCCCAGCAGGCGGCTACCGAGTTCGTCGACCTGGTGCCCGCCCGCCTCAACCTCGGCCTGGTGGTGTTCTCCGGCGTGGCCCAGGTGATGGTGTCGCCCACCACCGACCACGAGCTGGTCAAGCGCAACCTGGAGAACATCATCCTCGGGCCCCGCACCGCCATCGGGGAGGCGGTCTTCGCCAGCCTCACCGCCATCGCCTCGGTGCCGACGGCACCCGGCCAGACGCCCCCGCCGGCCCGGATCGTGCTCATGTCCGACGGCGAGACCACCGTCGGCCGGTCCAACGACGTGGCCGCGGCCGCCGCCCTGGAGGCCAACGTGCCTGTGTCGACCATCGCCTTCGGCACCGACGACGGGTTCGTGTCGGTGGAGGGCCGCAGCATCCCCGTGCCCGTCAACCGGGAGGCGCTGGCCGCCCTGGCCGAGGCCACCCACGGCAGCGCCTTCGAGGCGGGGACGGCCAAGGAGCTGCGCGACGTGTACTCCGACATCGGCAGCTCCGTCGGCTACCGCACCGAGAAGCGGGAGATCACGTCGTGGTTCGTGGGGCTGGGCCTGTTCTTCGCCCTGGCCGCGGCCGCCGCCTCGCTGGTCTGGTTCTCCCGCCTGCCGTAGCCGGTCGGTCGGCCCCGGCGACGGTCAGCGGGCGAGGTACTTCTTGATGCAGTGGAGGGCGCCCAGGCGCATGGCGAAGGGGTGGAAGTCGCCCAGCTGGTGGACGGTGAAGCCGAGCGACTCCCAGGTCCGACGGTGGGCGGCGTCGGTGGTGGCCAGCTCCTCGAACGGAGGGTGCCCGTAGGTGGGCAGCCACACGTCGCGGGCCCGGCCGTCGATCTGCACCAGGCAGTTGTTCGACGTGGCGTGGTACCAGAACCGCTCGCCCGCCACCCGGACCGGCTGGCCGCCGACCTCGACGTCGAACTCGCCCCGGAAATCGACCGAGACGTACGGCAGGGGGGTGCGGCGCACGGAGAAGCCCAGGCGGCGGAGCTGATTGGCCACGGCGTCGAACTCGGACTGCAGGCCGTGGGCCACCGGCGGCCAACCCAGGGCCCGGTCGGCCAGGCCCGGATCGCCCACCAGCACCTGGTACTTGGCCTTGCGCCCGCCGGCGGCCCGCCCGGCCAGGGAGATGAACATGTCGATGTGGAAGATCGGCTGGCGGTCACCCCTCCCGGCGTCGACCGTCTCCAGCCACGGCTCGCCGTCGATCTCGATGATCGAGCTGACGGACCGGTTGGTGGGGCGGGAGGCGGGGAAGTGGAAGGCCCGGCCGGGGTCGAACTGCTCCCGGAACAACCCCTTGACGAAGCTCTCCTTGGCCCGGGCCGAGCCGTCGTGCGGAAAGTCCTCCACCGACCAGCGGGCGTCGAGGACGGCCACGCTGTCGTCGAGGTAGTCGGCTCCGACGAGGACGAAGTCGTCGCCGATGAGCACGTTGCCGCCCTGGAAGATGAGCGGGCTCTGGCTCGTCTCCATCGGGGTGGCCGTGGCCACCAGCTCCGCCACCTGGAAGTCGCCCACCCGTGGGAAGCGCTCCGGTTCGAGGAGGAACGTGACCGGCGGACGACGGTCGAGGTCTTCGACGACGACGAAGGCATCCTCCGCCCACACGGTGAAGGCGAGGGACTTGGGCGCCCGCAGGATGGTGGTGATGGCTGCCGGCGGACGGCGGGCGTCGGCGATGGCGGTGATCTCCTTCACCATCGTCGGGTGGGCCACGATCGTGACCTCGGTGGTCGGCGGCAGGCTGGCCAGCAGGCCGCCGTAGACGTTCTCGTACACCGCCGTGTCGTCCGGACCGTGGGTGGGATACCACAGGAGGATGTGGCCGATCGGTCCGTGAGCGGTGGAGACGAGCCGGGGCCGGGTGGGGAAGGCGGAGGGGGCCTCGATCGTGCGCCGGGCCTGCGGGGAGGCTTCGGAGGCGGCCCCGGCTGGCTTGGCGTTCCGGCGGGGGACGCCGGCGGGAGGAGGTGTCGATGGGGCGGGAGCGTTCCTCACGGTCGAGAAGGGTCGAGGTGGACGGTGGCGATGCCCCATGGGCGGAGCGGGAACGAGCCGGTCACCGGCTCGAGGGGACGGTCGCGCAGGTCGACCAGCCATCCGGCACGGCCCCCGAGGTCGACGGTGGCCTTCTCGTCGCTCGGGTTGAACACCCGCACCTCGAGCCGGTTGCCGGGCATCCGGCGCCGCACCGCCGACACCTGGGCGCCGGTGACGGACAGGGCCGACCCGGTGGCCGGGCGGGAACCGGCGCCCGATCCGGCGGTCACCAGCAGCGGGAGGAAGGCGTCGTCGACCAGGGCGTAAGGGTCGGTATCTCCCACCGCCACCGCGTAGCGCACGACGTGGCGGCCGGGCATCTGGGCGTCGGGGACGGGCAGGGGCGGGCCGGCCGGCAGGGGGCGGTAGGCCAGGTACGTGCCCGACAGCACGCCGACGCCGCGCAGCAGGGTGAGGGCGAGGGCCTTGCCGTCGTCGACCAGCTCGTACTCGAGCAGCCCCTCGTGGACGATGGTGAGACCCCCGGCGGACACGAACCGTCGGGACGGGAACGTCGGCAGCCCCCGCTCGGTGAGCCCGCCCTCGGCCAGGAGGCCCCGCTCCACGGTGCCGAAGGCGCACTCGGCCCGGGTGGTCGTCGCCGGCTCCGGCAGAGGGAACCAGGCCCGCAGCCGGTGGTCGCGGCAGGGGTTGTCGAAGGTGGTGGTGACCCGCACCAGGCGCTCCCCGGCCCGCAGCTCGAGCCGGGTGGACACCTCCACCCGCCGCTGGCCGATCCGGTCCCGGCCCTTGTGCAGGCGTTCCGGCCACTCGAAGGTGCGCACCACGTGGAGGGCGGCCCGGAGCGGTCCGTTCTCCTGGATCTCGACGGCCACCGACGTGGGGGCGTCGATCGCGATGTCCCCCTCCGGGGGCGAGTAGTTGTAGGTGTCGCCGGCGTCGGCGTCGTCGACGAGGAGGTCGAGACCCTTCAGGCCGTCGATGGAGAACGTGCCTTCGACCGGGTCGACCGCCACCGCGACCAGCCCGTTGGCGAGGGAGCAGGCCGCATCTTCGCCGACGGTGGCCACCACCGAGTCGATGAGGGGACGGTCGGTGTCGGCGGAAGGCGGGCCCGCCGTCGTCGGGTCGGGTGGCCACGCCTGCCAGCCGTACCCGGGCAGGTCGTCGGCCCGCACCAGCACCCGCCGGTAGGGCTCGTGCTCGATGCGTACGTGGACCATCTCGCGGCGGCGGGCGCCGGCCCGGGCGTAGAGGTCGGCGATCGTCGAGGCCTGGATGGGGTCGGGGGCCGCTGGTCGGGGGCCGGTGCGCAGCACCACGTCGAGGCCGGACTCGTCGTCGGAGACCTCCACCCCGACGACGGCGCCGCCCCACGCCGCCTCGTCGTTGGCGATCTGACCCAGGAGGATGCCCAGCTGGCCGCCGGCCACCACCCGCTCGCTGGCCGAGCCGGCACGCTCGCCGACGACCTGGCCCTCTTCCACCTGGCCGGCACCGGGGAGCAGCAGCTCCACCAGCCCGCCGCGGGTGCGGGGCGACGGGTTCACGATCACCGGTCCGGGCACCGCCATCGACGACCCCAGGCAGTCCAGTGCCCGCGCCGTCACCGCCTCGGCCAGGTGGGTCGCCTCCGAGTAGCGGACGAGCACCGCCGCCACCACGTCGTCGGCCGAGCAGGCGCACACCGAGTCGTGGGCCGCGTTGCGCACCACCTCGGTCCAGGCCTGGCGGAGGGCGGCATCGACCCCGCCCGCGTCGGCATCGCGGTCGCCGTCGGCGGCGAAGAGGGCCGACAGCGGCTCGGCCACCCGCTCGAGGGCCCGTTCGGCCCGGGCCGCGGCCTGCTTGACGTCGACCCGGTTGGACGCCACCCCCATGAGCAGGTTGGCCCTCGCCCCCGACCGCAGCTCGCCCGTCCACGAGGGCAGTCCCACCACCGACGCCCCGGCCAGGTACTTGCTCAAGCGACGTGATCTCCAGGCGGTGGTCGTCGGTGAGGCCGTCGGCCTCGGCCACCACCCGGCCGAGGTGAGGTTGCAGCCGCTGGTGGTCGCCGCCGTTCATCCACAGGAGGGGGGCGTCGGGGGCCAGCAGCGCCCCCAGCTCGGCCTCGTGGGCCCGGATGCGCTCGACCAGGGCCTTGGCGTCGTCGGGGATGGCCGCCCCGTTCCCGTAGCCGACGGGAAGGTACTCGGCCCGCACGCCCGACCCGTCCGGCGCCCGCCACCAGAAGGCGGTGCGGTTGACCGCAGCCGGGACCCCCCGCCACACCACGGCGTGGTCGAACCCGGCCTGGCGCAGGATCTGGGGCATCTGGGCCACGTGGCCGAACATGTCGGGCAGGTAGCCGAGCTCCATCGCCCCCCCGAAGGCGGCCGCCCGCTCGACGCCCGTCTGCAGGTTGCGGACGAGGGTCTCGCCCGACACCAGGAACTCGTCGGGCAGCACGTACCAGGGCCCCACCGAGATGCGACCGGCGGCGGCCAGCCGGCGCAGGCGGGGCTCGGCCTCGGGCCGCACCGCCAGGTAGTCGTCGACCGCCGCCATCTGCCCGTCGAGCAGGAAGTGGGGGACCGACGGGTCGGTCTCGAGTCGGTCGAGGACCTCGTCGAGCACCTCCACCAGCCGCATCCGGAACGTCTGGAAGGGCTGGTACCACTCCCGGTCCCAATGGGTATGGGGCACGATGGCCACGGTCCTCGCCATGGTGGCGAGGCTACGCGGGGGGCGGCCCCGATGGTGGGATGGCACGGGGGACGGCCAGCACCTCGTCGACGATGGCCCGCAGGTCGATGTGGGCCTTGGCGATCACCCGGTCTCCCGTGCCGATGCAGTTGACCCATCCCGGTCGAGTCGGGTGCCGTTGCCGTACCGCGGCCGCCACCTCGTCCACCCGGTCGGCGGGGACGGAGACCCACTCGCCCCACGGGGCGCGGTCGGGCTCGGGGATGGGCACCGCCGGCACCCGGACCCCGATGGCGACGAGGGCCGCCACCAGGGCCGGGCCCGACGATCCGTGGTCCTCGATGGGATACTGCTGCTGGCCGTCGTCCTGCCACAGATAGGCGACCAGGCCGTCGGTCGAGCGCACCACCCCGTCGCCCAGGGTGGCGGCCAGCCCCTCGGCGGCGGCGAAGACCTGGCGGACGCGCGGGATTAGGGGGAGCCCTGGTCGGGTCTACCGGCGCCGGGAGGGGCGGGTCCATCCCGTCGAACATCGTCGACACCCGGGCCGCCTGGATCTCGTGGCTGAGGCCTGCGTCCCGGAGCAGGCGGCCCGCCCGGTCGTCCGGCTCATCCGCGAGAAGGGCCAGCAGCAGGTGCTCGTGGCCGGTGAAGCCGTGACCCAGGGCCACCGCCTCCTGCTCCGCCGGCGGCGCCAGGGGGTTGGCCGATGGAGCTTCCGGGCACGAGCCGGCCGAGGGGCCCGACCCCGTCGAGCGACCCGGCGACGGTCGTGGCCCCGCGCCGCCAGCACCCTCGACGCCACCCCCGCCGGGTCCCACACGAGGGCGGCCCATACGTGCTCCGACTCCGACTGGGTCGCGCCCGTGCCCAGGGCGAAGCCGGTCGCCCGCCCTAGGACCTCGTGGTACGTGGGGGCCGACAGGCAGCCGGATCCGACCCACTCGTCGGGCACCGGCCGGCCGTCCCGCTCGATATCGGCGACGATCGTGTCCCGCGCCACGTCGTGGGTGAGGCCGAGGACACGGCGCCTCCGCCAGCAGGTGCAGGAGGACGTGCTCCTCGCCGCACCAGGTGTGCCCGAGGGCCATGGCCTCGTCGAACGCGCCCCGCAGGAAGATGCCCATGCCCACCATGGTGGCACCGCCGAGGGCCGCTGGCTACGCTCGCCGGCGTGCCCACGCTGATCCCGTCACCGACCCGCGTCGAGGCGGCCGGCAACAAGCCCAAGCTGATCGACGAGTACGTCGGCCGCCTCAACAGCGGCCACCAGGCGGTGAGCGTGGCCCACATGCGATCGCCGGGCGGATGGGTCGAGCCTGGCCAGACGCCGGAGTTCGACGAGTTCACGGTCGTGCTTGCCGGGCGGCTGCGGGTGACCAGCGCCGAGGGCGACCTCGACATCGTCGCCGGCCAGGCCGTGTCCGTACCCGCGGGGGAGTGGGTCAGGTACTCGACGCCCGACGCCGAAGGGGCGGAGTACGTGGCCGTCTGCCTGCCCGCCTTCGCCCCCGACCTCGTCCACCGCGACGACGACGGAGGGCCGGCCGCGTAACCCCACCGGGGCGCTTATCGTCGCCCTGATGCGCATCGCCTTCGGAACCGACGAGCGGACACCGGTCACCGACGAGATCGTGGCGGCCCTCGCCGAGGGTGGCCACGAGGTCGTCGAGCGGCTGGAGGACGAGCCGTGGCCCGACGTCGGCCGGTCGGTGGGGGAGGCTGTCGCCTCGGGCCGGGCCGACCGGGGCGTGGTCTGCTGCTGGACCGGCACCGGCGTGTCGATGGCGGCCAACAAGGTCCCCGGGGTGCGGGCCGCCCTCTGCACCGACGCCGAGACGGCTCGTGGCGCCCGCCGGTGGAACGACGCCAACGTGCTGGCCATGGGTCTGCGGCTGACGTCGCCCACCGTGGCCCGGGAGATGCTCGACGCCTTCCTCGCCACCGATGCCGACCCGTCCGAAGCCGACACCATCGCCAAGGTGGAGCAATGACCCTCGTCGACATCAGGCTCACCGAGTGGACGTCGTGCGGCGGGTGCGCGGCCAAGTGGGGCGCGGCGCCTCTAGCCGGTCTCCTCCGCGCCCTCGTGGCCGACAACGCCGACCCCTCGCTGCTGGTCGGGCTGGCCCCGTTCGACGACGCCGCCGTCTACCGCCTGTCCGACGACGCGGCCCTGGTCTCGACCACCGACTTCTTCCCGCCGCTGGTCGACGACCCGTCCGACTTTGGGGCCATCGCTGCGGCCAACGCCTGCAGCGACGTCTTCGCCATGGGCGGCCGGGTGGTGCTGGCCCTCAACATCTCCGCCTTCCCCGAGCGCATGCCGGTGGAGGCGGTGGCCGCCATCCTGGCCGCCGCCGCCGAGGTGGTCACGGAGGCGGGGGGGACGGTCGCCGGCGGCCACACCATCCGCTCCGAGGAGCCCATCTTCGGGCTGGCCGTGCAGGGCCTGGTGCACCCCGACCGGGTGTGGACCAAGGCCGGGGCCAGACCGGGCGACGTCCTCCTGCTCTCCAAGCCCGTCGGCACCGGCATCCTCCTGGCCGGGGGTGGCGCCGACGACAAGGCCGCCGCCATCGTGGTCATGCGCCGGCTCAACCGGGGGGCGGCGGAGGCGCTCTCGGCCCTCGACGACCCGCCCCACGCCGTCACCGACGTGACCGGTTTCGGGCTGCTGGGCCATGCGTGGGAGATGGCCGAGCGGTCGGGGGCGACGCTGGAGGTCAACACGTCGGCCCTTCCCCTGTACGCGGGCGCCCTGGCCGCGGCCGAGGCCGGCGTGCGCACCGGGGGCGACACCCGCAACCGGGCCCACCTGGAGGGCCGGGTGGCGTCGTCGGTGCCGGCGGCCATGGAGGCTCTGGCCTACGACCCCCAGACGTCGGGGGGGCTCCTGGCCGCGGTGGCACCGTCGTCGGCCGCCGATGACGGCCTGGCCGCGGCCGGGTTCGTGGCCATCGGCCGGGTGGTCGAGGGGCCGGCCGGCGTCCGCCTGCTGTAACAAGGGGGCGTCGCGGGTCGATCTACCTATCCTGGGGCTCTCTGCCCGTCGACGGATCGGAGTAGCCCATGCTGGCGGCCAGAGGTGTCGTAGGGCTCGTGCTGCTCGCGCTGTGGCTCTACTGCATCATCGACGTGATCACCACCGACGAGTCGACGGTGCGCCACCTGCCCAAGATGGTGTGGCTGCTCATCGTCATCTTCCTGCCCGACATCGGCTCGATCGTCTGGCTGGTGGCGGGACGCCCGGAGAAGGCCAGCTTCCGCATCGGCGACCCCGGGTACCGCCCGACCAAGCGGCCCCTCGGCGCCGAGGACAGACCCGATTTCGGCGTCGACCTCGGCAACCTGAGCCCGCCGGTGCGGGAGCGGGAGGAGCGGGCCCAGCACCACCTGCGGGAGGAGCAGCTGCGGCGGCGGGAGGACGAGCTGGCCCGCAAGGAGCGGGAGGCGGAGCTCAAGCGGCAGGAGGACGAGCTGGTGCGCCGGGAAAAGGAGATCCTCGCCGACCCGCCGCCGCCTGCCGAGCGCACCCCGCCGGACCCCCCCGCCGACCCGCCGACCAACCCCCCGAGCAATCCCGCCGGCTAGCCCCCTCGGGGGGTCCAAGCTGGAGCGGTGACCGGCCCCGTCCTCGTCCCCACAGCAGTCGTCGCCGGTGGCGCCGCCCTGGCCCGGGACAGCGACGGCCGGGTCGTGTTCGTGGATGGGGCCCTGCCCGGCGAGCGGGTCATCGTGAGGCTGACCGAGGAGCGCAAGGACTTCGCCCGGGCGGTGGTGACGGAGGTCGTGGCCGCGTCCCCCGATCGGGTCGCCCCGCCCTGCCCGGCTCTGGCCGCCGGCTGCGGAGGGTGCACCTGGCAGCACGTGGCGCCGGTGGCCCAGGCCCGCCTCAAGGCCGACATCGTGGTCGACGCCCTCCGCCGGATCGGGCGGCTCGCTGACCCACCGCGGCCGTCGGTTGTCGCGCTACCCGGTCCCGCCCTGCGCACGACCGCCCGGCTGGCCGTTTCCGCCGAGTCGGGCCGGGCTGGCCACCGAGTACGGGGCGGGACTGACGCGGTGGAGACCGACGCCTGTCTGGCCGCCCATCCCCTCCTCGAGGAGCTGATCGTCGACGGGCGCTACCCCGGGGCGGGCGAGGTGCTGCTGCGGGTCGGTGTGGCGTCGGGCGAGCGGCTGGCGCAGGTCGACAACGGGGCCTCGACGGTGCGGGTGCCGGCCGATGTCGTGGTGGTGAAGGAGGGGGACGGCCGGGGAGCCCATGTCCACGAGGAGGTGGCCGGGAGGCGGTTCCGGGTGTCGGCCGGCTCGTTCTTCCAGCCCGGCCCGGTGGCGGCCGAGGGGCTGGTGGCGGCCGTCTCCGAGGCGGTGGGGGATTCGCTCCCCTCCGGCGGTCACCTGGTCGACGCCTACGCCGGTGTGGGCCTGTTCGCCTCTGTGCTCGGTGCCGCCCGGGGGGCACGCGTGACCGCGGTCGAGAGCGACCGCGCCGCGGCGGCCGACGCCCGGGTCAACCTGGCCGACCTCGATGCCCGGGTCGTGGTGTCCGAGGTCGGAAGGTGGCGTCCGACGGGAAAGCGGGCCTCGCCGGTGGACGTGGTCGTCGCCGACCCGTCCCGCCCCGGGCTCGGCCGTCCCGGCGTGGCCGCCCTCGTAGCCCTCGCCGCACCCCGCCTCGTCCTGGTGAGCTGCGACCCCGCCTCCCTCGGCCGCGACACGGCCCTGCTCGCCGGCGCCGGCTACCGGCTCGTGTCGGTGGCGATGGTCGACGCCTTCCCCCATACGTTCCACGTCGAGACCGTCAGCCGCTTCGACCGGACAACCTGACGCCATAGCCGGCGCAACCACCGGCCATCATGGCAAGCGAGACGCACGCGCAGCCTGCCTCGCCGGTTCAGTGGCGCGCCCGGTGGCGGCCGTCGATGATCGTCCCGTCTCGCGATGGGCTGACCACGACCGGCCACGGCGGCGCGCTCTGGCCCGCGCCGAGTACACAACGCTGGCAGGTGACGCCCCCCGCCGCCCTTGCGAGGTTTCGGTCAGCGCTCGGACTGACCCCAGGAGACAAGCTGCACCTTCATGTGGCCGGGCGGCGTCTCATTATCCGAAGCCTGCTCCTGGCCGCGGGAGTCGTCCTCGAGCCCGTCTCCGAGGCCGACGCCGGATTGGCCGGCGCCATGCGAGCTATCACGGCGGCCGCTCGCTCTCACTTGGTGACCGATGCTGCATCGCCTTGACGGTCCGGAGCACGCCGGCTCGGGTCCTGACGGCTGATCGTGCCTGGGCCGACCTCGATTTGCCGATCAGGCGGCCTCGGGCTCGACGCCCGCCGTCCCAGAGCCAAAGTAAGAGTAGGAACAGTACTATTCCAACGTGCGAGTCACCGAGAAGGGCCAGGTCACGATCCCCAAGCGCCTCCGCGACGAGCTCGGGATCGGAGCGGGAACCGAGGTCGAGTTCCACCGGGACGACGAGGCAATCGTCATCCGGAAGGTGGCGGAGGGGCCGACGCGTGGAAGTCGACTGGTCCAGCGGCTACGTGGGCGAGGCGACGTGGCGCTGACGACCGAGGAGATCATGGCGTTGACCCGCCAGCGCTGACGATCGCCGTCGGGACGCTCGTCGACAGCAACGTGCTCCTTGACGTGTTGACGGAGGACGAGGTCTGGCTCGAGTGGTCGGCGAACGCGCTGGCCCGCGCCGCCGACGCCGGACCGTTGTTCGTCAACCCGATCATCTTCGCCGAGGTGTCGGTCCGCTTCAGTCGCATCGAGGACCTCGATGACGCCGTCCCGCCCCGCGACTACGGTCGGCTGCCCCTGCCGTGGGAGGCGGCATTCCTGGCGGGCAAGACATTCCTCGACTACCGGCGCAACCGCGGGACGAGATCCTCGACGCTCCCCGACTTCTTCATCGGAGCGCACGCGGCCGTCGCCGAACTGGCGTTGCTCACACGCGACCCGTCTCGGTATCGGACCTACTTTCCGACCATCGCCATCACCAGCCCGTCGTGATGCGGAGGCAACGGCGTAGAGCGCGACGAGACGTTCTCTCGGGGATCGCCTTGTGAGAATGCTCGGACGCGAATGCGTGCGCTCTTGCTCACGTTCCGAGCTGCGGGGATGGGCCGAGGTCGGTGAGGTGGTCGCCGAGCTCCATATCGCCCGGAGAGGCGACGAGCGCGCCGACACCGAGGAAGCCGTCGCGCTCCCGCACCACCGTCCGTAGCACGTCTCGTTCCCGATCGATGCCGCCGGGTTGAGCCCTGGTCACCATGATGCAGCGACGAATTCTCGTCATCACGTCCAACACGACGGATCCAATGGCGATCCGCCGACCGACCAGCCCATCCTCCCCCGAACCGTCCACGAGCACGTTCGGGCGGAAGCGACGGAGGGGCCAGTCGCCAAGGCTGGAGGTGGAAAGGATCGATACCTGGGCCTTGGTCGAGTCGTGCCAGACACCGGCGGGGCCGCTCCAGACGTCCCACAGGCCCGCCTCGTCCTCGTTGTTCACTGGGCAGTCGTACTCCGGCTGTCGATCAGTGGGGGGACGGGTGAGACGCACGCTGCGTCCCAACCAGATGCTCAAGTCGTCGTCCGACGTGAGTGGCCGTCCCTCTGGTGAATGAATTCGAACTCGCCCATCCTGCACGGCGGCGGACAACATGAGGAGCTTCGGCTCACGACGCCCGGTCAGGGCCCGGCCGGTGCCGACGTCGACAAGTGCGAGCTGCCTGTCCCACTCGAGCCCGACGCCGGTAACCACCGACCGGCGCGCCGGCTCGCCCTGTGCCGATTTCACCGGGTAGCGCCATATCTCCTTGACGATCACAGCTCAAGCTCTCGCTTTTCACCTGCGAGATCAAGCGAGAGCAGTCGCTCACGGCGTATTTCCAGAGCCATGCGGGGGCCGCCGATACTAGGTCGTGCGCTTCGGCCTGACCCTGCCCATCTTCGACCTCCTGGCCGACCCGGGCGTGCTGGCCGACCTCGCGGTCCGGGCCGAGGAGGCGGGCTGGGACGGCGTCTTCCTCTGGGATCACGTCGACTACCGGGCGCCGGTGGCCGCGGTGACGGACCCGTGGATCGCCCTGGCGGCGATGGCCGTCCGGACGCAGCGCATCACCATCGGCCCGATGGTCACACCTCTCGCCCGGCGCCGCCCGCACGTCGTCGCCCGGCAGCTGGTCGCGCTCGACCACCTTTCCGGAGGTCGCGTGGTCCTCGGCACCGGGCTCGGGCTCGACAGTAGCGGTGGCGAGCTGTCCCGGTTCGGCGAGGAGACGGATGACCGGCGCCGGGCCGAGATGCTCGACGAGGCCCTGGAGCTCGTCGCCGGCCTGCTGTCGGGCGAGCCCGTCGACCACCAAGGCCGATATTTCACGGCATCGGATGTGCGGTTCCTCCCACGACCGGTCAACGGAGCCATCCCCATCTGGATCGCCGCCCGCTGGCCGAACCGCCGTCCCCTTCGTCGAGCGGCGGGTTACGACGGTCTCTTCGTCATCGACATCGAGCCGTCGGACCTGCGGTCGGCGATCGACTTCGTGGGCCCGCTCCGTCGGCCCGGTCGAGGCCCGTACGAGGTGGTGGTGCAGGCCGCTGCGGGGTCGGATCCGCGACCGTGGCGGGAAGCGGGCGCGACCTGGTGGCTGGCCGCCTTCGACCCCTTCACCGTCACTCCGTCGGCGGTGCAGCGGGCGATCGACGAGGGGCCTCCCGGCTGACCCGGTCGACGGGTTGGTCGCACCCACGGGGTACCGTCACCAGGCGATGGCCGCCCTCCGCACCGTGCCCAGCCTGGGGGTGGAGCGGGCCCTGTGGGACGCGGGGGCGGAGGTGGTGGTCGGGGTCGACGAGGTCGGCCGGGGGTCGTGGGCGGGGCCCATCTCGGTGGGGATGGCGGTGCTGCCCCGCGACCGGCGGGTGTACAAGATCCGCGACTCCAAGATGCTCACCGAGCCCGAGCGGGAGCGGCTGTTCCCCCGGGTGGCGGCCTGGTGCCAGGCGTGGGCCGTGGGCCACGCCAGCCAGCAGGAGTGCGACGACCTGGGGATGTCGGCCGCCCAGAAGCTGGCCGCCTGCCGGGCCATGGAGGGGCTGGGGCTGGCCGCCGAGCCCGACGCCGTCCTGATCGACGGCAAATGGGATTTCGTGGGCGGCGGCCACGTCACCCGCATCGTGCGGGGCGACGCCTCCTGCCTGTCGATCGCCACCGCGTCGGTGCTGGCCAAGGTCACCCGCGACCGCATCATGCGGGCCGAGGCCGAGCACTTCCCCGGCTACGACTTCGACCTCAACAAGGGCTACCCGTGCCCCCGCCACAAGGCGGCCCTGGCCGCCTGGGGCCCCACGTCGATCCACCGCCGGGCCTGGGTCTTCATGGACCACATCCCGTGGCCCGGCGTTCCCCGCCTGGTCCGCGAGCTGCCCCAGGGCACCCTCTGGTAGGTACATACATCGTCTGCTGCTAATGTGTATGCATGGCCCGACGGACGACCATCGAGATCGACGAGGACCTTCTGGCGAGGGCCAAGCGGGCCCTCGGCCAGAAGACGACTCGGGGCACGGTCGAGGAGGCACTTCGTAGGGCAGCCGAAGAGGCGGAGGACGAACATGCCGACCGGGTGGCGAGGCAGCGGCGATTCCTCGACCATCTCAGTGCCCGCGTCGACGTCAGTGTGCTCGCGTCGGACGAGATGTGGCGGTGAGGGGTTGGGTTCTCGACAAGAGCGCAGCGGTGCGCGCCGGCGATCCGCGCGTCGCAGCTGAGCTGGCGGAGCTCGCCGGGTTCTTGTACATCTGCCCGGTCGGGGAGTTGGAGCAGCTCTACTCCGCCCGGTCGGCGACCGACTACGACGCCCTCAAGGCCGACCTCCGCGCCAGCTTGCCCGCGGTGGCGGCACCCCCCGACGTGCTTGATCGGGCCCTCCGGCTCCAGCGAGACCTGGCTCATCATCACGGCATGTGGCACCGGACACCCATACCAGACCTCCTGATCGCGGAGACGGCGCTCCATCACGGACTCGGGGTCGCCCACGTCGACGCCGACTTCGATCGGATTGCCGAGGTGCGGCCCCTGATCGTCCGCCGGCTCGCGTGACGGTCGACGGACGCCCTTCATGGCACCCGCTCTCCCTTGCCATCGTGCGCAGGGGCGTTGCTCAAGGTCGCCATCCGACGAACCAGATGGTCTGGGTGTCGTTGGTGCACTTGTAGGTGGCCCGCGGCCGGTCGACGTTCGTCCGGCTGGTGCGGGTGCACGAGAACCCGTCGGCTTCGACGTGCGCCGGACCGTTCACCGGCTCCCATGCCCAGGCGTGGGCAGAGAGGAAGAGGTTCGCGTCCTCGCATGAGATGCCCTCGGCGTAGACGTCGCCGACCAGGTCGTGCGCGCCCCGGAAGGCGATGCTGCCGCAGGATTCGCCCGTGGGCTCGTCCTCAAAGTCGCTGTGGATGACGCTGAACGTGCCGACGTGGCATGCGGTGCACTGATAGGCGATGTGGAAGTCGAGGCCGACGGTGAACATCTCCTCGCCCGCCGAGTACCGGCACACGCCCGTCGCGGGAACGATGAAGCCGCCCGTCAGGTGGCCGTCGTCGCTCACCGTCACGTCGTTCTCGGCCTGGGCCATGAGATTGCAGGAGTCCTGGCCGCCGGACACGCTCAGCCACAGGTAACCCCCGCCGGTCTGCCATGGCTCGCCGGTGAAGCCGCACCCATCAAGCTCGACCCGGGCGCCGGGCCGGGCCTGGGCCGGGGTGGCCGTGACCTGGGGCATCCCGTCGACGTTGTGGATGGGGTGGCACCGGGGCATCACGGGGTCGGGCTCCGAGGGCGGAAGGGCGGTCGTGGTCGTCACCTGGGGACGGGCCTCAGTCGTTGGAGTCACCTTCGGATCGCGGTTCGCGGTCGGCCGGGCCGTGGTCGGAGGAGCCTTGGTCGCAGGGGTGGACGTCGGTGGCTCGCCGATCGGCACCCCCTGGGTCTGAAAGTGTTCGACGCGGTGGTCGACGCCCGGCTCCGACTGCACCTCCTTCTTCCCGCCGCACCCGGTGGCCAGGACGATGCCTGCCAGCCCAATTGCGATCCACCAACCACGTCGATTCCTCATCGTCCCGCTCCTTCGCACGAGTTCATTCGGCCCCACTGACGGCGGTGCGGTGAGCGGCGTTCCCGTACGGTTCACAAGTCGTGCTAGCACCCCCCGGTTCGGTACCGTCGGGACCGTGAGCCGACGCGACGCCATGATCCTGCGGGCCGCGGCCGCATGGACCCTGTTCATCTGGGTCACCCGGATCCGCAACATCCTGGGCGACGAGACCCGGTCCACCGGGTTCAAGGCGGTGCACGTGGCGCTGGCGGTGGTGTCCGTCGCCTTCGCCGTCGCCATCTGGCGGGTTGCCGCCAAGAGTCGACAGACCTCACGGGACCGGGCCGACACCTCCTCGTAGGGGTCATCGCCAGCGCCGGCTTCGCGTCCGGCGACCGGTTCGTGGTCGGCCGGTGGAGGTCGGGGCCGCTCGGCCCGATGGACGACCTCATGTGGGCCACCCCCTCCGGCCAGCGGTGGCTGGTGGCCTCGCGCCGGGATGTGGCCGACTTCGTGGCCGGGATCTACCACTTCGACCGGGTCGTGGTCACGCCCCTGGATGTGGATTCCGACCCTCGCCGCCTCGACTTCCGCGCCCCCGACCTCGGCCTCGAGGTCGAGATGGAAGCGGGACGGGGCTGGCCGATCCCCCTTCCCCGAAGGCGGCCGACGTGGTTCACCCGCCGGGTGGAGGCGCCGATCGCCCGCCGCCTGCTGCGGGTGGAGCCTTACGGCGTGAGCCCGACGGGCGTGAGGGAGTGGTACCAGGCGTCGCGCTACCGGCCCCTGACCGCGGCTCGGGCGTCGATCCATGGCGCCGACCTTGGCCCCATGGGACCCCTGCGCCCCGCCGTCGGCTTCGGGTTCAGCGAGCCGCCCCGCCGTCCGTCGCTGGTGGAGGTGACGACGGTGGTGGAGAACCGATAGCGACGTCGAGCGCCAGGGTCAGGCAGCGGCAGGCGCCGCCGCCCTTCTGGAACTCCTCCATCGGCGAGACCACCACGTCGAAGCCCCAGGCCTCGAGCTGGCGGCCGATCCGGGGCGGGCACGACGGCATCACCACCGTCGTGCCCACCACCACCGAGTTGGCGCAGAAGGCCAGCACCTCGTCCTCCTCCAGGGCGAAGGGCTCGGGGACGAGCGCCTCCACCACCTTGCGCCCGTAGGCGTCCCAGAACTCGGGGGCGACGAGCGCCCGTCGGTCGTCGAGGGGGCAGAAGGTGATGTCGAGGTGGTAGCAGCGGGGGTCGACCAGCTCGATGGGCCGCACCGGCGCCCCCGTCAGCCGGGATAAGGGCCCGTGGGCGCCGCCGTCGGAGCGGAACCGGTAGCCGGACAGGAACACGTCGCGGAAGGGCAGGGTGTCGCCCGCCCCTTCGTGGGACACGTCGTCGGGCAGGTCATGGACCCGGTAGCCGGCCTTCTCGAACCAGCGCACGAAGTGGGGGACCTCGCCCTGGCGCTCCGGGTGGCGGAAGCGGCTGGGCACGAAGACGTCGTGGTTCAACGTGCCCGCGTTGGCGGTGAAGACGAGGTCGGGGAGATCGGGCTGGGGGTCGAGGAGCTCGATCTCGGCGCCTGCCGCCCGCAGGTTGGCGACCAGTCCGTCCCACTGCTCCCGGGTGCGGTCGGGGTCGACCCGAACCTCGCGGTGCATCCACGGGTTGATCTCGTAGAGGACGCCGAAGTGCTCGGGCGGGCACATCAGGAAGCGCCGGCCCCAGCTCAGCGAGCCGCCATTCACCGTGTGGCGGTCACGGGGTGGACGTCACAGACTGGGTGGGGCCAGGTGGTCGGCCAGGCTGCGCAGGAACAGGCCCACGTCGGTGACGATCCCCAGGGCCTGGTGGCTGCCCCGGTCGGCCAGCTTGGTGACCACCGACTGGTTGATGTCGACGCAGAAGGTCTCCACCCCCGCGGGCAGCATGTTGCCGGTGGCGATGGCGTGCAGGGTCGAGGCCAGCATGAGGGCGACGGTGACCCGGGGGACGAGCGCCCGCATGGCGTCGGCGGCCACCACCATGTCGGTCAGGACGTCGGGCAGGGGGCCGTCGTCGCGCACCGATCCGGCCAGGACGAACGGGATGCCCAGGCGCACGCACTCGTAGAGGACCCCGCCCCGGATGTACCCGTCGGCCACCGCGTTGGCGATCGACCCCCGCCGCCGGACCTCGTTGATGACCCGCAGGTGGTTGCTGTGGGCGCCCTCCACCGGCTGGGCGTTGGCCAGCGGCACCCCCAACGAGGTACCCAGGACGTTGGACTCGATGTCGTGGGTGGCGAACCCGTTCCCGGCGAAGAGCACGTCGACCCATCCGTCGCGCACCAGGCGGGCCAGGTCGGGGGCGGCCCCGGTGTGCACCACCGCCGGGCCGCACACGGCCAGCAGCTTCCCGCCGGCGGCCCGGGCCAGGCGCATGCGCTCGGCGACCTGGGCCACGAGGAGCTCCTTGGGCTTCTCCGACGAAACGTCCGAGTTCATGAACTCGAAGGGGCTCGGGCCCCGGGGCCGCGACATGGGGCTGACCCGCACCCCGTCGGTGCCGACCACGATGGCGTCGCCCACCCGCACCTGGTGCATGGGGATGGTGCCGACCTGGCCGTCGGGGCGGATGACCAGGCCGCAGTCCATCTCCGGGTTGGCCACCGCCACCCATCGGCCGTGGAGGCGGACTTCGGTGGCCAGGTTGGTCGTGGAGTAGAAGCCCTCCGGCAGCACGCCGTCGGTGTCGGCGAACTCGGTGGCCGCCTCGCCGGTGGACACCCGGTTGGCCCCGTGGATGTGCAGCTCAGCCACCAGCGCGTTCAGCATGTCCTCGTCGTCGGCGGTGATCTCGAACCGGGCCCGGCTGGCGTCGACGTTGGTGCGGCCGATGGCGAAGTCGAGGATGCGGTAGTCGGCCCCCGAGTCGAGGATGACGTCGAGGATCTTGGCCAGGATCAACGAGTCGATGATGTGGCCCTCGACCTCCACCACCTCGGTCGCCATCAGCCTGCACCCATCAGCCTGCACCCATCAGCCTGCACCCATCAATCGGGCACCGGCGCCGGCGATGCCGGGGCCGGCGGGAGGGAGTCCTCGGCCCGCTCCGCCTCCGCCTCCGCCTCGACCTTCTCCGCCTCCACCTCTTCGGCGGGAGTCGGCTTGTCCGGGTCCTGCTCCTCGGCGATGACGGTGTCGACGGGGATCTCGTCCTCGCCGATGGTGGGCTCCTCCTTCCACTTGCCCCGGCGGTGGTCCCAGAGGTCCCGGACGACGACCGAGATGACCCCGGCCGCGGGGATGGCCAGCAGGGCGCCCAGGATCCCGAACAGCTCGACGCCCACCAGCACGCTGACCAGCACGAACAGCTGGTTGATCTGCACCGTCCGGGCCATGATCCCGGGCTGCAGGACGTGGTTCTCGAACTGCTGGTAGATCGTGTAGAAGACGAGCATCCCGATCCCGGCCGGCACCGAGTGCAGGAAGGCCACGCCGATGGTGGGGATGGCCCCCAGGGTGGCGCCGACCAGGGGTATGAGGTCGGCAAAGGCGGTCCACAGGGCGAGGACCCCCTTGAACGGCACGCCACAGACCCACAAGGCGAAGAAGGTGAGGGTGCCGGCGATGACGCTGATGAGCAGGTTGCCCATCACGTAGCCGGTGAGGGCCTTGGCGCAGTCGGCCGCCACCGCCTTGACCCGCGCCCGCTTCGGGGGCGACAGCGCCCCCAGCCCGCTGCTCAGCAGTTGGGGGCCGTAGAGGATCATCATCACGGTCAGCACCAGCACAGTGAGCAGGGAGATGATGCCGGCGAAGACCCGGCTGGCGTAGCCGACAAGCCGGCTGCTCGAGTTGCGCAGGGTGTTCTCGATGTTCTCCCGGTTCTCCTCGTAGCGGCGCTCGAGGTCGTAGCGCCGCACCAGCCCACCCAGCGGGCCCTTCCCGTCCTGGGCCTCGCTCAGGTAGGTGGGGAAGTTGTCGATCGCCTCGGTGGTCTGCTCGACGAGGGGGCGGATGAAGGCGTACATCAACGCGGCCAGGGTGACCAGCAGCAGGATGAAGACCACCCCCACCGCCTGGCCCCGCTTGATCTTCGACTTGCGCTTGACCAGGTCGACGGCAGGGGTCATCACGGTGGCGAAGAAGGCGGAGACGATCAGCAGGGCCAGCGTGTGGGCGATGCGCTGGACCAGCCAGATGGTGAAGGCGGTGGCCAGCACCAGGCCGATGGCGGCCAGGATGGTGCGGACCGGCACCTGCTCCCGTTCCCGCTCCCGTTCCGGCACAGCGCCGATCGTACCCAGCGAGTCCCCCGCCACCCCGGCTTCGATTTCCGGTCGGGGGGGTGAGTAGTGTCCAGCCCGCATGGGCCAGCTCATCACCGTCACCCGGAAGCCGTCGGTACGGTCCGACGTGGCCATCTTCGAGCTCAACCGCAGCCTCACCGGCATGGGTCACGAGCGGTACCTCTCGGCCGCCGACGCCACCCGCAACAAGCCCGACGACGAGCTGGCCCGCCGCCTGTTCGCGGCCGGCGGGGTGGAGGGCGTCCACATCTACTCCAACATGGTCACCGTCGACCTGGGCGACGGGGCCGACCCCGACGCCATGGCCGAGATCATCCGCGACCTGTTCACGTACTACCGGGAGGGCGTCGAGGTCGTCGACCCCATGGCCGACGGCGTGGCCAGCGCCTCTAGCTGACGACGACGCCCTTCAGGTCCTCGCAGGGCGGGTAGCGGGGGTTCATCGCCTCCAGGGCCTCGACCACGATGTGGCTCACGGCCCAGTTGCGGTACCACTTGCGGTCGGCGGGCACGACGTACCACGGCGCCGCTTCGGTCGTCGTCTTGCTGACGGCCTCCTCGAACGCCCGGCGGTAGTCACCCCACAGCTTGCGGTCGTCGAGGTCGCCGACCCTGAACTTCCAGCACTTGGTGGGGTCGTCGATGCGGTCCTGAAAGCGCTCGGCCTGCTCGTCCTTGGAGATGTGGAGGAGGATCTTGACGATCCGGGTGCCGGCCGCGGTGAGGTTGGCCTCGAACTGGTTGATGAGCTGGTAGCGGGGGCGCCACACGTCCTCCGGGGCCAGGTTCCGCACCCGCACGACCAGCACGTCCTCGTAGTGGGAGCGGTTGAAGACCACCACCTCCCCCTTGCCGGGCGTGCGCTGGTGGACCCGCCAGAGGAAGTCGTGGTCGAGCTCCTCCTCGCTGGGCGCCTTGAAGGACACCACCTGGGCGCCGGCCGGGTTGAGGCCGCGGAAGAGGTGCTTGATGGTGCCGTCCTTGCCCCCGGCGTCGATGGCCTGGAGGACGACGAGCAACGACCGGGTGTGCTCCGCCCACAACCGTTCCTGGAGGCCGGCCAGGCGCTCGTGGAGGTCGGGAAGGGCGGCCGCGGCCTCGTCCTTGCCGGCCACCCCGTCGGTGCTGCGGGGGTCGACGGCGTCGAGGTCGACGGTTGTGCCGGGGGGCACCCGCCAGCGGTCGGCCTCGGCTGTGGTCACGGACGGACTGTAACTTTCGGACTGTTGGGGGAACACACGTTCGTCTACAGTAGAGAGCGATGGCCATCGCCGCCCGGGAGCTTGTCGCCGTTGAGGTGAGCGCCGATGAGGTGAGCGCCGATGAGGTGGGCGGCAAGCCCGTTCTCTCGTCCGAGCTGATCGAGCGGGCCGCGCCGGTGTCTCTGGCCGGCGAGCAGCGGCTGCCGGTGCTGGCCGCCCTCGAGCCCCTGCTGGCGGCGGGAGGCCTGCGGCGGGGGTCGGTGGTGGTGGTCGAGGGGTCGTCGTCACTGGCCCTGGCCCTGGCCGCGGCCGCCTCGGCGGCAGGATCGTGGTGTGCGGCGGTGGGCCGCCCCGCCCTGGGCCTGGTGGCGGCGGCCGAGCTGGGCCTCGTCCTCGACCGGTTCCCGTTGGTGCCCGTCCCCGACCCGTCCGCCGGCGCCCGCCCGGGGGGATGGGCGTGGGTCGTGGCGACCCTTCTCGACGCTGTCGACCTGGTGATCGCCTGGCCCCCCGGCTCGGCTCGGGCTCGGCGGCGGTGCGGCCGGCCGACGCCCGCCGGCTGGCGTCCCGGGCCCGGGAGCGGGGATCGGTGCTGGTGGTGGCGTCGGCCGCGGGAGCGGCGACGGGCGGGTGGGGCTGGCCGGAGGCGCCCGACGTCCGCCTGGCCGTGACCCGCTCGGAGTGGCACGGGCTCGGCCGCGTGGCCGATGGGGGGGCGGATGTGGGGGCGGGGCGGCTCCGGAGCCGCCGAGTCGAGGCGGTGGCGGGAGGACGGGGGGCGGCCACCCGCGAACGGCGGGCGTCGCTCTGGTTGCCGTCCCCGGAGGGTGGGGTGGCGGCCGCATCGAATGAGACGGGCGACGAGGACGCCGCCGTCGACCGCGGGTGGGGGAGGGCGGTGTGACCGACCGCCTGAATGAGACGGGCGACGAGGACGCCGCCGTCGACCGCGGGTGGGGGGCGGTGTGACCGACCGCCTGCTGGTGGTCGACTGTCCCGACTGGCCGGTGGTGGCGTCGGGTCAGCCGGTGCACGAGGCGGTGGCGGTCCTCTCCGCCAACCGGGTGGTGGCGTGCTCGGAGGCGGCCCGCACCGAGGGCGTCGAGCGGGGCCTTCGGCGGCGGCAGGCCGAGTCCCGCTGTCCGGGGCTGGTGGCGGTGGCCGACGACCCCGGTCGCGACGCCCGGGCCTTCGAGCCGGTGGTGGCCGCGGTCGAGGCGTTCACGCCCCGGGTGGAGATCGTGCGCCCCGGCACCTGCGCCTTCGCCACCAGGGGCCCGTCCCGCTACTTCGGCGGCGATCGGGCCCTGGCCGGGAAGGTGGCGGCCGCGGTCGACGCCGTCCTGGCCGGGGTGGCGGCGGGCGCCCCCGGGTGCCGGGTAGGGGTGGCCGACGGCCGGCTGGCGGCGGAGCTGGCCGCCCGCTCCGGCCTCGTCGTCCCCCAGGGCGGCAGCCGGGCCTTCCTCGCCTCCTTCCCGGTCTCGGTCGTCCATATGGGTGACGGGGACACCGCCGCGGGGGAGCTGGCCGGGCTCCTCGTCCGCCTCGGCATTCGCACCCTGGGCGACCTGGCCGCCCTCCCCCTGCCGGCGGTGGTGGCCCGCTTCGGCACCGCCGGGGTCGCCGCCTGCCGGCTGGCCCGGGGCCTCGACGAGCAGCCTCTGGCCGCCCGCACCCCGCCGCCCGACCTGGCCGTCGCCGCCGAGCTCGATCCTCCCGCCGACCGGTTGGAGACGGTCGCCTTCGTGGCCCGGTCGCTGGCCGAGGAGCTCCACCGGGAGCTGGCCACCCGGGGCCTGGCCGCCACCCGGGTGCTGGTGGAGGCGGAGACCGAGCACGGCGAGTGGCTGTCCCGCCGGTGGCGGCACGACGGCGGCCTCACCCCTGCCGCCCTGGCCGAGCGGGTCCGGTGGCAGATCGACGGCTGGCTGGCCGGCCGGGGAAGCCCTGCGGTTGGTGACTCGGGCCCGCCCGCCCCCCCGGTCTTTGGCGCGTCAAGGGCGCCTGGCGCCCCTCACGCGCCAAAGTCCTCCCGCCCGGGGGCCTACGACGCCGGTGGCGACGGCGGCGACGTCCCCACGGGCGGGCTGGTGCTCCTGCGCCTCACGCCCGACGAGGTGGGCCCCGACGACGGGCGCCAGCTCGGGTTCTGGGGTGGCGACCGGGCCGCCGCCGAGCGGGTGGCCCGGGCCCTGGCCCGGGTGCAGGGCGTCCTGGGTCCGGAGTCGGTGGTCACCGCCGCCCTGGCCGGGGGGCGGGGCCCGGCCGAGCAGGTCCGCCTGTTCCCATGGGGCGACACCCCGACCGGCGACGGTCCCCCCAACCGGTTCCCCGAGGGCGGGGACGAGCGACCGTGGCCGGGACGCATCCCCCCGCCGGCGCCGGCCACCGTCCACCCCCGGCCGGAGGCGGTCGAGGTGGTCGACGCCGAGGGGCGGGCGGTCACCGTCACCGGGCGGGCCACCATGTCCGCCCCGCCCGCTCGCCTGGCCGGGGCCGGACACCGCCCGGTCGACGTCACCGCGTGGGCCGGGCCGTGGCCGGTCGACGAGCGCTGGTGGGACCCAGCCGCCCACCGCCGCCGGGCCCGCACCCAGGTCGTCACCGCCGACGGCACCGCTCACCTCCTCGCGGTGGAGGGCGGGCGGTGGGTGGTCGAGGCCACCTACGACTGAGTTGGGGACGCACGACCACCTACGCTCACCCGACGGTCTGGGTGTTCGCCGGCACGACTTGGAGGTTCGGGTGCGGAACAGCGGTAGGAGCAACTGGCGGGCGCTCGCCGCCGTCGCCGTCGCCATCGGCATGCTCGTCCTCCTGACCGGCTGCGGCGGCGGGGGGGAGGACGAGGACGAGCGGGAGTCCGTCGACGAGGAGATCGGCCTCGACGAGGACGGCGTGCTCCAGCGCCAGGCCCAGGCCGAGGACCTGGTCCGGGACTGCATGAAGGCCCAGGGCTACAACTACGTTCCCGTCGACCCGACCCAGCGCCGGGCCGACCTCCTCGGCTCGGCCGGCGTCAGCTCCGAGGATTTCGAGCGGCGGTTCGGGTATGGGATCACCACCCTGTTCGAGCAGAACCGCCGGCTACGGGCCGAGCAGGCGGCAGCCGCCGGCATCAGCGACGCCGACCGGGCCGCCTTCGACCGGGCCCTCTACGGCGAGCGGGCCGACGCCTCCCTCTTCGAGGCCCTCGACGCGGCCGACTTCACCCGGCTGGGCGGGTGCAGCCGGGAGGCAGTGGTCCAGGTGTTCGGCGGCCCCGAGGTCGTCCAGCGCCTCCAGACCGCGCTCGACCAGCTCGACCAGCGGATAGCCTCCGACCCCCGGATGGTGCCGGCGGTCGCGGCCTGGTCCGCCTGCATGCGGGCCGCCGGCTACGAGCTGGCCCGGCCCCAGGACGTCGATTCGACGCTGGCCGCCAAGCTGGAGGCGATCGTGGGCCCGCCCGAACAGTCCGGAGCGGTCGTCGACTATGACCGGGCCGCCCTGGCCGCCCTCCAACGGGAGGAGGTGGCGATGGTCGCGGCCGACATCTCGTGCGAGGAGGAGCACCTGGCCCCGGTCGAGGACGAGGTCCAGGCCGAGGCCGAGGAGACCTTCCGCGAGGAGAACGCCGACCTCCTCGACCAGATCCCCGAGGCCTGACCGCCCCGAGCGAAACCCGAATCAGTCCGCCGGGAGGCGGACCACAAAGCGGGCGCCAGACGATCCGTCCTCCACCGCCACCCGCCCCGCGTGCCGGCCGACGATTTCCCGCACGATGGCCAGGCCCAGCCCGGTGCCGCCGCCGGGCCGGCTGCGGGCGTCGTCGACCCGGGCAAAGCGCTCGAAGATCCGCTCCCGGTCGGCGGGGGCCACCCCCGTCCCGTCGTCCTCCACCACCAGGGTGACCGTGTCGCCGTTGGTGCGCAGCTCAACCGTGACCTCGGACGACGCGTGGCGGGCGGCGTTGTCGAGCAGGTTGCGCACGACCCGCGACAGCTCGTCCCGGCGTCCGTTCACCACCGCTCCGGTCACCCCCCGCGGTGTCGACGGTGACTCGGTTCGAGCCGAACACCCGGGCCGCCTCCTCCAGCACCACCCCGTCGAGGTCGATGGGCACGGGCGCCGCCGGCGGTAGCCCCTCGTCGGCCCGGGCCACGAACAGCAGGTCGCCCACCAGCTTCTCCATCCGCCGGTGCTCGTCCAGGACGTCTCTGGCCACGTCTGTCCATTGGGCGGCATCGGGATGGGCGAGGGCCACCTCCAGGTCGGTGCGGGCGGCCGTCAGGGGGCTCTGGAGCTCGTGGGACGCGTCGGCCACGAACCGCCGCTGGCGCTCGACGCCTGTCTCCAAGCGCTCCAGCATGGCGTTCATGGTGCCGGCCAGCCGGCCGATCTCGTCCCCGGTGTCGGGCACGGGCACCCGCCGGCTGAGGTCGCGGCTGGAGATCTCGGCCACCTGCGACCGGATGGCCTCCACCGGGCGGAGGGCGCCGCCGATGGCCACCCACGTGAGGCCTGCCACCAGGGCCACCAGGATCGGGCCGCCCAGCAGCAGGCTGGAGCGGAGGAAGTCGATGGTCTCCTCCGCCGGTTCGAGGGATGTGGCGACGTAGATGGTCACCGGCCCGTCGGGCGTGTTCGTCGTCGTCGCCAGCAGGCGGAACGGGGCGTCGTCGGTGATCCCGGGGATGTCGCCGATGTTCCGCATCGCCGGCTCGTCGCCGATCGGGAAGAGGATGCTCACAGGAGGCCGGCCCCGCACGTTGGGGCTGGACGCGAGCACCCGTCCCCGGCGGTCGACGACCTGGGCCACCGCCTCCTCCTCGATGGCCAGCGAGTCGGGCAGCGCGCCCTGGCGGGCGAGCGCGGCGATGTCGTCGGCCCGCAGCTCGGCCACCTTGTCCAGGTTGTGCACGAGCGACCGGTAGAGCAGGGTCGACAGGGCCACGCTGCCGAGCAGCACGGTCACCGCCATCACGACGGTCGCGGCCACGGTCGTGCGGGCCCGCACCGTCGACGGGCGCAGGCGGCGATGCCGCCGTCGGCCGGACGCGGGTTGCTCAGCCGCCATCGGGGTCGAACCGGTAGCCGACCAGGCGGATGGTCTCGATGGACGTCCGTCCGAACGGTTCGTCGATCTTGCGCCGGAGCTGGCCGACGTAGACCTCGACGATGTTGGGGTCGCCCTCGAAGGCGAAGTCCCACACGTGGTCGACGATCTCCGACTTGGAGAGCGCTTCGCCCGCCCGGCGCATGAAGAACTCGAGCAGGGAGAACTGGCGGGGCGAGAGCGCGATCTGGGTGTCGCCCCGCCACGCCCGGTGGGCGGCGGGGTCGAGGCGGAGGTCGCCGGCGGTGAGCACCGCCGGCCGCTCCCGCCCCCCCGGCGCAGGAGGGCCCGCAGCCGGGCGAGGAGCACGACGTAGGAGAACGGCTTGGTGAGGAAGTCGTCGGCCCCGGTGTCGAGGGCCTCGGCCTCGTCGAGCTCGCCGTTCTTGGCCGTGAGCATGAGGAGCGGCGTCCAGTCGCCGGCCGACCGCAGCTCGGCGCACACCTTGTAGCCGCTCATCCCCGGCAGCATGATGTCGCAGACGATGGCGTCGTAGGCGCCCTCCTTCGCCATCCACAGGCCCTCGGTCCCGTCGCCGGCGATGTCGACCGCGAACCCGTCGGCCCGCAGCCCCCGCCGCACCGACGCGGCCAGATGCCGGTCGTCTTCGATCATGAGGACTCGCATGGCCGTCAGCGTGCCACGCCTGACCTGAAGGCGCGCTGAACGCCCGCTGAACGCCCGCCTTGACCGACAGCCTGCCTTCAGGCACCCGTCTTTACGTTCGCCTCGGCAGCCGACGAGCAAGGGGACGAGTCCATGACCCGAGAGAGACGAACGCCCAGGCGGCGACCGTCAGCCAGGGTTCAGGTGCCGTACGTACCATGGGGGCGATCGAAGACATCGGAGGAGTCCGCATGGCCGACAGGAAGAAGTGGAAGCTCATCGTGGCCGCCGCCGGGGTGGCCCTCGCCACGGCGCTGGCCGGCGGGGGGATCGCCGTCGGGGCCGCAGTCGACGACGACGACGTCGTGGCGACAGGAGCCGACGCCGACCGAGCCACCGTCGCCGCCCTGGAGGCGACCGGGGGAGGGACGTCCGGCTCCGTCGAGCGGGACGAGGAGGGCACGAGCGTCTGGGAGGTGGAGCTCACCAAGACCGACGGCACCGCCGTCGAGGTCACCCTCGACAGCAACTACAAGGTCGTCGCCGTCGACGACGAGTCCGACGACGGTCCGGACGACGACGGCCGACGAGACCGCCGACGACGACGCGGACGACGACTCCGACGACGACCCGGACGACGACGACTGACCGAGGACGGGTGGCGGCGAGCGCTCTGCTCGTCGCCTGCGCCCTCGGCGTCGCCGCCTGCGGCTCGGACCCGAAGCCGAACCGGCCCCAGGAGAACGGGCCCGCCTACGCCCCCCACATCGATCCCGCCGAGTTCTCCACCACCATCGACAATCCCCTCCTCCCGATGACGCCCGGCACCCGGATGATCTACGAGGGTCGGGTCGACGGCGGCCTCGAGCGGATCGTGGTCGAGGTCACCCGCGCCACGAGGACGGTGATGGGCGTGACGACGGTGGTCGTCCGGGACACGGCGAGCCTCGACGGCGAGGTGATCGAGGACACCTACGACTGGTACGCCCAGCACCGCGACGGCTCCGTCTGGTACTTCGGCGAGGACACCAAGGAGCTCGAGGACGGGAGGGTCCTCAACACCAAGGGGTCCTGGGAGGCAGGGGTGGACGGGGCCCAGCCGGGCATCGTGATGCCCGCCCGCCCGGCGGTCGGCGAGAGGTACCGGCAGGAGCTCTACGCGGGCGAGGCAGAGGACGAGGCCGAGGTCCTGGGCGTCGCCGAGCACGTCAGCGTGCCCTTCGGGACGTTCACCGACGTCGTCAGGACGCTCGACACCACGCCGCTCCAGCCCGAGGTCGTGGAGCACAAGCACTACGCCCCCGGCGTCGGCTTCGTGCTGGCGGTCGACGGGGCCGGGGGGAACGAGCGCATGGAACTGGTGGCGGTGGAGCGCTTCTAGCCTGCGCCCGGCCCCGGCCGAAAGGGGCCGAATGGCCCATCGAACCCGGTGACGGCGAGGTTCACACTCGGCTTGTAGCTCACGTCTGACGTGCGACCGCGATGTCGACGGCCGCTCCTTCGAGAGGAGAACGGCGATGGCCGGTCGTAGTCCCAAGGTGGTGCTGCTCGTCCTGGGCACCACGGTGTCGCTGGTCCTGGGCGCGGGATTCTTCGCCCTCACCAGCGACTCGGTCACCAGTGCCGGCAACTCGGCCGAGTCGGGAACCTGGAAGCCCCCCAGCCACGACCTGCAGGTCGCCACCAGCGACGACTTCGCGTGCCTCGTGCGCCATCGCCAACTACGCCGGGTCCCTCCCGGCCACCTTCTCCGCGGTCGACGTCGACCTGTCCCGCCCGCCGGGCGCCGGCGCCTACGTCGCCAAGGTCTTCTGCATCAAGAACGCGGGGACCGCCCCCGCCCAGCTGACCGCATCGGTGGTCAACCTGGTGCAGACCGAGGCCGGCTGCTCGGACGGGGAGGCCGAGGCGGGCGACGCCACCTGTGGTGATGGTGTCGGTGAGCTGGGGGCGGTCGTCGACGAGACGTTCTCGATGGCCAGCGACGCCGGGAGCGATCCCGCCTGCACCGCGGCCACCTTCCCCGTTTCCCGCTTCGAGTCCGGCTACATCGACGCCGTCCTCCACGCCTCCCTGCCGGCGGGGGGACACTGCCGGTTCGTCTACATGCTGTCCCCGACGTTCCTGACGGTGACCGAGGCGCAACGTTTGCAGGCCCAGTCGGACGGCGTTCAGTGGGACGTGGTCCTGCGGCTGGAGGACGTGATCGCCGTATGACGTCGGTGGTCCGGCGGGTCGCCACTTGGCTGCTGGTGGCGGCCATGCTCGTCCTGGTCGGGTTCCTCGGCGCGGCCGGGCTCGGCCACTGGACGTTCCACATCGTGCGGACGGCGTCGATGGCGCCGGCCGTGCCCCGGGACAGCCTGGCCGCGGTCGCCCCCGCCGACGGCCGGTCGGCCCAGGTCGGCGAAGTGGTGGCCTTCCGCCTGGCGGACCGACCCGATGTGACGGTGATCCACCGGGTCGTGGAGCGGATCGAACAGGGGGGCGACGTGTTCTTCCGGACCAAGGGCGACGCCAACGCCGAGCCCGATGTCCGGCTGGTGCCGGCGGCCGCCATCGGGGGCCGGGTGACCTTCGACGTGCACGGGGCGGGCGTGGTCGCCCGCAACCTGCGACCGCCGTGGACGTGGCTGATCTTCGTCGGAGGACCGCTGGCGCTGCTGGTCGGCGGCGAGGTGCGGGCCCGGGTGCGGTCGCGGCGACAGGTGGTCACTAAGCCGATGGTAGCCGAACATATGTTCGTCTACAGTCGGGAAGGTGGGTTGGGAGAATCCTCCGCTTCCGTGGTCCGAGCTCGAGCGGCGGCTGTCGGGGAGGCCGCCCACCGCCGACGGCGGTGACAGCCCAGCCTGGTCCAACAAGCGAGCCCCGTACGAGCCGCCTCCGCCGGCCAAGCCGGCCCAGCCCGGGTCCGGACGACGGCGGGGCGCCACTCCCTACGCCGAGCTGCACTGCCACTCCAACTTCAGCTTCCTCGACGGGGCCTCCCATCCCGAGGAGCTGGCCGAGGAGGCGGCCCGCCTCGGGCTCGAGGCCCTGGCCCTCACCGACCACGACGGCTTCTACGGCGTGGTCCGGTTCGCCGAGGCGGCGACCGCCCTGGGCGTGCCCACCGTCTTCGGCACCGAGCTCACCCTCGACCTGCCCCGGCGCTCGCAGCAGGGGATGGCCGACCCCGAGGGCCGCCACCTGCTGGTTTTGGCCCGCGACCCCGACGGCTACGCCCGCCTGAGCCGGGCCGCCAGCGCGGCCCACATGGCGGCGGGGGAGAAGGGGCTGCCCAAGGCGTCGCTGGCCGACCTGGCCGGGGCCCACGGCGGGCGGTGGCAGGTGCTCACCGGCTGCCGCAAGGGCACGGTGCCGGCCGCCCTGGTGGCCGACGGACCGGCCGCCGCCGCCCGCCAGCTGGCGCTGCTGGTCGACGCCTTCGGGCGGGAGAACGTCGCCGTCGAGCTGTGGGACCACGGCGACCCCCTCGACTCGGCCCGCAACGACGCCCTGGTGGCGCTGGCCATGCGGGCGCGGGTCGACGTGGTGGCCACCAACAACGTCCACTACGCCACCGCCGCCCGACGGCCCCTGGCCACGGCCCTGGCCGCGGTGCGGGCCCGCCGGTCCCTCGACGACCTCGACGGCTGGCTGCCGGCGGCCGCCACCGCCTGCCTGCGCTCGGGCGCGGAGCAGGCCCGCCGCTTCGCCCGCTACCCGGGCGTGGTCGAGCGGGCGGCCGAGATCGGCCGGGCGTGCGCCTTCGACCTGCGCCTGGTCGCCCCCAACCTGCCCGACTACCCCGTCCCCGACGGCCACACCGAGATGTCCTGGCTGCGGGAGCTCACCATGCAGGGGGCGGCGGTCAGGTACGGCCCGCCGGGCGCCGAGCGCGTCCCCGGCGCCTACCGCCAGATCGAGCACGAGCTGGCCCTGATCGACACGCTCGGCTTCCCCGGCTACTTCCTCATCGTCTGGGACATCGTCCAGTTCTGCCGCCGGTCGGACATCTACTGCCAGGGCCGGGGCTCGGCCGCCAACAGCGCCGTCTGCTACGCCCTCGGGATCACCAACGCCGACGCGGTTGCGCTCGAGTCTGCTCTTCGAGCGGTTCCTGTCCCCCGAGCGCGACGGCCCCCCCGACATCGACGTCGACATCGAGCACGACCGCCGGGAGGAGGCCATCCAGTACGTCTACGGGCGGTACGGCCGGGAGAACGCGGCCCAGGTGGCCAACGTCATCACCTACCGGCCCAAGTCGGCGGTGCGCGACATGGGCCGGGCCCTCGGCCACCCGCCGGGCGCCCTCGACGCCTGGTCGAAGCAGGTCGACGGCTACCGCCTGTCGGCTACCCCGCCGGAGGTGGGCGTGCCCGAGCCGGTGATGGCGCTGGCCCGCCAGATCCAGGGCTTCCCCCGTCACCTGGGCATCCACTCGGGGGGGATGGTGATCTGCGACCGCCCGGTGGTGGAGGTGTGCCCGGTGGAGTGGGCCCGGATGGAGAACCGCAGCGTCCTCCAGTGGGACAAGGACGACTGCGCCGCGGTCGGGCTGGTCAAGATCGACCTCCTCGGCCTGGGGATGCTCACCGCCCTGCACCTGGGCGTCGACCTCATCCGGGAGGCCCACGGGGTCGACGTCGACCTGGCCACCATCCCCCAGGACGACGCCGTCTACGAGATGCTCTGCCGAGCCGACTCGGTGGGCGTGTTCCAGGTGGAGAGCCGGGCCCAGATGGCCACCCTGCCCCGCTTGCGGCCGCGCACGTTCTACGACCTGGTGGTGGAGGTGGCGCTCATCCGGCCGGGGCCGATCCAGGGCGGGTCGGTGCACCCGTACATCCGCCGCCGCAACGGCCGGGAGCCGGTCACCTACCTCCACCCGCTCCTGGAGCCGTCGCTGAAGAAGACCCTGGGCGTGCCCCTGTTCCAGGAGCAGATGATGCAGATCGCCATCGACGTGGCCGGGTTCTCCCCGGGCGAGGCCGACCAGCTGCGCCAGGCCATGGGTTCGAAGCGCAGCACGGCGCGGATGGAGGCGCTGCGGGGCCGGCTGTACTCGGGGATGGCGGCCAACGGGATCGTGGGCGCCACCGCCGACGCCATCTTCGAGAAGCTCTCCGCCTTCGCCAACTTCGGGTTCCCCGAGAGCCACTCGGTCTCCTTCGCCTACCTCGTCTACGCCTCGGCGTGGATGAAGCTGCACTACCCGGCCGCCTTCTGCGCCTCCCTCCTCAACGCCCAGCCCATGGGCTTCTACTCGCCCAACACCCTGGTGGCCGACGCCCGCCGCCACGGCGTCACCGTGTTGGGCCCGGACGTGAATGCGAGCGCGGCCAAGGCCACCCTGGAACGAACTGGTGACGTTTCGGGGCGCCAGGACCCCCCGAACTGTCACCAGTTCGTTCCTCGGCCCGAACCGGTGACGGATTTGGGCGCCAGGACGCCCCCGAACGTCACCAGTTCGCATGCGGTGCGGCTGGGGATCGAGTCGGTGCGCAGCGTGGGCGACAAGCTGGCCGAGCGCATCGCCGAGCGCCGGCCGTACTCGTCGATGGAAGACCTCGTCCGGAGGACGGGGGCGTCGTTGCCGGCGGTTGAGGCCCTGGCCACGGCCGGCGCCTTCGGGTGCTTCGACACACCCCGCCGGGAGGCGTTGTGGGAGGCGGGGGCGGTGAGCCAGTCCACCCCCGGACGCCTCCCGGGCGTGGTCGTCGGCACCGACTCACCGCCGCTCCCGCCGCTCACCGAGCCCGAGGTGGCCGCGGCCGACCTGTGGTCGACGGGGGTCTCGGCCGACCGCCACCCGGTGCAGTTCGCCCGTCCCCGCCTCGACGACATGGGGGCGGTCACCGTCGCCGGCCTGGCCGACGTCCGCCACGGACGGCAGGTGGCGGTGGGCGGCCTGGTCACCCACCGCCAGCGCCCGGCCACCGCCGCCGGCATCGTCTTCGTCAACCTGGAGGACGAGACCGGCATGCTCAACGTCGTCTGCCACGCCGCCACCTGGGCCGCCTTCCGCCGGGTGGCCCAGACCGAGCCCGCCCTGCTCGTGCGGGGCCGCCTGGAGCGGGTCGAGGGCGTCACCAACCTCATCGCCCAGGCGATCGAACCCCTGTCCCTCGCTGTGGGGCCCACGAGGTCGCGCGACTTCCGGTGACGCTGTCGCACGCCCGCCGTATCCTTGGGCCCATGGCAGTCGAGCAGCCCCGCACGCTCACGTACGCCGACTACGCGGCCCTCCCCGACGACGGCCGGCGCTTCGAGCTCATCGACGGGGAGCTGTTCGAGATGGCCGCGCCCTCCACCCGCCACCAGGACATCGTCCTGCGACTCGGCTGGGCCTTCCATGACCACGTCCGCCGCCACGGCGGGGGACGGGTGTACGTCGCCCCGTGCGACGTGGTGCTGTCCGACACGGTCACCGTCCAGCCCGACGTGGTGTACCTGTCCGACGCCGACGCCCACCGGATCACCGCCCCGAACATCCAGGGCCCGCCCACGCTCGTGGTCGAGGTTCTCTCCGTCCCCCGGCACGATCTGGTGCGCAAGCGCGAGTTGTACTCCCGCTTCGGAGTTCCCGAGTACTGGGTCGTCCATCCCGACGCCGACCGGGTCGAGGTCTACCGGCTCGAATCCGACGCCGTCGCGTACGCCAAGCCCGTCGTCCTCGAGCCGGGCGAGCAGGTGGTCAGCGACCTCGTTCCCGGGCTGACGATCGACGTCGGCGAGCTCCTCGCCCTCTGATCAGCCTTGCCCGTTCGCCGGTAGTTAGCCTGGTCGGCATGGGACTCTTCGACGAGATGAAGGACCTGGCCGACAAGCACGCCGACCAGGTCGAGGACGTCATCGACAAGGTCGCCGACGTGGTCGACGACAAGACCGGCGGCAAGTACTCCGAGCACATCGAGACCGGAGCCGAGAAGGCGAAGGACTTCGTCGGCCCCGACAAGGCCGACCCCGACGCCGACTCCGCCAACAACGACTCCGACAACAACGACTCCGACAACAACGACGCCGACAAGGACGACGCCGACAAGGGCGGCTCCGCGACCGACTGGTAACCCCCGAGCGCGGTTATCCGCCACCACCGCCGGGAATGACCTGCGGCATGGACGCAATCACGATGCTGAGGCAGGACCACAAGACCGTCGAGAAGCTGTTCAAGCAGTTCGAGAAGGCGCAGGACGACGCCCAGGAGGCCAGGCGGATCGCCGACCAGATCGTCGAGGAGCTGTCGGTGCACGCCTTCATCGAGGAGCAGGTGTTCTACCCGGCGGTCAGGGCCGAGATGCCCGACGCCGAGGACGACATCCTCGAGGCCCTCGAAGAGCACCACGTGGCCAAGTGGCTGCTCTCCGAGATCGACGGCATGTCGCCCGACAACGAGCGCTTCCGGGCCAAGACGATGGTGCTCATCGAGAGCGTGCGCCACCACGTCGAGGAGGAGGAGCAGACCCTCTTCCCCGAGGTGCGCAAGGAGCTCAAGCGCAAGCGCCTCACCGAGCTGGGCGCCGAGATGGAGGAGGCCAAGAGGACGGCGCCCCGCCAGCCGAACCCGAAGGCCCCGGACACACCGGGCAACAACCAGGCCAGCGGACGGCCGCGCGTCAGCGCCGCCGCCGGATAGGGCCCCGGGCCCGCCCCCCGCCCGCAGCACGACCACGCAACCATGGACGTGTCCCAGATAGGCAGGTACCTCCTGGTGGCGGCGCTCGTGCTCGCCGCCACCGGGGGCCTGCTCCTGCTCGCCGGGGGCCTCGGACTCGGCCGGCTGCCGGGCGACCTCGCCTTCGGGAAGAAGAACGTCCGGGTCTACGTGCCGATCGCAACCTCGATCGTGCTGTCGGTGGTGGCCACGATCGTGCTCAACCTGCTGTCCCGCCGCTGACATCGGCTTCGTCGAGCACGAGCCCCATCACCACCGCGTCCCACAGCTCCCCGTTGCGGCGCCGGTAGTGGCGGCGGAGGCGGCCCTCCTCCTCGAAGCCGAGACCTGCGGTACAGGGCCAGGGCGGCTTCGTTGTGGGGCCACACCTGGAGCGACACCTTGTGGCAGCCGTGGGCCCGGGCCGCGTCGATCGCGGCCCGCACCAGGGCGGAGCCCACGCCCCGCCGCCGCCAGCCGCGGTCGACCAGCATGCCCAGCGACGCCACGCCGTAGGGCGTCAGGTCGACGTTCACCTGGCCCACCACCACGCCGTCGGCTTCGGCCACCAGGGGGACTCCGTCGCCCGAGGCCAGCCGCGCCTCCCACCGCCGGCGGTGGTCGTCGGTGTCGACGGGGCCCTCGCCGCCCAGCCACCGGCCCTCGTCCGCCACCGCCGCGTACAGCTCCACCAACCGATCGATGTCGGCCGCGGTGGCCGGCCGGACGACCACCTTCACGTGCGGCGGCCGACCATCCCCGCCACCCTCCGGACCAGGCCCCGGGGGGCGTGGCGGGACAGGCCCACCAGCAGCCGGTAGCCGAACCCGGGCACGCAGATCGCCTGGCCCCGACCGACCGCGGCCAGGGCGGCGTCGACCACCGCCTCCGACGTCATCCAGAAGGGCCCCGGGAGCGACCGGCCCATGTCGGCCCGGTCGTGGAACTCGGTGCGGGTGAAACCGGGAAGCACGGCGGTGACCGAGACGCCGCTTCCCCTCAGCTCCTCGTGCAGCGACTCGCTCAGGCTGGTGAGGAACGCCTTGGTGGCGGCGTAGGTGGCTACGAAGGGGATGGGCTGCTCACCCGATATCGACGACACGTTGACGATGCCGCCCCGCCCTCGCGCCACCATCACCGGCAGGGCGGCTGACGTGAGTCGCGCCGGCGCCAGCAGGTTGAGGCGGACCATGGCCTCCACGCCGTCGACGGCCAGCGACGAGTAGGACCCGTGGCCGCCCGCCCCGGCGTTGTTCACCAGCAGGTCGACCGGCCGCTCCCCCTCCCGCAGCCGGGTCTCCACGCGGGCCAGCTGGTCGGGGTCGGACAGGTCGGCCACCAGCGTCTCGACCGTCACGCCGTGGGCCGAGGACAGCTCGCCGGCCAACTCGTCCAGCCGGTCCCGTCGGCGGGCCACGACCACCAGGTCGGTGCCGGCGAGCGCCAGCCGGCGGGCGAAGGTGGCGCCGATCCCGCTGGACGCGCCGGTGACCATGGCCAGCGACCACCGGGGCTGAGACCGTGAAGCATCTCGTGGCTCGGGCCGGGTGGCAGGAGGCGACTCGGGATGGCCCTCGGTGACGCCGTCGGTGGGCCGGGCGTCGGTGTGGCGGGCGAGGGTCGGGCGGGGGACGGGTGCCATCCCCGCCGCAGGCTAGTGGCGACCGATGCCCGCCTCGGGCACCGACTGGGGACCCGGCCGGCGGCGGTGCAACGCAACACTCCATTAACACCCGGGAAATCAACCTGACAGGTTCGTTACATACCTTGCGGGCGACCACTGGGGCTCAGGGGAGGGGCATCGAACACGATGGACACTGGGAATACCGCGTGGGTGCTGGCGTCGTGCGCGCTGGTGCTCTTCATGACGCCGGGACTGGCGTTCTTCTACGGAGGGATGGTCCGGTCCAAGAACATGCTCGGCATGCTCATGCAGAACTTCTTCTCCATGGGCCTGGTCAGCGTGCTGTGGGTGCTGGTCGGCTTCAGCCTGGCCTTCGGCACCGATGTCGGCGGCGGACTGGTGGGCGACCTCAGCCTGGCCGGTCTGAAGGACGTGGCCGGTGAGGGCTTCGTCGTCCCCGGCTTCGACACCCTCACCATCCCCGCGCTGGCGTTCTGTGCCTTCCAGATGATGTTCGCCATCATCACCCCGGCCCTGATCACAGGAGCCACCGCCGACCGCATGAAGTTCGCCGCCTGGGTGGCCTTCCTCGGGGCCTGGGTCATCCTTGTCTACTCCCCGGTCGCCCACTGGGTCTTCAGCCCCGGCGGATGGCTGTTCGAGCTGGGCGCGCTCGACTTCGCCGGCGGGACGGTCGTCCACATCAACGCCGGGATCGCGGCCCTGGTCCTGGTCATCGTGCTCGGCAAGCGCAAGGGCTGGCCCAAGGAGGCCATGCCACCCCACGCCCTGCCGTGGACGCTCATCGGCACCGGCATCCTGTGGTTCGGCTGGTTCGGCTTCAACGCCGGCTCCGCTCTCGGCGCCAACGCCCAGGCCGCGGGGGCCTTCATGGCCACCAACACCGCGGCTGCGGCGGCCATGCTCAGCTGGCTGGCGGTCGAGAAGATGAAGAGCGGTCACGCCACCACCCTGGGCGGGGCCTCGGGTGCGGTGGCCGGACTGGTCGCCATCACCCCCTGCGCCGGCTTCGTGAGCCCCATGGCGGCGGTGGCCATCGGGCTGATCGCGGGCGTGGTCTGCTTCCTCGCCGTCCAGCTCAAGTTCAAGTTCGGCTTCGATGACTCGCTCGACGTCATCGCCGTCCACCTGGTCGGCGGCATCACCGGCTCGCTGCTGCTGGGGATCTTCGCCAACGAGGCGTTCGGCGGGCTCCTGGCGGGAGAGGGCTCGTCGCTGCTGGGCAAGCAGTTCGTGGCGGTGGGGGCGACGCTCGCCTACTCGGGGATCGTGACCTTCATCCTGGCCAAGATCATCGACAAGACCATCGGGCTCCGGGTGTCGGAGGACGACGAGGCGGGCGGCCTCGACCTCAGCCAGCACGCCGAGTCCGCCTACGCTGCCGGTGAGTTCGGGTCCATGGGGAGGGTCGGCTGAAAATGAAGCTTGTGACCGCAATCATCAAGCCGTTCAAGGTCGACGACGTCAAGGAGGCCCTGCGAGCGCTGGGCGTCCAGGGCATGACGGTGTCCGAGGTGCAGGGCTTCGGCCGCCAGCGGGGCCACACCGAGGTCTACCGGGGTGCCGAGTACACCGTCGACTTCGTCCCCAAGGTGAGGGTGGAGGTGCTCACCGACGACGCCGACGCCTCGGGGGTGGTCGACGCCATCGTCACCGCCGCCCGCACCGACAAGATCGGGGACGGGAAGGTGTGGTTGACCCCGGTGGAGAACGTGATCCGGATCCGCACCGGGGAGATGGGGCACGACGCCCTCTAGCGAGCCCGAAGCCGGGAGGTCCGAAGCCGGGAGGTCCGAAGCGGGGAGATACCGCCAGGAGCGCGCCGCGCTCCTGGCGGATCCCTCTCTCAAGGGCTCCGCCTTCTGCCGGGCCTACACCGCGCTGGCCGACTCCTGGCTGTCCGAGCTGTTGGGCCCGGGCGCCCCGGGGGTGGCCCTGGTGGCGGTCGGGGGCTACGGCCGGGGCGACCTGTGCCCGGCCAGCGACCTCGACGTGCTGCTGATCCACACCCGCAAGGACCGCGACCTCGGTCAGGTCAAGGAGCTGGCCGACCGGGTGTGGTACCCGCTGTGGGACGCCGGCCTGAAGCTGGGCCACGGCGTCCGCTCGGTGAAAGACGCCCTGGCCCTGGCCCACGACGACCTCGACACCGCCACCTCGCTCCTCGACACCCGGCTCATCGCCGGCGACGCCGGCATCGCCCACGAGCTCCAGGAGCGGGCGGTGGGGGCGTGGCGGGCCAAGCCCGCCCGCTGGCTGGGGGTGCTGGGCGCCGCCGTCGATTCCCGCCACGCCAAGTCGGGCGAGGTCGCCTTCCTGCTCGAGCCCGACCTCAAGGACGGGCGGGGCGGCCTCCGCGACGTCCACTCCCTGCGCTGGGCGGAGGCGGCCCGGCGCATCCTCCTCGACGACGACCACCAGGCACTGGCCGACGCCTCCGACGTCCTCCTGTCGGTGCGGGTGGAGCTCCACCGCAAGACGGGCAAGGCCATCGACCGCCTGCTCCTCCAGGACCAGGACGCGGTGGCGGCCGCCCTGGGCGACGCCGACGCCGACGTGCTCATGGCCCGGGTGGCGGCCGCCGCCCGCACCGTGGCCTGGACCAGCGACGACACCTGGGACCGCATCCGGTCCTCGCTGCGGGGACCGGTCGGGCGCATGGCGGCCCGGGACCGGGTGGTGGGCTCCGGCCTGGTGCTGCGCGACGGCCGGGTGGAGCTGGCGGCCGACGCCGACCCCGCCGCCGACCGGGGCCTGATCCTGCGGGCGGCAGCCGCGGCCGCTGGAGCCGGGGTCGCCATCAGCCGGTCGGCCCTCGACCGGCTGGTGGCCGAGGCCGCCGGACCGGGCGACCCGTGGCCGGACGAGGCCCGCCGGTCGCTCGTCACCCTGCTCGGCGCGGGCCGGGCCGCCATCCCGGTGCTGGAGACCCTCGACCAGAAGGGCCTGCTGACCCGGGTGCTGCCGGAGTGGTCGGCGGTGTCGAGCCGGCCCCAGCGCAACGCCTACCACCTCTTCACCGTCGACCGGCACCTGTGCGAGGCGGCCGCCAACGCCGCCATCCTCACCGGCCGGGTGGCCCGGCCCGACCTCCTGCTGGTCGGCACCTGGCTGCACGACCTGGGCAAGGGCTTCCCCGAGCTGGGCGACCACAGCGTCAGCGGGGTCGAGCTGGTGAGCAGGGTGGCGACCCGCATGGGCTTCCCGGCGGACGACGTGGCCGTGCTCGCCACCCTTGTCCGCCACCATCTCCTGCTGGCCAAGGTGGCCACCCGCCGTGACGTCGACGACCCGGCCACGGTCGAGACCGTCGCCGCCGCCCTGGGCGACCCGGGCACGGTCGAGCTGCTCCACGCCCTCACCGAGGCCGACTCCTTGGCCACCGGCCCCGCTGCCTGGAGCGAATGGAAAGCGGGCCTGGTGTCGGAGCTGGCCGACCGCACGGTGGCGGCGATGACGGGTGAGGCGCCGCCGGGCGATGCCGAGTCGTTTCCCACCGAGGGCCACCTCGACCTGGTGTCGGCGGCCCGGGACGCGGGGGAAGTCGTGGTGCGGGGCAATGGTTCGCACGTCACCATCGCCGCCCACGACCGGCCCGGGCTGTTCTCCAAGGTCGCCGGCACCCTCACCATCCACGGCCTCGACGTCCTCAGCGCCCGGGCGTGGGCCGGTGACGACGGCCTGGCCCTGGAGGAGTTCCACGTGCAGCCCGTCTTCGCCAACCAGGCCGGCTCGGCCGATCCCAACTGGGCCGAGATCGAAGCCGACCTGCGCAAGGTGCTCGAGGGCCGGCTGTCGCTGGAGGCGGGCGTGGCCGACCGGGCCCGCCGCTACGCCGACCGGCCCCGGCCCGCGGGATCGGTGTCGGCCGTCCCCGCCCGCACCACCGTCACCGTCGACAACCGGGCCTCGGACTCGGCCACCGTCGTGGAGGTGCGGGCCCCCGACCGGGTGGGCACGCTGTACCGGATCACGCGGGCCCTGGCCGACCTCCACCTCGACATCCGCCACGCCAAGGTGGCCACCCTCGGCCACGAGGTGGTCGACAGCTTCTACGTGGCCGACGCCAGCGGGGCCAAGATCTCCGACGGCGACCACGCCCGGGAGATCGAGCGGGCGGTGCTGGTGGAGCTGTCCCGAACCTGAGGCGCGGGTCCCGCCCGAGTAGAACGAGGCCATGACAACCTTTGCGTTCGTCGGCCTGGGCCAGATGGGCCTGCCCATGGCCGGTCGCCTGCTCGACGCCGGCCACGACCTCGTGGTGTGGAACCGCACGCCGGCCAAGGCCGATCCCCTGGTCGAGCGGGGCGCGGTGCTGGTGGACACCCCGGCCGAGGCCGCCCGCCAGTCGATGGCCGTCTTCACCATGGTGTCCACCCCCGAGGCGCTGGAGGAGGTCGTCTTCGGGCCGGGGGGGCTGGTCGAGGGGATGGAGGAGGGCCACACGCTGATCGAGATGTCGACCGTCGGTCCCGACGTGATCCGCGACCTGGGCGAACGGGTGCCCGACGACGTCGACGTCATCGACGCCCCCGTGCTGGGCAGCGTCCCCCAGGCCACCGACGGCACGTTGAAGGTCTTCGTCGGCGCCGAGCCCGACCTGGCCGAGGAGTGGCTGCCGGTGCTGGAGGCGTTCGGCCGGCCCATCCACATGGGGCCGCCGGGGGCAGGCGCGGCCATGAAGCTGGTGACCAACTCGATCCTCGGGGCCCTCATGTCGGGCCTGGCCGAGGCCCTCACCCTGGCCGACGCCTTCGCCCTCGACCAGTCGACGGTGCTCGACATCCTGGCCGAGTCGCCCATCGGCGTCACCGTCACGAGCAAGCGCGAGCTCATCGAGTCGGGCCGCTTCCCGCCCCGCTTCAAGCTGTCGCTGGCGGCCAAGGACCTTCGTCTGGTCACTGGCACCGCCCAGCAGGCCGGCCTCCAGCTGCCCCTGGCGATGGCGGCCCGGGCCTGGTTCGAGCTGGCCGACAGCGCCGGACTCGGTCCGTTCGACTACTCGGCGGTCACCGCCCAGGCCCGGGGGCGCCCGGTCAAGGAGTGAGCCCGTCGGTGGAAGACTTCGGCCGATGGACATCGATGAGGCGCGGGAGTTCATCCGCCGCAACCACAGCGCCGTGCTCGCCACCTACCGGGCCGACGGCCGGCCCCAGATGTCGCCCGTGGGGGCGGCCATCGACGACGACGGACGGGTGGCCATCAGCAGCCGGGAGACGGCCTACAAGGTCAAGAACCTCCGGCGCGACCCCCGGGTCTCGGTCCTCGTGACCAAGGCCAACTCGTGGGACTGGGTGCAGGTCGACGGCACCGCGACCGTCTTGTCGCTGCCCGAGGCCATGGAGCCTCTCGTCGACCACTACCGGAGCGTGGCCGGCGAGCACCCCGACTGGGACGACTACCGGGCGGCCATGGAGCGCGAGCGCCGCCTCCTCATCCTGGTCGACATCGAGCGGGCCGGGCCCGACCGCTCGGGCTGACCGGCCGGTCCCTTCGGGCCTAGCGGCCGGGGCCGACCTCGTCCTCACCGTCGCCGGGGCCGAGGTTGGTGTCGTCCTCGTCGATCTTGTCGCCCGCGTTGGAGTTGTCGTCGCAGGCGACCCCGCCGAAGACCAAAATCGAACCTGCCAGCATCGCCGCGATGAACTTGCGCATCTCTCCCCTTTGGGGCCGGGGACGGACTGGGTGCCGCCTCTGTGCCGCATATGCCCACGAAGCCGTCGAGGTTTAACCTCCGGCGGTCGCCGGGAGGCCCGAATCTCCCCGGCGGCCGCCGGGCGGGCCACTAGGCTCGACCCCAGTCGATGAGGCTGGAGGACCCGATGGCGGAACCGCCGAGTCATGGCACGCCACGCACGCCGAACGGGCGCCGATCCCGACGCGCCTCCCGTGTCGGGCCACCGGTGGCCGAAGTCCTCCCGCCGCCGGCCGCCCGCGGCGCCTCCCACGCCCGCGCCGCCGGCTGACGGCGCCACCCCCACCGCCTCCCCCCGACGTCCCCCACTCCGGGTGCCGGCGGCGACGGCCGGTCGCCGGCGGCTCGGCGGGGCGGCCGCGGATCGGCGCCCGCCCGGCAGCCGCCCCGGCAGGCGATCGCCCGGGTCGGGAAGGTGGGCAGCCGGGTGGGCACCACCGTGGTCGTGGTGCCGATCCGGCAGGTGCGCAAGGTGGTGCGGCCCATCGACCTGTTCCGCCGCCTGCTGGCCCTGCTCGGGCCCAGCACCGACGGCGCCCGCCAGAGCCTGGTCTCCCTCTGCCTGAACAGCACCACCAGCCTGGTGGCGGGGGCCGTCCTGGGGTCGATCACGGGGACGTTCGAGCGCCTGCCCGGGCTCCTCGTGCTGGTGCCGGCCGCCATCGGCCTGCGGGGCAACGTCTTCTCCTCCCTCGGCAACCGGCTGAGCACGTCGATCCACGTGGGCAACTTCAGCCTGTCGCTGCGGCCCCGCACCCTCGTCGGCCAGAACGTCATCGCCTCCCTGGTCCTGACCCTGATGCTCTCGTTCCTCCTGGCGGTGGTGGCCAAGATCGTCGCCGTCGCCCTGGGGGTGGCCGACACCATCTCCGTGCTCGACCTGGCCCTCATCTCGGTGGTGGGTGGGCTGCTGGCGTCGCTGGTGGTGCTGGTCGCCACCATCGCCCTGGCCGCCGGGTCGGTGCGCTACGACTGGGACCTCGACAACGTGACCGCCCCGATCGTGTCCACCCTGGGCGACGTGCTCACCCTGCCCGCCCTGTGGCTGGCCAGCCTCCTGGTGGTCGACTTCCCGGCCACCTCCGATGCCCTGGGGCTGGTGGTCGGCGCCCTCTCGGTCGGCTCGTTCGCCCTCGCCTGGCGGTCGCAGAAGGACGTCCTGCGCCGGGTGGTGCGGGAGTCGACGCCCATCCTGCTGGCCGCCACCTGCCTCAGCACCATGGCCGGGATCGCCATCGAGAAGCGGCTGGAGACGTTCGCCACCTACCCCGCCCTCTTCATCCTGTTCCCGGCCTTCATCAGCAGCGCGGGGGCGCTGGGCGGCATCCTGTCGGCCCGGCTGTCCACCAAGCTCCACCTCGGCATGATGGCGGCCACCCCCGTCCCCAGCCGGGACGCCCGCCTCGACGGCGGGATGATGCTCGTGCTGGGCCTGCCGGTGTACCTGTTCAACGGCGTGGGGGCGCACTACGTCGGTCGGGCCCTGGGCCAGGCCAGCCCGGGCCTGGCCCAGATGGTGGCCGCCTCCATGCTCGGGGGCTTCCTGGCGGTGGCGTTCGTGGTGGCGGTGGCCTACTACGGCACGATCGCGGCGGTGCGCTTCGGCGTCGACCCCGACAGCTACGGGATCCCGCTGGTGACGTCGTCGGTCGACTTCGCGGGCGCCCTTTTCCTGATCCTCATCATCGTCGCCCTCGGCGTGACCTAGGGTCGCGGGAGCAGTCCGCATGAGACAAATGGACGATCGACCCCGAAATCTGAAGACCATGCTCTCCGAGGCCAAGGACGCGTCGGAGCTGATGATCGACCTGGGTTACGCCGCGGTGTACTTCGGCGACACGGCCATGGCCGAGGAGGTCGAGGAGCTCGAGGACCGGCTGTCCGACCTGATCCACGAGATGCGGGCCATCTGCGTCCTGGCCGCCCGCTCGCCGCGCGACGCCGACGCCATGGCCTCCGTCCTCCAGGTGGTGAGCGCTATCGAGCGGCTGGGCAACGCCGCTGTCGACATCGCCCGCATCGTCACCCGCCGGCTGGGCATCCCCCGGGCCCTGGTGGCCGACCTGTCCCAGGCCGAGGAGATCTCCCACCGGGTCCGCATCCGGGAGGACTCGGCCATGGCCCACCGCACCCTCGCCGACCTGGAGCTGCCGGTCGAGGTGGGCATGCGGGTGGTGGCCCTGCGCCGGGGGCGGGAGTGGAACACCGAGATCGAGGGCGACATGGTGCTGCGCCCGGGCGACGTGCTCTTCCTCCAGGGGGCGGCGGCCGGCATCGCCGAGCTGCGGGAGCTGGCGGGGGCGCCGGCCTGGGAGCCGCCCCAGGCCCCCGAGGAGCCGGCCGTGTCCGACCTCGACCGGGCCATCGACGTGCTGGTCGAGATGAAGAACATCTCCGAGGTGGCGGTGGGCCTCGCCTACTCGGCCCTGGTCCTGCGCGACCAGAGCCTGGCGGCCGAGGTCAACCATCTGGAGGACCGGCTGGACGAGATGATGGAGCGGCTGGAGCTGTGGGTGCTGCGGGCGGCCCAGGAGCACGTCGACCCGTCCGCCCTGCGGGGACTGATGCACCTGGCCCAGTCGGCCGAGGAGATCGGCGACGCGGCCCAGCAGATGGTGTGGCTCATCCAGGAGGACGAGGAGCTCCACCCCATCCTGGCCCTGGCCCTGGGCGACGCCGAGGAGGTCGTGGTTCGGGTGCCGGTGGCGGCCGGCTCCCAGGCCGACGGCCACACCCTCAAGGAGCTGCAGCTCGAGACGGAGACCGGCTTCTACCTGCTCGCCATTCGCCGGGGCGGGCGCTACGTCTACCGCCTCCGGGCCACCGTCGCCCTCCAGCCCGACGACGAGCTCATCGCCACCGGCCCCGACGAGGGCCACGCCCGCCTGGCCGCCCTGTGCGGCTACGTCCTGATCTGCGACGACGAGACGGGCGAGGACGAGCTGGTGCCGGTCGGGTCTGCGAACGACTGGTAGGACGTCGGCGTTCGCCTTCGTTAGGCCGACTTGACACCAAGTGTTAGGTGCGCCGAAGCTCTCGTTTTGCTCTGTTCCCGAGGTTCGACAAGGAGCCGTGCCATGCCCCCCGTCCCCGGACGTTCCGTTCTCTGCCGCCGGGCGACGGCGGCGCTTGGCCGTGGCCCTGCTGATGGTCGCCACCGGGTGCGGCGACGACGAGGGCGACGAGGGGGTGGGCGCCGACACGGGCACGGAGGAGGCGACCTGTAGCCCGGTGGGCGTGGAGCTGGAGGCGACCGCGGCCGCGACCGTCCCGGTGGAGCTCAAGGAGTTCAGCTTTACGCCGTCGCAGCTCGACGTGGCTGCGGGGGTGGTCACCTTCACCGCCCGGAACGGTGGCATCGAGAACCACGAGCTGGCCTTCCTCCCGGGCGGCGGCGACGTGCCCCTCAACCCGGACGGGGATCCCGATGAGGATGCCCTCGGGACGGCGGGCGCCTTCGAGCTGGAGGCGTTCGGGCCGGGGCAGACCTGCAACGCCACCTACGACCTGAAGCCCGGCACCTACACGCTCTTCTGCATCGTGACCGGCACCGACGGCCTGACGCACTACGAGAAGGGCATGCGGGGCCGGCTGGTCGTGGCGTAGGCCCGCTAGAGCCAGTCCTTGGCTTTGAAGTAGCGGTAGCCGACGACGGTGATGGTGACCATGATGCCCAGGGCGAACGGGTAACCGAACTGCCATCCCAACTCGGGCATGTGGTCGAAGTTCATCCCGTAGATGCCGGCCACCAGCGTCGACCCCAGCAGGATGGCGCCCCACGACGTCATCCGCTTCATGACGTCGTTGACCCGGTTGGAGATGATGGCCAGGTGGGCGTCGACCGCATTCCCCATGAGCTCGCGGTGGCTGTCGAGCACGTCGACCGCCCGCAGCACGTGGTCGTAGACGTCCTGGAGATGGGTGGCGGTGACGTCGTCCACCCAGTCCGCCTCCCTCCGTAGAAGCACCTGCACCACGTCGCGGAGGGGGACGATCAACCGCCGGAACTCGAGCAGGCGGCGTCGGACGTCGAACAGGTCTCGCTGGATCTCCTGCTCCTGGGGGAGCTGCTCGCTGAAGATGCGCTCCTCCAGCGACTCCAGCGCGTCCTCGATCTCGTCGGTGGCGGCGAAGTACCCGTCGACGATCTCGTCGAGGAGGGTGTAGACGAGGTACCCGACCGTCGGCTGGCTGACTCGGACCCGCTCGAAGCGGCCCCGGATGCCCTCCGACGACCACCCCTCGGGGCCCACCGTGACCAGCCAGCCGGAGCCCACGAACATCTCGATCTCGTCGCGGTCGCCGGTGTAGGCCACGAGGAAGGAGTGGTCGGGATAGGTCTCGATCTTGGGTCGCTGGTGGCGCTCTCGGATGTCCTCCATGGCCAGGGGGTGGAGGGAGAACTCCTCCTGGACGCACGCCAGGTCGTCCTCGGTGGGATCGACGATGTCGACCCACACGATCCCCTTGTCGTCGACCACGTCCGACACGTCCTCGCTGGGGATCTCCTTGAACCCACCCCCCTCGAACACCCAAGCCGTGATCACCGGAATGGACGCTAGCGGCGGAAGTTGCTTGCTTTCCCGGCGGGACGTGGTAGCATACGAACACCAGTTCGTACTGGTCTCGCTTCCCCGTCAGTCGTCGTTCGTTCGGACTCTGGGGCACGGCCATGGGCGTGGGGATCGCAGAGCTGCGGGAATCGTTGAGCGACTACGCGGCCGGGTTCGACCCTGCTCTGTTGTCGGCGTCGCAGGCCGAGCGTGTGGTGGACGAGGCGTCGAGGATCGAGAACATCGCCGCCACCCTCAAGGCGCTGGCTGCGGCCCGGGTGGCCGAGACGGGCTCGTGGCGGGCTGCGGGCGATCGTTCGGCGGCCCATCACCTGGCCCGGCGCACCGGCACCACCGTCGTCCAGGCGGCGACGGCCATCGACACCGCCCGTCGTCTGGAGTCCCTGCCCGAGACCTCGGCCGCGGCCCGGCGGGGTGAGCTGTCGGCTGAGCAGGCGTCGGCCATCGCCGGCGCCGCCGGTGCCGACGCCGATGCCGAGCGCCGGCTGCTGGAGGCGGCCCGCCGCTCGCCCCTGGCCGAGCTGCGGGAGGAGTGCGGCCGGGCCAAGGCCGCCGCCCTCGTCGATGGCGAGGCCCGCCGGTCACGCATCCACCAGCGCCGCTCCCTGCGCTCCTACACCGACACCGACGGCGAGTGGCACCTGCACTGCCGCAACAACCCCGAGGTCGGAGCCCGGGTCATGGCCGCCCTGGAGCCGTTCCGGGAGGCGATCTTCCGCCGGGCCCGCTCCGAGGGCCGACGGGAGCCCCCCGACGCCTACGCCGCCGACGCCCTGGCCGAGATGGCCCGATGCGCCGGCGAGGTCGGCCCGGCCGCCGACGCCCTGGCGGAGATGGCCCGGTCGCGGCGACGGCAACGCCGATCAGGATCCCGGATCGGTTGCCGACGCCGATGCCGATGCCGATGCCGATGCCGACGCCGATGCCGATGCCGATGCCGATGCCGACACCGACACCGATGCCGATGCCGATGCCGATGCCGACACCGTTGCCGCCCGACGCGGACGCCGTTGGCGACCCCGTGCCCGGCACCCGCCCCCGCAGAGATCCGACCGCGGAGACCGCCGACCTGGCGGCATCCCGGCCCCCCTTCGGCCGAGGCGGCCGGCCCGGTCCTCGGCTCCGCCCAAGATCATCGTGCGGGTCGACCTGGAGGCGCTGCTGCGGGGCTGGCCCATCGAGGGGGAGGTGTGCGAGATCGCCGGGTTCGGGCCGGTGGCGGTGTCCGCGGTGCGGGACATGATCGACAGCGACGACCCGTTCCTGGCCGCGGTGGCCACCCGGGGCCAGGCGGTGGTGGGGGTGGCCCATCTGGGGCGGCGGCCCAACGCCTGGCAGCAGACGGCCCTGCAGTGGCTCTACCCGAGTTGCGCCAACCAGGCCTGTGGCGCCCGGGCCCGGCTCGACTACGACCACCGCGTCGACTGGGCTAACAGCCACGTCACCGTCCTCGACCTGCTCGACCGCCTGTGCGGGCACTGCCACGCCCTCAAGACCAGGCAGAACTGGATGCTGGTCGAGGGCCGGGGCAAACGGCCGCTCGTGCCCCCAGACGACCCCCGCCATCCCCGCCACGCCCTCGAGTGAGCCCGAAATCGGCGCTGGGCTCGGGCGCGGTTGCGCCCAAACAGACTCCCCCGGCCTGCCACCCCCGAAGAGTCCTGGAGGGAGGGGGTCGCACCCACGGTGATCGGCGGGCGGCCTGCTCGCGCCACGCAGACCTCCCCACCCGTCAACCCAGTCCGGAATGAGGTCCGCCGGGAGCGGGTCGCGCCACGCAGACCATCCCCCACACGCCCATCACTTCCTCGAGTCGCGCCCGGCGGCGGGCGGACGACGGCGCGCGAGGGCTACGGGTTCTTGCCTACGAGGGCGCGTACCTGGGCTTGGCGGTCGGGGACGGGGCCGGAGAGGGTGGTGAACTCGACGTCGGCGTCGCGCAGGAGGGTAACGATGCGGCGGTCGATGTCGGCCTGGAAGGCGGTGTCGTCGGGGCGGAGGCCGTCGAGGACGATCGGGAACTCGACCGGCAGGTAGAAGACCTCGTCGTAGCGAGCCCGGAGGTCGAGGAGGGCGATCTCCCGCGACTCGTACCAGAGGTGGTTCTCCTTGCGGTCGCCGGGGTTGTGCTCCATCACCCAGTCGGCGTAGGCGAGGACGTCGTAGATCGACCGGTCGGCGACGAACTTGTCGTGCACCGCCTCCGCCCGCCACTGCTTGAGGAAGATGAGGGTCTCGGTCTCGGCGGTGGCGCTCATGTCGAGGGGGAACCCGAGCTTGACCACCTCTCGGGCCACCTCGGGCAGCAGGGGCAGGTCCCACTCCCGGGCGAAGAGGTTGGCCAGCGTGGTCTTGCCGGTGGAGAACGAGCCGACGAATGCGATCTTCACGTCGGGAGTCTGGTCGCCGGCCAGTCGACGCCACAATTCCCAGGCAACCGCAAGGCCGGCGGGCGCCGGTAGCGTTGAAGGGATGGACGACCACGGACTCTGCCTGCTCACCGTCCACGCCCACCCCGACGACGAGGCGTCGAAGGGGGCGGCCACCGTCCACCGCTACGCCCGGGAGGGCGTGCGTTGCGTGCTCGTGTGCGCCACCGGGGGGGAGGAGGGCGAGATCCTCAACCCGGCCATGGACCGGCCTGAGGTACAGGAACGACTGCACGAGCTGCGCCTGGAGGAGCTCCAGCGGTCGGCCGGGATCATCGGCTACCACGAGGTGGTGATGCTCGGTTACCGCGACTCGGGGATGGCCGGCAGCGAGGCCAACACCCGGCCCGGGTCGTTCGCCGCGGCCGACCTGGGCGAGGCCATCGGCCGGCTGGTGGAGGTGATCCGCCGCGAGCGGCCCCAGGTGGTCGTCACCTACGCCGACGACCAGGAGGGGTACCCACACCCCGACCACCTGCGGGTCCACGACATCAGCGTGGTGGCGTTCGACGCCGCCGGCGACCCCGATGCCTACCCCGCCGCCGGCCCGCCCTGGCAGTCGTCGAAGCTGTACTACAGCGCCTGGACCAAGGGCCGGCTGCTGGCCATGCACGAGAAGTTCCTGGAGCTGGGGCTGGAGTCCCCGTTCACCGACGAGTGGCTGGCCCGTCCCGGGCTCGACGCCCGGATCACCTCCCGCATCGAGGTCCTGCCCGAGGACGACGTCCGCGATGCCGCCCTCCTGGCCCACGCCACCCAGGTCGACCCGGCGTCACCGTTCTGGTTCGGTCTCCCCCCCGAGACCGGCAACGCCTATCCCTACGACGACTACATCCTGGCCCGCTCCCTCGTGGATGCGCCCGTGCCCGAGGACGACCTCTTCGCCGGCCTGCGGCAGCCGGCCCGCCGCTGAGTAGAGTCACCCGCCATGGAGAAGTACCTCACCCAGCCGTGGCTCGACAAGCAGCAGGAGCTGGCCCAGACGTTCCCCGAGCGGCCCGGCGCCACCGCCCGCATGCAGTACAACGTCACCGGCGGGCCCGAGGGCGACGTGCGCTACTACTGGGTGGTCGAGAGCGGCAAGCTCACCGAGTCGAAGCTGGGCGACGACGTCGACGCCGAGTTCACCCTCACCCTCACCTGGGACGACTCGGTGCGCATCCAGAAGGGCGAGCTCGACCCCAACGCCGCCTTCATGCAGGGCCGCATCAAGGTCACCGGCAACATGGGCAAGCTCATGGGCCTCCTCCCCCTCACCCAGAGCGCCGAGTACAAGGCCATCCAGGAGGAGATCCGCAAGGTCACCGAGTACTGACGGTCAGCTGGCGGCCTTGTCGGGCACCAGCAGCGGCTCCGGCACCGGGAACTCGCCCAGGGCGAAGCGCAGCACGGCCTGGTGCTGCTGGTCGGTCGCCAGGATGAGGGCCGCCGCCCGCACCGACTCCTTGTCGGCGAGCGTCGGGATGGCCTTCAGGTAGGTGTCGGCCAGGATCTCCTCCACCAGCAGGGCCAGGCGCGCGGCCCCGCCCACGTCGGTGACCTGGGCCAGCATGCCGTCGAGGGTCGGCTTGAGGCCGGCGTCGGCCGCGTCCACCTCCGCCATGCCGGCGACCCGCAGCACCCGGTTCCACACCGCCAGGTGCTCGATGTGCTGGGCCCGGGCGGTGGCCACGACCGAGCCGACCAGGGCCGGGACCGCGCCCAGCGTGCCGTCCGAGGTGGACGCGATCAGGGCTTCGTACGTGTCGATGGCGAGGTTCTCGAGGCCGGCGACCAGGCTGGCTACGGCCAGGTCGCCGGTGAGAGTCGGCGGGGCCGCCACCGAGCTGTCGGTGGCCTGGTTGCCGCTACCACCGCTACCACCGCTACCACCGCTACCACCGCCGCCGCCACAGGCCACGCCCGCTCCCGCGGCGACCAGGGCGGCGCCGCCCACGCCCAGGAATCGGCGCCGGGAGAGCCCGGAGCGGGGACCGTCCTGGTTCACGACTCGGGCGCAACGGTGGACGAGGTCGTCGAGGAAGACGTCGACGTCGTGGCCCCGTCGGATGGCGGCGGCGGGATCGTCTCCTCAACCGCGACCGCGACCGCGCCCGATTCGGGTTCGGCCACCGACGACGACGAAGTGACGTCGTCCATGGCCTCGGGGAAGGCGATGCCGGCGAGGGTGGCGGGCACGTCGACCAGGTCGTTGCCGAGCGGGATCCGCACCAGACGGGACAGGTCGTCGCGCAGGAGGGCACCCACGACACGGAACACGGCCAGGTGCTGGGCCTCGACCGCCATCACCGCGGCGAGGGCCTCCTTGGCCTTGACGTTCTCGGCCAGGGTGAGATCGAACACGTAGGTGTCGGTGACGATCTTCTCCAGCACGGCCGCGTAGTCGACCAGGCGGAGCGGATCGCTCACGTCGGCGCCCGTCACGCCCGACGCGTACTTGGGATTGGCCTCGTTCTGCTCCTGACCGCCGAGGGCGGTGGTCAGGGCCTGGAACGCCAGCCGGTGCTCCCGGTGGTGAGCCTGGGTCTCGGTGAGGAGCTTCACCAGGGTGTCCCGGGCGGCGATGTCGGTCATCGCCGCGATGGCCACCGCCGGCGCCGCGTTCTTGCCCAGGGGCCCGGTGCCGAGGGCGGTTGCGTAGAGGTCGATCAGGAGGGTCTCCATCGACGACGCCGTCTGGAGGAGCTGGATGTCGAGGGCGACGTCGGCCCGGCCGGTGGATGCCACCGCGGCCGGGAGGTCGGGCCCGATTCCGCCCAGGCAGCCGCCGACCAGGACACCGAATCCCCGGGCGAGTGTCCGCAGCGCCGCCCGCCGGTCGGCGTCCTCAACGTGGCCGTCGACCGTCGCCCCAAGCATCGTGCCTGGCATTCTGCCCGCTCGGGATCGGCCGGACGATGCAGGGAGTTCGTCATCCAGACGGTGGCCCGGCGCCGAAAGAGAGATGCTATGCCGATGGACGACCTCCGCGACGCCAGCGATGCGGCGCTCGTCGTCGCCATCGGGCGCTGGCGGGAGGACGCCCTGGCCGAGGCCTACCGCCGCCACGCAGGTGCCTGCTTCGGCCTGGCCCGGCGGCTCCTGAACGACGAGTCGGTGGCCGAGGAGGTGCTCCAGGAGGTCTTCCTCCGCCTCTGGAACCGGCCCGAACGCTTCGACGCCGAGCGGGGGTCGTTGCGGTCGTACCTCCTGGCCCAGACCCACGGCCGCTCGGTCGACCGGCTGCGGTCCGACACTTCCCGCCGCCGCCGCGAGGAGCGTGACGCCCGGGAGTCGATGGCGGTCTCGGACGACATCGAGCGGGAGGTCATCGACCTCACCGTGGCCGAGCAGGTCAAGGGGGTGGTGGCCACCCTGCCCCAGGACGAGCGCCAAGCGGTCGAGCTGGCCTACTTCGGCGGCCACACGTACCGGCAGGTGGCGGTCATGCTGGGAGCACCCGAAGGTACCGTCAAGAGCCGCATCCGGTCGGGCCTGCGCCGGATGCGACACGAGCTGGTGGAGATGGGAGTGGGAGAGCCATGGCTCACGAGTTGACCCACGACGAAGCAAGCGAGTTCCTCGGCGTCTACGCCCTCGACGCCCTGGACGACGACGAGAGGGAGTTGGTCGAACGCCACCTGGACGGCTGCGGGCTGTGCCGGGCCGAGGTCCTGGAGCACGTGGAGGTGGCCGGGCTGCTGAGCACCGGCGTGTTCGGCGCGCCTCCGTCGGTGTGGGACCGCATCTCGGAGGAGCTGCAGGGGACGGCGCCCCCCCTCGACATGGCCCCCATCCACGCCCTTCGCCCACCGGCTGCGGCCGAACCCCCCACCGCCGCCGAGTCTGCCGCTCCCACCGAATCGCCCGCCGCCTCCGGGCCCGTCTCCCTCGGTGCCTCCGGGTCCGGCGAACACGCCCGGCCGCCGGGCGACGAGCTGGGCGAGCGGCGGGCGCGCCGATCGGCGGGGCGCCGGGGCGCCGGTGTGCGCATCGGGGCGCTGGTGGCGGCCGCGTCCGTCGCCGCCGGGGTCATCGGGGTGCTGGGCGTGCGGGTGGTGGATGACGGCCGGCAGGGCAACGACATCGCCATCGGCTCCCACCGAGACGAGCTGCGGCGCACCATCGACGCGGCCAAGGCCGATCCCGAGGTGGTGAAGGTCGAGATGCGGTCGCCCGACGGGGCCCTCGTGGCGGATGCCTGGGTGCTGCCCGACGGCCGGGGCTACCTCGCCGAGGACAACCTCCCTGGGCTCACCCCCGACCGTAACTACCAGCTGTGGGCGGTGGTGGGCGGGGACCGCATCTCGGTGGGGCTCCTCGGCCCCGACCCCGACCTGTCGGCGTTCGTGGCCGACGGCCCGGTCGTTGCCCTGGCCATCACCGACGAGGTGGCGGGCGGCGTGGTCTCCACCTCGCGGCAGCCGCTCGTTGTCGGCCCGGTGCGCAAGAGCTGAGCCCATCCGGTTGACGCTCGACGCGCCGACGCTCTGCCGAGCCGTCGGAGCTGGGCGCAGCCGGCTGGTCGACTGGGGATGGTCGACCGGGTTGGAGGTTGCGCGGCTCGCGGTACCCGACGAAGGATGGCCGACCGGGCTGCCACTCGGCGCGCCGCTTGCCGCTACGCCGACGAGCGTTGGAGTTGGCGCAGCTCGCGGTAGCCGACGAACACGACGCCGGAACGGGCGGCCAGGGCCCGCAGCGTCGAGCTGCCGCTGGTGACGAGGTCGTGGTCGTCGACCCGGGCCGACCAGTCGGGGGCCATGGCCCGCAGCTCGGCCGTGTCGAGGGCGGGGCTCAGATGCACCTCGGTGACCCCCGGCGCCAAGTCCTCGATGGCCCGCTCGATGGCCCGCCGCCGGCCGATGGTGCGCACGGCGACGAAATGGTCGGGGGAGACCACGCCCTCGTCGGCGGCCAGCTGGCGGAAGGGGAACCCGACCGCCCGCTCGGTGGACGCCGACCCGAGGCGCAGCGGCAGGCGGAACTCGACCGCCAGCTCGAGGTAGATGTCGAAGAACTCGGGGCGCAGCTCGAGGCTCCCCAGGTGGGAGTCGAGGTGGCTCACGTCGAAGCCCCACAGGATGGCTCGTTCCACCTGGGCCCGGCACTCGCGGCGGACCTCGTCGAGGTCGGCGTGGTCCCACAGGTCTTCGCGGGTGCGGGGGAACCCACCGTCGCCGTCGAGCAGCGAGGGCCCGTGGGTGATGGGACCCCACCGGTAGAGGTCGTGCTCGGCGTTGAGGGTGAGGTGGACCCCGATGTCCTCCCCCCGGTAGCGGGCGGCGGCGTCGCGGGCCCACGGACACGGGACCATGAGGCTGGCGCTGGTACCGACCCCGTCGCGGAGGGCCTCGTACACGCCGACGTTGGCTGCGTGGCTGGAGCCGAGGTCGTCGCAGTTGACGATCAGCAGGCGGGCGTCGGGCGCGTGGCCGAGGCGTTCCGCGAGCGTGGGCACCGGGCCGGACGCTACCGCGGGCGCCTCCCCTGTTCAGCACGCGGCCCACAGCCCCCGGCCCGCGTCCCGGGCCTCGCCGGCGAGGGCCACCAGCTCGTCGGTGTGGGCCACGTTGGGGGGGATGGTGAGGACCCGGGCGTAGCCCTGCCGGACCAGATCGGCGTTGACGAAGAGCCCGTCGGGCAGGCGGTAGGCGTAGGCCAGGGTGCGGTCGTAGACGTCGGTGGGCTCCACGTCGCCCACCAGGCGCACGCCGCGGCCCCGGGGGAGGAGGTCGGAGAGGAACGCGGATGCCTCCCGGCCGAAGCACTGGACCGGCCGGCGAGGGTCCTTGGTCTCGGGCGTGTCGACGCCGATGAGGCGGATGTGGTGGCCTCCGGCCACGACGATCGTGTCGCCGTCGACCACCCGGTCGACGGTGGTGTCGAGCCCGAGGGGCAGCTCGACCGCCGGCGGGGGAGGGCCGGGAAGGGTGTCCGGGCGGTCGGATCCCCCACAGGCGGCGGCCACCAGGAGGAGGACGGCCGCCACGACGGCGAGCGCTGCGGGAGCGGTGGGACGGGTGGCCATGGGCGCGCCTCCGGACGGGGACTCGGAGGGGGAAGCGACGGAGGGGACGCGACGGCGGCGGCCGGCGGGGCCAACCCTACGCCAGGCCGGGCCGGGCGGCTCAGGCGGCCGTGCGTCCACGCGCTCCACGACCGGGCGCCCGGCGGTCGGGCGCCAGGCGGGCGGGGACACCGCGATCCGGCGCCAGGCGGTCGGGAACACGCCCGTCGGGAACACGCCCGTCGGGAACACGCCGGTCGGGCGCCGCGACGCGGTCGGGAACACGCCGGTCGGGAACATCGCCCGTCGGGAACACGCCGGTCGGGAACCGCGCTGGTCGGGCACCCGCCGATCGGGCACCCGCCGGGGGCGAGCCGTCGAACCGGGCGACCCCTCGCCCGCCGCCGCCCGGCGGAGGGCGGCCCGGGCTTCTTGGACACCTTGGCGCCCGACCTGGCGGGTGTGGTCGTCGAGCCGCCAGGGACGATCGTCGGGGCGGAGCAGGAAGAGTTGCTCGTGCATGGTTTCAAGATTGACAGGAGGGTGAGACAACAAAGGGGCGAGCCGTTCCGCAACCGAAACACACTCGAAACCAGCACTGGCTAGGGTGAGTCCGACGCACAGGGTCTCAAGACGGTGTTCAGGCTTGACGAGATAATGGGAACAGGGCACAGCGTCCGGTGTTAGGAGCAGATGAGATGAGCGACACGATCGAGAGAGATGTGATTTCCGAGGCGCTTCAGATCATCGACCGCAGCCTCGGCTGGATGCACACCCGCGAGTTGGTGTCGACGGCCGAGGTCTCCGACATCCTCCTCGACATGCGATCCGTCCTCGCCGCCCCCGTGCCGGTGATCGACGAGCTCGAGACGGTCGGCGTCAACTGATCCACTGGCCCGCCGACGGCTGGTTCGGCGGGGGTAGCACGCCCGGGGCGGGCGGCAGCGGGTAGAGGCGGCGGGCCACCATCCCGAAGGCGGTTCCCAAAGCCGCGCCCACCACGACGTCCGACGCATGGTGGATGCGCACGTGGACACGGCTGGCGGCCACCACCACGGCAGTGGCGTAGTACAGCGGCCACAGCACGTCGTCGTCGCTCAGCAGGAGGGCCGCGCTGAAGGCGGAGGTGGCGTGGCCACTCGGAAAGCTGCTGGTCAGCGGCACCCGCAGGTGGTGGGGGTGCTCCATCTCCACGATCGGCCGGTCGCGGCGAAAGAACGACTTCACCACCCAGTTGACGAAGAACGACTCCGCCCCCGCGGCCGCCCCCAGGCGCACGGCGGCGTGCCAGTCGCGTTCCGACCTCAGACCCCGGAGGGCGCCCAGGATCATCCACACCAGGCTGAAGTCGCCCAGGTCGGACGCCACGTAGAAGACCTTGTCGGGCACCCGCCGGCCCCGGAGGCGGTCGAAGCCCCGGTCGACGACCCGGTCGAAACGCGACACCTGGTCGCGGACGCGGGAAAGTCGGCTCACGGCGCCTGCACGGTAGTGGTCAACCCGGCGCCCGGGGAGCAGTGTGGTCAGTGAGCGGGCGCGATGCTCACGGGCACGGGGCTCACACGGTCGCCGGCCGCGGCAGCCGCGGCCAGAGCCGGGTCGCCGCCGAAGGCGGGGCAGTAGGCCTGGAACGAGCACCAGTCGCACAGGCGGGACGGCCGGGGCCGGAAGTCCTCCCGCTCGCACGCCTTCTCCACCGCCGTCCAGATGGCGGACGTGCGCTGCTGGAGGCCGCGGATCGACTGGTCGGACGGCTCGGCCACGATCGCCACCGGCTCCGACAGGTAGAGGAGCTGGATCTTCGACGGCCGCCGGCCCAGCACCTGCTCGCACAGGAAGGCGTAGAAGTGGACCCCGCCCAGCCTGCTCTGCTCGTAGGTGACCCGGGGGACGGCGCCCGACTTGTAGTCGGTGACCACCAGGCCGCCGTCGTCGTCGAGCTCGAGGCGGTCGATGATGCCCCGCAGGGTGAGGCTGCCGACCTTGGCCTCCAGCATCAGCTCGAGCCCGATGGGGCGGATGGTGCGGGGGTCCTCGAGCCGGAAGTAGCGCCGGACGAGGGCCTCGGCGTCGGCCACGAAGTCGGCCCTGGCCTCGGGCTCGAGGTGGAGGCCGGTGAACTCGGGGTCGGACCGAGATCTCCTCGGTGGCCCGGTCGAGGCAGGCCAGGGCGGTGGGGAGGGTGCGCTCCTCGGCCGGCTCGCAGAAGAGCAGCTCGAGGGCCCGGTGGACGAGCGTGCCCTTGGTGGCCGCGGCCGACGGGGGCTCGGGCACCCGGTCGATGGCCGAGAACCGGAACGCGAGGGCACAGTCCTTGAACGACGCCACCTTGGACGGCGACAGGGACCGGGGGAGCGGGAGGGCCATCGAGGGAAAGGCTACCGAGGCCCTACGACACCCACGTGGATGCCCGGCCGACGGACCCCCTGGAGGGCGCAGGTCTGTGGCAGGAGCGACGTTTCTGCACCCTCGACCGAGGGGCGAGTCGACCGCCCGGATCGGCGGCCAGAGTGCAGCTCAGGGGGCGAACGCCCTCGCCACCGAGTCGGCGACGGCGGCGGGGTCCTCCATGGGGCCGAGGTGGCCCAGGCCGGGGAACGTCTCCAGGCGGCCGTGGGGGAGGGCGGCGGCCTGGCGGGCGACGACGTCGGCGTCCAGCGCCTCCCGGCGGTCGCCGGACGCGACCACGACCGGGCAGGTCACCGACCCCAGGCGGGAGAAGCCGTCGTGGACCAGGCCCTGGAGGTAGATCGTCGCCTCCCACTCCCGCCGGCAGCGCAGCCGCAACGAACCGCCGCCCCCGTCGTCCTCCGCGAAGCCGCAGGTCAGGTAGGCCTCCAGGGCCTCGGGCGTGAACCCGGAGAACGGGCGCTTGGCCGCGAAGTTGGCCCGGGCCTCGTCCCGCGACCCGAACGTGTCCCGCCGCCGCCGGGCCCCCTCCACGAGGAGATCACGGCTCCCCGGAGCGGGGGGCGAGGGCCACACGATCGGCTCGTACACGTACAGCGCCTGGAACGTCCCCGCACGGCGGGCCTCGGCGTCGAGCACGGCCGCCCCGCCCGACGAGTGGCCGAACCCGTACGCCCCCTCCAGCCCCAGCGCCTCCACCACCGCCAGCACGTCGTCGGAGAACCCGGTCCACCGGAAGTCGAGATCCTCGGGGGTCACAGAGGCGCCATGCCCCCGCACATCGACCGCCCAGGCATGGAACGACTCGTCCAACGCCGAGGCCACGGGCCCCAGCACCCCCCCGCAGAAGCCGGTGGCGTGGACCAATACCAGCGGTGGGCCGTCGCCCCCGAGGTCGTGCACTGCGACCCGCACCCCGTCGGTGGATGGGACGAGCGGCACGTCGAGCGACGCTACAGGGAGCGGTAGCGTCGCCGGATCACCGATCTCGACGGCGTGCTCGCCGCCAACCACGCCTTCTACGCCGCCTTCGAGGCGCGCGACCTCGACGCCATGTCGAAGGCGTGGGAGCACTCCGACCGGGTGATCTGCACCCACCCCGGCTGGGCCACGCTGCAGGGGTGGGGGCGGGTGGCAGCGTCGTTCTTCGCCCTCTTCCAGAACGCCCAGCGCCTGCAGTTCATCCTCACCAACGAGGCGGCCGAGGTGGCGGGCGACGTCGGCTGGGTCGCCGTCGACGAGAACATCCTCGACACGGCCAACGCCACCACCGTGGCCGCCCTCAACCTGTTCACCCGCACGTCCGAGGGTGAGTGGCTGATGGTGGCCCATCACGCGTCGGCGATCAGCGCCTCCGACAGCGGTGGGGGGACCTGAAGCAGGTCCGCCATCTGGGCCGCGTTGACCACCGCGTAGTCCTGCCAGCAGTTGTTCATCAGGACGTGGACCTCGTCGGCCGACCCGGCCAGGTCCCGGATGCGGGGCACCCATTCGGCCAGCTCCTCGGGGGTGTAGAGGTACCGGAAGCGCTCGGCGGCGCTGGGGACCGGACCTTCCCACGTGGCCTCGTTGCGCCCGTGGAAGCGGACCACGGCCAGGGGGGACGTGGCTGCCACCACCGGCGGCATCGACGACGGGAAGCCGGCGGGCTCGTCGACGCACACGAACGACGCCCCCAGGTCCTCCAGGAGCGAGAGAGTCGTCTCGCACTCGCCGCCCTCCAGCCACCGGGCGTGGCGGAACTCGACGCACACCCGCATGCCCTCCAGCCGGCGGACGGCCTCCGCGATCTGGGCCCGGTGGTCCGGGCGGGGCCCGAACCACCGCGGGTACTGGAACAGGATTGCGCCCAGCCGGCCCGCGTCCTGCAGCGGGAGAAGCGAGTGCCGGAACCGGTCCCACGCCTCGTCGAGGACGGGCGGGGGCAGGTGCTTGGCGTAGAGGCGGCGCTTGCCCCGGTGCTCGGTCGGGACCTCGGGCTGGAGGTCGGGCCACAGCGAGTCGGGAAAGGTCGGATGGCCGGTGAGCAGCGACCACGCCTTGACGTTCATGGTGAAGCCGGCCGGTGTGCGCTCGGCCCAGGCCGCGGTGAGCTCGGGCGTGGGGGGGAAGTAGTACGTGCTGTCGACCTCGACCACCGGGAAGGTGCTGGCGTAGTAGGCCAGCCGCTGGGCCGCCGTCATCGACCGCCGCGGGTACCAGTCGGTCTCCTTGACCAGGGTGGCGTCGGTCCACGAGCAGGTGCCGACCAGCACCCGGGCGCCGGTGCCGACATCGGTGGCCGACATCGTTCCGACGGTACCCTCGGGGCACCGGTGGGCGTGGCCCCCGTGCTCAGCGGATCCGTAGGCTCCCCTATAAGCTGGCGTTAGGTCGGCCTATCCCAACTTCCCCAGGAGACATCCCCCCTGTGACTTCCCTCTCCCGCCGGGCCCCCGCCGTGCTCGTCGTCGCCGTCGCCCTTGCCCTCGCCTGACGGCCGCCGCGTGTGGCGGGGGATCCTCGTCGTCGGACGAGGGCACCCTCACCCTCTACTCGGGGCGGGCGGAGGTGCAGATCCAGCCTGTCATCGACGAGTTCACCGAGGAGACGGGAATCGAGGTCAAGGTCCGCTACGGGGCCACGCCCGAGCTGGCGGCCCAGATCTCGGAGGAGGGCTCGAACTCGCCGGCCGACATCTTCTTCGCCCAGGACGCGGGCGGCCTGGGGGCGGTCGACGACCGGGGCTTGTTCAGCCCGGTGCCGGCCGACATCCTGGCCCAGGTCGACCCGAAGTACCGGGCCGACGACGGCGGGTGGATCGGGGTCACCGGCCGGGTGCGGGTGATCGTGGCCAACAGCCGGAACGTGCCCGACGCCGAGGTGCCGACCAGCATCTTCGCCGTCACCGAGCCCCGGTGGAAGGGCAAGGTGGGGATCGCGCCCACCAACGGCTCGTTCGAGGCCTTCCTCACCGCCATGCGGGTCCAGGCGGGCGAGGAGCGGACGAAGCAGTTCCTCCACGACCTCAAGGCCAACGACGTCCGGACCTACAACGACAACGCCCTCATCCTCAAGGCGGTCAACGACGGCGAGATCGACCTCGGCCTGGTCAACCACTACTACTGGTTCCAGCTGGCCAACGAGATAGGCGAGGACAAGATGGTGGCCCGCAACCACTTCACCGTGAACGGCGATCCGGGTGCTCTCGTCAACGTCGCCGGCGTCGGCATCCTCAAGTCGAGCGACCACCAGGCGGAGGCGGCCCGGTTCGTCTCCTTCCTGCTCGGCCCGACGGCCCAGACGTTCTTCGCGGAGAAGAACTTCGAGTTCCCGCTGGCGTCGGGGATCCAGCCCCTGCCCAGCCTGCCCAAGCTGACCGACGTCCAGAGCCCCGACATCGACCTCTCCGACCTGTCCGAGCTCGACGAGACACTGGCCATGCTGCGGGAGGCAGGCCTCCTCTGACCGCCCCGCCGGACCTCGCCGCCCCCCCGCCGGCCAGCCCGGAGACGGCCACGCCGGAGACGGCCGCCGGACGGGCGCGGCCGCGGCACGGGTTGCCGGTGCGCTCGGGCATCGGGACGCCCCGCGGCCTGATGATCGCCGGGGCGGCGGTAGCGCTGGCCGCCCTCCTGCCGGTGGCGTACCTGCTGGTGCGGGCGGGCGAGGGCGGGTGGTCGACGGTGTCCGACACTTTGTTCACCGAGGGGACGGGCCGACTGCTGGCCCGCAGCCTGGGCCTGGCCGCGGCCGTCACCCTGGCCTCGGCGGTGATCGGGGTGGCCTTGGCCTGGCTCACGGTGCGCTGCGACCTCCCCTGGCGCCGGGGCTGGCGGGTGGTGGCCGCCCTGCCCCTCGCCGTGCCCAGCTACGTGGGCGCCTTCGCCTACATCTCCGCCTTCCCCGGGATGACCGGCTTCAAGGGGGCCTGGCTCACCCTCACCCTGCTCAGCTACCCCTACGTGCTGCTGCCGGTGGCGGCCGCCCTGGAGCGCATCGACCCCTCGTTCGAGGAGGTGTCGCGCTCGCTGGGCAACAACGCGGCCGACACCTTCCGCCTGGTGACCCTGCCCCAGCTGCGCCCGGCCATCGCCACCGGGTCGCTGCTCGTCTTCCTCTACAGCCTCTCCGACTTCGGGGCGGTGTCGATCCTGCGCTTCGACAGCTTCACCCGGGTCATCTACCAGTCGTACCAGTCGAGCTTCGACCGCACGCCGGCCGCCGTCCTCGGCTGCCTGCTGCTGGCGGTGACGCTGGTGGTCGTCTCGGCCGAGGCCCGCACCCGGGGCCGGGCCCGCTACTACGCCAGCGGACCGGGGGCCAACCGCCCGCCCCGGGTCACCCGCCTGGGCCGGGCCCGCTGGTGGGCGCTGTCGGTGCCGGTCACGGTGGCCGTGCTCGCCCTCGGCATCCCCGCCGTCACCCTGGTCCGGTGGCTGGTCGACAGCGTGCAGGCCGACGTCGACCTGGCCCGGGTGTGGCGGGCCGCCGGCGGGTCGCTCATGGCCTCGGGCCTGGGTGCGCTCGTCACCGGCGCCGCCGCCATCCCCGTCGCCCTGCTGGCCGCCCGCCACCGGAGCCGGATGGCGTCGGTGGTGGAGCGCTCGGCCTACGTGGGCCACGCCCTGCCCGGTATCGTGGTGGCGCTGTCGCTGGTGTTCTTCTCGGCGCGCTACCTGACCTCCCTCTACCAGAGGCTGCCCGTGCTGGTGTTCGCCTACCTCGTCCTGTTCCTGCCCCTGGCCGTGAGCGCGGTCTACACGTCCGCCGTCCAGGCGTCGCCCGCCCTCGACGAGGTGGCTCGCTCCCTCGGCAAGCGGCCCCTTGCCGTGCTGCGCACCGTCACCGCCCCGCTGCTGGCCCCGGGGGTGGCGGCCGGCACCGCCCTGGTGTTCCTCACCTGCATGAAGGAGCTGCCGGCCACCCTGCTGCTGGGCCCGACCGGCTTCGAGACGCTGGCCACCCGGGTGTGGTCGGCCACCGCCATCGGCGCCTATGGCGACGCCGCCGTGCCCTCGGCCATCCTGGTGGTGGCGGCGGCGGTGCCCACCTGGCTCCTGTCCCGCCGGCTGGGTAGGAAGGCCCCCGCATGACGGGGCTCAGATCGCACGAGGCCGACGTGGTCGAGGCTGACTCCGCCGCCGCCGGCGTGCACGGTGTGCTCGCCCTGGGGGTCGAGATCGCCGGCGCTCGAAAGATGTTCGGGGCGGTGGCTGCCCTCGACGGTGCCGACCTGTCGGTGGAGGCGGGCACCCTCACCGCCGTCCTGGGGCCCTCGGGGTGCGGCAAGACAACCCTGCTGCGGGCGGTGGCCGGCTTCGAGCGCCTCGACGAGGGGACGATCTCGGTCGGCGGACGGGTGGTGGCGGGGCCCGGCGTGCGGGTGCCGCCCGAGCGCCGGCGGGTGGGCATCGTCCCCCAGGACCAGGCCCTCTTCCCCCACCTGTCGGTGGCGGCCAACGTCGGCTTCGGTTTGCCCCGGGGCCCCGAGCGGGCGCCTCGGGTGGAGGCCATGCTCGAGCTGGCCGGACTGGCCGGCCTCGGCGACCGCATGCCCCACGAGCTGTCGGGCGGCCAGCAGCAGCGGGTGGCCCTGGCCCGGGCCCTGGCCCCCGCACCGTCGGTCGTGCTCCTCGACGAGCCCTTCGCCAACCTCGACGCCTCTCTGCGGGTCACCCTGCGCACCGAGGTCCGGCGCATCCTGCGGGCGTCGGGGGCCACCGCCATGTTCGTCACCCACGACCAGGAGGAGGCCCTGTCCACCGCCGACACGGTCGCCGTCATGCGGTCGGGCCAGGTGGTGCAGGTCGGTACCCCCGACGAGGTCTATCGCCACCCGGCCGACCTGTGGGTGGCCCGGTTCGTAGGCGACGCCAACGTCCTCGACGGCGAGCTGGTGGGCGACGGCAAGGTGTCGTGCGCCCTCGGCGTCCTGGAGTGCGGCGGCCCCGACCTCCCGGACCCGTCGGGCGGCGCGGCGAGACCGGCCCGGGTACGGGTGGTGGTGCGGCCCGAGCAGCTGCGCCTCACGCCCAGCCCCGTCGCCGGCGCCGTCCTCCACGACCGCCAGTACTTTGGCCACGACGCCCTGGCCCGGGTCACCCTCCCCGACGGCACCGACCTGGTGGCCCGGGGCACCGCCGCCGGCCTGCCCCCCGACCGCACCCACGTCGCCGTGGGTTGCGAGGGCGAGGTCATCGCCTTCGCCTGGTAGGTACGGGTACGCGACGAGGGCCCCTCCGGGGAGGGACCCTCGTTCGTACGTCCGGATTGGGTACTGGGATTGGGGACCTGCCCGACCTCAAAGTGGGTCGTTAAAGGCGAGTGCTATGCCGAGCAGGGCTGAATTGATGGCCGTCGGGTTCGACGTCGCCGGACCGGTCGACCCGGTGCCGCCCGAGTCCCCGGTGGTCGCGATGGGTGACCCCACGGCCGTCGAGTTGGACGATCCGGTGCTGCCGGAGTTGGTGGCGCTGGATTGCGCCTTCGACGCTCCCGATCCGCCGGACGACGCGACCGGGTTGGCCACGATGGTCACGTTGCCACCGCTGCCGCCGCCCGCGTCCGAGATCGCCACGCTGTCGCCACCGATGGCGAAGCCCAGCAACCCGTTGGCCTCACCGCCTTCGTCGGCGAGGGCAAAGGCGAGTCCGCCGTCGCCCCCTTCACCACCCACCGCGAAGACGCCTACCAGGTTGCGCACCGATCCGGTGCCCCCTGACAGGGACGCCGCGTTGGACTGCGCGCCCGAGCTGGCGTTGCTCAACGCGTTCCCGATGGAGATGGCGTCGCCCGTGTTCCCCGAGTTTCCGGAGTCGCCGGACTCGGCGTCGCCCCCGCCGATGGCGATGGCGCTCCCGAGGATCGCGGTGTTGGTGGCCGTCGGGTTCGAGGTCACCGCCCCGGTGCCTCCGGTGGACCCGGAGTTGCCCGAGGTGGCGACGGGTGACGAGACGGCGGTGGAGGTGGCGTTGCCGGTGTGGCCGGTGTTGGTGGAGCTGGACTGCGCCACTGCCTCACCGGAGCTTCCGGACGATGCCGTCGGGCTGACGGTGATGTGCACGTCGCCTCCGTCTCCGCCGCCTGCATCGGCGACGGCGAGGCTGCTACCACCGATGGCGACGCCACCGAGCCCGTTCGCCTCTCCACCCTCGTCGGCCACGGCCACGGCGATACCTCCGTCTCCACCCTCACCGCCTTCGGCGGCGATGAGCACGGTGTTGGAGGCGCTGCCGGTGTTGCCCGACTGGGCGTCGGCGTTGGACTGGGCGCCGCTGTTGGCGTTGCTCTCGGCGGAGCCGATGGCCAGGGCGTCGCCGGTGTCGCCGGAGTTGCCCGAGTCACCGCTCTCCACGTCGGCCGCGGCGGCGGTCGCGCCGAAGACCACGAGGGCCAGGGCCGCCACAACCCCCGCCAGCAGGCCCAGGATGGCCTTGGCGAGCGATCTGTTGCTCTCTGTCTGCATGTTGTTCACCTCCTTCCGTCCCGTCCCTCCGCCGGGAGGTGACGATTGAGGAGTCCCCAGCACGTCCGAGAACGACCAGGGCGTGTTGACCCTTTGTGTCGGCGACAAACTAGCAAGGTCGTCCGCGTTTTGGGCGGCGACCTTTCCCATGCGGATCTCCGTCTTCACCGTCCTCCCCCAGATCCTGGAGCCGGCCCTCTCGGGGGGCCTGCTGGGCAAGGCGCGCGGCACCGGCGTGGTCGACGTCCGGGTCCACGACCTGCGGGATTTCGCCACCGACCGCCACCGCTCGGTCGACGACGCCCCCTTCGGCGGCGGTCCTGGGATGGTGCTGTCGGCGGAGCCGGTCTTCGCCGCGGTGGAGGCGGTGGAGCCCCCCCGGCCCCTCCTCCTGCTCGATCCTGGAGGACGGCGCTTCGACCAGGCGATGGCCGCCGAGCTGGCCGCCGGCCCCGGCTTCTCGCTGCTCTGCGGTCGCTACGAGGGGGTCGACGAGCGGGTGCGGCGTCACCTGGTCGACGGCGAGCTGTCGATCGGGGACTTCGTGCTGGCCGGGGGGGAGGCGGCCGCCTTCGTGGTGGTCGAGGCCGTGACCCGGCTGGTTCCCGGGGTCATGGGCAACGAGGCGTCGGCCGCCGACGAGTCGTTCACGTCGGGACTGCTCGAGTACCCCCACTACACCCGTCCCGCCGACTTCCGGGGGTGGACGGTGCCGGAGGTCCTGCGCTCCGGCGATCACGGCCGCATCGCCCGCTGGCGCCACGCCCAGGCCCTGGTCCGCACCCGGGCCCTGCGGCCCGATCTGCTCGCGGCGCGGGGGGGCCTGACGGCGGCCGAGGAGGCCCTGCTGGAGACGTTCGACGTGGAGTAGTCTGGGTCGTCGACGTATCCTGGTGACGACCCGGGAGACCCTGCTCAGGAGTTGTTCGCGCCATGAACCCCACCGACATCATCGATCGCGACGGCCTGCGCGACGACATCCCGGTCTTCGGCCCGGGCGACACCGTCAAGGTCCACGTGCGCGTGGTCGAGGGCAATCGGGAGCGGGTGCAGGTCTTCCAGGGGGCGGTCATCCGGCGCCAGGGGTCCGGCGTGCGGGAGACGTTCACCGTCCGCAAGGTGAGCTTCGGCGTCGGCGTGGAGCGCACGTTCCCCGTTCATTCCCCGATCCTGTCCCGCATCGAGCTGGTCACCATGGGCGACGTCCGGCGGGCCAAGCTCTACTACCTGCGCGACCTCACCGGGAAGGCGGCCAAGATCAAGGAGAAGCGCACGGCTCGATGAGCCGGCGTTGGTCCTGATCACCGCGCCCCCTCTCGTTGCCTCTGAGCTAGGGATCGTGGCGAGGGTGGCGAGCTTCCAGAACCGCGACCGGCTGTGGGCGTCCGGCCGGCTGCTGCGCGAGACCGTGGTGCTGGTGGGCACCGCCATCCTCATCGCCTTCGTCATCAAGACGTTCGTGGCCCAGGCCTTCTTCATCCCCTCGGGCTCGATGATCCCCCAGCTGGCGGTGGGCGACCGGGTGGTCGTGTCCAAGCTCGCCTACCGCCTCCACGATCCCCGCCGGGGCGACATCATCGTGTTCGACAACCCCACCCAGGGCGCCCCCAGGGCCGACCCGCCTCTCCCCACGCGCGTCATCAAGGGGATCCTGGAGTCGGTCGGGCTGTCGACGCCGTCAACCGAGGAGTACATCAAGCGGGTGATCGGCCTGCCCGGCGAGAAGGTCGAGGGCCGCGCCGGGCGGGTGTACGTCAATGGGCGGGAGCTGGTGGAGCCCTACCTGAAGCAGGGGCCAACCACCAGGGACTTCCCGGCCGTCACCCTCGGCCCGGACCAGCTGTGGGTGATGGGCGACAACCGGGAGAACTCCTCCGACAGCCGCGTCTTCGGCCCCATCCAGGAGTCGACGATCGTGGGCCGCGCCTTCGTCAAGGTGTGGCCCGTCCCCGACGGGGCGTTTCTGTAGGTCGGTGGGGTAGTGGGGACCGCGCTCGTACACTGGCGGGATGAGCGAAGAGGACCTCGAGCGGTACGAGACCGAGATGGAGCTCCAGCTGTACAAGGAGTACCGCGACGTCCTGCCGCTGTTCACCTACGTGGTGGAGACCGAACGTCGCTTCTACCTGGCCAACTCGGTGGAGCTCACCGAGCACGACGGCGACGCCCGCAGCCACCTCGAGCTCCAGCTGCGCGACGCGTGGGTGTGGGACATCTACCGTCCCGGCCCCGCCCGCTTCGTCGCCTCGGTACGGGTGGTCACGTTCAAGGACGTCAACATCGAGGAGATCCGCCGGGACGGGTAGGCACCTAGATTTACGGGCCATGACCCATGCCCGCCGGGCGCTCGGCATCGGCGGCGAGGAGGCGGTCGCCGCCTGGTACGTCGAGCGGGGCTATCGGGTGCTCGACCGCAACTGGCGCTGCCGCACGGGGGAGCTCGACCTGGTGCTGCGCCGGGGTGGGCTGGTGGTGTTCTGCGAGGTGAAGACCCGGACCTCCGACGCCTTCGGGCTGCCGGCCGAGGCCGTGACCCGTCAGAAGCAGCAGCGCATCCGGGTCCTGGCCGCCCGGTGGCTCGACGAGAGTCCGACGCCGGCGGCTGAGATCCGCTTCGACGTGGCCGCCGTCCTGGGGGACCAGATCGAGGTCATCCAAGCCGCCTTCTGAGGGGCGGCGCCGACGTTCTCGAGCCCTCGCACTCCTCGCGCTCGATCTGGTGGAGCTGGTCGACGCGGGGCTGGTGGCGACCGCCCTCGAACTCGGTCTCCAGGAAGACGTCGACGAGGAGGAGGGCGAAGGCGTCGGCCAGCTGGCGGGCGCCGAGGGACAGGACGTTGGCGTCGTTGTGCATGCGGGCCATGCGGGCCGTCCACTCGTCGTGGCACAGGGCAGCTCGGGCCCCGTGGACCTTGTTGGCCGCCAGCTGCTCGCCCTGGCCGCTGCCGCCGATCACGATGCCCCGGTCGGCCCGGCCGCGGTGACCTCCCGGGCGGCGGCGGCGCAGAACCTCGGGTAGTCGACCGACTCCTCCGAGTCGGTGCCGCAGTCGATGACCTCGTGGCCCTTGTCGGCCAGGGCGGCGGCGATGACGGACTTCAGCCGATAGCCGGCGTGGTCGGCGCCGAGGGAGACCCTCATCCCGCCACCGCCCACACCAGGAGGACGGCCACGACGACGAACGCGGCGGCGACCATCAGGTAGTCGGATGGTCGGCGCCGGTGCTGGCGGTACGGATTGAAGCCCACGGCCGGCATTCTGTCCCACCGCCTCCCGGTGTGTCAGGCCTGCGTTGGCCTGGTGGGCGCCGGGCCCGCCCTGTTTGCCCTAGCGAACCGGTGACGCCGGGGGGCGCCCTGACGCCCCGAAGTGTCACCAGTTCGATCGCCGACCCGAACCGGTGACGATACGAGGCGTCCTGGCGCCCCGGATCGTCACCAGTTCGCCCGGCCGTCGGTGGCGGGCGGACACTGTCGTAGCTCCCGAGTACATTTCGTGATGCTCCGCTCGAGCCGGCCGGCGTCACGGCCCTCGTCCGACGACGCCTGTCGAGCGAGGAGCCTGCCGTGCTCGCCACCATCCCCTCTGCGACCCTGCTCGGGGTCGAGGGCCGCCGAGTGGCGGTCGAGGTCCACGTGTCCAACGGGCTGCCCGGCTTCACCCTGGTCGGACACCCCGATCCGGTGTGCCGGGAGGCCCGCGACCGGGTGCGGGCGGCGCTGCTGTCGAGCGGCCTGCCGTGGCCCACCAAGCGGGTCACCGTCAACCTGGCGCCGGGCCTGCTGCGCAAGATCGGCCCCGGGCTCGACCTGCCGATCGCGGTCGGGCTGCTGGTGGCCACCGGCGAGCTGGCGCCCGAGGCGGTCGCCGGCTGCGCCTTCCTGGGCGAGCTGGGCCTCGACGGGTCGCTGCGGCGGGTGCCGGGCGTCGTGCCCATGGTCGGCGCCCTCGACGCCCGGGCGGTGGTGGTGCCGCTCGACTGCGTGGCCGAGGCCGAGGTGGTGGGCCGGGTGAGGGTGCGGGCCGTCGGGCGGCTGGCCGAGCTGGTGGCCTGCCTCCGGGGCGACGACCCGTGGCCCGATCCGCCGCCGCCGCCCGTCGCCGCCGCCCCGGTCTGCCGGCCCGATCTGGCCGACGTGCGGGGCCAGCCGGTGGGCCGCACCGCCCTCGAGATCAGCGCCGCCGGCGGGCACCACCTGCTGCTCTCGGGCCCGCCGGGGTCGGGCAAGACCATGCTCGCCCGGCGCCTGCCGGGCCTGCTGCCGCCGCTGGCGGGCGACGACGCCCTGGTCGCCACCACCATCCGGTCGGCGGCGGGGGCATCGCTGCCCCCGGGCGGTCTGGTGGTCGAGCCGCCCTTCCGGGCCCCACACCACGGCGCCTCGGCGGTGGCCCTCATCGGTGGCGGCACCGCCTGGATGCGGCCGGGGGAGATCACTCAGGCCCATCTCGGCGTGCTGTTCCTCGACGAGATGGCCGAGTTCCCCCGGATGGTGCTCGACGCGCTGCGCCAGCCGCTCGAGGAGGGCGTGGTCAGGATCTCCCGGGCCCGCACCAGCGTCACCTTCCCGGCCCGGTTCCTGCTGGTGGCGGCCACCAACCCCTGCCCGTGCGGCGAGGCCGGGCCCGAGGGCAGGTGTCGGTGCACCGACGCCGCTCGGGAGCGGTACAACCGCCGGCTCTCCGGCCCCCTTCTCGACCGGTTCGACCTGCGGGTCGTCGTATCCCGACCCGACGTCGCCCACCTGCTCGGCGGTCCGCCGGGGGAGAGCAGCGAGGTGGTGGCCGCTCGGGTGGCGGCGGCCCGAGAACGAGCCCGGGGGCGCGGCGTGGCCTGCAACGCGGAGCTGCCGGTCGGTGCCCTCGACGAGGTCGCGCCCCTCGCCCCCGCGGCGAGGGACGTGCTCGAGCACCGGCTCCGGGTGGGGACGTTGAGCGGCCGGGGGTTGCACCGTGTGCGGCGGGTGGCCCGCACCATCGCCGACCTGGCCGGGGCGGGCGACGTGGTCGACGAGGACCACGTCTGCCTGGCCCTCGGGCTCCGGGCCGAGGTCGTCCCCACCGAGGTGGCCGCGTGACCGGGGATCCGGGCGCCTCGGCATGGCCGCCGCCGCCGCCAGCCACCGCCACCGCCACCGCCACCGCCACCGCCACCGCCACCGCCACCGCCACCGCCGCCGCCGCCACCGCCACCGCCGCCGCCGCCACCGCCGCAGCCGCCACCGCCGCAGCCGCCACCGCCGGAGTTGCCGCCGCCGCCGACGCCGCCACCGCCACCGCCGCCGCCGCCGCAGTTGCCGCAGCAGCCGCCACCGCCGGAGTTGCCGCCGCCGCCGACGCCGCCGGAGTTGCCGCCGGAGGCGTTCGTGGCGGCCATGGCCGGCCTGCCGGCGATGGGGCATCGCCGCCTGGTGGCCCTCCTCCGGCGGTGGTCGCCAGCCGACGCCTGGCGGGCGATCGTCGAGGGGCGGGGCGACCCCGAGGACTCCTGCCTGGCCGACCGGTGGCAGCGGGCGGCGTCCGAGCTCGATGTCGACGGGCACTGGCGGGCCCACCTGCGGGCCGGCGTGGGGCTGCTGGCGTTCGGCGGCGTCGGCTACCCGGCGGTGTTGACCGACGACCACGAACCTCCCGGTGCGCTCTTCTTCCGGGGCGAACCGACGGTCCTCGCCGGCCGGCGGGTCGGCATCGTCGGCACTCGACGCTGCACCCGCTACGGCCGGGACCTGGCTCACGAGCTGGGCCGCGACCTGGCCGCCAGTGGCGTGCGGGTGGTGTCGGGGCTGGCGGCAGGGGTCGACGGGGCCGCCCACGCGGGCGCCCTGGAGGCGGGTGCCGCGCCACCGGTCGCGGTGGTGGGGAGCGGGGTCGACGTTGTGTACCCCCGCCGAAACGCCCGCCTGTGGGCCGAGGTGGCCGACGCCGGCGTGCTGTTCAGCGAGGCGCCGCTCGGCGCCGCCCCCGAGCCGTGGCGCTTCCCGGTCCGCAACCGGGTGATCGCCGCCCTCTCCGAGGTGGTCGTGGTGGTGGAGTCCCACATCCGGGGCGGATCCCGGTACACGGTCGAGGCCGCGGCCGAGCGCAGCCGCACGGTGATGGCAGTTCCCGGCTCGGTGCGGAACCCGGCGTCGGCCTACACCAACGCCCTCATCGCCGACGGCTGCCCACCGGCCCGCGACGCCACCGACGTGCTGGTGGCGCTGGGCCTGTCCACCGCAGGCTCGTACCGGGGGCCGGAGGCCCAGGTCGAGCGCCGGCCCCCGCCCGGGCCGGGTGAGGCGGTCGTGCTCGACGCCCTCGGATGGGAGCCGGCCAGCCTCGAGACGGTCGTCTTGCGCAGCGGGCTGTCTCCCTCCGAGGTGATGGTCGCCCTGGCCCACCTGGAGCGCGACCGGTGGGTGACGTCCACCCACGGCTGGTGGGAACGGGTGGCCGATGCCTAGTCGCCGGCCGGGCCTCCTCGTGTGCCCCACTTCCAGTGGCCGTGGCGACCACGGATGGTGGGTGAACCTGACCAGGGGCCGGTACGGTGGTGGGGTGAGCTGGGAGCAGGACGCGTTCGTGCGATCCCTGTCGTCGGTTTCCGACAACACGGTGCTGGCCTACGCCGACGACGTGTCCCAGTTCGTCGTTTGGGCCGAGCGGGCGGGCCTGGCCGGGCCGGCCGACGTCGACCGCCTGGTGCTGCGCCGCTACCTGGCCTTCCTGGCCACCAGGCGCTTCGCTCGGCGCTCGATCGCCCGCAAGGCAGCCGCCCTCCGGCGCTACTTCGGCTGGCTGCGGCGCACCGGCGTCCTCGCCGTCGACCCGTCCTCCCGCCTGTCGGCACCGCGGGGCGACTCCCGCCTGCCCCACGTCCTGCGCCCGGCCGAGATCGACACCCTCCTCACCCCGCCGTCGCCCGGCGACCCCGTTGGCCTGCGCGACGCCGCCGTCCTCGAGCTGCTCTACGGCAGTGGCCTGCGGGTGGGCGAGCTCTGCGGCCTGCGCTTTGTCGACCTCGACCTCGACCTCGACCGGCCCGGTCGTCACGGTGTGGGGAAAGGGTTCCAAGCAGCGCCAGGTGCCCATGAGCGAACCGTCGGCCGACGCGGTGCGGGCGTGGCTGGCCCGCGGCCGGTCCGCCCTCGTCGTGCCCGGGATCACCCCCGACGACGCCGTCTTCCTCAACCGGCGGGGCCGCCCGCTCACGCCCCGCGACACCCGCCGCATCCTCGACCGGCGGGCGGAAAACCCCACCCACCCCCACGCCCTCCGCCACACCTTCGCCACCCACCTCCTCGACGGTGGGGCCGACCTCCGAGCCGTGCAGGAGCTGCTGGGCCACGCCGATCTGGCGACGACCCAGCTGTACACTCACGTCAGCAAGGAGCGGTTGCGGGCGGTGTACGACTCCACCCATCCCCGAGCCTAGGAATCCGTTGGAACCGACCGAACCAACTGGCCTCGACCAGCTCTGGGACGCCTTCAAGACCACGGGCACCCTCGAGACGCGCAACCGGCTGGTCGTGCACTACTCGCCGCTGGTGAAGTACGTGGCCGGTCGCCTGTCGGCGGGCCTGCCCCACACCATCGAGCAAGCCGACCTCGTCAGCTACGGGATGTTCGGGCTGATGGACGCCATCGAGAAGTTCGACCCCGGGCGGGGCAACAAGTTCGAGACCTACGCCATGTCCCGGATCCGGGGCTCGATCATCGACGAGCTGCGGTCCGTCGACTGGGTGCCCCGGTCGCTGCGGGCCAAGGCCCGGACGGTGGAGAAGGCGTTCACCAAGCTCGAGCACGAGCTGCTGCGCAACCCCACCGACGCCGAGGTGGCCGAGGAGCTGGGCAGCACCGAGGCCGAGCTGCACGACGTCTACGGCCAGATCTCGTTCTTCGGCCTGGTGGCCCTGGAGGAGACGCTGAGCGTGGGCGCCGACCGGGGCGAGTCGGTCACCCTGGGCGACACCATCCCCGACCCCGGGATCGGACCGGTGGGGGCGTTCGAGGTCCAGGAGACCAAGCAGATCCTGGCCGCCGCCATCAACCGCCTCCCGGAGCGGGAGAAGATCGTCCTCACCCTCTACTACTACGAGGGTCTCACCCTCGGGCAGATCGGCGACGTGCTCGGGATCACCGAGAGCCGGGTGTGCCAGATCCACACCAAGGCCGTGATCCAGCTCCGGGGCAAGCTGGCCGAGCCCCAGCGGGAACCGGCCTAGCCGACCCACTGGGTCCTGCGGCGTAGTTCTCGCCGCCGAAGCCTGGTTTCTGTCTCACCCCCGCGCTATCCTACGCCAGCCGGTTGTCTTTGACACCCCGCCGCTTCCCCCCAGCGTGTCCCGCACCCCTGGGGGGAACCCATGCCGCGGTTCGCCGTGCTGGTGGCCGTACCTCTCGTGCTCGCTCTGGCCGCGCCCTCGCCGGCCCACGGCGCGGCGCCCGACCGCGTCACCTACCGGCCGCCGGTCGACGCCCCCATCGTCGACCCTTTCCGGGCGCCCGCCCAGCGCTGGATGGCCGGCAACCGCGGCGTCGAGTACGACACCACCGACGGTGAGCCGGTGGCTGCGGCCGCCGACGGGGTCGTCGCCTTCGCCGGGCCGGTCGGAGGCCAGCTCCACGTCGTCGTCCTCCACGCCGACGGGGTGCGCACCACGTCCGCCTTCCTCCGCTCGGTCGACGTCCGGCGGGGCGACACCGTGGGCCAGGGCCAACGGCTGGGCTCCGCCGGCGACACGTTCCACCTCGGCGCCCGTATCGGCGACGTCTACGTCGATCCCGAGCTCCTGTTCGGCGACGGGCTGCCCGAGGTCCATCTCGTTCCCGACGCCGACCTGGGCCTCGGCTCCGAGGACAGGGAGAGGGCGGGGCTGTTCGGCCAGCTCCTCGACCTCGGGGGCCGGGCCACGTCGTGGGCCGTGGACTGGGCCATCGACTGGGCGGCCGGCGAGTTCGACGAGAAGCTGGCCGAGCTGCTGGGTGCGGCCCACTACGCCCAGGTGGCCGACCCCGTGTACCACCTCGTCCGCCTGGGCGACGCCGGGATCGACTGGGTCCGCCAGCGCGCCGACTGCACACCTCACGAGGCCCCCCAGCCCCGCCTCGCAGGAGCGCCATCTGGCGGTCCTCGTCGGGGGCCTGGGCTCCAGCTCCGGCGACGCGGCCATCGACGACCTCGACACCACCGCCCTGGGCTACGGCGACGGCGACGTCGCCCGCTTCTCCTACCGGGGCTCGACCACCGACGTCATGCCCTACGAGCCGGCCGACACCACGGTCGACCTGCGCCACTCGGCCCGCCTGCTGCGGGAGCACCTCCAGGCGCTGGCGGCCGAGAATCCGGGCGTGCCCATCGACGTCATCGCCCACTCCCAGGGCGGCATCGTGGCGAGGGAGGCGCTCACCAACGAGTTCGACGGGCTCGATCCCACGCTGCCCCAGGTGTCGTCCCTGGTCACCCTGGGCAGCCCCCACCAGGGCGCCGACCTGGCCACCGCCGGCACCATGCTGGGCGCGACCACGGTGGGCGAGGCGGCCGAGCGGCTGATCAGCCTGACCCGGCCCTGGGACCTCCACGGCCCGTCGGTGGGTCAGCTCTCCGAGTCGTCGTCGTTCATCCGCCAGCTCAACCGGCGGCCCCTGCCCGAAGGGCTGCACGCCACGTCGATCGGCGCCCGAGGCGACCTCACCGTCCCCGCCGGCCGCACCCCGTACGCGGGCGCCCGCAGCGTCGTGGTGTCGGTGCCGGGGCTCCTCGCCGACCACGACGGCCTGCCCGGCTCCGACCAGGGGGAGCGGGAGGTGGCCCTGGCCGTCAACCACCAGGCGCCCACCTGTCAGGGCCTGGCCGACGCCATGCTCGATTCGGTCGTGTCCGAGCGCATCGCCACGGCGGAGGACGCCGTCGGAGCCGGCGCCTGGCTGGCAGGCCGCCGGATCGACAAGTTCATCCCTTCCCCCTGGGACCTGTGGAAGAAGAAGCGAGGTTCGCCGTGACCCTGCCCCGCCGCCCGTTCCATCGCCTCGTCCCGGCCGTCGTCGCCGGGGCCCTCGCCCTCGCCGGCTGTCGCGGGCCGTCGGGCGGCGGCGGCGACGGGGCCGACCCGCCCACCATTGGCGGTCCCGGCCCGCGAGCTCGGAGTCGAAGAGGCGTGGCGGTGGCCGGCGCCCCCTCCCGGCTCGGTCGGCATGCCGGCGGCCGACGGCCAGGGGGTGGCCGCCAGCTACGGCCACCTCCGACTGGTGCTCCTCGACCTCGACGGCGTGAAGCGGTGGGAGGTGGAGCGGTTGGGGCTGCGCGACGTCGCCCCCGCCCTCACCTCCGACCTGGTGGTGGCGGCCACGGAGGAGGGTGTCATGGCCGTCGACCGGGCCAGCGGCCAGGTGCGGTGGGACACCCGGGTGGGGGAGCGGGCCAACACTCCGGTCGTGGTCGGGGGCCGGGCCGTGGTCTCCACCTGGGAGGGGTCGCTCACCGCCTTCGACCTCGTCGACGGGCGGGTGTCGTGGCGGACGGCCCTGCCCGGCCCGGCCATCGGGCCGGCCGCCACCGACGGGTCGGCGGTTGTGGTCACGTGGGAGTCGATGTTCGCCGACGCCGCCGGGGCGGTCGCGGTCGACGGTGGCGACGGTCGCCAGCAATGGTCGGTGCCCCTCGAGCCAGGTGGTGTCGGGGGACCGTCAGTGGTGGCCCTGCCCGAGACGGAGGAGTCGGTCGCGGTCCTGGTGGCGGGTGACATCGCCGCCCACGGGCTCGACGTGGCCGATGGGAGCGAGCGATGGCGCGTCGCCACCCGCGGCCGGGGATCACCCGAGGTGCCGCCCCTGGCGGTGGGCGACGGCAGGGTTCTCGTGGCCCACCGGCTGGCGGGCCTGCTGCTGGTCGACGCCGCCACCGGCGAGGTCGGCTGGGGGGAATCCACCGACGGCGCCGCCGTCCGGGGTGGTCCCGCCGGCACCGGCTCGGACGGGCCGTTCGCCCTCCCCCTCGACGACGGCCGGCTGCTGCTGGCGGGGCCGGGGTCGGATCCGTCGACGATCGACTGGCCGGGCCGGGTGAGCGGGGTGGCGGCGGCGTCCGACGGGCTGCTCCTGGTCGCCACCCGCGAGGCGAGGGCCAACCACCTCATCGCCCTGCGCATCGTCCGTGGTGGCTGAGGAGCCCGCCCGCGAGGGGGCGGTAGACTGTCTCGACCCGGCGCGTCCTGCATCCGGGAACCGACATGCCTTGGCGCCGTCCCACGGTCGCCCCCACGGGGGCGTGGCGCCGGGCACGACCAACCGGTGGGAGAGGAGACATCATGGCTGTCGTCACCATGAAGCAGTTGCTGGAGGCCGGAGTCCACTTCGGTCACCAGACCCGGCGCTGGAACCCGAAGATGCGTCGCTTCATCTTCGGCGAGCGCAACGGCATCTACATCATCGATCTGAACCAGACGCTCGATCGCATCAACACCGCCTACACGTTCGTCCGCGACATGGTCGCCAACGGGGGCACGATCCTGTTCGTCGGCACCAAGAAGCAGACCCAGGACCCCATCGCCGACCACGCCCGCAAGTGTGGGATGCCCTTCATCAACGAGCGGTGGCTGGGCGGGATGCTCACCAACTTCAGCACCATCAGCGCCCGGGTCAAGAAGATGCAGGAGTACGAGCGCATGAAGGAGGCGGGCGACTTCGAGGCCATGCCCAAGAAGGAGGCGCTCATCCTCAGCCGCGAGCTCGAGAAGCTCCAGCGCAACCTGGGCGGAATCCGCAACCTGGCCAAGCTCCCCGACGCGGTGTTCATCATCGACACCAAGAAGGAGCACATCGCCGTCACCGAGGCCAACAAGCTGGGCATGCCGATCGTGGCCGTCGTCGACACCAACTGCGACCCCGACCTGATCCAGTACGTCATTCCCGGCAACGACGACGCCATCCGGGCCGGCAACCTGATGTGCCGCATCATCTCCGACGCGGTGGAGGAGGGCCGCCACATCGCCGGCCGCCGCCACGCCAAGGCGGTGGCGAACATGCCCAAGCCGTCCACCGACGCCCTCGATCCCGAGGCCGAGGCCCGCCGCCTCCACCAGCAGGCCGAGGCCCGCCGCCAGGCCGCCCTCCAGGCCCAGGAGCGCGAGGCTCGCCTGGCCGCCACCCGCCGCCACCAGCAGGCCACCGACATCGCCCCCCCGGGCGACGACATGCCCGCGGCCACCCTCACCGCCCTGGCCGAGCACGGCGCCACCAACGACAACGCGGGCATGCGCATCGTCGGCCCCGACGAGGAGGAGACCTCCGACGTGCGGCAGGTGGGCAGCGACTCCGAGCTGGTGTCGACGCTCGCCCCGGCGGCCGCCGACGCCGCCACCACGGCCGCGTCCGCCTCCAAACCGGTCACCGCCGAGCCTCCCGCCCCGCAGTCGGCCGCCCCCGAGCCCCCCGCCGTCCAGGCGGCGGTTCCGCCGACGGCCGCCTCCCCGACGGCCGCCCCGGATTCCAGCGCCGCCCCCGAGGCCAGCCCCGAGTCGGGCGCGGCCGGCGACCCGGCGGAGGCCTGAGCGTGGCCGACTTCACGGCCAAGGACGTCCAGGCCCTCCGCCAGGCAACGGGCGCGGGCATGATGGACGCCAAGCGGGCCCTCACCGAGAACGACGGCGACGCCGAGGCGGCGGCCAAGTGGCTGCGCGAGAAGGGCCTCACCAAGGCGGTGGAGAAGGCCAGCCGGGCCAACGAGCAGGGCACGGTCGCCATCGCCCGCACCGGCAACGCGGCCGCCATCGTCGAGCTCAAGAGCGAGACCGACTACGTGGCCAAGTCGGACGAGTTCAAGGCCCTGGTCGACACCCTGGCCCAGGCGGTGGCGGCCGAGGGCGAGGGCGCCATCGCCGCCCACCAGGACGCCATCGACGACATCCGCCTGAAGCTCAAGGAGAACATCGCCGTCGGCCGGGTCGTGCGCTTCGAGGCCCCCGAGGGGGGCGTGCTCGACAGCTACCTCCACATCCAGAACGAGCGGGGCGTCAACGCGGTGCTGGTCGAGGTGGTCGGCGGCGACCAGGCCACGGCCCACGACATCGCTCTCCACGTCGGGTTCTCCCGGCCCGAGTACCTGTCCCGCGACGACGTCCCCGCCGAGCGGGTGGCCGAGGAGCGCCAGACGCTCGAGGCCATCAGCCGCAACGAGGGCAAGCCCGAGCAGGCCCTCCCCAAGATCGTCGAAGGCCGCATGAACGGCTGGTACAAGGAGCACGTCCTGCTCGACCAGGCCTTCGTCAAGGACAACAAGCAGACGATCACCGGCCTCCTGGGCCCGGCCCGCCTCACCCGATTCGCCCAGGTGGAGATCGGCCGCTAGTGCCACCCGGCGAGAGGCCGAGGCGGGAGCGCTGGCAGCGGGTCGTCCTCAAGCTGTCGGGCGAGGCCTTCGCCGACGAGTCCATCGGCTACGGCATCGACGGCGACGTGGTGGCCCGGATCGCGGGCGAGGTGGCCGAGGTCCGCCACGACCTCGGCACCGAGCTGGCGATCGTGGTCGGCGGCGGCAACATCTGGCGGGGGATGGCGGGGGCGGGGGCGGGGATGGACCGGGCCCAGGCCGACACCATGGGCATGCTGGCCACCGTCATCAACGGCCTCGCCCTCCAGGACGCCCTGGAGAAGCTGGGCGAGCCCACCCGGGTGATGACGGCCATCCAGATGGACCGGGTGGCCGAGCCCTACATCCGGCGCCGGGCCCAGCGCCACCTCGACAAGGGCATCGTCGTCATCCTGGCCGGCGGCACCGGCAACCCCTACTTCACCACCGACACCACCGCCGCCCTGCGGGCGGCCGAGATCGGCGCCCAGGCCATCCTCAAGGGCACCCACTCCGGGGTCGACGGGGTCTACACCGACGACCCCCTCCTCAACCCCGACGCCACCAAGTTCGACGAGGTGGCCTACATCGAGGTGCTCAACCGGGGACTCAAGATCATGGACTCCACGGCCATCACCTTCTGCATGGACAACAAGCTCCCGATCGTCGTCTTCGATCTCATGGTGGCGGGCAACATCAGACGCGCACTCGAAGGTGAGCCAATCGGTACGCTTGTCTCGTGAACGCGCTCGTGCATTTGAGCGATCGGTGGGCGAGATGATCGACGACATACTCCTCCTCGCCACCGACAAGATGTCGAAGGCGGTCAGCCACACCCAGGCCGAGTTCGCCGGGGTCCGCACCGGCCGGGCCACGCCGGCCCTGGTGGAGAAGCTCAAGGTCGACTACTACGGCAGCGAGGTCCCGCTTCAACAGCTGGCCGGGTTCACCGTGCCCGAGGCCCGGCTGCTGGTGGTGGCCCCCTACGACAAGGCCTCCATCAAAGCCATCGAGCGGGCCATCCAGCTCTCCGACCTGGGCATCACCCCTTCCAACGACGGCGTGGTGATCCGCCTCAACTTCCCCCAGCTCACGTCCGAGCGGCGCAAGGACCTGGTCAAGGTGGTCAAGCACAAGGCCGAGGAGGGCCGGGTCGCCGTCCGCAACGTGCGCCGGGCGTCGCGCCACGACCTCGAGGCCCTCGAGCGCGACGGCGAGATCTCCGTCGACGAGCTCGACCGGGCCGAGAAGGAGCTCGAGAAGCTCACCCACGACTACGTGGCCGAGATCGACCGCGTACTGGCCCGCAAGGAGCAGGAGCTGCTCGAAGTCTGACCGCCACATCGGGACCGGGGGGACCCGGACCGGCCCGCCTGAGGTCGGGTGGGATCGGGACGGGCGGGGCGGGAGCCCCGAAAGGAGGGAACGTGGACGACCAGGGCGACGGACGGCCGGGCGACCGGCCTGGAGGTCCCGGCGGGGGCCTCTTCGGCGACGACGACGACCTGGGTGCCGACCCGGGCTCGGCGTGGAGCGGCGTGGGCGCCACCCGGGGACCCCGCAGCCCGGCCGAGGGCGTCCGCATCATCGGGGCGGAGGAGGCGCAGGCCGCCCTGGAGGCGGGCCACGTCTCGCCCCGGGTCCCCGACGACGCCCCCCGGTTCGGCGACGTGCCCGAGCCCCCGTCCGGGCCCCGGCCCGGCATCCGCTTTCCCGGCGTCGACCCCCGCACGGTCCCCAAGCCGCCGGTGGTGACCCCCCCGGCCGACGCCGAGCCCCGGCGCAGCGTCTGGGACGCTCCGGCCGAGGAGCGCCTGGCCACGTCCCGCGCCGGACGGTTCGAGGAGCTCATCGCCCGGGCCGACGAGCGGGCCGCGGAACGGGGCCTCGACGTCCAGTCGGTGCTGGCCGGCGGCAGCCGGGCGGGAGGCCCCCCCGGCCCCGAGACCGGCCGACCGGGCCCGGGCCGCGACCCGATGGTGGGCGAAGACGCCTGGCCCCCGCCGCCCTCGTCGGGGGTCTACGCCGCCGGCGGCCCGACAGCCGGCGACCCGAACGCCTGGCCGCCCGAGCCGGGGACGGCCGACGACTCGTGGCCAGCGCCGCCCCCTGCCGGAGGCGACTTCGACGACGCCTGGCCGCCGCCCCCCGCCGCCTACCCGTCGTCGCAGGCCACCGACGACCCCTGGCCCCCTCCGCCCGGGGCCCCGGGCCAGCCCGGGTCGAGCCCGGGAGGCGAGTTCTGGCCGCCCGACGACGGCGGCGACGTCAACTTCGACGCCGACCCCCTGGGCCCCTCACCCTGGGACACCTTCGACGAGCCCCTTCCCGGCCGGGAGTACCCGCGGGAGACGGTGCCCTCGATGCCCACCGGCGACAACTCGGGAAGCATCCCCCTGCCGCATTGGACGGAGCCGGCCACTGGCGAGGTGCCGCAGATCCTGCCCGGTGAGCCTCCGCCCCCGCCGGCGGCACCCGACGAGCTGGGCTCGTGGTCCAACCTCTCCAGCGGCCCCCGCTGGCGCGACCAGGCCACCGACTGGGACGAAGCCGACTTCCACGACGCCATCCTCGACGACCAGTCCACCCGGGTGGGCGCCCTCGACCAGAGCCGCGACGACCTGTTCTCCTTCGAGGAGGCGCCCGAGCCGGTCGGCGCCCCGCCGCCGCCCCCGACGGGACGGGCCGGCACCCAGGTCTACGCCCCCGCCGCCCCCACCCGCACGGGCGGCCCGGGCGGCGACATGTCGGGTGGGCCCGACGCCGACCTCACCACCCGCGTCATCGTCGGCCTGGTGGCTGCCGGAGTGGTGCTGGGGGCAGCCGTCATCGGGCCCAAGGCCCTCGTGTTCGTCGTCGCCGTCGCCGTCACCATGGCCGCGGCCGAGCTCTACCAGGGACTGCGCACTCGCGGCTACCAGCCCGCCACCCTCCTGGGACTGGCCGGCACGGCGGCGGTGGTGGGCGCCGCCTACTGGCAGGGCGAGCGGGCGTTGCCGCTGGTCACCGCCATCGTGCTGGTGTTCTCGTTCCTCTGGTACCTCACCGGGGTGGTGCGGGGCCGGCCCACGATGAACATCGCGGTGAGCGTGATGGCCTACCTCTACGTGGGCTTCCTGGGCTCCTACGCGGCCCTGATCTTCCACATCCCCATCGTCGGCGAGAGCGGCACCGTCCGCCCCGAGCACGCCACCGGCATCCTGCTGGCGGCCGTGCTGGCCACCGTGGCCCACGACGTGGGGTCGTACTTCGCCGGCCGCTACGGCGGCAAGACCCCGCTGGCGCCCACCATAAGCCCCCACAAGACGTTCGAGGGGCTGGCCGGGGGCACGTTCGTCACCATGGTCGTCTGCCTGCTGCTGATCCGCAGCATCGCCCCGTGGAACGCGGGCCGGGCCTTCGCCTTGGCCGTCGTGGTGTCGATCTTCGCCCCCCTGGGCGACCTGTGCGAGTCGATGATCAAGCGCGACCTCAACGTCAAGGACATGGGCAAGACCCTGCCCGGACACGGCGGGGTGCTCGACCGCATCGACGCCCTGCTCTTCGTCGTCCCGGCCACCTACTACCTGGCGCTGGTCCTGTTCACGACGTGAAAACCGTCAGCCTGGTGGGCTCCACCGGCTCCATCGGGCGCCAGACGCTCGACGTGGTGCGCTCCGAGCCCGAGCGGTACCGGATCGTGGCCCTGGGGGCGTCGACGTCGGTCGACAAGCTGGCCGCCCAAGTGGCCGAGTTCCGCCCCGAGCGGGTGGCCATCGCCGACCCGTCCCGCGCCGCCGACCTGAAGGAGGCCCTGGCCGCCCTCTTGCCCCCCGGGGTGGCCGTCGACATCGAGTCCGGCCCCGACTCCCTGGCCGCCATCGCCGGCGACGCCGACGTGGTGGTCAACGGGGTCGTCGGCTTCGCCGGGCTCACCGTCACCCTGGCCGCCCTGCGGGCCGGGCACCGGCTGGCACTGGCCAACAAGGAGTCCCTCATCGCCGCCGGCCCGGTGGTGGCGGTGGCCCGGCGCACGCCGGGGGCGGAGATCGTCCCCGTCGACTCCGAGCACTGCGCCGTCCACCAGTGCCTGCGGGCCAACGCGGTGGGCCCCGACGGCCAGCCGGTCGCCGAGCGGCTGGCCCGCATCGTGCTCACCGCCAGCGGCGGCCCCTTCCGCGGCCGCACCACGAAGGAGCTGGCCGACGTCTCCATCGCCGACGCCCTGGCCCATCCCACCTGGTCGATGGGGCCCAAGATCACCGTCGACTCGTCCACCCTGATGAACAAGGGGCTGGAGGTGATCGAGGCCCACGAGCTGTTCGACGTCGGCTACGACCGCATCCAGGTCGTCGTCCACCCCCAGTCGGTGGTGCACTCCATGGTCGAGTTCACCGACGGGGCGGTGGTGGCCCAGCTGTCGATGCCCGACATGCGCCTGCCGATCGGCTACGCCCTGGCCTACCCAGACCGCAGCGGGGTCGCCTTCGGCGCCCTCGACTGGAGCCGGAGCAGCCGCCTCGACTTCGAGCCGCCCGACCTCGAGGCCTTCCCCTGCCTGGGCCTGGCCTACGCCGCCGGTCGCACCGGGGGGACGGCCCCGGCCTGGCTCAACGCGGCCAACGAGGTGGCGGTGGCCGCCTTCCTGGAGGGCGCCCTGCGGTGGCGGGCCATCGCCGAGGTCATCGAGGAGACACTCGACAGCCATGATGGAACCGATCCGGTCGATGCCGACGTTGTCATCGAAGCCGACCGAAAAGCTCGGGACCTGGCCAGGCGAGCCGTAGAACGGAGAGTTGCAGCGGCGTGACCGACATCGACCGTCATTCACCCCATACCCCCGGCGACCGTCCCGTCGCCGTCGAGCATCCGGAGAATGCAGCCAACCCGCCGGCGCCGGCCGGCCCCGCCGACGATCCCCTGCACAAGCTGATCCCCATCGTGGCCGTCGTCGCCCTCGGCGTCGCCTGGTCGGTGGCCGCCGGCACGTTCCCGGTGGTCGCCTTCGTCCTGGCCATCGTCGCCGTGGTGATGATCCACGAGACCGGCCACTTCGTCACCGCCAAGTGGTCGGGGATGAAGGTCACCGAGTACTTCTTCGGCTTCGGGCCCAAGCTGTGGTCGATCCGCAAGGGGGAGACCGTCTACGGCATCAAGGCCCTGCCCCTGGGCGGCTACGTGAAGATCATCGGGATGAGCAACCTCGAGCGGGGCGTCGACCCCGCCGACGAGCCCCGCACCTTCCGCCAGCAGAGCTACCCCAAGCGGGTGCTGGTGGCGGTGGCGGGTGTCGTGACCCACTTCGTCGTCGCCTTCCTCCTGCTGATGCTGCTGTGGACGGTGATGGGCGTGCCTCAGGGCGACAAGCCCACGCTGACCATCGGCTCCATCAGCGCCCTGGAGTCGGGCGCCAGCCCGGCGATCGACGCCGGCTTCAAGGTCGGCGACCGCATCGTGGCCGTCGACGGCCGGCCCGTCTCCCGGTGGGAGGAGCTGCCGCCGTACATCCGCCAGAACGCCAACCAGCCCCTCGCCTTCACCGTCGAGCGGAAGGGCGAGGTGGTGAACCTGTCGGCCATCCCCGAGGCGGTCGAGCGCGAGGGCCAGACCATCGGCTTCATCGGCATCGGGGCCCGGCCTACCACCGAGACGCTGGGCTTCGTCGACGGACTCGGCCGGTCCGTCAGCAGCATCTGGGAGATCACCACCTCCTCGGTGAAGGGGCTGGGGTCGATCTTCACCCCCACCTCCATCCGGAGCTACGCCGACCACCTCACCGGACAGCCCGAGCCCGGCAACGAGGGCACGCGGGCCGTCTCGGTGGTGGGCGTGGTGCGCATCGCCGACCAGGCCGCCGACCACGGGTACTTCAACCTCGTCTACCTGATGATCGTGTTCAACCTGTTCGTGGCCGTCCTCAACCTGGTGCCCCTCCTGCCCTTCGACGGGGGCCACATCGCAGTGGCCACCTACGAGCGGCTCCGGTCGCGGGGGGGCCGCCGCTACCACGCCGACGTGGGCAAGCTGATGCCGCTCACCGCGGCGGTGGTGGCCATCATGTTGATCCTGGGGGTGACGTCGATCTACCTCGACATCGTCAAGCCCCTCAGCAACCCGTTCCAGTAGGCCCTTGGCGGCGGCGGGATGTGTACCTCCCAGGTGCACATCCCGCCACGAGGCGACACCGCCGGCCTTCTGGAAGACTGGTCCCGATGAGCTACGAGCGTCGGAGGACCCGGCAGATCATGGTCGGGACGCCCCCCGGACCGGCGGTCGCCGTGGGCGGGGACGCGCCCGTGAGCGTGCAGTCGATGACGATCACCCGTACCGCCGACGTCGAGGCCACCCTGGCCCAGATCTACGACCTCGCCGGCGCGGGGGCCGACATCGTGCGCTGCACGTGCAACGACCCGGAGGCGGCCGCCGGCCTGGCCCAGATCGTGCCCCGCTCGCCGGTGCCGATCGTGGCCGACATCCACTACCACTACCAGCTGGCCCTGGCCGCCCTCGACGCGGGCGTGGCCTGCCTGCGCCTGAACCCGGGCAACATCCGCAAGCCGGCCCAGATCAAGGCGGTGGCGGAGGAGGCCAAGGCCCGGGGGGTGCCCATCCGCATCGGGGTCAACGCGGGCTCGCTCGATCGTGACATCGAGGACAAGCTCGGGACCACGCCCGAGGCCCTGGTGGCGTCCGCCCAGCGGGAGCTGGACTACTTCGCCGAGGTCGACTTCCACGACGTCAAGATCTCGGTCAAGGCCTCCAACGTCCCTCTCATGATCGAGGCCTACCGGCAGCTGTCGGAGGTGGTCGACCACCCCCTGCACCTGGGGGTCACCGAGGCCGGGCCCCCGCCCGGGGGGCTGGTCAAGGCCACCGCCGGCATCGCCGCCCTGCTGGCCGAGGGCATCGGCGACACCATCCGCTACTCGCTCACCGCGGATCCGGTGGAGGAGGCGAGGGCCGGCCGCCAGCTGCTGGAGGCGATGGGGCTGCGGGAGCGCAAGACGGTCGACCTCATCGCCTGCCCCTCGTGCGGGCGGGCCGAGATCGACGTCATCCGGGTGGCCAAGGAGGCGGAGGCGGCCCTGGCCGACCGCAAGCTGCCCATCCAGGTGGCGGTGATGGGCTGCGTGGTCAACGGCCCGGGCGAGGCCAAGATGGCCGACCTCGGCATCGCTGCCGGACGGGGCCGGGGGCATCTGTTCGTGAAGGGCAAGATCGTGCGGGTGGTGGCCGAGGCCGACATGGTGTCGGCGCTGGTCGACGAGGCCGAGAAGCTGGTGGCGGAGGGGTTCGAGGCTCGGCTGGCCGCGGCCGACGCCGGTGCCGAGGCCGAGGCCGAGCTCGACCGCCGGGCGCTGCTGGAGATCCAGGGCGACGACCCCAACGCCGTGGCCCAGCGGGTGCAGCTCATCCGCAAGGACCTGTCGTAGCGGGGGTGGCGGGCGGCCCGACCGACGGGTACGCGTCCTGGCCAAGGGGTTGGACGCCGGTGCGTTCCTTGTCCGAGTCGCGTCGGGGTGGCCGGCAGGCGTGAAGGTGCAGCTGGTCGAGGGGGCGGCGGTGGTCGACGCCCCCGGCGCCGCCCACCAGGCGGTGGCCGGGAACGTCTTCGCCAAGCTCGTCGCCTTCACCGGCGCCGAGCCGGGCCGGGGGACGACGGGCCTGCCCGTGGCGGTCACCGTCGGCGCCCGCGACGTCTACGCCCCCGACGTGTGGTGGGCCCGGGACGGACGGCCCGACGCCGCCGCCGGCCGCCTCGACTCCGTCCCCGACCTGGCCGTCGAGGTCCGATCGCCCGCCACCTGGCGCTACGACTCCGGTCCCAAGCGCCGCCGCTACGGCATGGCGGGCACGGCCGAGCTGTGGCTGGTCGACCACCAGGCCCGGAGAATCACCGTCCACCGGCGGTCGTCGGCCGGGTCCTCGGGGTTCGACAGCTCCCTGACCGTCACCGTGGGCGAGCTGCTCGTCTCGCCCCTGCTGCCCGGCTTCTCCCTCGACCTGGACGAGGTGTTCCAGCTTTGAGCGCCGGTGCCAGTTCCCCCGGCGATTGGGACGGCGCCACCTACGACCGCATCGCCGCTCCCCAGGCCCGGTGGGGCGGGGCCGTCCTCGACCTCCTCGCTCTCACCGGCGACGAGCGGGTGCTCGACGCCGGCTGCGGCAGCGGGCGGGTCACCGAGCAGCTCCTCGACCGCTTCCCGGGGATCTCGGTGGTGGCCCTCGACGCCGCCCCCTCGATGCTGGCCGAGGCCCGGGTCCGGCTGGCCCGCTTCGGGTCCCGGGTCGAGTTCGTGGAGGCTGATCTGGCCGAGCCCCTGCCCGTCGCCGGCCAGGTGGATGCGATCGTGTCGACCGCCGCCTTCCACTGGGTGCTCGACCACGACCGGCTGTTCGTCCACCTGGCCGACGTCCTCCGACCGGGCGGGCGCCTGGTGGCCCAGTGTGGGGGGCAGGGCAACATCGCCACCGTCGTCGACGCCCTGCGCCGGCTCGGACGGCTCGAGCCCTGGCCGTGGCTGTTCGCCACCCCCTCCGACACCGTCCGCCGGCTGGAGGCGGCCGGCTTCACCGACGTCGACGCCTGGCTGCACGAAGAACCCACCCCGTTCGACACCGACGAGGCACTCCACACCTTCCTCGCCACCGTCGTCCTCCGCAGCCACCTCGACCGCCTCCCGGCCGCCGAGCGGATGCCCTTGGTGGAGGCGGTGGCCGCCCTCGTCCCCGGCCGGGTGCTCGACTACGTGCGCCTGACCATGGTGGCCACCCGGGCCTGACCACCTCGGCCCGACTGAGGCGAAAGGCCCCGCCACCGGCCGTGAATCCGGCGGCGGGGCCCCGACCGACGGGCGGGACGTCGCGCCCGGCACCACGCGCATCGGAGCCGACGGCGAGAAACTTGAGCCCCCGCGACTGCCCGGCGGTGATGACCGAGGTTGGCGTGGGACGTCCTATACTCGATCTGACTGTTCGTCTATTCCGAGGTGGTGACCGAGCGTGGGCATGGTGGCCCACGCTTTTGTCTGCCAGACACGAGACCGCGAAGGGGGTGAAGGGATGGCTGAGCCGAACGTGACGACGCGCGTGCGAGCACTCATCGAGCCCCCCCTTGCGGCCGACGGCTTCGAGGTCGTCGACGTGGTCTTCCAGGGCGCCCAGTTACGAGTGACGGTCGATCGCCCCCAGGGAGTCGACCTGGAGGCGGTCAGCCAGGCCACCCGGGTGGTGTCCACCATCCTCGACGAGAGCGATGCCGTGCCCGACACCTACACCCTCGAAGTCTCGAGCCCGGGCATCGAACGCCCCCTGCGCACCCCCGACCACTTCAAGCGGTTCGTGGGCAGTGAGATCGTCGGTCGCACCCATCCCGGCCGCCCCGGCGAGCGCCGCTTCGAAGGTCCCCTGGAGTCCGCCGACGACGAGGGCGTGGTCGTCGCCGGTCGGCGCCTGGCCTACGGCGACATCGAGCGGGCCCGCACCCGGTTCGTCTGGCCGGCCCAGCCCAAGAAGGCCCAGACCAAGAAGGCCCAGTCCAAGAAGGCCCAGTCCAAGAAGGTGGCCTCATGACGGCCAACTTCGAGCTGATGGAGGCCCTCCAGGTCATCGAGCGGGAGAAGGGCGTGTCGGTGGAGACACTGCTCGAGGCCCTGGCCAACGCCCTGGTGTCGGCCTACAAGCGCATGCCCAAGGCGGCCGAGGAGGCCATCGTCACCATCGACCCCGACACGGGGGAGATGCACGTCTACGCCCAGGAGCTCGACGAGGACGGCAACGTCGTCCGCGAGTGGGAGGACACGCCCGACGACTTCGGCCGCATCGCGGCCCAGACGGCCAAGCAGGTCATCCTCCAGCGCATCCGCGAGGCGGAGCGGGAGATGAAGTACGAGGAGTACGCCGGCCGCGAGGGCGACATCGTCACCGGCATCATCCAGCAGAACGACCAGCGCTACACCCTCCTCGACCTCGGCCGGGTGGAGGCCCTGCTGCCCCAGGCGGAGCAGGTGCCCTACGAGCGCTACGAGCACGGGGCCCGGCTCAAGGCCTACATCGTCGAGGTCCGCAAGACCACCAAGGGCCCCCAGATCGTTGTCAGCCGCACCCACCCCGGCCTCATCAAGCGCCTGTTCGAGCTCGAGGTCCCGGAGATCAGCGACGGCGTGGTCGAGCTCAAGGCAGTGGCCCGCGAGCCCGGGCACCGCACCAAGATCGCGGTCTGGTCGAACGACCACAACGTCGACCCCGTCGGGGCCTGCGTCGGCGCCCGGGGTGCCCGCGTGCGCATGGTGGTCAACGAGCTGCGGGGGGAGAAGGTCGACATCGTCCCCTTCTCCGAGGACCCGTCCGAGTTCGTGATGAAGGCCCTCTCGCCGGCCCGGGTCAAGGAGGTGCGGGTCAACGAGGACACGGGCACCGCCGAGGTGATCGTCCCCGACTACCAGCTGTCGCTGGCCATCGGCAAGGAGGGCCAGAACGCCCGCCTGGCCGCCCGCCTCACCGGCTGGCGGGTCGACATCAAGAGCGAGACCCAGCTCATCGAGGAAGAGACGGCCTACGCCAACGAGGACTGGGCCGAGGGCGAGTGGGTCACCAACGACGCGGGGGAGATGGTGTGGCAGCCGGCCGAGGGCGGCGAGGCGCTGACGGCCGAGGCGTGGTCGGAGAACCCCGAGGAACCGGAGGCGAAGCCCCAGGAAGGGGAGACGCCCCCAGAAGGGGGCGCACGGGAAGGAAAGGCATAGCGGGCCGGCCGGCACCGACGCCGACGGGGCCCGTTCGTACCTGCATCGGGTGCCGGCGGACGGCGCCGCCCGGCGAGCTGGTACGGGTGGTGGCGGGGCCCGACGGCGAGCTCCTGGAGGGCCGTTCGAGGCCGGGACGGGGGGCGTGGTTGTGCGCCGGGTCGCCGGCCTGCCTCGACGCCGCCCAACGGCAACGGGCCTTCTCCCGGGCCCTGCGGACCGACGTCGACGTTTCCAGCATCGAGGCGCTTCGAACCACCCTGGCCGGGCGTGGGAGAATAGAGAACTTGTAGCACCCACCGGCCGCCGGCCGGGGAAAGGACCTGACACACCACTTGGCAGCAAGGATCCGGGTCTACGAGCTCGCACGCGAGCTCGGGCTCACCAACAAGGAGACGCTCGACCTCTGCATCGCGCTGGGGATCGGCGTCAAGAGCCACTCCTCCAGCATCGAGGACGCCCAGGCCGACCGCGTCCGCCGCAAGGCCGACCGTGAGGGCCTCCGCCGCGACGTCCAGCCCCCCGAGGACGGTCCCCTGCCGGGTCGCCCCGACGCCCCGGCACGCGACGACGCGCCCCAGAAGCGCGACCTCCGGCTGATCACCAGCCGCCCGGCCAGCGAGCAACTCGACCCGGCCTCCTACGGCCAGACCTACGGCCAGACCTCTCAGGCCCAGGGTCACCGCGCCGGCGCAGCCGACGCCGGTCATCGCCCGGCCCCGCCCGCCGACGCCGGCACCCGTGCTCCTGAGCCCCTCTCCCGCCCGGCCGCGGCTGACACTGCCAGCGGCCCCGGCCCCCTGCCCGCCGCCGGCCCGGGCCCGGTTCCCGCCGCCCCCGGCGTCTCGCCCGCCGCCGCCGGCCCCCCTCCGGCCCCGGCCCCCGCCCGCCCCGATGGCCTCCGCTCCGATCCGGCCCGTACCGACATGCCCCGCCCCGACCAGGGCCGCGCCGACCAGGGCCGGCCCGACCAGGCCCGCACCGACATGGGCCGTCCCGACCAGGCCCGCACCGACATGGGCCGTCCCGACCCGGCCCGCACCGACATGGGCCGTCCCGACCAGGCCCGCACCGACATGGGCCGGCCTGATGGGCCGCGGACCGACGCCCCTCGCACCGAGGCCGGCCGTCCCGAGGCGCCTCGCACCGAGCTCGGCACGACCTCGTCCGGGACGTCCGGTTCGACCCCCGTCGTGCCCGCGGCCCAGGCTCCCGGATCCGCTCCGCCGGCACCGGCCCGCCCGTCCGGGCCACCGCCGTCGGCTCCTGCGCGCCCGCAGTTCCCGTCGAGCGCCGGCCCCGGTCCGGGCAGCCCCGCCGCCCCCAGCCGCCCCACCGACCGATCCGCCGATCCCGGCCGGTCGGCACCCGCTCCCGGCCGCTCCGACGCCCCGCGACCCCCGTCCGGTCCGCCCCGCACCGTCGTCGGCGGTTCGCCGCCGGCGGGCGCCCCCGGCCGTCCCGGCACCCCCGCACCCAGCGGCCCCAGCGGCCCCGGCGGCCCCGGCGGCCCACCCCGGCCCGGCGGCCAAGGCGGGCACTGGCGGACCGCAGCGCTCGGCCAGCGGCAAGCCCATCCCGCCCCCGCCCGGCGGGCCGCCCCGCTCGGCCAGCGGCAAGCCCATCCCGCCCCCGCCCGGGCTGGGCGGACGCCCCCCGCCCCCCCAGAGCCCGTCCCGCTTCGGCGGTCCCGGTGGCTCCCGGCCCACGGGCGGTCCCGGATCGCGCCCCGGCGGCACCACGGGTGGCCCCGGCGGTGCCGGGCGCCCCAGCGGCGGACCCGGTGCAGGACGACCGACCGGCGGCCCCGGTGCCCGGCCCGGCGGAGGCTTCGGTGGTCCCCGTCCCGGCGGCGGTCCTGGTGGTGGCCCCGGCGGCGGTCCCGGCGCCCGCCCCGGCGGCGGCTTCGGCGCCCCCGGTGGCGGCCGCGGTCCCGGCGGCGGCCCCGGTGGTGGCCCCCCCGGTCGGGGTGGTCCCGGCGCCAACCGCCGTCCCCCGCAGCGCCGCCGGCGCCGGCGGCGCAGCTTCGAGGAGCTGGAGGCAACCCCCTCCACCAGCTACACCCGTTCCGACGCGCCCATCCCCGAGGGTGAGATCGTCATCGAGCGGGGTGCAACGGCCCAGGAGCTGGGGCCCAAGCTCAACCGCACCGCGGCCGACGTCGTCCGCTTCCTGTTCCAGCAGGGTGAGATGATCACCGCCACCGCCTCCCTGAGCGACGACATGATCGAGCTGTTCGCGGCCGAGGTCGGTGCCGAGGTCCTCCTCGTCGACCCCGGTCAGGAGCAGGAGGTCGAGCTCCAGGGGATGCTGCGCTACGACGACGACGACGAGGACGACGACCTGCGTCCCCGCCCGCCCGTCATCACCGTGATGGGCCACGTCGACCACGGCAAGACGCTCCTGCTCGACCGCATCCGCGAGACCAACGTGGTCGCGTCCGAGGCCGGAGGCATCACCCAGCACATCGGCGCCTACCAGGTGGAGAAGAACGGGCGCCTCATCACCTTCATCGACACCCCCGGCCACGAGGCGTTCACCGCCATGCGGGCCCGGGGGGCCGAGGCCACCGATATCGCGGTGCTGGTGGTGGCGGCCGACGACGGCGTCATGCCCCAGACGATCGAGGCCCTCAACCACGCCAAGGCGGCCGACGTGCCCATCGTGGTCGCCATCAACAAGGTCGACCGCGAGAACGCGGATCCCAACCGCGTCCGCCAGCAGCTCTCCGACCACGGCCTGGTGCCGGAGGAGTGGGGCGGCGAGACGATCATGGTGGAGATCTCCGCCCTCCAGAACCTCGGTGTCGACGATCTCCTCGAGCAGCTCCTGGTCGTGGCCGACGTCGAGGAGCTGGTGGCCAACCCCGAGGGCCGGGCCCGAGGCGTGGTGCTCGAGACCAACCTCGACGTCGGACGGGGCCCCGTCGCCACTGTCCTCGTCGAGCGGGGGATGCTGCAGGTGGGCGACCCCATCGTGGCCGGCGCCGCCTGGGGCCGGGTGCGGGCCCTCATCGACGACAAGGGCGACAACGTCAAGGAGGCGGCGCCCTCCACGCCGGTGCAGATCCTCGGCCTGTCCGACGTGCCCCGGGCGGGCGACGAGTTCCGGGTCGCCCCCAACGACAAGGTGGCCAAGACCGTCGCCGCCGCCCGGGCCCACCGCTACCGGCTGGCCGACCTGCGCAAGAGCAGCTCGGTCATCGGCTCCGGCGCCCGCCTGGAGGACATCTTCGAGCAGATCCAGCGGGGCGAGACGGCCACCCTCAACCTGATCCTCAAGGCCGACGTGCACGGCTCCCTGGAGGCGCTCACCGAGAGCCTGCGCCGCCTCGAGCGGGACGAGGTCAAGCTCGCCTTCCTGCTGCGGGCGGTGGGCGGGATCACCGAGAACGACGTCCAGCTGGCCACTGCGTCCAACGCCACGATCATCGGGTTCAACGTGCGGCCCGACCGCAACGCCCGGGAGCTGGCCGAGAGCAACGACGTCGAGATCCGGACCTACCAGATCATCTACCAGATCCTCGAGGACATCGAGCGGGCCATGGTCGGCCTGCTCAAGCCCGAGTTCGAGGAGATCGTCACCGGTGAGGCCGAGGTCCGGGAGGTCTTCCGGGTGCCCCGGGTGGGAGCGGTGGCCGGGTGCTACGTGCGCAACGGGGTCATCACCCGGGGGTCAAAGGTGCGATTCCTCCGGGAGGGGGTCGTCATATGGACGGGCAGCATCACGTCCCTGAAGCGGTTCAAGGACGACGTGCGGGAAGTCGCCACCGGCTTCGAGTGCGGTATCGGCCTGTCCGACTTCCAGGACCTCAAGTCGGGCGACATCATCGAGACCTACGAGGAGCGGGAAATACCTCGCTCGTAGCGGTCACCATGCACGTCGCCGTGATCAGGATCGAGCTGCACATCCCCGCAGCCCGGTCGCTCAAGGAGAAGCGGGCGGTGGTGAAGCCCATGGTGGAGGGCATCCGCCACCGGTTCTCCCTCTCGGTGGCGGAGACCGCCTTCCAGGACAAGTGGCAGCGGGCCGAGATCGGCGTGGCCGTGGTGTCGTCGACGCCGGCGCACGCCCGCGAGGTGGTCGACACGGTCGAGCGGTGGGTGTGGAGCCGGCCCGACGTCGAGGTCTCCCGGTTCGAGACCGAGTGGGTGGGGGGTGACGACTGAGGTGCCTGACCAGAGCAAGCGCAGGCCGGGGCGCCTCGACCGGGTCAACCACGCAGTCCAGGAGGTGGTCGCCGACGAGCTGGAGGTGATCGCCGACGAGCGCCTGGGCCTGGTGACGGTGACGGGGGTGAGGGTCGATCCCGACATGCGCCACGCCATCGTGTGGTTCTCCTCCCACGGCTCTCCCGGCGTAGGGCGCCCCGGCAGCCGGCCGGACGACGTGGTGGCCGCCATCCTGGGCGAGCACCGCGTCCGACTCCAGAAAGCGATCGCCCGGCAGCTACGGTTGAAGCGGACCCCCGAGTTGGCGTTCCGCCCCGATCCGGCGATCGTTGCCGGCACCCGGGTGGAAGAGATCCTTCGGGGCCTGCAGACAGGGCCGATCAACAGTGGAGACGATCGTGGGGACTGAGGGGCAGGGCGCGGTAGCCGAGAACACGGCTCTCGACCGGGCCGCGGCCGCCATCGACGCCGCCGGCAACCTGGCCCAGGCCTGCCACCACACCCCCGACGGCGACGCCCTCGGCTCCATGCTCGCCATCCACCACCTGGCGGTGGCGGAACGGCAAGACGGTGGTGTCGTCGTGGCCGGAGCCGTTCGTGGTGGCACCCCACTACTCGTTCCTCCCCGGCCTCGAGCTGGTCACCAAGCCGGCCGACTTCCCGCCCGCCCCCGAGCTGATGATCACCCTCGACTGCGGGTCGGCCGGTCGCCTGGCCGAGCTCGGGCCCCCGGCCAAGGCGGCCCGGGAGCTGATCGTCATCGACCACCACTTCACCAACGAGGGCTACGGCACGATCAACCTCATCGACCCCACCGCGGCCGCCACCGCGGTGGTCGTCCGCAGCCTGTTCGAGCGGCTGGGCTGGCCCCTCACCCGCGACGCGGCCCTGTGCCTCTACACCGGCCTGGTCACCGACACCGGGCGCTTCCAGTACGAGGGCACCACGCCCCGGGTGTTCGCCCTGGCCGAGGAGCTGGCCGGCTTCGACCTGCCCATCCCGGCCATGAACCGCCAGCTCTTCGAGGAGCACCGCCTGGCCTACCTGCGCCTGGCTGGCGAGGCCCTCGAGCGGGCCGTGCTCGACGTCGACCGGCGGTTCGTGGCCACGTGGGTGTCGGCCGCCGACCTGGCCCGCCACGGCGTCGACGTGGAGGAGACCGAGGGCCTCATCGACCTCGTCCGCCGCACCACCGAGGCCGACGTGTCGGCCGTGCTCAAGGAGACGCCCGAGGGCACCAAGGTGTCGCTGCGGGCGGTCACCGACTTCGACGTCGGGGCGGTGGCAACCGAGTTCGGCGGTGGCGGGCACAAGTCGGCGGCCGGGTTCACGTCCGACCGGCCGGTCGCCGAGGTCCTGGCCGCCCTGCGCGACGCCCTGCCCGTGGTGACCGGGGCCGGGTCCGCCCCCTGACCCAGCCCTCCTCGGCCCCGGCGCCCATCGACGGGCCCATCGATGGGATCGCGATCGTCGACAAGCCGGCCGGGTGCACGTCGCACGACGTGGTCGGGCGGTGCCGGCGCGTCTTCGGCCAGCGCCGGGTGGGCCACGCCGGCACCCTCGACCCCGACGCCACCGGCGTGCTCGTCCTCGGGCTGGGACGGGCCACCCGCCTGCTGAAGTACCTCACCGGGCTGCCCAAGACCTACGTGGGCGAGGTGGTGCTGGGCGTGGAGACCTCGACGCTCGACGCCGCCGGGGAGGTGGTGGCGGTGCACGACATGGCCGGCGTCACCCTGGCCGAGGTGCAGGCGGCGGCGGCCCGGTTCGTGGGCCAGATCGACCAGGTCCCGCCCATGGTGTCGGCGGTGAAGGTGGGCGGCCGCCGCCTTCACGAGCTGGCCCGGGCCGGGGTGGAGGTGGAGCGGTCCCCCCGCCGGGTGACCGTCACCCGCTACGAGGTGGCGCCCACGGGCGAACCCGGGGTCTTCGCGGTGGAGGTCGACTGCTCGTCCGGCACCTACGTGCGCACCCTCGCCGCCGACCTGGGTACCTCGCTCGGGGGAGGGGCCCACCTGCGCCGGCTGCGGCGCACCGCGGTGGGGTCGTTCTCCATCGACGACGCGGTGGCGCTCGACGAGCTCGGTCCGGAGCACGTCCTGCCGCCGGCGGCGGCCCTGCGGGGGTACCCGACGGAGGTCGTCGACCCGGGCCTGGCTGCAGTGGTGGCCCACGGGGCCGTCCTCGACAAGGCGTGGGCGGGCGACGGGCCGTGGGCGGTGGTCGACGGCGACGGCCGGCTGCTGGCGGTGTACGAGCTGCGACCCGACGGAAGGGTGAAACCGTCGGTGGTGATGTCCGGGTAGCTTCGCCCCGGATGCCTCGCATGGAAGTCGTCACCGACCTGGCCGCGTTCGGCCCGCCGCCCGCCGGGACGGCCGTCACCATCGGCGCCTACGACGGTGTCCACGTCGGCCACCAGGCGGTCCTCGGGGAGCTGCGGCGGCTGGCCGACGCCACCGGCACCGCCGCCACCCTCGTCACCTTCGACCGCCACCCGGCCACCGTCGTCCGCCCGACCTCGGCCCCCAAGCTGCTCACCGATCTCGACCAGAAGCTGGAGCTGCTGGAGGCCACGGGCTCGGTCGACCTGGTCGTCGTCGTCCGCTTCGACTGGCGGCGGTCGCAGGAGGAGCCGGAGGACTTCGTCAAGGAGATCCTGGTCGACGGCCTGCGGGCCCGGACGGTGATCGTGGGGGAGGACTTCCACTTCGGCCGCAAGCGGCGGGGCAACGTCCGCCTGCTGCAGGTGGCGGGGCAGCGGTGGGGCTTCGAGGTCGCCGGCCTGGGCCTGGTGGACGTGCCGGGGGTCGAGGGACCGGTGTCGTCGACCACCATCCGCCGGCTGCTGGCCGCGGGCGACGTGGAGGGGGCGGCCACGCTGCTCGGCCGCCAGCACGAGGTGCGGGGGACGGTCGGGTCCGACGACCACCGGGGCCACGACCTGGGCTTTCCCACCGCCAACGTGGACGTGCCGCCCGACATCATGCTGCCCTCGCTCGGCATCTACGCCGGGTGGTACGTCCGCCCCGACGGCACGTCCCACCAGGCCGCCATCTCTCTCGGCGTGCGCCCCACCTTCCACCCCGACGACGCCCCCGTGGTACTGGAGGCCTATCTCCTCGACTTCACCGGCGACCTCTACGGCGAGACGGGCCGGGTCCGCTTCGCCCGCCGCCTGCGGGACGAGGTCCGCTTCGAGTCCGCCGACGCCCTGGCCGCCCAGGTGGCGGCCGACGTGGAAGCCACCCGCGAGGCATTGTCCGGCGTCTGAACCGGTGACGGATTCGGCCCTCCAGTGGCCGTGACCGTCACCAGTTCGGGCACCCCGGCCAACCGGTGACGCTGTCGGGCGCCTGGGCGCACCCGAACGTCACCAGTTGGAGATGGGGACGGGCTCGATGTCGTCGGCCGGTTCGAAGCCGAGGATGCGGCCGTAGAAGTACAGCTCGGCCTCGGCCGCCCGCACGATCGTCTCCGCCTTGCGGAAGCCGTGCTGTTCGCCCTCGAAGGTGACGTAGGCGAAGGGGAGACCCTTGGCCCGCAGGGCCTCGACCATGATCTCGGCCTGGGCCGGCGGCACCACCTTGTCCTCCAGGCCCTGGAAGATGATGACGGGCGCCGACAGCCGGTCGGCGGCGTGGATGGGGGAACGGGCGCGGTAGACGTCGGCCGCCTCCGGCCACGGCCCCACCAGCCGGTCGAGGTAGCGGGACTCGAACTTGTGGGTGTCGGTGGCCAGCGAGGCCAGGTCGGCCACGCCGTAGTAGCTGGCCCCGGCGGCGAAGACGTCGGAGAAGGTGAGGGCACACAAAGTGGTGAAGCCGCCCGCGCTCCCGCCCCGGATGGCCATCCGGCGGCCGTCGACCCGCCCGGCGGCGGCCAGGTGGCGGGCGGCGTTGACGCAGTCGGCCAGGTCGACCACGCCCCACTGGCCGTCGAGGCGCCGGCGGTAGGCCCGGCCGTAGCCGGAGCTGCCGCCGTAGTCGACGTCGACCACGGCCAGGCCCCGGCTGGTGAAGTACTGGATCTTGAGGTTGAGGTCGGTCTGAGCGGACGACGTGGGCCCGCCGTGGCTCATCACCACCAGCGGGGGGAGCTCGTCGGCCGGGCCCTCGAAGTCGGCGTTGGCGGGCCGGTAGAAGAGGGCGTGGGCCTCCAGCCCGCCCTCGGTGGGGAACGTCACCGGTTCGGGCATCCGAAAGGTAGCCGGCGTCCACCGTGGCCGGCCGGCTGCGGCGCACGACCTCCACGCCCGGATCCGATCCCCGTAGGTCGATGCGCACGACCGCCGGGGCCTCCCCGGCCGACCCCACCACCGCCACGATGGCGTCGTCGCCGTAGGGCCGCACCGACGAGAACGAGGTGAAGGGGGTGGCGAACGGCGTCCCGTCCACCGTGAGCTCGCCCAGCCCGTTCCTCGTCCGGGCCGCGACCACGGTGCCGTCGGGGAGGACGGCGTAGGTGGCCTGGCCGAAGACCCAGTCCGGCCCGCTGTACTCGGCGTCCTCCTCCACCAGGATCCGACCGTCACGCACGAGGTTCCAGAAGCCGGTGGCGTCGGACGCCCAGTGGAGGCGGCCGTCCGGCCCCCACCGGGGCTGGGACACCGACTCCTCGGCGCTGCCCGCCACCCGCGCCCCGTCGACCCACAGCTCGGTGCCGTCCCACGGCATGTTGGGGTGGTCCCACGACAGCCAGGCCAGCCGGCCGCCAGTCGATGGTGTGGTGGGGTCGAACCGGGGGGCGGCGTAGAAGTCGTGCCCCCCGGCCACCACCTCCGGCTCCCCCGAGCCGTCGACGGCCATCCTGACCAGGTCGTTCACCACCTCGCCCGAGTCGAGGTGGCGCTCCCGCACCGCGGCCAGGCGGGTGCCGTCGGGGCTGACTTCGAAGTCGGCGTAGCGGACGGACCGGGGCGCCGGCGGTTCGGGCGTGATCGGCTGCGGCGCCTGGCCCGGCTCCAGCCGGTAGACCCGCTGGTCATCGAAGTTGGCGAACCACACCACCCCGTCCCGCACCGCGAACGAGGCCCCCCCGTACTCGTGCACCATCGTCCGGGCCGAGAAGCCGGCGGGGAGGACGTCGACCGGCTCCTCGCCCGGCGTCCAGCGCACGACAACCTGGCGGCCCGCCTCCGAGGGCCGGCCCTCGTTCCAGTAGACGTCGGGCCCGTCGACCGCCACCTGTCCCAGCGACACCGCCTTCTCGACCAGCCGGTCGGCGGTGACGGGCGACGTCCACGTGCCGTAGGGGGCGACGCTGGTCACGGGGCGACTGTACGAGGCGTTAGGCCGTGCGGTGGAAGGCGCCGGGCCGGACCTCGTTGGGCCGGCCAGCGTCGTCTGCCCCTTCCCCTTCGGCGGCTGCCGCTTTGACGTCGACCTCGCCCGACCGCGTGGCGTCGGTGGGAACCTCGCCCGGCACCTTGGGCACCGGCAGGTCGACGGTGACCGTGCCGTGGTCCTCCTCCCACCGCACCACGTTGACCACCGACGAGTACACGATCAGCCGGCCGAAGAAGAGCAGCCACGCCAGGAGGGCGAACACCACGCCCAGCGAGCCGTAGAGGGCCGAGGACGAGGCCACCAGCTTGGGGACGTACACCGACCCCACCAGCTTGAGCACCTCGAACCCGAGGGCGCCCACCGCCGCGCCCGGCAGGAGGGCCTTCCAGCCGACGTCGCGGTTGGACAGCGCCTTCATCGTCCAGAGCCAGAGGGCGAGGTTCAGGGCCAGCCCGACCAGGATGTTGAGCGGCTTCAGGACATCGGGCAGGTCGCGGAGGTTGAGCAGGGAGGTGAGGGCGAACGTGCCCAGGAACAGCACGGAGGCGCCGCCCAGCCAGGCCAGCCCCTTGAGCTTGTCCTTCCAGCCGTGGCCGGTGGCCTGCCACGACGTGTTGATGGCGTACTGCAGCGCCGCCACCAGGCCCAGCCCCGACCACAGCAGACCCACCACACCGACCACGGTGGCGGTGCGGCGGCTGTCCTTGGCCACGTTGATGGTGTCGACCACGGCCTTGGCCGCGTCGGAGTCGGCCTCCAGCCCCAACTGCGTCACCACGCTTCGGCCCAGGTCGGGGTCGCTGGCCGCGAAGAACCCCAGCACCGCCGCCGCGAACAGGAGGAGGGGGAAGAGCGAGACGAAGCTCGACAGGGTCACGGCCGACGCCATGTAGTTGCCGTTGAGCTCCCCGTAGCGCTTCTGGACCCGCAGCGCGGTGCGAAGAACCCGCAGGTTCTTCCGCTCCGCCCACGCATCGAGCTTGTCGAGCACGCCGGCTTTGTACCCTGGGGTGGTGGAGGAGAACCAGCCGCCGGCGCTGAGGCTGGACGAGCTCGATCCCAACCGCATCCCCGACCACATCGGCGTCGTCATGGACGGCAACGGCCGGTGGGCCCAGAAGCGGGGCCTGCCCCGCACCGAGGGGCACGGGGCGGGGGAGGAGGCCCTGTTCGACACGGTCGAAGGGGCCCTCGACCTGGGCGTGAAGTGGCTCACCGTCTACGCCTTCTCCACCGAGAACTGGAAGCGGCCGGTCGACGAGGTCCGCTACCTCATGCGCTTCAACGAGGGCATCCTCACCCGGCGGCGGGACGAGCTGCACGACCGCGACGTCCGCATCCGGTTCATGGGCCGGCGCGACTGGCGGGTGCCCCGCCGGCTGGTGCGGCGCATGGACGAGGCGCTGGAGCTCACCGCCAAGAACCGCACGATGACCCTGACGATCGCTTTCAACTACGGGGGCCGGGCCGAGATCGTCGACGCGGTCAAGTCGCTGCTGGCGTCGGGGGTGCCGGCCGACCGGCTGACCGAGAAGGGCATCCGCGACCACCTGTACGCCCCCGACATGCCCGACCCCGACCTGGTCGTGCGCACGTCGGGCGAGTACCGCATCTCCAACTTCCTCCTGTGGGAGCTGGCCTACAGCGAGCTGGTGTTCACCGACGTCCTGTGGCCCGACTTCCGCCGGGAGCACCTGTTCGAGGCGGTGCGGGAGTTCCAGTCGCGGGATCGCCGCTTCGGCGGCATCGAATAGGGCCCCGCGCTCCGCTCGCAGGCATCGGCGGTGGTCAGCTCTCGCACAGGACTACCTGGTCGGCCGCCTGCGCCCCGCCGAAGCAGAGGTCGGTGCCCGGTCCACCGGTGAGGCGGTCGTCGCCCAGGCCGCCGAAGAGGCGGTCGTTGCCGGCCACACCGGCGAGGTCGTCGTTGCCGGCGTCGCCCGACAGGGTGTCGTCGCCGGTGGCGCCGTCGAGCCGGTCGACGCCTGCCCCTCCGCACACCGTGTCGTTGCCCGCGCCTCCGGTGAGCTCGTCGTTGCCGCCCTGGCCGAAGATGGTGTCGTTGCCGCCCTGGCCGAGGACGCGGTCGGCGCCGGCGGTGCCGAAGATGACGTCGTTGCCCGCGGTGCCGACGGTGATCAGACCGGCCGCGGCCACGACGATGACGCCCGGGCCGGGCACGGCCGGCGGGGGTGCGGCGCATGCGGCGCCGATGATCGACTGGGCCTGGATGAAGCCCAGCCCGGTGTCGAAGTCGAAGCCGGGGGTGAGCATGTCGATGGCCGTGGCCTCGATGGCGGTGTACAGCTGGGCTGGCGTGAGGGCGCCGTTGTTGTCGAGCAACAGGGCGCCGAAGGCGGCGGCGTGGGGCGTGGCGGCCGACGTCCCGAAGAAGTTGGGGAACGCGTCGGTGTCGGAACCGTCGCCCGGGTCGGCGATGTCGTTGCCGAAGAACGTGGTGTTGGTGCCGTCGGGCGCCATGATCCGGGGCTTCTGGCGGACGATCGGGCCTACCGCGTTCCCGGCCGTGTCGAAGAGGATCGGCGTACCTCCGGCGGACGAGAAGAGCTCCCGCAGGGGTGGGTTGACCCCGAACACGGGCGTGTTGTCGTAGAACGCGGCCCCCACCGCCTCGGCGTTGGTGGCGTTGGCGTGGGCCACGATGGTGGAGCTGTTGGTCGCGAACTGGTCGATGGTCACCCCGCCGGTCTGGGCGTAGTCCATGTACTTCATGCGGCCGGGGTTGGCGCCCGCCACCCGCGAGAGCTGGATGGAGAACGTGGTGTTCGTCGCCGCCGCTGGGTTGGTGAAGCTGACGACCTCGACCGGGTCGTTGCCGACGTTGTTGTTCATGCCGCTGGCGACGACGGTGTTGGTGTTGTCGAGCAGGCAGAGGTTCATGTTGTTGGCCGAGCCGGGAGCGCCGCTCACGCTGAAGAAGGGCTGGTCCCACTGGAACGACAGGGTCACCGCCATGCCGGCGCCGATGGTGATCTGCTGGGCGGTGTCGACGCCCGCCCCGGGGTCGAAGTCGTGCAGCCGGGCGGCGGCCGGACCGCACCCGGTGACGCCGGAGTCCGTGAACCCGAGACTTTCGTAGGCCAGGCGGTCGAAGTTGCCGGCCAGGGAGAAGTAGGGGACGCCCGCGGCCACGGCCGCGTCGACCGACTGGGCGATGACGCCGTCCTGGTAGAAGGGCTCGGCGAAGTAGAAGACGTCGTCGTTGACGATGTCGGCGCCCGCGTTGCGCAGGTCGGTGATGCCCTGGGCGAAGTCGGCCTGCCCCTGGAACGCGGTGTGGAACGAGAGGGCGGCGCCCGGGGCGACGTCGTGGATGAGCTGCATCATCCCCCGGCCCTCGTCGGTGCCGGGCGTGCACGGACCTTCGTCGAGGTTGTTGACGCCCCCCGGCAGGTCGTTGGAGGTGACGTCGGCGGGGGCTCCGCCCAGGCAGTTGTAGGTGTCGGACATGGTGCCGACCGTGACGCCGGTGCCGTCGACGCCGAGCACCGCCCGCAACAGGTCGGTGCCCATGGCCGCGTCGCCCTGGCTGTCGGTGTTGCCGACGCCGACGCCGGCGAGGGCGGGGCGCATGATCTTGAGGCTGGCCAGGTTGGACGCGTCCACCAGGGCCGCGATCGGGAGCCGGCCGCTGACCATCCGCCCGAAGGCCACGCCGTCGACGAGGCCGAGGGCCTGCAGGTCGGCCAGGAGCTGCTGGGCGCTGCTGGCGGCGGTGGCGTCGATCGTCACCGTGCCGTCACCGTGCAGCACGCTGCGGAGCGGGCTCGGCTCCGCCGTCCGGGTACGGCTTTGCGCAGTGAGGCCGCCCAGCCCGTCCATCAGCTTCTCGGTGGGCATGAGCTCCGGCGTTGGCGGGCTCGGCTTGGTCTGGGCGCCGGCGAACGGTGTGGGACTGGTCAGGACGATCGTGAGGGCGAGCGTGGACGCCACTGCCAGGGACCGCAACCGTCGGGAGATCATCGTTCTCACCCTTCTCGTCGGGGGGGTCAACCGGTGCCGGCGCCGGTCGGTTGGACGAACTGCAGCGTGCCGAGCCGCTTGGCCGCCTCGAAGGACTCGATGGGAAGCCAGCCGTTCACCAGCCGGCCGACCACCACGCCGTCTACGAGTCCCAAGGCGACCAGATCGGACAAGAGATTCTGGGGATCGCCGGACGCCACCGCCTCGATCAGCACCCGGCCGTCGTGCTGCACCCATTCCGGGCCCAGGGTCGTCGCGGGCATCGTGGGGGTGCCGGGACCGGTCGTGGTCGTGGCCGACGGGCCCGGTGAGGTCGTGGTCGTGGTCGGGCCGGGGCCGGTGCTGGCTGGGGACGGGGTGGTGGGGCGGGCGGCTCCGGTGCTCCCGGAGTCGGAGTCGCCACAGCGGGTGGCCGCCAGCGCCACGGCCAGCACCAGGGCCCGCGTCGCGACCCTGATCCCGACCCGCCGCGCGGTCCGGACGAAGTGCCTCAAGACACTCGAATCTATCGGCGCGGTCGATCGAATGGCATCGCCCATCGGGGGCCGGGCGCGGCCGATACTGGGGCGTGGGTCTCTACCGGGAGCACGGGGTCGTGCTGCGGACCATCAAGCTGGGCGAAGCCGACCGCATCGTCACGCTCCTCACCGCGGGGCGGGGCAAGGTGCGGGCCGTCGCCAAGGGGGTGCGCAAGACCAAGTCCCGCTTCGGGTCGCGGCTGGAGCCCATGGTGCACGTGTCGCTGCTGCTGTACGAGGGCCGCGAGCTCGACATCGTCACCCAGGCCGAGACCGTGGAGCACTTCAAGGTGATCCGGGAGGACCTCGACCGCCTCTCGAAGGCGCAGACCATGCTCGAGGCCGCCGACCAGGTGGCTCAGGAGGGACACGCCAACGCCCGCCTCTACCAGATGCTTTTGGGTGCGCTCCGGGCCCTGGCCGCCCACGACGCCCCCATGATGGTGCCGGCCTTCTTCCTCAAGCTGCTGGCGTCGGAGGGCTTCCAACCGGTGCTCGACCGGTGCGTGTCGTGCGAGCGGGAGGACGGGCTGGTCGCCTTCGACCAGGTGGAGGGGGGTGTGCTGTGCGCCCGCTGCGCCGGGGGAGGGGCGGTGGGGCTGTCGGTCGGCGCCCTCGCCCTCGTCCGGTCCGTCCTCGGCGGCGACCTGGTGACGGCCCTCAACACCCCCACCGGCCCGGCCACGTTCGACGTCACCCGCCTCGCCACCCGGTCCCTCGAAGCCCACCTCGAACGCCGCCTGCGCTCGGTCGGCCTCATCGACCGCGCCTAAGGGCGCGAACGTCGGTATATCCCACGGTTTTCCACCATCGGTGGGTAACTGTCACGTCCCTGGGGTGGCTCAGGGTCCCGAGTGTGCAAAAACCAAGCTATATCCAGGGTTTTTGCACACTCACGTGGAGTGTCGCACCCTGTCGCTAGCATTTCGGCATGTCGCTCGCCACACTCGAGGTCGTCATCTCCCGACTGGCCGCCCGCCAGCACGGCTTGGTCAGCCGGGCCCAGGTGCTCGGTCTCGGTGCGACCGTCGCCATGATCGAGCACCGGTTGGCCACCGGTCGCTGGATACGGGTCGGCGGCGGCGTCTACCGCCTGGCGGGGGTCCCGGTGACGTGGCGACAGCGGGCGTTGGCTGCGTGCCTGATCGCCGGGCCACAGGCGTTCGTCTCCCACCGCACGGCCGCCGCCTTGTGGGGGTTCTCGGGCTTTCGTCCGGGACCTCTCGAGCTCACGGTGGCGGCGGGACGCAGCGCCCGCAACTCCTTGGCGACCGTCCACCGATCTGTCCACCTCCCGCCCGCCGACCTCACTGTCCACGACCGGATCCCAGTCACCCGCCCCCTCCGGACGCTGCTCGACCTCGCGTCACGGGTTCGCCCCGAGTTGTTGGAGGAAGCGGTCGACGATGTTCTCTGCCGGCGGATGGTGGAACTCGACAAGCTCGTCCGGAGACTCGACAGCTCGGCGTCGAGGCGGGGGATGACTGTCCTGCGGGCGATCCTCGATATGTGGGACGGCGAGGGGGTTCCGGCGAATGTGGCCGAGATGCGGATCGTGCGGGTACTGGTCGACGCCGGCCTGCCCCCGCCGGTGCGGCAGTACGAGATCTGGGTCGACGGCGAGTTGATCGCCCGGGTCGACCTGGCCTATCCGTGGGCCAGGCTGGCGATCGAGCTCGACAGCTTCCGGTGGCACGCCGGGCGAGGGCCGTTCCGGAGCGACCGGCTGCGCGACATCCGGCTGGCCGCGGTGGGGTGGCGGGTGCTGAGGGCGACGCCCGAGGACGCGTCCGACGGGCGCGAGCTCGTCGCGGCCGCCCGGCGAATCCTGTCGGTGGCGGCATGACCGGCCAGTACGCTCGTCCGGATGCCGGATCTGACCGAGAAGGTCGTCAACCTGGCCAAGCGCCGGGGCTTCGTGTTCCCGTCGAGCGAGATCTACGGCGGGTTCCGGTCCACCTACGACTACGGCCCCCTTGGCGTGCTTCTCAAGCGCAACGTGATGGACGCCTGGTGGCGGGCGATGGTCCAGGAGCGCGACGACATCGTTGGACTCGACGCCGCCATCCTGATGGCGCCGCGGGTGTGGGAGGCCAGTGGGCACCTGGCCACCTTCACCGACCCCCTGGTCGACTGCCGCAACTGCAAGGAGCGGTGGCGGGCCGACCAGATCGGCGACGCCTGCCCCAAGTGCGGTTCGCACGACCTCACCGAGGCCCGCCCGTTCAACCTGATGTTCAAGACCCACGTGGGGCCGGTGGAGGACGACGCGGCCGTCGCCTACCTGCGCCCGGAGACGGCGCAGGGCATCTTCGTCAACTTCGCCAACGTGGTCCAGACCAGCCGCAAGAAGCCGCCGTTCGGCATCGCCCAGCAGGGCAAGTCGTTCCGCAACGAGATCACCCCCGGCAACTTCATCTTCCGCACGCGCGAGTTCGAGCAGATGGAGATGGAGTACTTCGTCCCGCCCGACCAGGGCCAGCAGTGGTTCGAGTACTGGTGCGAGGAGCGGCTGCGTTGGTACACCGACCTCGGCATGCCGGCCGAGTCCCTGCGCCTGCGCCACCACGACCCCGAGGAGCTCTCCCACTACTCGGCCGGCACCGCCGACGTGGAGTTCCTCTACCCATGGGGATGGGGCGAGCTGGAGGGCATCGCCAACCGCACCGACTACGACCTCACCCAGCACGCCAAGTTCTCGGGCGAGCGGCTCGAGTACTACGACCAGGCGTCGAACGAGCGCTACGTGCCCCACGTGATCGAGCCCGCGGCCGGGGTGGGCCGCTCGATGATGGCCTTCCTCCTGGCCGCCTACGACGAGGACGAGGTGGGCGGGGAGGCCCGCACCGTGCTCCGCCTGCACCACCGGCTGGCGCCCATCAAGGTGGCGATCCTGCCGCTGTCCCGCAAGGACACCCTCACGCCGACGGCCAGGGAGGTCTACGACCGGCTCAAGGTCCACTTCATGTGCGACTACGACGAGACCCAGTCGATCGGCCGCCGCTACCGCCGCCAGGACGAAGCGGGCACGCCCTACTGCGTCACCATCGACTTCGAGACGCTCGACGACAAGGCGGTCACCGTCCGCGACCGCGACACCCTGGCCCAGGACCGGGTGCCGATCGACCGCGTGGTCGAGTACCTCCGGGAGCGGCTCTCGGCCTGAGGCCGGGCGCCATCCCACTGCCGGACGGCCGCCCGGCGCGAGGATTGTCGGGTGACGGTCGACCCCGCCGCCTGGCAGGTGCGGGTCCACGGCGTGGGCGGGCCCCAGGGGCGCAAGATCCTGGGCGTCCTGTCCGACGACGACACCGAGACGCTGGGCCCCGATCCAGTCACCGACCCGACTGGGCCCGACCGGTCATCGGGCGCGACCGCGCCCGAGGGGGTGCTCACCCAGGTGCCGGCCGACACCAGCACCCGGGTGATGCGCCGGCCCGACGACCACGGGATCGAGGCCTACGAGTGGGGCGGCCTGACCCTCGGCTCCACCCTCAAGGCGCTGTGGGTCGTCTACCTGCCCCTCACCGTGCTCAACGCGGCCGGTTGGACCCACAAGCCGGGCGCCGGCCGTCGGTCGCGGGCCCTCATGCACGTGGTGGCCGGCCTCGGCACGCTCACCTATGTCGGCTGGCTCGGGTACGTGCTGCTCGACCTGGTGGGGAGGCAGTGGCGCGACCGACTGGCGGGCACCGACCTGGTCGGCCCCCTGGAGGACATCGTCCGCCGGGCCGGGCTCCCCCTCGCCCACCTGGCGTTCGCGGTGGTGCTCTATGCCCTGTGGAAGGTCAACCGCCGGTCGGGCGCCGCCTTCGAGGGGCGCAGCCTGGGCGAGACGGCTGTCGACTGGGACGAGGGCACCGAGGTCACCGACCCTCGGTTCTTCGGCCACGAGCGTGCGTACTCGAGGCTGGTGCGGCGCCACATGGTGGTGGCGGTGGCCGGGGCGGTCGCGGTCGTGGCACTGGGCTTCGTCGACCGCCGGCTGCCGGGCGCCGGCGGGTCGACGACGGCCACCGCGACGGTGACGGCGACGGTGTCCTCCATCGGCGTCGGATTGGTCGTCCTCGGGCTGACCCAGGGCCTCCTGCTCCTCGTCTGGTGGCTGACGACCCTCGTCACCAGGGACTTCCGGCGCGCGGCCACCGCCACCATCGGCACCGTCCTGTGCCACGCCGCCTTCATCGGGCTCGGCATCACCCTGGTCGAGCGCCTGTCGAAGTGGCCCGACGGGGACGGTGCCGGTCCGCTCGTGAGCGGGGCCGAGCTGGCCCTGGGCGACCACTTCCTCTACGGCGCCCTTGCCGGCACGATCGCGGTGCTGGTGTTGGCCGCGGCCGTCGGCCTCCGGTCGCCGGCCCGGCCCGGCTACGACCCCCCGCCCCGGCTCGGCCCTCGCCTGGTCCGCTCGACGCCGACGGTGGCCAGCCTGCTCGCCCTCGGCTTCATGGCCAGCCTGGTCGCCTTCTTCGTCGTCCAAGCGGGCGACCTGGCGGACAAGGGGCTGGTGGGTTGGTACGAGGGGTACCGGGTGGAGGGCAACGCCGCCCAGGAGGTGGTGGGGCTGGTCCTGGGCGCCATCCCGCTGGCCATCGTGGGCGTGCTCCGGCGCCCCCGCGACGGCGCCGCGGCCCAGGTGCTGGGCAACGTGTGGGACGTCCTGACGTTCTGGCCCCGCCGGTTCCATCCCCTGGCGGTGCCGCCCTACTCCGAGCGGGCGGTGCCCGAGCTGCGGTGGGTCATCCGCCGCCGCCGGCGGGCCGACCGCCCGCTGGTGGTCGCCGGTCACAGCCAGGGCTCGGTGCTCGCCCTGGCCGCGGTCGGCGCCGAGCTGCGCCGTGCCCCCGACGGCGGCCCGGTCTCGCTGCTGGGCTTCGGTTCACCCGTGGGCAGCCTCTACGCCTCGATGTTCCCCGCCTACTTCGGCCCCGACCAGCGGCGGGACACGGCCCGGCGGATCGAGGCGAGCGGCGGCCGGTGGTGGAACCTGTTCCGCGCCACCGACCCCATCAGCGGCCCGGTCGTCGGCCCGGGCCCGGGCCCGGAGCCAGACGCCGCGCCAAACCGCCGCCTGGTTCGACAAGCAGCTCCCCGATCCCCGGCCTGACCTTGTACCCGACCCCGAGCCGCCGCCTGTCCCCCTCGAACGCCCCCGGCCACCGGGCGTCGTCAACGGCCACAACTACTACCTGGCCGACCCCACCACCCGAGCCCTCATCGAGCGACTGAGGACGAACGTCCCCGTCGACATCGCCACCCTTACCGACGCCTGAAGCGGGAGAACACCCCCCGCACCGCGGCCTTCATGATGACCAGCGGGTGGGTCAGCACGAGGGTGAGCTTGCCCCGCAGGCTGTTGGGGTCGTCGGCCACGCCCAGCTGTTGCAGCGGCGAGCCCAGGTTGAAGTAGACCCGCTCGTTCACCATCCGGTCGCCGTCGAACTCGAAGACGAGGGCCATGGCGAAGTCGACCTTGCGGCCAGTGGGAGGAAGGCCCCGCCACGTGCCCTGTTGGGTGCCGGTGAAGCGGCCCTCCACCAGGACGGCGTCGGCTCCTCCCGACACACGGGTCGGGGCGAAGACGAAGTCGGGGAACGCCTTGCGGTTCTGTTCGAGGAAGCCGCCGACCGCCTCCAGCCCGTCGTACACCTCGTCGGTGGGGACGACCTCGTACCGGGCGTGGTGGAACGTCCCCGCGCAGGCATCGAACTCGTAGGCGTTCTCCAGCCGCATGTGCTCGTTGACGATCGCCACACGGTTGTCAGCGCCTGCGTCACCCATGGGGCGAACGCTACCAGTGGCCCCCAATTAGGCTGACCGCTCGTGACGTACGTCTTCGACTTCTCCCACGCCCACGTCAAGCCCCCCATGAGCCTGAAGGACCTCCTCGGAGGCAAGGGGGCGAACCTGGCCGAGATGACGTCGGTGCTCGACCTGCCGGTACCCCACGGCTTCACCATCACCACCGACGCCTGCCGGGCCTACATGGACGCGGGCTGGCCCGAGGGGCTGTCCGAGGAGGTGGCCGACGCCCTCGAGCGCCTGGAGGCGTCGATGGGCAAGGCCCTGGGCGACGCCGACGACCCGCTGCTGGTCAGCGTGCGGTCGGGCGCCAAGTTCTCCATGCCCGGGATGATGGACACCGTTCTCAACCTGGGCCTCAACGACGAGTCGGTGCGGGGCCTGGCCAAGCAGACCGACGACGAGCGCTTCGCCTACGACAGCTACCGCCGGTTCGTCCAGATGTACGGACGCATCGTCCTCGGCGTCCCCGGCGAGCACTTCGACGAGCGCTTCGAGGAGGGCAAGCGGCGGTCGGGGGTCGACAGCGACGCCGAGATCCCGGCCCACGAGCTGGCCGACATGGCCACCGACTTCAAGGCCATCGTCGAGAAGCACACCGGCCAGCCGTTCCCCCAGGACCCGAAAGACCAGCTCAGAGGGGCCATCGAGGCCGTCTTCGGCTCGTGGGGCGGGGCCCGGGCGGTGGCCTACCGGGTGCGGGAGCGCATCGCCCACGACCTGGGCACGGCCGTCAACGTGCAGTCGATGGTGTTCGGCAACCGGGACGACAACTCGGGCACCGGCGTCGGGTTCACCCGCGACCCGGCCACGGGCAGAGCCGGGTCCTACGGCGACTTCCTCATCAACGCCCAGGGCGAGGACGTGGTCGCCGGTATCCGCAACACCCTGCCCCTGTCCGACCTGAAGACGACCTTCCCCGCCATCTACCACGAGCTGGAATCCATCTTCGAGCGCCTCGAGCGCCACTACCGCGACATGTGCGACACCGAGTTCACCATCGAGCAGGGCAAGCTCTGGATGCTCCAGACCCGGGTGGGCAAGCGCACCGGGGCCGCCGCCCTGCGCATGGCCGTCGACATGACCACCGACGACCGCATGAACCTCACCCGGGAGGAGGCGATCATGCGGGTGACGGGCGACCACCTGGAGGGCGTCCTCCACCCCCAGTTCGCCAAGACCGACGCCCCCGTCATCGCCAAGGGCCTGGCCGCCTCCCCGGGGGCGGCCGTGGGCCGGGCCTACTTCAGCGCCGACGACGCGGCCGCCGCCGCCGAGCGGGGCGAGCACGTGGTGCTGGTGCGCACCGAGACGTCGCCCGAGGACGTGCACGGCATGATCGTGGCCGAGGGAATCCTCACCTCCCGGGGCGGGCTGGTGAGCCACGCCGCCGTGGTGGCCAGGGGATGGGGCAAGCCCGCGGTCGTGGGCGCGGAGTCGATCCAGATCAGCGGCAAGAGCTTCACCGCGGGCGGGGTGACGGTGTACGAGGGCGACGCCATCTCCGTCGACGGCACCACCGGCACCGTGATCCTGGGCGAGGTCCCGGTCACCCTGGCCGACCCGCCGGACGAGTTCAAGACCCTTCTGACCTGGGCCGATGACGTTCGGGCGGGCAAGATGGCGGTGCGGGCCAACGCCGACACCGGGCCCGACGCGGCCAACGCCCGCCAGTTCGGGGCCGAGGGCATCGGGCTGTGCCGCACCGAGCACATGTTCCTGGGCGACCGCCTGCCGGTGGTCCGGGCCATGATCATGGCCGACACCCCGGAGGACGAGGAAGCCGCCCTCGAGCAGCTGCGCCAGGCCCAGAAGGCCGACTTCCTCGAGGTGCTGGAGGCGATGGACGGCCTGCCCGTCACCGTCCGCCTGCTCGACCCGCCCCTCCACGAGTTCCTGCCCCGCGCCGAGGACCTGCTGGTCAAGCAGGCCGGCGGCACCGCCCTGTCCGCCGAGGAGCAGCGCCAGCTCAAGGCGGCCCAGTACTGGCACGAGTTCAACCCCATGCTGGGCACCCGAGGCGTCCGCCTGGGCGTGGTCAAGCCCGGCCTCTACGCCATGCAGGTGCGGGCCCTGATGGAGGCGGCGGCCGAACGGGTGGCGGCGGGCGGCCGTCCGGTGGTGGAGATCATGATCCCCCTGACGGTCAGCCGGGAGGAGCTGGGCCTGGCCCGGGGCTGGGTGGAGGAGGCGGTGGCGGCCGCGACCGAGGGGATCGACCGGCCGGTTGAGGTCACCATCGGCACCATGATCGAGACGCCCCGAGCCGCCATCCGGGCCGACGAGATCGCGGAGGAGGCCGACTTCTTCTCCTTCGGCACCAACGACCTCACCCAGATGACGTTCGGCTTCAGCCGCGACGACATCGAGGGCCGGATCATGTCGCTCTACCTGGAGGAAGGCCTGCTCAAGCGCAACCCGTTCGAGACCATCGACCGGGGCGGCGTCGGGGAGCTGGTCAAGATGGGCGCCGCCCGGGGCCGGGCCACCAAGCCGGGGTTGAAGCTGGGCGTGTGCGGCGAGCACGGCGGCGACCCCGAGTCGATCGCCCTGTTCTGGGAGGCCGGCCTCGACTACGTGTCGTGCTCGCCGTTCCGGGTGCCGATCGCCCGCCTGGCCGCGGCCCAGGCCATCCTCGGGAGGCTGACCCCCGCCTCCGCCAACCGGTGACGTTGTGGGGCGCCAGGACGCCCCCGAGTGTCACCGGTTCGCCCGCCTCCGCCAACCGGTGACGTTGTGGGGCGCCAGGACGCCCCCGAGTGTCACCGGTTCGCCCGCCTCCGCCAACCGGTGACGTTGTGGGGCGCCAGGACGCCCCGAGATGTCACCAGTTCGTGGGCAAGTAGGGTCCGACAGATGTTCGACGTCGCCACGGCCGCGGTCGAGGCCGCGCTGGCGGCGGGGGCCACCTACGCCGACGCCCGGGGCATGGTGATCGGCACCGAGGACCTGTCGGCCACCGACGGCATCCTCGAGCAGGTGTCCCGGTCGCAGTCGGCGGGGGTGGGGGTGCGGGCCCTGGTGGGGTCGTCGTGGGGCTTCTTCGCGGTCGCCGACCCGTCCGACGCCCAGGCCCGCAACGCCGGGCACCAGGCGGCCGAGATCGCCCGGGCGTCGGCCATGGTGCCGGGGCCGGCGTTGGAGCTGTCCGACGTGCCCGTCCAGCAGGCCCACTGGGACTCGGGATGGCAGGAGCACCCGGCGTCGGTGTCGCTGTCGGAGAAGGGTGACCTGCTGGTCGACGTCACCAACGCCATGGCCGACGTCGAGGGCATCTCGGTGGCCGACGCCATGATCGTGGCCTGGGACACCGAGAAGTGGTTCGTGTCCAGCCAGGGCCACCGCATCTCCCAGCACCTGGTCGAGTGCGGCACGGCGATGAGCGCCACCGCGGTGGGGGAGCGGGAGACCCAGCGCCGGTCGTACGGCGGCATCGGCGGCCAGTACGGCCTCCGGGGCTACGAGCTGGTGCGGGAGGCCGATCTGCCGGCCAACGCGGTCCGCATCGCCGAGGAGGCGGTCGAGCTGCTGCGGGCGCCGGAGTGCGAGGCGGGCACCGTCGACCTCATCCTGGGCAGCGAGCAGCTGGCCCTGCAGATCCACGAGTCGGTGGGCCACGCCATCGAGCTCGATCGCATCCTCGGATGGGAGGCGGCCTTCGCCGGCACCTCGTTCCTCGACCTGGCCCAGCTCGGCACCATGCGCTACGGCTCGGAGCTCATGAACATCACCGCCGACGCCACCCTCCCCGGCGCCCTGGGCTAGTTCGGCTTCGACGACGAGGGCACGCCCGCCCAGCGGGTCGACATCGTCAAGGAGGGCCGGTGGGTGGGTGTCCTCTCGGGGCGGGACTCGTCCGCCATCGCCGGCCTGCCCCCGGGCGGGATGGTGCGCTCGGACGGCTTCGGCCGCATCCCCATGGTGCGTATGACCAACGTGGGGCTGCTGCCGGGGGAGTCGACGCTGGAGGAGATGATCGCCGCCACCGACGACGGCATCTACATGGAGACCAACCGGTCGTGGTCGATCGACGACAAGCGCCTCAACTTCCAGTTCGGATGCGAGATGGGCCGGGAGATCAAGGGCGGCAAGCTCGGACGGCTGGTGCGCAACCCCACCTACACCGGCATCACGCCCCGGTTCTGGGGCTCGCTGGACATGCTCGGGGGCAAGGGCCCGGGCGAGTGGATCTTCTGGGGGACGCCCAACTGCGGCAAGGGCCAGCCGTCGCAGGTGGGCCACACCGGCCACCCGTCCGCCCCGGCCCGCTTCAAGGCGGTGCGGGTCGGCGTGCGGGGCTGAAGGGATGACCGTCTAGTGGACCTGCGGGACAAGGCGTTCGAGGTGCTGATGATCGTCGCCGATCGGGCCGAGGCCGAGGTCACGGTCAGCGAGGGCCGCACCGCCCTCACCCGGTTCGCCAACTCGTTCATCCACCAGAACGTGGCCGAGGACCACCAGTGGGCCCGCCTCAAGCTGGTCGTCGACGGCCGGGCCGCCTCCGGGAGCACCAACCGCCTCGACCACGAGAGCCTGTCCCGCCTGGTCGACGAGACCCTCGAGGCGGCCCGCCTGCGGCCGGTCGATCCCGACTGGCCCGGCCTGGCCCCGCCCACCGCGTGGCTCACCCTGGAGGACGACCGCTTCGACGCCGGCACCCACCTGTCCGAGCCCGCGGCCCGGGCCCAGGTGGTGAAGGACTTCGTGGACGCGGCCGGCGGCGACGACGACTCGGGCGACATGCGCGCCGCCGGGTACTGCGCCACCAGCGGGTGGGACATCTACTTCGCCAACAACGCCCAGCACCGGGCCGGGGGGCGGGCCAGCATGGCCGCGGTCGACGCCATCCAGCGCACGCCCACGTCCGACAGCCGGGGCTGGCAGTTCGCCCCCCGCCTGTCCGAGCTCGACGGGGCCGCCGCCGGACGCCTGGCCGCCGAGCGGGCCCGGGCCGCGGCCAACCCGGTCGACATCGAGCCCGGTCAGTACCAGGTGGTGTTGGAGCCGGCGTGCGTGGCCGACATGTTGGAGTTCCTGAGCGACGGGTTCAACGCCAAGACCTACGCCGAGGGCCGGTCGTGGATCAAGCCCAAGGCGGCCCTGTTGGATGAGTCCATCGACATCTGGGACGACGTCAACGACCCCCGGGCCATCGGCGTCTCCTTCGACGCCGAGGGCACCCCCAAGTCGCAGCGGGTGCTGGTGCGGGAGGGCGTCTGCCGGGCCCTGGTGCACGACCGCCGCACCGCCAAGCGGGCCGGCACCCGCAGCTCGGGCCACGCCGTGCCCGGGGGCGAGGTGAGCGGCCCCATGCCCACCAGCCTGTTCCTGGCCGGCGGGGACGAGTCGCCCGAGGAGCTGGTCGCCGACGTCGAGCGGGGCCTGCTGGTCACCGACTTCTGGTACACCCGCATCCTCGACCCCAAGACCCAGGTGGTCACCGGCCTCACCCGCAACGGCACGTTCCTGGTGGAGAAGGGCAAGATCGTGGGCGCGGTCGGCAACCTCCGCTTCACCCAGTCCTACGTGGACGCGCTCGGCCCGGGCAACGTGCTGGGGGTGGGCGACGACGCCCGCCTGTACGAGATCTGGAACGCCACCGCCCACGTCCCCAGCCTGCGCCTCGCCTCCTGGAACTTCACCGGGGGCGCCAAGGGCTGACCCGGCGTCGGCCCACGGCGTCGGCCCACGGCGTCGGCCCACGGCATCGGCCCACGGCACGGCGCCGGCCCGGGGCTGGGCCCGAGCCGGCGCCGACGTGCCCTTATGGATGTCGCAGGGTGCCTACGGATTGCAGGCCGTGAGGACGTCTGCGAATGGCTCGAGGGGGAGGGGACGCGCACAGAAGTCGGTGCCCGCCCCGCCGTCGACCGTGTCCGGGCTCAGGTCGAGGGGTGGCCCGGTCAGGGTGTCGTTCCCGGCGTCACCGCGGAGGATGTCGGTGCCGGGGCCACCATTCAGGTAGTCGCCGCCCACACCACCGTTGACCGTGTCGTCGTTGGCCTCGCCCCGCAGGACGTCGTCGCCCTCGCTGCCGGTCATGGTGTCGTCGCCGAAACCGCCGGTCAGGACGTCGTTGCCCGCGCTGCCGGTCATGGTGTCGTTGCCGAGGCCGCCGGTCAGGTTGTCGTTGCCGATGCCGCCGGTCAGCGTGTCGTTCCCGGCCTCCCCGTTGATGCTGTCGACGAACACGGTGCCGGTGATGGTGTCGTTCCCGCCGCCTCCGTTGACCGTCTTGCCCGGCTCGGCCCCGCCGCAGTCGATGGTGTCGTTGCCGATGGTGCCGGTCACGGTGGTCGGGGTCTGGGTCACGCCCAGGCTGGCAACGCAGTTGACGGCGGCGAAGGCCGGCGTCGCCCCGCTGAACCCGCCCAGGACCAGGATCACGGCCCCGGCCAGGATGCCCCTGCGGGCTGTGGTGTGAGGGTGCTGCTTCATGGTGCTCTCCTCTGGAGGCGCACGGTTGTGGTGGGAGATGGGAGCGCCCCATCCAGGTCTACCCAAGAGGGCCAACACTAGCAAGTAATTTCCAGAATATCCTTAAAGACGTTCGTGGCGGCGGTTCCGACCCGGCGCGTAGGCCTCGGGGAACCGCGAGACTGTGAGGGCATGGGGATCGTCGCCGACGACATCGCCCGGGTGCGGGCGGCCACCGACTTCGTGGCCGTCGCCTCCGAGCACATCGCCCTCAAGCGGGTGGGGCGGCGGTGGGTGGGGCTGTGCCCGTTCCACACCGAGAAGTCGGGGTCGTTCTCGGTCAACGCCGAAGAGGGGCTGTACTACTGCTTCGGCTGCGGGGCCGGGGGCGATGCCATCCGCTTCGTACAGGAGGTGGAGCACCTCGACTTCGCCGACGCGGTGGAGCGGCTGGCGGCCCGGGCCGGCATCCAAGTGCACTACGACACCGTCGCCGTCTCCCAGGAGCGCCAGCGGCGGGCGATCCTGTTGGAGGCCATGGGGAAGGCCGTCGAGTGGTACCACCAACGCCTGCTCACCGGGCGGGACGCGGCGCCGGCCCGGTCCTACCTGCGCAGCCGGGGCTACGACGGCGACGTGGTGCGCTCCTACCGCCTGGGCTGGGCCCCGGACGACTGGGACGCCCTGAGCAAGGCCCTGCGCGTGTCGTCCGACGTCCTCCACGACGCCGGCCTGGGGCGGATCAACAGCATCGGCCGCCAGCAGGACGAGTTCCGGGCCCGGCTGCTGTTCCCGATCTTCGACGTGCGGGGCGACGCCATCGGCTTCGGCGGGCGGGCCCTGCCCGGCGCCCAGGGCCCCAAGTACAAGAACTCGCCCGAGTCGGCCCTCTACGCCAAGAGCCGCACCCTCTACGGCCTCAACTGGGCCAAGGGGCCGATCGTCGAGGCGGGCGAGGTGGTGGTGTGCGAGGGCTACACCGACGTCATCGGGCTGGCCACCGTGGGCCGGGCCCGGGCCGTCGCCACCTGCGGCACGGCCCTCACCGAGGACCACTTCCGGGTGCTCAAGAACTTCGCCCGCCGGGTGGTCCTGGCCTACGACGCGGACGCCGCCGGCCAGAACGCGGCGGCCAAGTTCTACGAGTGGGAGCGCCGCTTCGAGGTCGACATCGCGGTGGCCGCCCTGCCCCCGGGATCCGACCCCGGCGAGCTGGCCCAGTCCGACCCCGACGCCCTGCGGGCCGCGGTCGACGACGCCCGTCCCTTCCTCGCCTTCCGCCTCGAACGGGCGACCGCGGGGGCCGAGCTGCGCACCGCCGAGGGCCGGGCCAAGGCGGCCGAGGCGGCCATGGCCGTGGTCCGGGAGCACCCCAGCGACCTCGTCCGCGACCAGTACGTGATGCAGGTGGCCGACCGCGTCCGCATCCCGGCCGACCGCCTGCGACGCCTGCTGGAGGGCCGTCCCCCGCCGCCCCCGGACAGGCCCAGATCGGACCGCCCAGGCTCGGATCGGTCGGGACCCGGGGAGCCCGGATCGGGTCGTGGCGGATCGGATCGTGGGGGGTCGGATCGTGGGGGGTCGGATCGTGGTGGGTCGGAGCTCTTGGGACGGGAGCGGACGGGGCCGGAGCGGGAGGCGTTGCGGGTGGCGGTCCACCAGCCGGAGCGGGTGGCGTCCCGCCTCCACGAGGTGCTGTTCACCGACCCCACCATCCTCGCCGCCTACCGGGCCCTGTGCCGGTCGACGACGCTGCACGAGGCCATCGAGGGGGCCGAGCCCCCCGCCGCCGCCCTCCTCCAGCGGCTGGCGGTGGAGGACGACGAGTCCGACCCCGACGACGTGATGGCCCGCCTGGCCGAGGAGTCGGCCCGCCGGGCCATCGCCGATCTCGACACCAGCGCCCGCCTGTCCGCCGACCCCATGGGGTATGCCGACCACATGGGGTGGCTCAAGTTGGCGGTCGAGGAGCTGCGCAACCCGGACACGGTGATCGAGGCGACCGGGCGGTTGGTACGCTGGCTTGTCGACCGGTTCGAGGAGCAACAGGTTTGAGCCAGACGAACGGGGCTCATCCGGATCCGGTGAGCTTCCCGGCAGAGGCCTTCGAGGGTCTGTTGGCGAAGGGCCGAGCCCGCGGCGTCCTCACGGTCGACGAGGTCATGACCGTGCTCAAGGATGTCGAGTTGAGCCGGGGGGTGATCGACAGCGTCAGGCGCCGCCTGACGGCCGAGGGGATCGAGTTGGACGAGAGCATCGAGGAGATCGACGACGTGCTCCCCCTGGCCCCGGACGCGGGTTCTCTCGGGCCGGTGAACGGTGCCCCCCGTGCCCCCCGCCCGGGCCCGCCGGCGGCGCCCCATTCCGCGGCCGACCGCGCTGAACGATCGGGCGCCGCCGAGCGTCCCGCCGGCGACGGGGCCTCCCCGGGGTCCCGGGGCGAGACTCCCCGGGCGGGCGGGTCGTCCGACCCGGTCCGCACCTACCTCAAGGAGATCGGCAAGGTCAGCCTGCTCACCGGTCCCCAGGAGGTGGCCCTGGCCCAGCGCATCGAGGCCGGGCTGCAGGCGGTGGCCGGGATCGCCGCCCTCGAGTTCGCCTACGGGCCCAACGGCATCCCCGACAGCGAGGCGGCCCCTTTGGAGCGCCTGGTGGCCGACGGATTCCAGGCCAAGAAGCAGCTCATCGAGGCCAACCTGCGCCTCGTCGTGTCCATCGCCAAGCGCCACATGGGCCGGGGTCTGCTGTTCCTCGACCTCATCCAGGAGGGCAACTTGGGCCTCATCCGGGCGGTCGAGAAGTTCGACCACACCAAGGGGTTCAAGTTCTCCACCTACGCCACGTGGTGGATCCGCCAGGCCATCACCCGGGCCATCGCCGACCAGGCCCGCACCATCCGGATCCCGGTGCACATGGTCGAAACCATCAACACCGTGTTGCGCATGCAGCGGGTGCTGCTCCAGGAGCTGGGGCGCGAGCCCACCGTCGAGGAGCTGGCGGCCAAGGTCGACATGCTCCCGGCGCGGGTGCGCGAGATCCAGCGCATCGCCCAGGAGCCGGTCTCGTTGGAGACCCCGGTGGGCCAGGAGGACGACAGCTCGCTGGGCGATTTCATCGAGGACCAACAGGCGGTGGCCCCCGCCGACGCCGCCGCCCGGGCCCTCCTCTCGGAGGCGGTGGGGGAGGCGTTGGAGGAGCTGAGCGAGCGCGAGCGGCAGGTCGTGCGGCTCCGTTTCGGGTTGGAGGACGGGCAGGTCCGCACCCTCGAGGAGGTGGGTCGGGAGTTCGGCGTGACCCGCGAGCGCATCCGCCAGATCGAGGCCAAGACCCTCGCCAAGCTCCGCCACCCCATCCGCAGCCAGAAGCTCCGCGACTACCTCGACGAGGAGTAGGCGGGGGAGTGGCGGCCGTGCGCTGGTACGTTGGACCAGTCCTTCCGGGGTAGCTCAATCGGCAGAGCACCGGCCTGTTAAGCCGTTTGTTGTGGGTTCGAGTCCCACCCCCGGAGCCATCGGATTCCCGCACTCCCGTCGACCATCAGGGCCCGTAGCTCAGTGGTCAGAGCAGGGGACTCATAATCCCTCGGTCGCTGGTTCGATCCCAGCCGGGCCCACCCCTGATGCCCGTCCCCGCCTACCCTGAACGACCGTGTGCACCTCTCCGCCAGGCCCTCCGGGCCCCCCGGAGAGGGCTCCCCGGCCGGCGTCGAACCGCCCCAGAAGTGATCGCGGCGGCGGGTCGCAAGGGTGGTTTCGGGCCCTGCCCGACCGCGGTGTGGAGGCTCCATCACTTCGTTCCGGGGGGTGGCTCGGACGGTGGATGGCGGCCGGCGCGGCGGCCCTGGCGGTGGCCTCCTGCGGTGGCGGGGGAGGGTCGCGCGTGGCCCCGACGACGACCTCCGAAACCCCCGTCGCGACCACTGCGCCGACCTCCAACACGACTCTCGGGCCGGCGTCGGTGAGCCCCTCCCGCCCCGCCCCCGGACCCGGATCGGTGGCCTTCACCGTCCTCGGCGCCCCCGTGAGCGACCCCGGTCTGAGGGTCCTGATGGGGCCCGTCGAGGGCCTCGTGAAGGTCGTCGTGGGCGGCCTCCCGGAGGGCCCCGGGGGGGTCGAGGTGTGTCCCGTCCGGGGCGTCTCGGGGTCGCCGGGAACGGGCCGCTGCGTGGTCGCCACGTCCGATCGGACAGTCGATCTGACGGTCGACGGCGGTGTTGATGGAGGGCCGGCGGGGGTGCTCCTGCGGCCCGTCGGAGGGTCGTCGTCGACGCCGATCCGAGTGCCCGAGGTGACCTTCACCTACCGTCCCGACGGCGATTCGGTGACGATCGTGACCCCCCCGCTGCCGCCTCCCGGCACCCCCGGCGACTGCCCCGGAGGGGCCTGCGAGATGACCTTCGAGGTGGTTCCGACAGCCCGCGGCACCTTCGAGCTGGCGGCCGAGGGCCGCAACGCCCGGCCCCAGTTGACCCTCCGATCGGGCCGGGACGGTGCCGGTGGAGCCCGGACGGTGGCCATCGTGGAGGGCGGCGGACGCCTCCGGATGTCGGCGACGGTCGAGGGGCCGGAGGATGTGTCGCTCGTCCTGCGCAACCTCGGCTCCGAGGCGCTGCCGGCGTTGGAGTTGGCCCTGGTCTGGCCGGTCGTGCGCTGACCGTCGTTCCAACGCGCCGCGTTGGTCGTCCAACAGGCTTCCAACAGGGCGAAAGCGCAGGTCAGAGGCCAGATGGGGTGCTTGTCACCCCCCACCAGTCGTGGTAGACAGCACCCCAGATCAACGGAGGGATTTCACCCTTCGCGCCCCGTTTTCCATCAAGGAGCAGGTCCGAAACCGCTTGCGCGACACCCCCGAGACCGTGGTTGTGAGGCCCCTGCGGTGGGTCGCGCTCCTGGGTCTGCTGGCGGGGTTCTTCCTGCTCACGGTGGGTGCGGGGCCGGTCCGGGCCCAAGAGGCGCCCGCATCTGATGCGCCCGCCGCCACCACCACCACGGTGGTCCAGGCCGAGGCGCCCGTCGCCGACCCGGCCCCCTCGGGGGAGGCGCCGGCCCCGACCGAAGCCCCTGACGAAACCCCGCCGGGCCCCTCCACCGACCCTGCCGCCCCGGCCGACACTGCGCCCCCGGGAGACCCGGCCGATCCCGGGACGCCGGCCGCGGACTCCAACACCGAGCCCGCCCCCGAGCCGATCGTGATCGTCCGCAAGAGCGACACCTACAAGCAGCGCAAGGCCGAGGAGGCCGCGGCCACGGTGGCCACCAACACGGTGTCGGTCTCCACCACGCCGACGGAGCCCTCCTCGGTGCTCACCGAGTCGTCCACCGGCGCCCCGGCCACGACCGACGCGGCCGCCGCCGGCACCGCCGCCCTCGACGCAGCCGCGGCCGCGGCTGCGGTCGGCCCCATCCCCGGCGCCGACGGCACCATCGCCACCTCCGCCCTCCGCTCCTCGCTGCACTCGTCGAGCCCGGCCGAGCGGGCCGCCGCCGCCGAGCTGCTGGCCGACAGCGAGGCCGCCGGCTCCGATGGCTCCAACGACGGGAGCGGCGTCACCTTCACCCGTGAAGGTCGCTGCCGCACCGTCACCAACAACGGTCTCTCAGATGTCCTCACGGTCGTGATCGGCCGTGGATGCAACGCCGAAGGCAACGGCCGCGGAACCGCTCCGAGTCCCAACTCGTCGAGCACGGTGATCGCGATCGGCGGGAACGTCACCGCCTCCGCCTTCGGTGGGTCCCGCGGCGACGCGAAGACCTTGGGCATCGCCATCCGTGGCAACGCCGACTGCGCAGCGGTCGGTGGCCCCGGTGGCGGTAACGCCGACGACCTGTGCATCGCAGTCGGCAAGGCCCGTTCCGCGAACGGGATAGCAGTCGGCGGTGACCATCAAGGTGGCACTGCAGGCAGTGCCAACAGCCTCACCCTCGCCGTCGGCGGAGGTGACGCAACCGGCACTGCCGTCGGAGGAACGAGCAGGGGATTCGGCGGAGCAGGCGGCGGCAACGGTGGCAATTCGAACGTCACCGGCAGTCCTACGGCAAACCAGGGATCAAGCGGTACCGGCTCCACCTCGGCGGGGAGCACGAGCTCCAACGCCGGAAGCACCGGCGATGCGTCGTCCAACGCCAACACCAGTCCTGGATCGGGCTCCGGCTCGTCCAACGGATCTGGTGCCACCGGCGGCGCCAACACCGACACGAACAGCGCCAACGGAAGCCCGTTGGGTTCGGCGGCCTCCAACTCCGGCAACGGTTCTGGGGGCTCGGCCACCACGGGCGACTCCGGCGGCTCCGGCAGCACCGGCGACTCCACCGCGACCGGCGACGCCGGCAGCGTCGCCAACACCGGCGCCAACTCCAACGCCACCGCCCAGACCGGAAGCGGGGGCGCGGCCACCAACGTCACCACCGTGACGGTGCGCGGCGGCAACGGCGGCAACGCCGGCAACGCCACTGCCCAGTCGGGCACGGGAGGCGACGCCACCAACACGGTCATCGGCAGCGGCAATGTCACCGGCATCGCCATCGGCGGCTCGAGCATCGCCCACGCCGACGCCGGCGGCGGCAACGGCGGCAACGTCAACGTGAACATCTCGCCGGTCGCGTCGAGCGGCGGCTCGGGCTCGGCCACCAACGTCACGTCGGTCAACGGCCAGGGCGGCACCGGCGGCGACGGTGGCACGGCCAACGCGGTGTCGGGGACGGCCGGCAGCGCGACCAACACGGTCGTCGGGACGGGCGACGGCGACATCACCGTCCGCACCGTCGGCGGCTCCAGCCTGGCCCTGGCCGACGCCGGCGGCGGCGACGGCGGCAGCGTCGACGTGACGGTCTCGCCGACGGCCACGAGCGGCGGCGGCACGACCGGCAACGCCACGGCCCAGTCGAGCGCCAACAACTCCGGCACCACCGGCTCGGCCGACAGCAGCTCGACCTCCAACCCGGCCGCCAACTCGGGCAACTCGGGCGGCACCGGCGGCACCGGCAACGCCAACTCCAACAACACCGCCACCAACGGCGGCGTCCTCGGCGGCGCAACAGCCGGCGGGACCGGCACCGGCGCCACCTCGGGCGGCTCCGGCGACAGCGGCGATACCGGCGGCGCCGACGCCAACGGCGACGCCGACTCCACCGCCAACACCGGCGCCAACTCGACCGCCACCGCCCACACGGGCGACAGCGGCGACGCCACCAACCTCACCCTCGTCAACGGCCGGGGAGGCGAGGGTGGGGACGGTGGTTCGGCCAGCGCCACGTCGGGCACCGCCGGCTCGGCCACCTCCACCGTCATCGGTCCCAACGCGGGCGCCGTCAACGTCATCACCACCGGCGGCTCCAGCCTCGCCACCGCCATCACGGCCGGCGGCAACGGCGGCAACGTCAAGGTCAACGTCTCGCCCACCGCCATCACCGGCAACACCGGTGACGCGGTCGCCCAGTCGAGCGCCAGCAACTCGGGCACCACCGGCAACGCCGACAGCTCGGCCACCTCCAACCCGGGCGCCGGCTCCGGCAACTCCGGCAACTCCGGCCCCACCGGCTCGGCCACCTCCAACAACACCGCCACCAACACCGGCCTCGGCGGGGCGGCGGCGGCGGGCGGCGGAGACGCGACGTCCGGTCAGTCGGGCAACTCGGGCGACACCGGCGGCGCCGACGCCACCGGCAACGCCGGCTCGACGGCCAACACCGGCGCCAACTCGGTCGCCGACGCCCGCTCGGGCGACAGCGGCGACGCCACCAACGTCACGATCGTCGGCGCCTTCGGCGGCGAGGGCGGCGACGCCGGCGACGGCACCGCCGTCTCGGTCGCCGCCGGCCCCGCGGGCGACGCCTCGGCCACCATCGCCGGCTCCGGCACCAGCCTCACCTCGACGGTCACCGCCGGCTCGGCCATCGCCCTGAGCGACGCCGGCGGCGGCGACGGCGGCGACATCGACGTCACCGTCACCCCCCGGGCCGTCACCGGCAACACCGGCAACGCCACCGCCCAGTCGAGCGCCGACAACTCCGGCACCACCGGCGCCGCCACGCTCCACCGCCTCCTCCAACCCGGCCGCCTCCTCCGGCAGCTCGGGCACCACCGGCCCGTCCGGGTCGGCCACCGGCACCTCGGTCGCCACCAACACCTCGATCCTCGGCTCGGCCCTCGCAGCTGGGGGAGACGCCACCTCGGGCGGCTCCGGCGACTCCGGCGACTCCGGAAGCGCCACCGCCGAGGGTGAGGCCGGCAGCGTGGCCAACACCGGCGCCCACTCGGCCGCCAACGCCCGCTCGGGCGACACCGGCGACGCCACCAACCGCACGGTCGTCCTCGGGGCCGGCGGCGAGGGTGGCGAGGGCGGCGACGCCGTCGCCACCACCACCCCGGCCGCCACCGGCGGCAACGCCCTCCACGTCGTCGGCGGCACGTTCGGCACCATCGCCGTCGGCACCACCGCCGGCTCGTCCGTCGCCCACGCCGACGCCGGCGGCGGCGACGGCGGCGACGTCACCACCACCGTCAGCCCGGTCGCCATCTCCGGCAACTCGGGCTCCGCCACCGCCCAGTCGAGCGCCAGCAACTCGGGCACCACCGGTCCCGCCTCCAGCCGGGCCACGTCCAACCCGGTCGCCACCTCCGGCGGCTCGGGCGACACCGGCGCCACCGGCCCCGCCTCCAGCACCGGCACCGCCACCAACAGCGGCATCCTCGGCACCGCGGTCGCGGTCGACGGCGAGGCCGGCTCGGGCACCTCGGGCGGATCGGGCGGCACCGGTGCCGCCACCGCCGACGCGGGGGCCGACTCGGTCGCCAACACCGGTGCCGACGCCAGCGCCGACGCCCGCTCGGGCGACACCGGCGCCGCCGTCAACGATTCGCTGGTGGCCGGCATCGGCGGCGAGGGCGGCGAGGGCGGGTCGGCCACCGGGCTCTCCACCGGCGCCGGCGGCGTGGCCGTCACCGCCGCCCCCGTCCTGGGCACCGCGGTCCTGGGCTCCGGCAGCGGCTCCACCGTCACCCTGGTCGACGGCGCCGGCGGCGACGGCGGCGACGTCACCGCCTCCGGCAGCCCGCAGGCCGTCACCGGCTCGTCGGGCAGCACCACCGCCCAGGTGAGCGCCACCAACTCGGGCGACACCGGCGCCGCCGGCAGTGACGCCACCACCACCCCCGTCTCCCGCACGGGCGCGTCCGGCTCGACCGGCAACTCCGGCGCCTCCACCGACACCGGCACGGCCACCAACTCGGGCCTGCTGGGCACCGCCGCCACGCTGAGCGCCGAGTTCGACGATCTGGCCGACGAGTTCGAGGACGCCGCCGACGCCAGCGAGACCGGCTCGGGCGATTCCGGCGACTCCGGCCGCACCGGCGACGCCACCTCCACCGCCGACGTCGACTCCGTCGCCAACACCGGCGCCCACTCGTCGGCCGAGGCCGTCTCGGGTGACTCGGGCCGGGCCGTCAACAACGTCGACGTGGTCGCCATCGGCGGCGAGGGCGCCGACGCCGGCACCGGCACCGGCATCGCCGGCACCGCCGGGACGGCCACCCAGAACATCAGCGGCGACGGCCTGGTCGTGGCCTCCACCCGAGGCGGCTCGTCAGTGGCCACCGTCGACGTGAGCGGCGGCGATGGCGGCGACGTCACCGTCGACGTGAGCCCGATCGCCATCTCGGGCACGTCCGGCCCCGCCACCGCCCAGTCCAGCGCCACCAACAGCGGCGACACGGGCGACGCCCACAGCTCGGCCTCCTCCAACCCGGTGGCCACCTCGGGCGACTCCGGCTCCACCGGTGCCACCGGCTCCGCCACCTCCAACCACCGCGCTTCCAACACCGCCATCCTCGGCGTCGCCGTCGCCGGCGGCGGCGGGGAGACCGGCTCCGGCGACTCCGGCGACTCCGGCCGCACCGGCGATGCCACCGCCGAGTCCGAAGTCCTCTCCATCGCCGACACCGGCGCCACGTCGGTGGCCAAGGCCACCTCGGGCGACAGCGGCCTTGCCATCAACGACATCAACATCGAGGTCGAGGGCGGCGAGGGTGGCGAGGGCGGCAACGGTGCCCTCTCCATCTCGGGCGACGGCGGCGACGCCACCACCGACGTCACCGGCGCCGACGGGTTCGTGCTGGTCGACACCCACGCCGGCTCGTCGGTGGCAGCCATCGATGCCAGCGGCGGCGACGGCGGCGACGTCACCGTCTCCGCCCGCCCGGTCGCCGTCTCCGGCGGGTCCGGCCCCGCGGTCGCCCAGTCCAGCGCCACCAACAGCGGCGCCACCGGCGACTCGTCCAGCCACGCCTCCTCCAACCCCGTCGCCCGCTCCGGCCGGTCGGGCGACACCGGTGCCACCGGCCCGGCCACGTCCACCAGCACCGCCTCCAACAGCGCCATCCTCGGCGTCGCCCTGGCCGGCGGCGGGGAAACCGACTCGGGCGACTCCGGTGACTCCGGCCGCACCGGCGACGCCACCGCCGAGGCCGAGGTCGACTCCATCGCCAGCACCGGATCGGCCTCGGTGGCCAAGGCCGGGTCGGGCGAGAGCGGGCGGGCGTCCAACGAGATCGAGATCGACGCCGACGGCGGCGAGGGGGCCGACGGCGGCGACGACGCCTCCGCCATCTCGGTCGACGCCGGTGACGCCACCACCACCATCACCGGGGGCGCCGGGGTCACGGTCGTCGAGACCATCGGCGGCTCGTCGCTCGCCCTGGTCGACGCCAGCGGTGGCGACGGTGGCGACGTCACCATCACCGCCGCCCCGGTCGCCACCTCCGGCACCTCCGGTTCGGCCAAGGCCCAGTCGAGCGCCACCAACACCGGCGCCACCGGCGACGCGGCCGGCTACGCCACCGCCGACCCGGTCGCCACATCGGGCGGGTCCGGGCCCACCGGCGCCACCGGGGGCGCGTCCTCCACCCAGAGCGCGACCAACGGCGCCATCCTCGGCATCGCTGTTGTGGCGGGCGACGGGTCGGAGACCGGCTCGGGCGACTCCGGCGATTCCGGCCGCACGGGCGACGCCACCTCCGACGCCGAGGTCCGCTCTATCAGCGGCACCGGCGCCACCTCGGTGTCCGACGCCGACTCCGCCACCAGCGGCCGGGCGTCCAACGAGATCGAGATCGAGGCCGAGGGCGGCGAGGGGGCCGAGGGCGGCGACGGCGCCATCGCCATCTCCGGCACGGGCGGCGACGCCACCACCGACGTCACCGGCAGCCCAGTTCCCGACGACGCAGGTATCACCGTCGCCTTCACCGCCGCCGGCTCCTCGGTGGCCACCGTCGACGTGAGCGGGGGCGACGGCGGCGACGTGTCCATCACCACCGCCCCGGTCGCCACCAGCGGCGCCTCGGGCCCGGCCACCGCCCAGTCCAGCGCAACCAACGACGGTGACACGGGCGACGCCACCGGCGGCGCCCGCGCCAACCCCGTCTCCGTCACCGGCGACTCCGGCGCCACCGGGCCCACCGGAGCGGTCTCCAACACCGCCACCGCCACCAACACACCGGCGGTCACCGGCTCGGCCCTCACCGCCGCCGCCTCGGAGGTCGAGTCGGGGGACTCCGGCGACTCCGGCCGCACGGGCGACGCCACCTCCGAAGCCGACGTCCGCTCCATCGCCGGCACCGGGGCCACCTCCATCGCCGACGCCGACTCCGGCGCCAGCGGCCGGGCGTCCAACGAGATCGACATCGACGCCGAGGGCGGCCAGCCGGCCGACGGCGGCGACGGGGCGACCGCCGTCTCCAACACCGGCGGCAACGCCACTTCCGCCCTCACCGGCGGCACCGGCCTCACGCTCGTCCTCACCACCGCCGGCTCGTCGGTCGCCATCACCGACGCTCCCGGCGGCGACGGCGGCGACGTCTTCATCACCGCGACCCCGGTCGCCACCTCGGGCGACTCGGGTGCCGCCACCGCCCAGTCGAGCGCCACCAACACCGGCGCCACCGGCGACGCCGCCGGCGGCGCCACCTCCAACCCCCTCGCCCGGTCCGGCAACACCGGCTCCACCGGCGCCAGCGGGTCCGTCGCCCTCACCCTCGGCGCCTCAAATTCCGCCATATTGGGCAATTCCGTCGCCCTCGGGGCGGGCGAGGCGGCAACCGGCGACTCGGGCGACAGCGGTGACTCCGGTGCCGCGGCCGCCGACGGCGATGCCATCTCCACCTCCAACACCGGCGGCGCGGCCGAGTCCGACGCCACCTCGGGCGACACCGGCCCCGCCTCCAACACCATCGAGATCGACGCCGAGGGCGGCGAAGGGGCCGAGGGCGGCGACACCGGCCTGGCCACCTCGGGCACCGGCGGCACGGCCGACGTCACCGTCACCGGCGGCGACGAGCAGGTGGTCGTGCTGGCCACCGCCGGCTCGTCCATCGCCGTCGCCGGGGCCGACGGCGGCGATGGCGGCGACGCCGACATCACCGTCGCCCCGGTCGCCACGTCGGGCGCCACCGGCTCGGCCACCGCCCAGTCCAGCGCCACCAACAGCGGCGACACCGGCGACTCCATCAGCGGCGCCGCCTCCAGCCCGGTCGCCACCAGCGGCGGCTCGGGCCCCTCGGGCGCCACCGGCACCGTGGTCATCACCGCCACCTCGGCCAACACCGCCCTTTTGGGCACCGCCGTCGTGGTCGCGGGCGAGGGCGAGTCGGGCGACTCCGGCGATTCCGGCGACACGGGCGACGCCGAGGCCGAGGGCGAGGCCGACTCGTCGGCCAACTCGGGCGCCTCCGGTGCCGCCGACGCCCAGTCGGGCGACAGCGGGCCCGCAGCCAACGAGATCGAGGTCGACGCCGACGGCGGCGAGGGCAGCGCCGGCGGATCGGCCGTCTCGGTTTCCGATGCCGGTGGCGACGTCACCCTCGGGGTCACCGGCGGCGACGGCCTCACCATCCTCGCCTTCGCCGGATCGTCGATCGCCCTCGGCTCGGCCGACGGCGGCGACGGCGGCGACGCCAACCTCACCCTGAGCCCGTCGGCCACCTCCGGCCGCTCGGGCGACTCGGTCGCCCAGTCCAGCGCCACCAACACCGGCGCCACCGGCGACGCCACGTCGAGCGCCGTCTCCGCCCCCGCGGCCCGCACCGGCGATACCGGGTCCACCGGCGGCAGCGGCCCGGTCGCCGTCATCGCCTCCGCCACCAACAGCGGCCTGGCCGGGCTGGCCGCGGTCGTCGCCGGCGAGCTGGAGGCGGGCGATTCGGGCGATTCGGGCGACTCCGGCCCCGCCGCCTCCGACGCCGGCGCCGGCTCCGGTGCCAACTCGGGTGCCGGCAGCGGGGCCGACTCCCTCTCCGGCGCCACCGGCCGGGCGGCCAACGGCATCGGGGCCGACGTCGAGGGCGGCGAGGGCGGCGACACCGCCGGCACCTCGCTCGCCATCGCCGGCAGCGCCGGGAGCGTCACCGTGACCGACGCGGTGGGCGACGACACGATCCTGCTCGAGCTGGCCGGCTCCGAGATCTCGGTGAACACGGCCGACGCCGGCGACGGGGGCGACGCCGACGTGGTCGCCGGCCCGGTGGCCACCAGCGGCGGGTCGGGCCGCGCGAAGGCGCAGACCAGCGCCACCAACTCGGGCGCCACCGGCGACAGCGTCTCCAACGCCGCCGCCCTCCCGGCCTCGACGTCGGGCGGCACCGGCTCCAGCGGCGGAAGCGGGGGCTCGACCTCGACGCCCACCGCCTCCAACACCGCCCCCCTGGGCGTGGCCGCGGTGCTCCTGGGCGCCGAGTCGCCCGCCGCCGAAGCGCTGGGGACCGACCCCCTCAGCGCCCTCACCGCCGGCGCACCGCTGGGTGTTGGAATGGCAGCCGCCGGCGAGGGCGCAGCGACAGACGCATCGACACAAGGTTTGGGTGGCGGTACAGGTGGAGGCTCGAGCGCCGAGACGGGCGGCGGCTCGGGGGGCGGGACGGGCGGCGGCAGTGGTCCGGATGAGGCATCCGGCACCGGAGGAGCGGGACCGGCCGACAAGGCCGGGGCTGGGGCCTCCGGTCGCGGTGCCTCCCTGACCACTGCCGCCCCCGACTCCAAGATGGCCGACTCCAAGATGGCCGACTCCAACGCGCCCGACCCGGCCGACTCCAACACGGGATCAGAGTCCGGCGAGGGTGTCGCCCACGACGACACCTCGGTCGTCTCCGGCTGCGCCCGGGCGTCGGTGGGGTCGGTGGCGTCGGGCTGCAGCGTGGCCCACGACGGCTCCGTGGCCTCCGGCGACGCCATCGCCGCCCATGGCTCGGTGGCCTCCGGTTGCTCCCTGGCCGTCGACGACTCGACGGCCTCCGGCGGGGCTTGCGAGAAGGCCCGTCCGGCCCCCGTCGACGGCCCCTCCGCCCCCGTCCACCAGGGCTCCCACGCCTCCGAGGGCGGGTCGGATGCCCCCCTCCTCGCCCGCACCGGTTCGAGCTCCGCCCTGCTGGCCCTGCTCGGTGCGCTGCTCCTCCTGATCGGCGCCGCGCTCGTCGTCGCCGGCCGCCAGCGACGCCTCCCGACCGGTTCCATCAGCGGCTCCGGCGACTCCATCAAACTCCATCACCGGAAGCGTTTTCGCACCGCGAAGGGCCACGTCAGAGGCACTTTCGACGGTGCTTGCGGCACCCCCCTCCGGCCTGACAGGCTGCGGGCCTTCGCACGAGCAGCGAAGGCAGGTCAACACGTCGACGGATGGTGGGGGCGAGGCTCCCAACACCGTCACCCAGGGACCGAAAGTGCACGGAGACAGCACTCCGGTCCTGCACCACAGCTACAAGCGGGCGCTCTCCGGATCGCCCGTGGTCTGCCTGACTTGGTCGTCGAGGTCCAACACCGAAAAGGATTGAGCATGAGAATCGGCAATGCGGGAGCAGAGCGAGCGACGTCGAGGAGTGCCCTCATCGGGGCGCTGACCGCGACGATCCTGGTCTTCATCGGGGCCGGCCCCGCGGTCGGGCAGGACGCGCCGCCGCCGGACGCCACCTCCGAAGCCGTCAGCACGCCGGTGGCCTCCACCGGGGACGACACCACGGCGACCAGCACGCCTGTGGCGGACACGCCCGCCGAGACGCCCACCACGTTGGCGCCTGTGGCCGATACTGCGGCCCAGGACGACCCTCCCGCCGACACCGGTGAGAGCGGCGAGGCCACGTCCGTGGGCCGGGCCGTCAGCAACTCCAACAGCGGCGCCCAGTCCACCGCCACGGCCCGCTCCGGCTCCACCGGCTCGGCCGTCAACGTGACCGGCATCGTCGCCGAGGGCGGCCAGGGCGGCAGCGCCGGAATCGCGGCCACGGCTGTTGGAGGCGGCAACGGCAGCACCGTCGCCGTCAACACCGCCAGCGCCGGACAGGGTGGGGCCGCATCGGTGTCGGCCGCTCCCACCGCCACCAGCGGGTCCAGCGGTGCAGCTGTCGGCCAGTCCAGCGCCACCAACACCGGTGACACGGGCAACGCCACCTCGACCGCCGTCTCCAACCCGGTCTCCACCTCCGGCACCACCGGCACCCCCGGCTCCAGCGGTGCCGCTTCCAACAACCCCTTCGCCACCAACACCGGCCTCCTCGGCATCGCCTTCGGCGGCGGCGCCCGCGGCGGCCCCGGCCTCCCCCTCCTCTTCCCCGGCTTCGGCAGCCCGCTGAACGGCGCCGGCGAGGGCGGACCCACCTCCTCCGGTGACTCCGGCAACTCCGGCGACTCCGGCAACGCCAGCGCACGGGGCTTCGCGGCGAGCGTCGCCAACTCGGGCGCCGACTCCAACGCGGACGCCCTGTCGGGCGACACGGGCAACGCCACCAACGTCACGTTCCTCGGCGCCCTCGGCGGCGGCGCGGGCGACACCACCGGCGGCCTCATCGGCCTCGACGGCGTCTCGGTCGGCTCCGCGACGGGCGGCACGGGCGGCAGCGCCACCATCACGGTCACCCCCGTCGCCACCTCCGGCGCCTCCGGCGCCAGCACCGCCCAGTCCAGCGCCACCAACACCGGCGACACCGGCGACGCCTGGTCCTCCGCCACCGCCAGCCCCGTCGCCACCTCCGGCGACACCGGCGACACCGGCGACACGGGCGACGTCACCGCCAACCCCTCCGCCACCAACACCGCCCTACTGGGCACGGCCATCGCCGTCAGCCTGGGCGCCGAGTCAGGCGACTCCGGTGACTCGGGCGACTCCGGCGACGCGGAGGCAACCGGCTCCGCCGACAGCTTCGCCAACTCCGGCGCCAGCTCCTCGGCCGACTCCGAGTCGGGCGACACCGGCAACGCCACCAACGTCACCCTGGCCGAGGCCGAGGGTGCCGACGGCGGCGACGGCGGCCTGATCATCGGCGTGGCCGGCGACGGCGGCGACGTCGAAGGCGACGACGACACCATCGGCCTGTTCGGCTTCGGCGTGGTCGCCGGGTCCAGCGTGGCCGTGGCCGACGCCAACGGCGGCTCGGCCGGCACCGCCAGCCTGACCGCCACCCCCACCGCCACCAGCGGCGCCTCCGGCGCAGCCACGGCCCAGTCCAGCGCCACCAACACCGGCGACACCGGCGACGCTTACTCCGAAGCCGAATCCAGCCCCGTCGCCACCTCCGGTGACACCGGCGACACCGGTGACACGGGCGACGTCACCTCCGCCCCCACGGCCACCAACACCGCAATCCTGGGCACGGCCATCGCCATCGCCGGCCCGGCCGAGTCGGGCGACTCGGGTGACTCGGGCGACACCGGTGACGCCGAGGCCGACGGCGACGCCACCTCGGCCGCCAACTCCGGCGCCAGCTCCGACGCCGACGCCACCTCGGGCGACACCGGCGACGCGACCAACATCGACATCCTCGAGGTCGAGTCCGGCGATGGCGGCGACGGCGGGCTCGCCGTGGCCATCGCCGGTGACGGCGGCGACGCCGAGGGCGAAGGCGGCGGAACCGGTCTGCTCATCCTCCCGGGCCTGGGCTTCGGCCTGGGCGGCACCACCGGCGGCTCCAGCGTGGCCGTGGCCTCGGCCGACGGGGCCGACGGCGGCGACGCCACCCTCACCGCCACGCCCACCGCCACCTCCGGCGACTCGGGTGTCGCGCTCGGCCAGTCGAGCGCCACCAACTACGGCGACACCGGCGACGCCAGCTCCAGCGCCGTCTCCGACCCGACTGCCGAGACCGGCGACTCGGGCGACAGCGGCGACTCGGGCGACGCCACCGCCACCCCGACGGCCACCAACTCCGGCCTGTTCGGCACGGCCATCGCCATCTCCCTGGGTGCGGAGACGGGCGACGGCGGCGACAGCGGCGACACGGGCGACGCCGAGGCCGAGGCCGAGGTCGACAGCTCGGCCAACTCCGGCGCCAACGTCTCCGCCGACAGCGAGTCCGGCTCCACCGGCGACGCCACGAACATCCTCGTGGCCGACATCGACGGCGGCGAGGGCGGCGACGGCGGCCTGGCCGTGGCGATCTCCGACGACGGCGGCGAGGCCGAGAACGACATCGACGGCGACGACATCGAGGGCAGCGCGGTCGCCACCGGCGGCTCGAGCCTGGCCACGGCGTCCTCCAACGGCGGTGCCGGCGGCGACGCCACCGCCACCATCACGCCCACTGCCACCAGCGGCGACTCGGGCACGGCCCGGGCCCAGGGCAGCGCCACCAACACCGGCGCCACCGGCAACGCAACCTCCAGCGCCACCGCCGACCCCAGCGCCGAGACCGGCGATTCGGGCGAGGGCGGCGATTCGGGCGACGCCGGCGACGGCGCCACCGCCACCAACAGCGGCACCCTCGGCACGGCTGTCGCCCTGTTCGACGGCGTGGCCACCAACACCGCCCTCGGCGGCACTGCGATCGCCATCGGCGTCCCGTCCGACGAGGGCGACGAGGGCGACTCCGGTGACACCGGCGACGCCGAGATCGAAGGTTCCGCCACCAGCTTCGCCAACTCCGGCGCCAACGTCGACGTGACGTCCCTCTCGGGCGACACCGGCGACGCCAGCAACGACCTCGACGTCGAGGTCGAGGCGGGCGAGGGCGGCGACGGCCTCCTGGCCGTGGCGGTCTCCGACGACGGCGGCGACGCCGAGAACGACATCGAGGGCGGCGACATCGACGGTGTCGCACTGGCCCGGGGCGGCGCCTCGCTCGCCACCAGCGAGGCCGACGGCGGCGACGGCGGCGCGGCCGACCTCGACACCACGGCCGCTGCCACCAGCGGCGGCTCCGGCGCCTCCGTGGCCCAGGGCAGCACCACCAACAGCGGCCACACCGGGGCGGCGTGGTCGGAGGCCAACTTCGGCGGCGAGGCCGAGACCGGCGACTCGGGCGACGACGGCGACTCCGGCAGCGCCTCGCTCGCCGGCACCGCCACCAGCTTCGCCAGCTCGGGCGCCAGCACCACCGCCAGCGCCCTGTCGGGCGACACCGGCGACGCCGACAACGACCTCGAGCTCGACGTCGAGGCGGGCGAGGGCGGCGACGGCGGCCTGGCCGTGTCGGTCTCCGACGAGGGCGGCGAGGCTGTGAACGACGTCGACGGCGACGAGGTCGAGGGCACCGGAGTCGCCATCGGCGGCGCATCGTTGGCCACCAGCCAGGCCGGCGGCGGCGACGGCGGCGACGCCGACCTCACGGTCACCCCCACGGCCACCAGCGGCGCCTCGGGCGACGCCCGGGCCCAGGGCAGTGCCACCAACAAGGGCCACACCGGCGACGCCTACTCCGCCGCCGACTCGGGCGGCGAGGCTGAGTCGGGCGACGCCGGCGAGGGCGGCAACTCCGGCGACGCCACCGCCACCGGGGCTGCCACCAGCTTCGCCAACTCGGGCGCCAACGTGGTCGTCGACTCCCTGTCGGGCGACACCGGAGACGCCGACAACGACCTCGACCTCGACGTCGAGGCGGGCGAGGGCGGCGACGGCGGCCTGGCCGTGGCTCTCTCCGACGAGGGCGGCGACGCCACCAACGAGGTCGAGGTCACCACCGACCTCGACGCCGACCTGTTCGCCACCGGCGGCGCCTCGGTCTCGGTCGCCTCCTCGGGCGGCGGTGCCGGCGGCGACGCCAGCGCCACCGTTGCCCCCACCGCGACCAGCGGGGCCACCGGTTCCTCCGTCGCCCAGGGCAGCACCACCAACTACGGCGACACCGGCGACGCCGCCTCCTCTGCCACCTCCAGCCCGGAGGCCTCCACGGGTGACACGGGCAGCTCGGGCGACGAGGGTGACGACGAGCTCACCACCGTCGCCACCAACGACGGCATCCTCGGCACCGCCATCGCCATCGGCGACGCCACCGCCACCAACACCGGCCTGGCCGGCACGGCCGTGGCCATCGCCCCCTCCGACGCCTCGAGCGACGACTCGGGCGCCAGCGGCTCCACCGGCGACGCCTCGGCCAGCGGCTCGGCCGACAGCTCGTCCAACTCCGGTGCCGCCACCCGCGCCGACGCCCTCAGCGGCAACTCGGGCGACGCCGACAACGACCTCGACCTCGACCTCGAGGGCGGCGAAGGCGGCGACGGCCTGGTGGCCATCGCCGTGTCCGGTGAAGGCGGCGAGGCAGAGAACGACGTCGACGGCGTCGACGTCGACGTGACCGGTTCGGCGGCCGGCGGCGCCAGCGTGGCGACGTCCGACTCCAACGGCGGCGACGGCGGCGAGGCCACTGCCACCATCGACCTGTGGGCCACCTCGGGCGCCTCCGGCGCCGCGACCGCCCAGTCCAGCGCCACCAACACCGGTGACACCGGCGACGCCATCTCGGTGGCCACCGCCTCCCCGACGGCCGAAACCGGCGACTCGGGCGACACCGGGGACACCGGCGACGCCACTGGGCACGCCACCGCGGTCAACACCGCAGCCCTCGGCACCGCTCTCGCCGTCGGAGGCACCACCTCCTCGGGCGCGTCCGGCGACTCCGGTGACACCGGCGACGCCTCCGCCGACGCCACGGCCGACAGCGCGGCCAACTCCGGCGCGGCATCGGGCAGCGGCTCGGCGTCCGGCGACAGCGGCGACGCCACCAACAGCCTCGACGCCGACATCGACGGCGGCGAGGGCGGCGACGGCGGCCTGGCCGTCGCGGTGGCCGGCGACGGCGGCGAGGCCGAGAACGACATCGAGGCCGGCACCGACGCCGACATCGACGTCTCCGCCTCGGGCGGCCCGTCGGTCGCGACTGTGGTCGCCGACGGCGGTGCGGGTGGCGACGCCACCCTCGAGGCCGACGTCAGCGCCACCAGCGGCGGCTCGGGTGTCACCAAGGCCCAGTCCAGCGCCACCAACAGCGGCGACACCGGCGACGCCACCTCGGCCGCTTCCACCAGCCCCACCGCCGAGTCCGGCGACTCGGGTGACACCGGCGACACCGGCGACGCCGACGGCAGTCCCACCGCCACCAACAGCGGCCTGGCCGGCACGGCCCTGGTGGTCGCCGGGTCGACTGAGTCGGGCGACTCCGGAGACTCCGGCGACACCGGCGCGGCCGCCATCTCGGGCGTGGCCAACAGCGCCGCCAGCTCGGGCGCGGCATCGTCGGCCACCACCCTCTCGGGCAACACCGGCAACGCCCTCAACGACATCGACGCCGAGGTCGAGGCCGGTGAAGGTGGCGACGGCGGTCTTGCGGTTGGCGTCTCCGACGACGGCGGCGAGGCCGAGAACGACATCGACGCCGGCACCGGCGCCGACATCACCGCTTCCGCCACCGGCGGCAGCAGCGTCAGCACCGTCGAGGTCACCGGCGGCGACGGCGGCGAAGCCACGCTGACGGCCACGCCCGTCGCCACCAGCGGCGACACGGGCGCCTCCACCGCCCAGTCCAGCGCCACCAACAGCGGCGACACGGGCGACGCCACCTCCCAGGCCCTGTCCAATGGCTCGGCCACCTCGGGTGACTCGGGCGACACCGGCGACACCGGCGACGCCGTCAACGAGGGGGCGGCCATCAACACCGCCCTCCTCGGCACTGCTCTGGCCCTCGGTGGCGCAGCCGCCTCCGGCTCCTCGGGCAACTCGGGCGCCACCGGCTCGGCCAGCGCCCTCAGCTCGTCGGGCAGCTCGGCCAGCTCCGGCTCCGCCTCTCGTGCCGACTCCGTGTCAGGCGACGGCGGCACTGCCGACAACGACCTCGACGTCGCCCTCACCGGCGGCGAAGGCGGCGACGGCGGCCTCGGCCTCGCCCTCGCCGACGACGGCGGTGACGCCGTGAACGAGATCGAGGCCGGTGCCGGCTCCGACGTCGACGTCTCCGCCATCGGCGGCAACAGCGTCGCCGTGGTCGACGACGCCGGCGGCGACGGCGGCTCGGTCGTCTTCGACGTCGCCCCCGAGACCGTCGCCGGCGGCTCCGGCGCGGCGACGGCCCAGTCCAGCTCCACCAACTCGGGTGACACCGGCAACGCCACGTCGCTCGCCACCTCCAACGCCTCGGCCAAGTCGGGCGACTCGGGCGACACCGGCGACACCGGCGACGCCTTCAGCAGCCCCAGCGCGGTGAACTCCGCCATCGGCGGCACGGCCGTCGCCATCGGCGGCGAGGCCGAGTCGGGCGACTCGGGTGACTCCGGCAACACCGGCGACGCCATCGTCATCGGCGGCGGCTCGGTCGCCTCCGGCAACTCGGGCGACACCGGCGACACCGGCAACGCCTTCGCCGAGCCGGCCGCGGTCAACACCGCCCTCCTCGGCACGGCCGCCGCCATCGGCGGCGAGGCCGAGTCGGGTGACTCGGGCGACTCGGGCGACACCGGCGACGCCCTGGCCGTCGGCGGCAGCGCCTTCGCCGACTCCAACACCGGTTCCACTTCGGCGGCCGACGCCGTGTCCGGCTCCACCGGTGATGCCAACAACGACTTCGCCCTCGCCCTCGAAGGCGGCGAAGGCGGCGACGGCGGCCTCGGCATCGCCATCGCCGGCGACGGTGGCGACGCCGTCAACGCAGTCCTCGCCGGGCCCGGCTCCTCGGTGGAAGCTGCTGCCTTCGGCGGCGACAGCGTCGCCGTCGGCGGTATCGCCATCGCCGGCGACGGCGGGGCGGCCCTCAACCTGATCGTGGGCAGCGACGCGACCGCGGCCACCGCCGTCGGCGGCGACAGCGTGGCCACGTCCACTGCCGGAGCCGGCGACGGCGGCGCAATCAGCATCGAGGCCATGCCGGTCACCACCAGCGGCAGCTCGGGTGCGGCAACGGCCCAGTCCAGCTCCACCAACACCGGAAACACCGGCAACGCCACCGCCCGGGCCTACGACACCGGCACGGCGACGTCCGGCGACTCGGGCACCACGGGCGACACCGGCGACGCCGACTCCAACCCCACCGCCGTCAACTCCCAGCCCACCGGCGCCGCCATCGCAGTCGGCGGCGAGGCCGAGTCGGGCGACTCCGGTGACTCCGGTTCCACCGGCAATGCCGCCGCCGGGGCGGAGGCCGTGGCGGGTGCCAACTCGGGCGCCACCAGCTTCGCCACCGCCCGCTCGGGCGACACCGGCGACGCCGACACCGACCTGATCCTCGTCGCCGTCGGCGGCGAGGGTGGCGAGCCCGGCCTCAGCGCAGCCATCTCCGGTGCGGGCGGCCCGGCCGTGAACATCGTGCTCGGCACCGGCCTCGGCGACGCCGAGGGGGCCAACATCCTGGCCGCCGGCGGCAACAGCGTGGCCACGGCCGAGGCCAACGGCGGCGACGGCGGGGCGGCCAGCATCACCGCCAACCCGCACACCACCAGCGGCAGCACCGGCGCCTCCACCGCCCAGTCCAGCGCCACCAACAGCGGCGACACGGGCGACGCCACCTCGGTGGCGGTGGCCACGCCGTCCGCTCGCTCGGGCAACTCCGGGGCCACCGGCTCCACCGGCGCCGCCACCAACGACCCCACCGCCACCAACTCCTCGAACGTCCTCGGCACCTCCCTCGCGGTGGGTGGCGAGGCCGAATCGGGCGACTCGGGCGACTCGGGCGACACGGGTGACGCCTTCTCCTTCGGCGCCGCCGCCGCCTTCAGCAACAGCGGGGCCGACTCCGGCGCCATCTCCACCTCGGGCGACACGGGCGACGCCGACAACGACGTCCTCCTGCTCGCCGCCGGCGGCGAGGGCGGCGAGGGCGGCACGGCCCTGGCGGTCAACGTCGATGCCGCCCTGATCGGTGTGTCCGGCGGCGCTCTCAACGTGGTCGTCGGCAGCGAACTCGAGGGCGACGTCTCCGCCACCGGCGGCAGCACCGTCTCCACCGCCGAGGCCAACGGGGGCGACGGCGGCGCCGCCACCATCACCGCCTCCCCGGTGGCGGCCTCTGGGGCCACGGGTGCCTCCACGGCCCAGTCCAGCGCCACCAACAGCGGTGACACGGGCGACGCCACGGCCAACGCCGCCACCAACCCCTACGCCGCTTCGGGCCATTCCGGCGCCACCGGCGCCACGGGTGCGGCCCAGTCCAGCCCCACCGCGGTGAACACCGGCCTCGCCGGCACCGCCGTCGCCGTAGGCGGCGAGGAGACCGAGTCGGGCGACTCGGGCGAGTCCGGTGACACGGGCGACGCCACCGCGATCGGTGTGGCCGAGGCGGCCGCCAGCAGCGGGGCCCTCTCCATCGCCGACTCGGCGTCGGGCGACAGCGGCGACGCCGGCAACGCCGTCGGCGCCATCGCCATCGGCGGCGAGGGCGGCGAGGGCGGCGAGGCGGCAGCCGTCAACCTCGGCATCGCCGGTCTCGACCTCTCGGGTGCGGCAGTCAACGTCCTCATCGGGGCCGACGTCGACGGAGATGTCCGGGCCGTGGGCGGCAGCACCGTCGCCACCGCCGCCGCCAACGGCGGCGCCGGCGGGGCAGCCGACATCACCGCCAGCCCGCAGGCCACCTCGGGGGTCAGCGGCACGTCCACCGCCCAGTCCAGCGCCACCAACTCCGGTGACACCGGCGACGCCACCGCCTCGGCGGTGTCGAGCCCGGTCGCGGTCAGCGGCAACTCGGGTGCGTCCGGGGCAACCGGCGCCGCCCAGGCCACCCCCACCGCCACCAACTCCAACGCCCTCGGCACGGCCGTCACCCTCTCCGGCGACGTCGAGAGCGGCGAGTCGGGCGAGACCGGTGACACCGGCGACACCACCGCGATCGGCGGCGTCTTCGCCGGGGCCAACTCGGGCGCCGTCTCCGACGCCGTCTCGACCTCGGGCGACACCGGCGACGCCGACAACGCCCTGTTCATCCTGGCCGAGGGTGGCGAGGGCGGCGAGGGCGGCGAGGCCGCCGCCGTCAACCTCGATGTCTCCCTCATCAACGCTTCGGGCGGCGCCGGCAACCTGATCGTCGCCTCCGACGTCGATGGCAGCGTCCTGGCCGCAGGTGGCAACACGGTGGCCACCAGCGAGGCCAACGGCGGCGCCGGCGGCGCAGCCGACGTCTCCGCCACCCCGACGGCCACCTCCGCCGCCAGCGGCACCTCCACCGCCCAGTCCAGCGCCACCAACTCGGGCGACACCGGCGACGCCAGCGCCGTCGGTGTCTCCAAGCCGGTGGCCTGGAGCGGCGACTCGGGTGCCTCCGGCGCCACGGGCGCAGCCACCACCAGCGTCGCCGCCACCAACTCGGCGATCATCGGCTCGGCCATCGCCCTCGGCATCGGCGAGGACGGGGCTTCCGAGGCCGAGTCCGGCGACTCGGGCGAGACCGGCGACACCGGCGACGCCTTCGCCGGCGCCGAGGTCGCCAGCATCGCCAACTCGGGTGCCATCTCGGGCGCCGACGCCCTCTCGGGCGACACCGGCGACGCGGCCAACGCCCTGCTCATCGTGGCCGAGGGCGGCGAGGGCGGCGAGGGCGGCGACGCAGCCCTGGCCGCCAACGCCTCCCTCGCCTTGATCGACGCCTCCGGCATCGGCCTCAACGTCGTCCTCGCCAGCGAGGTCGAAGGCGGCGTCCTCGCCACCGGCGGCAACACGGTTGCCGTTTCGGCCGCCGACGGCGGCGCCGGCGGGGCGGCCGACGTGGCGGCCACGCCCACCGCCACCTCGGGCGCCAGCGGGGCGGCCACTGCCCAGTCCAGCGCCACCAACTCGGGCGACACCGGCGACGCCCTCTCCGTCGGCGACGCCCGCCCGGTCGCCCGCTCCGGCAACTCCGGTCCCACCGGCAGCACCGGTGCCGCCTCCTCCAGCGCCACCGCCGCCAACTCGCCCGTCGCCACCGGCGCGGCAATCGCCATCGTCGGCGACGCCGAGTCGGGCGACTCGGGCGAGTCGGGTGACACGGGCGACGCCGAGGTCCTGGCCTCGGCCGACAGCCTGGCCAACTCCGGCGCCCACTCCGAGGCGACCTCCGAGTCCGGCGTCACCGGTGATGTCGCCAACGTGGTCCTCCTCGAGGCCGAGGGCGGCGAGGGCGGCGAAGGCGGCCTGGCCGCATCGCTCAACCTCGGCCTCTCGCTGGTCAACCTGTCCGGTGGGGCGGCCAACGTGCTGATCGCGGCCGACGTCGACGGGGGCGCGGTCGCCGTCGGCGGCAGCGAGGTCGCCACCTCGCAGGCCAACGGCGGTGCCGGCGGTGCCGGCACCGTGACGGTCACCCCCACCGCCACCAGCGGGGCATCGGGCACCACCACCGCCCAGTCCAGCGCCACCAACACGGGTGACACGGGCGACGCCACCTCGGCCGCCTACGCCAACCCGGTTGCCGTCAGCGGCAACTCCGGCGCCACCGGGGCCACGGGGGCGGCCACCTCGGCCGCCACCGCCGCCAACTCGGCCCTGGTGGGCACGGCCTTGGCCGTGTCCGGTGAGGCCGAGTCGGGCGACTCCGGTGAGTCGGGCGAGACGGGCGACGCCGAGGGCGAGGCCACGGCCACCAGCCGGGCCAACTCCGGTGCCTTCTCCAGCTCCGACGGCCTCTCCGGTGACACCGGCGGGGCGCTCAACGTGGTCCTGGCCGACGTCGACGGCGGCGAGGGGGGCGAGGGCGGCGCGGCTGTCGGCGTCAACCTCAGCCTGGCCGGCCTCGACCTCTCCGGCGGGGCCCTGAACCTCGTCATCGGCGGCGAGCTCGAGGACGCGGCCCTGGCCCGCGGCGGCGCCTCAGTGGGCATCGCCGACGCCAACGGCGGTGCCGGCGGGGCCGGATCGCTCACGCTCACGCCGACGGCGACGTCCGGCGGCTCCGGTGACGTCCGCTCGCAGTCCAGCGCCACCAACTCCGGTGACACCGGCGACGCCGTCTCGGTAGCCGAAGCCAACCCGGTCGCAGCGACGGGCGGCTCGGGCGGCACCGGCGGCACCGGTGCGGCGACGTCGGCCTCCAGCGCCGTCAACCCGGCCCTGCTCGGAATCAGCGTGGCCGTCACCGGCGACGCCGAGTCGGGCGACTCGGGCGACAGCGGCGAGACGGGCGACGCCGAGCTGACGGCCACCGCCGACAGCCTGGCCAACTCGGGCGCCAAGTCCACCGCCATCGGGTTCTCGGGCGACACCGGGGTAGCCAGCAACGTGGCGCTCGCCGAGTCCGAGGGCGGCGAAGGCGGCGACGGCGGCCTCGCCGTCGCCCTGGCCGACGTGGGCGGACCGGCAGCCAACATCGTCGTGGTCGGCGACGCCGCCGGGCTGTTTGCCCTCGGTGGGGCCTCAGTGGGCACCGCCGCCGCCAACGGCGGCGCAGGTGGCGCCGGCTCGCTCAACCTCACCCCGAAGGCCACCAGTGGCGGCTCGGGCGACGTCAACAGCCAGTCGAGCTCCACCAACACGGGCGACACCGGCGACGCCACCTCGAAGGCGACGGCCTCGCCCGTCGCCAGCTCGGGCCCGTCCGGTCCCACCGGCGACACCGGCAACGCCACCTCGGGCCAGACCACCGTCACCACCGGTCTGGCCGGTCTCACCCCGGCCGTGGCCATCAGCGGCGACGCGGAGACCGGCGACTCGGGCGACTCGGGCGAGACCGGCGACGCATCCACCGACGCCTTGGCCGCCAGCGACGCCAACACCGGGGCCGACTCCGACGCCGAGGCCGACTCCGGTCCCACCGGCGTCGCCGTCAACCTCACCGTGGGCGAGGTCGAAGGGGCCGAAGGCGGCGACGGCGGACTGGCCCTGGGCCTGGCGCTGGGAGGCGGCCCGGCCATCAACATCGGCGCCGGCGGTGTCGCCATCGGAGGCGCCACCGTCTCGCTCAGCGCATCGTCGGGCGGGGCGGGGGCCGACGCCACCGCCACCGGTACCCCGACGGCGACGTCGGGCGACACCGGCGAGGCCACCGGTCAGTCCAGCGCCACCAACAGCGGCGATACCGGCGACAGCACGTCGGCCGCCATCACCAGCCCCGTGTCCAGCTCCGGATCGACGCCCTCCTCGGGTGCCACCGGGTCGGCGTCGGGCACCGGTGCCGCGCCCACCGCGGCCGAGGCCGGTGCCGCTGCCAGCGGCGTCCCGGCGCTCGCCGAGGCGGAGGACGGCGAGGCCGAGAACGGCGACACCGAGGCCAGCCTCGAGGCCACGGCCGGCGCCGGCTCCGGGTCGGGTAGCGGCGGGGGCGGCGGGGGCGGCGGCCACCGTGACCGCACCCCGCCCGAGCACACGTCGTTCACCAGCTCCGGTGGGGCCCACTCCGACGAGACCTCGGTCGCGTCGGGCGGCGCCCACGCCACCAACGAGTCGGTGGCGTCGGGGCGGTCGATCGCCGACAACTACTCCACCGCCTCCGGGCACGGCGTGGCCAGCAACGGCTCCGTCGCCTCCGGTTGCTCCACCGCCGTCGACGTCTCCACTGCCTCCGGCGACTGCGAGCCGGGCACGAAGGGCAAGCATGGGAAGGGCCGCGACGGGGGTAAGCACGACGGAGCACACGACGGCGAGGGCGGTACGGCTACGCTGGCCCGCACCGGTGTGGATGTCGGAACCATGGCAGTTGCGGCGGGTGCGAGCAGCGGCCTCGGTGGCCTTTTGCTGGCGCTCGGTCGCTTCGGCCGGCGTTCCGAGAACGAAGAGTCCTGACCACTCGCAGTCAGCCACATCGACTGCCCGATTAGCAATGGTTCCCTGAGCGGAAGAAGGAGACGATGACCACGAAGAGAAGTGCGACGATGTCGCTGCTGGCGGTTGTAGCTGGCCTGGTCGGCATGGTTGCCTTCCTGGCTGGTCCGGCCGCTGCCGACCCCAGCCATGGTGACGGGCTGACCTCAGGCGAGGCTTTCGCGTCCGACGGATCGGTTGCGTCGGGCAGCGCGGTGGCGATCAACGACTCGACCGCGTCCGGCGACGCCGTGGCCATCGACGGTTCGGTGGCTTCCGGCTGCTCGACCGCCCTGCGCGACTCGACCGCCTCGGGGGCCGACTGCAAGGGCCACCACGGCGACAAGGGCGACCACGGCCGCAAGCACCACGGCCACGGTGATGCCGCTCCGGCCGAGGCCCACGACGGGAGCCTGGCGCTGACCGGTTCGTCGAGTGCATCCATGGTGCAGATGGCGCTGGTCGCCTTCTTCGCCGGCCTCGCCCTCGTGTCCGTCACCAACATCTTCCGCCGCCAGACCAACTAACGCCCAGGGGCGACGCGCCCCTCGGTACCCGAATCCTGGCTCGCCGGCGAGAAAGTCGCCGGCGAGCCGATTCGCGCCCCGACCCCTTTGCTCCACCGGGTGCGGTGGGTTCTCCTGGGGCCGGTACCCGCGCTACGGTCGACCCAGGCGGTCTTTCGTCTTCTCCGGAGGTGGTGCCCGTGGCGCTCGAAGAGGTGGTCAACGAGGGATTCCTGAGTAGGTACCGGGCTCTGCTCGACGCGGAGGACTCCGCGTTCGACGAGCTCGAGCATGCCTACGAGGACGGGGATCGGGAGCACTTCCTCGCCGACCTGGCCACCTGGTCGAGCACCATCCAGCGCCGGCTGGCGTTCCTCACCCGGGCCGGCGTGCCCCTCGACGGCTCGCTGCCCGGCCCCGGCGTCGAGAACGTGAACGCCCTCGCCTGAGCCGAGGGCGGCCGCTCGTGCCGGCAGCCGCAACGCCGGCCGCCGCAACGCCGGCAGCCGTATGGCCGCCGGCCGCAACGCCGGTCGACGCCCGGTTGCCTGGGCGGCCGCCGGTTCCCTGATCCTGGGGGTTGTAGCCACCTCCTGGGCCGGTGGCGCACTGGTCGAGCACCGCACCGCCCCGTCCCCGGTCGCCATCGGACGGGCGCCGGTGGAGCCCTCGGTCGCCCCGCCGGTGGCGGCGGTCGAGGGGTCGGTCCCGGCGGCGGCACCGGCCGTCGTGACCACCGAGCCCCTCCCGCTGCCCCTGCCCGGCTGCCCGGTGCCTCCCCGGTCGGGAGCGACCGCCCCTGTCTGGCGCCCACCGGTGCTCGTGCCCGAGAACGAGCTGCCCGAGCCCCTGGCGCCGCCCGACATTCTCTCGGCCGACCTGGGCCCGGTGCAGGGCAAGGGCATGTGGGTGTGGCGGTTCGGGCAGACCGAGGGCGGTGACGCCGACGCCATCGTGCGCCGGGCCCGGGAGGCGGGCCTGCGCCAGCTGTGGGTCCGGGTGGGCGACTCCCGCAGCGGGTTCTACGCCTCCGAGGTGCTGGCCGCCCTCGTTCCCAAGGCTCACCAGGCGGGGCTGGCGGTGGTCGGCTGGGGGTTTCCCTTCCTCCACGACCCAGTGGACGACGCCCGATGGAGCGCGGAGGCCCTGGCCTGGCGGGGACCGGGTGGCGAGGCCCTCGACGGGTTCAGCCCCGACATCGAACTGGCCACCGAGGGGGTGGTGCTCACCGAGCGCCGGGCCCGCGTCTACCTGGGCCTGGTGCGGCAGGCCGCCGCCGCTCGCCTGCTGGTGGCCACCGTCTACCGCCCCACGGATCGCCTTTGGACCGGTCCCTACCCGTACACGGCCATCGCGTCCTACGTCGACGCCTTCGCCCCGATGGTCTACTGGGGCTGCACCGAGCCGGGGGCGGCTACGGCCCAGGCGCTCGAGCGCCTGTCGCGGCTGCGGCCCGTCCACGTGATCGGCCAGGGCTACGACGCCAGCGTCGACGGGGGCCGGCCCGGCGCGCCCTCGGCCGGGGAGACGGTACGGTTCCTCGACGTGGCCGTACGCGACGGCGCCATCGGCGCCTCCTTCTGGGTGTGGCAGTCCATCGATGACGAGCAGTGGGAGGCCATGTCCTCGTTCCCGTGGTACGAAGCCCGTGGCTGACGTCACCTTCTCGTCGGGCCTGCCGGAGACGGTCCTGCCGCCCGAGGACCCCGACGCCCTGGCCGCCCTGGCCGCCGCCCTCCAGCAGCCGGAGGACGGGCAGCCAGAGGAGGGGCGGCGGGAGGCGGTGGCGGCGGTGGTGGCCCGCTGGCCCCGCTTCCTCGACGCCTGGGCCCGATTGGGCCAGCTGGCCCGGGACGACGTGGAGGCCTACGCCGCCTTCCGGGTGGGGTACCACCGGGGCCTCGACCGCCTGCGCCAGTCGGGATGGCGGGGCTCGGGCTACGTCCGGTGGCGGCACGAGTCCAACCGCGGCTTCCTGCGGGCCCTCGACGGCCTGCGGCGCATGGCGGAGGCCATCGGCGAGACCGACGAGGCCGAGCGCTGCGAGCAGTTCATCCGCCAGCTCGACCCCGGCTGGGACGGCACCGACGCCTGACCGGGCGCCTGATCGGCCACCCGGCGGGCCAGACGGCGGGTCCTCGGACACCGTCGCCCGGCGGGTGGTGGTCGACGGCATGGTGCAGGGCGTGTTCTTCCGTGACACGTGCCGGCGGATGGCGTCCGCCACCGGCGTCGGCGGATGGGTGCGCAACCGGCCCGACGGCCTGGTGGAGGCGTGGTTCGAGGGCGCCCGGGCCGGGGTCGAGCAGATGGTGGCCTGGTGCCGGCAGGGGCCGCCCGGAGCCCGGGTGACCGGCGTCGAGGTGACGTCGGAGACCCCGGCGGGGGAGACCCGCTTCCGCATCCGCTGAACGGATGCTCCCGGCGTGGTCGCCGCGCTGCTAGAACGGGGGCGGTGGCTGCTCCGGCCCGGGTCCCGCTGATGCCGGTCGGCACCGTGGTGTGGCTGGCGTCCGAGCTCATGTTCTTCAGCGGGCTGTTCGGCGCCTATTTCGCCCTCAGGGCGGCCACACCGGGCGACTGGCCGCCTCCGGGCGCCGAGCTCGACCGGGTGGTGAGCGGCCTGTTCACGGCCCTTCTGGTGGCGTCCAGCGGCACCGTGCAGCTCGGGGTGAGGGCGCTGGCCGCCGGCCGGCGGACGTGGTTCCGCCGGTGGCTCATGGTCACCGTCGTGCTGGCCGTGGCTTTCCTGGCCAACCAGGCCCACGAGTGGCTCACCCTCGAGTTCTCGATCAGCTCCCATCCCTTCGGCTCTGCGTTCTACGTCATGACCGGCTTCCACGGGCTCCACGTGGCCGGCGGCGTGCTGGCCATGCTGGTGCTGGTCGGCCGGGCCGCCTCCCCCCGGTTCGGGCCGGCGGAGACGCCCGCGGTGGAGACCGTGTCCTACTACTGGCACTTCGTCGACGTGGTCTGGGTCGCGCTGTGGGCCACCCTGTTCCTGCTCGGATGACCCCCGGGCGCCTGCGGGGGACGGTTCGGGTGGCGGCCGCCGTGGCCCTGGTCCTGGGCCTCGCCGGTGCCGCTACTGCCCGCGCCCAGCCCGCCCGGCAGGCGCAACCGCCGCCGCCCCCGCCGGCGCCGGCCGAGGTGGATGCGGGGCGGGCGCTGTTCGAGGTGGCCTGCACCACGTGCCACGGCCCCGACGGACGGGGTACCGACCAGGGGCCGTCGTTGCTCGGGGTGGGGGCGGCGTCGGCCGACTTCTACCTCAGCACCGGACGCATGCCCCTCGACCGGCCCCGGGCCCAGGCCGAGCGCAAGCGGCCGGCCTATTCGCCGGCGGAGATTGCCCTGCTCACCGCCTACGTGGCCTCGTTGGGCGCCGGCCCCCCCGTCCCCGACGTCGATCCGGCCCGGGGCGACCTCACCGTGGGCTACACGCTGTACGCCGACAACTGCGCCTCCTGCCACAGCTCGGCCGGCGCCGGCGGCGCCCTCGGCCACGCCGTCTACGCCCCGCCCCTGACCCGGGCGTCGGCTCGGGAGGTGGCGGAGGCGGTGCGCATCGGCCCGGGGGCGATGCCCCGGTTCGGCCCCGACACCTTCGACGACCATGAGGTCGACTCGATAGCCCGCTACGTCGTCTACCTGCGCAATCCCCGGGACGAGGGTGGGTTCGACCTGGGCCACCTCGGTCCCCTCAGCGAGGGGATGGTGGCGTGGGCCGTGGGGCTGCTGGGCGTGCTGCTGGCCGCCCGCTGGATCGGGACGAGGGACTGAGGACGATGGACACCGAACGCACCTCCGACCCGACGACCGCCGACCCGGCGACCGCCGACCCGGCGACCGCCGACCCGACGACCGCCAACCCGCCCGGCGCAGCCGCGGCCCCCACCTCCGAGCGGCGGGTGGCGGTGGCCTTCCTGGCCAGCACGGTGGCCGCCCTGGGCCTGGCCGGGGTGTACGTGGCCGGGGGCCAGCCCCAGGCCGAAGGAGCGCTGCTGTTCGTGGCCCTGGGCGGCCTGGGCGTCGGCGCCGTCCAGTGGGCCCGCCTGATCGACGACGGGCCCGTCGTCGACGACCGAGGGGCCCTGGGCGGCGCCGACGCCGACCAGACCGCGGTCGAGGGCTCGGTGGGCGACGAGGTCAGGGACATGGGCCGGCGCACGCTCCTGGTCCGCCTGCTCATGGGGGCGGTGGCCGCCCTCGGCCTGGCCGCCCTGTTCCCCATCCGATCGCTGGGGCCCAGCCCCGGCGACTCGCTGCAGCGCACCCCGTGGCGGGCCGGCCGCCGCCTGGTCGACGGCGAGGGCCGCCTGATGCGGCCCGACACGCTGGTGGTGGGCGGCACCATCACCGTCTTCCCCGAGGGGGCGGCCCGGGCGGGCGACGCCCAGGTGGTGCTCGTCCGGGTCGGCCCCGGGCTCAACCGCCCCCGCCGGGGACGGGAGTCGTGGGCGCCCGAGGGCAACCTGGCCTACTCCAAGATCTGCACCCACGTGGGCTGCCCGGTGGGCCTCTACCAGCAGGACACCGAAGAGCTGGTCTGCCCCTGCCACCAGTCCACCTTCGACGTCCTCGACGGCGCCCGGCCCCGCTTCGGACCCGCCACCCGCCCCCTTCCCCAGCTTCCGCTGGCCGTCGACGGCGAGGGCTTCCTGGTGGCCCAGAGCGACTTCACCGAGCCCGTCGGCCCCGGCTTCTGGAACCGGTCGTGACCGCCCAGGAGCGCAAGCGCTACCGGCGGTCGGCCCGGCTCTACCGCTTCGCCGACGACCGCCTGGGTGTGTCCCGCTTCGCCCGGGGCGCCCTCCGGAAGGTCTTCCCCGACCACTGGTCGTTCATGATCGGCGAGATCGCCATGTACTGCCTGGTGATCCTCATCGTCACCGGCCTGTACCTGACCTTCTTCTTCGTCCCCGCCAGCGAGGAGATCATCTACGACGGCGCCTATGCGCCCCTGCGGGGGGTGTCGATGACCCAGGCCTACGCCTCCACCCTCGACATCAGCTTCGAGGTGCGGGCGGGGTTGGTGATGCGCCAGATGCACCACTGGGCGGCCCTGGTGTTCGTTGCCGCCATCGTCGTGCACCTGTGCCGGGTCTTCTTCACCGGCGCCTTCCGCCGGCCCCGGGAGCTCAACTGGATAGTCGGCGTCACCCTGCTGGTGCTGGCCATCGGCAACGGCTTCTTCGGCTACTCGCTGCTCGACGACCTCCTGTCGGGGACGGGGGTGCGGGTCGCATACTCGATAGCCCTGGCCGTGCCCGCGGTGGGCACGTGGCTGGCCTTCCTGGTCTTCGGCGGCGAGTTCCCCAACACCGAGTTCATCACCCGCTTCTACATCCTCCACGTGCTGGTCCTCCCCGCCCTCATCGTCGGCCTGCTCACCGCCCACCTGGCCATGGTCTGGCGCCAGAAGCACACCCAGTTCCGGGGCCCGGGCCGCACCGAGGACAACATCGTCGGCTCCCGCCTGTGGCCTCAGTACGCGGCGAAGTCGGCCGCCCTGTTCCTCCTGGTGGCGGCCGTGCTGGCCCTGCTCGGAGGGCTGGTGCAGATCAACCCGGTGTGGCTCTACGGCCCCTACGAGGCCACCCAGGCGGCGGCCGCCACCTCCGGCTCCCAGCCCGACTGGTACATGGGCTGGGTCGACGGCGCCCTGCGCATCATGCCCCCGTGGGAGATCCGGGCCTTCGGCCACACCGTCGCCAACCCGTTCTTCCCGGGGGTGCTCCTGCCCGGCCTCACCTTCGGGGTGTTGTACCTGTGGCCCTTCCTCGAGCGCCGCTTCACCGGCGACCGTGACCCCCACAACCTCCTCGACCGGCCCCGCGACGCCCCCGTGCGCACCGCCCTGGGGGCGGCCACCCTGGCCTTCTACGGCATCTTGCTGCTGGCGGGGGGCAACGACATCCTGGCCGGCATCTTCCGCATCGCGCCGGAGGCCATCACCAACGCCTTCCGGGTGATGATCTTCGCCGTCCCCCTGGGCGTGTTCTTCGTCACCCGCAACGTGTGCCGCAGCCTGGCCCGGGACGACCTCCATCCCACCGAGCCCCCCGCCGGCGGGCGCATCGTCCGCACTGCCACGGGCGGGTTCGCCACCCTCGCGGGCGACGGCGACGGCCACCACCCGCACCAAGCGCCGGCAGAGGTCTGGAAGCCACCGCCCCCTTCCCCCGAGCGGGCGGCCGAGCACGAGACCGGGGACTCGTAGGGTCCGGCTCAGGGGCTCAGGGCTTGGCGTTGGCCTCGGCCGCGTAGCCGACGATGCCCGCCCCCAGCAGCAGGACTCCGAGGCTCCCCACGCCGGGACCGAACACCAGCCCGAAGCCGAGCACCACCGCGCCGGAGGCGGCGACGAAGGGCCACACGCTGCTCGAGGGGTAGTACTCGCCCTCGCCCGCCTCGTCGCCCGGGTCGGCGTCGCCCCGGTCCGAGGGGCGCTCCCCGCTCCGCCGGCCCACCACCGCCAGGTAGGCGGCCACCATGAGCAACGCCGCCCCCGAGAACACCAGCATGGTGGTGCCGGCGTGCTCGTAGCTCGCGAACCAGTAGACGCCCCCGACCAGGGCGGCGAAGGCGGCGGCGCCGGCGAACAGCTTCCATTCCACGTTCACGGGTCGAAATTCATCGGTCAGCCGCCTGGCGGGCGTCGAACACGGGTCGCTCCGACCTGATGGACGGGATGTGTTGGAAGTTGTGCTCGGGTGGGGGCGACGAGGTGGCCCACTCCAACGAGTAGCCGCCCCAGGGGTCGTCGCCCGCCGGTTCTCCTCCCTTCCACGTGCGCCACAGGTTCACTACCAGCACCAACACCGACAGCCCGAGGATGACCGACCCCACACTCGACAACAGGTTCAGGCCCTCCCATCCGGTCCGGGGGTCGTAGTCGGCCACCCGCCGGGGCATGCCCCGCAGGCCGAGCAGGTGTTGGACCCAGAACGTCATGTTGAACCCCACGAACATCAGCCAGAAGCTGAGCTTGCCCAGGCCCTCGTGCAGGCGGCGGCCGGTGATCTTGGGGTACCAGAAGAACAGACCGGCGAAGAACCCGAAGGCGGCCGTGCCGAAGAGCACGTAGTGCATGTGGGCGACGATGAAGTAGGTGTCGTGGACGTGGAAGTCGAACGGCGGGGACGCGATCATCGGCCCGGTCAGGCCACCGACGAGGAAGACCAGCAGAAACCCCATGCAGAACAGCATCGGCGTCTCGAAGCTGAGGTGGCCCCGCCACATGGTCGCGATCCAGTTGAACATCTTCACGCCGGTGGGCACCGCGATGAGCATGGTCATCCCCGAGAAGAACGGCAGGCTGACGGCCCCGGTGGCGAACATGTGGTGGGCCCACACCGACGTCGAGAGGGCGGCGATGGCCAGCGTCGCCAGCACGAAGCCCTGGTAGCCGAAGAGCGGCTTGCGGCTGAACACGGGGATGATCTCGGTGACGACGCCGAAGAACGGCAGGGCCACGATGTACACCTCGGGGTGGCCGAAGAACCAGAACAGGTGCTGGTAGAGGATCGGCTGGCCGCCCGCCGCGGGCTCGAAGAAGTGGCTGCCCAGGTGGCGGTCGGCCCACAGCAGCGACAGGGCGCTGGTGAGCACCGGGAAGGCCAGGATCACCATCACGCACACGATGAGCATGTTCCAGGTGAAGATCGGCATCCGGAACATCGTCATCCCCGGCGCCCGCAGGCAGATGATGGTGGTGACGAGGTTCACCGCGGTGAGGATCGTGCCCACACCGGTGATGATGAGGGCGACGATCCACAGGTCGGCGCCGGCGCCGGGGGAGCGGACCGCGTCCGACAGGGGGGCGATGGCGGTCCAGCCGAAGGCGGGCGCCCCGTGGGACGTCAGGAACGACGACACCATCATCAGCCCACCGCCGAGGAACAGCCAGAACGACAGGGCGTTGAGGCGGGGGAACGCCATGTCGGGGGCACCGATGTGCAGCGGCACGAGGTAGTTGGCCAGGCCGAACGCCATGGGAACGGCGAACAGGAACATCATGATGCTGCCGTGCATGGTGAAGAGCTGGTTGTAGGTGCCGGCCGACACCACGTCCTGGCCGGACTGGGCCAGCTCGGCCCGCATGACCAGGGCCAGCACCCCTCCCAGCAGGAAGAAGCCGAAGGCGCAGACCATGTAGAACACGCCGATCCGCTTGTGGTCGGTGGTGGTGACCCATCCGGGCAGGCCCCGGGGCGCGTGGTGCCCGCCCGGCTCCGACGGTGAGGGCGGTGGACGGTCTTCGACGAGGGTCATCGGCGCCGCCCTGACGGTTGGGCACCGGCACCGGCGAGCGCCTGGCCGCCGGGATCGGCCCCGCCCTCCTGGTCGGTCCCCTCGCGGTCCTCGGTGCCCGGTTCCTGGGCCCGTTGCTGCTCGGTCATCCAGCGCTGGAACTCGGGCGGTTCGACGACGTCGACGGCGAAGGTCATGCGGGTGTGCTCGAGCCCGCAGAACTCGGCGCAGTAGCCGCCGAACCGGCCCACCCGGGTGGGCGTCACGTCGAGCTCGTTGTCGGTGCCGGGGACGACGTCCTTCTTCACCAGGAAGGCGGGCACGGAGAACGAGTGGATCACGTCGGGCGATCGGAGGACCAGGCGGGTGGTGGTGCCCCGGGGCAGGACCAGGGTGGGCGGGGTGTTGGAGTCGCCCAGCACGGTCACCTCCTGGCCCGGATAGTGGAACCGCCACCCCCACTGGAACCCGGTGGCTTCGATCCGCAGGCCGGGGCTGGCCGTCAGGCGGGTGACCTGGCCCTGGGTGCGCAGGGTCAGCCCGAAGAGCACGACGACGATCACCAGGGGCACCGCGGTGTAGAAGACCTCGAGGGCGACCTTGGCCCGCACCTGCTCGGGGAGGTCGTCCGAGGACGTCGATGTCGAGGGGCGACGGCGGTGGCGGACGACGGTCCACAGCAGCAGGCCCAGCACCAGGGCACCGACTGCGAGGCCCACCAGGAAGAGGATGCGCCACAGGCCCAGCACGTCGGTCCCCTGGCTGGTCGCGGGGTCGGGGGCGCCGAAGCGGCTGCTGCAGGCGGTTCCGAGGACGAGGGCCCCGGTGGCGGCCAGGACGGAATCGCGGGCCGGCTGCCGGGGGGATCGGGGACCGATGGGTCCGGAGTGTAGCGAGGGTCCGTGGTCCGGACGCGGTGGTGGGCTCCCCGGAGGGAGCCCACCGACCTGCGCCGAACCGAAGGTTGTATCCGCTAGACGGTTATCGAGTTCCCCCCGGCGAAGCAGGAGGTGATCGACGAGCCCTGGTTGTTGGCATCGCCGCTGTAGGTGGCCCTCCAGGAGTAGTTGCCGGAGACGGGAGGCGAAAACCCAGCCGAGGTGTAGGAGTCAGCGCCGTCGACGGACACCGTCGAGGTGAAGACCGGCGTTCCCGAGCACCAGGTGTTCGACGGTCCGGCGAGGTAGAAGGAAATGGTGCCGGTGGGGTTGTAGCCGGTGAGCTTGGCGGTGGCGGAGAGGGTGCCGTCGTCCATCGTCACCGACGTGATCCTGAGGTTGTTGCGAGCCTTGCCCACGAGGACGTCGGACGAGGTGGCGCCGCATGGGGTGGTGCCGCCGTAGTAGTCGCTGTCGCCGCTGTAACGAGTGGTCCAGCGGTAGGTGCCGGCGACGCTGGTGGTGAAGGGCGTCGAGTTAACCGAGGTGTCGGAAACTCCGACCGTCGAGCTGAAGATCGGCCACGTGCAGTCCGGGTCCGACGGGCTATACAGGCGGAAGGTGGCCGTACCCGTGGGCGCCGCCGTGGCGTTCATCAGGTTCAGGTTGGCGTAGATCTGGCGGCCGACCGCCGTGTCCGACGAACCGGTGGTGATGAGGCGGAGGGGCGACGAGGCGCTGGCCGGGGCGACCCCGCCGGCCAGGGCGCCAGCGGTGAGGAGCCCTGCAAGCGACAGGCCGAGCCGTCGCCACCCACGGTGTTGGCGGGGGCCGTCGACGGCGGGCGTGGATGGGGTCAGAAGGTGGTCGGCGGACCCGTTGGTCCGGTGGGCGGACGTACCGTGCGGGCTGGGGTTTTCTCTCATGGGAGGCCTATCGTCCGGAGTTCGCGAAACCTGAATAGCTTTCTTGTAGAGATTTCCCGGAGCCCAGTCCCCGAGAGTTTCACCACGCATAGTGACGGTCCCGCCGCCGAGCGCGACACGCTACCTCCGCCTCCAGGGAACTCTAGGCACTCCCGCTGGATCATCCAAGCGTCGGGCGCTGCGGTTGAGTAGATTCCCCGTGCGAGTGCGGGATCTCGGGCCGGAAAAGATGTCCCCGGGCCGGGTGTGGGCCCGGGTGCGGGAGGAGCCGAGCAGGTGACTGGGGAGCTATCGAAGCCGGCGGGCGAACTGACACCGACACCGGCGGGCGCGGCCGATGAACGGTTGGCGGGCCCGCCAGGTCCGAGCCGCCCTCGCCTCGTGTGGCGGACGCCGGGGCCCCCGTGCCCTGGGTCCCCGTGCCTTGGGTCCCCGTGCCTTGGGCCCCCGTGCTTTGGGCCTTGTCCTGGCGGTGGGCCTGTCGGCCGCCACCTTTGCCTTCGCCTCGGTCCAGATCTACGGCGGCAACGCCCAGGCGGCCACGCCGAATCTCACGACGGTGGCGTCACCCGACACCGAGATCGGCCGCTCGATCTTCGACAACGCCAACCTCATGGGGGGCGCCGCCCCCACGGGCTCCATCCTGTTCAACCTGTACGGGCCCGGCGACACCACCTGCTCGACGTCGATCTTCAACTCCACGGTGCCCGTCACCGGCGCCGGCTCCTACAACTCGGCGTCCTTCGCCACCAGCCAGGCGGGCACGTACCAGTGGACCGCGGCCTACAGCGGGGACGTCAACAACGACGCCGTCAGCACCATATGCAACGATCCGGCCGAGGACGTGATCGTGGGCAAGGCGAACACCGTGCTCACCACGAACGCCTCTGCGCCGGTCGCCGTCGGCGGCGGCCCGATCTTCGATACCGCCCACCTCAACGGGGGGTTCAACCCCACCGGCACCATCACCTTCGAGCTGTCGGGGCCGGCCGACACCATCTGCTCGGCGGATCCGGTGTTCACCGACACGGTCACGGTGAACGGCAACGGCGACTACCAGTCTGCCGGGTACTCGCCCACCGCGCCCGGCCTCTACAAGTGGCGGGCCCGTTACGACGGCGACACCAACAACCTGGGTGACGGGCCCACCTCCTGCCTCGACCCCCTCGAGTCCGTGCTCGTCGCTGGTGGCTTGCTGACGCCCACGCTCACAACCGTGGCGTCGCCGTCGGTGGCGGCGGGCGGGCAGGTCAACGACACGGCCACCCTGGGCGGCGGCCTGGTTCCCACCGGCACCATCACGTTCAACCTGTACGGCCCCGACGACGCCACGTGCGCGGGCCCGCTCGCCGGCACCTCGACCGTCCCGGTGGCAGGCAACGGGACGTACCAGTCGAGCGACATCACCGTCGCCGATCCCGGCACCTACCGCTTCGTCGCCTCCTACTCCGGCGACCTCGCCCACAACCCGGCGACGACGGCGTGCAACGACCCGGCCGAGTCGGTGGTCGTGACGGCCGGCCCCGGCTCCACCACCTCGACGTCGACGAGCACGACGACACCGGGCAGCACGACCTCGACCACGGGCACCACCCCCACCAGCTCGACGTCGACGAGCACCACCACTGCCCCCTCCACCACCTCCACCACCAGCCCGACGTCGACGAGCACCACCAGCACCACCGCCCCGACGGGCTCGACGTCCACGACGCAGCCGACCGGATCCACGACGTCCACCACGCAGCCGACCGGGTCCACGACGTCCACCAGCACGACGGCGCCCGGCGGGTCCACCTCGACGTCCACGTCGAGCACCACTGCGCCCGGTGGCTCGACCACCTCGACCATGGCGCCGGGCGGGTCGACCTCCACCACGTCGGGCGGCGGCTCGACCACGACGACGTCGACCACCTCCACCACCACGACGGTCCCCCCGGTGCCGTCGGGCACCACCACCGTGCCGCTGCGGCAGCCCACCGTCGGCGTCACGCCATCGAGCGTGGCCCCCGGTCAGAACGTGACCGTCTTCGGGAGCGGGTTCCCCGCCAACAGCCCGCTCGACGTCCTGCTGTTCAGCACCCCCGTGCTGCTGGGCACGACCACGGCCGACGCCTCGGGCAACTTCCGGACGGTCGTCACCATCCCGCCGGGCACGGAGCCGGGCGTGCACCGCATCGTGGTCGCGGTGCGGGGTGGCACGGTGCAGGCCGAGACCACCCTGACGGTGATCTCGGCCGGCATCGCGGTACGGGCTGCCCCGAACTCAGTCGCCCCCGTCGCCGCCGCCCCCCGCCAACAGCTGTCCCGCACCGGTTCCGACCCCTTGCCGGCGCGGTTCGCCGGCGGCCTGTTGGTGGTAGGTCTCCTGATGGTGGGCGGGGCCCGACTCGGCGGGGCCGGGCGTTTTCCGTCCCGATGGAGCGCATTTTTCCAACACCCTCCAACAGGATGACCCGTTCCATCGCCCGGTTCGGGCGCCTTGCGGGTGTGTTGGAGTCGGTACGGGTTCCAACTCAAACAGTCGCCGGGGGACACGATTCATTTGTTGGAACGCCGCAATCAATATGCGGGCAACTCGAGGGTCGATCTAGGCCATGAGCAGGGATTCAACGCGTAACGGTGCTCTGCTAATGTCCCCACATCGACCCTCGACATGTGGGCCAATGATCTCTAAAATCACCGATTCGAGCCACCGCTCGTTCGATCTGTTCGTGCAGCTTCGAGAGACGGAGCTAGCGCCGTGCGTGGCTGGGGAGTGTGGAACATGACGTGGGGCACCGCTGACGGAGTGCTACGGCAAGGGATCCGGCGGCGATTCGCACCGGGTCGGAGAGCGTCGTCGTGGGGGATCCTGTCCCTGCTGTGCGCGATCGTCGCCACCCTCATCGTGGGCGTGGTCTCGCCGGCCAGCGCCGGCGTCGGCCTCGGCGTCACACCGAACTTCCCGGGGCCGGTCGTGGTCGGGCAGCAGGACGTCCCCGCCACCCTCCAGATCGTGAACAACGCCGATGGCGCCGACGCACTCGACCCGATCGACGTCACGAGCATCACCCTCGTCCCGTCCTGCGGCTCACCCTTCCCGGCCGGCCCCGGCGACTGCCCCATCCCTGACCCGAACGTGCTCGCTTTGTCCGCGACCGGCGTCGGCGAGGGCGGCACCGCCTGCGACGGCATCGTCTTCGACATCGTCCTCATCGATCCCGTCCAGGGCAAGTACTCGTTCACGCCCCAGACCCCGTTCCAGCTCGACGTGCCCGGCTCGCCCGGCGACACCTGCCGGATCATCTTCACCTACGACGTCCTCCGGCGGCCGCTCCTCGACTCCCAGCCCGGCATCGGGGGGATTCAGACGTCGCAGATCGGTTTCGCCACCGCCATCAACCCCGTCACCAACCAGCCCGGGTTCGGCGGCGGCTCGTCGAGCGTCACCGTGCTCGCGGCCCAGGTCAGCATCGTCACCTTCGCCACGCCCGCCCCCCCGCTCACCGCCCCGCTCGGCACCCCCATCTCCGACACCGCCACCGTCACCGGGGTCGCCGGCGGGCCCACCCCGACGGGCACGGTCGTCTTCAACGCCTACGGGCCCGACGACGCCACCTGCGCCGGTGCGCCGGCCTTCACCAGCGCGGCCATACCGCTCGTGGCCGGGGTACCCCCCACGGCGTCGGCCAACTCGGGACCGTTCGTGCCGGGGGCCCCCGGCACCTACCGGTGGACGGCAGAGTTCATCCCGGGCGACGGCAACTACGACCCCGCCGAGACCGCCTGCAACGACCCCAACGAGAGCTCGGTGGTGACGGCCGCCACCATCACCACCCAAGCCACGCCCACGGTCACCATCGGCAGCCCCATCGTTGACAACGCCACCATCACCGGTACCCCCGGTGGCCCCTCGCCCACCGGCACCGTCACGTTCACCCTCTTCGGCCCGGACGACCTCCTCTGTACCGGCGCACCGGTGTTCAACAGCGGGGCCCAGCCGGTGACACCCGGGGCACCACCTGTCTCTACCGCGACCTCGGGGCCGTTCGTTCCCACCCTCCCCGGCACCTACCGCTGGATCGCGGCCTACAGCGGCGACGGGGCCTACCCGCCGGTCACCAGCATCTGCAACGACGCCAACGAGACAACGGTGGTCCTCCAGGCGACCCCGACGATCGTCACCTTCGCCACGCCCGGACCCGTCGTCATCGGCAGCCCCATCAGCGACACGGCCACGGTCACCGGCCTTCCCGACACCGCTCCCGTCCCCACCGGCACCGTCACCTTCACCGCCTTCGGCCCCGACAACGCCACCTGCACCGGCCCGGCGGCCTTCACCAGCGCGGCCATCCCGCTCGTACCGGGCCCGGCCGGGCCGCCCCAGGACGCCACTGCCGCCTCCGGCCCATTCGTGCCCACCCTCCCCGGTACCTACCGGTGGATCGCGTTCTTCGACAGCGGCGACCTCAACTACCCGGATGCCACCACCCTCTGCAACGATCCCAACGAGGCGTCAGTGGTCACCCAGGCGCCTCCGACCATCGTCACCAACGCCACCCCCAACGTCACCCTCACCGAGTCGATCACCGACACGGCCACCGTCAGCGGCCCGGTGGGAGCCCCCGTCCCCACCGGCACCGTCACCTTCACCGTCTTCGGGCCCGACGACGCCACCTGCACCGGCCCGGTGGTCTTCACCAGCGCCAACCGCCCGCTCGTGCCGGGACCGGCCGCACCGCCCCCCGACGCCACTGCCACCTCCGAGCCCTTCACCCCGCTAGCCCCGGGCACCTACCGGTGGATCGCGTTCTTCGACAGCGGCGACCTCAACTACCCGGATGCCACCAGCCTCTGCAACGACGCCAACGAGACGTCGGTCGTGGCGGCCACGCCGACCATCCAGGTCGACAAGACGGCCGACCCCCTGAGCCGTCCCGAGCCCGGCGGCACGTTCACCTTCAACGTGGTCGTCACCAACACCAGCCCCCAGGTCCTGACGATCCAGACGCTCACCGACGACATCTACGGCAACATCGCCACCCAGGGCACCTGCACCACCGCCGTCGGCACGGTGCTCCAGCCCAGCCCCGGACCGGGCAACACCTACTCGTGCTCGTTCACCGGACCCTTCAACGGCAACGCCGGTGCCTCCCAGACCGACACGGTGACGGTGACGGCCACCAACCCCACCGGCATCGTGGTCACCGACAACGACGACGCGGTGGTCACCCTCACTCCCGTCCCGCCCGAGATCAACATCGTCAAGGACGTCACGCCCGCGAGTCGCACCGAGCCGGGCGGCGACTTCACCTACACCATCACCGTCACCAACCCCGGCACCGTCGAGGCGGTGACGATCACGTCGCTCACCGACAGCGTCTACGGCGACCTGTCGACCCGGGGCACCTGCACCACCGCCATCGGCACCGTGCTGGCGACCAACGGCGGCACCTACACGTGCTCGTTCACTGCCCCCTTCAACGGTGCCGCCGGCGCTTCGCTCACCGACATCGCCACCGTCAACGGTGTCGACGACGACGGACAGACGGTCACCGACAGCGACGACGCCGTCGTCACCATCACCCCGCTGCCGACGATCAACGTCGACAAGACCGTGACTCCCGCCAGCCGGCCCGAGCCCGGTGGCGACTTCACCTACACCGTCGTCGTCACCAACACCAGCGCCGAGGTCCTCACCATCCAGACGCTCACCGACGACGTCTACGGCGACCTGTCCACCCGCGGCACCTGCACCACCGCCATCGGCACCGTGCTGCAGCCCACGCCCGGACCGGGCAACACCTACACCTGTACTTTCACCGCCCCCTTCATGGGGAACGCGGGCGAGTTCGAGGTCGACACGGTCACGGTGACGGCCACCAACCCCACCGGTAGCGTGGTCACCGACACCGACGACGCCAGGGTTGACATCACTCCCGTCCCGCCCGTGATCAACATCGTCAAGGACGCGACGCCCCTGAGCCGCACCGAGCCCGGCGGCGACTTCACCTACAACATCACCGTCACCAACCCCGGCACGCTCGAGGCGGTGACGATCACGTCGCTCACCGACAGCGTCTACGGCGACCTGTCGACCCGGGGCACCTGCACCACCGCCATCGGCACCGTGCTGGCGACGAACGGCGGCACCTACACCTGCTCGTTCACCGCCCCCTTCACCGGTGCCGCCGGCGCTTCGCTCACCGACATCGCCACGGTGGTCGGCGTCGACGACGACGGCCAGACGGCCACCGACAGCGACGACGCCGTCGTCACCATCACCCCGCTGCCGACGATCAACGTCGACAAGACGGCCGACCCCCTCACCCGGCCCGAGCCCGGCGGTGACTTCACGTTCAACGTCGTCGTCACCAACACCAGCTCCGAGGTCCTCACCATCCAGACGCTCACCGACGACGTCTACGGCGACCTGTCCACCCGGGGCACCTGCACCACCGCCATCGGCACCGTGCTCCAGCCCAGCCCCGGCCCGGGCAACACCTACTCGTGTGCGTTCACCGCCCCCTTCACCGGTAGCGAGGGTGACTTCCAGGTGGACACGGTCACGGTGACGGCCACCAACCCCACCGGCAGCGTGGTCACCGACACCGACGACGCCCGGGTCGACATCACCGGCATGCCGCCGCTGATCAACATCGTCAAGGACGCCACCCCCCTGACCCGGCCCGAGCCCGGCGGCGACTTCACCTACAACATCACTGTCACCAACCCCGGCACCCTCGAGGCGGTGACGATCACGTCGCTCACCGACAGCGTCTACGGCGATCTGTCGACCCGGGGCACCTGCACCACCGCCATCGGCACCGTGCTGGCGATCAATGGCGGGTCCTACACCTGCTCATTCACCGCCCCCTTCACGGGCAACGCCGGCGACAGCCTCACCGACGTCGCCACCGTCGTCGGTGAGGACGACGACGGCACCCAGGTCACCGACAGCGACGACGCTGTCGTCACCCTCACCGACAACCTGCCCATCATCTCGGTCGACAAGACGGCGACGCCCGCGTCGCTGCCCGAGCCGGGTGGGACGTTCACCTTCAACGTGGTCGTCACCAACCTGAGCAGCGAGCCGGTGACGATCCAGACCCTCACCGACAACATCTACGGCAACATCGCCACCCAGGGCACCTGCACCACGGCCGTCGGCACCGTACTGGCCGCATCCCCCGGACCGGGCAACACCTACTCCTGCTCCTTCACCGGGCCGTTCACCGGCAACGCCGGCGACAGCCAGACCGACATCGTCACGGCCACCGCCACCGACGACGACGGCAACCCGGCCAGCGACACCGACGACGCCATCGTCACCATCACCAACGTCAATCCCGCCATCCTGGTGGAGAAGTCGGCCACCCCCAGCAGCCGGCCCGAGCCGGGCGGCCAGTTCACCTTCAGCGTGGTCGTGAGCAACACCGGGCCCGAGGCCCTCACCATCACGTCGCTCACCGACAACATCTACGGCAACATCGCCACCCAGGGCACCTGCACCACCGCCATCGGCACCGTCCTGCAGCCGGGCGGCACCTACAGCTGCTCGTTCACCGGGCCGTTCACCGGCGCCGCCGGGGCGTCGCAGACCGACATCGTCACCGTCATCGGCGTCGACGACGACGGCACCCAGGTCACCGACAGCGACGACGCCACCGTCACCATCACCGGCGTGCCGCCGACGGTGACGATCGTCAAGACGCCGAGCCCGGCCAGCCTGCCCGAGCCCGGCGGCCAGTTCACCTTCAACTTCGTGGTCACCAACACCAGCGCCGACGAGACCGTCACCATCACGTCGCTCACCGACGACATCTACGGCAACCTCAACGGCCGGGGTACCTGTGCCACGGGCGCGGTCCTGCCCCCGGGCGGCACCTACAGCTGCTCGTTCACGGTGACCTTCAACGGCAACGCGGGCGCCACCCAGCGCGACGTGGCCACGGTCCGAGTGGTCGACGACGACGGCGAGCAGGCGGTCGACGACGACGACGCCATCATCACCATCACCGACGTCCCGCCCGTCATCACCGTCGTCAAGACGGCCACCCCGCTGGTGCGCAACGAGCCCGGTGGCAGCTTCACCTTCGACGTGCTGATCACCAACGTCGGCACCGAGACGGTCACCATCGACACACTGACCGACAACGTCTACGGCAACCTCAACGGCCGGGGTACCTGCGCCATCGGCGCCGTCCTGCCGCCGGGGGGCACCTACCGGTGCTCCTTCAACGGTGACTTCTTCGGCAACGCCGGTGCCAGCCAGACCGACATCGTCACCGCCTCCGGAGTCGACAACGACGGGTCCCGCACCACCGCCCGTGACGACGCCATCGTGCGCCTGGTCGACGTGCCCCCGACGGTCACCGTCCTCAAGGACGCCGACCCCATCAGCCGGCCCGAGCCCGGTGGTCCCTTCACCTTCACCGTCACCATCACCAACACCAGCTTCGAGCCGGTGACGGTGGTGTCGATCATCGACGACGTCTACGGCGACCTCAACGGGCGGGGCACGTGTGCCGTCGGCGCCGTCCTCCAGCCGGGCGCCTTCTACCGCTGTCAGTTCACTGTCGAGTTCCGAGGGCCGGGCGGGAGCAGCCAGGTCGACATCGTCACCGCCGTGGTGGAGGACAACGACCGCACCCGGGCCAGCGACAGTGACGACGCCCGCATCTCCATCACGCCGGTGGCCACGCCGATCGTGGTCCAGCCGCCTCAGCAGCTGCCCCGTACGGGCGGCGACAGTGGCGGCCCGACCCGCCTGGCCATGGCCCTGCTCCTGGCCGGTCTGATGATGATGGGGGCCACCGTGCGGTCGCGCCGGCCGGGCCTGGCGATGGCCGCCATCGGCACCACCGCCGACCGGTTCTCGTCGGCCTTCGGGTCCACCGCCGCCTGGTTCACCGCTCCGCCCGCCGAGCCCGGCCTCCGCCGGATCTTCGACGGCATGGGTGAGTCCCTGCGCCAAATGCGGCCCGTCGCCGATCCCACCGACACCTTCGACGACACCGACGACGCCCTCTACACCGACGACACCGAACCGGACGACACCGAACCGGACGACACCGACCCGCCCGAAGGCCCGCCCACCGCGGGTCCGCCTTCCGGTGGCCCGTCGTCCGGTGGCGGCGGCGGCGGTGGTGGGACGCCACCGTCGAACGGTGGACCTTCCGGCGGGGGGTCGGGTTCGGCGGTCGCGCCCGCTCCGGTCGAGCGTCCTACGGAGGCCGAATGGTCGGCGGTGGTCGCGCCTCCCGTCGAGCCGCCCACGGAGGCTGAATGGTCGGCGGCAGTCGTCGCCCCGGCGCCCGCCCCCCGGGTGATCCATCGTCAGGACTCTTTGCCGCCGGCTCCCCCCGAGCCGGTGTGGACCCCGAAGCCGCAGCCTACGGAGCGGTACACCCGGCTGATCTGATTTTGGTGGTGGGTCGGGACGTGCCGGCCCACCATCGACTCGTTACCTCCGCCGACGCCGGGCCACCGCCCGGACCGCTGCCGGAGCGGCCGCCACCACGGCTGCGGCCAGGCTGACGGCGCCGCTCACGGCGAGTCCCCAGCGGGCGCCCCACTGGCCCGACAGCCAACCGAGCAAGGGACCCCCCAGAGGGTTGCTGCCCAGGAACACCAGGCCGTAGACGGCCATGACCCGGCCCCGCATGGCCGGGTCGGTGGCGAGCTGGAGGGTGGTGTTAGCCGTGGCCAGGAAGAGCATGATGGCCACGCCGACCATGACCAGGACGGCTCCGGTGAGCAGCGGCGACGGGGCCACCGCGGCCAGCATGGTGAGGGCGCCGAACGCCGCCCCCGCCCCGATCAGCATGCGGCGGGTGGGCCCCACCCGGTGAGCAGCGGTGAGGGCCCCCAGCAGTGAGCCCAGCGACATCAGCGCCGTGAGCCAGCCGTACAGCGGGGCGCCGCCGTCGAAGGTGTAGCGGGCCAGCAGGGGCAGCACGACGGTGAAGTTCAAGCCGAACGTCCCGACGACGGCCACCAGCAGGAGGGTGGAGCGCAGCTGCGGCGTCGACCACACGTAGCGCAGTCCGGCCCGGATGGCGCCCGCCGCCCGTTCCGCCCGAGCCTGGGGGAACAGCTCGGCCGGCCGCATGGCGGCGAGGGCCACCAGCACCGCGGCGAAGGAGAACGCGTTGAGAAGGAACGTCCACGCGGTGCCGACGGTGGCGATGAGCACTCCGGCCACCGCCGGCCCCACCACCCGGCCGGTGTTGAACATGGCGCTGTTCAGCCCGATGGCGTTTGGAAGCTCGTCGGGGCCGACCATCTCGATCACGAACGACTGGCGGGTGGGCATGTCGACCAGAAAGACCAGCCCCAGCAGGAAGGCGAGGACATAGACCATCCACAGGGCCACCGCGCCGGTCGCCACCAGCACGAACATCACCACGGCCAGGACCATGGGCACCACCTGGGTGACGAACAGGATGCGCCGCTTGTCGAAGCGGTCGGCCACCAGACCGCCCCACATGCCGAACAGGAGCATGGGCAGGAACTGCAGGGCGACGGTGACACCGACGGCCACACCGCTGCCGGTGAGGCTGAGCACCAGCCAGTTCTGGGCCACCGTCTGCATCCACGTCCCCGACATCGACACCATCTGGCCGAACCAGAAGAGCCGGAAGTTGCGCACCCGCAGCGACCGGAAGGTGGTCGTTGCCGCGGGCGCGCACGGGGAGAGGGAGAAGGCTCACGTTCCTGTATCAAACTAGGGGAGGGCGTCGGGCATTCCGCGTCCTCTTTCCGCCACACCATTTGGGGGGCGCCGTGAGCCAGCTGCCGGACGAGGAGATCACCGAGGGGCTGGCGTCGCTGCCCGGATGGGACCGCACCGGGGACGAGATCGCCAAGGAGTACCGCCTGGGCAACTTCCGGGACTCGGTGGCCTTCGTGGTCCGCCTGTCGTACGAGGCCGAGGCGGCGAACCACCACCCCGACCTCGACATCCGCTGGAACCGGGTGCGGGTGGTCCTGAGCACCCACAGCGAGGGCGGGATCACGCGGAAGGACCTCGACCTGGCTGCCGCCGTCGAGGCGCTGGCCGCCAACCGGTAGCGTTCCGCCCCGTGCCCCTCTCCACCGGAATCGTCGGTCCCGTCCCCGAAGGCCGTGACGCCGAGGACTACGACAAGCTGCGGCGACGGGTGCTGTGGGCCATGCCCTCGGGCCTCTATGTGCTCGGTACCCGGGCCGGTGACCGCCGCAACGGCATGACCCTCAACTGGGCCACCCAGGTGAGCTTCGACCCCAAGCTGATCGGGGTGAGCGTGGAGAAGGAGGCGTTCAGCCACGAGCTGCTGCTGGAGGGCGGCGTGTTCGCCCTCAACCTGGTCGATCGGGAGGACCGGGCCATCGTCCGCAAGTTCACCAAGCCGGTCGAGGTCGACCTCGAGGCCCGCACCCTCAACGGATTCGCCTTCCACGACGGGCTCTCGGGGGCGCCGGTGCTCGACCAGGCCCCGGCCTACGTCGACTGCATCGTCCGCCAGAAGGTGGAGGTGGGCGACCACACGCTGTTCCTGGGTGAGGTGGTCGACGCCGGTTTCCAGAAGCCCGAGGACACGGGTGTCCTGCGCATGGAGGACACCCGGATGAACTACGGAGGCTGAGTCGGGGGAGGTTGCGCCCCGCCGAGCAGGGACGCTCCGGCTGGCCACCTTCAACGTCCTCCACGGCCAGGCGCCGGACGACGGCGAGGTGTCCACCGAGCGCCTGGTCGCGGCGTGCGCGTCCCTCGACGCCGATGTCCTCGGGTTGCAGGAGGTCGACCGCGGCCAGGCCCGCTCGGGCATGGTCGACCAGACGGCGGCGATCGCCAAGGCGATGGGCGCGGTGGCGTGGCGCTTCGTGCCCGCCCTGGTGGGGGAGCCGGGGGCGGTGTGGCGCCCGGCCACCGACGACGACCTGCTGGAGGGCGAGGCCGGCTACGGGGTGGCCCTGGTGTCCCGCCTGCCGGTGCGCCGCTGGCACGTCGTGCGCCTGGCGCCGGCCAAGCTCCGCTCGCCGGTGTACATCCCAGGTGGAGGCCTGATCCTGCTCGATGACGAGCCCCGGGTGGGACTGGCGGCCGAGATCGAGCTGCCCGGGCCCGGGCCCCGGTCCGGGTCCGGGCCCGACGGGGCGACGCTGCTGGTGGCGACCACCCACCTGTCGTTCGTGCCCGGCTGGAACCTGGCCCAGCTCCGCCGCCTCACCCGGGCCCTGGCCGCCCTGGCCGACGACTGCGTCCTGCTCGGCGACCTCAACGTGCCCAACCCCTTCGCCCGGGCCCCGGGCGGGTGGCAGGCCCTGGTGCGGGCCAAGACCTTCCCCTCGCCCGTCCCGTCGATGCAGCTCGACCACGTCCTGGGCCGGGGCTCGCTGCCGCCGGTGGTGGGCAGCGGTTCCCACGTGCTGCCCCTCTCCGACCACTTGGCCCTCACCGTCGACCTCGACCAGGACCTGCGAAGATGAAGGGATGAACGCGGTCGAGGTCGACATCGAGCAACTGGAGAAGGCACGGACCGAGGGAATCCCCCTCGTCGATGTCCGGGAGCTCGACGAATACGTGGCCGGGCACGTCCCGGGAGCCATCCTCCTGCCCATGAGCGAGATCGCCGAGCGGGTCGACGAGGTGCCGGCCGACGGGCAGGTGTACGTGATCTGCCACGTCGGCGGACGCAGCCTCAAGGTCGTCAACTGGCTCCGGACCCAGGGCATCGACGCCTACTCGGTCGACGGCGGCACCAAGGCCTGGACCGACAGCGGCCGGGAGATCGTCACCGGCCAATAGCCCGACCGGCGGGGCCGGCCTCCTCGGCGAGGGCGGAACCATCCGCGTGCCGCTGAGCCGGCCGTTCACCCCGCCCGCTCGTCGAAATGGACGGCGGCGAGATCGAGCCGCTCGCCGATGGGGTGCGACCACGCCCCGGGCGCGAACCCCAGGCGCCGGGCGGCCACCTCCACGGGTTGGTCCGGCGGCTCCGGGCGGTCCGTGCTCTCGAGCCGCCGGCCCCGTTCGTCGGTGAATACGACGCCGTCGGGATCGTCGGCGTCTCCTCTGATCCCCAGACCACCCAGGTGATGAAGCCGATGATGTCGTTGGCACAGGGCCAGAAGATTGGCCGTGTCGGAGGTGCCGCCATCCTCCCAATGCACGATGTGGTGGACGTGCAGCCACCGGCTGTGGTCGCAGCCCGGTACCCGGCACCCCCGGTCCCGCTCCTCCACCACCATCCGGGTGCGGTCGGGGACCGTGCGGAACGCCCTCCCCACGCTGACCGGCCGGCCCCCGGCCTCGATCACCGGCCGGATCCGGGCGTCGCAGCCGACGAAGCGGCGCAGGCCCTCGCTCAGGCCGGGCCCGAGGTGGAGGTGCCCGCCGGTAGCTCGCTCGGCATCGGTGTCGACGTGGAGCAGCACCAGGTGCCGGTCGCGGTGGGCCCGGCGCTCCGCGGTCGGGGCCAGCGACCGATCGGCCACCGCCACCAGGGCGTCGGCCCAGCTCACTCCGGACGGAGACGGGTGAGAACCCGGCTCGTGGTCGCCAGTGCGGAACAGATCATCCCGAGCCGAGGCGAGGGCCCGTTCCACCAGCGCTCCTTCGTCGGCCGGGAGCCTGGCCGACATCGTCCACGAGCCTTCCTCGTCGTGGCCGAAGCTGACCCAGCGGCGCTCCTCGGGAACCTCGGTTGCCGCAGACTTCGGCTCCTGGAAGACGTAGCTGCCCAGCGCCCGGCTGAGTTGGGCCACGGTGGCGGAGCGGGCCAGCTCGGCCGCCTGGGCGTCGATGCCGGCCGGCGCGTGGCGACAGATCACCGCCACCTGGTCCTCGCCCAGCTCGCCCGCTTCCATCGCCGCCTTGGTCTCGGGCAGCTCGCTCAGGCGCCGGGCCATGGCCACCAGCCGCCGGGCCCGGCCCGGTGACACGCCGCACTTCCAGGCCACCCACTGCGGGGCCGAGCGGATGCCCGCCCCCTCCCACGCCCCCGTCTCCAGCACACTGGCGATCAGTCTGACCAGCCGCCCGACGGCGGCATTGATCACCCCGCACACCTGGGCGATCTCGTCCTCCACCTCGGCGGTAACGGTCTCAGCGGCCACGTTGTCCATTGTATCGAACACCAGTTCGATTAGCAAGTCAATATGTCAAATGTGTTGCGGCATCAGGGGCCGCCTCGGCGGAAGTCGTGTTCTTGTGGAAGGGCGCTATTGAAGCTATTGATCCGGCGGGCCGAATTTGTCCGAGCGTGCCATCGGACGCACCATCCTTTCAGGCGCTACGTCGGGCGGAGGAGCAGGGCCGCGTCCGGGCCGAGGCAGCCGTCGAAGAGGCGGCCCTCGGCCGAGCCGTCGCTCGCCAGCTCCACTACCCAGTTGCCGTCGGCGTCGGTCCGCAAGGGTTCGCCCGTGAAGTTCGCCAGCACCATCCGCCGGTCGTCGCCCGCCTCGCGCACGAAGCCCAGCACCCCCTGGGGGGTCTCCACCAGCCGCTGACTGCCGTCCCGAAGAGCCGGGCTGGCCCCGCGCTCCTCGATCAGCCGTCGGTACAGGTGCAGCACCGACGACGAGTCAGCCCGGGCGCACGCCACGTTCCGCGTCGCCGCGTCGGGCGGCCAGGGCAGCCAGGGGTCTTCCGCCGGCCACCCGTGGGCGGGGGTCCCGTCCCATGGGAACGGCGCCCGGCACGCGTCCCGGCCCCCGGGGTCGAGGACCCGGTCGGCGGGAACGACGGAGTCCTCCAACCCGAGTTCCTCGCCGTAGTAGAGGAACGGCGTCCCCCGCACGGTCAGCAACAGAACCGCCGCCGCCCGGGCCCGCGCCTCCGACCCGTAGCGGGTGCGGTGGCGGGGGTTGTCGAGGTTCGACAGGTTCCACGTGGGCCAGGCGTCGATGGCATCGAGCTCCTCGGCCGACCGCTGCAGCCGGCGCCGCCAGGCCGACGCATCCCACGGGGCGTAGAGCAGCGTGAAGTCGAACGCCAGGTGCAGCTGGTCGCCGCCGGGCCGAGGTAGCGAGCCACCTGGCGGGTGGAGAGCAGGTAGACCTCACCCACCAGCACCCGTTCGCCCCCGTACGCGTCCGCCACCCGCCGGATGCCACGCAGCACGTCGTGGGTGTCGACGCAATCGTTGACCGCGCAGTGGGGAAGGACGAGGCCGGGCGGGTCGTCGGGCAGGTCCGGGTCCTTGGTGAGGCCCTGGACGACGTCGATTCGAAACCCGTCGACTCCCCGGTCGAGCCAGAAGCGGAGGGTCTCGTGCAGGGCGTCGGCCACCTCCGGGTTGCGCCAGTCGAGGTCGGGCTGCCCCGGCAGGAAGAGGTGGAGGTACCACTGGCCGGTGGTCTCGTCGAAGGTCCAGGCGTCGCCGCCGAAGGCCGCCTTCCAGTTGTTGGGCCGGTCCCGCCACACGTACCAGTCCCGCTTGGGGTTGTCGCGTGACGACCGCGACTCCACGAACCACGGGTGCCGGTCGGATGTGTGGTTGGGCACCCAGTCGATGAGCACCCTCATGCCCCGCTGATGGGCGTCGGCGAGGAGGCGGTCGAAGTCCTCGAGGGTGCCGTAGGTGGGGTCCACGTCGGTGTAGTCGCTGACGTCGTAGCCGAAGTCGGCCATCGGCGACGGATAGAAGGGGCAGAGCCACAGGGCGTCGACGCCCAGCCAGGCCAGGTAGTCGAGCCGCCGCCGGATCCCTTCGAGGTCGCCGACCCCGTCGCCGTCGGTGTCGAGGAACGACCGGGTGTAGATCAGGTAGAAGACGGCGGACTTCCACCACGGCGCGGCCACCGCCTCAGGCTACGCGGCCGCCCCCGATCGAGGACTCGCCACCGCCGCCCTCCGCCAGGTCTGACCTGATCACGGCCCCCTCTAGCATGGGACGGGTCGCTCACGAAGGAGCACCGCCGCACATGGACAACACCCCCCTCGACATCGTTCGCAACGCCGACGGCACCCTCGTCGTCCCCGTCCGACCGGTTCGCCAGCACAAGACGGACGACGGCGACGATGCTCCGCCCGCCGACGCCGACGCCGACGCCGGCACCGACCCCGGCACCGACGAGGCGCTCGCCACCACCGTCCCCACCACCCGGGTCCTGCATCCGGGCGAGGGTGGGTACGACGAGGCCCTGGCCGAGTGGGACCTCCAACAGAACCCCGATCGAGCCCCGGTCGTGTCGACCGTCACCGGCCGCCAGGAGGCCATGACCCTCGTCCACGCGGTGGCCACGTCTCCCGACCACGAGGTGGCGCCGGCGGTCGAGGCGCTCGACGACCCAGAGGCAAGCGGCGAGGCGCTGCGCCACGTCCTGGTGGGCGGCGTGCACTCGGTCGAGGACTTCGCGGCCGAGGTGGCCGAGTCGGAAGGTGGCGAGCCGCTCCCCCCCACCAGATGACGAAGATCATCGGCGAGGTGCTGGCCGACCTCGACGGCTGAAGCGCCGACAGCCGGAGGTCTATGCGTTCGTCGCCTCGAACCGCACTCGCACGTCGAGCGCCGTCTCGAGCAGGGCCTTGCGCTCCTCGGCGGTGTAGAGCTCGAGGGACGGGTCGCCGTTCACTTGCAGGCGCACCGTCAGGTCCTTGCCCTCCAGGTGGCAGGTGACCTCGTCGACCACGTGGCCGTGGGTGCGGTCGAGGGCGATGGCCACACGCAGTATGCCGGCCAGCACCTGCACCACCCGCTGATCGTCCGGCGAAAGGGCGGTAAATGCCTCGTGCTTGGTCTTGGGCGCGCTCTTGCGGTGGTAGCGGGCGACCTGGGCTATGAGCTCCACCTCCCGCTCGGTGAAGCCCCGGAGGTGCTCGGCGTTGCGGATGACGTAGTAGCTGTGCAGGTGGTGGCGGTCGTGGGAGATGACGAGGCCCACGTTGGCCAGCAGGGTCGCCGCCTGCAGCAGCTCGCAGTGCTCCTCTCCCAGCCCGTGGAGCTCGGACGTGCCGTCGAACAGCTCCAGGGCCAGCTCCAGCGACCGCTCGGAATGGGACTGCTCGTCGGGAACGAGGTCGCTGAGATGGCGGACGCTGCGGGACCGGATGTCGGTGAGCCGGCCGTGGAGCGAGTCGGTCGTGCGCTGGAGGGTGTCGAGCAGCAGGCCCTCCCGCAGGGCGTAGTCCGACACGGTCATGGACTCGAATCCCAGGCTGGAGGACGCCTCCTCCAGCAGGATCGCCCCGGCCACGATGATGTCCGCCCGCCGGGGGTCGAGGCCTGGCGTCTTCAGCCGCTGCTTGACGGTGGGAGCGGCCACCAGCGCGGCCACCACCTTGCTCAGCTCCTTGCGGGTGAAGGTGACGTTGCCCACGGTGCGCCCCGGGTCCTCCCCCCGCCGGGCCAGCACCATCTCGGCGATGTTGAGGATGGTGCCCGAGCTGCCCAGGGCGACGTCGAACCCATGGCGCAGCACGTCCCGGGCCACCGGGGCCAGGTAGGCCCGGACGTGGGCCCGGCACTGCTTGACCTGGCCGTTGGTGATCGGCTCGTCGGCGAAGAACCGGCTGGTGAGGCGGATGGCGCCCAGCTTGAGGCTGCGGGCCTCGAGGATCTCGGTGCCCTTGCCGACGACGAACTCGGTGCTCCCGCCGCCGATGTCGACGAGCAGCACCTGATCCCCCTCGACCGGCACCGCCTGGAGCACGCCCAGATGGATCAGCCGGGCCTCCTCGACGCCCGTCACCACCTCCACGTCGATGGCGGCGTCGTCCCGGGCCCGGCGGACGAAGTCGTCGCGGTTCTCCGCCTCCCGGACGGCGCTGGTGGCCACCGCCCGGATCGATGCGCCCGAGATGTCGGCCACCTGCCGGAAGCGCTTGAGGGCGGCCACCCCGCGGTCGATGGCGTCCGGCTCCAGCCGCTTCATGTCGCCCGGCCCCGACCCGAGGCGCACCATCTCCTTCTCCCGGGCGATCGTCTCGAAGCCGCCGCCGGCCGTGGTCCGGGCGACCAGGAGGTGGATCGAGTTGGTGCCGATGTCGATGGCGGCGAAGGTGCTGCCGGGCTCAGACTGGCGGGCGGGAGATGGGGAGGTCGTCGTCGGGCAAGTCTCCCACCTCCTATTACCGGGGCGGGACCGGCTACTCCTCGGGCTTGGGGCGGAGGTCGATCTGGAGGACGAGGATGCCGTCCTCGATGGTGCCGGTGGCGTCGCCCACCATGGCGTAGTCCATGTAGTCGAGCTGCATGCGCTGGATGAAGCGCTTGCGGTCGTCGCCCTCCAGCGGGGGGATGCCGCGCTTGCGGACCGCCGCCGCCCGTTCCTTGAAACGGGTCACCATGGCGTCCACGTCGAAGTCGTCGGGCATGCCCTGCAACCTAGCCAATGGGTGGGGCTAGCGAGCCGTCCAGCGGTAGAGTGGATCGGTCCCCGTTCGGCGAAAGTCGGGAGCAGCAAGTGAAGAAGGGACGCCACCGGCGCTTCGAGGAGGCGCGGGCGCTCAAGCGCACCGTCGAGGTCATCGTCGAGCCCTGCCCCGAGTGCGGCGCCCCGCCCGACGGAGAGCACGCCAGCTGGTGCTTGGCCACCGAGGAGGACCTCGATCCCGACGCCGAGGGCGACGCCGACGGCGAAGGCGACAGGCCCTAGCGAGACCGGCGGTCAGCGCACGGCGGGGTGGGGGAGGGGCACGCTGCCCGAGCCCCGGAGGTCGAGGTAGGCGGTGAGGCGGCGGTAGACGGCGTCGCCGACCATGGCCAACAGCTCGGCCGCCATGGCCCGGTAGAGCGGCTCCGACCCGGCGTAGGCCTCGGGGGCCTCGGTGCACCACCAGTGGAACTCGGCGCCGCCCCCACCCCATCCGTCCCGCCCCCACTCCCCGACGGTGGAGGTGACGTGGCCCCCGCTCTCCACCCGGTCGTCCCGCCGCAGGGGGAGCTGCCAGCACACGTCGGGCTTGTAGTCGAGGGGGCGCTCGCCCCGGTTGAGGGCGGCGAGGTGGAGGGCGCACCCCACACCCCCCTCGAACCCGGGCCGGTTGAGAAACACGCACGCCTCCTTGACCATCCGGGTGACCTTGGGCTCGGCGGGTGACTTCCGGAAGATCCCGTGCTTGCGGCCCTCGGCCCGGAACTGCCACTCGTCGGGGCCGAGGGTGGCCGCCGCCGCCGCCACCCGGTCGGCGTCGGCCTGGTCGACGAAGTGGGCGCCGTAGGAGCAGCACCCCTGCTCCTTCTCGGGAGCGGGGCCGGTGAGCACGCCCTGGCATCCGTTGCCGTAGATGCACGACCACCGGCTCAGGAGGAAGGTCACGTCGAACACCCACGTGCGGTATTCGTCGTCGTCCTCGAAGGAGACCCACTCCCTGTCAGGAGTTTGGCTGTCGGGCGCCGGCGGGGCGTCAGGCACTTACGTCCGCCCGGCGCCAGGCCGACGGGGCCAGGCGGCCCAGCTCGCCCCACAGCTCCCCGGCGGCCAGCAGGCCCTTCCAGAACTGGTCGAGCACCATGCGCTCGTTGGGGGCGTGGAAGCGGTCGTCGGGCAGGGCCACGCCCAGGTAGAGGACGGGCACGTCGAGCACCCGGCCCAGGGCCTCCTCGGGGCCGCTGCCCCCGATGCGGGTGAACAGCGGATCCTTGCCCCACACCCGGGCCACGGCCCGGCACAGGGCGCCCACGGCCGGATGGTCGACCGGCGTGAGGGCGGGGGCCACGCCTCCCTCGGGCGTCACCGTCACCTCGACCCCGTCGGGCACGGCCGCCGCCAGCCAGGACTCGAAGGCCGCCGTCACCCGGGCCGGATCCTGGTCGGGGACCAGCCGGAAGGTCACCTTGAACCGGCCCTGGGCGGGGACGATGGTCTTGATCCCCTCGCCCGTGTAGCCGCTGCCGATGCCGACCACCTCGCAGGTGGGACGGGTCCAAATCCGCTCCAGCAGCGACCGACCGACCTCGCCTTCCAGCCGCCACACGCCCGCCATGCGCCGCCAGGCGTCCTCGTCGAGGGGGATGGTGGCCAGCGACGCCTCCTCGGCCGGGGTGAGGGGGCGCACGTCGTCGTAGAACCCGGGGATCGTCACCCGGCCGTCGTCGTCGTGGAGCAAGGCCACCAGCCGGGCGACGAGGTGGGCCGAGTTGGGCACGGCCCCGCCGAAGAGCCCCGAGTGCAGGTCCATGGCCGCGGTTCGGACCCGGATGTCGAAGGCCACCAAGCCCCGCATCCCCACGCAGACCGACGGGACGTCGGGGGCCCACATGTCGGTGTCGGAGACGACGGACACGTCGCACGCCAGCCGTTCCCGCTCCCGCACCAGCAGGGCCTCGAAGTGGGGGCTGCCGACCTCCTCCTCCCCCTCGACCAGGAACTTCACGTTCACCGGCAGCCGGCCACCGGTGGCCAGCAGCCCTCGCACGGCCTCGATCTGGTAGAGGACCTGACCCTTGTCGTCGATGGCGCCCCGCGCCCGGCACTCGGGCCCGTGGGGGCCGTCGGCGACGACCGGCTCGAAGGGGGGCGAGTGCCACTCGTCGAGCGGGTCGACGGGCTGGACGTCGTGGTGGCCGTAGACCAGGGCGGTGGGAGCGTCCGGCCCCGCGCCGAGGAGGTCGCCGTAGACGGACGGCCCGCCCCCGGTCTCGAGGATCTCGACGTGCTCGAGTCCCGCCCCCCGCAGGAGGTCGGCCGTCATCTCGGCCGAGCGGCGGACGTCGGCTGCGTGGTCGGGCTGGGCCGAGATCGACGGGATCCTCAGCCAGCGGAAGAGGTCGGCGAGGATCCGCTCGCGCTCGCCGTCGACCCATCCGGCCAGCAGCGGCGCCCCATCCACCGCATCCACGCTACCGCCCCTAGTCTGGGCGACGGTATGAGCGGCGACGTCGAAGAGGTCCGCAGCCGCCTGGACTCCATCGCCGAGGAGCTGGCCGACCTCGCCCTCGACCGCCTGCGAGCTTCGGTGGCGGCGGGCGCCCAGAGGACCTCGGACGAGGAGCGCCTGATCACCCGCGCCCGCCGCTCGGTGGAGAAGGCGGCGGTGCTCCTTGGTCAGGTCGAGAGGGGGCAGGCCGAGAGGTCCCCCGACTGACGCACGGGGCCCCGGCCGTTTCAGGGGGCGGCCGGCCGGGGAGGCCCGCATCACAGACTCCGCTGCCGCCGTCGAGGATTGGTCCCGCCCACGAAGGAGCCACGCCATGAGCACGACCTATCGGTGCGAGAGCTGCGGGTCGGAGTCGGCCACCAGCGACTACTGCGACACCTGCGGGGCGGCCATCCTCGGCCCCGCCGGATCGATGGCCGCGCCTGACGCCTCGCCGGAGGCCGGCGTCATCGACCCGCCCGACATCGTCGACCCGCCCGACCAGTCCCGGCCGGCCGACCTGACCGGTGTGAAGGCCATGCCCACGGCGGATCCGGCGGCGGCACCGGGCGCGGCGGCACCGGGGGCTTCGGCACCGGGGGCTTCGGCACCGGGGACGGGGGGCGCCACCTGCTACTTCTGCGGCGCCCCCCGCGATCCGGACGCCACGTCGTGCGACGTGTGCGGCCTCGACTTCGCCAGCGGCTCGCCCCGGGTGGTGGCGCCCGTCGATCCCACGCCCGTCCCCGTCCCCCGGTCCGAGTCGGCTTCACCCACCGTGGTGCCGCCCGCCGGTGTGGTCGACGACTCCCTGGGCCGCGGGACCCCCCCGGCGGTGGGCGACACCATGGTCGTCGGGCCCAGCCAGTGGACGGTGCAGGTGGGCGCCGATCGTGCCTTCTTCGACGGCAACGTCACCGCCGGTGTGGTCACGTTCCCCGACGGCCTCCCCCCCCGGGCGGTGCCGCTGGGTGGCCTCGAGGTGTCGATCGGTCGGCGGAGCGAGTCCAAGGGGTACGTCCCCGACATCGACCTGTCGTCGCCGGTCGACGATCCCGCCGTCTCCCGTCGCCACGCCGTCCTCCGGCGCATGGACGACGGGTCGTGGTCCGTGCTCGACCTGGGCTCGACCAACGGCACCTGGCTCAACGACGAGGACGAGCCCCTGCCCCACAACGCCCCCCGCCCCCTCCGCCACGGCGACCGCCTCCTGCTCGGCGCCTTCAGCTGCATCACCATCACCAACGACGCCCCCACCCCCGCGTAGGTGACCGCCCACGGCGCCGGACCCGTCCACCGGACGGTCGTCGTGGCGAGGTAGGCTGATCTCCCGTGACGAAGCACATCTTCGTGACGGGCGGGGTGGCCAGCTCACTGGGCAAGGGCCTCACCGCTTCGTCGCTCGGTCGACTGCTCAAGAGCCGGGGCCTGCGGGTCACCCTCCAGAAGCTCGACCCGTACATCAACGTCGACCCCGGCACCATGAACCCGTCGCAGCACGGCGAGGTGTTCGTGACGGAGGACGGCGGCGAGACCGATCTCGACCTCGGCCACTACGAACGGTTCATCGACGAGAACCTCCACCGCGACTCGTCCGCCACCACCGGCTCGATCTACTCGACGGTGCTGGCCAAGGAGCGGCGGGGCGACTACCTGGGCGACACCGTCCAGGTCATCCCCCACATCACCAACGAGATCAAGGACCGCATCCTGCGCCTGGCGGGCGACGACGTCGATGTGGTGATCACCGAGGTCGGCGGCACGGTGGGCGACATCGAGATCCTCCCCTTCCTGGAGGCCATCCGGCAGTTCCGCAAGGACGTGGGGCGCGACAACGTCTGCTACATCCACCTGACCCTGGTGCCCTACATCGGCCCGTCGGGCGAGCAGAAGACCAAGCCCACCCAGCACTCGGTCACCGAGCTGCGCAGCCGGGGCATCCAGCCCGACCTGATCGTCTGCCGCAGCGACCGGCCCCTCTCGATGGGCCTGAAGCGCAAGATCTCGTTGCTGTGCGACGTCCCCGAGGAGGCGGTGGTCAGCGCGGTCGACGCCCGCAGCCTGTACGAGATCCCCCTCGTCCTCCACGACGAGGGCCTCGACGACTACGTGTGCCGGCTCCTGGGGTGGGGGGGGATGGAGTCGCACCTCGACGAGTGGCGGGCCATGGTCGACAAGGCGGAGGCGGCCACCACCACCGTCCGCATCGGCCTGGTCGGCAAGTACGGGCTGCCCGATGCCTACCTGTCGCTGGTGGAGGCCCTCCGCCACGGCGGCTACGCCTGCGGGGCCAGGCTGGAGCTCGACTGGGTCCAGGCCGAGGACGTCGAGGGGCTCCTGGCCGAGGGCCGCCTGCGCGACCTCGACGGCATCGTGATCCCCGGTGGCTTCGGGCCCCGGGGCATCGAGGGCAAGGTGGCGGCCGCCGGCTGGGCCCGAGAGCATCAGGTCCCCTGCCTGGGACTCTGCCTGGGGCTGCAGACCATGGTCATCGAGTTCGCCCGCGACGAGTGCGGGCTGATTGGGGCCAACTCCACCGAGTTCGACGGGGAGTCGCCCCACCCGGTGATCGACCTCATGGACGAGCAGCGGGAGGTCACCGACTACGGCGGCACCATGCGCCTGGGCGTCTACCCGGCCAAGCTGCGCCCCGGCTCCAAGGTGGCCGAGGCCTACGGCGAGACGCTCGTCTACGAGCGCCACCGGCACCGCTACGAGTTCAACTCCCGTTACCGCCGCCGGCTGGAGGAGGCCGGCCTGCTGGCGGTGGGCACCTCTCCCGACGACCGGCTGGTGGAGTTCGTCGAGCTCGAGGGGCACCCGTTCTGGATCGGCACCCAGGCCCACCCCGAGTTCAAGAGCCGGCCCGACCGTCCCCACCCCCTGTTCCGGGCGTTCATGGCGGCCGCCGTCGAGCGGGCCGAGGGCCGCACCCCCCGGCTGCCGATACCCGACCTCGAGCTTGAGTCGGTTCCGCAAGCTCACTGAGGAGGTCGTCTTCACCGGGACGCTGGTCACCGCCACCCGGGCGACCTTCTCCGACCCGTCAGGGACCGAGTTCGAGCGCGACGTCGTCCACCACCCGGGGGCGGTGGTGGTCGTGCCCGTGCTCGACGACGGTCGGGTGCTGATGGTGCGCCAGTTCCGGGCCGCGGTCGAGGACGACCTCCTCGAACTGCCCGCGGGCAAGCGCGACGTCCTCGACGAGCCGGTCTCGACCACCGCCGCACGGGAGCTGGCCGAGGAGGTGGGGATGCAGGCGGGACGGTTGGAGCTGGTGGCCGAGTTCTACAACTCGCCCGGGTTCTGCGACGAGCACAGCTTCCTCTTCCTGGCCCGTGACCTGCGGGAATGCCCCTCGTCGGCCCAGGGCGTAGAGGAGGAGAACATGACGATGGAGACGGTGGATCTGGCCGACATCCCGGCCATGATCGCCGACCGCCGCCTGGTCGACGCCAAGTCGATCATCGGCCTCCTCCTGGCCCGCGAGGTCCTGGGGATACGCTAGGGACTGGCTCGGTGTTCGATCGATTGGGCCGGCCTGACGACTCCTCCTTGGTTATCGAGGAGGGGGATTTCGGCAATGGCCATCGACGAGCGGACCCGGCATCAACTGTTCCTGCGTCTGGAGGAGGTCCTCGGTGACGAGGACGCGAACACGCTGATGGAGCACCTCCCTCCCGTCGGGTGGGCGGACGTCGCCACCAAGCGTGATCTCGACCTCCGGTTCGAGCTGTCGGAGGAGCGGACGATGCGCGCCATCCACGAGATGGCGTCCACCCTGCGGGCGGAGATGAACGCCCAGGCCCGGCTCCTCTTCTTCGCCATCATTGGCTCGATGCTCACCCTGGCGTCGCTCGTTCTCGCCCGCACCTGAGTGAGGGTCGGCCACACTGGCCGACATGTGGACCCGACTGAGGGAGGTGCCGTGAGACGACGGCTGACGATCGCGGCAGTGGCCCTGGCGCTGGCTTTGGCCGGCTGCTCGGGATTCAACGACGAGCGGGGACGGGGAGACGCGCCCATCGGTCCGTTCGACGACTCGGCGGCGGAGGTCATCAACTTCCCCGACAAGTTCGCCAACGTGGCCCACAAGTGCGACGGCCACGGCCACCGGGTCTACTCGACCACCCGCCAGGCGCCGGTCGTCGTCATCGACGACCCGTCGTGCGGGACCGCGACCTCGACCCCCCGATGACGCGCCGATGATCGTCGGAGTCCCCCGGGAGACCAAGGCGGGTGAGCACCGGGTCGCGCTCACGCCCGACGGCGCCCGGGAGCTGGTCGCCCACGGCCACCAGGTGCTGGTGGAGGCGGGGGCGGGGGAGGACTCGTCGATCTCCGACCGGGAGTACGTGGCCGTGGGGGCGGCGGTCGCCGGCACCGACGACGCCTGGACGGCCGACCTGGTGGTGAAGGTCAAGGAGCCCCAGCCCGACGAGTACCGCCGGCTGCGGGCCGAGACCGTGCTCTTCACCTACCTGCACCTGGCCGCCTACCCGGCGGTGGCCGCCGCCCTCCTCCAGGCCGGCACCACGTCGATCGCCTACGAGACGGTGCAGCTCCCCGGCCCCGGCGGGGCCCTGCCCCTGCTCGCGCCCATGAGCGAGGTGGCGGGGCGGATGGCCCCCCAGATCGGGGCCCACTTCCTCGAGCGGGAGCAGGGCGGGCGAGGGGTCCTCCTCGGCGGCGCCCCCGGCGTGCGGCCGGCCCGGGTGGTGGTGCTGGGCGCGGGCAACGTCGGGTGGAACGCGGCGTGGATCGCCCAGGGCATGGAGGCCGAGGTCCTCCTCCTCGACAAGAACCTCGACCGCCTGCGGTGGGTCGACCAGATCCACAAGGGCCGGATCATGACCCTGGCGTCGAACCGGGGTGCGGTGGAGCGGGCGGTGGCCGAGGCCGACCTCGTCATCGGGGCGGTGCTGGTGGCCGGCGGGCGGGCCCCGGTCGTCGTCACCGACGAGATGGTGCGGGGCATGAAGCGGGGGGCGGTGATCGTCGACATTGCCGTTGACCAGGGCGGATGCGTGGCCACGACCCGGGAGACCACCCACGCCGACCCGGTCTACGTGGTGCACGACGTGCTCCACTACGCGGTCGGCAACATGCCCGGGGCGGTGCCCCACACGTCGACCTACGCCCTCACCAACGCCACTCTTTCCTACATCCTGGAGATCGCCGAGCGGGGGGTGGCGGGGGCCATCGGGCGCGACCCGGCGCTGCGGGCGGGCGTCAACACGGTGGCCGGCAAGGTGGCCAATCCTGCCGTCGCCGAGGCCCTCGGCCAGCCCGTGGTCGACCCCGTCGTGCTGCTCGGCCCCTGAACCCGCCGTGGTGACGCCATGAGCCAGCCGTTGCCGAAGCCGGCCGAGGAGTTCCTGTCGTGGCTGGCGGTGGAACGGGGGCGGTCGCTCAACACCCTCGCCGCCTACCGGCGCGACCTTGTCGCCTACTTCGAGTTCCTCACCGGGCGGGGGCTGGCGGTGGCCGACGTCACCGAGCCGGTGGTGGAGGACTACGTCGCCTTCCTGAAGGCGGCCGGGCGGGCGCCGTCGTCGGTCGCCCGGGCCCTGGTCGCCGTCCGATCGCTGCACCGCTTCCTGGAGGACGAGGGCGACGCCGCCGGCAACCCGGCCGAGGAGGTGGGGCCGCCCCGGGTGCCGGCCGGGCTGCCCAAGGCCCTGTCGGAGACGGAGATCCTCTCCCTCCTGGGGGCGGTGGCCGGCGACGACGCCTCCGCCCGCCGGGACCGGGCCATCCTCGAGGTCCTTTACGCCTGCGGGCTGCGGGTGTCGGAGCTGGTCGGCCTCTCGCTGGCCGACCTCGACCTCGACGCCGGCCTGTTGCGGGCCTTCGGCAAGGGTTCCAAGGAGCGGGTGGTGCCGGTGGGACGGGTGGCCCGGGAGGCATTGGGGGCGTGGCTGGCGCCGGCCGGGCGGGGGACCATGGCCCCCGAGCGCTGGGCCCGGCGGGGTGACTCGGAGGCGGTGTTCCTCAACACTCGCGGCGGCCGGCTGTCGAGACAGGGGGCGTGGGGCATCGTCCGCCACTACGGCGACAAGGTCGGACTCGGCTCCCGGCTCACCCCCCACGTGCTGCGCCACTCGTGCGCCACCCACATGCTCGACCACGGCGCCGACATTCGGGTGGTGCAGGAGCTGCTCGGCCACGCGTCGATCTCGACCACCCAGGTGTACACCCGCGTGTCGACCGAACGGCTGCGGCGGATCTACGACGCCGCCCATCCACGAGCCAGGAGCCCCCGGCCCAGGTAGGCTGCACGGTTAATGGTGAGCAACACGGACCTGGCCGACCGCAGAACTTCTCTTGAAACGGAGAGGTCCAATCTGGTGGCGCGCCTCGGCGAGCTCGGCGACGGTGACGGTGGATCGCTGTCGTTCGACCAGAACTTCGCCGACTCCAGCCAGGTGACGGCGGAGCGGGGCGAGGTCGAGGTCCTCCTGGGCTCCCTGCGGGAGTCGCTGGCCAAGGTAGAGGACGCCCTCCGCCGGCTCGACGAGGGCACCTACGGCGACTGTGAGCGGTGCCACGAGCCGATCCCGTCCGCCCGCCTCGAGGCCATGCCCGACGCCCGCCGGTGCATGACCTGCGCGTCGCTCCGCTAGCCCACCCGGTCCGCCGCCCGCAGCCCACTCGCCTCCCTTGATCGGGCTTCCTTGATCGGCCGGGGCCGTTCGGTACAGTGCGTGGCGCAATGGCACTGAGGGTGGCCGAGCGGGCAAAACAGGCCAAGAAGCGCGTCTCCGGCCGCAAGCGTGCCCCCCGGAGGGTCCGGGCCCGGCGCTTGGCGGCCGCCGTCTCCATCCTCGGGGTGATGATCGCCACCGCCTTCCTCGCCCTCCCGGTGGAGGCCAGCGTCGACGACGACCCGCTCATGCGCCTGCGCCAGTTCGACGCGGCGCCGGCCGCGGCCCAGTCGGTGGAGTGCGGGTCGGCCCTGGGTGAGGCCACGGCCGCCTCCGGCGGCGCCACCCTCTACGACCTGGCCCGCGACAACGCCTGCCGGGACGCGTCCCTCCGCCGGTTGCTCACCGCGGGCGCGGCCGGGTCGCTGGTCCTGATCTCCGGCCTGCTGGCCATGGCCGCCGCGTCCAGCCGCCTGCCGGGCAAGGCTCGGTTCGCATGACCGCCGCCCCGGCCCGGGCCCCCAGCAACTCGGCGACACCGCTGGTCGTCGTCGACAAGGTCAACAAGTTCTTCGGCGACCTGCACGTGCTCCACGACCTCGACCTGACGGTCGACCGGGGCGAGGTGCTGATGGTCATCGGCCCCTCGGGCTCGGGCAAGTCGACCCTGATCCGGTGCATCAACCGCCTCGAGCCGGTGACGTCGGGGACGATCACGATCGACGGGGTGGCCCTGCCCGAGGAGGGCAAGGCCCTCGCCCGGCTGCGGGCCGACGTGGGCATGGTCTTCCAGTCGTTCAACCTGTTCGCCCACAAGACGATCCTCCAGAACGTCACCATGGGGCCGATCAAGGTGCGCAAGCTGTCCAAGGCCGACGCCAAGGACCGGGCCATGAAGCTGCTCGAACGGGTGGGCATCGCCGACAAGGCCGATCGGGTGCCGGCCGAGCTCTCCGGCGGCCAGCAGCAGCGGGCCGCCATCGCCCGGGCCCTGGCCATGGAACCCAAGCTCATGCTCTTCGACGAGCCCACCTCGGCCCTCGACCCGGAGATGATCAAGGAAGTGCTCGACGTCATGGTCGAGCTGGCGGCGGAGGGCACGACCATGGTGGTCGTGAGCCACGAGATGGGTTTCGCGCGGTCGGCGGCCCGGCGGGTAGCCTTCATGGACGGAGGCCGTATCGTCGAGATCGCCCCACCCCAGCAGTTCTTCGACCGACCAGAGTCAGCCCGGGCGCGCGACTTCCTGTCCAAGATCTTGGCGCACTAGCCCGCAAAAGTTCACCCAGTAATTCACAACGAATTTGGGAGGCAATGGATGAAACGGCAGCGGTGGTTGTTCCCGATCGTGCTCCTGACGGTGGCCCTCATGGGGTTCGCCTGCGGGGACGACGACTCGCCCACGGTCGAAGGTGGGAGCGACTCCACCAGCGCCCGGCCCAGCTTCGCCGCGGGGACGACGATGGCGGCCCTGCAGGCCAAGGGCAAGATCGTCGTGGGCACCAAGTTCGACCAGCCCGGCCTGGGCCAGGAGAACCCGCTCACAAGTGACGTGGAGGGCTTCGACCCCGAGATCGCCAAGATCATCGCCGCCGCCATCTTCGGCGGCTCGCCCGAGGATGCCGGCGACAAGGTCGACTTCGAGGTCACGACGACACCCAACCGGGAGCTGTTCATCGAGAACGGCACCGTCGACATCGTGGTCGCTACCTACACGATCAACGACGCCCGCAAGCAGCGCGTCGACTTCGCCGGGCCCTACTACGTGGCCCACCAGGACATCATGGTGAAGGCGGAGGACAACTCCATCAAGAGCGTCGCCGACCTGGCCGGCAAGCGGGTCTGCAGCGTCCGCAACTCCACCCCCGCGGGCCGGATCCGCACCATGGTGCCCGACGCCAACCTGCAGGAGTTCGACACCTACACCCTGTGCAAGGAGGAGCTCCTCAACGGCCGCACCGACGCCGTCACCACCGACGACGCCATCCTGCTGGGCTTCGCCTCCGAGAACCCCACCGCCCTCAAGGTGGTCGGCAACCAGTTCAGCACCGAGCCTTACGGCATCGGCCTGAAGCGGGGCGACGACGCCTTCCGCAACTTCATCAACGACACCCTCGAGCAGAGCTACGCCAACGGTCAGTGGAAGGCCGCCTTCGACAAGACCCTGGGCAAGTCGGGCGTCGAGGCCCCCACCCCGCCGCCGGTCGACCGCTACGGCTCGGCCGGCCCGGTCCCGTCGACGGTGGCCGGCGAGACCACCACCACCACGGCCGCCGGCGAGACCACCACCACCACGGCCGCGGCCACCACCTCCAGCAGCACCGCCTGACCCCGGGACGGGGCGGGCCCAGGAGTAACGGGCAATGAGCGTCGTCCTCGACAACCTCGACCTGTACCTGCTCGGCATGCGCGACACGGTGGTGCTCACCGTCCTGTCGTTCCTGCTGGCGTTCGTGCTCGGGGTCGTCCTGGCCGGCTTCCGGGTCAGTCCGGTGCCGCCGTTGCGGGCGGTGGGGGCGTTCTACGTCAACACCGTCCGCAACACGCCGCTGGTCCTGCTCCTGTTCCTGTTCTACTTCGGCTTCCCCAAGGTGGGCATCGACTTCGCCGCCTTCACCTGGGCGATCATGGTCCTCACCCTCTACGCGGGGGCGTTCGTGGGCGAGACGGTGCGGGCCGGCATCAACTCCGTGTCGCGAGGCCAGGGAGAGGCGGCGCGGGCCCTGGGCCTGTCGTTCCCCCAGACGCTGATCGTGGTGATCATGCCCCAGGCCATACGCACCGTGGTCCAGCCCCTGGGCAGCATCTTCATCGCCCTCCTCCGGAACTCGGCCCTCGTCACGGTCATCTCGGTGGCCAACCTGAGCCGGGCGGGCGACCAGATCTCCACCGACACCGCCATCTTCGTCCCGGTGTACCTGGGGGTGGCGGTGGCCTACCTCCTGCTCACGATCCCCTCGGGGATCGCGGTGGGCTTCCTCGAGCGCAAGCTGGCCATCAAACGATGACCGCGCCCGTTCTCGCCGATGCTCTCGGTCCCCGCGGCCGGCGCCAGGCCCGCATCCTGTCCCTGGTGGCGGCGGTGGTCATCGGGGCCGCCCTGGTCGTCGCCTTGCGCCGGCTCGAGGCCAAGGGCCAGTTCGATGCCGACCTGTGGCGCCCGTTCACCCAGTGGCAGGTGCAGAAGTTCCTCCTCGTCGGGCTGCGCAACAGTGTGATGGTCGCGCTGCTGGCCATGACCCTCTCCCTCGCGATCGCGGCGGTGATGGCGCTCGCCCGGCTGGCCCGGACTGTGTTGCTACGGCTCCCGGCAATGCTCTACGTCGAGTTCTTCCGGGCCCTTCCCCTCTACCTGCTGATCTTCTACTGCGCCTTCGGGCTGCCCAAGTCCGGCATCGACATCTCCCGATTCCAGGCCCTAGTGCTGGGCCTGACCCTCTACAACAGCGCCATCCTGGGGGAGGTCTTCCGGGCCGGGATCCTGTCCCTCGACCGGGGCCAGACCGAGGCCGCCTTCTCCGTGGGCATGGGCTACTGGCAGGCGATGCTCCTGGTGGTCGTGCCCCAGGCCCTGCGGCGCATGATCCCGGCGATCATCAGCCAGCTCGTCACCCTGTTCAAGGACACTTCGCTCGGCATCGTCATCGCCTACGAGGAGCTCCTCCACCGGGCCGGGACCACCTACACCTTCTTCCAGAACCCCCTCCAGGCCTTCGCCGTGGCCGCGGCGGTGTACATCGTCATCAACTACAGCCTGAGCCGTCTGGTCCGCCGCCTGGAGGTGCGCCAGCGGCGCCGCTACGGGGCCGGCGCCATCCAGGTCACGGGCGTCGACGACCTGGCGGTGGTGGGGGCGCTGGCCGCCTCGGACCTGCCCGACACGACGGCAGCCGGTGTGGGCGGTCCCGCCTGAGGCTCTGCTCGCCCGGCCGAGACGAGCCGGACCGACGGTCAGGTCAGCGGATGCGGAGGGTCTCGGCGATGGTGACGGAGAGGGCGGGGTCGCCGGCCACGACGGTGAGGATGTAGGCCTTGCCGTCCTTCAGCAGGTAGTACTGCACCTCGTCGAGCACGACCCGGCCCTCGGGGGGGCCGAACGGGAGCTTGAACTTCACCCGCTTGGCCGGGCCCGCCGGTAGGTCCACTCCCTCGTCGGTGAGGTCGGTGGCCCCGGCATTGGTCAGGGCCGGCCTGGTGGCGGCCATGATCTCGTCGAGGGTCTTCTCCTTGGCCTCGCCGACGGTCATGTTGACGCTGGCCACGCCGTCCCGGTCGACGGCGAACAGCTCGCCCCCCGCCTGGGCCACGACCCGGGCCAGGACCAGGGCGGTGCTCAGCTTGGGGTTCTCCCCCCGCAGCCGGTTGGCGGTGCGGTTGAAGTCCTCCAGCTCGTCGGTGAGGGGAACCCTCTGCCAGTCGGTCGGGACGGCGACCGCGAACCCGGCCTTGTCGTCCTTGACCACCGTGAAGCCCGGTGGGGCGTTGGTCTCGGGGGCCTTGGGGTCGCTGCCACAGGCGCCGAGGATGACGCAGGCCACGATGACGGCGGCCAGCCCCGTCACCCTGAACGATGGGGAACCATGCCGTCTCACGGCGCACACCCTACGCGCTCGACGCCTCCGTCAGGAAGGAGGCAGGAGGCCGATGGCGAGCTGGGCCCGGGACAGGGTGGCCGCCGCCACCTGCTGCGCCTTGCGGGCCCCCTTGCGCAGGATGGCGTCGGTCGCGCCGGGGTCGGCGGCCAGCTCCCGGTAGCGCTCCTGCACCGGTCGCAGCAGCTCGACCACGGCCTCGGCCGTGTCGGCCTTGAGCGGCCCGTACTGCGAGTAGCCGGACGCCAGCTCCTGAGGCGTGCGGCCGGTGGCCGCCCCCAGGATCGACAGCAGGTTCGACACCCCGGGCTTGTCCCCCACGTCGTAGCGGACCTCGGCCTCGGCGTCGGTGACCGCTCGGCGGATCTTCTTCGCGATCTCGGCCGGATCATCGAGCAGGTAGACCGTGCCCTGGCCCGATTCGGACGACTTGCCCATCTTGGAGGTCGGGTTCTGGAGGTCCATGATGCGGGCCCCGACGGTGGGGACGGTGGCCTCGGGCACCACGAACGTCTCCCCGTAGTGGTGGTTGAAGCGGACGGCGAGGTCGCGGGTCAGCTCCAGATGCTGGCGTTGGTCCTCGCCCACGGGGACGCGGTCGGCGTCGTAGAGGAGGATGTCGGCCGCCATGAGCGCGGGGTAGGTGAACAGAGCCACCCGAACCGACTCCTTGCCCCCCGACTTCTCCTTGAACTGGATCATCCGCCCCAGCTCCCCGAAGGTGACGGTGCTCTCCATCAGCCAGCTGAGCTGGGCGTGCTCGCCCACGTGGCTCTGGATGAACAGGGTGCAGACGTCGGGATCGAGCCCGACCGCGACCAGCACGCGGGTCAGCTCGAGCGTGCGTTCCCGCAGCTTGACGGGGTCGTGCTCGACGGTGAGGGCGTGGAGGTCGACCACGGTGTAGAAGGAGTCGGCCTGGTGCTGCTCGGCCACCCACTGGCGCAGGGCGCCCAGGTAGTTGCCGAGGTGGACCCGACCCGTGGGCGCGATCCCCGAGAGCACTCTGGCCATGCCGACTCCTCCTTTGGACCGGATGGTATGCGCCGATCGGGGGCACCTCGCCGGTATTGTCGGGAGCCGTGTCGTACGAGGTCCGCACCGAGGTCTTCGAGGGACCGTTCGACCTGCTCCTCCACCTCATCGCCCGCCAGGAGGTCGACCTCTACGACGTCTCCCTCAGCGCCATCGTCGACGCCTACCTGGCCGAGCTCGACCGCATGGGCCCCCTCGACCTGGAGGTGGCCACCGAGTTCCTGGTGATCGCGGCCACCCTGGTCGAGCTCAAGACCCGCCGCTTGCTGCCCGAGCCGGTGGGCGACGGCCTCGACCCCGACGACCTGGCCCTGTTCGAGCAGCGCGACCTGCTCCTGGCCCAGCTGCTGGAGTGCAAGACGTTCGCCCAGGCGGGCGAGTCCCTCGGCCGGATGCTCGACGCCGGCGCCCGCAGTGCCCCCCGCACGGCCGGCCCCGAGGCCCACTTCCTGGCCCTGGCGCCCGACCTGCTGGCCGGCGTCACCCCCGACACCCTGGCCCGGGCGCTGGTGCGGGCGGCCAGCCCCAAGCCCCCGCCCCGGGTCGACCTCTTCCACGTGGCGCCCAACCGCATGTCGGTGGGCGAGGCTCTGGCCGAGCTGCTGGTCACCATCCCCGCCGCCGGCAGCACGACCTTCCGGGAGCTCACCGGCATGGAGGACGGGATCGAGCTGGTCGTGAGGTTCCTCGCCGTGCTCGAGCTCTACAAGCAAGGCCTGGTCGAGCTCGACCAGGCGACAACGTTCGGGGAGCTGCGGATCACGTGGTCGGGCGGCGACGCGGACGACCGGGCCGTGGGCCCGGGTGCCCTGGTGGCGGGGGCGGACTCCTATGGCTCGTGACTCGATGCGTGCGCCCGATGCGTGAGCCCGATGCGTGAGCCAGATGCGTGACATAGCCCGGGCCCTGGAGGCCATCCTGCTGGTGGCGGAGGAGCCGGTCGAGCCCCACCTGCTGGCCCAGCTGCTGGAGGTGAGCCCGTCGCGGGTGGAGGAGGAGTGCGCCACCCTGGCCGCCTCCTACGACGACGAGGGCCGGGGTTTCGTGCTGGCCCGGGTGGCCGGGGGCTACCGGCTGCAGACCCATCCCGACCTCGCCCCCTACGTCGAGCGGTTCGTCCTCGACGGCCAGCCCGCCCGCCTGTCGGGCGCGGCGCTGGAGACGCTGGCGGTCGTCGCCTACCGCCAGCCCGTGTCCCGGCCCCAGGTGGCGTCGGTACGGGGCGTCAACGCCGACGCCGTCATGCGCACCCTGGCCCACCGGGGCTACATCGAGGAGGTCGGCCGCGACCCCGGCCCCGGCCAGGCCGTCCTGTACGGCACCACCCGCCTCTTCCTCGAGAAGCTCGGCCTCGACACGATCGGCGACCTCCCGCCCCTGTCGGGCTTCGTGCCCGGTCCCGAGGTGGTGGAGGCCATCGAGCGCAGCCTGGGGGTCTCGCCTTCGGGCTGAGCCGAAAACCGGCTACGGCGCGAGGGGTAGCTTGAGGAGGTCGTGACCGAACCGGACGAGCTCCCCGGGGGCGAGCGGTTGCAGAAGGTCCTCGCCGCCGTCGGTTTCGGGAGCCGGCGGGCGTGCGAGGAGCTGATCGAAGGGGGGACGGGTCACGGTCGACGGCGAGGTGGCCCTCCTCGGGCGCCGGGTTGACCCCGACGTGGCCGAGGTGGCGGTCGACGGGGTGCCGGTGTCGGTGCGGCCCGGCCTCGTCTACTACCTGCTGAACAAGCCCAAGGGGGTGGTCGTCACCGCCTCCGACCCCCAGGGCCGGCCCACCGCCCTCGACCTGGTGCCCCGGGAGCCTCGGGTGTTCTCCGTGGGCCGGCTCGACGCCGACACCGAGGGCCTGATCATCTTCACCAACGACGGCGACCTGGCCCACCGGCTGGCCCACCCGTCGTTCGGCGTGGAGAAGGAGTACCTGGTCGAGGTGGACGGGATCCCCACCCCGGGCCAGGTCCGCCAGCTACGCACCGGGGTGGTCCTCGACGACGGGATCACGGCGCCGGCCCGGGCGTCGATGGTGGAGCCCAGGGTCCTCCGGCTGACCATCCACGAGGGCCGCAACCGCCAGGTCCGGCGGATGTGCGCGGCCGTCGGCCACCACGTCGTCCGCCTGGTGCGATTGCGCATCGGCCCGGTCAGCGACCACGCCCTGGCCCCGGGCGAGTGGCGCCCCCTCACCTCCGACGAGGTGCGAGGACTGGAGGAGTCGGTGGCCCAGGTCCGCACCCGCCGCCAGCCCTCCAAGCGGGCCAACCGCTAGCCGCCCCTGACCGTCAGGGGCAGTTGCCGATGTCGCTCTCGGACGAGGCGATGACGACGTTCGTCCGGGCCAGGCCGGCCACGTTGACGCTCAGGTGGACGGCATTGACGGTCAAGCCCTCGTCGGGCGTGGTGAATGGGATCTGCTCGTTGAGGACCAGTGAGACCACACCGACCGTGATCCGTGTGTTCGGGGCGACGGTCGTGAGCGTCGGGATCACGACCGTGTTGCCGACCTTGAGGAAGGCGATCGTGGTGGTACCCGTCGACCCCGCACACGTGGTGGTGGACGTCGACTGGATCGTCCGCAGCGTGACCGTCGGGATGGACAGGAGCCCGACGGTGGCGTCAGCCACGGACGCGGTGGCCGTCGACCTGGCGGGGGAACCGACGGTGGTCACGTTGGCGCAGAGCACGTGCGCCCGCACGAGCCCGGTGAGCGACGCCACGCAGGGGGTCGAGGTCGTCGAGGACGACGTGGTCGAGACGTTCCCCGTGTCCGGCGTGGGCACGATGTTGACGAGGGTGGCGCCGGCCAGGGTGGCGGTGGCGGTGAGCCCGTAGGCCCGGCCCGTCAATACCGGGGAGACCACGATCACCTGCTCACTGCCGCAGGGCGAGACGACGGACGGGTTGTTGGTGTCCCCGTTGTAGGTGGCGACCCAGTTATAGAGCCCCTCGCCCCCGGCCGTCACGTCGCCCGAGTTGGCCGTCCGGCCGACGAGCGTCCCGTCGGCGGTGGCGAACGGGGTCCCGGTGCAGTCGGGGGAGGCGGGGCCGTACAGGTCGAAGGTGACGTTGCCGGTGGGCGACAACCCGCCGCTGATCGTGGCCGAGTCGGAGACGACTCCGCCGGCCTCGACGCTTCCCGACGGGGTGGTCGAGATTGACAGCGGCGGCGCCGGCGGGATGGGACCGGAGCAGGTGCTGACCTCGTTGCCGTCCATCGTCACCGCGCCGGTGTGGGCGTAGAGGCTGCCCGTGCTGTTGGCCCCGGTCGCCAGGGTGATTGACGTGTTGGCCAGGATGTTGCCGAGGAATATTGTCCCGGAACCCACCGTGGCGCTGCTGCCGATTTGCCAGTTGACGTGGTTGGTGCATTCCGATCCACCGTTGACGAGCACGACCGCCGCGTCGCTGGCCGTGGTCAGGGAGCTGACGGTCTGGAACAGCCACTGGGCGGTGGGACTCCCCTGGGCATCGAGCCTCAGGACCCCGGTGAGCTGGGCCGAGCTGTCGAAGCAGTACACGCCGGGCGTCAGGGTGAGTCCCCCCATGTCCTGTCCGGTCAGGTTCGTGTCGCACGGCTGACCCACGAGGAACTCGTAGGCGGTGCCGATGTCGGCCTGGGCCTGGGTCGAGACGGGATCCGCGATGTGCATCTCGCCGGTGACGGAGCCGGGGGGGAAGCCCGAGATCGAGGTACCGGGACTGACGCCGAGGTCGCCGGTGATCACGGTCGGCCCCGTGTTGGTCACCGAGCTGGCGCCCAGCACGGCGAAGCTTTCCGCCGTACCGAGGGGCGGGGGTATCGCCACGGCTCCCGCCGGGGACGCGACCACGAGCGGCGCCAGCAGCAACGTCGAGATCAGAGCAGCGCGGAATCGAAGACGCATCATGAAGTCCCCCTGGGGCAGCGTGCGTGGTGCGATCGGGACGACGTGCGGCTGGCGTCACGCGAGGGGCCGGGCGCTGTCGCTCCGAAGACCACCCGCACGCCATGGGACGTCGTGAATCACTGACGCTGCCAGGGTCCGGAGCAGATGAGACGAACGCTCTTCGAGACGATTGCCAAAATGGCGCTCGTCTGTTGGTCACAAACTATTCACACTCGTCCGATTTGTCAAAAGAACATGACTTGCCCCGGACATTTTCCAAATGAGGCAAATCTCGCCCTCAGAGCGGAGGCGTCGACCCGGCGATGGGGGTATGGCCGTCGCCCCGCGCAAGTACATTCGTCGCATGTCCGCCGGTGTCCGAGCCCTGCGCGGCGCGACCACGGTCGACGCCGACACCGAAGCGGCCATCACCAAGGCCGTGCAGACCCTGATCGGCGAGATGCTCTCCCGCAACGCGGTGGACAAGGACGACCTCATCAGCATCCTGTTCACCGCCACCGACGACCTGTCGGCCACCTTCCCGGCCACCCCCGCCCGCCTCATGGGGCTGGGCGACGTCCCCCTCCTGTCGGCCCGGGAGCTCAGCGTGGCCCACGGCACCCCCCGCTGCATCCGCGTCCTCATGCACCTGTCGACCGAGCGGTCGCGCTCGGAGCTGCGCCACGTCTACCTCGAGGGCGCGTCCGGTCTGAACGACGACTTGCCAGTCTGAGCAGTACCTGCCGGTCGAGTCCCGGTTCGATCGCCGCATCGGCGAGGAACGGCGCGCCCAGGTGAGCGACCTCGGGGCCCGCAACCCGTGGCCCCTGGGGCGTACTCGTCCTCCGCGTGGGCCTCTCTCGACAGCGCGGGGGCGTGGCGGGGATCGTCTGGGCCGTCCCTCCACCCAGCGGTCGTTTGGGCTCACTCGAGGGCGTGGCGGGGATGGCGGGGGTCGTCTGGGGGCACGAGCGGCCGTTTGCCCCGGCCCTCGACCAGCATCCAGTTCTGCCTGGTCTTGAGGGCGTGGCAGTGCCCGCACAGGCGATCGAGCAGGTCGAGGACGGTGACGTGGCTGCGGGCCCAGTCGACGCGGTGGTCGTAGTCGAGCCGGGCCCGGGCGCCACAGGCCTGGTTGGCGCAACTCGGGTAGAGCCACTGCAGGGCCGTCTGCTGCCAGGCGTTGGGCCGCCGCCCCAGATGGGCCACCCCCACCACCGCCTGGCCCCGGGTGGCCACCGCGGCCAGGAACGGGTCGTCGCTGTCGATCATGTCCCGCACCGCGGACACCGCCACCGGCCCGAACCCGGCGATCTCGCACACCTCGCCCTCGATGGGCCAGCCCCGCAGCAGCGCCTCCAGGTCGACCCGCACGATGATCTTGGGCGGAGCCGAGGACCGGGCCGGCCGCCTTGGCCGAGGGGGGCGGGATGCCGCCGGGTCGGCGGTCTCCGCGGTCGGATCGTTGCAGGGGCGGGTGCCGGGCACGGGGTCGCCAACGGCGTCCGCGTCGGGAACGGCGTCGGCCGGTCTCGCGTCGGGAACGGCATCGGCATCGGCGTCGGCGTCGGTGTCGGCATCGCGCATCGGCATCGGCAATCGATCCGGGATCGCTGATCGGCGTTGCCGTCGCCCGCGCCCGGGCCATCTCCGCCAGGGCGTCGGCGGCCGGGCCGACCTCGCGCGCACCGGGCCATCTCGGCCAGGGCGTCGGCGGCGTAGGCGTCGGGGGGCTCCCGTCGGCCCTCGGAGCGGGCCCGGCGGAAGATCGCCTCCCGGAACGGCTCCAGGGCGGCCATGACCCGGGCTCCGACCTCGGGGTTGTTGCGGCAGTGCAGGTGCCACTCGCCGTCGGTGTCGGTGTAGGAGCGCAGGGAGCGGCGCTGGTGGATGCGTGACCGGCGGGCCTCGCCATCGACGAGGGCGGCGGCCTGGGCCCGACCGCACTGCTCCCGCAGCTCGGCCAGGGGCGAGCGGCGGGCCGCCTCCAGCAGACGGTGCTCGGCATCGGCGTCGGCACCGGCGGCGCCGGCGATGGCCGACGCCTGCTCGGCCGACAGCTCTCCCCGCCGGGCCGCGGCCGAGGTCTCGGGCAGGGACTCCAGACGACGGGCGGTGTCGATGGCCGTCGCCGCCTGGACGACGGTGGTGCCGGTGCGCCGGGCCAGGTGATGCGCCGCCGAACGATCGCCCGCAGCCCGCCACGAGCCCGTCTCGGCCACCCGGGCCGCAGCCAGCGCCTTGAGGGTGGCGGCGATGTTCTCGATCCTCGACGCCTCGTCCACCACCCGCTCGGCCTGAGACGCCGACAACAGGGCAGGGTCGAACCCGGCCGCATAGTCACTCAGCGATTCCCGCAGCTCTGCGATCCCCACGCCCATGGCCGTGCCCCATAGTCCGAACGAACGACGACTGACGGGGAAGCGAGACCAGTACGAACTGGTGTTCGCATGCTACCACGTCGGTGACCGAATGCAAGGCCGACGGCAGGATTTTTCATGGCCGGCCTTTCGCGGGTCGCCGGTCCGGCATCGTCCGAACGGGCCGGAACTGCGCGTACCCGCGCGCCACTAGCGTCCACAACGGTGATCACGGCCTGGACCTACGAAGGCGGAGCGGGGATCGAATGAGCACGCCGAGCACGCCGAGCCTCTCCCGGGGGGCGGGCGGTCGTCGTGGGGACGGGCCTCATCGGAGGCTCGATCGGGCTCGCCCTGCGGGCCCGGGGTTGGTACGTAACCGGCCGCGACCTCGACCCGGCCCGCGCCGAGCGGGCGGTGGAGGTGGGCGCCCTCGACGCGGTGGGCGACGACCCGGCGGCCGACGTGACGTTCGTGTGCACGCCCGTGCTCACCATCGCGGCCGAGGCCCGGGCCGCCCTGGCCGCCGGTCCCGGGCTGGTCACCGACGTCGGCAGCGTCAAGGGACCGGTGGCGGCGGCGGTCGACGACCCCCGGTTCGTGGGCGGCCATCCCATGGCCGGTTCGGAGCAGGAGGGGGTCGACGGGGCCGACGCCTCCCTCTTCGAAGGGGCCACCTGGGTGCTGACGCCCACCCTCGACACCGACCCCCAGGCCTTCGCCAGCATCCGCACGGTGGTCACCTCGCTGGGCGCCGACGTCGTTGCCCTCCCTCCCGAGCGCCACGACGAGCTGGTGGCGGTCGTGTCCCACGTCCCCCACCTGGCCGCCGCCACCCTCATGGCCCTCGCCGCCGACGGGGCCGACGAGCACGCCGCCGTGCTTCGCCTGGCGGCAGGCGGGTTCCGGGACATGACGAGGGTGGCGGCCGGATCGCCCGCCATCTGGCCCGACATCTGCGCCGAGAACCGCGACGCCATCGTCGGCTCCCTCGACCGGCTGGTCGAGGCCCTGGGTGGCATGCGGGAGCTGGTGGCGTCGGGCGACCGGTCGGGGCTGCTGGAAGCCCTGGAGCGGGCCCGGTCGGCCCGGGTGAACCTCCCCGGACGGGTGCCGGTGCCGGAGGACCTGGCCGAGCTGCGGGTTCCCGTCCCCGACCGTCCGGGGGTGCTGGCCGAGGTGACGACCCTCCTGGGCGAGCTGGGCGTGAACATTGTCGACCTCGAGATCGCCCACTCGGTCGAGGGCCCCCAGGGCGTCCTGGTCATGGTCGTGCGCCGGGAGGCGGCCGACGGCGTGCGGGTCGCTCTCGCCGAACGGGGCTACCGCCCGTCGGTGCGGGTCCTGACGTGACGTCGGTGCGGGTCGCCCTCGCCAAGCGGGGCTACCGCCCGTCGGTGCGGGTCCTGACGTGACGTCGCTCCGGATCGAGGGCGGTCGGCGCCTGCGGGGACGGGTGAGGGTGCCGGGCGACAAGTCGATCTCCCACCGGGCCCTCATCCTGGGGGCCCTGGCCGAGGGCATCTCCATCGTCCGCGGGCTCTCGCCCGGCGACGACGTGGCCCGCACCGCGGCCGCGATCCAGTCCTTCGGGGCGACAGTCGACGGGCACCAGATCACCGGTGGCCGGGGCCATCTCCACCAGCCCGACGGGATCGTCGACGTCGGAAACTCCGGCACCACCATCCGCCTGCTGGCCGGCCTGTGCGCCGGCTTCGACTGGCACACGGTGCTGACCGGGGACGCGTCCATCGCCCGCCGCCCCATGGACCGCGTCGCCGAGCCGCTCCGCCGGATGGGGGCCGACGTCCGCGGCTCGGGCGACGAAGGCCGCCTGCCCCCCCTCACCGTCCGCGGCGGCGCCCTCCGCGGCATCGACTACGACATGCCGGTGGCCAGCGCCCAGGTGAAGTCGGCGATCCTGCTGGCGGGCCTGAGCGCGGAGGGTGAAACGGTCGTCCGGGAGACCGTCGCCACCCGGGCCCACACCGAGGAGATGCTGGCCGAGGCCGGCGCCGACATCACAGTGGAGGACGGGAGCGACGGCGGACGGGTCGTCCGCCTGAAGCCATCCGTCCCTGCATCCCTTCGAGCTCGACGTCCCCGGCGACCCGTCCCAGGCCGCCTTTTGGGTGGTCGCCGCCTGCATCGTCCCCGGCAGCGACCTGGTGGTCGACGACGTCTACCTGGGCCCGGCCCGGGCCGGCTTCCTTGAGGTGCTGGCGGCCATGGGCGCCGACGTCGAGCGGGTGGGGGAGCGGTCGCTGCGAGCCCGCTACTCGCCCGACCTCCACGGCACCGAGGTCGGCGCCCACCAGGTGCCGGGCCTGGTGGACGAGATCCCCGTTCTCGCAGTCGCCGCCGCCGTGGCCCAAGGCACTACCACCTTCGCCGGCGCCGGCGAGCTGCGGGTGAAGGAGAGCGACCGGCTGGCGACTATCACCAGCGAGCTGTCCGCCCTCGGGGGCAAGGTCGAACCCACCGACGACGGCCTGGTCGTCACCGGCGGCGGTCTGCACGGGGGCCACGTGCGCTCCCACGGCGACCACCGGGTGGCGATGGCGATGGCGGTGGCGGCCCTGGTGGCCGAGGGCGACTCGGAGATCGACGGGTGGGAGGCGGTGGCCACCAGCTACCCCGGGTTCGAGGACGACCTGCGCCGGTGCGTGTCCGGATGAGGGTCGTGGCCATCGACGGGCCGGTGGGGTCGGGGAAGTCCACCGTGGCCCGGGCGGTGGCCGACCGCCTCGGCCTCGACTGCCTGAACACGGGGGCCATGTACCGGGCGGTGGCGTTGGTCGTCCTCCAGCGGCGCGGCGGTGACGGAGCCGCCGACCCCAATCCCGCTCCCGAGGAAGTTGTGGCCGTGGCCAAGGACATCGACATCGACCTGCGCGACGACCGGGTGACGGTCGACGGCGAGGACGTGACCGACGAGATCCGCAGCCCCCGGGTGGGCCGGCTGGTGAGCGCGGTGGCAGCCGTGCCCGAGGTGCGGGACCAGCTGGTGCGCCTCCAGCGGCGCTGGGTCGAGGCCCACCGCGGCGCGGTGGTGGAGGGCCGCGACATCGGCAGCGTGGTCTTCCCCGACGCCGAGCTCAAGGTCTTCCTGACGGCGACGCCCGAGGAGCGGGCCCGGCGCCGGCACGACGAGGACGCCGACGACGTCCGCCGCCGCGACCGGATCGACTCCAGCCGAGCGGTGTCGCCGCTGGTGGTGCCCGAGGGGGCGGTTGTCATCGACAGCACCGGCCTCAGCGTCGACGAGGTCGTCGACCGGATCGTGGGCCTGCTCGGATGAGGCGGCCCCGGGTCAGTGACGTCCTTGGCCGGGGCGCGTACTGGGTGATCCGCAACCTGACCTCACTCGTCAGCCGGATCTACTTCCGGGCGTCGTACGAGGGGTTGGAGAACGTCCCCGCCACCGGCGCCTTCGTCCTCGCCCCCGTGCACCGATCGAACCTCGACTTCGCCCTCATGTCGGTGCTCACCAAGCGCCACGTCCGCTACATGGGCAAGGAATCGCTCTGGAAGTGGCCCTGGTTCGGCCGGATCATCGCCGCCATGGGCGCCTACCCGGTGTCACGGGGCAAGGCCGACCGGGAGGCGCTGCGCCGCACCATCGAGGTCCTGGGCGAGGGCGACGGCCTGGTCCTGTTCCCCGAGGGCACCCGCCGCTCGGGACCGGTCGTCGAGGAGCTGTACGAGGGGGCCGCCTTCGTGGCGGCGCGGGCGGGCGTGCCCATCGTCCCGGTCGGCATCGGCGGTACCGAGCGGGCCATGGCCAAGGGGGCCAAGTTCCCCCGGCCGGTGAAGGTGCGGGTGATCGTGGGGCCGCCCATCCACCCGCCTCCGTTGCCCGAGGGCCGGCGCCACCCCTCACGCACGACGATCCACGCGCTCACCCACACCTTGCAGCGGGAGCTGCAACGCCTGCTCGACCAGGCTGACGGCCGGGCGCCGCGGAAATCCGAAGATCTGGGACCACGCGTCAACGAAACACCGCCCCCAGACGTTTCCTAGGCGTGACGGGGGTGTCGGCTCTGCCCGACGGGTTCGCGGAGGCGTTCGACGAGCTGTACCCACGCGCCTTCAAGCTCGCCCGGCGGCTGGTGGGCGACACCGACGTGGCCGAGGACATCGCGGCCGAGGCCCTGGCCCGGACCTATCTCCACTGGTCCCGGGTGGCCACGCTGGACTACCGGGAGGGCTGGGTGCTGCGGGTGGCGGCCAACCTCGCCATCGACCGGGCCCGCCGCCGGCCGGAGCTCGTGGCCGTCCCGTCGGTCTCGTCGGTTCCGGCGGCAGGAACCGGGCCCGACGCCGAGGAGCTGGTCGTGCTCCGGGTCGCCCTGGTGGCGGCCCTCGGCTCGCTGCCCCGTCGCCAGCGCCAGACGGTCGCCCTCCGCTACCTGGGCGACCTCACCGACGGCCAGGTCGCGGTGGCCCTGGGCATCTCGGTCGGCAGCGTCAAGACCCACATTCACCGAGGACTGGGCGCCCTGCGCGGGCGCCTCGGTCCCGGACTCGAGGAGGTCGTGCCGGTTGGCCTGGAACCATGACGACGTAGCCCCCAACCGCTCGCGCGACGAGCTGCTGGGCGAGGTGGTGCGCAGGGGTGAAGGGCTCCGTCGCCGCCGGCGGGCCTTCACCGGCCTGGGCGGTTGCATCACCCTGCTGCTGGCGGTGGCCGGCGTGGCCGCGGTCGTCGGCCCCGGTGGCGAGCCCGCCACCAACCTGGCCGCGGGCGGGCCCACCACGACGATCTCGGGCGCCGTCTTCGGGCCCGCCACCGGGGGCACCGTGTTCGGAGTCGAGGCGCCCACCACCACCGCCGCGACAGACGCCCCGGCCACAACCGTGGCTCGACCGGTCGCCACCACCGCCGTCGAGCCCACCGTCCCCGACCCGACGGTTCCGGCACCGACTGTCACCACGACCCCTCCGCCCGTCCGGCCCCGCTGTTCGCCGGACCAGATGGAGATCACGCTCACCTTCGCCCCGTCGTACCGGCCGGGCGAGCAGGTGGCCGGCCAGGCCGTCCTCCGCAACCGGTCGGGGGCGCCCTGCTTCTATTACAGCTACACCCAGTCCCAGGAGTTCAAGAACGCGGCCGGGACACCGGTTTCGCCCGGATCGGCGCTGATCGCCGACGCCTTCGACGAAACCGCCTTCGCCCCCGCCCAGACCCTGAGCGCGGCCCCGACGTGGGACCAGACGCTCTGCGTCTCCGACCCGTCGTGCCCCCAGGCGCCCCCCGGCACCTACTCGGCCACCGTGAGCTGGTCGTTCGACGGTCCGCCGATCACCGCGACCGGCACCTTCGTGCTCGTGCCGTAGCCAGTCGGCCGTGGCCAGAGAGCCTCTCAGGCGACCTTGACGTCGCCGAAGAGGGCCCAGGCCTTGACCTTCACGACCGGCCCGCCGGCCGCCGGCTCGCCGACGATGTCGATCCGCTTGCTGCCGAACAGGGCGAGCCCGGAGATCTCGACCCGGCTTCCGGCCGGCACCATCACCGTGACGTCGCCGAATCCGGCGACAGCGCGGATCTTGACCTCGTCGCCGGGCGTGACCGCCTGGCGCATGTCGAGGGTGCTGTCGCCGAAGACCGCCACCGCCCGGGTGGTCGACCCCGGCCGCCACCGTCCCGCCTGGGTGCTGTCACCGAAAACCCCAACCGCCCACCGTTTTCCGCTGTCGTCCATGGTCGTCATCCCTCCGTGTGCGAGCCGCAGCTCGATGCCTGCTCTCATCATGAGGACCTCGGGGCGGCGCGTCTTCGGCGGGACGGTCGATCCCCGCATCGTCCGAATGGACGATGGCCGGATCGCCCGCCCTGCCGAAGACGTGAGCGACCCGTCGGCGCACGATCACCCTCGAAAGCCCGGTACATGAGGGCGACGACAGGGGGAATCGGTGTGGACGACGTGATCGAGGTGCGGGGCCTGCGGAAGTCCTACGGGTCGGTGGTTGCGGTGGACGATGTCTCGTTCAGCGTCCGCCGCGGTGAGATCTTCGGCATCCTGGGCCCCAACGGGGCCGGCAAGACGACGACGGTGGAGTCGGTGGCCGGCCTGCGGCAGCCGGACGCCGGCACCGTCCGAGTGCTCGGTCTCGACCCCGAGCGCGACGGCCGCCGCCTCCGCCAGCGCCTGGGCGTGCAGCTCCAGCAGGCGACGCTCCCCGAACGGCTCAAGGTCGGGGAGGCCCTCCAGCTCTTCGCCTCCTTCTACGAGGCGCCGGCCGATTGGCGCCGCCTGCTGGAGGAGTGGGACCTCACCGGCAAGCGCGATGCGTACTTCGCCAGCCTCTCCGGCGGGCAACGGCAGCGCCTCTTCATCGCCTTGGCCCTGGTGGGCGACCCCGAGGTGGTCATCCTCGACGAGCTGACCAGCGGCCTCGATCCCCAGGCCCGCCGGGCGACGTGGGAGCTGGTGCGGGCGGTGCGCGACGCGGGCAAGACCGTGGTGCTCGTCACCCACTTCATGGACGAGGCCGAGCGGCTGTGCGACCGCCTGGCGGTGATCGACGAGGGCCGCATCGTGGCCCAGGGCTCACCCCGCCAGCTCATCGACGGGTTGGCGGTGGAGCCCCGCGTCCGCTTCGCCGCCGACGGGCTGGACCTGGACTTCCTCGACCACGTCGCCGGCGTGAGCCGGGTGACACGGGACGGCGTCGACGCGGTGGTCCACGGTCGCGGTCCCATCCTGGCCCGGGTGGCGGGGGCCCTGGCCGAGCGCCAGATCGACCCTCGCGACCTCCGAACCGAACGGCCCAGCCTGGAGGACGTCTTCCTCGCCCTCACCGGCAAGCGCCTCCGCGATTGAGGCGGACGAGGCCAGAGGAGGTGAACCAATGAACACCATGCCGCGACTGAGCGGACTGCGAGCCCGGCTCTACGTCCTGGCCCCCGTCCTGATGATGGCCCTGGCTGCCTGCCACAAGAAGTGACCCTGCCCAGCGACCCCGAGAGTGGCCGTACGAAAGGAGCGACACGATGACCGAGGCGTGGAACATGACCAGGATCGAGCTCAAGCTCGTCCTCCGGGACCCGATGGCGGTGTTCTTCACCCTGCTGTTCCCGCTCATGATGTTGTTCCTGTTCGGCAGCATCTTCGGCAACGAACCCGACCCCGACCTGGGCGGGCGGGGTTCGGTCGACGTCTCCGTGCCCGGCTACATAGCGGTGATCATCGCCACCAGCGCCATCGTGGGCCTGCCCATCAACCTCGCCACCTACCGGGCGGGCGGGGTCCTGCGCCGGTTCCGGGCGACGCCCCTGCGGCCGTCGGTTGTCCTCGGGTCCCAGGTGGTGGTGGGGCTGATCTCGGCCTCGGTGAGCTCGGCGCTGCTGGTGGTCGCGGGCCGGGTCTTCTTCGGACTCCACCTGCCGGAGGACCCGGCGGTGGTCCTGGCCGCGGTGCTGCTCAGCGCGGCCAGCATCTTCGCCTTCGGGTTCATCCTGGCCAGCGTGCTGCCCAACGCCCGCACGGCCCAGTCGGTGGCCATGGTGGTGTTCTTCCCCATGATGTTCCTGTCGGGGGCGGCCCTGCCCCGGGCGCTCCTCTCGGAGACGATCCAGGACGTGGCCCGGGTCCTCCCGCTCACCCACGTGGTCACCCTGATGGACGACGCATGGTCGGGGGCGGGCTGGAACGTGGCTGCCATGGTGGTGCTGGTGGGCGTGATGGCCGCCGGCGTGGCCCTCTCCACCCGCCTGTTCCGTTGGGAATAGCCCCCGGTGCGGCGCCGGGCGGCGCCGGGCGCGAGACTGACGCGGTGGCGGTGCACGCCTGGGAGCGGTGGGTCCCCGCCTGGCACGGCGTCTTCTTTGCCGTCCTGGGCCTGTCGACGGTGCTGGCCCTGGCCGATCCCGTCACCTCGGGGTCGAGCCGGGCGGCCGTCGCCGTTCTGGCTGCGCGCGTTCGGCGGGTGGTACTGGCTGTGGGTGGTCCGGCGCCGGATCTGGACCCTGCCGCTGCGCCAGGTCCTCGCCTACTTCGCCGGCGCGGCCGCGCTGTGGGTGGGGCTGGTGTCGGTCAACGAGGCCTACTTCCTCATTGCCTTCAGCGCCTACCAGCAGGTCCTCTCCTACCTGCCCACAGTGCGGTCGGCGGTTCCGGGGATAGTGGTCCTCTCCTCCCTGATGGTGGCCATGGAGTTCCTCGACTCGTCGCCGTCGGGCCTGACCTTGCTGATCGCCCTGCTCTCCGTCGGCCTGGCCGTCGTGTGCTGGCTGTGGGTAGACGCCATCATGCGCCAGAGCCTCGACCGCCACCGCCTGATCGGGGAGCTGGAGGCCACCCGGGCCGAGCTGGCCGCGGCCGAGCGGCAGGCGGGCACCCTCACCGAGCGCCAGCGCCTGGCGGCTGAGATCCACGACACGCTGGCCCAGGGCGTCACCAGCGTGGTGCTGCTCCTGGAGGCGGCTGACGCCGAGCTGGCGCCGGGGCAGGCGGCGGCCCGTCGTCACTTGGGCCACGCCCTCCGCACCGCCCGGGAGACCCTCGCCGAGGCCCGACGCTTCCTCTGGGCGCTCCAGCCGGAGGCGCTCGACCGGGGGTCTCTCGCCGAGGTGCTGGGACGGCTGGCCGAGACCCTCGCCGAGGAGACAGGCGTGACGGCCCGGTTCGTGGTGACGGGCGAGTGCGGACCGTTGCCGCCGGCGGTCGAGATCGCCCTTCTGCGGGCGGCTCAGGAGGGCACGGCCAACATCCGCCGGCACGCCGGGGCCAGTGAGGCGGTGCTCACCCTGTCCTACCTCGACGACCGGGTGATCCTCGACGTCCGGGACGACGGCCGGGGCTTCGACGCCACCACGGCGGCCGCCGCCCCGACCGACCTGGTGGGCGGGGGCCTCGGACTGCGCGGACTCGACGCCCGTCTGAAGATGCTCGGCGGAGGCTTGGAGGTCGAGAGCGCCCCTGGGGAAGGCACCGTGCTCGTGGCCCAGGTGCCGATCGGCACCGCCGCCCTCGGGCCCCACAACGGCGGCCGCGACGACAGAGACGGCGAGGACCGCCGGTGACCCCGCCCATCCGGGTGCTCGTGGTCGACGACCATCCCGTGGTGCGCACCGGCGTCCAGGGGATGCTGGCCAGCGACGGCGACTTCGAGGTGGTGGGCGAGGCCGGCGACGGGGAGGAGGCGGTCAGCCAGGTCGAGGCCCTCCTGCCCGACGTCGTGCTCATGGACCTGCGCATGCCCGGGGTCGACGGAGTCGAGGCCACCCGGCGCATCCGTGCCCGGCATCCTGGCGTCCAGGTGCTGGTCCTCACCACCTACGACACCGACGACGACATCGTGCGGGCGGTGGAGGCCGGCGCCGTCGGCTATCTCCTCAAGGACTCGCCCCGGGAGGAGCTGTTCCGTGGAGTCCATGCCGCCGCTCGGGGCGAGTCTCTGCTGGCGGCGGCGGTCGCGTCCCGCCTGGTCGGGCGGATGCGGGAGCCACCCGGGCGGTCGCTCAGCCCCCGGGAGGCGGAGGTGCTGACGCTGGTGGCCGACGGCCGGGCCAACAAGGAGATCGCCCGCACGCTCTACATCAGCGAGACGACGGTGAAATCACACCTGGCCCACATCTTCACCAAGCTGGGCGTCGACGACCGCACGGCCGCCGTCACCGTCGCTCTCGACCGGGGCATCATCCGCCTGAGGCGATGACCGTCAGGCCGACAGCTCGTCGAGGACGTCGCTGGCCGCCACCACCCGGTCGTCGGCGAACGGCGAGGAGCCAGGGACGGCGCCGCCCAGGGTGACGCTCACCACCACGTCGAGGGCGTGCATCAGCTCCCGCAGCTCGCGGGGGGCGGGAAGTACTCGTCCTCGTCGGTGACCGAGACCAGCTCGACGCCGTGGACGGGGGCCAGGCGGTCGATGACGGCCCGTACCAGTTCCTCGGGGGCCGACGCCCCGGCGGTGACCCCCACGATCCCGGCGAGGTCGTCGGGCAGCTCCTCGGCCCGGTTCACCCGGTAGACCCGCGTGCAGCCGGCGGCGGTCGCCACCTTGGCCAGGGCGACGGTGTTCGACGAGTTGGCCGACCCGATCACCACGATGGCGTCGGCCGTGCGGGCGATCTCGGTGAGGGCCGACTGGCGGTTGGTGGTGGCGAAGCACAGGTCGCTGCGGGAGGGCATCCACAGGTCGGGGAAGCGGGTCCGGGTGGCCTCGAGGACGTCGGCCCAGTCGTGGTGGCTCAGCGTGGTCTGGGCCAGGAGGGCGACTGGCCCGCCCGGGTCGGGAAGCGCAGCGACGTCGGCGTCGGACTCGACCAGGTGGATCGAGGTCGGGGCCACGGCCATGGTGCCCACCGCTTCGTCGTGGCCGTCGTGGCCGACGTAGACGATCGAGTAGCCCTTGCCCGCCCGCACCTTGACCTCGTGATGGACCTTGGTGACCAGGGGGCACACGGCGTCGACCATGAAGCCCCCCCGGGCCCGGGCCGCGGCCACCACCTCGGGCGCCGACCCGTGGGCGCTCAGCATCAGCGGGGCGCCGTCGGGCACGTCGGCCACGTCGTCGACGAAGACCACGCCCAGCCGCCGGAACCGGTCGACCACCAGCTGGTTGTGGACGATCTCGTGGAAGCAGTACACCGGGGGCTCGAAGACCCGCACCATCCAGGCCAGGGCCTTGATCGCCATCTCCACGCCGGCGCAGAACCCCCGCGGTGCGGCCAGGAGCACTCTGTCGACAGCCATCCGCCCAGGCTATCGGCCATGGCGTCGTATCCTTGATCGCATGTCCGTGCCCGTCGTCGTTGCCGTCGCGCCCGGATCCCCGGCCGACCGGGCCGGCCTGCTGCCGGGCGACGAGATCCTCGCCATCGACGGGCGGGCGCCCCGCGACGTCATCGAGTGGCGGCTGCTCGCCGATGAAGCCGACCTCGAGCTCGACGTGCGCCGGGGCGGCCTGACCACCACCGTCGCCGTGCCCAAGGCCGAGGGCGAGCCCCTCGGCGCCGAGGTTTCGTCGGCCCTGTTCGACCAGGTGCGCACGTGCGACAACCACTGCGAGTTCTGCTTCATCTTCCAGCTGCCCAAGGGCCTGCGCCCGAGCCTGTACGTGAAGGACGACGACTACCGGCTGTCGTTCCTCTACGGCAACTACACCACCCTCACCCGCTTCACCGAGCTCGACCTGGAGCGGGTGGTCACCGAACGGCTCAGCCCGATCAACGTGAGCATCCACGCCACCGACCCCGAGGTGCGGTCCCGGATGCTGCGCAACCGCCGGGGAGCCACCAGCCTGCGCTGGCTGCGGGCGCTCCTCGACGCCGGCATCGAGGTCCACGGCCAGGTCGTGGTCTGCCCGGGGGTCAACGACGGGGCCGTCCTCGACGACACCCTGGCCGGGGTGCTCGACGAGTACCCCGAGCTGGCCACCGTCTGTGTGGTGCCCCTGGGCGTCAGCCGGTACTCCACCGGATCGTCGATGCGCCCCCACACCACCGAGGAGGCGGCCGCCGTCGTCGACCTGGTGGAGGACTGGCAGTCGGTCTTCCTCACCACCCTCGGCCGGCGGGTCGTCTTCGCGGCCGACGAGTACTACCTGCTGGCCGGCCGCCCGTTCCCCCATCCCGACGCCTACGAGGGCTTCCCCATGCACGAGGACGGCGTGGGCATGGCCCGGGTCTTCGAGCTCGAGCTCACGGGGAAGTCGGAGGCGGGCATCGGCGTCCAACCGGGCTTCTTCGCCTGGGTCGACGGCGCACCGCCCGAGGGCTACCGCGCCCCCCGGGCCGCCGCCCAACGCCCGCCACCGCGACGACAAGGCACCGACGCCTCGACGGTGGCGGTCATCACCGGCGAGTACGGCGCCGAGGTCCTCCGACCGCTGCTGGCCGGCTACGACGGTGTGCGGGTGCTGCCCGTCGAGAACCGGTTCTTCGGCGGCAACATCGGCGTCACCGGGCTGCTGGTGGGGGAGGACGTGGCCCGCGTGCTGGCCGACCAGCCCGAGGACCACCGCTACCTGCTGCCCGACGTGTGCCTGTCCAACGGCGTGTTCCTCGACGGCACCCGTCCCGACGACCTGCCCCGGCCGGTCGAGATCGTCGCCACCGACGGGGTATCGCTGCGCCGGGCCCTCTCCCGCCGGCCCGCCCTGCCCATGGTGAGCGCGTGACCACCACCGCCCCTCGGCCGGTCGTGGCCGTCGTCGGACGGCCCAACGTGGGCAAGTCGACGCTCGTCAACCGCATCGTCGGCCGGCGGGAGGCGATCGTCGAGGAGAACCCGGGGGTCACCCGCGACCGCAAGGAGGTGGAAGCCGACTGGGCCGGGCGCGACTTCCTCCTGGTCGACACCGGCGGCTGGCTGGCCAGCGGCGACGCCCTCGACGAGCAGGTGAGCCGGCAGGCGGAGAAGGCCATCGAGACCGCCGACGTGGTCCTGTTCGTGCTCGACACCACCGTCGGCGTCACCGACGAGGACGACCGGGTGGCCGACATCCTGCGACGCTCGGGGCGTCCGGTGCTGGTGGTGGCCAACAAGGTCGACGGCGCGGCCCGGGAGCCCGACGCCTGGGCTTTCGCCCGCCTGGGCCTGGGCGACCCCTACCCGGTCAGCGCCATCCACGGCCGCATGAGCGGCGAGCTGCTCGACGCGGTGGTGGCCAGCCTCCCCGACGAGCCCGCGCCCCCGCCGCCGGAGATCGGCACCGACGGGAAGCTCAAGATCCCGGGCGTGGCCATCGTCGGCCGGCCCAACGTGGGCAAGTCCACCCTCTTCAACCGCCTCATCGGCAGTGAGCGCTCGATCGTGCACGACCTGCCCGGCACCACCCGCGACACGATCGACACGGTCGTGGAGACGGAGGACGGCCCCATCCGCTTCATCGACACCGCCGGCATGCGCCGCAAGAGCCGCATCGGCGAGGGTCCGGAGTATTACTCGCTGGTCAGGGCCCTCCAGGCCATCGACGAGGCCGACGCCGCCCTCCTCGTCATCGACGCCACCGAGGGCGTCACCCACCAGGACCAGCGGCTGGCGGAGCGGATCGACGCCGCCGGCAGCCCGGTGGTGATCATTCTCAACAAGTGGGACCTCCTTGACGCCGAGGGCCGGGCCGACGTGGTCGACGGCGTCAACGACCGGCTGTCGTTCCTGGGTTACGCCCCGGTGCTCAAGACCAGTGCCCTGAGCGGCAAGGGCGTCCACAAGCTGCTGCCCGCCCTCGACGAGTCCATCCAGGCCTACCACCGCCGGGTACCCACCCGTGAGCTCAACCAGGTGATCCAGGCGGCCCAGGCCCAGCAGCCGGCGGCCGGCTCCAAGGTCCTCTACGCCACCCAGGGCACGACCGACCCGCCCACCTTCATCCTGTTCACCACCCGCGACCTGACCCCGCCCTACATCCGCTTCCTCGAGCGGCGCATCCGTGAGCACTTCGGCTTCGGGCCCACCCCGCTGAAGTTCCGCGTCCGTCGCCGAAGCGGATGAGGGCATAGCATCTCCCATGGTGTCGAGGTATCCGGTCCTCCTGCTGGTGGCCGTCGGATGTGCCATAGCGGCGGTCGTGTGGGGGCGGTCGGCGCTGCGCCTGCACCGCTCCTGGCGCCGGATCAGCGGCACCACCACCGGCCCCCACCGGGTGGCCAGCCCGGTCGCAGCCAGCCTGGCCCGCTCCGCCTTCCGCAAGGAGGTGCACAACACCATCCTGTACGCGGTGGCGGCGGTCATCGCCGCCATCGGGTCGGTCACCGGCGGCGCCTGGGTGCGGGGCCTGGCCTTCCTGATCGCCATCCCCGTGGGCATGACCCTGATCTACGGCCGCCGCTTCCTCGAGGAGGCCAACCTGCTCGAGCAGCGGGCCACCCTCGAGCGCCGGGCCGAGGAGACCCTCAGCCAGGAGGCGCTCGCCCCCCGCCGGTGGGCGGCCCGGCTGGCCCCGGTCGACCTGCCCGACTTCGAGGGTCTGGAGGTGGGACGGGCTTACGAGCCGGGTACCGGGCTCATGGCGGGCGACTTCTACGACCTGTGCTCCACCGGTCCCCAGCGCCTGGCCGCCGTCATCGGCGACGTCTCCGGCCACGGCATCGAGCCCTCGATCACCGCCTTCCAGGTGAAGTACCTGCTCCGGGTGTTCCTGCGCCAGTACCGCGACCCGGCCCAGGCGCTGGAGGAGCTCAACGTGGTGATCTCGGCCCAGGTGGCGGCCGAGGAGTTCGTGTCGATGTGCGTGGTGCTGTTCGACAAGGCGGCCAACACGTTGCGCTACGCGTCGGCCGGCCACCCCCCGGCCTGGCTCTGGCACGACGGCGAGGTGCGGCCCCTGCGCTCGACCGGGCCCATGCTCACCCTCGACCCCAAGGCCTCGTACTCACAGCCGGGAGATCGCCCTCGACAAGGGCGACCTGCTGCTTCTCTACACCGACGGCCTCACCGAGGCCCGGGCCGGCGACCAGCTCTTCGGCGAGGACCGCATCGCGTCCCACGTCCGCCGCGACCCCCGGGTCGGCGCCGACGTGCTGTGCAAGAGCCTGCTGGCCGCGGCCCGGGACTTCGCCACCGTCCCTCTCCGCGACGACGTGGCCATCCTCGCCATCCGCCGCACCTGACCTCCACGGAGCGTTCCCAACCGATGCCGTGGTGCGAGACCTGCAGCGAGTACCGGGCCGACGACGACCTCGACCTCGAGGGCGCCTGTCCCACGTGCCACGAGGTGGTGGGGGAGCCCCGCCGCACGCCGTGGCACTTCAAGCTGCTGGTCGTGTCGGTCGTGCTCTATCTCGGGTGGCGGGCCGTCCAGGGGATCTCGTGGGTGGTCCACAACCTGTAGGTGCGGTAGCTGAAGCGGCTACCCGCCGAGGACGTACACCGGCGTGCCGATGCCGACGTGGTCGGGGAACCATTCGGCGGCGCTCATCGGAAGGCGAACGCAGCCGTGGGATGCCGGGTAGTTCGGCACCGATAGCGAGCCGTGGATGGCGTAGCCGCCCACGAAGTACTGCGAGTTGTAGAGCCGGCCGAGGTGGCTCGTCTCCCATCCTGTGGCCTGCCGGTAGATCCGGTAGGAGCCGGTGGGAGTGGGCGTCTCGGCTGTGCCCGACGAGACGGGCAGGATCTTCGACAGCGACCCGCCCTCGTAGAGGAACAGCACCTGGCGGGTGAGGTCGATCTCGACCTTGTTGACGTCGGAGTTGGGGACGAGCGGAGAGGGCACGCCGGAGGTGGCCATGATCGCCGCCCCCAGGGAGTCGGAGTACTCGCCCGTGCGGGCCATCCCGTTCACCTTCTGGAAGGCCATGAAGGCGAAGGCGGTGGTGTCGTCGAAGTTCCCGTCGACCGCGCCGACGTCGTAGCGCAGCCCGGCCAGGTGCTGCTCGATGACCAGGGGCGATGCCGGGCCGGCCGGACGCGACCGGGGTTGGGGCGGTGGCGGGAGCGGTCTGGGCCTGGACGGGCACCGGGGCGGGGGCGCTGGGCGTCGCGGCCGGGAGGGCCGGCGGCGGGGCCTTCGGAGCGCCTCGCAGACCCTGGAGGAGTGGCGACAGCAGTGCGGTCAGGGGCTTGGGCGGCGGGGGAGGGGCCTGCGGCGCGGCCACTGCCGGGCCGGCGGAGGTGATGGCCAGCGTCCCGGCGAGGGCGGCCAGGAACGCTGTGAGCCTCAACGTCATCGGTTTCATGATTGAAGTCTCTCCCATCTCGCCCGTCGGACTACCATCGAGCACGGACGGGCTGTGGCGCAGCTTGGTTAGCGCGCTTGACTGGGGGTCAAGAGGTCGGGAGTTCAAATCTCCCCAGCCCGACGCAAAACCGCAGGTCACGAGCTGGTGCCGGTAGGCGCAGCTCTCTTCGTCCCCCAGAATGGGGGGCGCGATGTATGCAACTTGGGCCTGGCAGTGGTTGCAGGTGGGCGAACCGGAGGCGCAGCGTTAAGGGGCAGCGGGCTGTGCGCCAGGGCGACTCCGACGCTGGCACCTACATCCACATCGTCACCGAGCAGCACCGCCTCGCCGGCCAACGCCGAGACGAGATGTTCGCGCCCTACTCGTCGTGAGCCCTCTCCGCGTTCGTCTCGAGCGCCTTCCTGACGACGCTCTGGTGGTGGTCAGGGGTGGCACGCTCGAAGCGGAGGCGATTCGCGACGATGCTGAACGAACCTTCCGACGGTTCGGCGAGCGAGGAATCTCTGTGTTCGCGGCCACGACGGACGACGACCTTGCCGACCTCGGCCAGACTCTTCTTCGGCGCTACGAGGTGCTGACCGTCACGACCGCTGGATCGATCAGGAGGGCCGGGCTCGAGCTGCGGGCCACCTTCCGTCGTCCCCACTACACCGTCATGCTTCCAGACCCAGTCATCGACGTAGATCGACTCCTCCGGTGCGACAATGAGGAGCGAACGAACCCATACTTCCGACGAGAGGAGGCGGACTCATGACTCTGGCCATCGACATCGACGTCGACTGGAACACGATGGACGACACGGGCCTGCCGTGGACATTCGTCGATGCGGCCAGGGACCCGAACAGGATCGTGCCGGGCGCCTTCGTGATCGCCGGCCGGGGCAATGCCATCGCGGTCGCTGAGATCGTCGACGTAGGTGAGGACGGAGTCGTTCACCTTCGAGACGTCAGCGGTTCGGTGAAAGACAACCTGCACCTCCTACCTATCGGGAAGCCCGTAACAGGCGCGTAAGGTGCCTGTAACCGTCGCTGGGCGAGGCACAACGGGTCGGGCAAGACCCGGTCCATCGAGGAACTGGGCCCCTCGGACCCGCCTGATCCCTGATCAGGCCAGGTGGACGATGACCTCGACCCGGCGGTTTGCCTGGCGGCCTTCGGCGGTGGCGTTGTCGGCGACCGGTCGAGTGGAGCCGTAGCCGGCCTTCGTGAGGGTGCCGGGATCCACGCCATGGCCGGCCAGCCAGTCCGACACGGCCGCCGCCCGTCGCTCCGACAGCGACTGGTTGAAGTCGGCCGATCCGGTCGAGTCGGTGTGGCCCTGCACCTCGGTCCGGGCGCCGGGGTGGTCGCCGACGAGATCGACGACCCCCTGGAGGGACGGCTCGGCGTCCGCTCGCAACACGGCCTGGCCCACGTCGAACAGGACGGTCTCGGGCAGGGTCACGATCACCGCCGGCCGGCCCTCGATCACCGCCTCCTGGGTGGAGGCCCGGGGGATGGACCGTTCGTCGCCGGTGGGCACCGTCGGCATGCCGGGCCGGGCCGCCCCGCCGGCCGTCGCCGGCGGCGACGGTGGTGGCAACGGTCGTCGCCGAGGCGCTCGGCTCCTCGGAGGACGATCCGCCGCACGCGGAGCCTCCCGCCAGCAGCGCCAGCGCGACCAGGGCCAGCCGAGGCCCAGCCCGGGTCACGGGCTTCCGAACTTCTTCTGGGTCCTCACGGGGGGCGTGAAGGTGACGGACGAGATCGGGCCCGCACTCTCGCCGAGCGCCCCCGGGCCGTCACCCGAGACCGACATGTCCTCGATCTTGGACTCCCTCTTCGACTCCTTCTTGGACGCCTTCTTGGGACCGGGACCAGCGTCTTCGGGTCGGCGCAGCTTGGCGGGGAGGGTGGCCAGGAAGACGGCGCCTCGGGCCGCGGCCGCTCCCACCAGGCCCGAGCCCGAGCTCTTCTCCCGCTTCGCCGGCTTCTCCCGCCCTGCCCGCGCCGCCCGCCCGGCCCGCCTGGGGCGCCTCGCCGGCGTCTCACCGATCGGCGCCTGCCAGTCGACGTCCGGCGTCTGCCAGTCCACCTCAGGAGCCCGCGATGGCATCTCGAACTCCTCGGTGCCCACCACGGTCATGATCTGCGGCCGGCGCAGCACCCTCGCCGCCGCCGCCCGCTTCAGGCGGCGGGCGGCCGCCTGCTCCTCCCGCTGCAGGTGGTCGATGATCTCGGAGCCGAGGCTGGCGTGCTGCCAGCTCGACAGCCCGGCGGCGATGGCCAGGCTGACGGTGAGCAACCCGAGCCCGGCCGCCAGCCCCAGGCTGCCCTGGTTGGCGGCCCGGAGCACACCGACCGACACCGTGGCCAGGGCGAAGACGGCGGCGGTCACGCCGCCCACGATGGAAAGCCAGGGCTGTCGGTCGTGGTAGAGGATGTGGAGGTACCTCGGATCGAGGTGCACCACGTCGTCCTCCAGGGCAGCCGACAGACGTGACCGCTCGGCCGCGAGGCGCAGGACGCCGCCGAGGTCGCCGGCGATCACGAAGGCGAGGGCGATGGCGCCGGACAGCAGCAGCCCCTCCAACGGGGCCACGTCGAAGGCGGCGGAGAAGGCGATGGCCAGGCTGACGGCCTCGCCGATCCCCAGGATGATCTTTCGGCGTCGGTAGGCACGGTCGGAGATCCCTCGGTAGGCCATCGGCGCCAGGACCCGTCTCGCCTCGGTGAGCAGGGCGTTGGCCTCGACCAGGTTGCGGTGGCGGTGTTCGACGATGGCCCGGGCGGCCCGGGCCGGCTCGTTCAGCTCACGACGCTCGGTTGCGGGCCGCGGAGGGCTGAACGCCCCCGGCCGCCTCGTCGAGAAGGGCCTGGCGCTCGTTGGCCGCGGCCAGGAACTGGGCGGCCCTGGCCGCGGCGTCGATCCCGGGCCGCTCTCGCTCATCGGCGACGGGTGCGGACGGAGCCGTCCCCGGTTTGCGTCGAGGGCACCGGGCGCGTCGGGCCTGGAGGCGGGGACGGGCGCGGTGGCGCGGCCACAGAGGGGTTCTGTTGGCGCTCGAGTCGTTCGAGCTGTTCGAGCGACTCACGCTCGAGTCGTTCGAGCTGCTCGCGCTCGGACTGCTCCGACAGCCTCGATGTCAGCCGCGTCGAGTTGCCCCATCTGCGCCAGCTGCTCCCGCTCCAGCGCCTCGATCTGCTCCCGCTCGAGCTGCTCCTCTCGTTGCTCCCGCTCCAGCGCCTCGATCTGCTCCCGCTCGAGCTGCTCCGCTCGTCTGCTCCCGCTCCAGCGCCTCGATCTGCTCCCGCTCCATCGCCTCGATCTGCTCCCTCTCCAGCGCGTCGAACTGGTCCCCGTCGGGCGCCTCGATCTGGTCTCGCTCGAGCTGCTCGAGGAGCTCCCGCTCCAGCGCCTCGATCTGCTCCCGCTCGAGCTCCTCCCGCTCCAGGTCCTCGTCGTCGACGGTCGGATTGGCGGAGGAGGACGGGAAGTCCCACGACGGGGAGCTCACGAACCGCCGCCCGGCAGGAGGAGGGCGTCGACGACCCGGCACGACGCGGCCCCGGAACGGGTGCACACCTCCTCGTAGAAGGCCACCAGCCCGTTGATGTACGACGAGGGGGGCTGGGGCCCGGACACCCGGCCGACGCCGGTGACCACCAGATCGATGCCGGAGAGGTCGGGGAGGGTGCCCGCCTGGTCGACGAAACTGCTGGCGGTGGCGGCGGTGAGGCTCTCGGTGGCCAGGTTGGGCTCGCTCGACTGGACTCCGTCGGTCACCAGGATCAGCTGCCGGTGATCCCGGTCCTCCTGGCCAAGGAGACGGGCCCCCCGGCCCATGGCGCCCACGGGATCGCTGCCACCCTGCGCTGCGGACGCAGCAAGGCCCTGCTCCACCTCCCGGCGGACCTCGTCCAGCAGGTCGTCGCGGTTGCGGTCGCGGTTGGCGTCGGTGGCGCCCTCGGGGGTGACGTCCTGGTCGAGAATGGTGTCGACGTCGCTGGCCGAGCCCCGGAACCGCTCGACCCGCAGCCGGCCGCACTCGTCGCTCGTCTGGCGGGCGACGTCGGTCACCACGTCGACCTGCTCGGCGATCAGCTCCGGGTCGTTCTGGGTGGCGGACCCATCCACCATGACCAGGACGAACGGCTTGTCGCCGCTGCACTCACCGGTGGCCAGGTTCTTCACCTGAGAGCAGGCAGCCGACGTGGCGACGAGCGCCAGCGCCGTCATCGTGAGCCGGAATCGCGGCATGCAGCGTGATAACACCTTGCCTTCGAACCTCCGGACGTCCGATCGGATGGACGAGAACTCGACGTCTTGTTTATCCCATTCTCGGCCGTTCGGATCCCACCGGCGGGAATGAACCCGCTGACGGCCCACGCCGCCGCACCCTTCAGTCGCGGACGAGCACGATGTCGAGAAGCTCGATTTGCTCGGGATCACCGGTGACGTTGATCTCGACGATGTTCCCGTCGACGATCGTGAAGCCGATCACGCTGCGGGTCCGCCCCCCGGGAGCCCAGACGAGTCCCGCCACGCCGTCGATGAGGGCGACCCGCGCCGACCTCGCTCCACCGGCCAGCGCGGTCGCCACCTCGGTCGCCCCGCGGGTCACGGGCAGCGACCCCATCCGCAGGGCGGCGGCGTCCGGGCGGAGCACCACGTCGGGGTCGAGCAGCGCCACCAGCCCCTCGAAGTCCCCGCTGCGGGCGGCCGCGAGAAAGGCGTTGACGACCTGGCGCTGGCGGACGGGATCGACGGGTGATGCGTCCGTGCCCCGCACCCGGCGTCGGGCCCGGCTGGCGAGCTGGCGGGCCGCCTCGGGAGTGCGTCCGACGATGTCGCCGATCTCGTCGAAGGGCACGCCGAACACGTCGTGCAGCACGAACGCGACCCGCTCGGCGGGCGCCAGCTGGTCGAGCACGACGAGGAGGGCGGACCCCACCGAGTCCCCCATGACCGCCTGGTGGGCCGGGTCGTCGTCCTCGTGGGCCGCGCCGATCGACGCGTCCAGCGGCCGCTCGCTCGCCGGCTCCTCCCGGCGCGACCGCCGGGAGCGCAGGCTGTCGAGGCAGACGCGAGCAGTCACGGTCGTCAGCCAGCCACCGAGGTTCTCGACGCCGGCCCGATCGGCCCGGTTGAGCCGGAGCCATGCCTCCTGCACCGCGTCCTCGGCCTCGGCGTGGGAGCCGAGCATGCGGTAGGCCACCGCGTGCAGGCGCGGTCGGTTCGCCTCGAATTGCTCGGTCAGCCAGTCGACCTGGTCCATCGTCACATTCCCCCTCGCGAGCCGTCCTGACTATGACGGATCGGCGTCCGGCGATGTGACCGACCGTCATGGGTGGCGGCAGAAGGCGGTGGCGTCGTCGAAGCGGGGGGCGAGGTCGGGGGGTTCCGGTCCGCCGACCTTCTCGAGGTCCCACCCACCCCTGAGCGCCTCCTGGGCGCCGTACCGCCAATTGCCAATGGCCACCTCGCCGTCGCCCGCCTCGGTCAGTCGCCATTCCACCTCGCCGGCGTCGTCGAGCGGCTGCCGGGTGGGGCCCTCGCACCACCATCCTCGGAGGACACCGTCGGGGGAGATCTCGCCGGTGATGGTGCCCTGCCGCTCGCGGTAGGCCCCTCGCAGCCCCTCGGCCGTGTTCCGGAAGACGAGGAGCCCGAACGCGTCCGAGTTCCACACCCCCACCACGTCCTCCGTGGAGAACCTCTCCATATCGCCGGCCGCCACGACGGTGGGCTGGTCGCTGGCCCAGTACTCCGCCAGCGCGCCCGCTTTGAACGGCTCGTTCGATACCGCCACGTCACCCGAGAAGGGGTAGTCCAGCAGGACGGTCAACAGGCAGGAGAACGACACCACCGTCGCCAGCAGTCCCATGTGGACGAGCTGGGCCCGCCGCGGCATCTTGGGCCGGTACTCGAGCGCGAGGAGCAGCACCGCTCCGATCGGCAGGAACAGCCGCAGCGGGGTGGGAAGCTCGGCCGCAGCCAACCCCAGGCGCTCCCGGCGGGCGGATGCGGCCTGGGACAGCTCGTCCACGGCCGCGCCGTAGAACTCGGCTTCCGGTCCTTCGGCGGGCGGGGGGCTGTAGGACTGGTAGAGGGCGTAGAGCGTCTCGAGGGCGGCAGTGGCCCGGGGACTCGCCTGGCCGTCGCTCATGGCCTTCCATTCGTCGTCGACGATCGCGTGCACGTACTGGTCGAGGCCCTCGTCCAGCCGGCGCTGCTGCTCGACCGGCAGCGCCTGGGAGGAGCGCCGCATGTGGGCGAGGGTCGTCGCCTCCGAGGCGACGGTCGAGTCCACGGTGGAGAAGGTGTCCAGCACGGCCGCGATCACGAACGCCAGGATCAGGGCGAAGACGAGTTCGTACACCACCCGCAGCCCCTCGGCCATCTCGTCGAAGGGGCCCTTGGCCAGGTTGGGAAGCCACTTGTTCGCGGCCAGCACCGCGCCGAGGGCCAGGACGACGGTGCCGCCGACCACGACGGTGACGGTCGTGATCGTTGACAGTGAGTTCAGGAGCGAGCGCATAGTCGGCACCCCACGACGCGAGGCGACGAAAATACCTCATCGACTCCTAAGCGCCACCGTCCCGGCGGCCGCCTAGGCCCCGGCGGAGCGCCCCCGACAGCCCGTCGATGCGAGCCAGGTCGTCGTCGTCGAGGGAGAAGCCGAAGACGTCGAAGTTGGCCGCGATCCGCTCCGGGGTGGCGGACTTCGGTATGACGACCACGCCGCGGTCGATGTGCCACCGGACCACGACCTGGGCCGCGCGTCACCGGTGGCGCCGGGCCACGTCGGCCAGCACCGGGTGGCGCAGGTCAGTGGTCTTGAAGGGGCTGTAGCCCTCCAGGACCACGCCCCGCCGGCGATGTTCGGCCAGCTCGTCCGGGTCGTAGAGCGTGGGTCCCCAACGGACCTGGTTCACCTGCGGGGCCTCGCCGGTCGCCCGGACGAGCTCGTCGAGCTGGGCGACGGAGTAGTTGCTGACGCCGATGGCCCGGGCCATTCCCTCGTCGCGGAGCCCGAGGAGCCGCTTCCACAGCTGCGGTCCCGACCCACGGGAAGGAGGCCAGTGGACGAGCCAGAGATCGACGAAGTCCATGCCCAACGCCCGCAGGCTTGCCTCGAGCGTGCGCCGCTCGTGCCCGGCGTCGGTTGGTCGCAGCTTGGTCGTCACGAACACGTCTTGGCGGCGGAGGCCGCTGTCGCGCACGGCCCGACCGACGTCGCGCTCGTTGCGGTACATCGTCGCCGTGTCGATGTGGCGGTAGCCGACCTCGAGGGCGTGCCGGACGGCCCGGTAGCACTGGGAGCCGGTCATCTCCCAGGTTCCGAAACCCACGATGGGCAGCGCGGCACCGCTGGAGAGCAGGACGGTTGGCTGCTCGGCGTCAATCGCCATCACGGCTCCTCGCGCCCGGGCCCACTGTCGAAACGACTACCCCCGGCGGCCCGACGGAAACGCTGGCGATGAGACCTACGCCGCCGCCAGAGGGCCGTGGCTGTGCGGGTCGAGCTTCTTGGGCTTGAAGTTCCCCTTGCCCTTCTCCCCGTTGACCCCCTCGGTGTTCTGGGCGAACGTGATGACGGCGAAGGCGGCCGCGTCGGCCATCTGGTCGATCGCGGTGACGCTCACGTTGGCGATGGTGTCGCAGGACTTGTGGTAGCAGGGGTCGTACGCGATCCCCGCGGTCCCCCCGTAGACGGCGGCCTGCTCGGGTGTCTTGATCCCCTCGGCCCCCGTGAACAGTCCACCGGCGGGGATGCCGACCTCGATGAAGGGCCCGTAGTCCGACCGGCCGCTGAAGGCGGTGGGCTCCGAGGCCAGGCCCTGGGATGCGAAGTAGTCCACGAAGACCTGCTCGATGTAGCCCGAACCGGGCGGCGCCTCCGCTGACCCCGGTCCGACGGGGAAGGCCGAGTTATCGCCGTCGTACACGAAGCGCACGAAGTTGGGCGATCCGACCATGTCGAAGTTGAGGTTGAGGGCGATGGCGGCCTGCTCCTCCGGAGTCAGCTGCTCGACGTAGTGCGCCGACCCCAGGAGGCCGAGCTCCTCGGCCCCGAACCACATGAAGCGGACCGTGTTGCGAGGCTTGACCTTCTCCATCTGGAGGGCGATCTCGAGGATCGTCGCCGAGCCGCTGCCGTTGTCGTTGATCCCCGGACCGTCGACGACGCTGTCGAGGTGGGCGCCCACCACGACGACGTTGTCGTCCCGTCCCCCTTCCGTCTCCGCGATAACGTTCCACGTCGTCCGGGTGTCGGAGATCACGTCGGCCCGCACGTGGAGGATCAGGCCCTCATCCCTGAGGTCGTAGAGCTCCTGGCCCGTAGCGAAGCTGGCCCCGACCACCGGGATGGTGACGACCGGGCCTCCGAGGGTGCCGGCGATGACGTCGGTGCGGCCGAGCTGGCCCTCGTTGAAGATGACCACCGCGGACGCCTGGGCGGCCTCGGCGTTCATCGCCTTCACCGCGAAGGTGCAGGTGCCTCGCTGGATGACGGCGACGTTGCCGACAGGGAAGTCGGCGAAGTCCTCGGGCTCACAACCGCTGGTGGAGGAGGTGGGCAGAGGACCGGGCGGGATCTCCACGTCGACCAGGGTGGCGGGCGCAGTGACCTCGCCCGAGGGCGAGAACGTCAAGGCGTCGGCCGCGTAGTCGGCATTCCCCGGCGCCGTCCGCTGGAGAACGCTCGTGTCCTGGAAGAAGGGGAACTCGAACTCCTGGACATCAACCGCGTACCCGGCGGCGGTGAGCTCCCCCACGACGTAGTCGACCGACGCCTCGTAGCCGGGCGTGCCCGAGGCCCGCGTGCCGCCGTTGGCGGTGGCAATCTGCTGGAACGCCTGCTCGTGCGCCATCACCCCTTCGGCGGTGACGGCCTCGAGGAGCTTCCCGGCGTTGTTGTTGTTCGGCGCGGCGCCGGCGACTGGGGCGGCGAGTCCTGTCAGAGCTGCTGCGACCGCGAACATGACGAGAATCTTGCGCATGGCAGTGATCCTTCCCGTCCATGCACGCTCAATAACGCCATGACCCAGCGTCGTTCGACTGCGGCGAGCCCGTCCGAGGCGTCGTCAGGCGAGCGAGCCCGTGTCGGCCAGAAGCTGGATGTCGTCCTCGGGACCGGCGACGATGGCCAAATCGCCCGGCTGCAGGGTCGCGACCCCCGTCGAGGACGGCCCCGAGTCCCCAGGACGCCACGTGGCGACCACCCGGACCCCCCGGCTGCGCCAACCGGCGATCTCGTCGCTCTCGACCGTCCGGGCCGCGACGTAGCGAACGCCCCGATAGCCGGCCCCTTCCAGCCGGAAGCGGCGGAGGGCTTGGGGATCGGTGGCGGCGTCGACGAACGCCGGCGCCGCCGCCTCGGACGCGGCGAAGCACTCGTCGATGCCGAAGGCCTCACGGGCCCGGTCGGCCAGCGTCTCGTCGAAGATACGGGCGACCGTACGGATCTCAGGGTTGAGGGCGCGGGCGCTGAGACACGCCTCCAGGTTGACGAGATCGTCGTCGGTCACCGCGATGAGGCACCGGGCACTCCGGATCCCCGCCCGCTCGAGGTTGCTCGTCAGGCGGATATCCCCCTGCAACAGGGGGGCCTGGCGCTCGAGCCCGAGGGCGAACTGGGCGTCGGGGGCAAGCTCGACGACCACCGTCGGCACCCCGAGGAGCCACAGGAGACGCTCCACCCGGTAGCCGACGGTGCCCAGTCCCCCGACGACGACATGCCGGGTCATACGGCTGGCCCTTCGATCCGAGCGCTGTTCGAGCCGCTGGGCGGTCGCTACCGAAGCCAGGTAGGAGAAGAGCACGCCCGAGAGCGCGCCCCCGGCGAGGATCGGGACCACCGCCAGGATCCTCAACCACGAGCTCGTGTCGCCGGCCGGCGCCCCTGAGGCGGCGGCGGTGACGGTCCAATAGAAGGCGTCGACCGACACATGGCCACCTCCCCACACGCCCACCACCGCCAGGCTGGCGACGATCACCAGCGTCAGCCCGATGGCGACCCGGGGGAGCAGGGTGATGTTCCTCGCCTGCCGCTTCTCGCGCCGACCGGCCCGCGACCGAGAGGGCAGACGCTTCGAGCGAGGCGACGACAGGGCGGGTCGGGGCTGGTTCTCGGACGCCAACCGGAACACGTTCGCCGCCGCGCCGGCCACCACCAGCCCGTCGTCGACCAGCAGCTCGACGCGGTCGGGTGGGGCCGGGCGCCAGGCGCCATCGGGCCCGCGCCGGGCGAGCACCGTGCATCCGAAGTGGCGCTCGAGTGATCCCACCGTGCGGCCCACCACGGGCGAGCCGGCGCCGGCGGTCATCCGGAGGAACTCGAACTCGCCCTCGGCCAAGCGCATCGTGAGCAGGTGCGCCTCGGCGTCGCCGAGGGCAGCGGCGAGGAACCTCGGGGCCGACAGCGCCGACATGCTGTAGGCCCGCCGCACCCGCAGGGCGCGGTCGTCGGCGTTGCTGTCCTGGCGCTCGAGCTGGTCGGCCAGGATCCGATCGAAGAGCCGGACCACGATCGGGACGTCGGGGGCCACCGCGTGTGCGATCACCGCCGCCCGCACGTTCTCCAGGTCGCTGTCGTGGAGGGCCAGGAGGCAGGTGGCTCGTGAGAGCTGGACTGCCTCTCGGAGGGCGGGCTCCATCCCCCGGTCGGCGTAGACCATCGACACCTGGAGACGCTCGACCATGGGGCCGTACACCGGGTCGGCCGCGGCGGCCACGATCACCACCTCAGCGGCCGGCCGGCGGGAGCGAAGGCCGGTGACCACCTGCACCGTGAGCCGGTTCAGGCCGGCGACGACGAACAGCTGCTCCTCCACGGCATCGCCCCCTGTCCCCGTGAGCTGTCACGCTTCGACTCGGGGCCCCACCTGCTACGTCCTCGAACCTTGGCAGGCCGGATGGCCCGCAGCAACCCTCATCGAGGGCCGCGCCCGGCGGCTAGATATCCCGCGGGACCCGGAAGACGAGGATGGCCATGTCGTCGGTGAGGGAACCGCCGGTATGGCGCAGGACGGCGCTCTCCAGGCCAACAGCGACGGCGGCCGCGTCGCCGGTTTCGGCCGCAAGCACCCGTTCGACGCCACTGATGTCGAACTGCCCGCCGTCGCGGCGGGCTTCGAGCACGCCGTCGGTGAGCAGCACCAGCGTGTCGCCGGGGCGCAGCCGCACGCGGATGCTCTCGAACTCGGCGTCGCTCAGGACACCGAGCAGGGACCCGCCGACGCGAAGGGCCTCTGTTCGACCGTCCGCCCGCCGGACGATCAGTGGAGGGTGGCCGCCGCCTGCCACCCACATCTCGATGCCGTCCTCCACGGTGATCAGGCCGAAGATCGCAGTGCAGAAGCGCTCGCTGTCCGGATCGGACAGCGACTCGATGAGAGCGGTGTTGAGTGTCGCCATGATCTCCGGCGGGTCCTGGTGACCCATGGCCAGCGCTCGGAGTGTGTGGCGCACGAGCGCGGTGAGGCCCGCCGCCTCCGGCCCGGTTCCGGCGGCGTCGCCTATGGAGACGGCCCAGTGCCCGGGCCGAACAGGCCAGATGTCGTAGAAGTCGCCGCCGACGTCGACCCCGTCGCCGAACGGGTGGTAGACGGCGGCGATGTCGAGGCCGGGAATCGCCGGCACACTGGGAGGCAGCAGGCTGCGCTGCAGTCGGCGGCTGACGTCGATGCGGTCCCGTTGGAGCTGGGCCCGGTCGAGCGCCTGCGCCGTCTGGGCCGCGAGGGCGAGGACGAACCGGCGCTCGTCGTCGTCGAAGAGGCGGGCCTGGTCGAAGCTGAAGCGGAGGGCGCCCAGCCGCCGACCCTGGACCTCGAGGGGCACGGCGCACAGGGCCACGGTGGTGGCCTCGAGGCCCACCAGCCTCGGAAAGTGCTCGTCCCGCTCGGCGCGGGACTCGAGCCACACCGGCTCTCCCGAGCGCAGGGCGGAGGCGGCCGGCAGCTCGGCGTCGGGTGACTCTGTCCGGAGTCCGGCCAGGACCGTCTCGTCGTACCCGACGGCCCCTGGGAGAGCGAGATGGTCGGCACCGGTCGCCAGCAGCAAGCCGCCGCCGGCGGCACCCAGCGCGGCCACGCCCTCGTTCAGGACCGCCTCGGCGACGGCCTCCGGTGTCGCGGCCGTGGCCAGGGCGGCGGCGACGGTGTAGAGGCGGGCCACCCGCTCGGATGTGCGGTGGGCGCTGGCGACCCGATCGACCTCGGCGAGCAGGCGGCGGGTGAAGGATTGCGTGTTCGGCGCCGGTGTGCCCGCGGCCGCCGCCCGTAGCTGGGTGACGAGCTCCTCGATGTACCAGTGGCGGAACAGGTGGTGCTGGGGGGGAGTCTCGAGGGTCAACAGGCGCCGGGCACGGCAATAGGCATCGACCTCGTCGAGGGCCCGGACGTAGTCCTCGGCCGCCTCCGCCGCGCTGGCCGGCAGGTCGAGGACCAGCCGGGTGGTGCCCTGCCCTCGGCGCTCGGCGTCGAGCGCCTGCCGTTTGATGGCGAAGCGAGCTTCCGCGAAACGATCGACCACTGCGCTCACCAGCGACGCCAGGTGGGGGGGAACCTCGGTCGTCAGTCCCGCCCGGGCGCCGGCGGAGGCAAGGGTCAGCTCGCGGGCGACGTTGTCGACGTGGGACTTTGCCGCGAGGAGCAAGTCGGTGGGCACTTCGCCGAGCGCGACCTGGAAGCGCGGCTCGGCGGCGGTGCCGAGGTCGTACTCGTCGTCCCACCGGGCGAGCAGTTCTTCTTCGGTGGTGTCGGAGGGACCTGAGTTGTTCCGGCCGGTGATCTCGGCCCAGACGACCTTCCCATCGTCCTCGAACGCCGCTCCCCAACGTTCGGCGAGCCGGGCGACGAGCCGGAGACCCCGGCCGGTGAGCGTCTCCTCGGTCGGCTGACCGAGCATCGGCGGAAGGCGACTCCCATCACGGACCTCGACCCGCAGACCGTCGCCGATCGACACGACCTCGACGCCCGTACAACCTCCGCCGTGCAACATGGCATTGGTCACCAACTCGCTCAGCACGATCTTGGCGTCGTCAGCCAGGCCGCCGTGCCCCAGCTCGGCCGCCCGCCGCCCCAGGTCGGCGCGGGCACCGCTCACCAGCCCCATGCCCAACTCTCGCTTGGCGCTCTCCGACCCGTTCACCCAGCCCTCTCCTGTTGGACGCAGCGTACGAGTACGAGGCCGGTCGCGCGGTGACCACCTCGACACCGGTCGCGATCGTGACCGGTCAGGTGGCCGGGAGAGGAATCCTCGGACGATCTCCCAGCATCGAGAGCCGACCGCCGGCCGCCCAGGGCAAACCCGAAGTCGCTCCGCTGCGCTCAGGTGGCCGGCGTGGTCGTGCCCGCCCGCAGCGCGGCCCGGCGCCGCTCCCATGCCTCCGGCACCCATCCGTCGTCGACGAGCATGCGGGCCAGTCGGCACCTCCTTGCGACCTGGTCTTCGAGGGCGGCCTCGAACTCGTGGTCGCCGACCGTGGGAATGCCCGCCTCCCGGAGCGGGCCCAGGTCGGGCGGCGGCAGGGGCTCGGACGCGCCGGTCACGAAGTCTCCTTCGACCGTGTCGAGGTACCAGCCGACGGCCCGGGCCACGGGAGCGACCGTCACCGGCTCGGGGCGGGCCTCGGCGGCCACGCCGCACGAGAGAAGGGTGACCGCCTCGTCCAGCACCACCAGGCTGAGGGCGGTCGACGTCCGCTCCCGCCCACTGTGGAAGTACTGGAGCACCGGGTAGGTCAGGTGGCGCTCGGCCAGGGCATGGACCAGCGGGGTGAGCGCGACCAGGTGGTCCTCGAGCCCTCGGAAGCTGCCGTTGGCCCAGGCTCGCCGCACGAGCTCCTCCGGCGTGTCGCCGAGCGAGCAGATGTAGGCCCCCAGCTGGCGGCGTTCGGCGAGCGCCGTCGCAACGGGGACGAAGTAGCTGATGGCCAGGGTGACGAAAACGACGCCTGTGGCAGTGATGGCGATGGCGCCGAATTGCCACGCCCCCGACCCGGCCTCCAGCTCGCCGCTTCCCAGGGTGAAGAACGTGGCTCCGGTGAACTCGGCCCGCTCGACCAGGCTCGCCGGTTGACCGGAGACAGCGTCGACCACCGCCCCATCGGTCGCCGAGAACACCAGCCACCAGGCGGCCCAGGCCGCCGCCGCCCACATCACCACCACGAACACCACCAGGGCGATGCCGGCCACGGTGAGGAGACGGTGCCGGGGACCGTCCGGCCGCCGTCCGATGGCCAGGGCCAACCGCCACAGGCGGGCCGAGATCCGCCCGCTCAGGGGGCCGGCGCCGGAACCGGCCGCGGCCGCCGTCCACACCACGTCGAGGACGACGCCCATCACCCCTGCCAGCCCCAGCCCTACCAGCACCACCGCCACGGGAGGTAGCTCTTCCCGTTCGCTCCGTCCGTCAGTCCTCGGCCCGGCCGGCGCTCAGCCTCGGTCTGACTTGATGCTCTGACCAGTCTGGCGACGGCCGCCTCGGGCCTGGCCAGGCCCTCGCAGCGGTCGCGCATAGAGTCCCGTCACCACGACGGAGGGGCGGGCGATGACCGGGACTATGGGCGGCAAGGTGGCACTGGTGACCGGCGGTGGCTCCGGGATCGGTCGGGCGACGGCGCTCGCCTTCGCCGCTGCCGGGGCCTCGGTGGTCGTGGCTGACATCGACGTCGGGGGCGGCGAAGAAACGATCCGACTCCTGGCCGAGGGCGGCGGGGAGGGTGTGTTCGTGGCCACCGACGTGTCTCAGGCGACGGAGGTCGAGGCCGTCGTAGCTCGGGCGGTGGACGTCTACGGCGGCCTGCATCACGCGTTCAACGGCGCAGGTGTGGAAGGTGAGCTGTCACCGACCACCGAGTGCACCGAGGCGAACTGGGACCGCACGATCAACGTCAACCTCAAGGGCATCTGGCTGTGCCTGCGAGCGGAGATTGCCCACATGCTGACGGCTGGGGGCGGCTCGATCGTCAACATCGCGTCGGTGGCGGGCCTCGTCGGCCTTCCGGGCCTCCCCGCCTACAGCGCCTCCAAGGGCGGCATCATCCAGCTCACGCGCACGGCCGCGCTCGAGTATGCGCCCGCTGGGATCCGAGTCAATGTGGTGTGCCCGGGCGCGATCCGCACGCCGATGCTCGATCGCATGATCGGCCTGCACCCCGAGCTCGGCGATGGCCTGCTCGCGCTTCACCCCTTGGGTCGCATCGGCGAGCCCGATGAGATCGCCCAGGCGGCCGTCTGGCTCTGTTCCGACGCCGCCTCGTTCGTGACGGGTCAGGCCCTCGCCGTCGACGGCGGCTGGACTGCTCACTAGCGCGAGCTGCCTCGGCCTGTCGCGCAAGCCGCCGATCTGGACAGGAGGTCTCGACCCAGCGCCGGAAACTGGTATCGAGCCAGATCTAGACTTATTCCAGCATTTGGGGCTAGGCTCCGAGTGTGTCCCACGAACCGCTCGTCGACAACGAGGCGCTTCTTCGCCGTCACGGGATGCACGTCACGGCCCAGCGTCTGGCTGTCCTGCGGGCGGCGTCCAACCGACCGCACAGCACGGCGGACGACATCCACGCGGTGGTCCGCGCCGAGATCGGCGCCATCTCCCAGCAGGCGGTGTACGACGCCCTCTCCGCCCTCACCGGCAAGGGCCTCCTCCGGCGCATCCAGCCCGCGGGGTCGTCGGCCCGCTACGAGAACCGGGTCGGCGACAACCACCATCACCTCATCTGTCGGGCCTGCAGCCGGATGGTCGACGTCGACTGCGCGGTCGGCGATACCCCGTGCCTGACGGCCGCCGACGACTCGGGCTACGAGATCGACGAGGCCGAGGTCATCTACTGGGGCCGATGTCCCGAGTGTCTTGCGGCAGCAGCAAACGAACACTGACCAATGAACCATCAGAAGGAAACATCGAACGAGGAGAACGACCGACGTGTCTGAGAGCGAAAGCGAAAACCCAGCAATCCCGGCCCCGGAGCCCAAGCCGCACCGGCCCCGGACGAACCAGGACTGGTGGCCGAATCAGCTGGACCTGTCGGTTCTCCACCAGCACTATCCCCGGGCCAATCCGATGGACGAGGACTTCGACTACGCAGAAGACTTCGCGACCCTCGACGTCGAGGCGCTGAAGCGGGACGTCTTCGAGGTCATGACGACGTCGCAGGAGTGGTGGCCGGCCGATTTCGGGCACTACGGGCCGCTCTTCATCCGCCTCAGCTGGCATGCCGCAGGCACGTACCGCATCGAGGACGGGCGGGGCGGCGGCGGCAGCGGCGAGCAGCGATTCGCCCCCCTCAACAGCTGGCCCGACAACGCCAACCTGGACAAGGCCCGGCGGTTGCTCTGGCCGGTCAAGCAGAAGTACGGCCGCCAGATCTCGTGGGCCGATCTGCTGGTCTTTGCCGGCAACTGCGCCCTGGAATCGATGGGGTTCAAGACGTTCGGCTTCGCCTTCGGGCGGGAGGACGTCTGGGAGCCGGAGGAGGTCTTCTGGGGCCCGGAGGACACGTGGCTCGGGGACGAGCGCTACAGCGGCGACAGGGAGCTCACCGGTCCGTTCGGCGCGGTGCAGATGGGCCTGATCTACGTGAACCCGGAGGGGCCGAACGGCAACCCGGATCCGCTGGCCGCAGCCCGGGACATTCGGGAGACCTTCCGCCGCATGGCGATGGACGACGAGGAGACGCTGGCCCTCATCGTCGGCGGCCACTCGTTCGGCAAGTGCCACGGTGCCGTCGATCCGGACTACGTCGGCCCGGAGCCCGAGGCGTGCCCGGTCGAGCACCAGGGCATCGGCTGGAAGAACAGCTTTGGCAGCGGCAAGGGCGTCGACACGATCACCAGCGGGCTCGAGGGGGCATGGACCACGACCCCGACCCAGTGGGACAACGCCTTCCTCGACATCCTCTTCAAGTACGACTGGGAGCTGACGACGAGTCCCGCCGGGGCGAAGCAGTGGACGCCCAAGGATCCCTCGGCCCAGGGCACGGTGCCCGACGCCCACGATCCGTCGAGGCGGCACGCCCCCATGATGCTGACGACCGACCTGGCCCTGAAGCTTGATCCCATCTACGGGCCGATCGCCAAGCGCTTCCACGAGAACCCGGAAGAGCTGGCGGACGCCTTCGCCAAGGCCTGGTACAAGCTGCTGCACCGCGACATGGGCCCGGTCTCGCGCTACCTCGGCCCGTGGGTTCCCGAGGCCCAGCTGTGGCAGGACCCCGTCCCCGCGGTCGATCACGAGCTGGTCGGCGAAGACGACATCGCCGCCATCAAGGCCAAGATCCTCGAGTCCGGACTGTCCATCTCCCAACTGGCTTCCACCGCGTGGGCGTCGGCCGCCACCTTCCGCTTCACCGACAAGAGGGGCGGGGCCAACGGGGCCCGGATTCGCCTGGCGCCGCAGAAGGACTGGGAGGTCAACGACTCGGCCGTCGCAGTGTTGCCGACCCTCGAGCAGATCCAGCAGGACTTCAACAGCTCGCAGTCCGGGGGAACCAAGGTGTCGCTGGCCGACCTGATCGTCCTGGGCGGGTGCGCGGCCGTCGAGCAGGCGGCCAAGAACGCCGGCCACGACATCTCGGTCCCGTTCACGCCGGGGCGCACCGACGCCTCCCAGGAGCAGACCGACGAGGAAGCCTTCGCCGTGCTCGAGCCGAGAGCAGATGGGTTCCGCAACTACCTCCGAGGCGGGGAGAAGTTGCCGCCGGAGACCCTCATGCTCGACCGGGCCAACCTGTTGACGCTGACCGCCCCCGAGATGACGGTGCTGATCGGCGGCATGCGGGCCCTGAACGCCAACTTCGGGCAGGCCCGCCACGGAATCTTCACCGACCGGCCCGAGACGCTGACCAACGACTTCTTCGTGAAGCTGCTTCAGCCGGGCACGGAGTGGAAGGCATCCGCCACGGCCGAGAACGTGTACGAGGGTCGGGACGGTGGGGGCGAGGTCCAGTGGACGGCCACCGCCGTCGACCTCGTCTTCGGTTCGAACTCCCAGCTCCGAGCCATCTCGGAGGTCTACGCCTCGGACGACGCCAAGGAGAAGTTCGTGCGCGACTTCGTGGCCGCGTGGGACAAGGTCATGAACCTCGACCGATTCGATCTCGGCTGATCGAAGCTCCCGGTTTGGTGCGGTGACCCGGCCCGCGGCAGGCTTTCACTCGCCCGTCACCCCGCTGATCGGGCGAGAGCGTGAGCTCGCCGAGGCCCGAAAGGCGTTGCGCCGGGGCCGGTTGCTGACCCTGACCGGACCGGGCGGGGTGGGCAAGACCCGGTTGGCCCTCGAGCTGGCCGGGCGGCTGACCCCGCAGCCGGCCGACGGCGGCTGGCTCGTCGACCTGGCGGCAGCCCCGGCGGGGTCGGACGTGCCTGGCGAGACGGCGCGGACGTTGGCCATCCTCAGCCCACCGGGGGCGGCCTCGATCGACGCGCTGTGCCACTACCTCGCCGCCCGCGACGCCGTCCTGGTCCTGGACAACTGTGACGACGTCGTGGATTCGTGCGCCGAGTTGGCGGCGGCGCTGCTGGCCCGGTGTGCCCACCTCCGGATCGTGGCGACCGGCCACGAGCCGTTCGGTATCACGGGCGAGACGGTCAGGTCGGTCGAACCATTATCGCCCGATGACGCCAGCCGATTGTTCGTCGAGCGGGCTCGGGCCCGCCGAGCGGACTTCGTCCTGGGCGAGGGCGACGAGGCCGCGCTGGTGCAGCTCTGCGCTCGGCTCGATCATCTGCCGCTGGGGATCGAGCTGGCGGCGGCGAGGGTGGCGGGGATGTCGGTGGCCGAGATCCTGACGAGCGTCGAGACGAGTCTGAGCGAGCACCGCGGGAGCCGGCGGGGGACGCCTCGGCCCCACCGGTCGGCGCGAACCGCAGTCGCGTGGAGCCAGCAGCTCCTCGACACCATGGAGCAACGGGCGTTCCGGAGCCTGGCCGTGTTCGTCGGCGGGTTCGACGCCGCCGCGGCCCAGGCCGTCGCGCCCGGGCTGTCGACCGAGATGCTGGCCCGGCTGGTCGACACGTCGCTCGTGACCGTGGTGCCGAGAAAGGGGGGCCGAACCCGTTACCAGCTGCTGGAGACGGTGCGCCAGTACGCGTGGGAGCTGCTCGTCGGTGCGGGAGAGGCGTCCGCCGCCGCCTCGCGCCACCTGCACCACTACGCGTCGCGGGGCGACGATGGGTTCGCCAGCTGGCCGTCCCTCAACGCGCCACAGCTGGTGGCCGGCCTGGAGGACGACTACGCCAACGTCCGCGTGGCGGCGGAGTGGGCGGCGACCGCGGATCCTTCCGCAGGGGTGGAGCTGCTGGCCCGCACCAAGGACCTGTTCATGATGTTGGGACACGCCGACGGCCTCCGGCTGGCCCGGCTGCTGCTCGAGCTGTGTCAGGCGCGGGACCGGGCCCGGGTGGTGGTGCAGATCACCGCCGGCCTGTTCGCCATGTTGCTCTTCGGACCGCGGGCCGCGGAGCTCGACCTCGTCGAAGCGCGCCAGTTGAGCGCCAAGCTTGGTGACGAGCCGCTCGAGGCGTGGGCCCGCTTCTTCCAGGGCCTGGCGGAGGTCTACGACAGTGCCGTCACACCGGCGCGGGCGCACCTCGAGGCGGCCCGCGTGCGCTTCCGCACCCTGGGGATCCCGATGGGCGAGGCCCGCTCGACAGCCGCGCTCGGCCTCACCTATCTCATGACCGACGAGATCGACGAGGCGCGGACACTGATCGACTCCGCCATGGCCATGGCCATTGCCCAGGCCCCGGCCCCGGCCCCGGCCGACGACGATCGTTTGGGGCAGGGGGAGTGCGACACCGAGGCTGTCATCGAACTGGCCTTCGGCAGCCGGAGCCGATCGCGTCTCGGCCGGGGCGGCTTTGGCGAGCGTGAGGGCGACGTGACCCGACCCTCGACGTGAGGCGAGCGGCCCCTGAGTGAGCCGCACACGTGCCGTCGCCTCGTCCGGACCGATCCCGTTGACTGCCGCGATTTGGAGCGTTAGCTTCCTGCCTTCGGTGTGTGGCGGCTGGGGATAGACCAGGGTGGGTGAGTCTCTCGGTGCGGTCCCAACGATACCGACGACGACGCGAATGCGACCTCGCGAGCGGGGCTACGACCGCATCAAGGAAGCCGGAGCGCGCCGAGCCCTGGACGAGAACAACGCTCGGCGTCTCAGGAAGAGCGAGACAAGAACAGGGGGGTACCCAAGGACATGGCTGCGTATTTCGCATTCAGACAATGGAGTGACAAAGAGTTCATATTCGAACTCACCGATCAAGGCAAGATCGACCACGCACGAAAGATCCTGTCAGGTGAAGAGACCTCACAGGTGCATGTGATGGGCCGGATCGTCAAGAGGGCGAAAGGGTACAACCCGGGCTGGAGTTATCACCTTGACCCGACAACAGTCTCATTTTTCGAGATGGCGATCGAGGTGTGTGACGCCGAGATGGGTTACGTGGAGGATCACCTCGACGAGGCTTGCGGGGCATTCTTGCCCGGTTGTCATTGGTGCCCATGGAGTTCGAGGCTTGTGCGCGAGGTCACGCCATCCTAAAAGGACCGTAGGGGCTGGCCTCCCCGCTCGTGAAGGGCACGAGCGGGGAGATCCCGGCGCCTCGAAACGGCGCGATCGGCCCCCTAGGCCTCGTTCAAGCCTGTGGCTGGGCGATGTTGACCATCCACGCGATGCCGAACTGGTCGATGCACATGCCGAACTCATCGCCCCACATCTGCGTCTCCAGGGGCATGGTGACGGTGCCGCTGGCCGACAGCTTCTCCCAGTACCCGCGCAGCTCGTCGGCGTCGTCCCCACTCAGGCTCACCGCGATGTTGTTGCCGGGCGAGTGCTCCATCCCCGGTGGCGTGTCGGCCCCCATGAGCGTGAAGCCGCTGGAGGTTTCCAGCATGCCGTGCATGATCTTGTCTGCGCCCGGGCCGTCCTGTCCGCCCAGCTCACCGAAGGTGTTCAAAGCCAGCGTCCCGCCAAAGACGCCCTCGTAGAACTCCATGGCGGCCCGAGCAGTGCCGTCGAAGCTGATGTACGGATTGAGTCGAGAGCTCACATGATCCTCCTTGGTCGCGACCAGCCGTCGTCCTAGACTCCAGCACAACACCAGACTCATCGCCCAGGATCTCTCATTCCCCGTGAGCCGGTTGGTCGCCCGCCCGAGTCAGCATGGGCCGGAAGGGCTTTCGGGCTCTCTGACCGCTGGCCAAGGCGCTCCCGGACCCAGCAGTCGTACAATCTCGCCGGTGCAGTTCCGAGTCCTCGGGCCGCTCGAGGTGGAGCACGACGGGCGTGCCGTCGACCTCGGCCGGCCGAAGCAACGGGCGCTCCTGGCGATCCTCCTGATACACGCCAACCACCTGGTCCCCGCCGATCGCATCGTAGAGGACCTCTGGCCGGGCGACCTGCCGGCCGACCCCTCGGCCGCCCTCCAGGTGCAGGTCTCGCGGCTGCGCCAGGTGCTGGCCGGCTGCGGGTGCGACGCCCAGGCGGTGCTCGAGAGCCGCCGGCCGGGCTACGTCCTGCACCTCGCCGACGGCGATCTGGACGCCGCCCGCTTCGAGCGGCTGGTCGAGGAGGGCCGCCGGGCGGTGGCGGACGGCCGGGTCGAGGAGGGGGCGGCCCGGCTGGCCGCCGGGCTCGCCCTGTGGCGGGGCGGCGTGCTGGACGACTTCGCCGGTGAGCCGTTCGCCCTGGGGGAGGCGGCCCGGCTGGAGGAGCTGCGGGCGGCGGCGGCCGAGGATTGGGTCGACGCCGAACTCCGTCTCGGCCACCACGCCACGGTGGTGGGCGAGATCCGCCGGCTGGCCGACGCCAATCCCCTCCGGGAGCGGCCGTGGGCCCAGCTGATGCTCGCCCTGTACCGGTCCGACCGCCAGGCGGAGGCGCTGCGGGCCTACGGCGAGCTGCGCCACAACCTGGCCGAGGAGCTCGGGATCGACCCGTCCCCCGCCCTGCAGCGGCTGGAGGAGATGGTGCTGCTGCAGAAGGTGGAGCTCGATTGGCACCCGGCGGAGGACGCCCCGCCGGCACCGGCGGACGGCGACCGGGGCGTGGCGGACGCGGCGGTGGATGCCGTCAGGGGAGTGGGCACGGTCCACCGGCCGTCGGTGGCCGACGACCGGGACGGTTTGCCGTTCGTGGGCCGGCAGGCCGAGCTCGACGTGGTCGGCGAGGCATGGCGGGCTGCGCTGGCGAGCGGTCCGGGGCTCGTCCTGCTGGCCGGCGAGCCGGGCATCGGCAAGAGCCGGCTGGCCATGGAGCACGCCCGTCGGGCCCACGAGGAGGGAGCCGGCGTCCTCCTCGGGCGGTGCGACGAGGACCTGGCCGTGCCCTACCAGCCGTTCGCGGAGGCGATGGAGCGGGCCGTGCGCCAGCTGCACCCGGCCGAGCTGGCCGGGCTGCTGGGGCGGCGGGGGGGCGAGCTGGTCCGCCTCCTCCCCGACCTGGCCGACCTCGCTCCGGCGGTGGCAGCGCCCTGGTCGTCCGACCCCGAGACCGAGCGCTTCCGGCTGTTCGACGCGGTGGGCCGGGCCCTCGCCACCCTGTCTCGCCACGCGCCCCTGGTCCTCGTCCTCGACGACCTCCACTGGGCTACCGCCCCGACGCTGCTCCTGCTGCGCCACCTCGTCACCCGTTCGGAGCCCATGCCCGTGCTGGTCGTCGGCACCTACCGCCACACCGAGGTCGACGACCGCCATCCCCTGGCCGAGGTGTTGGGTGAGGCGGGCCGGCTTCCCAACGTGACGAGGATCGTGCTCGGGGGGCTGGACGAGGAGGCCGTCCACGGTTTCGTGCGAGCAGTCGTGGGACCGGGTGTGTCGGACGTAGAGCGCGACCTGCTCGCTCGCTCCGTGCACAGCGGCACGGCCGGCAACCCGCTGTTCATGCGGGAGATGGTGCGCCACGTCGAGGAGTCGGGCCACCCCGGCGACGACGTCCCTGAGGGGGTCCGTGACGTGGTCCGCCGCCGCCTGCTCCGGCTGTCGGAGTCCACCAACCGGTTGCTGGTGGTGGCGTCGGTGATCGGCGCGGAGTACGACCTCGACGTGCTCCAGGGTGCCGTGGGCCTCGACGAGGAGGCGGTGCTGTCGGGGCTGGAGGAGGCGGTCAGGGCCGGGTTGGTGGCCGACGCCGTCGGTCCCGGCCTGCGCCAACGCTTCACCCACGCCCTGGTGCGGGCCACCCTGTACGACGGGCTCACCGCCCCCCGCCGGGCCCAGCTCCACCGGCGGGTGGCGGAGTCGGTCGAGCGGCTCCGGGCGGGGCGTACGAGCGACCACCTGGCCGAGCTGGCCCACCACTTCACCCGGGCGGCCGCCATCGGAGGGGCAGCCAAGGCAGTGGCCTACTCCACCCTCGCCGGCGAAAAGGCCCTCGGTCAGCTGGCCCACGACGACGCCGCCGGCTACTTCCAACAGGCCCTCGACTTGCTCGACCTGGTCCCGCCAAGTTCTCGTGTGGCAGACGACGGCGGGGCGGTGGACCGGATCCGCCAGCGGTGCGACATCCTCCTGGCCCTGGGCGAGGCCCAGCGCCGGTGCGGTGCGCCGGCCCACCGCCAGACCCTTCTCGACGCGGCCGACCTGGCCCGGGAGATGGGCGACGCCGAGCGGCTGGCCAGCGCCGCCCTGGCCAACACCCGCAGCTTCTGGAGCGCCACCCGGCGGGTGGACGCCGAGCGGGTGGCCGCCTTCCGGGACGCCCTGGCCGCCCTCGACGGGGGCGACAGCCCCTTGCGGGCCCGGCTTCTCGCCCGCCTGGCGGTTGAGCTGGTGTACTCCGGCGACGCCGTGGCCGTGCGCCGCCTGAGCGACGAGGCCCTGGCCATGGCCCGGCGGCTGGGCGACCTGCCCACCCTGGCCCAGGTCCTGGTTCCCCGGTACAACACGATCCGGGGCGACCCCGGCACCCTCGGCGAGCGGCTCTCCGACACGGCCGAGCTGCTCGACGTGGCCACCCGCCTCACCGACCCTTCCCTGCGGTGCGAGGCCTACGGGTGGCGGGCGGTGGCGGCCATGGAAGCAGCCCAGGCGGAGGAGGCGGCGACCTGCCTCGACGCCTTCGAGCGCATGGCGGCGGCCGTCCACCAGCCGGCCATGCTCTGGTACGTCGCCTACATGCGGGCCAGCCGGGCCATGCTCGAGGGGCGCTTCGACGACGCCGAGCGGCTGGCGAACGAGGCCTTCCGGCTGGGACGGTCCGCCGGACAGCCCGACGCCGACCTGTTCCTGTCGGCCCAGCGCCTCCAGCTGGCCTTCGAGCGGGGGGTGCTGGGCCGGTGGGAACGGCCGCTGCGGGTCGCCCTCACCCGCGATCCCGACTCGTGGTGGTTCCTGCGGTCATGGCAGGCCCTGTGCGACACCGAGCGGGACGACGACGAGGGGGCGCGGGCGCACCTCGACGAGCTGGCCGCGAACGAATTCGCCGACCTCACCTTCGAACCCACCTGGCTGCACATCGTGGCCAACTGCGCCGCGGTCGCAGCCCACCTGGGCGACACCGCCCGGGCGGGCCGGCTGTACGAGCTCATGTCCCCCTACGCCGGGCAGCTGGTGACCCTGTCGTCGCTCGCCTACTGCGGGTCGGTCGACCACTACCTCGGCCTCCTCGCCGCCGCCCTCGGCCGCCACCAGGAGGCCGCGAGTCACTACCAGGCTGCGGCCATCCTCCACCGCCAGGTGGGGGCCCCGGCCTGGCTGGCCCGCACCCGCCTGGCCCAAGCCCTCTCGCTGACAGCCACCGGACGGCCGGTGGAAGCAGTCCCGCTCCTGCAGGAGGTGGCGGCCACCGCCGGGCGCCTGGGGATGGCGTCGGTGGCCCGCCGGGTGCTGGCCGCCCAGGCGTCGGTCGGCACCGCCGCGCTCGCGGGCGGCGGTCCGGGCACCGACCCCCTTGTCGGTGCCCCGCACCGGAGCGGGCTCAGCCCTGGATGATCACGATGCAGCGGACGTACGTGATGTGCGACCCGTCGCTGAAGAAGATGAAGTACTGCGTGCACCCGCCGCCGAGATCGACCGCAGCCCGGCCCACGATCCTGGGCCGCGCCTCGTTGAGGGAGGCGCCCTCCACGCTTTCCAAGGTCAGGTTCTCGTAGAGGGTCGGGTCTTGCACCGTCTGCACGGCCGGCGCCTCTGCATGGGCGGCAACCGGTGCCCCCATGGACAGGCCAGCGGCCCCTGCGACCACGGCGAGGGCGACGGCGGCCTTGCGGGCCAAGGTGAGTCTCATCGCTTCCTACCTCCCTTTCCTTTCCGGCTGCCCGCTCATCGGGCGATGGCGAAAGGGTGCGACGTCCCGGTTGCCAGATCGTTGCCAGGCGTTTGCCGATCCCGGCCGATGGCGGGGCGGGCGACGCTTCATATTCGCCCTTCGGACGTGATCATCACGGTCCTAGACTCGCGAGCGACGGCGACTGCGCCCGGTACGGGACCAGACGGCGGCCGTGAGTGGAGGGAGGCGTGATGGCGGAGGCGCAGGGGGGAGCGGGCCCCGAGCTGGTCGAGCTCGAGGTCGCGGTGGAGGCCGACGATCCCGAGCGCCTCGACCGGGCGGTGCGGGGTGTCGTGGAGAAGGTCGCCGGGGCGGAGCCCGGAGCGGCCACGGCGATGGCCCGCCAAGGTCTCGACGTCCTCCGGCGGAGGCGCCAGTTCCGACCGATGCTGCGAGTGGCCGAGGGCGCGTTCCGAGCCGGGGTCGAGGACGCGACAGTCTTCCGCCTCTACGCCCAGGCCCTCATCGAGGAAGGACTCCTCGGCGCCGCCCTGGCCGTCCTTCACGACCTCCGTGAGAGGCCGGGCGACGAGGCTCCCGAGATCCAGGGCCTCATCGGCCGGGCCCACAAGCAGCGCTACCTCGACGGTCCGACGAGCACCGGGGCCGAGCGGGAGTTGAGGGCGGCGATCGACGCCTACCTGCAGCCGTTCACCGACTCCCCCGACGAGCACCTGTGGCACGGGATCAACGCGGTGGCCCTCCTGGCCCGGGCCGAGCGCGACGCCCCGGATTGGCGGGCGATGGCCGGGCGCATCACGTCCACCCTCTGTTCCCGACCAGCTGGGAGCAGCCAGGTATGGGACGCGGCCATCGCGGCCGAGGCCCACGTCGCCCTGCGGGGATTTCGTCGCCGCCGCCGACCGGCTGTCCGCCTACACCCGCGACGACCGGGCCGACGCCTTCGCCATCGGCAGCACCCTGCGCCAGCTCCGCCAGGTGTGGCAACTCGACGAGAAGGACCCGGCCCAGCGGGCGCTGGTGGATCTGCTGGAGGCCCAGCTGCTCAGGGCGGACGGGGGCCGGATCGACCTCGAGGTCGATGTCGGGCAGCGCCTGCGCCAGCTCGAGGAGGACGATTCGCACCTCGAGGCGGTGCTGGGCGAGGACGAGTACAAGACCATCCAGTGGTACAAGGCCGGGCTGGAGGCGGCTCGGAGCGTGGTGCGGATCGTGCTGCCCCTGGGCACGACCGTCGGCACCGGGTTCGTCCTTCCCGGGGCGGTGCTGCACCCGTCGTGGGCCGACCGGTCGGTGGTGGTGACGAACTTCCACGTGGCCAACCGCCAGGCGGTCCAGCCCGGACGCTCGCCCGCCGGCCTGCGGGTGGTGTTCGAGGACAACGGCGTCGAGGTGCCGATCCGCGACATCCTGTGGGAATCGCCGGCCGTGGACGTGGGCACGAACCCCCCGGCGTCGCTCGACGTCACCGTCCTGGAGCTCGACTCGCCCCCCGTCCGGGCCCCGTCCTACCAGGTGTCCCCCGGACCGCTGCCGGCGGTGGGCAAGCGGGTGTACGTGATCGGATACCCGCGAGGCCAGGCCCTCGCCTTCTCTCTCCAGGACAACAAGGTGGTGGGGGCGACCGATGCGTTGCTCCACTACCGGGCGCCCACCCGTCCCGGCAGCTCGGGGAGCCCGGTGTTCGACGAGGAGTGGCGGGTCGTGGGCATCCACCACGGCGGAGCCCCCAGCCTGGCCCGGCTCGACGATCCCAACGTCCAGGTACGCGGCCAACGAGGGGATGCTCGTCACCGCCATCCGCCAGCAGGTGGCGGCCCAGATCAGCTGAGCCCGGCCCTAGGCCCGAACCGCCTCGTCGGAGCGGGGGACCGGTGGGGGCACCATGAACAGCGCCAGGCCAAAGCCGACCATGGCGCTCATCACGGTGACACCCGACCACAGCTCGACGCTCCAGCCCACGCTGCGGAAGGCGGCCAGGAAGGCGAAGTAGGCCAGCCACATGAAGGCCGGCACCACCGCCGCCCACGCCCGCATCGCCCAGGGACGGTCGGGCCCCGGTCGCATCCGCCGGTACAGCAGGTCGCCGACCAGGCCGGCGACGGCCGGCGCCAGAAAGCCGGGTCCCATGTCGAAGGACTCAATGGCGGCGGAGAGGGTGGCCACCACGCCGAACAGGAAGGTGAAGGTGCCGAAGGGCAGCGTCCACCGGCGCATCAGCAGCAGAGCGGGAGCCAGCAGGATCACGGTGGTGATCAGCACGGCCGCGTAGCCCCCCAGCTCGACCTCCTCGATGAGCCAGGCGGCGATGTCGGGGTCGTCGACGAAGAAGGCGGCCGACCGGTACGGGCCCTCGGTCATGGCCCCGGTGAGGAACGGTGAGAAGACCATGAGGAAGAAGGCGACGCTGGCCGTGGACAGCGTCACCGACAGCAGGACGGGGAGGAACCGGCGGAATCCCGGCTGCCGGCTCGACGGGTCGTGCCAGGCCGAGCGCAGGGGGCTGGTGGTCACCAGGAGGCCGCCGGCGAAGAGGACCAGGTGGGACGGGCTCAGGAGCGCCTCGAGATCGACCTCGATGCCGAAGATCTGGTGCCACACCATGTCGAACAGCCCGCCGAAGGCGAAGATGGCCACGCCCGCCAGGCCCAGGCCGTAACCGACCGGCACGGCCGCCCGCCCCGTCGCGCCCGCCGCCCGCCGGCGCTGCACGATCCAGGTCATCCAGGCCGCGGTGGCCAGGAACCCCGAGTAGAACAGCGCGTGCCAGGGCGTGAAGAACGTCTCCGGCTTGTCGTTGCTGTGGGCCCAGCCGTCGACGAAGATCCCCACGATCAGCCAGGTGGCGAACACCATGGTGAGCATGTCCTCGGCTCGGCTGGCCCGAGGACGGGAGATGGCGGGCGGGGTAGCGGCCTCTGCCGGACGACCCGTCACCGAAGCCATGGCGATGCCCCTCTCCGTCGGGTGGCCCTGCTCGTCAGAGAACCTATGTCAGCGGTCGTTCGGCGCGGTCGCGGCAGTCCGTGCTCACAGGCGCCGGGCGGCGAGCCGACGTGGTCGTTGTCACCCGAGCTCCGGATCGGACACAGGTCGTGTCTCGACCGTCCCGGGCGCCCCGTCCCAGGGGCCAGCCGGCGGAGTGCGCCACCATGGGGCCGTGGCCCCCTGGGCGTGTCCCGATTGCAGCCGTCAGTTCCGGCGCGTGGGGCAGTCGCACGAGTGCGCCCCGGCCATGTCGTTGGAGGAGTACTTCTCCACCGGACCGCCGCACGAGCGGCCGATCGCGGAGGCCGTCCTGGCCTACCTGGAGTCGGTCGGACCCGTTCACGTCGAGCCGGTCGCTGTAGGGATCTTCCTCAAGCGGACGCAGACGTTCGCCCAGCTCCGGCCCATGGAGCGATGGGTGGCGTTGTCGTTCGCCCTGCCCCGCCGGGTGCAGCACCCAACGATCACCCGGAAGGTCATGCAATATCACGGCCATTTCCACCACGTCGCCAACCTGCGTCGCCCCGAGGACCTCGACGGGCAGCTGCGAGGCTGGTTGACCGAGGCCTACCTCACCTCTCGAATGTGACGTCTTCACCCGACTCGAAATCGCCACTCCCGCCGGCCGGCTCTTGACAGATGACAGGGTGCCCTCGGGGGCGGGGTTCACGCTCGATCTGTAACGGCCCTGCTGGTGGCGGGGTGGACGTCGCCCGGCCAGGTGGATCGTGGGACGCTCCACCCACGATCGACAACGTCCCACCAGCCGGAGTACGAGGTCGGTCGCTACGAGGCCACGCCGGACCCCAGAGACCGGCACGCACTCGTCGAGCTTCATGCGAACCCAGGCGGTTCGACGACGACCCGTGGGACGCGACTCTGTCCGCCAGTGAGGTGTCTGGCAGGAGCCGTTCACGCTCTGTTGAATCGGTGCGAATATTGGGCGCCGCGTCGGCTTGGGCCGGCGTCGGGGCTGGAGACGGAGGTGGGTATGGCTAAGACCCGTACGGTCTTCTCGCTTTCACTTGTTGCCGCGATCGCGCTCGTGGCCGCGGTGCTGGGGGTTGTCGCCGGGAGGGCCACGGGCTCGTCCGACGGCGGCGGGGGTGGCGGCGGGTCGGGCGGGGCGGCCGGTGGCAAGAAGATCGACGTGATCATCAAGGCCAGCGACTCCTCGTTCTGGCAGGTGATGCTGGCCGGGTCGAAGCAGGCGGGGGGCGACTTCGGCCTGGCCGTGAGCACCTTCGGCCCCACGTCGGAGACGAACATCGACGAGCAGGTGCAGCTGGTCGAGAACTCGATCTCCCGGGGTGCCGAGGGAATCGTGATCGCGCCCAACTCGTCGAGCGCCCTCAACTCGGCCATCGACCGGGCGCGGGAGGCGGGGCTCAAGGTCATCACCGTCGACACCGCGGTCACCACGACGACCGAGGGCTTCATCGGCACCGACAACGTGAAGGCCGGCCAGCAGGCGGGCCAGAAGATGTGCGACCTGCTCAAGGCCCAGAACAAGACCACCGGCAAGGTGCTGATCGAGTCGTCGGTGGCCGGCATCCAGTCGCTCGTCGACCGCGACGCCGGCTTCCGGCAGGGGCTGGCGGGACCGTGCCCCAACGTGGACGCCTCGCTCCAGCGCTACAACAACAACGACATCAACACCGCCGCGTCCCAGGTGAACGACGCCCTCACGGCCAACCCCGACCTGCTCGGGGTCTTCGCCGACAACAACACGTCCGGCGTCGGCGCGGCCCGGGCCATCAAGGACAACAACGCCGCCGAGCGCATACCCGGTGGTGGCGTTCGACTCCGACCCCCAGGAGAACGCGGCCCTGGCCGACGGCTCGATCGACGCCTTGGTCGTGCAGAACCCGTACTTCTTCGGGTACCAGGGCGTGGTCATGGCCGGGATGGCCACCGTGAACCGGATCCCGCCGCGGGTGATCGACCCCGGGGCGGTGGTCGCCGACCGCGACAACATGGAGACCCCGGAGGTGCGGGCGCTGCTCGAACCGCCCACCGAGGAGGCCGGATCATGAGCGCGACCGCTCCACCCGTCCCGTCCCCGTCGGCCGAGCGCACTGCCGTCCTGGAGCTGAAGGGCGTCTCCAAGGCCTTCGGGCCCGTCCAGGCGCTCAGCAACGTCGACCTCCGGCTCCTTCCGGGACAGGTCCACTGCCTGGCCGGCGAGAACGGGGCCGGCAAGTCGACCCTCATCAAGGTGCTCACCGGTGCCCACCAGGCCGATGCGGGCACGTTCACGATCGACGGGGAGCCGGTCACCACCACCACGCCGGCCGCGCTGCGGGCGGCCGGGGTGCAAGCCGTCTACCAGGAGCTGAGCCTGCTCCCGCACCTGTCGGTGGGGGAGAACCTGTTCATGGGACGGCTGCCGTCGCACCGCGGCGTGCTCGACCGGGGCGACCTCAAGGCCCGGGCCCGCAAGGCGCTCGACGACGTCGGCCTGCACAACGTCTCTCCCGACGCCATCGTCGAACGGCTGCCCGCCGCTACCCGCCAGCTGGTCGAGATCGCCAAGGTCCTCACTGCCGACATCGTGAAGGTCATCGTCTTCGACGAGCCGACGACCGCCCTCACCGAGGCCGAGTCGAAGGGCCTCATGGAGCACATCAAGCGCCTCCGCGACGACGGCGTGGCCATGCTCTACGTCACCCACCGGCTGGAGGAGATGTTCGAGATCGGCGACTGGGTCACGGTGCTCCGCGACGGCGGCCTCTCCGAGAGCGGCCCCATGGCCGACTACGACGAGGACAAGCTCATCACGGCCATGGTCGGCCGGGAGATCACGTCGCTGTATCCCGACACCGAGAAGGAGCCGGGAACGCCCCTGCTCCGGGTGCGAGGCCTGCAGCGGGAGGCCGACGGTCCTACGATCGACTTCGACCTGCGGGCGGGCGAGATCCTCGGCATCGGGGGCCTGCTGGGCTCGGGGCGCAGCGAGCTGCTGCTGTCGCTCTTCGGGGCCACGCCCATAGTCGCCGGCGAGATCGAGGTGGAGGGCAAGGTGGTCAAACCCACCGGACCCCGCACCATGATGAACGCCGGCATCGGGCTGCTCACCGAGGACCGCAAGGTGCTCGGGCTGCTGCCGGAGCTGTCGATCAGGGAGAACGTCACCATCGCCAGCCTGCGCCGGGGCTCCCGTCGCGGGCTGTTGCCACCGAAGGAGATGGGGGAGGAGGCGGACAAGCTCCTCGACAGCCTGCGCCTGCGGGCCGGCTCCTACGACCAGCCGGTGTCGACCCTGTCGGGTGGCAACCAGCAGAAGGTGCTGCTGGCCCGCTGGCTGCTGACCAAACCCCGGATCCTCGTGTTCGACGAGCCCACCAAGGGCATCGACGTGGGGGCCAAGGGCGAGCTGTACACCGTGATCGGCGACCTGGCCGGCGCCGGGCTGGGGATCATCGTCGTGTCGTCGTACCTCCCCGAGCTGCTGGGGCTGGCCGACCGGATTCTCGTCCTCAAGGACGGGGCCGTGGCCGGCGAGCTGGGACGGGCGGCCTCGGAGGAGGACGTCCTGCGCCTGGCCAGCGGTGGCGGCGGGGGACGACCTCCCACCACCTCGAACGGAAAGGGTGACGACTGATGCCGAGGTTGCTGTGGCGCGAGCCCGTCCTCACCACCACCATCCGCAGCGGCCCGGCGGTCGGCATCGAGCCGCCGGACGAGCCGGGTGAGCCGGTCACCGTCAACCGGGTCGTCACCCTGGGCGACGTCGCCGGGCGGGAGAGCGGGGGGCTGGTGGTCCTCCTTGTCGCCGTGGGGGCCCTCACCCTGGCCAGCGGCGACTTCCTCACCGGCAGCAACCTGGCCAACCTGGCCCGCCAGGTGGCCATCTTCGGCATCATCGCCGTCGGCCAGCTGCTCGTGATCCTCACCGCCGGCATCGACCTGTCGGTGGGCTCGGTGCTGGCCCTGTCGGGCGCCGTCACCGCCCAGCTCCTGGTGGCCGGGTGGCCCATCCCGGCGGCCATCCTGGTCGGCGTCGTCCTGGGCACCGGCCTGGGCATCGTCAACGGGCTGCTCGTCACCAAGGCCAAGCTGCCTCCGTTCATCGCCACCCTGGGCATGCTCGGCATCGCCCGGGGAGTCGTCCTCGTGATCACCGACGCCAAGACGGTGCAGCCCCTGCCCAAGGGCTTCGAGACGATCGCCAACGGCACCCAGCTGGGGATCCCCAACCTGCTCATCTTCGCGGTGATCATCACGGTGGCCATCCACTTCGTGCTCACTCGCACCGTGTTCGGGCGCTACATCTACGCGGTGGGGTCGAACCCGGAGTCGGCCCGGCTGGCCGGTGTGCCGGTGCGGGTCGTCACCGTGTCGGTGTACGCCATCTCCGGCTTGCTGGCGGGCATCGGCGGCTTCCTGCTCACCTCCCGCCTGGGCGCAGGCATCCCCACCGCCGGCACCGGGTTCGAGCTCAACGCCATCGCCGCCTGCGTGATCGGCGGGGCCAGCCTGTTCGGGGCCAAGGGCAGCGCCCTGGGGGCGGCCACCGGGGCGCTGATCATGGGCGTGCTCAACAACGGTGGCAACCTGCTGGCCATCAACGCCTTCTACCTGCAGATCGCCATCGGCGTGCTCATCCTGGTGGCGGTCGGGTTCGACCAGCTCAACACCCGGTCCTCGGCCGGGCGCTGAGCGGCGGATTGCGGGCGGGGTGGTGTTCGGAGGCGTCGAGCTCGGCGGCACCAAGGTCATCTGCGTGGTGGGGAACGGGCCGGGGGACGTCACCGCCCTCGACCGGCACCCGACGACGGCGCCGGACGAGACCCTCGGCTGGGCGGTCGAACGGCTGAAGGCGTACGAGGCCGAGTGGGGGCCGTTCGAGGCCGTCGGGGTGGCCGCCTTCGGGCCGGTCGACCTCCGGCCCGACGCCCCCACCTACGGCTGCCTGCTCGACACCCCCAAGCGGGCGTGGGTCGGCGTCGACGTGCTCGGGCCGGTGCGGTCTGCGTTCCCGGACGTCCCGGTCGGCATCGGGTCCGACGTCGACGGCGCCGCCCTGGCCGAGGGGGCGGCCGGCGCGGCCCGGGACGTGCGGGACTTCGTCTACGTCACCATCGGGACGGGGATCGGGATGGGGATCGTCGTCGACGGCACCCTGGTGCACGGGATCCTGCATCCCGAGATGGGCCACGTCACCGTGCCCCGCCAGGCGGGAGACACCTACGAGGGCGCCTGCTTCGCCCACCGCGACTGCCTCGAGGGGATGGCCAGCGGCACTGCCATGTCCGCCCGCTGGGGGCGGCGGCCGGAGGAGCTCGAGGGGGCGGAGCGGGAGGCGGCCCTCGACATGGAGGCCGGCTACCTGGCCGCCGGCCTGCGCAACGCGGTCTACGCCTTCGCCCCCGAGCGCATCGTGCTGGGCGGGGGGGTGGCGCACATGCCCGGCCTCGTCGAGCGGGTGCGGCGCGACCTGGCCGCATCCCTGGGCGGGTACCCGGGGCTGCCCGAGTACGCCCGGCCCGACTTCGTCGTCACCGCCGGCCTGGGCGACCTGGCCGGGCCCGGCGGGGCGCTCGAGTTCGCGGCCCGGGCCAGACGGGCGGCCCGCCCGTCCTGATCGCCCGGGGTCGCCGACTGGCCCCGCCGGGCGCGCCCGCCCGTCCTGATCGCCCGAAGGTCGCGACCGGCGTCGCCGGTGCGGGAGGATGTCGGGATGGGATCGACCCGGCCGCAGGTCGTCGTCGTGGGCGCCGGTTTTGGCGGGCTGAGCACGGCCCGGGCCCTGGCGTCGCTCCCGGTCGACGTCACGATCGTCGACCGGAACAACTACCACGGCTTCTGGCCCCTCCTCTACCAGGTGGCCACCGCCGGCCTGGCGGCCGACGACATCGCCCACAGCGTGCGCTCGATCGTGCGGGACGAGCACAACGTGCAGGTGTTCATGGCGACGGTCGAGTCGGTCGACCTGGACGGGCCGGCAGGTGGGGCTCGACGACGGCCGCCGGCTGCCGTACGACTACCTGGTGCTGGCCGCGGGGACCGTGCCCGCCGACTTCGGCGTGCCCGGCGTGGCCGAACACGCCTTCACCCTCAAGACCCTCCCCGGCGCCCTGCGCCTGCGCGACCACGTGCTGCGCCAGTTCGAGCGGGCGGCGCGCGACCCGTCGCTCGTCGAGAAGGGAGCCCTCACCGTCGTCATCGCCGGCGGGGGACCGACGGGGGTGGAGCTGGCCGGCAGCTTCGTCGAGCTGTTCCACGTGGTGCTGGCCAAGGACTACGCCGGCTCCGGGCTGGGCCGGGCGCGGGTCGTGCTGGTGGAGATGGCCGACCACCTCCTGCACGGCTTCTCGGTCCGCTCCCAGGCGGACGCCCGGCGGGTGCTCGAGTCACGGGGCGTGGAGGTCAGGGTGAGCTCGGCGGTGGCGTCGGTGACGGCCGATGGCGTCCACCTCAAGGACGGATCGTTCATCCCCTCGGCCACCGCCGTGTGGGTGGCCGGGGTGCGGGCCAGCCCGGTGGCCGACGGGCTCGGCGTCGAGCAGGGCCGGGCCGGCCAGGTGAAGGTGCTGCCCGACCTGTCGTTGCCCGGCCATCCCGAGGTGTTCGCCATCGGCGACCTGGCCGGGTCGGTCGACAAGAAAGGCCAGCCGCTGCCCCAGGTGGCCCAGGTGGCGATGCAGGGCGGTCGCCGGGTGGCGAAGAACATCGGGGCCCGGATGAACGACCGTCCCACCCGGCCGTTCCACTACAAGGACAAGGGGATCATGGCCACCATCGGCCGCCGGTCGGCGGTGGCCGAACTGCCCCTCGGGATCCGGTTGGGCGGAACCCTCGGCTGGATGGCGTGGCTGTTCCTGCACCTGCTGTACGTGGTCGGCTTCCGCAACCGGCTGGCCGTGTTCACCAGCTGGGCGTGGAACTACGTCACCTGGGACCGGGCCAACCGGCTGATCGTGGGCCTCGACGAGGGACAGGGCAAGCCGGACCGGCCGTAGTCCGGCCTCGGGCGCGGCACCTGGGGTACCGTCCCGTTCCGTGGGTGAAGGTTCGAGCCCCCGGGACAAGCAGGAGCTGGCCCGCGTCGTCGGGCTGGTGGTGGCGGTCGCCGTCCTGCTGGCGCTGATGATCGACAACCGCCAGTCGGTGACGATCGGCTACGTCGTGGGCGAGGTGAAGGCGCCGCTCATCGTCGTGCTGGTGGTGACCGCCGTGCTCGGTGGCCTGGTGGCCCGCCTTCTCGAGTGGCGCACGGGCCGCTCCCGGAGGTAGCCGCCGGCCCGTTCGGGCTCGTTCCGGTCAAATAAGGCCGCAGAGCGGGGCCACTGACCACTGGCCCCAGCCGCTGCGGGCCTGGAGCTTGCGGGCGCCTTCGTCCTGGGTGGCGGGGGGATGGTCCTCAGCCGCCCCGGTGTAGCCCAGGGACTGCCACGTCGGGTCCTGGAACTGGTACGCGCCCCCGCTGGGCGAGGAGTAGTTGTTCCCCGACTCCAACTGGCGAATGCAGGCGAAGGCCTCGTCGAGCGACAGGATCCCCGACACCACCGACGCCGGCGCCGGCTCCGAAGCCGCGGCCAGGATCGTGGGGGCGGCGATGTTGGCCTGGGCCGCCCGGGCCGCAGCCGCTTCGGCATCGAGGAGCCTCTGCTCCTGACGGGCGGCCTCTGCGGCCCGGGCCTGCTCGGCCGAGACGAGGAGGGCCAGCTCGCCCGACACCCGGCTGACCTGCGCCCGCTGGGCGTTCATGGCGTGATCGAGCTCTTCCAGGTCGTGTCTGACGGTGCGGGCCTGGTCGGTCGCGTCCCGGAGGGCCCCGTCGAGCTGGCTCCGCCGCAGCTCCAGGTCCTCGCGGGCGGCCTTCATCCGCCCCACCGCCAGCCGGTCCTCCCCTGTGACCACCCGCATGTAGGTGCGGCGGGCGACCCCGTCGGCGGTCGCGCCGGTGGCCAGGCTGCCGACCATCGAGATCGACCCCCCGCTGACGTAGGCCGTCTGGGCGTGGATCACGAGCAGCCGCCGGGCCTCGTCCTGGCGCTTGGACGCTCCCGTGAGCTCCATCTCGGCCTGGGCGAGGGACCCCTCGGCCTGCACCAGGCGCTCCTGGGCCGACCGGTGCTCCTTGTCGAGGGCCACGATCTCCCGGGCCTGGTCGGCCAGCCGACCGGCCACGAGCTCCGCCTCCGCCTCCTTGTCGCCGATCTCGTCGGCACCGGCGCCGGTGACCCCGGCGACGAGCGCGACGAGGGCCAGCACGGTGGTCAGAACGATCGAACGTCGGGGCGGTGCGGTCATCGACCTCCCGGGGCCGGCGCTTCTCGTGTCGGGTGATCAACGGCGAGAGGAACTGCCAACGTACCCGGCGGTCGCAACCGGAATCCAGCTTCGCCGTCTTCGCCCGCCCGCGCCGTGCCGGTCAGGAGCGGTGCGGGGGGCCGGTGACGACTCGGCTCAGATTCCACCGACGGTCGAGCGCGCCGTACCGCTGCTTCTCCCGTTCGAGGTCGAGCCGCCCGATGCGGGTGCGGGCCTCGAGGGCCTCGTCGTCGAGACGGTCGGCGGGGACGATCCACGCCACTTCGAACTCCAGGCCGTCGGGGTCGCGGGCGTAGAGGCTCTTGGTGGTGCCGTGATCGCTGGCTCCCACCAGGGCGCCCCGGTCGCTCAGCACGCCCGCCAGCCGCTCGAGCTCGGCCAGGGTGTCGACCTCCCAGGCCAGGTGGTAGAGGCCGACGGTGGCCCGGCCGGCCTGGGACGGCCCCGCCCCGGACCCGATCTCGAACAGGCCGATGTCGTGGTCGTTGGTGGACCCGGGGGCCTGGAGGAAGGCGGCGCCGGAGAACCCGTCGGGCGACATGGGCAGCAGGCGGAACCCGAGGGCCTCGGTGTAGAACGCGACGCTGCGGGCCACGTCCCGGACGTAGAGCACGGCATGGTTGAGACGGGTGATCGGCATGGTGTTCCTCCTGGTCCTTCTGCCTGTGATGAACCTGATTGAAACCTCAACCATTCCCGTAGGAGGGCCGAGTCGCCGTACGCTTGGGGCCCATGGGAGTCACCCGCTGGCTGGACGACGACGAGCAGCGCACCTGGCGGGCGTTCCTCACCGCCAACCAGCTGCTGTTCGAGCAGCTCGACCACGAGCTCCAGCGCGACGCCGACATCCCCCACGGCTACTACGAGATCCTCGTCCGGCTGTCGGAGGCCCCCGACCGCACGCTGCGCATGAGCCAGCTGGCGGAGCGGTCGCTGTCGTCCCGGAGCCGGATCTCCCACGCCGTGGCCCGGCTGGAGGAGGCGGGATGGGTGCGCCGGGAGACGTGCGCCACCGATCGGCGCGGTTTCATGGCCGTGCTCACCGAGAAGGGGATGGGGGCGCTGGCGGCGGCCGCGCCCGGCCACGTGGAGGGGGTGCGCCGCCACCTGTTCGACCGCCTGAGCCCGGAGCAGGTCGGCCAGCTGCGGGCCATCAGCGAATCGGTGAGTGACCACCTGGTGCGATTTCGGGAGGAGGAGCGGGCCGCCGGCCGCTGCCCGCCCGAGGCCGGCGACCCCGACCCGGTCGACCCGAACGGGTCGAGTGGTGTCAGGCCTGGGCCTGGCGCCGGCTGACCAGCCACTCGCCCACCACCCGGGCCTGGGTGGCGGCCTGGTCGACCAAGCCGTCGACCACGGCCCGCTCGACCTTGCCCCCGATGAAGGGGATGCGGACGTCGAGGCGGCCCTCGGCCACCCGCCGGGTGCCACCGGCGCCGTTGTCGTGGAGCTCGACGTGCCCCGCGCACCGCAGGCGGTCGGGGTAGTGGTCGGCCACGATGTGGAACTCGGTGCGGTGGGTGGACCGGTCGAGCGTCGACTCCTCGACCCACGTGATCCGGGACGGCTCCACCACTGCCGTGAGCGCCGGCGACAGCTCGCCGGTGAAGGCGTAGCGCACCCGGAGGCGGACGGTGGCGCCTTCGTCGACCTTCTCCAGCAGCTCGGGCCGGCCCAGGTCGTCGACCTGGCGCAGGTGGTCGAAGAGGTCGGGGTCGACGAAGACGTCGGCGACCTCGTCCACGGTGCCCGGGAAGTCCTGCTCGAGCCGGAAGTTCACCCTCGCATGCTAGGGCGGCGTCGATGGGGGAACGCCGGTCAGGGAAGGGCCGGTCAGGGAAGGACCAGGTGCACGTCGCCGAACTCGTGCCAGCGGTAGCGGCGGGCGACCGCCGCCGCGTAGCTGCGTTCGAGTGTCTCCCGCCCGGCCACCGCCTCGACCAGCAGCAGATGTGATCCCGCCGGCTGGTGCCAGCCCGTGATCAGGCCGTCGACCACCCTCGTGCCCCGCTCGGGGGTGACCACCAGCTCGGTCCAGCCCGCAGCCGGGTGGACCACGCCCCGCTCGTCGGCGGCCGTCTCCAGGGCCCGGGTGACCGTCGTCCCCACCGCCACCACCCGGTGGCCGTCCCGCCGGGCGGCGTTGACCCGCTCGGCCGTCTCCCGCGGCACCCGGTAGCGCTCGGGGTAGGGCATCTCGCCCGGCTCGGCGGACGAGACCCCGGTGTGGAGGACGATGGGGGCGATGCCGACGCCCGCGGCTCACCAGCTCGGTCACCAGCCCGGTGGTGAACGGACGTCCCGCGCTCGGCATCTCGGCGCTGCCCGGCTCCCGGGCGAAGACCGTCTGGTAGGCGGACAGGGGGAACGGGCGCCGGGCGTAGCCGTAGCGGATCGGCCGTCCGAAGCGGGCTAGGTACGCGGTGAGGGCCAGGGGCAGCCGGAGCACCGCGAACCACAGGCGGACGGCGGCCGGTGGTCGGCGGTGCGTCGGCGGGGTACGGGGCCAGGAGGTCCACCGACGCCGCCCCGGGGAGAGCGAGCGTGCGGCCGGCCCGTCCGTCGAGGAAGGGCCGGGTGCCGGCGCCGTCGGGCAGTCGCAGCTCGACCAGCCACAGGCCGCCAGGAAGCTCGGTCGAGAGGTGGACGAGCAGGCCGTCGTCGACCCCCACCGCGGGGATGGCGGCGGGCAGGGTGGCCGAGGTGTTGACCACCAAAAGGTCGCCGGGCTCGAGGAAGTCGCCGAGCTGGGAGAAGGTGGCGTGGACCAGGCGGTCGTCGGATCGACGGGCCACCATGAGGCGGGCGTCCTGCCGGCCGCCGCCGGAGGCCTCGACCGGCTCGGTGGCGATGAGGTCGTCGGGGAGCTCGAAGTCGACGGGGAGCGCGTCGGCCGGGGCCAGAGCGGGGGCGCAGGCGAGCACGGTCCTCACCGGGCTCCGGCAGCGGCACCGGCGCCCACGCCCACTGAGGGGGCGGCGATGGTCCGGGCCTGGTAGCGGCCGCTCGGAAGGTCGCCGGTGATGAGGCGGACCAGACCGGGCACGCTGTCCTCCGGCGGGGGACGGTCGGAGACGTCCTCGCCGGGGAAGGCCTCGGCCTGCATGCGAGTGTTCATGTCGCCGGGATCGACCCGGTAGACCCGCAACGCGGGGTGTTCGGCGGCCAGAACGGCGGTGACCTGCTCCAGTGCCGCCTTGGACGACCCGTAGCCGCCCCACCCCTCGTAGGCCTCGACGGCGGCGTCGGAGGTGATGGAGACGACGGCCGCCCCCGGGCGCAGCTCGGGAAGGGCCAGCTGGGTGAGCCGCAGGGGACCGAAGACGTTGGCCGCGTAGACGTACTCGAGGACGGTCAACGGGTAGTCGGCGAGGCCGGGCTGGGGACTCGGCCCGAGCACGCTGGCGTTGTGGACGACGGCGTCGATGCCGCCGAGGTCGTGGGCGGCGGCGACCAGGTCACGCCGGTGGGTGTCGTCGGCGATGTCGCCGGAGAGGGCCCGGACGGTCGTGACCTGGGCCAGCTCGTGGGCCGCGGCCCGCAACGCGGCCCCGCCCCGGGCGTCGATGACGAGGGCCCATCCTCGGTCGGCCAGGGCGCGGGCCAGGGCCAGGCCCAGTCCCCGAGAGGCGCCGGTGATCAGGGCGACGGGCTGGCGTGTGCGTGCGGTGTCGGTTGTCATGCTCCGACGATGACGGACGGCGCCGCCGCCCACATCGGGCCGGAGGACGGTTTCCGCCTCGGTCGAAAGTCCTACGCCAGCCCGTGGTGGACGGCGTAGAGGGCGGCCTGGGTGCGGTCGGCCAGGCCGAGCTTGGCCAGGATGCTGCTGACGTGGGTCTTCACCGTCTTCTCCGACACGAACAGCCGCTCGGCCAGGGCCCGGTTGGAGAGCCCTTCGGCCAGCAGGCGCAGGACCTCGGTCTCCCGGGGGGTGAGCCGGCGCAGGCCGGTCGCCGCTCCCGGCTCCGCTCGCGGCGGCCACCGAGGCTCCAGCCACCTCGGCCATCACCAGCGCCGCCACCGCCGGGTCGAGACGGCCCTCGCCGTGGTGGACGGCCCGTACCGCCCGGTCGACCTCCTCGGGGGCGGCGTCCTTGAGCAGGTAGCCGGCGGCGCCCGCCTGGATGGCGGGGATGACCTGATCCTGCGACGAGAAGCTGGTCAACACGAGGATCCGGGTCCCCAGTCCCAGGTCGGTGACGGCCCGGATGGCGGCCAGCCCGCCCATGCCGGGCATGGCCAGGTCCATGAGGACGACGTCCGGCCGCAGGTCGGCCACCAGGGCCACCGCCGACTCGCCGTCGCCGGCGTCGCCCACCACCTCGATCCCGTCCCTGCTCGAAAGGTAGGAGCGCAGCCCTTGGCGGACGATGGGATGGTCGTCGACGACCACGACCCGGATGCCGCTCATCGCAAGGGGGGCAGCGGGATCTCGGCGGTGACGGTGGTGCCCCGTCCGACGGCGGAGGCGACCGCGGGTGGACCCTCCGAGGCGGGCGGCGCGAGCCGCCATCGAGGTCAGGCCCAGCCGGTGGGCCCTGATGCTGCGGGCCTGGGGGTCGAAGCCGGCGCCGTCGTCGGCCACGGTGAGGGTCACCCGATCGTCCCCGAACTCGACGGTGACCGACACCGAGGTGGCCGACGCGTGGCGGACCACGTTGGTGAGGGCCTCCTGGGCCACCCGGTAGAGGGCGGCCTCGATGTCGGTCGGGAGCTCGCCATCGCCCGACAACGTGGAGCGCCACCTCCAGCTTGTGTGTGCGACCGAGGAGGTCGAGGTGCTTGCCCAGGGCGGGGAGGAGGCCGTCGTGGTCGAGGGCGGGGGGGCGCAGGGCGAAGATGAGGGCGCGCAGCTCGGTGGCCGCGTTCCCGGCCAGCTGGCGGACGGTGTCCAGCTCCTGCCGGGCCCGGTCGGGGTCGTCGGGGAGGTAGCCCAGGGCCGTGCCCGCGGCCAGGCGGATGCTGAACAGCGTCTGGGCGGTGGCGTCGTGCAGCTCGAGGGCGATGCGGTTGCGCTCCTCGACGATGCTCAGCTCGCGGCTCTGCTCGTACAGCCGGGCGTTCTCGATGGCGAGGGCGGCGTGGGCCGCCAGCAGGCCGATCAGGGACTGGTCGGCGTCGGTGAAGCGGGGCCCCGACTCCTTGTCGGCCAGGTAGAAGGCGCCCACGATGTCGCCCTTGAACACGATCGGCACGCCGAGGAACGACCGCATCCTCGGGTGGGCCGCCGGCCACCAGCTGAACCGGGGGTCGGACCGCACGTCGTCGCTCCGGTAGGGGGCGGGGTCGCGCAGCAAGGCGCCGAGGAGTCCGTGGGTCTTGGGCAGGGGACCGATGGCTTCCACCAGATCGTCGCTCATGCCCACGTGGATGAACTGGGCGAACCCGTCCCCGGCCTCGTCGGGGACGCCGATGGCCGCGTAACGGGCGCCCACCAGCTGCTTGGCCGCCGCCGCCAGCCGCTCGAGCACGGTGGCCACCGACAGGTCGCCGGCCACCCCGAGCACGGCTTCGCTGACCGCGGCCAGGGCGGCGGTGGCCAGCGCCGGGTCGGGTGCGGTCGCCGCCGGGTCGGGGGTCATCGGGGACCATTCTTCCCACCGAGGGGGGAGCGGGGCGTCGCCGGGTCCCTCAGGCGGTCGTGGGGGGGATGGTGACCTCGGTGGTGGGCGGGAGGGTCGTCGGAGGCGCCGTCGTGGGCGTGGTCGTCGGAGGGGCGGTGGTCGGGGTTGCGGTGGTGGCGGGCGCCTGGGTGGTATCGGGGGCGTCGGTGGTGGTGGGGGCGTCGGTGGTGGTGGGCTCCTCCGTGGTCGGCGGTGTGGTGGTGGTGGTGGAGGAGCTGCCGGCGGGCAGGACGATCTTCACCGTGTCGCCCTTCCGGGCGGTGGCGCCGCCGATCGGGTCCTGTTCGGCGACCCGGTCGGCCTCTCCCTGGAGCTCGTCGTCGATCTCGATCCTCGGCTTCAGTCCCAACCGGTCGACCTCGGTAACCGCGTCGTTGACCCCCTTGCCCACGACGCTCGGCACGGTGACGGTCTCGGTCCCCCCGTCGCCGCCCAGGGAGCTCACCAGGGCGATGACGATCACCGCCGCCACGAGGAGCAGGGCGAGGAGGCCCAATTGCCGGCGGCGGTACACGCCGGGGTCGGGCCGGGGCCCCATGGTCCGGGGCATCGGGGCCACCGGCGGGGCCACGCGTCCACCGCCCGTGTCGACGGCGGTGGGCGGGGGCATCATCGACGTGGCCGCTCCGCCGGCGATGGCGGTGGCGTCCGCCGCAGCCGAGGCGGGCCCGGCCGCGCCCGCCATCTGCCCGGCCGCGACCACGGTGGCCTCCGGCTCGGTGGCCCCGAACCGAACCGCCAGCAGCTCGGCCCGCAGTGCCTCGGCCGTCGGTTGGCGGGCGGCCGGATCCTTCGACATGGCCCGCATCACGATGGCGTCGAGGGCGCGGGGGACGTCCGGGTTGGAGGCCGATGGGGGTGCGGGCGTCTCGTTGACCTGCTTGTAGGCGATGGCGACCGGCGAGTCGCCGGTGAACGGCGGGCGCCCGGTGAGCATCTCGTAGAGCACCATCCCCAGCGAGTACAGGTCGGACCGGCTGTCGACCGTCTCGCCCAGCGCCTGCTCGGGCGAAAGGTAGGTGGCGGTGCCCACCACCGCCCCCGGCATGGTGAGCCCCTCGCGGGCGGACTGGGCGGCGCGGGCGATGCCGAAGTCGGCCACCTTCACGCTGCCGGACTCCGACATGAGGACGTTGGCCGGCTTCATGTCGCGGTGGACGATCCCCTGCTGGTGGGCGGCCGCCAGGCCGGCCGCGATCTCGCTGCCGATCTCGATGACCTGGGCCGGGGGCAACGGTGCCTCCCGCCGGACGATGTCGCGCAGGGTGGGGCCGTCGACGTACTCCATGACGATGAAGTGGGCCCCGTCGTCCTGCCCGAAGTCGTAGACGGACACGATGTTGTGGTGGTTGAGGCCGGCCGCAGCCTGGGCCTCCCGGCGGAAGCGCTCGACGAAGGTGGCGTCCTGGGCCAGGTCGGGGACGAGGACCTTCACCGCAACTGGCCGGTCGAGGAGCTGGTCGTGGCCCAGGTAGACCTCCGCCATCCCGCCCTTGGCCACGTGGCGGACGATCCGGTAGCGCCCGCCCAGGACCCGCTCGCTCACGATCGCACCGGGGGCCGGGCGGCGGCGTGGTGGCGGTCGGAGGGCTCGGACCGGTCGAGGGGGCGCAGGATGAGGTCGATCGCCGACCAGATGGTGCGGGAGAACGGATAGAAGACGAGCGGGGCGACGATGGCCGCCACCAGTCCGATCACCAGGATGGGGCCCACGCTCATGTCGGGGTTGGCGTTGAGCAGCACGATGAGGGGGACGATGGCCAGCAGGAGAAGTAGCCCCTCGGCGATGGCCAGGTTGATGGTGTAGGCCCCCAGGAAGAAGCCCTCCTCCCGCTCGAACCGGAAGCCGCAGCCGGGGCAGCGCTCCTTCATCCGGAACCAGCCGTCGAACAGGTGCCCGCTCCCGCAGACCGGGCACCGCTTGGTGACCCCGCGGAGCAGCATCCGACCGGGCGCGGGCGGAGACTTTCGGGCGGGGTCCGGCCCTGCGTCCATGTCCTTTCGCAACGTACCCGCCCGGCCGCATCGACTACCCCTCGTGGATGCGTCACTCTGGAGAGGTGACCCAAGCGGTGTACGTCGTCGACGCGGTGCGGACTCCTATCGGGAGGTACCGCGGTGCCCTGGCCGCGGTGCGGCCCGACGACCTGGCCGCGGTGGTGGTCAAGGCCCTCGTCGACCGGGCGCCGGAGCTCGACCGCGCCGCCATCGACGACGTCTGGCTGGGTGCCGGCAACCAGGCGGGGGAGGACAATCGCAACGTGGCCCGCATGGCCGTCCTCCTGGCCGGCCTGCCGGTGACGGTGCCCGGCGTCACCGTGAACCGCCTGTGCGGATCGGGGATGGAGGCGGTGGTGGAGGCCAGCCGGGCCATCGCCGTGGGCGATGCCCGGGTGGCGGTGGCCGGAGGGGTCGAGTCCATGAGCCGGGCGCCCTTCGTCACCCTCGCCGCCGAGCAGCCGCTGGTGACCACCGCCCTCGGCTGGCGGCTGGTGAACCCGGCGATGCCCAGCGACTGGACGGTGACCCTGGGGGAGGGGGCGGAGATCCTGGCCCGCAAGCGGGCCATCTCCCGGGAGGAGCAGGACCTGTTCGCCCTGGCCAGCCACGAACGGGCGCTGGCGGCCTGGGAAGGGGGCCGCATGGCGGCCGAGGTGGTCGACGTGCCCGGCATCACCCTCGCCCGCGACCAGTGCATCCGCACCGACACGTCGGCCGACTCCCTCGCCGGGCTGCGGCCGGTGTTCCGCGACTCGGGCACCGTCACCGCCGGCAACTCGTCGCCGCTGAGCGACGGGGCCGCCGCCCTCCTGCTGGCCGACGAGGCCGGAGCCGCGGCCATGGGCGTCCGCCCCCTCGCCCGCATCGTGTCGCGGGCGGTGTCGGCCACCGAGCCGCCCCTCTACGGCCTCGGGCCGGTGGAGGCGGCCGCCCTCGCCCTGCGCCGGGCCGGCATCGGGTGGGGTGACCTGGCCGTGGTGGAGCTCAACGAGGCGTTCGCGGCCCAGGCCCTGGCCTGCCTGGCGGAGTGGCCCGAGCTCGACCCGGCGCTGGTCAACCCCAACGGCGGGGCCATCGCCCTCGGCCATCCGATCGGGTGCTCGGGGGCCCGGATCGTCACCACCCTCGTCCACGAGCTGCGGCGCCGGGGCGGCGGCTACGGGCTGGCCACCATGTGCATCGGCGTCGGCCAGGGCATCGCCGTGGTCCTGGAGGCCGAGCCCGCCTGACGGCGAGCCGGCTACATGTCCGGCTTCGCGGCCAGGAGGCGGTTGGCAACGTCGACCGCCTCGGCCACCGCCTGGCTCTCGGCAACGCCGGCTTGTACGCGGGCGACCACGTACTTGCCGGCCAGGAACGACGCGAGGGGGGCGAAGCGGCGCTCCGTGCCGTGGGCCACGTCGCGGGCCAACTCGAGGAGGGCGTCGACCTCGTCCGGGCCCAGGCTGATCTCGGTCATGGCCGCCCGCCCGAGGGCGGCCGCGTAGTCGTCGGCGAAGCTGGCGGGCCCACTGCTCATTGCATAGCTCTGCCTAGCACGCCCCGGGCGAGCGCGGCACCGGGCGCTCGGCCAGCTCGGTGGCCCGCTCCAGGTCGGCGGGGGTGTTCACGTTGAGGGTCGCCTCGGCGCCGAGGTCGATCACGGCCACGGCCGCGGGGAGCAGCCGGGCTGCGGCCACGCCCACGCCTGCCGGCCCGTCGAGGGTGGCCGCGGTCGCCCGAAGGGCATCGGCCCGGTAGGCGGCCAGCAGGGGGTTCGGGCCGCCCGAGGGGTCGGCGGCGGCCACCGCACCGACGGGAGGGTCGGCCGTCGTCAGCGTCGCCACCATCCGTTCGAGGTCGGCGCCGGTGAGTAGGGGCAGGTCGACCGCCAGCACCACCACGACCGAGGCGCCGCCGGTGGCCTCGAGTGCGGCCACCACTGCCGGGACGGGGCCCCCGCCGGGCGCGTCCTCCTGGACGAAGATCACGGCCCGGCCGAGCACCACGGGGCGGGGCGGGCCGACGACCACCAGCCGGCCGGCGACGCCGGCGGCGGCGGCCAGCACCCGGTCGAGAAGGGCCCGCCCGCCGACGACCAGCCCAGCTTTGTCGACGCCCCCCAGCCGGCGTCCGGCGCCACCGGCAAGCACGACGGCGACAATCAGGCCGGCGTCGACGGGCGGCCCCATGACCGCGGCCAAGCTAGCGGCTGCGGCCGATCTGATCCCGGCCCGCCTCACGCCTGCCGGCGGACGCCGGGCGAGTCTGACGCCGTCCGGTCAGCGCCCGGCGAGACGCAGTTACCCCTACGCCAGGCGAGCAGGTTGTCGGACGGGTCAGTACTCGTCGATGACGGTACGGCGGCGGACGACGGTGTCGTCCTCGACCAGGGGATCGTCGGCCACCACGTCGTCGCGCCACGCGGCCTCGTCGGCCACTCGGCGGCGAAGCTCGGGCCGGACCACGGTGCTCGGCCCCCGCCGCCGGAACACCCTGGGCCCCCGGCTCAGGAGCATGACCGCCACCACGACGATGAGAATGACAAGGAGAAATTCCATGTCTCCCGCGTCCCCCCGGTCCGGGGGCACCAAACCTGGCCGGTAGCCTCGGTTCGATGCGGGTGACGCCATGACCGAGCGTGATCAGCTCGCGGGCGGGCCGGCGAGAACCCGACCTGAGCCGGGTCCTCACCGTCCCCAACGTCATCTCCCTCGGGCGGCTCCTGTGCATACCGCTGTTCCTCTGGCTCCTGTTCGGACGCGACAACCGCCTGGCCGCGGCCTGGCTGCTCGCCTTCCTCGGCGCCACCGACTGGGTCGACGGCTACATCGCCCGCCGGTACGGCCAGGTGTCCACCCTCGGCAAGATCCTCGACCCCACCGCCGACCGCCTGCTGCTGGCCGTGGGGGTCATCGCCATCCTCGTCTACGGGGCGGTGCCACCCGTGATCGCCTGGCTGGCCATCGCCCGGGAGGGATCGGTGGCCATCCTGGCCCTCACCCTGGCCGCCCTGGGAGCCAAGCGCATCGACGTCATCTGGTGGGGCAAGACAGGCACGTTCCTGCTCATGATCGCCTTTCCCCTCTTCCTTCTGGGCGACGGCCACGGCCTGGCCCACGCAGTGGCGTGGGCGGTGTCGGTCGCCGGCCTGCTCGCCGGCTGGTACGCCAACCTCCTCTACCTGCCCCAGGCCCGGAGGGCGCTCCGGGAGGGGCGGGACGAGAAGAGGAGGAGGGCGGCGCAGGGCGCCACCACGACGAACCGGGAGATCAGAGGATGAAGGCCGTCATCATGGCCGGGGGCGAGGGCACCCGTCTCCGGCCGCTCACGTCGAACCAGCCCAAACCCCTCATGCCCCTCGCCAACCGGCCGATGATGGAGCACGTCGTGCACCTGCTGAAGGAGCACGGCTTCGAGGAGGTAGTCGTCACCCTCGCCTTCCTGCCCCAGACCATCCGCACCTACTTCGGCAACGGCGCCGAGTTCGGGGTGCAGATGGCCTACGCCACCGAGGAGACCCCCCTGGGCACGGCCGGGTCGGTGCGCAACGCCCAGGCCCAGCTGGGGGAGACGTTCCTGGTCATCTCCGGCGACGTGCTCACCGACATCGACCTGTCGGCCCTGGTCGCGTTCCACAAGGAGAAGGGGGCGATGGCCACCATCGCCCTCAAGTCGATGGAGAACCCCCTCGAGTTCGGGATCGTGATCACCCGGGAGGACGGGTCGATCGAGCGTTTCCTGGAGAAGCCGGGTTGGGGCCAGGTGTTCAGCGACACCGTCAACACCGGCATCTACGTGCTCGAGCCGGAGGTGTTCGACTACATCCCCGAGGGCGAGTCGGTGGACTTCTCGTCCGACGTCTTCCCCCGGCTTTTGGAGGACGGCAAGCCCCTCTTCGGGTTCGTGGCCGAGGGCTACTGGGAGGACGTGGGCACCCTCGAGGCGTACCACAAGGCCCATCAGGACGTCCTCGACCGCAAGGTGGCCATCGACATCCCCGGGTTCCGCATGGCCAAGGGGGTGTGGCTGGGCGAGGGGGCCGAGGTCGACCCGGACGCCTCCATCGAGGGGCCGGCCGTCATCGGCGACTACTGCCGGGTGGAGGCGGGGGCCAACATCCGGGAGTACACCGTCCTCGGGGCCAACGTCATGGTGCGGGCCGATGCCTTCCTGGAGCGGGCGGTGGTGCACGACAACGCCTACCTGAGCCAGGGCGTCCGCCTGCGGGGCTCGGTGGTGGGGCGGTCGTGCGACCTGCGGGCCCACGCCCGGTGCGAGGAAGGGGTGGTGCTGGGCGACAACTGCTTCGTCGGCGAGCACGCCGTCATCAACTCGGGGGTGAAGGTCTACCCGTTCAAGACGGTCGAGCCCAACGCCATCATCAACTCGTCGATCGTGTGGGAGTCGCGGGGCGCCCGCAGCCTGTTCGGGCACAACGGCCTGAGCGGGCTGGCCAACGTCGACGTCACCCCTGAGCTGGCCGTGCGGGTGGCCATGGCCTACGGCACCACCATGCGGAAGGGCTCCACGGTCACTACCTCACGTGACTCGAGCCGGGCCGCCCGGGCCCTCAAGCGGGCGGTGATGGCCGGGCTCAACGCGACCGGCATCAACGTCGACGACCTGGAGATGGCCACCGTGCCGGTGAGCCGGTTCCAGGTGCGCATCCAGCGGGCCCAGGGGGGCATCACGGTGCGGCTCACGCCGGGCGACCCCCAGTCGGTCACCATCCGCTTCTTCACCGCCGACGGCACCGACATCGACGAGGGGGCCCAGCGCAAGATCGAGCGCATCTTCTACCGTCAGGACTTCCGGCGGGCGTTCGCGGCCGACATCGGCGACATCGGCTACCCGCCCCGGGCCCTGGAGTACTACAGCGCCGCCCTCATGGAGAACGTCGACGTGGAGGCCATCCGCTCGGTGGGCTTCCAGCTCGTCATGGACTACGCCTTCGGGCCGACGTCGCTGGTGATGGCCAACGTGTTCTCCAAGCTGGGGGCCGACGTCCTGTCGGTCAACCCCTACACGTCGACCGCGGGGGCGGCCGCCTTCGACGCCAAGACCCACGCCGCTCGGGTGGCCGACCTGGTCCGCAGCTCGGGAGCCCACCTGGGGGCGGTGCTCGACCCCGACGGCGAGCGCATCATCCTGGTCGACGACGAGGGCCACATCCTCACCGACGTGCAGGCGCTCCTGGCCATGGTGAGCCTCACCGTCGCCGCCCCCCGCCCCGCACCCGGCGCCGACAGGATCCGCATCGCCCTGCCGGTGTCGGTGACGTCGGCCGCCGAACGCATCGCCACCGACGCGGGGGCGGAGATCGTCTGGACCAAGGTGTCGGCCTCCTCGCTGATGGACATGGCCAAGTCGGGCGGGATCGCCTTCGCCGCCAGCCAGGACGGGGGGTTCATCCTGCCCTCGTTCCTGCCCGCCTTCGACGCCACCGCCGCCCTGGTACGGCTGATGGAGATGCTGGCCTGCTCCGGGCTGCGGCTGTCGAAGGTGGCGGCCGGCCTGCCCCGGGTGCACGTGGCCCACGAGAGCGTGGTCACCCCGTGGGAGCAGAAGGGCCTGGTCATGCGGCGGGTGGTGGAGGAGGCCAAGGACCAGGAGGTGGTGCTGGTCGACGGGGTGAAGGTGGTGGAGGGCGACGGGGCCTGGGCCCTGGTGCTCCCCGATCCCGACGAGCCCGTGACCCACGTGTGGGCCGAGAGCTCGAGCGCCACCGAGTCCCGCCAGCTGGCCCAGCGCTACGCCCGCACCATCCGCCAGATCCTGCGTTGAGGGGAGTGACAGCGCCGGTCCGGTACCTTTCCGGGGAATGAACGTTCCCGACGACCGCCGGTATACCGCCGACCACGAGTGGGCCCTGTCCGAGGGCGGCCGCCTCCGGATCGGGATCACCGACTACGCCCAGGACGCCCTGGGTGACGTGGTGTTCGTGCAGCTGCCCGAGGTGGGAGCCATCTTCGAGGCCGACCACCCGCTGAGCGAGGTCGAGTCCACCAAGTCGGTGTCGGATGTGTACGCCCCGGTTCGGGGCACGGTGCTCGAGGTCAACACCGACCTCACCGATGCCCCGGGCCGCCTCAACGACGACCCCTACGGCGAGGGCTGGATCTGTGTCATAGAGCCCGACGACCTCGCCTCCTACGACGGGCTCCTCGACGCCGCCGCCTACCGGGCCCTCATCGCCGAGTGATCCTGCCGCCGGCGCCGGGTGAGCGGCCGCCCCGGTGGCCGGGTACGTGGCCAGTGAGTTGGATCGTCGCTCGCGGCCGGCCTGCGAAGTAGCGTTGGCGCATCGTGTTTTGCAACCAGTGCGGACACCTCAATGCCGACGACGCCAACTTCTGCTCGTCGTGCGGGGCGTTGATCGAGCCGGAGCGGTCTGACGACACCACCATCACCTTCCTGCCCTCCGAGGGGGGTGAGACCGACGACGAGCTCTCGGTCTCGCTCGACCTCTCCGAGGGGGCGGCGATGCTGGTGGTCAAGCGGGGGCCCAACGCCGGGTCCAAGTTCGCCCTGGAGGGCGACGTCACCCGGGCCGGGCGCCATCCCAACAGCGACATCTTCCTCGACGACATCACCGTCTCCCGCCGCCACGCCGAGGTCGTCCGCCGGGAGGGGGGCTACAACGTGCGTGACGCCGGCTCCCTGAACGGCACCTACCTCAACAGAGAGCGCATCGACGAGGCCCCGCTGGCCAACGGCGACGAGCTGCAGATCGGCAAGTTCCGCCTGGTGTTCTTCTCCGGCGGCACGCAGGCGGAAGGGTGACGAGCGTGGAGGACCGGGCCTACCTGTCGATCGGCGAGGTCCTCTCGTTGCTCAAGGAGGAGTTCCCCGACGTCACCATCTCCAAGATCAGGTTCCTGGAGAGCCAGGGCCTGCTCGATCCGGAGCGCACGCCGTCCGGCTACCGGAAGTTCTACGACACCGACGTCGAGCGCCTGCGGTGGATCCTGCGCCAGCAGCGGGAGCACTTCTTGCCCCTGAAGGTCATCAAGGGCCGCCTCCGGGGTGGCCCGGACGGCCCCGGCGAGGAAGGGTCCGACGATTTGATGATGGCCGAGGGATCGGTCGCCGTTCGGGACGGGTCGCTCGACACCCTGGCCGACGAGGCCGTCGAAGCGGTCGGCGTGAGTGCTCCCCAACCCCAGCCGGTGGCGCCCGGATCCGGTTCGAGCGCGGGGCAGTTCGGCACCGCCGGCGGCGGGCGCCCAGGCGGCGACCACCGTGGGCGGTGCCGGCTTCCCCGGCTCCATGGGCAACTACCTCGACCTGCCGCCGCTGCCCGTCGCCCAGTCCGGCGTCAGCCTCACCCTCTCCGAGCTGAGCGCCACCAGCGGCCTCGACGAGGACCTGCTCAAGGAGCTGGAGAAGTTCGGCCTCCTCTCGGGGCGCAAGGTGGCGTCGTCCGTCTACTACGACGAGGACGCCCTCAACGTGGCCATGATCGCGGCCGGCTTCACCAAGTACGGCGTCGAGGCCCGTCACCTGCGGATGTACAAGACGGCGGGGGAGCGGGAGGCGGGCTTCTTCGAGCAGGTGGTCATGCCGATGCTCAAGCAGCGCAACCCCCAGGCCCGCCGCCAGGCCACCGAGGCCCTGGCCGAGCTGTCGCAGCTGGGGCAGGGGCTGCGGGCGGCCATGCTCCGACAGCTGCTCCGCCACTACTTCGAGGGCTGACCCCACGGGCCCCGCGACGGGTGGCGCACCCCTTCGGGTGCTGATCCCGCCCGAGGAGCTGGCCGCGGGCGTGGCCCGGGTGGCGGGCGAGATCTCGGCCGCGGCCGACGACGGCGTGGTGCTGATCGGCCTGCTCAAGGGCAGCATCCCCTTCCTGGCCGACATGATCCGGCTCCTCACGGTGAGCCCGGTCGTCGACTTCATGGCCCTGTCGAGCTACGCCCCCGACACCGGCCGGGTGCGGATCGTCAAGGACATCGAGCTCGACATCCACGACCGCGACGTCATCGTGGTGGAGGACATCGTCGACACCGGCCTCACCCTCACCTGGCTGCGGCGGGAGCTGGCCGGGCGCCGGCCCCGGTCGATCCAGGCCTGCGCCCTCCTCGACAAGGCGGCCCGCCGGATCGTCCCCACGCCCCTCGAGTACCGCGGCTTCGAGATCGGCGACGAGTTCGTCATCGGCTACGGCCTCGACTTCGCCCAGCGCTACCGCGACCTCGACCGGGTGCTGGCGGCCGACCTGAAGGTGCTGAAGGCCGACCCCGATGCGTATGTCCCGGAGTTGTACTCGCAGCACAGGTAAGGCGGTAAGGTCACTCCGTGGTCGAGATGCACCTGGTCGGCGTGCGAGTGGAGATGCCCACCAACAGCCCGATCGTGCTGTTGCGGGAGGCCGACGGCGAGCATCGGGTCCTGCCGATCTTCATCGGGGCGGTCGAGGCCACGGCCATCGCCTTCGCCCTCCAGGGGGTGGAGACGCCCCGCCCGATGACCCACGACCTCATGCGTGACCTGCTCGTTTCCCTCGGGATCGGCGTCGAGCGGGTCGTCATCACCGAGCTGCGCGACCGCACCTTCTACGCCGAGATCGAGCTCACCGGCTCGGGCTCGGGCACCAAGGTGTCGAGCCGGCCGTCCGACGCCATCGCCCTCGCCGCCCGCCTGGGCACGCCGATCTTCGCCCAGGAGTCGGTGCTGGAGGAGGCCGGGGTCACCGTGAGCGACGACGACGAGCAGGAGATCGAGGTCGAGAAGTTCCGCGAGTTCCTCGAAGGCGTGAACCCGGAAGATTTCGCCTCCTGACCTCCCCGGGGGCCGCAACTGCACAGCCCCCGTTTCGGCATCGCGTTGTCCTCGGCTGGTACGCGCTAGCCTTTCTCACACGGGCGTAACTACGGGGACGTAGTGCTTGGACTTCGAGGTGAGAGAGGCGCATATGGGCGATGACGAGGGGTTTCGGGGACCGCAGGTCTGCAAGATCGTCGGGCATCACGTACCGGCAGCTCGACTACTGGGCCCGCACCGACCTGATCCGGCCGTCGATCGCCGACGCCAAGGGCAGCGGCACCCAGCGGCGCTACTCGTACCGTGACCTGGTCGAGCTCAAGGTCATCAAGGGCCTGCTCGACGCCGGGGTGGCCCTGCAGTCGGCCCGCAAGGCGGTCGAGTACCTGCGCACGACCCTGGGCGACGACATCGCCTCCGCCACCCTCGTCACCGACGGGTCGGGCGCGGTGCTGGTGCGCACCGACGGCGAGCTGGTCGACCTGGTGCGCCGAGGCCAGGGCGTGCTGAGCATCGTGGCCCTGGGGGGCGTCAAGGAGGCCCTCGACGCGGCCATCCACGACCTGCCTTCATCCCCCGAGCGATCGCAGGCCGCCCACCCGGCGACCCCGTCGCCCGGACCCAGGGCCACCGCGGGCGGCGGAGGGGGCTAGGTCCTGACCACAGGGGGCGACACGGAGCCGGTGGCGGGCGAGCCGCCCGGTCATCCGGCGTCCGCCGAGACACGACTGCCGGAGCCGGTGGGGGAGCCGAAGCCGGAGCCGCCCGTCCCGGGCCTGGCCGAGCCCGTGCCGGGCCTGCCGCACACGGCCATCCGGTTCGCCCACAACTCCGAGCTGCAGTTCGCCAAGCTGCTCGACTTCTACGGCATCGCCTGGGAGTACGAGCCCCGGTCCTTCATCCTCGAGGCCGACCGCGAGGGCCGGCCCACCCAGGCCTTCACCCCCGACTTCTACCTGCCCGGCTACGACCTGTTCATCGAGATCACCACCATGAACCAGAACCTGGTCACCAAGAAGAACCGCAAGGCCCGCCGGCTGCGCGAGCTCTACCCCGACGTCCGGATCAAGGTCTTCTACCAGCGTGACTACCTGGCCCTGCTGGTGAAGTACGGGCTGGAGCCGCCGTCGCAGGACGTCCCCATCGACGAGTCGGTCGAGCCCCTGCCCCTGCGCTTCGACGATCCCGAGCGCGAAGCCGACGACGACGTCGGCCAGGAGGGTCGCCGGGGCCGCAAGCCGGCGTGACGTTCGGCCCCGACCTCACCCTCGCCCTCGAGCTGGCCGACGTCGCCGACGCCCTGAGCATGGCCCGCTTTCGGGCCACAGACCTGTTGGTGGACACCAAGCCCGACCTCACCCCCGTCAGCGAGGTCGACCACGCAGTGGAGGACGCGCTTCGCCGGCGCCTCGGCGTCGCCCGTCCCGGCCAGGCGATCATCGGCGAGGAGCGGGGCCAGGACTCGTGCGCGTCGAGCGCTGGGCAGCGGTGGATCGTCGACCCGATCGACGGCACCAAGAACTACGTGCGGGGGGTGCCCGTGTGGGCCACCCTCATCGCCCTCGAGCGCGACGGGCGGATGGTGGTCGGCGTGGTGTCGGCCCCCGCCCTCGGCCGGCGCTGGTGGGCGGCCCGGGGCGAGGGCGCCTGGGCCGACGGCCGTCCCATCCGCGTGTCCCGGGTGGCGGCGGTGGAGGACGCCTTCATCAGCTACGACGGGCTGGAGCGCTTCGACGCCACCCGGCCCGACGGGAAGCGTCACCGACGGCCGGTTGCTGCGCCTGGCCCAGCGCTGCTGGCGCAGCCGGGGCCTGGGCGACTTCTGGTCGCACGTGTTGGTGGCGGAGGGGGCGGTCGACATCGCGGCCGAGCCCGAGGTGTCCGTCTGGGACGTGGCCCCCATCCAGGTGATCGTGGAGGAGGCCGGCGGCCGCTTCACCAACCTCGAGGGCGAGGCCCGGGCCGACGGCGGCAGCGCGGTGTCCACCAACGGCCTGCTCCACGACGAGGTGCTGGCCGCCCTCCGTTAGCTCCAGCCGGCTCAGTCCGAGTTGTCCCTGTGGATAACGCGGCTTACTGTGCCTGGTGTGGCTGATGTTCCTGGTGGGGCTCCCGTGGTCACCGGGCGAGGCGTGCGGCGGGCGTTGGCGGTGGTGGTGCTGGCCTGCCTCAGCCTCACCGGCAGCGAGGTGGGACGGGCGGGCGCGGGCGCGGGGGTGGCCGCCGGCGGGCGCGGACAGGCGTCGGGCGTCGCCGACGCCGGCGACCTGGCCTCGGCCAGCGAGGCCCGCCTGCTCGAGATGATCGAGGCGGCGGAGGCCCGGCGGCGGGAGATCGAGGCCCAGGCGTCCGGCGTCAACGCCGAGGTGGAGGACCTGCGCAGCGACCTCAACGCGGCCGAGGACCACCTGGCCGCCCTCCAGGCCCGCCAGTGGACGCTCGAGCACCGGCTGGAGGCGGCCAACCTCCAGCTCGACGAGGCTAGGGTCCACCGCCAGCAGTTGGCCATCGACGCCTACACCGGCCGCTCGAGCGCGCTGTCCTACGCCACGTCCCTGCTCTACGCCGACGATCTCGGGGCCCTGGCCGCCAAGCGGTCGTACGTGCACTTCCTGGGCAGCAGCCAGGCCGAGACCCTGGCCGAGGAGGAGGCCCTGCGGGACGAAGTCGAGGACCTGCTGGAGGAGATCGACGGCGTACGGCGGGAGATGAGCAGGAAGCGGGCGGGGGCGGTGGCCGACGCAGCCCAGGTGGAGCACGGCCAGCGGGTGCGGGTGGGGCTGTTGGAGGAGGCGGAGGCCGAGGTCGCGGCGCGGGACCAGCTGTTCGGCGAGGCCCGGACCCGCCAGGCCGAGTTCGATGCCGAGCTGGCCGCGCTGGCCGCCCAGTCCGACGCCGTGACCCAGACGCTGCGAGCCCGCCGGGGCCTGGCGGCCGAGTCGGCGTCGTCATCGGAGGCGGAGTCGGAGGCCTCGGCCGCGGCGTCGGGGGGCGAGCTCGGGCATCCGTTGCCCGGACACTCCCTGGGCTCGGCCTTCGGGCCCCGGGTGCACCCCGTCTTCGGGAGCGTCCGCATCCACACCGGCGTCGACATCGGCGCCGACGAGGGTGACCCGATCCACGCCGCCGACGACGGCGTGGTGGTCAGCGCCGGATGGCTGGGGGGCTACGGCAACGCCACCATCGTCGACCACGGAGGCGGGATCGCCACCCTCTACGGCCACCAGAGCCTCATCTCGGTCTCCGACGGGGAGCGGGTAAGCCGGGGCCAGGTCATCGGCCGGGTGGGCTGTACCGGCACCTGCACCGGCGACCACCTCCACTTCGAGGTCCGCATCGACGGCAACCCGGTGAACCCAGCGCCCTACATCACCTAACGACTCGGGGGGCTCCGCCCCCCGAGTCCCCCGAAACTTCGAGTCAAAGGAGCTGCCGCCCTTCGGGCAGCTGTCTCTTGTTCCGGCGTGCCGAAGCCGTCGGTTCAGCGGCGCGGTATCCACATGGGCAGGACCTCGCCGTCCTCGATCACGGTCCCGCCGGGTAGCTCGCGGAATACGGTCCCGTGCTGAACCACAGGGCCGGGAGTCCGAGTTGCTCGACCCGGACGTGTTGGGTCGGGTGCCCGACGACGAAGTTGTGGCACGCGAATGCGGCGTCCTGGTTAGCTGCGGCCGATAGTGACGGGCTCAAGCGTGCGCTTGCTGGACGCGGCTTGCTCGTGAGCACGAGTTGCTTGGCTGGGTCGAGCGGGGAAGCGAATCTCCTCGGCTATCTCCCTGCCGAAACCTTCGAACGCGTCACGATCGGATGGCGTGCGCCAGAGCACTAGCGGGGTGTCCGACGTGAGCGAACCGTTCCTTGCGGTCGTGCTCGACACACCACACGAACTGGGCGAGCCTCGGAGCGAGGTTTGTGACGGCGCGCAACATCATGTGCATCGAGAATTTCGGCGTAAGGATCGACCGGTCGCGCAGCGCGACGGAAGCGAAGTTCCAGGCCGCATCAACCTCGTTGTCAGGGGGCGTGAACCCGAGGTGATGATCAGCGAGGTAGACGGCGACGACTTCGCGGGTGAGCTCTCGACCGTCGAGATATCCGGCCAACCGCTCGGGGAACAGTGTGCGCTCGCGCTGCTCCGGTGTGCGTGTCATCTGCAGAGCGAGGTAGACGGAGAGGATCTCGCGGCCGTCCGCCCCAGGCGAGGGTGCTTCCGAGGTGTTGTCGTTATCTGTAGGAAGCCCTCGGCGTCCTTGACGAGCCGACGCTGCACGGAGGGGGGCCTCCGACTTGCCGTGGGGGACGTCTTACCTTGGGCCTACGTGAGCGTCATCGCCGCCGGGCCGGACTCCGCCGCCACCGTGAGTTCGCATGCTTCGGCACACCGAAGCCCTGCTCCGAGCCGAACGACGGACGCTCAGCCGTGCGAGTTGCCTCGGCAGGCTCTCGCCAGCAGCGCCGCGCCGAGCAAGGCGGCCACGGTGGACGCACCCAGCACACCGAGTTTGGCCGCGTCCTGGATCGCACCCGGCTCGAAGGCCAGCTCGGCGATGAACAACGAGACGGTGAAACCGATGCCGCCGATGGCGGCGATGCCCACGACCATGGCCCAGGTAGCCCCCTCGGGTAGGCGGCCGAGCCCGCACCGAACGGCCAGCCACGTCGCCGCCGATATTCCGACCACCTTGCCCACCACCAGGCCGAGCACCACGCCCACCGTCACACCGACCGTCGCCGGAGCATCGAAAGAATCGGCCTTGATCACGACCCCGGCGTTGGCCAGGGCGAAGAGCGGCACCACGGCGAAGCTCGTCCACGGGTGCAGCAGGTGCTCGAGCCGCTCGGCGGGCGAGACCGTGGTTCGAGCCAGGCGGTTCATGACGGCGAGCTCGGCCGGGCCGGGATCGTCGCTCAAGTCCCGTGCCCACTGGCGGGTGACCGCGGCCGGGCTGAGGGCCCGTGCCGGAGCGAGCAACCCGAGGGCCACCCCGGCGATGGTGGCATGGACACCCGATGCCTGCGTTGCCAGCCACACTCCGACGCCGAGCACCACATAGGGCGGCGTCCACACGACGCCCGCCCGCCGCATGACCAGCATCACGACGATGATCCCGGCCGCGGTGGCGATGAAAGCGGGCCGGATGTCGGTGGCGTAGAAGAGCGCGATCACCACGATGGCGCCGATGTCGTCGACGATGGCGAGGGTCAACAGGAAGAGCTTGAGTGACGCCGGCACCCGCGAACCCAGCAGGGCCACGACACCGATGGCGAAGGCGATGTCGGTGGCCATGGGAATGCCCCAGCCCTTGGCCCCGCCGCCGCCGACGGTCACCAGGAGGAAGAGCAGGGCAGGGACCACCATGCCACCGAGGGCGGCGATGGCGGGCATGGCCGCCACCCGGGGCTCGCGCAGGTCGCCGTGGACGAGCTCTCGCTTGATCTCGAGGCCCACGACGAAGAAGAACAGGGCCATGAGCCCGTCGTTCACCCAGTGCCGGAGGTCCTCGACGAGCACGAACCGGCCCACGCCGACGGACAGCTCGGTGTGCCACAGCGCCTCGTAGGAACCGTGCCACGGCGAGTTGGCCCACACCAGCGCCACCACCGCAGCCACCAGCAAGACGAGCCCACCGGCGGACTCGGTCGCCAGGAACTGGCGCAGGACTCGCGGCATCCGCCGCCCGGGAAGAGCTGCGCCGGGACCGGCCAGGTCGCCTCCGGGCCCGCCGTTGTCGGTCTCGCTGGTACCCATGGGCGTGCTCCTTCGGTCGCGTGGCTACACCGCCGACCAGGCTTCCCGGCTCACCCGCCACCGAAGTGGTTGCCCCCCATCTTGGTGGCCCGGCGAGGACGGAGGGAAATCAACAGCGTCGGCCTGGGACCACGGGCCATCCGGGGCATCCCGGTCGGCAGGTCGAGCGTAATCGGTCGATGCGGGAGGCCGGCCCGGTGGGCGAGTCCCCGCACCACCCGGTCGAGGGCCTGGGTCGACAAGGCGGTCCCGTCGGCGCGGTCGAACAGTGGGTTGGCCCGCCGCGCTTGAGGGCTCGCCGTTCCCTGCCCGGCTGGACGCGTTCCGCCAGCCAGGCGTCGATGGCGCCGACGGTGGAGCGAGGCAGTGGGACGTCACGGGTTTGACGGAAGAGGTCGCGGTCGAGCGGGTCGGACCACAGGTGGCGGCTCGGTGGAGCCAACGGGTGAACCCTCGCAGAGTGGAGAGCATCCGGGGCCACCGTTGCGTCCGACCAGCGGACCTTGGCCGGCGGCCATGGCAACATCGAACCGAAACGTGTTGGCGCAGGATTCTTCATCTGGCTCCGTCAGGGTGGTGCCAGCGGTCCTCGAAGTCGATCGGGGCCCGCCCAGCGGAGCGGGAGCCGTGCGCGCCGCAATCGAATCGCCGGAGACGGCGCAGCGGTCTGCCGGCTCTTCGGCTCGCTCGAGCAGACCTGATGCGGCCACCTGGGGCGCCGATGGCCGCGTGTGTCGCTTTCGAGGACGTCTACCTCGACCTCTCCGATGTCGCCTTCCTGGACTCGGCCGGCGTCGGAACCCTGGTCGCCGGCATCCGCCGGGTCCGGTAGGCCGGGGGCGACGTCCACGCCCCCGCGTCGACCAGCTCCTCGGTGAACCCGGGAAAGATCTGCTCCAGCACCCGCTGGCCGCGAGCCAGGAGCGCGTGGGCGTGCCGGCCCTGCGGTGTGCCCTTCCTGTCCTTCGTGCCTTGGGGCAACGTGTCCCGGTCGACGACCACCACTTCGGGGCAGAAGTCGGTGAGGGCGGCCGCCGTCAGCAGGCCCGCCACCCCGCCCCCAGGACGACCGCGCGGCTGCCGGTCCGATCGCCGACCGACATCAGCAGGGCAGGTCCCGCCCGGGTCATGCGTCTGCGGTGTGGGTCCGGCCACCCATGTCGGCGCCGCTGGTGGTGAGGCCTCGGGGTGCGGTGGCCTCACGAACACCGTCGGAGCGCTCGGCGGAAAGTATGCGGGCTGCTCGCAGGGCGTCGTCGGCATCCGCGGCGAGGAGCTCGTAGCGGCCGGCGGCAAGCGACCGCGACGGCGGATGTCGGCTCCGCTTCGACAGCGCGTGGCCGATAAGACCGAGCCCGGCTCCGCTCAGAGCGCCGATCAGGAAGCCGAGAAAGGCGAGAACCATCCAGGGGCCAATGGGATCGTCACGGTTGAACATCCCGAAGAACAGGATCAGCGACGCCCCGCTGAGCGCTCCGATCTCGGCGCTGTCGATGAGGGTGGCGGCCCTCGGTGCAGGCTCGGGACTGCCGCGCACCAGGCGCAGGCCGTGGGCGACGACGGCCAGGTTCCCCACGGGGAACCCTCGGTCCGCCAGCCGGGCGACCGCGCCTTCCACCGCGGCATAGGTGCCGTACGAGTCGACCACGAACTGGGACCGGGCGCCGCTTTCGCTCATCTCGAACCTCCTGAGGGCAAGCCCTCGATGTCCGGGGGCCGTGCCCGTTGAACCGGCGCCGAGGTGGGAGCGCGTTCGGCGCTCCACACCCCGGCGCCATGAGCTGCCGACGCCGTCCCTACCGGAGGGCACGGGTCTCGTAGCGGAAGGGAAGCACGAGCAGCGCGGCGGCCAGGACGGCGAGCACCAGCGACCCGAGCCAGCCGGTCTCGCCGAACAGGGCCCGGCCGGCCAGGCCCCCGATGAACGATCCGGCGATGCCGATCAGGATGGTGCTGAACACGCCGAGCGAGTCACGTCCCGGGACGAGCAATCGCGCCAGTGCACCGACGACCAGACCGGTCAACGCCAGTACGAGCAGGAACACCAACCAGTTCTCCACTTTGGCCTCCTTTGTGCCGAGCAGCTTTCTCTCGCGGCCTACCCACGACCTGTAACCGCACGGTCACCCCGGCGTCACCGGACGATCACGGTTCGCCGCCGGCGCCGGCCGGCTTTCAGCCCGCCATCTCGCCACTCTCGGCGTCGGCCGGACTTCAGCCCGCCATCTCGCCACTCTCGGCGTCGGCCAACAGCGCTCCGAGCGCCTCGTCGAACGTCGGCGCGGTGCGGATCATCCGGTCGAAACCGGGGACCTCGAAGAGGCGACGGACCGGCCCCCGGCCCACGCTGACGGCCAGATCGGACCCGCGTGCTCGCAACTCCCTGAACCCGCACACGAGCGCCCCCACGCCGGCCGAGTCCATGAACGGCACGTCGTACAGGTCGATCACCGCCGCCGTGCCGTCGGGCAGGCGCCGCAGCGCCTGGCGCAGCTCGGCCGCGGTCGCGGCGTCGACGTCCCCCTGCAACCGCAGCGTCGATGTCCCGTCGACGAGAGGCTTCCTCGAGGGCGAATGTCTGCATCGGGCACCTCCGCGGCCCCGCGTCACCCAGCATCGCGACCGGACATGACAGGTGCCGTGCGGGAATGCTGCGATTCGGTGACATTCGGGCTCGCTCAGTCGCCGCCGACGAAGAAGATCCAGTCGCCGTCCTCGGTGATGCCGATGCGGAAACCGGCGTAGCTCCCGAACGCCTCGAAGCCCCGGAAGTCCTCGTCGCCGTAGACCGGCCGGAGCGCGTCGCGATCCACCTGGGGGACGTCCTGCCAGCGCTCGTACCCGTAGGCCGAGGGCCACACGTACTGCGTCCCCTCGCCGCCGGGGAGAGAGGCGAAGGGCGCCGCGAGGAGCTGGACGAGTGTGCGCAGAACGGGCTGGTCACCCATCTCGGCGTCCCTCCAGAACTGGGCCGGGTCGTCGCCGCCGCCGAAGCTGAAGGTGAACTGGTCGTCTCCCCGCCGGGCGAACTCGGACAAGGCGTCGTAGTCGCACGCCACCGCCGCCTCCACGATCGCAGCCCGGGTCGCGGCCACTGCGGCGGGCAGTGCCTCCTGCGCCGGCACCGTGGCCGGGAGCCCCGATGCCGAGCACGACGCCGGCTGGCGGGGCAGGCGGCGGAGCGTCTGCATCATCTGATCGAGGACCTGGGTGTTGGCCGCGAACGTGCCCGCGGCCGCGTTGTCGTAGGTTCGACCGGTAAAAGTCGCCCCGTCGAAGTCGACGAAGTGCACGACCCCTCGAACTCCGGCGGCGAAAAGACCTTCGCCGGTGGCCCGGATCTCGGCCCGCACCGCACGGCTGCCGGCGACGGTCGTCTCCTCCCGGGCCAGCACCTCGGTGGCGGGTGACCCGGCCGGAACCGGGACGAGGTCGGCGAACGGTACGGGCTCGACTTTGAGGGAGATGGCGATGCCGGTCGACTCCGTGGCGGGAGGTACCTCGAAGGGTTCGGGGTGGAAGAACCGACACCGGTCCGCCTGCCCGGGATCGTTCGTCGACCACGTTCGCGGATAGCGCACCCGGTAGCCGCCGGCCTCCGTGGCGCACTCGTGGGCGAGGTCGGCCGGGGGACCGGCGGTGGTCGACGGCGACGGCGAGGGCGGCAGAAGTCGGGGGACCGGTGCCGCTGTCGACCGCACCTTCTCCGCAGGCCGTGAGGACGCCGGCGAGCACGATGGCCACCCACGCTGGGGGCGACCAGCGGGCGGGCTGGGCGACGAGGATGTCGGCCGCAGGCGCCGGGGCTGCGGGCTCACCCGGCTCAGACCGCGGGCCGGGCGACGGCGATTCGCCGTAGATCTGTTGCACTGGATCCTTCCTCTTGTCGTCGCCGCACGCTGCGTGACAGCCGAGGGTCCTGGGCTCAGGCGCGGTCGAGCACCCTGTTCTTGATGTCGCCCAGACGATCGATGATGTTCTTCTCGGCGGCCACCCGTCGGCGTGTCGCCAACACCCGGTACGCCGTCTCGCGGGCGGCCTGAACCGCCTCCTCGGCGGCGGCCAGCTCTGCCTCGAGGTCGCCACGGGACCGCCGCAGCACCGCCGCGTCATGGCGGCCTGCGATCTTGTCGACGTCGAGGGAGGACGACTCGTCGGCCACCGCGATCACGGCGTGGGCGCCCGGGGGGACGGCCCGGATCAGACCCTCCACGAGGTCCTCGACGTCGTCCATCGAGGTGGCGTCGTACAGCGATCCGGCGAGGGCGCCCGTGGGCCCTGCGAACAGGACCGCCAGCGGGCCGCCGAAGAGGCCGACGACCGTGCCCACGGCCGCGCCGGCGGCGGTGGCGGTGGCGGTGGCGGTGGCGGTGGAGGTAACGTCCTTCCTCACGTCGGTGACCTCGCTGACGCGGCCGTCCATGGCGCGGGAGATGGACGTCGCCGCTTCCAGGGTGAACCCGCCCTGGCCGTCGCATCGATCCAGGTCGTGGAGCAGCGCCCGGGCCGCCTCCGCGCTGGGCACGGTCATGATCACGACGTTTTCCATGGAACCTCCCTACTGGCGACACCCGGGGCCGTCGGCATCGCGAGTCGCCTGTGTCCTGGTGGCCCGTGTCTTGACCGTACCCGGGACGGGAACCGGACAATGTCTCGGCTCGGTAACGCCCGATGCCTGATCCGGCCGCACGGGCCCGTCGCGGTGCCACACCACCCGCTGCGGGAAGGGGATGGACATCGAAGGCGTGCTTGAGCCGGGCGCGAAGCTCCCGGGCCACCTTCCACTGCGAGAGCGGCTTGGTCTTTGATGACCAGCCGGATGGTGACCCCGTCGGCATCGAGGCTCTCCACGCCCCACACCTCAGGCTGCTCCAGAATCTCGTCCTGCCACGCCTCGTCGGTCCACGTGTCGATGCCCACCTGCTCGATCACCTCGATGGCTCGGCCGGTCTCGGTCCCGTAGGCCACCTGCACGTCGAGGAGGGGCCCGAGACCACTGCTGCGACTCATTGGCCACGTGGGAAATCACGCCGTTGGGGATGTGCCACACGTTTCCCCCGACGTCTCGGAGGCGGGTCGTGCGGAGGCTCACACCCTCGACGGTGCCGGTGGCAGGTCCGGCACCGACAGGGGTCGGCCGCCGGACTGCCTTGTGCGACCGCCGCCAGGATTGCCACCAAAACAGACCTCCTCGAGTCTGGATCTGCCGAAAGCCGGCGGGGCGCGGAAGCGCCGGTCCGATTTCGCACCGACGAAGTACTGGCCGGACCCCGGTGGAGGAAACCGCGGCCCGGCCGCACGCCGGCACGCCCGAGAGGCCGCCGACACCCCACCGTCGCTCGGCTCGCCCGGCCCTGCCAAAGCCACCCTCCCCCTGACGAGCCCCGGGGACCGCCGTCGTGCGAGACGTGACAGAACCGTTACCGTCGGGGGCCCTGCAGGTCCCGCGGGCGGGGAAGACTCTGGGGGACGGCCCCAGTCAGGAGGTTCGCACCACGCCCAATCGAGAACGGACGGTGGCGACATCGCGCCCGCTCTGGGCGCTGGCGGTGCTCGCCACCTGTTGTGTGGGGTGTGCTGGCATGCGGGATCCGGTCGGGCAGGTGGCGGCATCGTCCCTCACCAGCACGGTGCCGCCCAGACCAGACGAGGTCACGGTCAGCGGTCGGATCACCATGAGCTACGGCGCACACCTGTTCACGGTCGGCACGGGGCACGAGGAGGTGGTCGTCATCGTGGTCGACCCGGTGGCGCCCAGAGCCGGAGCCCCGGTGGAGGCGACGGGCCGTGTCTGCACGTTCGACCCCCGCCAGTTGGAAGAGGAGCTGGGAGTCGACCTGGGGCCCCACGCAGCCGCCCTGGCGGGGCAAACCTGCCTGCTGTCCACCACGGCCAGGATCGACTCCGCGACGTGACGCCCGCCGCCCCGTGCCACGCTTGGGTGCCGTGGTGAGGGAGGTCTTTGCGTAGGTGCACGAGCGAGTGTTGTTGGTCGAGGACGACCGCTCGGTTCGGGAGTCGGCCGCACTGTTGCTGCAACGGGCCGGGATGCGGGTGTCCGCTGTCCCCGACGGAAGGCAGGCCCTCGACGAGTTCGGACGGCAGACCTTCGATCTCGTGCTTCTCGACCTGATGCTGCCCGTGGTCGACGGGTTCGAGGTGTGCCGGACGATCCGCATGGGCTCGCAGGTCCCGATCGTGATGCTGACGGCGCGCACCGAGACCACCGACGTCGTGGCCGGACTCGAACTGGGCGCCGACGACTACGTCACCAAGCCGTTCGAGGGCGCCGAGCTGGTGGCGCGGGTGCGGGCGGCCCTGCGGCGCCGAACGGTCGACGGTGCCAGCCCGCGCCTGGTGGTCAAGGACCTCGACATCGACGCCGCCGGTTTCCGCCTCACCCAGGCGGGCCGTCCCATCGAGCTCACCGCCACCGAGTTCCGGTTGCTCGTGGAGCTGGCCCGCAACGTGGAAAGGGTGCTCAGTCGGGAGGCTTTGCTGGAGCACGTCTGGGGCTACGACTACCTGGGTGACTCCCGTCTGGTCGACATGGCGGTCAAGCGCCTACGGGACAAGCTGGGCGACGACGCCCGCGATCCGCGCTACATCGTGACGGTGCGAGGGGCTGGTTACCGCCTCAGCGACACGTGACGTGACCGACCTCGTCGTACCGAGTCGCTTCCGGACACGCCTGGCGGCCGCCTTCGTCCTCGTCGCGGGCGTTCTGTCAGGCCTGCTCGCCCTGGGAAGTTTCCTCAGCATCCAGGAGTACCGTCACCGGGCGTTCAGCCGCCACGCCCACGAGGCCGCCCGCCTCGGTTTGCTGTCGGCGCCTCCGGACCTGTCACTGGACAGCTTCGAGTTGCTCGACCAGTTCAGGTCCCGTGCCGGCTTCGAGACGGTGGCCGTGGTGGGGGACGTCGTGTACTCGTCGTCGCCCGACATCGACGCGGCCCACATCCCGGAGGCGCTTCGATATCTCGATCGAGGCGAGTTGGCCGACGCCACCGCGACGGTGGGAGGCATCTCCTACCTGGTCATCGGCGGCACCACCGCCGGCGACACCAGTCGGCTGTACTTCTTCTTCGACCGGCGGGACGTCCTCGACAGCGTTCGGCAGGCCCGCAACGTGCTGGTGGTGGGTTGGCTGGTCGCCATGGCGCTGGCCGCACTGGTCGGCCATCTCGTCGCCCGGCGGACGCTGCTACCTGTCGCCCATGCGGCGGCCGCGGCCCAGTCGCTTGCCGACGGCCTACTGCAGACCCGCCTGCCGGCGACGGGCAACGACGAGTTCGGCACCTGGGCACTGTCGTTCAACCGCATGGCGTCGGCCCTGGAGGACAAGATCGAGGCCCTCTCGACGGCAGCCGAAAGGGAGCGGCGGTTCACGGCCGACGTGGCGCACGAGCTGCGGACGCCTCTCACCGGCATGTTGTCCGCGGCATCACTTCTGGCCGAGGATCTCGACCGGCTCCCCGCCGAGGGAAGGCATGTCGCCGAGTTGCTGATAGCCGACGTCCGACGGCTCGAGAGGCTGGTGAAGGAGCTTCTCGAACTGGCCCGCCTCGACGCCGGCCAGGACGAGGTGCACCTGGAGACCTTGTCACTGGGCGAAGCACTCACAGCCGTCGTCCGGGACTGCGAGGACCGACCCCGGATGAGCGTCGGCGCGGGCGACGACCTTCGCGTCGTGGCCGACCGGGCCCGATTCCGGCGGGTGGTCTCGAACCTGCTGGCCAATGCTGCCGGCCACGGCGGCGGCGAGGTGGAGGTGGTGGCTCGCCGGGAGGGCGACGTGGTGGCCGTCGACGTTCTCGACCGGGGACCCGGGCTGGCCCAGTCCGACCTCGAGCGGGTATTCGAGCGCTTCTATAAGGCGGACGGTGCTCGAGCCGGAGGAGGTTCGGGTCTTGGGTTGTCGATCGCGCTCGAGAACGCACGGCTGCAGGGAGGCAGCCTGGAGGCTGCCAACCGTCCCGATGGTGGCGCTCGGTTCACCCTGCGCCTCCGTGCGGGACCGGCAGGTGAGCCGCCCGTCCGGGAGGAGCCCCAAGCCGGCGGGGTGCCGGCGAGTGGTGCGACGGCCCCCACGTGACGAAGGTGACGCTCCCCCGCCGCACCGGCCACGGGCCGAGGTGCTCACCGGGCTGGTCGGCGCTTCGACCGTTCGCCTTCGAGCTCTCATCGAGGCCGTTCGCAACAGCCTGTTCTTCATCCCGGTGTTCTGCGTCGTCTCGGGCCTCGGGCTGGCCGTTGGGATGCTGGCCCTGGACCGGCGGGTGCAACTGCAGCCGATCGCGTCGGTCCTGGCCTTCACCGTCGACAGCGCCAGGGAGCTGCTGGCGACCGTGGCCGGGGCGACCATCACGGTGGCCGCGATCGTGTTCGCGCTGACCGGTCTCAGCGTCCAGCTCGCCTCGAGCCAGTTCTCGCCCCGTGTGGTGCGTGGCTTCCTGCGGGACGCCAGCCAGCAGGCCGCCATCGGCCTCCTGGTCGGGACCTTCACCTACACCCTGGTCGTGCTGCGGGCGGTGCGGTCGCCGGAAGGCGACACGTCAGTGGTGCCGGCCCTGTCCACCGCACTCGCCCTCGTGCTGGCCGTGGTGACCGTCGTGGCCATCGTCGCCTTCGTGAGCCGCACGGCGCACCGCCTGCAGTCGAGCGAGCTGATCCGTTCCGTGGCCGAGGAAACGGTCGACGCGGTGGCCCGACAGTTGCCCCTGCGGGGAGAGGGTCACGCCCCGGCTCCCCAGGCGAAGATCCCTGCGGAAGGTGGGCGGGCAGTGCACGCCGGCACCACCGGCTGGATCGCACAGGTCTCCGTCGACCAGATGCTCGAGCTCCTGCCCAGCGGAGGCGTCGCGGTGGTGGAAGCGCGGGTGGGCCAGTTCGTCCACCCGGGCCGGCGGCTGTGCACCCTCTGGGGGCTGCCAGACGACGGTGACACGTGGGACCGGCGGGTGAACCGCGCCTTCGCCATCGGCGTCTCCCGCACCATGCAGCAGGATGTCGGCTTCGGCATCCGCCAGATCGCCGACGTCGCCCTTCGGGCGCTCTCGCCAGGAGTCAACGACCCGACGACGGCCCGCGAGTGCATCGTCCATCTCGGCGCGATCCTCTACGAGATCCTCCACCGGGACCTTCCCCCGACCGAGATCGCAGGCGACAACGGAAAGCGGGTCGTGCTGGCCCGACCGGCGACCCACGCCGAGTACGTGGCCCTTGCCTTCGAGGAGGTCCGCCAGAGCTCTGCGTCCGTCCCACCCGTCGCGGCCGCCCTGGTGGAGACGCTGGCTGGTCTAGCCGCCGACCTCCTCGAGGCTGGGGTCCCGGCCGACCGCGTCCAGGCCCTCGCCGTTCAGGCTCGGTTGGTTGTGGCGGGCGTGGAGAAGCACGGCCCGTTGCCGCAGGATGCGGTCCCGGTACGGGAAGCGGCGGCAAACCTTCTCAGGATGACGGAGTCCTAGGTCACCTGGAGATGAAGCCCGACCCGGTCGAAGGGGCCGGTGTCAGATCGCTAGCCGGCCCCGGTGTGTTGGTCGAATCCAACGACTGGAAGGGCACCGTGGGCCGCCTCCATGATCTCGCGCCAGAGCAGTGCGGGGATGGAGCCGCCGGTGACCTTGGTGAAGCCGCCGACGTCGTGCATCGGGCGGTTGCCGTCGGGGTACCCCACCCACACGGCGGTGACCACCTGCGGCGTGTAGCCGACGAACCAGGCGTCGCGGTAGTCGCTGGAGGTGCCCGTCTTGCCGGCCGCGGGCCGGGAGATGGCGGCCGCCGGCCGCGGGCCGGGAGATGGCGGCCGCCCGCCCCGTTCCCGACGTGATGACGCCCTCCAGGGTCGAGGTCACGAGGTGGGCGGTGGACGGCTGGATCACCTGGGGTGCCGGGGGCGACGTCCAGTCGTGCAGGACGCCGCCGCCGGGAGCGAGGATCCGGCGCACGGGGTGGACGGCGGTCGCCCGGCCGCCGGCGGCGAAGACGCCGTAGGCGGTGGCCATCCGCAACGGGGAGACCTCATAGGCCCCGATGGCGAGGCTGGGGCCGACCGCGCCCGGCGGGGGAACGTCGGAAAGGCCCAGCCGCCGGGCCAGCTCCGCCACCCGGTCGACGCCGAGCGACATGGCCAGGGCGGTGTAGGCGGTGTTCACCGACCAGTGGGTGGCATCCTCGAGCGTCAGCACCCGTAGCCCTCGTGGCTGTAGTTGCGCACCACGTGCCCGCCGTCGAGCTCGTACTCCGCCGGCGCCTCAACGAGATCGGTGGGCGCGGCTCCGAGCTCGTAGGCCAGCGCCAGCACGATCGGCTTGAACGCCGATCCCGGCTGTCGCCCCGATCCGCCACCGAGGCGTCCGAGGGCCATGTTCACCTGCCCCGACTGCCAGTCCCTACCCCCCACCAGGGCGCGGACCTCACCGGTGCGGGGATCGACGACCGCGGCCGCCGCCGTCGGACCGTCGGGAGCCGGAAGGTGCCGGCCGACGGTGTCGATCGCCTACTGCTGTAGCACCGGATCCAGCGTCGTCTCGATCCGCAACCCGCCTCGCCGGAGGTCGGCCGCGGGGATCGCCGCCACGCCGACCAACCACCGCCGGACGTAGTCGAGGAAGTAGGGATGGCGTTCGATCGCGGCCCGCCGCCGTAGACGTGAGGAACCTCGGCCCGAGCGGCGGCGATCTCGTCGGGTGTCGCCAACCCTGCCTCCGCCACCCGGTCGAGGACCACCTGGCGGCGGGCCTCGGCACGCTGGGGGGCGTGGCGAGGGTTCGTCTCGCTGGGCGCGGGGATGATCCCCGCCAGCAGCGCGGCCTCCCCGAGGGAGAGCTCGTGGGCCGGCTTGCGCAGGTAGGTTCGGGCCGCGGCTTCGATCCCGATCGCCCCTTCGCCGAAGAACGTCGAGTTCAGGTAGGCGGCGAGAATCTCCTCCTTGTCGTAGCTGCGGTCGACCTGCAGCGCCAGGCGCAGCTCGTCCAGCTTTCGCTGCAGCGTGCGGTCGCCGTCGGTGAAGGCGTTCTTGACCAGCTGCTGGGTGATCGTCGAGCCTCCTTGCACCACCCGCCCGCTCGAGAGGTTCTCGGCCAGCGCCCGGACCACGGCGGTGACGTCGACGCCGGGATGGAGCCGAAGTCCCCGTCCTCGGCCGCCACGACCGCCGTCGCCACCGGGCCCGGGATCTCGTCCGGGGCCAGCGGAACGTGCAGCTCCTCCGGCTGGAAGCGGCCCAGCACGGTCCCGTCGCCCGCCACGACCACGCTCGGCTGGGACAGGGGCCGGGCGATGTCGGAGAGTGCGGGAACCGGGCCCAGGGCGGGGGCGAGGCCGGACATGCGCCGGGCGCCGTCGGCGACGAGCCGCGACGCTCCCCCCACGGCCGCGGCCACCAGCAGACCCGCCATCAAGCACACCAGGAGCAGGCCGAGGAGGGGCCCCAGCCGCCTCCCCAAACTGGGCTCGCGATGGTCGCCGATCCTCCGTCGCCCCATCACCCAACCCCCTTTCTCCGACGGGCGTCTCGGTGCCTTGACCCAATTGCACCCGTTCCCCTGCGCCCTGCCCGTCGGGCGCGCCGGCTGGCGCTTTGTTGCCGAGTTGTGACGGGGTACAGCGTCGACGCGCCCGGCCCGCCGGCCGAGTGGGGAGGCGCGTGCCGGTGGGTAGGCACTCGGGCGTGTACGGCGTCGTCCCGCGCTCGGTGGTGGCCATGCTGTCGCGGCTCGTCATCCGCATCACTGCCGTCCTGATGTTGCTGCCATGACCGAGGACCGCAAGGAGCGCATCGACCGCGAGCTCAACGAGTTGCTCGAGGAGGTGAGGGTGGCGATCCCGGGGGCCGAGGTCCTGTTCGCGTTCCTGCTCGGTGTCGCCTTCACCCAGCGGTTCGAGTCGATCACTTCACTGCAGCGCCATGTGTACTTCGCCACCCTGGTGATGACGGCGGCGGCCACTGCCCTGCTGATCGCGCCATCGGCCTACCATCGCCTGCGCTTTCGGGGCGGGGACAAGGAACGGCTCCTGATCTCGGCCACCCGGATGGCCGTGGCCAGCCTCCTGCTGCTGGCCTTGGCCGTCAGCGGGGTGGTCTTCCTGGTGGCCGATCTCATCTACGCCCGTGGGGCGGCGGTGGTGGCCGGGGTGTCGACCGCGGGTTGGTTCCTGTGGTTCTGGTTCGGGCTTCCCATCACGCGCCGGCTGCGGCAGGCACCCCGCCCTTCGCCACCCTCCTCCTGAGCCTGCCGTCGCTTCCCGCCGGCTCGAAGGCGGCGTCGAGTGCGCGACAGCGGCGTAACAATCCGCCGCCGAACGACCGAGGACCGTCCGGCCGTGGGTAGGCACGCGGTGCACCGACCGTCGCACCCGAAGGAGAATCAGATGCTGACGACCTATCCGATGTGGACGTACCCCCAGGAGCGGTACTACTACGGCTGGTACGACGCCGAGCCGCCGGAGCCGACCGACCGTGACATCAAGTCGATGATCGTGGACCGGCTGCGGGAGAACCAGTGCACGAAGGACGACGACTCACCGTCGACGTCAAGCGCGACGTGGTGATCCTGACCGGAACCGTGAGCACCTCGCGGGCCAAGCGGGCTGCGGGCGACGACTCCTGGGACACCCCCGGCGTCGTCGACGTCAGCAACCAGCTCCTAGTCGAGAGTTGACCCGACCGTGCTGGGTGTCCGGCGGCCTACACCGGTGGCGCTTCGCTCCACCGGTGCGGGCCGGGGGGCGCGATCGGTGATCACCCGCCGAGGCCATCTCCTGGTGGCGGCCGTCGTGGTCGCGGTCGCCACCACCGGCTGCCGATCCGGTGACGCCGATCCTGCGGCGCAGCCCGTCCCGGGGGACACGACCTTCGAGCAGGGCCGCTTCGATGACCTTCCGCAGTTCCCTCGCAGCGAGCCCGTCGGGCCGAGAACCGATGTGGGCGGCATGGTGACCCGCAGCTACGGGGCCGCGGGGGCTTCGCCGTCGCAGATCCTCGAGTTCTATCGGGACGCGCTCGACGAGCGCTGGCAGATGGAGGCGGAGATCGAGAAGCTCGGGGTGGGCACGTTCCGGGCAGACTGGATCAGCGAGGACCACCGCCTGCGGGTCAGCGCCACGGAGGCGCCCACCCTCGAGTCGGAGAACGATGCCGCGGACATGGTGGTGGCCCAGTACAGCCTGTCGCCGCACCCCCGGTGAGGCGCGGTCCGGTTTCGCGCCCGCTCAGTGCAGCCGACCATGGGGCGCTCATGGTCGCGCTCGAGCCCCGAGGCCACTGTGAGTGATGACGGCGCGGACCGCCGCGTCAACCGGGGTCGGTCCGGCTGATCGAAATGCCACCGGTGGGTTCCAGCACGACCAGGGAGACGTTGCCCAGCTCGAAGACGCCGGCCTGCCGAAGCTTGCTCCAAAGCTCCTGTTCCGTGAGCTGGGATGTCAGTGGCCCCCGCGGCAGGCTCAGCCGGCCATCCTCCACGACCGTCTCCGGCTTGAAGTCCAAAAGTCTCTGCAGGCCGGGAAATCGCCGGCGGAGGGCGCCGATCCCCACTTGGAGCCCCAGAAGCGTGATCAGCGCCGCCAGCCCCTGGGCATAGCTCGGCTCGGCACTGACGGCGGTCGACGAAACCAGGGTTCCCAGCGCGATGGTGACCACCACGTCGAACGCGGACAGCTCCGCCAGGGTGCGCCGCCCGGCCAGGCGAATGGCAACCACCGCCGACAGGTAGATCGCGACCGTGCTGAGGATCACGTAGCCGATCGTGGTCCACGTCGATCCGAACCATTGCTCCATGACGATCCCTCCCGGTCGGTGACCCGCATTTCCGGACTTGTCCACGGGTAAGCGTGCCCCGTGCCCGCCCCCCGCATGGCCTCACTGGTGACGCAGGCCTCCGACGTCGAGGAGTTGCAGGAATCGGCGACGGGTGCCTGGGACACCTTCGTGGGCGCACTTCCACGAGTCGGGATCGCCGTCGGCGTCCTGGCCGCCTTCGTCGTCACCGGTCGCCTCCTGCGCCCCCTCATCCGGCGGCGGCTCGTCCGGCGCCGCACACCCAGCTTCGCCCGTGTCTTCGCCAAGCTCACCTCGTCGGCCATGAGCGTCTCGGGCGTCCTGCTGGCAGTCACGATCGTGTTTCCGTCCGTCCGGCCCGTCGACGTCCTCACCGGCGCCGGCGTGCTCACCATCGCCGCCGGCTTCGCCTTCCAGGACATCCTCCAGAACATGCTGGCCGGCATCCTGCTGCTGTTCCGCCAGCCGTTCCGGGGAGGTGACCAGATCAGGGCCGGTGAGGTGATGGGCACGGTGGAGGAGATCAACATCCGCGAGACGGTGATCACGACCTTCGACGGCCGCCGCGTCCTGGTACCCAACGCCAAGGTGTACACCGACGTGATCCACGTCCAGACCGCCCACCAGCGGATCAGGGCCGGCTTCGTCGTGGGTATCGCCTACGAGGCCGACATGGCGGCCGCCCGCACGATCGCCGCCGACGCGGTGGCGGGGGTGGACGGCGTGGCCGCGGATCCGGCGCCGGAGGCGATCTACGTGGAGCTGGCCGAGCTCCACCGTCGACCTCACCGTGCAGTTCTGGTGCGACTCGCACCAACTCGAGATGCGGCGGACAGTGGGCCGGGCCATCGAGGCGGTCAAGAGCGCGTTCGACGCCCACGGCATCGAGATGCCGTGCCAGGTCGTCGCCCTCCAGGCCACGTCGAGCTGGGCCGCGGCCCTTCGCGGTGGCGAGGTGACCCCCGCCGGAAGCGTGGCCCACGTCGCCGGCGGGGTCGGCCGAGGGCGGGGCCGGTTGAGTGACCTCATCTCGGAACGGACGCTGCGGAACGCCGTCGACCTGGTGGTTCGTTTGGTCGAGTTCGCCGCTGCCGTCGTGATCTTCGCCGGTGCCCGCGGTGGCGTTCGTCCGCTTCGTCATCACCGCCGTGCGTGATCGCAACGCCGCCCGTTTCGTGCCCGTCAGCTGGGTCGGTTCCTGGCCTTGGGTTCGAGTTCCAGCTCGCCTACGACATCCTGTGGACGGCGGTCGCTGCGACGGTCAGGCGGATCGGCGAACTGGCCGCGGTGGCCGCGATACGACGGCGTTGAACTTCTTCCTCATAGGATTCGTCGCGAGCACCAAGAACTCGCCGAACCGGGCTCGCAGCCGCGATGATATCGGTGGTCGACACCGCCTCCCTTCTGGTCACGCCTGGCTGGTGTGGCGGTGTTTCTGCTGGAGGCGGCGGTGGGCCGGTGGCCGACGGCCTCGACGCCGCGCTCGAATTGTGGGTCGCCGCGGGCTTGCTGCGTCTGGCGCACGGACCACAGCTCGAGCGCTTGGGCGCGACGGCCGGGATCATCGCCGTCCGCCACTTGGTGGCCTTCGGGTTGTCGCCCCCGCACTCGACCGACGAAGCGCCACCTGATGAGGTGCACGCTCGGATCGTGCGTCCTTAGGCGGCACCCGGAAGTACCGCGTCTGGTTGCCGATCCAGCCCGCCGTCGAGCGGTAGACGCAGATCAGGCGCGTCTGCAGTAGTACGACCACATCTCCTGGCTGAACATGGGAATGTCAACCCGATCCGGCCCACCGTGACTGGCGGTGTGGACTCGGGACTCCGCTGGCGGGGATAAGAGTGATTGGCCCCGCAGTCTGCCGCAGGCGTGGGAGGTCTCTTGGAGATCGATTCGAGTTGGAGAGCTCCTCGCCGGGAACCCTCTCGCCGGCGTCGGGCCTCCCGGACAGCCCCCGAACCCGGCGACCTCGCAATCGGGCGCGTTCACAGCGAGCACGTTCCAATTTTGGGGTTCTTCCGGAGGCGCGAGGCCACGCCATCTCGAACCAGCGACGACCGGTGCCGCCGCTCCCCACTCTCGAACACCTGTTCCTTCAAGTCTTCGTCCCGTTCCTACCCGAAGGCCGAGACGACGAGGGCGACGATGACCACCGGACGGCGCCGCGGAGGTGGGTCAGGGTATGTCTAGCCGGGAAATGCGTCGCCCTACCGGGTTCGGCGGGGGACGGGGTCGAGCGCGGCTACGGCGGGCGAGGAGGGCGAGGAGGGCGCCGGCGACGACGCCCACCACCAGGCTGGCGAACAGTGCCAGCCACCTGGGCGCCATCACCTCCGGATCAGGATGCAGATCGTCGTCGACCGGCGGTTTTCGACGATGAGTACGGCGGCGAAGATCAGCTGTACGAAGCCAGCTATCTGCTGGCGGGAGAACGGGACCAACGGTCCTGCTCTGGCGTCGAGCTCATGACGAGCACGCTCTTGGCCCTCCGTCTCCAACGTCAGGGGGAGGTGTCGCTGCGGGGGCGGCGCAGGCGGAGGCGGCCGCGAGAGAGGTCGGAGCCGGCTGTACAGCCGAGTTGAGCCCTCACTCCGCCCTACCGGGAGCGCCCGTTGTCCGTCGGCCTGTGGGCCGGCGTCGGATCAGCCCGAGAATGGAGAGCGCCACTCCGCCTGACGCGATGAGCGCCAGGCTGCGCATGCCGGCGCTGGCCCGGAAGGGCACGGCGGTGGCGAGGCCGGCGCCGCTGACCCAGCAGAGCTGGAAGATTGTCTCGTAGCGGGCGAAGGTGCGGCCCCGCACGGTCGAGGGTGCGTCAACCTGGAGAAGGCTGTCGAACGCCAGTCGACCGCTCGCCGTCGCCAGTCCTACGACGCCCGCCACCACTGCCGCACGCGGCACATCGAAGGACCCCCCGGCCCAGAGCGCCGCCACCGCCGTCGCTCCCAGGCTGAGCTGGAGGAGCAACGTCTCCCGGACTAGGGCGCGAAGGGCTGGCGCCAGGACCGCACCGGCGAAGCCACCGATGCCAGCACCGGCGATCACCACTGCAAACCCCCGGCCCTGCTCGCCCTCGGCCCGGAGCAGGAACGCCAGGAGGAACGTGAGGAAGCCCACCGCCGCCCTGCTGGCACCCATCGCCACCCCTCCGGCCAGCAGGCGCGAGCTGAGCAGCGCCCGGTAGTCGCCGGCCTCGACGGGGTCCCTGCCCTCCGTAGGACTACGGGGGATACGCGCCCCGGGCACGACCGCAGCAGAGAACACGACGACGGCGAAGCCCAAAGCCAGTCCCGACCCGCTGATCACATTTGCCCCTGCCGCCAGACCGGCCCCGAGAGTCCCCCCCACGACGGAAAGCACGGCCAGTCTGGCGTTCCCCCACATAGGCGACCGGTCCCGCGGAAGCACGTCGGGCATGAGCGCGCTGCGGCTGACGCCGTGCATCCGGGACAGGACGAGGAGCCCGAAGGCCAAGGGGTACAGGGCGACACGGTCGGTGCGGGTAGCGAGAAGGAGAGCGAGGACGGCCCGGCCTCCCGCGGCGAAGATGATCGCGAGCCGGTAGGTGCCAGATCGTCGGTCGAGCCAGGGTCCGACGAGCGGGGAAAGGGCGGCGAAAGGCGCCAGGGTGAGCGCCAGATACAGGCCAACCTTGTCGCGTGCCTCGCCGATCGGGACGGCGAAGAAGAGGGTGTTGGCGAGGGCAACGGCCACCATGCCGTCGCCCGCGGCGTGAAGGACCTGCACCTCGGCCAGCCGGCGGAAGGGGGTCGGTGTCCGGCGTCGGTCCCCGCCCTGGGCCCGCCACCTGGCTTGCGACGATGCCCGGCGTGATCCCACCGACCGGATGCTACGGCGACTCCCGAAGGTCGGCTGCGGGGTGGCGAGTGGATGGGGCGATGTGGTCCTTGTCGCGGCACTTCGGCGGCAGGCAATACTGGCGGTAGCCGCGCTCGACGCGAGCAAGCAGCTCGCATTCGAAAGCTAGGCACGCCGAGAAGGAGCGACCGTGGCCGCCTGCAAGTCCGACGAAGAAGGACCGGCCAGTGGCGTCGCTGGCGCACGGCGTCGAGGCCAGCAGGGTTTGATTGCGGCCGCTCGGCGCCCGTTCTCCGGCACCGGCTTCGATCCCGGCGACCCGGCGAGGCGCCGAGCCATGGGCTTCAGTTGGCAGGTTCTGGTTCCTGTGGCGCTCCTCGCCCTGGCAATTGGCTGCGGCAGTCCTGAGGACGCCGGGCTGACCACGCCGGTGCCGACCTCAACGACCATTGCCGGTTCGACGGAAACGATCGCCCCAGTTCCATCAACGACCTCCGGACCCTCGACGGTGCCCCCCACGACAGAGGCCCCCACCACCGTCCCGCCCACGACGGACCCCCCTGCGACTCCGCCCCCGACCACCGTGCCCCCGACCACCGTGCCCCCGACCACCGTGCCCCCGACCACCGTGCCCCCGACCACCGTGCCCCCGACCACCGTGCCCCCGACCACCGTGCCCCCGACCACCGTGCCCCCGACCACCGTGCCCCCGACCACCGTGCCCCCGACCACCGTGCCCCCGACACCTGCGGTCTTGGGTCGGGAAGATGAGGGCCCTGACGTTCTCGCCGTGCAGGAGCGGCTCACCGCCCTCCGTTACTGGCTCGGCTCGGCGGACGGGGCGTTCGGTCAGCTCACCCAACAGGCTGTCTACGCCTTCCAGAAGGCGAACGACATTGCCGTCGACGGCCGGGTGGGACCCCAGACCCGGGCTGCCCTCGCCAATCCGTCCTCGCCCGTACCCCAGAGTCGAGCAGGACGGGTGATCGAGATCGACAAGGCGCGCCAAGTCCTCTTCAGCGTCATCGACGGCAGGATCGACTGGGTCTTCAACACGTCGACGGGGACGGAGCTGCCGTATGACCACCCGCACGGCTACACCGCGCTCGCCGATACTCCCCCCGGCACCCACTCCGTGTTCTGGGAGACGGACGGGTGGGAGGACGGCAATCTCGGGCCCCTCTACCGGCCGAAGTACTTCCACGAGGACGGGATCGCGGTCCACGGGTACGGCAGCATTCCGCCATTCCCCGTCTCCCACGGTTGCGCTCGCGTCAGCTTTGCGGCCATGGACTTCATCTGGGACTTCGGGCTCATGCCCATGGGGTCGACGGTGCTCGTCTACGGCGAGACACCCGCGGTCTGATCCCCCCTGCCCGCTGATCAGGCCGCGGGTGCGCGGGGCACCACCTCGCGGTCGACCCGGAAGCTGCCCTCCACTCCGGCCAGCGACACGTAGTCGACAGCAACCAGCTGTCCGCCCCGGAAGTGGAGCACCTCCGCCTCGTACGCCAGCGCGGTCGAAACGGTGAAGGCGCCGAGCCCACTCGCGCCGGACGTTCCAACGGTGAGGAACCTCGTGCCGGAGCGGAGCTCAGATCGCCGCCGATGGGTGTGACCTTGGATGACCAGAGGGACGGCTCCGGCCGCCTCTGCGCCCAACACCGGATCGTGGACCGCGAGCACGTCCGGGCCGAGCTCCTGGACGAGCTGGGCGACGATCGGCGCCTCCTGGGTCTTGGCGTCCTTCGCCTCCGCGGGGCTCGTCTTGTTGTCGGCGGTGAACGTCGGGTCGGCGACCCCGAGAACCCGGACGCCGCCGATCTCGACGAGCTGACCGTCGAGCACGGTCACATTGGCGACCCCCGCCAGGGCGGTGCGGACTTCGGGCGAGTCATGGTTTCCGGGGACGAAGTAGTACGGCACGGGCATGGTGCGGAGGATGTCTCCGATGCGGGCTTCGACAGGGAGGCCGAACGACGTCAGGTCACCAGTGTCCACGATGGCTCGGGTCCCGAACTCCCGGGCCAGCCGCGAGGCGAACTCGAGGCCCAGAGGGTTGAGGTGGATGTCACTGACGTGCAGGATCGCCGTATCAGTGGGACCTGGCTGGGGCTCGGCCGATGCCGCCTGGTACAGGTTCGTGAGCTGGCGACTCAGGATGTCGACGCGCCCTCGCACGTCCTCGAAGCTGTCGACATGGCGCTGGATGGTTTGCAGCACGTGCGGCGCTTCCTCCAGCGGACCCACGAACTGCGGAGACTCGAAAGCTCCGGCGTCGAACGTGGTCCACGTCAGCCCGAGGACCAGCGCCGCGCCCGCCACACCCCCCGTGATGCCGGCCACCACCAGAGTCGGCCGCCGGCGCGGGACAACCGCTCCGAGGAGTCCCCCGACGACACCCGAGAAGATGAGCGTGCGAACCACGAAGGCGCGCAGCAGAGGCTCGACGTCCTGCGTGATCGACCTGCGGAGGGCGAGCTCTGGGTCACTGCCGGCCAGAAGGCGCTGGAGCTCCTGGATGTCGAGTTGCTGGACCGTCGCCGACAGCTTCAGGGGTGACCGGTGCGTGCGAGCCGAGAGCGCTCCGAGGGGAGGGAGCTCCAGCTCTGTCGTTGGGCGGCCGCCCAACGAGGCACGAACGGCCACCGAGCCAGGTCCGACCGTCCCCCGGGTGACTGGTTCGATGGCCAGGGCGGCACAGGCTCCGACCATGCCCAAGCCCATTACGGCGGCAACGGCGAACATGCGCCGCCCGATCGAAGAACGCCGCGACCCGCGACCCACAACGGCCCCTGGTTGGTCGGGCTGATCGTCGGCCATGCGAAGATGCTCGCGCGTCGCCTCCACCCTCAGCTGCCTCGAGATGCGCCGGCGGCTTCTCCCCCACAACCGTGTCGAGGTCCACGCCCGACTCCCGCTTCACCCGGTGATGCCGCCGTGCGGCGTGGTCCGGGATGCCGAGGGGCGAGCAGCGCCCGATACCCTGCGGGCATGGACTCCAAGCGTCTCAGTCGCTGGTTCCCGTTCACCCCTCGGCAGACCGCCGGACTTGTGCTCGTGGTGCTGGCCGTGATCTTCGTCCTCGAGAACCGGCGGTCAACCACGATCCGGTTTCTGATCCCAGAGGTCACCGCGCCCCTGTGGGTCGCTCTCTTCGCCAGTCTGGTGCTGGGCCTCGTCGCCGGTGGCCTTCTGGTCCACGGCCGCCATCACGAGTAAGCCCGGGGGTTCCGCCCACCTCGCCGCGACGTCGCCGCCGGCGAGCCAGCGCGATGTCCGGTCGAGGACTCGGTAGGATGGCCGGGGTTCCGACCGCGTCGTGAGCGACAGACCGGCTGCTCGTGTCGCCAGGTGTCGGCGGCGGAACCCGAGGAGCTGAGGCCCACGGCCAGGCGAGAGGAGTTGACCAGCGAGGATCCTGTCGGTTCTGACCCAGATAGCCGTGCCCGAGGAAGCCTGCGGGGCACCCGAGCACTCGGGCGCCCTCTGCGACACCGTCTACCGGCTGACCGGCAACGAGGTGGTGGCCCGGGCCAGCGACGTCTTTGTGGCGCGACCAGCCAGAATCGGTTTGATACTGCTCGTGGCGTGGATCACTGCCCGTGTCCTGCGGCGGGCGATCCGACGCTTCACGAAGGGCCTCGGTGACGTGAGGGCCGACGTTGCGTCGGCCGTCGACCGCTCGGCGGGGACGCTCCTGCGCACGGCGCCCGCCCTGTCGGTGAGGGCCAGCCAACGAGCGGACACGATCGGCGCCCTCCTGGGCAGCGTCGCCTCCTTCACCGTGTGGACGATGGCCGCGCTCATGGCCTTCGCTGAGGTGGGTCTCGAGCTCGGGCCTCTCCTGGCCGGGGCAGGGATCGCCGGCGTGGCCCTCGGGTTCGGCGCCCAGAACCTGGTGCGCGACTTCCTGTCGGGGATCTTCATGCTCATAGAGGACCAGTACGGCGTCGGCGACGTGATCAACGCCGGCCCT